>JBGQGG010000033.1:0-63674 GCA_041497335.1 Pyrinomonadaceae bacterium | reverse complement strand
GGTATTATCAAACAAGCGAGCGACATCGAAGCGCTCGCCTGCTCCGTTCCGGATAACGGCGGCGTCTATTTCGTGCCGGCTTTTTCAGGACTCTACGCTCCATACTGGCGCGCCGACGCGCGTGGCTGCATCGTCGGGCTCTCGCGCTTCAACGACAAAGGTCATCTCGCGCGGGCGACGCTCGAAGCCATCTCTTATCAAACGCGCGACGTGCTCGACGCGATGGTAAAAGATTCCGGCGTTCGATTGGCGGTCTTGAAAGTAGATGGTGGCGCGACGGTCAACGATACGCTCATGCAACTGCAGGCCGACATTTTAGGTGTGCCCGTGGTACGCCCGGTCGTTTCGGAAACCACCGCGCTCGGGGCGGCTTACGCGGCTGGACTAGCTGTCGGTTTTTGGCGCGATGTGGAAGAGATGCGGCTCAACTGGCAAGCGGACAAGCAATGGGAACCGCGTTGGAGCGCAGACCAGAGAGAAGCCGGATATATCGGCTGGCAGAAAGCCATCGAGCGCACCTTGAATTGGATTGATGTTGATTCATGAAGTGTGGATGTTTTCGCGCCATTGTGGGTTTGACGAGTTGGTTTTCAAGGAACGCGCACAACACTTAAATGTAAGAACACTAATTAGTCCCTGCCTACTACCCACTGCCTACTGCTCCCTGCCTACTGCCTACTGCTGCCTTCTGCCGCCTGCCTACTGTTTTATGGTGCCCCCGCAGGGATTCGAACCCCGAACCAACAGATTATGAGTCTGCTGCTCTAACCGTTGAGCTACAGGGGCACACGAACTAAAACGTCAAACAATGCAACAGGTTAAGCGATGCTGCGCCGGACGTGTTGAGCGTTGGCGCTTGCCGATTGTGGTAGCTTTGTGGCAAGAACGCGATCCAGGGGTCGAACGAACAACGGCCACCCCACCCGCTTTTTTCCGCTTTGGTTGAGGGCGGGTGCATACATCCGAAGCCGCAATGACTGATCTGATCTTCCGAGCGTTCAACGCAGTTATTTGCACCTATGCGATCTTGAGCTTAGGCCGCACCGCTTCACGGTTGTAATTCTCCAATTGCTCAAAGGCTCGCTCTAAACCTTCTGGCGTTGGATGAACGTACTTCTCAGAGACGGTGACGCTACTGTGACCCGCGATCCGCATGATGGTGAACGCACCCGCGCCCGCTTCACCAAGTCTGGTTAGCATTGTGTGACGGAGCGAGTGTATCACGAAGTCTGCGGGCATATTCAAATCGGCACGCCGCGTCGCATGTTGATGACAGAGTGACGTGACAACGAAAGCATTCTCACTTCGCCCAGGAAACACGAACTCTGAATCAATACCGCTTGATCGAGCGGCGATTGAACGACTCGTGAGCATATCTTTCACGCGCGCCGTCAAGCTCACGTTGCGCTTCGCATTCTTTGATTTACCGTCGCGCACGTGCAAATAACCGAAGCGACCGCCATGCGCCGGATCAAGGTGAATGTCGCACCATTCAAGCGCGAGCGCTTCACCGACGCGCAAGCCGGTATCGAGGATTAGCAAAGCTACATCGCGCAACGGTTCCGGCGCTGCTGTTAGATATTGGCGCTCTAGCTCATGATTCAGCACAAACTCACGGTTACGCTCACCTTTCAATTTCTTGATGCGTGGAACACCTTTGATCACTTCCCACTCTAAAGCGAGATAGAGCAAGCGCCTCAGCGTGGCAAGCTCGCGATTGATCGTTGCCGGTGCAACATCGTCTTTGCGTGTTTGCACGTACTCAGCGATCAGCGCTTTGTTGATCGCATCCAGCTTTGACGAAGCGAGCGGCTCAAACTTCAACAAGCGCTCAAGCTTTTGCTTCCAGAATTCCAACGTTCGCGGCTTACCTTTGCAATGCACTTCCATCTCATTCGTGAATCGCGGCCCGAATTCGCGCAACGTGGGCACGGTTTGAAGATTGATAATTCCCCTCTCACCATCCATCAGCCGTTTGCGGTGTGCCGCTTCCTGATCGCGGGCAACGCTCTGTTTGCGTTGTCTCGTAGAGACACGTACACGCTGTTTTTTGAAAGTGAATTCGTACCAATACACCTTACCTCGTTTTAAGATCGCCATGATCGTTAGTCATCCTTTCTTGCTCCGCGCGATTTTCCTTCGCAAGCGCCTTTGATATGTCCGATTGCGTCGCGCACGCGAACACTCAGGCGAGCAACATTGTTGGTCTGAGCGTCCAGCCCAAAAGATTCGTTGACAGATTTCGCATTGACGAATGCGCGCCGCATCCTTTACGTCTTTGAGCGCTTCGATTAACCAGCCTGTTATTGTGATCTTCCCTTGTTCAATCTCAATGATCGCCGCTGTTTGCAAAGGCGATTGCCGTTGAACATCCGCAAGTCTCTTCAGATCAAGTTGAGTGCGGTGTGCAATCATTCGCAGATTGTCCCTTGACTCGCGGATCAAGCGGTTCTTCTGTTCCGCGAGCAATAGGCGCGCATTGCGCCTTTCCCATTCAACATATTGCTTGGGTGAAGTTAACGACGGTTCAACGGCTCGCTCGTAGAATCGTTCAGCCAAGTTAGGAACCGGCTGATCAGGCGGCACTGAATTAGCGAGATCGATGATCGCTTTGAGTTTCGGCGGACACGGTGTCAGCCGACTCGCTTTGGGCTTGCGTTGATGTACGCGACGCATGTTAGTATGAAATAGCTAATATCTGTCTTATTTCAGGACTACGCGCAGCAAATAAGATGCCTGTCGGCGCAATTAACAGCTTGAACGCGCCGCATTGTCATCGTATCATAGATGCTTACTGACCGCCAGCAATTGTTACCAGAAAGGATCGGCCTATATGGAAACACCCGCATTGCAGTCAAAACCGGCCTACGCTGTCGCTGAAATCGCAGAGGTAACTAGCCTGAGCCTGGCGTTCCTTCGCAACGAAATAAGGGCCGGACGCTTGCGCGTGCAGAGGTTCGGGCGTCGCGTGCTGGTGCTGGACGCTGATCTGCGAGCGTATCTCGAACGCGGCAGCGAAGGTGAAAAGAGTCGCGCCGGAAAACAACGCGCTGCTTAGAGCGCGCGCCGTTGAAACATAGCGGCTGCACCTACTCAACCTTGCTTTGGTGCAGCTCTAACCTACCTTGCCAAACTGCGCAGGCGAGATCGCTTGCGAAAAGAAAATCGCGCCGCACGGTTGCGTTCGTGCGGCGCGAGTGGAAACACGTTTTGTTGATCTTACAACTGATGAAAGGAGACCAAGCCTGGCTTGGCGCTTTCTGCGATGGCCAACCTAGCACAACCGACTCCGCTCCGCAACAACTTTTCACCGTGGAGTCCGCAGCAAATAGAAAAGATCGCGAGACTGAAGGCTGAAGCGTTGGCGGAGATCGCGGAGTCAGACTCCAAAGAGAGAGAAAAAATGAGCACTGCTAGTGAGCCACATCAAAAGCACAACGCAGACACCAAAGTGAGGCCAACTCACTTGAATGTCGTACCGGCTTCGCCGCGAACATTCAAGACTCAAGAAGAGATTGATCAAGCTCTGCGTCAATCGTTAACACAGACAGATACGTTCAACAAGGAAACACGTGTGTTTGAGACGCACGGCATATGTCACGGAAACAAGAGCGACAAGGCGCTGATCTTCGATCCGGTCACGAACGAGATTAGCTGCAAAGAAGGATGCGAGCGCACAGCGATCTTGCGTGCATTCAAGCTGCCTGAACAACCGCAGACTGACACGGCGGATTTTATCCATGAACTCCGCGAAAAGACGGGAGTGCCATTCAAAGAGATCATCAAACTTGGAGCCACGGAATCGAATTACGATGCAGCATTGGATGATGGCACTCGCTTTTCGCTTGGCAAGGCTATCGACGTGTACAGCTTCACAAGAACGCGAGCGAAGATCGCTGATGCTTGTGGCATCGGTTTATCGGCTAAGACAGTCGGCAAAGAGTGGGAACTGATTGCAAGTCTCATTTTCAAGTCAGCTAAGATCGTTGTCACCTACTCTGAGAGTGACACGATTCGCACGTTGATAGAAGCATTCGTTAATCGAAGTCAACTGCGTGGCGGCTATCAAACGAACGGAGTCGATGCGATGTCGCACATTAACAGCGACGACAAAGGTGCGCTGTTCCAGATGCTAACCGACATCAAGAAAGCAGCGAACAACAATGACAACAACAAGAGCAAAGGTTTCTTCGATGTTGCTGATCACCGCGTGTATGTGTACATCGAGACGCTAAAGCGCTTTGCGAATTTCAATGAGCACTTCGCACCGCACAAGGTAAGTGCTACAGAGCTTGCGGAGATGTTGGCGCGGCAAGGATTCAAGAGCAAACAGATCGCAGCGCGGCAAGGTGGTGAAGTGATCAGCGTAAGGCTGTGGTACTCGCCACCTAACTACCTGAAACTACATCGAAAACGATCAAAAGCGGCTGAAAACCAGGATTAAGCCAGTGCGCTGTTCACAGCATCATCCGTGAAATGCTGAGGAAAATTGAATTGTTCACACTGTTCAAGTCACTAGAGAAATTTTGATCGATTGAAAGTGGTGTGAACACCGTGAACAGTGTGAACAGTGAATGGACATAGGTACTTACGGAAGCTCTACGGTGTGAACAATCTTGTAGTTGCTGTGAACAGCAGCGGGGTGAATCGCTGGTGCATTCGACGTTCGATTCTCTCTAGTGATTCAAGAGAGGCAACATGAGACGGGTGACATGCCTCTGTTTGTCTTGTGGGAAAGCTTGAGCTTTTCACTGTGATCGATTGATCTGTTCACGATAGCAACCGATCAGTTTTCAGCACTGCATCGCCGGTGCGAGTGCGAGAGCAAAGATCAAAACGCAGCCTTTTCCACAGAGAGACTTGACTCGTGCTGTAAGGTGTCATTGATAACGAGAAATTGAAGGAGGCAACTAATCATCATGGCAACAGGAAACATTCGCCGCACAATCCAAAACTACGACGGTAGCAGTGGCGGATTTCGGAACGACCTGGATTCAATCGAACTGGCGATCTACGACGCCCGCGTGCGCGATCGCGCCAAGCAAGACCGCATTGATCGCGAGGTGTTACGGCGTAAACAAGCGCGTGAGCAAGAAGCGCAGCGACTTGCACGGGCCGAAGCCCGCGAGCATGAGAATCGCGAGCGAATGAAGCAAACCAAAGCGGAAGAAAAGCGGCGCTGTATTGCTGCCGGTATGACCGCATCCGATTTTGAGACTTCGTATTGGCCGACTCGCAAATTCGAGATCATCAAAGAACGAATTGACGCGCAAGTCAGAGCGCAAGCGACGGACGGGATGTATCAAAATGTCTTGTGAAGGTAAGAGAATGTCGAAAGAGTTAAGTAGGCCGCGGAATGCAGTTGGCCGGCCCACGAAGTTGACTCCCGAACTTCAAGAGCGGTTTCTCGCAAACTTAGCGAACGCGCTTTACGTAGAGACCGCTTGTGCTCTGACGAACATTCACAAGTCTGTATTTTACGATTGGATGCAACAAGCGCGATCCGCTATTGAACGCATCAAGAAAAATCCAGACGATCCGTCCATGCGGCCAACGGCGAAGGAAAAGGCATTGATCGCTTTCATGGCGGAGATCGAGAAAGTGATGGAAGAAAAACAATCGCGCTGGATATCGGTGATCGAAAATGCCGCTGCGCAAGGTTTTTGGACTGCTGCTGCATGGTTGTGCGAAAGGCGCTACCCTGAGCGCTATGGAGCACGCCGCACTGGCGAGGGTGATCTGAATGTCAACGTTAATGTTGGTTTCGGTTACATCCAAGTTGTAGGGATTGATGATCCGCAGCCGGTGAGCCAACATCTAATCGAAGGTGAAGTGTTGGATGCCGCATCAACCGAAGGTTAAGGGATTGTATTTTGATATTCCGTTAGCTCCCACTCAGCAAGCGATACACCATTCGCCTTTGCTTGCGCATTTCGCACGATGAATTCGTAATCCGCCATAGCGTCAAGTTGCGTCCCCTGATCGACCGACACCCAGGAATCTTTGCGAGAATCCTAGCATCGAACGGACAGTGCGGCGGTCTTTCAATAAGGCCGAGACACCAGATTTAGTTTGAGGTAAAGATTCAAAGCCTTCTGTGCGGAGCCAATCCTAAAGCGACCGTCTTTCAATGCATCCTTACAACAATCCGACAAATCATCTGCGAGTCTTAGAATGTTTGCACAATGGCGCTTGTGGGAAACTTCGCGCGTGTATTCCGGCAACAGAGCTTCGAGTTTGCTACGCAGGACTCTTCTAAACGCACCGCGTGATGATTGACTCGCATTCTCGCGGTACAGCTTTCCACGCTGCGCCGTTGCGATAAGCGACGTGCTGAAAGCCTGATAAGTAAGAAAAGGTTTTTGTTCGATGCTGATCATCACGTAGTGTGGCAGTCAGCAAAAGATGCCACGGCATCGTCACTTTTGCAAAACGAACGATCATCGCGTGGGACACCTCACGTTGATCGCAAGCATTATCACAAGCTTGAAACGATCAGCGGATCGGACGAAGCGGAGTCATTTAGCGAGCTTGATGCCGAGAAGTTGGAAATCTGAGTTGGCTTTAGACCAGATGGCGTCGAGCACAGTCCTATTGAAAAAGTGTCTTTCACTTGAGAACGAAGAAGCTTCAGCTTCAAGTCCGTACTTTTGAGCGAGTGGTTTGACCACTAAGTTCTTCTCATCAACGAACCCGTAACTACCATGCTCAATGAATTCTGACCAAGCGTCCCGTGCATCTACATGGCACTCAAATGCTTCGATAAGCTGCTTCGCAACTTCTCGATCTTCGGTATCATTCGGAGCGTAGTTTCTTAAGGCGGCATCGAATTTGATCTTCGCCGTTTGAAGCGCAGACGTATATTGCATGAAGTTTGTCCCCACACTGGTAACGCTTTGAAGTTCACCGATAGCATTTAGAGCGTTGCGAGCAGCTTCGCGGTTATGATCCTTAGCTGCGCGAGCAATTTCAGCGTTGCGAGCAACTTCGCGCTTGCTATTCACTGTTCGTACAATCGCGTAGCCGCCGATCACAAGCGTGCAGAGAAGAAGAAAGCCGCCGATTCCGACGAACACAGGCCAGTTCCGTCTATTGAGTGGCTCAGCATCAGCCGTCGATGCGACGAGCGCATTGCCGCAACGCTTGCACGAATCAACCGTCGCAAAGTTAACCAGGCCGCATTGAGGGCATTTAAGGCTGCTTGAGTGCTTCATTGTGGGAAACTCACTTTCAGAGCTTGTTTTGGACGCCTGATGAACTTAGATCGAATCGTATTTCCGACCGGCTTGCAAAGCAACTGCATTAACCTTTCCTCTCCGTTGTCGGCTGCGATGGTTGCCGCGATGGTTGCCGCGACGGCTGTGAAGGTTCCGACGGAGGACGTTGAACCGGAGGCCTTTGCAAAGGTGGCGCTTGCCTCGTCTCATCGTGGCGAGGTTGCTGCGGTGTTTGCCGATTAGATTGATCTCTCATTTCTTTCGCCTATTCTCCTCTGTTGAATGCACTTGATACCACGTTGTTCTATTCCATCCAAGATCGCCTTTTCGTTTTTTCACGTTCCCAAAGTGGCTGTATATGGCGAGAGTCTGTACATCAGACGGAAGAATGAATTCAAAACAAAACTCTTGCTCTTCACCAGGCTCTATTTCGGTTAGCCCGGCGATGATGTCTGCATTCTTTTCTCCGATTAGATAGCCGACTCCGCACTTCACTAATGATTCGCCCATTTTGGGATCGTCTAAAAATTCAGGAGCGCCTGGCATAATCTTGCGCACCCAAGTCACGCCATCTTCCATTCGAATCCGAACTTCCCCACAATTCGTAATTGTCACTACTACGAACAGCAGCAATCGCTCGGCATCAATACTTCTGTGGTGAATTGTCTGCTCGATTTTTGCTCGCGGGAACCTTTGACGGCGTAGCAAATACAGCACACTACCGCCTATCGCCACAGCGAAGACAGTAAAGCCCTGCACGGTGTCAGCCAAGTCCTTCCAGAAGCCGATATCCATCATCTAGCGACTCGTATTCTACCGCACTTTTTTGTCGTTGGCTGAGCTTGTCAGCGAATGGCCCTCGCATTGTTCAATCGGCGAGTCATTGAAGCATCCGGTCACGCTCACAGTGGATCGCATTTTGATCCACGATCACGCGCATTTCCCGACGCTAAAAAGCGCCCGCGATCTCGCGCGAGGTTGACCGTAGAATCATTTTTCGACCGCGATCCTTGTCAGACTATTCCCTGGCCCTCGCAAAGCTTCTACGCAAAAGCTCTCCATGCTGAATTTTCTAGCCGGTTTCGGCTGTGGTGGATTTATGACGTGACAGGGGTTGTGATCGAATAGCACTGAGTGGCAGAAGTGCGATTTTCGCAACTCGATCACATTCAGGAATTCTCAGTAAAACCGCTGCTCTAGGATTATGAGTCTGCTGCTCTAACCGTTGAGCTACAGGGGCACACCTGAAACCGGAAACAATAAAGTAAGGCGTGTCAGGTTCACTATTGTACTGACGCGGTGAGTCAACGTGAAGTCGCCCCCAAAGGCTTAAAAGTTTGCCGCGAAATCCGAGAGGCCACAAGGAACGTATTCCTCTCTCTTGCGTGAGGCCATAAGGAACGCTTTCGTCTCTTTTGAGTGTTAAGGGTTTCCGAATTGGGGATAGAGTTTCCAGGTTTCGCTTGACACTAACCACTGACCAGAATACAGTTGGGCGCGTTCCCCTAAAGCCTTATTTCTCAGGTTGAGGACAGCATCTGTTAGTTTCTCAAGCTGGGATAATTATCTGAAATCTGAATCACACGGATCAGGGAGGATTGAAAATGTTGATAGCACGCCTCATCGCGCATCGCGCGCGTATTCTTGCCGGGCTGGTACTAATCGGATTGCTCGCTGCAGCTCTTTTGGCTGGACGGCTCACGGCGCCGGTTACCGCTCAACAAGGGACCGTTATATCGCCTGACATTGTGCCGATTCCACCGGGCTCGGCATATAGGCAAACAAATTTTGTTGCCGATGTCGGCGGGCTCGCGTTCATTCAGGATCCGCTACTGGTTAATCCATGGGGCATCTCGATGTTGGCGACCAGCCCTTTCTGGGTTGCTAACAACGGCACGAGCACGGCGACGCTTTACGGCGGAGACGTGACCGGCAGTCCGTTGACGAAGAATGCGCTGACGGTTACTATCCCCGGCGGCCTTCCGACCGGGACCGTCTCCAATGCAACCTCCGACTTTGTGATTACGTCCGGTGGCGGCACCGGTCCGGCCCGATTCATCTTCGCCTCCATCACCGGGAATATCGTCGCGTGGAGGGCGGGGACCGTTGCGAGCATTTTGGCAAGTCATCCGGGCCACGTCTATACAGGTCTGGCTATCGGCGCTGCCGCGGGCGGCAATCGCCTTTACGCCGCCGACTTTGCCAACGGCGCCATAGACGTGTATGACCCGACGTTCGCATTGACGACCGTCAGCGGAGGCTTCATCGACCCGACAATCCCAACCACTGTCGGGAACGTTTATCACGCTCACAATATCCAGAATATCGGCGGTTCGCTCTACGTTACCTACGCGAAAGTGGGTGTCGACGGGCGTGCCGAGAACGGTGCGGGTAAGGGGTTCGTGAGGAGGTTCAACACCGACGGCGTCCGCGATCTTACGTTTGGCATCAACAACGGCGTGCTCGACGCGCCCTGGGGTGTGGCCATCGCACCAGCCAGCTTCGGCATATTCGGCTCCGCGCTGCTGGTGGGTAACTTTTCCGACGCCGGACTGATCAATGCTTACAATCCGACCACCGGTGCGTTCCTCGGCACTCTTAAGAACGAAGCCGGCCAGAACATCGGGATTGACGGACTTTGGGCGCTCAATTTTGGAAACGGTGTCGGCGGCGGCGATACCGGCACGCTTTACTTCACTGCCGGCATCGCTAAAGAGGAGCACGGACTGTTTGGCTCTTTGAAGCCAACGACGGCCTCGGCCACTTCGCTCGTCCAATTTGCCACCGACGAATTTGTCATTGGCGAGGGCAGCGGCCACATCGATATTACCGTCATTCGCGCGGGTGACGCCTCGGGGACAGCCACGGTCAATGTCTCGACTTACGACCAGTCACAACCACTCCACGCTTCGCAGAAGAGCGACTACGAGATTGCCCTCGCCAAAGTCACCTTCAATCCCGGCGAGACCAGCAAGACCGTGCGCCTTCTGATTGTCAACGACGGCTTTGTTGAGGGAGATGAAATAATTAATCTGGCGCTCTCAAACCAAACAGGCGCCGGAGTCGGAATCGGCAGTCCAACCTATGCTACGGTGAAAATTACCGACAACGATTCGTCACCACCGGTTGCTAACCAGATTGACGATGCAAACTTTTTTGTCCGCCAGCACTACCTCGACTTCCTTAACCGCGAACCGGACATCGCTGGTTTCAATTTCTGGGTTAACGAGATCACTTCATGCGGCGCCGATGCGGCTTGCCGTGACGCCAAACGCACTAACGTGAGCGCGGCTTTCTTCCTCTCAATCGAATTCCAGCAGACGGGCTTTCTCTCTTACCTTGCCAACAAGGCGGCGTTCGGTAATTTGCCTACTGGGCCTCCCGTGCCGGTACTGTACGGTCAGTTTGAAAAGGAGACACAGCAATTGCAGAAGGATTTCGTCTTTGGCCAGGTGGGGGCGGACGCCCAACTCGAAGCCAACAAGCAGGCTTACTTTAACGACTTCGTCAACCGGCCTGAGTTCGTCAGTAAATATCCTGCGAGCCTGACCAACGACCAGTACGTTGATAACTTACTGGCATCCGCGGGGCTATCGACCAGCAACTTCGTTGTGAACCTCACGAACGCCCAGGAGAATCCGCCGACCAACCCAACCCTGTCCGGGGGTGCTCGGAGGCCGGCGTCTTTCGGTACGGCGACCTTCGTCATTAACAACGCGCAGACGTCCATGACGTTTACAGCCACGGTCAACAACATTGACTTCACGGGCTCGCAAACGGCGGATACAAACGACAACCTGGCCAATGCTCACATACACGCGGGCCCGTCTGTCGCGCCAGGCGTCAATGGGCCGGTAGTGTGGGGGTTCTTCGGCACCCCGTTCAACGACAACAATCCCAATGACGTCGTGAATACACCGTTTGCTTCCGGCGTCGGCGGCACGATCAGTGGCAAGTGGGATGCGCCCGAGGGCAACGCCACGACGTTCGCCGCGCAGTTGAGTAACATCCTGGCGGGTCGCGCTTACATCAACTTCCACACCGTCCAGTTCGGCGGCGGCGAGATCCGTGGCAATTTTCCGGCAACGCAAGCTTTCCGCGACTCGCTCGTAGCGGGCCTGAATGCCACGACGGATACTCGCGCCACGGTGCTGCGGAAGGTTGCCGAGTCCCCATTTTTGAATCAGCGAGAGTTTAACTCGGCGTTCGTGCTGATGGAATACTTCGGTTACCTGCGGCGCGATCCCGACACGGCGGGCTTCAACTTCTGGCTCGACAAACTGAACTCCTTTGGCGGAAACTTTTCTAACTCCGACATGGTGAAGGCCTTCATCAACTCAGGGGAGTACAGACAGAGGTTTGGGCCGTGAAGTTAATCAGGACAAAGTAACCAGGAGATGGAGAGGATGGCCGTCGCGTCATCCTCGCCTCTTTTCTAACTTCGTTTAAATTATCAATTTCCGTGAGTTCTTTTTCGATCAATAAAGCCCGACCAAAGCCGGCACTCTGAACTGTCCACTGTTCTCCGCCCACTGCCCACTGCCCACTGTCCACTGTTCTCTGGCTTCCCTCTCCCGACTTCTGCTACATTTCACCCATGACTACAGTCCTGCGCGTGGAGAATGTCTCGAAGCAGTACCGGACCTACACGCGCCCGGCCGATCGACTGAAAGAGTCGCTTACCCGCGGCCGCTTGCGCAGGCACAAAGAATTTTGGGCCCTGCGAGACGTCAGCTTTGAACTCGAGAAGGGCACCACTGTCGGCATCGTCGGTCCGAACGGTTGCGGTAAGTCCACCCTCTTGCAGATTATCGCGGGCACATTGGAACCCACCCACGGCGACGTCCAACATGAAGGACGCATCGCGGCGCTGTTGGAATTGGGAGCTGGTTTCGATCCGGAGTTCACGGGCATCGAGAACATTTACATGAATGCCTCTCTGCTCGGGCTTTCGCGGCGGGCAACGGATGCGCTCTTGCCACAAATCGAACGGTTCGCGGAGATTGACCAATTTATCTATCAACCGGTAAAAACTTATTCCAGCGGCATGTATGTTCGCCTGGCGTTTTCCATTGCCGCCAGTGTCGAACCTGAAATTCTCTTGGTTGATGAGTCGTTGGCGGTGGGCGACGCAGTTTTTCAACACCGATGCCTGCGCCGCATTCAGGATTTGCAGGAGCAGGGAACAACTGTGCTGTTTGTGTCGCATGACCTGGCGGCGGTGCGCGCTCTTTGCTCGCGCGCTATTCTACTGAACGGCGGACGCGTGGTAACTGACGGCGCGCCGCTTGACGTGCTCAATTGCTATCAGGGAATCATCATGGAGCGTGAACAGGCTTATGAAGCCGACGCAGAATCGCGGACTGGCGAATCGCAAGCCCCCGTCAATGACGTTGCTGCTCCTCTTTCTTACACCTACCGTCATGGGAACCGCGGAGCTGAGATTCTCGCCGCCGATCTGATTGATGCAGCTCGTCGCCCACAGGAAATAATTGAAACCGGCGACTCGTTGATGATGCGCGTGCTGGTTTCAGTCAAACAGGACATCGAGGATCCGATCATAGGTTTTCTGATCCGTAACCGTCATGGTATTAGCGCCTTTGGAACGAACACCAAAGAGCATCGGATTGAATTCGGCACGGTGCGGCGGGGCGAACTTCTGGAAGTGAACTTTTCTTTCGACTGTTGGCTGGGCGTGGACGATTATTCGATTTCCTGCGCCGTACACAGCCGAGATGGAGAAGCCTACGACTGGGTCGACGGCACGCACTTTTTCCGCGTGACCAGCGCCCACCTGACCGAAGGGGTTGCTAATCTCAACGCGAGTGTCACCGCGCGGCGCGTCGACACTTCCACAGTCTCAAAGACTGAAAGTGAACTACAGGCAGCCGGAGCGTGAGTTATGGTCAGTGAAGTGGAAACCATCCTGAATGAAATACGCGAGCGCGTTCGTGCTGATCAAGAGCAGCGTCCCGCGCCGGGTACGCTCGTGGTTCCGGGCGAAACAGCCGCAGATGCGCTGGTAGACGCCAGCACGGAAGACGGATCCGGGAACGCGGAATCGCTCAGCCGTCTGGCTGCTCATTTGACCACGACGACGCGCGCCTGGGACCGGCTGCCCCCGCTCTACAGTAACCGCACCGGGATGCCGGCGCGCCTCGAGCTATGGATCAAAGCTCGCCTCAAGTCACTTAGTCGTTGGTTCACCTGGGAGCAAGTGAACTTTAATGCCGCGGTTCACCATGCGCTATCCGATACCCTCGAAGCACTGCGAACTCATGAAGAGGAACTGATGAGGATTAGGGCCGAGGCAAGGAATGAAGCCGAAGTCCGGCTCGCCAGATTTGAACGAAGTGAGCGCGAGATTAAGGCGTTACGCGCGACCATCGAAGCGCAGGCGGCCGACTTGCGTAGCCGCATTTCCAGTCTGATAGCACACAAAGTCGCGATCGAAGCAGAGGCGGCCGACATGCGTAGCCGTACTTCCAGTCTGATGGCACAAAATGTCGCGATTGAAGCGCGATTTTCAGAGACGAACGCAGCCCAGGCGGACCTGAACGCCCAGTTGTCGCGAATTAACACTGAGGCAGGTGCGCGAATATCAAATATGGCAAAGGAAATAGACGCGAGGCTTGCCGCGCTCGCATCTGATCTGCGCGAAGAGCAAAGGGTGTGCTTCAAACAACTTTCGTTGGAAGCGAGCGAGGCGGCCGTGCTTGAAGATCGCGGCCGGCGCGCGATCGAGTCTCGACTGGAAAAGCTGGAACGGCCGAGAAAGACTCACAAAGATTAGCTGCTGTCGTCATTAAGAACTCCCTCTCCCTTTGGGAGAGGGCTGGGGAGAGGGACTAAGCCGGCTCAACGTTACACCCTCTCCCCAACCCTCTCCCAAAGGGAGAGGGAGAAAAGCCCAGGCATTTCAAAACCATGTCGAGTTCGAAAAGCGATCTGTACGAGCGTGCCGGCATTGACCTGGCTGAGTTTTACCGCACCAAGTTTGTGTCGGACGAGGTGCTTGACGCGCGCTACTTCAAAACGCTCGATCGTTTCGATATGCGCTTTGCCCGCACCATGTGGGTTTACGACAACGTGCGCGCAGGCTCTTCCGTGCTGGACCTGGGATGCGGCGCCGGGATGCTGGCGCTGCTGAAGCGCAAGCGCGTGTCGCTCACCGGCGTTGACCTCTCGCCCGAATGCGCGCTGGCCGCGCGCCGCAATGGCTATGACACCACGCTGACCTCGAAACTTTCCCACTTGCCTTTCGCCGATGCGACCTTCGACTATGTTGTTAGCCTCGACGTCCTTGGTCATGTCGGCTTTGAAGAAAAGGACGCAGTTCTCAGTGAGATAAAGCGCGTGCTGCGCAAAGACGGCGTGACCATGCATGGGATTGAGTGCACGGACGGCAGTGCACGGAAGCAATATGAAGAGATGACTGCCGATGAACTGCGGCGGTTCATCGAAGTCGATGGGCATGTTGGTCTGGAGGAAGAGCAGGAACACGGCGTCCGCTTTCTGCGCTTCTTTCAGCATGTTGCCTGGGAGCCGCGCTACACTCTCTGCCTGACGAGCGAGGAATTTCTCAAGCAGGCAGACGACTATGGTCTGAATTTTGAAGCAGATTTTCTCGAATATCTGCGCGGTCTATCCTTCAAAGAGCGTCGCGCCTTTGACATGGCCATGGGCTATGTCTTCGGCAAGGTGTCGGATCTTCACATTCGGCTGCCGAAAAGCGGGCTCTATGTTTTGTTGAAAGCGTCCGACGCGCCGCTCGGGCCCTTCTATAACGAGTATCGTGATCGCAGCGCGCTCTATGCGGTCGATGAAAACGCGAAATCATCGTTCTGTCTCGATCGAAACAGGGCCGTTACCTTCGACGATGGCTGGTACGAGCCAAACCTGCTGCCGCCAATCGCCCGCTGGATGAGCAAGCAGGGACGAATACGGTTCAGCGCTCCCGGCCTGACGGCCTTTAGTCTGGATCTGACTACTCACATGCCGGACATTCGCGAGCGTCCATTGCTGCTCGAATTCCTCTTGAACGGTGTTCGGGTGTCCGCTTTCTCGCTCTTTCGCCGTTCGTGGCTGCACCTGCAAGTTCCGGTTCCGGATTGGTTGAGCGCGGAGGCGGGCGGAGAGTTCGAGCTTGAGATTCGCGCCGGCCGGACGTGGCAACCACGTCCAAAAGACGACGAGGCGCGCGATGACCGCGAATTATCGATCGCCGTTTGCAACATTGAAATCAGAGGTCAGAGATCGGAGATCAGAGATCAGATGTCAGAAGTCGGCGCTTCTGATCTCTGACCTCTGACTTCTGATCTCCGACTTTCTTTCATTAATGATCCGTAATATTCTCATTTGCACCACACAGGTTCCCTTCACCCAAGGCGGCGCCGAATCGCACGTCGAAGGGTTGCGGCGCGCGCTAATTGAGGCCGGTTATAGAGCGGAGATCGTGGCCCTGCCCTTCAAGTGGTATCCGCCGACTGAGATTATGCGCGGCGCCATGGCGTGGCGAATGCTGGACGTAACGGCAGCCAACGGACAGCCGGTCGATCTGGTGATTGGAATGAAGTTCCCCGCTTACCTGGTCGCGCATGAAAGAAAAGTGCTGTGGATACTGCATCAACATCGCTCGGCTTATAACCTTTGGGGCACGCCGTTCGACGATCTTTCCAATTACCCGGATGGCGTACGTGTCCGCGAATGGATCAAGCATTGCGATGAACGTTTCATACCGGAAGCCAGGAAAGTCTTTGCCAATTCAAAAGCCGTCGCTGATAGACTCAAGCGTTACAACGACATCGAAAGCGAGCCGCTCTATCACCCTCCGCCGCTTGCGGACCAACTGAGAACCGGAGAGCAGGGTGATTACGTTTTTTGTCCCAGCCGGTTGGAACCGCAAAAGCGACAGGAACTCCTGATTGAGGCCATGCGTTTTGTGACAACGCCGGTGAAGGTAATCCTCGCCGGCGGGTCGGGCGACGTTAAGCATTACGAAGGACTAATCAAACAGAGTGGCGTTGGCGATCGGGTCACGATGCGCGGTTTCGTCTCTGAGCAGGAGATGGTGCAATTGTATGCCGGCGCGCTGGGAGTTTGTTACTTACCATTCGACGAAGATTACGGCTACGTGACGTTGGAAGGAATGCTGGCGGCGAAACCAGTGGTGGTTGCGTGCGATAGCGGGGGCGCGGCCGAATTCATCGAACATGAACACAATGGTCTGATTGTCGATCCCGATCCGAGAGCCATCGCTGAAGCACTCGACCGATTACATGCCGACCGCTCACGGGCACTTCAGATGGGATCGCGAGCGAGGGACAAAATAAGAGAGATGGATTTGTCCTGGCAGAGAGTGGTGGAACGTTTGATGTCCGCCGCGAGCTGAGGCAACCTTGCCGAGCGAAGCTGGGTGCGGGTCGTCCTCAAGCGATCAGCCCACCTATCGTTCGTGAACGCCGCCTGAAGAATCCGATGTATCGCTGCCAGACATCTTGATACCGGCACCGCAAGGTCGGCCGCTACGCTGGCGTGGGATCTCGGGCAGTTCCCGGAACGATGCGCGCAAGCTGCAAAAGAGATTGAACCGAATCACCAGCCAGAACGCCAGCAGACCGTCTGTGAACGTGATCTTTTTCCCTTCCTCATAGGTACGCCCGTGGTAGCTAATCGGCACTTCGTAAATCGCCACTTTCAACTTCGCGACCTTGGCGGTGACTTCGACCTCAAACCCGAAGCCGCTGGAAACGATCAGCATGTTACGAATGATATCGCCGCGGAATGCCTTATAACCCGTCTCGATGTCGGTCATGTTGAGGTTCGTCAAGCTATTGGAAAGGAACGTCAGAAATTTGTTGGCAAGGTAATGATAGAAATAGAGGACCCGCGTTGCTCTCCGAACCAGGAATCGCGAGCCGTACACAACGTCAGCTTGGCCATCCACAATTGGTTGAATGACGCCATGGATCTCCGCGGGATCGTATTCGAGATCCGCGTCCTGGATTATCACCACCTCTCCGTTGGTCAGCGCGAATCCGGTCTTAAGCGCAGAAGTCTTGCCGGTGTTGCGCGCATGAAAAACCGCGCGCACCCGCGGATCCCTTTCGGAGAGCTGCCGCGCTAAATCGGCCGACGCGTCGGTAGAGCAATCGTCGACGATGATAATCTCCAGGAGGTAAGGAATGACGAGCACCCTGGATACCACATCCATGAGCGTAGCTTCCTCGTTGTAAACGGGGATGACGACGGAAAGGCAGGCCCGGCGCCCTTCGTCCGCCAGTATCTGTTTATCGCCCTCGTCGGTTTGACTCATGCGCAAGCCGGTCCTCTGCTTACTGAATCCCTCTATTTAGGAGCCAACGGTGCTCCCGGCCTCTTGTAATCCTGGTACTCCGGTGAGTCTTTGAAAGCCGCGGAAAGCCTCGTTGGATCTCCATGGTGGAGCCAGAAGTTGAACCCACTGAGATCTCGATCAGGCGGATCTTCCGGATTGCGGCGCAGATAGCCGAAGTAGTGCAATAAGAGAAGCGAGCGATACTTCTCTTGCTCAATGAAACGTGGATCCTGAACGATCTTCAGAAGCACCGTGGGCCGCGTTTCCTGGCCATTCGACAATCCTGTCACCATCGCAGCGCGCTGATCTGGATCAATAGATACCGCAGCGTTGCTGACCAGGCGAGCTACGTACTGAGCATTGTCGAGGCCTGCGAAAGTTTTCGTGAAGGCTTCACGATTAGTCCAATCTTCTAAAAAACGACGGAGGTTTTCCTCGAACTGTTGATCCTGCCTTTCGGATCCCAGGACAACTCCGCGCCCGATTGTCTTCAGGTCGTTGAGATATTCGCCGTAGCGGGGCATTGCCCCCGAACTGGCCATGTAAATGCGGTAGAGCTTTTGACTCCAATCGCCCGATTGGCCCAGAAGACTAACCGGGTCCTCATCAAGTTTGGCCGCCCAATCACGAATCGAGAGATCAATTGATAGAGATGCTTCGCTCCGCGCCTCCGGTTCAGTCTTCACGACCGCGTAGAGATCGGAGCCTCCCTCGAAACGGTTGATGAAGCGCAAGCGACCGCTGACAACCCCCCGCCCGAGGAACTCCTGATAGTCAGCTTTGCGCTCAGGTGCGATCGACTTGTTTTCGACAACGACGTAAGAGGCGGGAACAGTTTCGAACAGGTCCAGCAGTTCCATCTGGATCGAGCCGGAGCGTGTCAAGTTTTCGATCCGGTCTTCGATAGGTGAATTAAAACCGGAAGTGCTGACGATCAGTGGCTTCTGATGATCAGCCGAGCGCAACATGTAACGATAATTGAAGTCCCCACCCGCAGGCAGGACCACCAGCCCGCCGCGCATGGGTGTCTGCTTCAACCTGAGGGTCACCGCATCGGGGTTGACCTCGCCGCGGACGAACCTCATCGGGGCGGCGTTCAATTCGCAGAGTAGCAGCGCGCAAGCGATTGTATAGACCATACGCGCCCGCAACCACGGAAATCGCGTGGACAGGACTTCCGCCAGGTGCTTCACACCCAGACCCGCTAATAGCGCCAGACCCAGGTAGGCCATCATCGCTCCCCGGGTAACGACCCGCATGCTTCTGAACATCGGGAGCAGGTCATAGCAGAGACGGTAAAAGAAGAAATTCCAACCGAGTGAGTAACAGAATCCGATCACGGTCAGGAGCAGGCCAAGCCAAAACGCGTCGCTGCGTCGTCTAGAACGGAGAGTCTCGACCAGGTTCGAGCGTGGCGTCAGCAGGAACCCAGGATACGCCAGGCATAGCCGCGCCACGACGGCTACTGTCAGCATGCCGAGGATGAGTTCTGACGTGAGGTAGCGGAACAGTCCAAGAAAATCATCCGAACGATCGAAACCAATAGCCGGAATTGAGAGAGCAAATGCGACAATGATGAAGGCATCAAGTACGCGGAGCCACCGCTGGCGCGACACTCTATCACCGGCTTCGGTTAATAGACGCCCGCTCTGCTTCGCGACGTCACCCGGTATCAGCAGCGCCGCTGACGAAAAAAGGATCGGCAACAGGCCCGGGAAGAGTTTGAATTTGAAGCCTTCGGGAATCGAATCGCCCATTCGCCTCCAAAGTCTGTTACGGGGCTCAACGGATAACCAGTGAGTCGGCCAAGCCGAGTTGGCCTTGATCTCTTCGATGCTGCGGGTGAAGCCATAGAGACGAGACGCGAGGACATACGGCAGCATGAAAGGGACCAGCAGCAGCGTCGCCGTCCCGAGGGCTACCGCACCGCGCCGCCAAAACTCGCGTTCGCCCCAGAGACCGTAGCGCGTCAAAAGGATCGCGGCTGCCAGCACGAATGGAACGAGCGACAGGTTGAACCATGAAATGGTTGTCAAACCATTCATAAAGAACGCGCAACCGAGCCACATTGCCCGCTTTCTGCTGCGCTCGCGCGCAAACAAAACCAGAGCCTCGAAGAGCAGCGGTATCCAGGGTGAGAAGAGATACGCTACCTGGGACATCATGTTGAAGCGGTAGGGGACGAAGGCGAATACAATCCCTGCGACCCATCCGACTGCGGCCGAGCCGGTGAGCGTTCGGCCCAGGCGAAAGGCGCCGTAGCCGCTGAGCGCAAAACCCATAAACAGCGCGATGGCGTGGACAGTGAGCGGCTTCAGACCGAGAGCGTAAAGCGGAAAGAACAGCATAGCTATTCCGTAACTGTGCTCGCTGAAAGCCAGCGTGTATCGCAATGGATAAAAGGTATTGGAGTCGAACAAGTGCAGCGGACTGGTGAAGGTCTGATGGTAATCCCACCAAAGAATCCAGGAGATAAGATATGGGTCGCCGGTATCTACGACAGCGTTGCGCAGTCGGGTTACATAAGGCCAGGTCAGTGCCGATGTAAACAAACAGAACGCGATGACAATCAGGAGTTCACGCGCTACAGGAATGCGGACGAGTCGTCGAACAAGTCCGAAAGTTGCGCGCTCTTCGCCCGGCTCGTCAGGTTGAGCTTGAATCTGGGAGACTGCCGAAGTTGTCATTTTGGCGTGCACAGTGTTAGCTTGGGCTCTTCTTCAAGTAAAGGTTTTTCTATACAGTTTAGCGGCGCGAATCCCGGAAGAGGGTCCTAACAAGCTCGCTCTTGCGGCGTCAGTACTTACACTGCTTTGAGTCGGGCATTGTGTTGGTCTGGATTACCTGATGTCAAGAACCAAAGATAGCCACCTGGCTGAAGCCAGGTGCTCAATGAGATTCGTGAGCTGCCCACAGCGGGTATTCTCTACTTCCGCCACCTTCTCTCTCGGGAGCCGCAAATTTGATTCTGGGAGTCTTTTCGGAAAAAACGAACGCTAAGGCGGTAATGAAAAGAGGTTAGTTTGTGGGCATGGGCAAAATCTACCCTGGCAATGATTCTGAACGGACTGACGAAGCTAAGGAGGCGCGCTATGAAGAAGGACAGCGCGGAGATGAGTTGCTCCCTGAGTTAGCGCCGAAGAGTCGAACACCGAACACCGGCGTCGCGAAATCGGTTGATCCCAGAGGCTGGGTCAGCCTGGTAATACCGGCCCGAAACGAGGAGCAATGCATCGCGGAGGTCATCGAAAAGTCTCTGCCTTTTTGTGATGAGATCGTGGTGGTCGATGGACACTCAGTAGATCGAACCGTGCAGGTGGCAGAGAGCTATGGAGTTCGTGTAGTCAAAGATAACAAGCGCGGCAAGGGCGAGGCGATTCGCGTCGGGGCCATGGCGGCAACGCACGGGATTGTCGTTTTTATGGATGCAGATGGCTCGCACGATCCTGCGGACATTCCTCATCTTACGGAGCTAATCCTGGATGGCCGCGCGGATCTGGTCATTGGCTCGCGTGGCCGTGGCGGCAGTGACGAAGCGCACGGCGATATCGACAAGCTGTTGCGCATGATCGGCTGCGACATCATTCTCATTGGCATTAATATGAGATGGAAAAAGAAGTTCACGGAGAGCCAGAACGGTTTTCGCGCCATTCGCACGGAGGTCGTTCGCTCGCTCGATCTCAAAGAAAACATCACGACGATTGAGCAGGAGATGATGATGAAGGCCCTGAAGCGCGGCTATGTCGTAGCCGAAGTGCCTGCTCATGAATACTCCAGGAAGCACGGAAAATCTTCTATTAGGCTCCACAGGGTTTGGTTTCGCTACATTTATAGCTTCATCAAGAATCTGTTTTGATCCACCAAAGTATGACCCAGACCGAACACCCAGGTTCGTTTTTCGGGAAAGCTTATGCCGGCGCGCGCGAACGCGTCGAGTTCGGCGACGCGCTGGTGTTTTTGTACGCGCTCGTCTTTGTCCGGCAGTATTTCTGGATCATCGGAAATAACTTTCTGGCTTGGACACTAAGCGTATTGCCGGCGGCCGTGTGTTGGTACCTCTATATTTCGACGAAACAATTTCGGGCGGAGAGGTTCGGTCGCAGTTTCTGGCTGCTGGTCGGACTGCCACTACTGTTGGCCTATCTGCTGCGCGCGGCTTTCCCGGACCACTCCTACGACGTGTTGTCGTATCACCTGCTTCACACAGAGCGTTCTTTGCGCGGCGCGCTCTTTGGGCCGGGCGATTTCTTCCCCACAGCTTTACCCTTCAATCCCGCCGCCGACACGCTGACCGGCATCAGCCGAGTGTTTCTGGGATTCAGGCTCGGCACTGTAATCAACCTTTTGGCGCTCGTCTGGGCGGCGCAAGTCACGGATAAGATTCTGCGGCCGTTCGTCGGTCGCGCCTGGCTGCGATCAGCGTGCGTGTTGCTGCTGGTCCTATCTGAAAACCTGCTGTTTGAGATCAGCACATACATGGTTGATCTGCTGACGCTCCCACTTATGCTTGAGGCAACTCTGCTCACTTTGCGCTTCGATGAAGCCGAAAATCGACGCGCCAATTTTATTCACGTGGCCGTGTTGCTCGGGGCGAGCACGGCATTCAAGCTCACAAACCTCGCCGTGGCACTGCCGCTCTTCGCCGTCTGCGCGTACCAGATGACTGTGGGGTCGCTGCGGTTCACGGCGAAGCAGTTGATGACGACCGCGCTGCTCGGCCTCGGCGCCTTCCTCGCCACGCACCTGCCGTTCAGCATTTACATTTTTCGCATCACCGGCAATCCGGTCTTTCCGGTTGCGAACGTCTTCTTCAAGTCACCTTACTGGCCGACGCACGGCGGATGGGACTACCGTTGGGGACCACGGACTTTTTGGGAGACTATCGTTTGGCCGGTGATGATTTGGTTCAAGCCAGAGCGGCATTCAGAACTGGCCGTCTACTCCGGCCGCCTCTCGTTGGGATTCGTCGTGGCTTTCGCGAGCCTCGTGTTCGCATGGAGGAATTCACGCGCGCGCACGCTCTGCTTCGTCCTCATCTCAAGTGCGTTGCTTTGGAGCGCCGCAGCTACCGGCTATAGCCGCTATGGTTTCTATCAAGAAATGCTCGCGGGTATAACGGTCGTCGCGGTCGCTGCTACTCTGACCGGAGGCCTCTCATGGTCGAAACCTTCCTGGAGGGCGGCCCTCGCCTCGGTTTTCTTTATCGTGCTCGTGGTGCAGGCATATTTTGCTTGCTCATATGTGCTGCGGAAGGAATGGGGCTCACGCCCTACCGTCGTCGACGCCCCTGCCGTCTACGTCCAGGAGGCGAAGCTCATGCTGCGCGACCACTCTCTCAGAAGTTTCCTCACGGCCGAGGAGCGCACGCTCTTTGACGGTGTCGGGGTGTGGGTCGAGACCTGTCCGAAGTCGACCGGCTTCGAGGTGCTGCTGAACACGCGCGCGCCCATCATCGCGGCGCGCCAGCCGGAATACTTTGTCACGCGCGAATCATGGCGGCAGTTTATTCGTGTCGTCAAAGAGTCGCCGGGGCAAAAGATGTTCTCGCTTTGCCTCAATGACGACGTGCCCAAGGCAAAACAAGTGATCGCAGAGCGAGGACTCGAGGCCAGCGAGCTGACACCGGTAAATATTCCTTTCTTTTCACCTCGCGACCGGATCGGTATGATGCTCATCGAAGTTAGGGTCCCGCAAGAGCCTGCGGCGCGCAGTGAGTTCGAGTCGGCGTGGATGAAAGGCGCCTTTCCGACATCCGTCTATCGCGAAGAGATCATAGCGCTTGACGCCCCACCGGAAATGCATCCCGGGGAGAAAGTAGACATCCGGTTCAAGGTCAGGAATCTGGGCAACTCGACCTGGCCCGCCGTGGGCACCAAAGACTTCAGATACCAGGTTAATATGGGCAATCACTGGATTGGCGCCGGCGCAACCGTCGAGGATAATCGCGCGGCTATGAAGGCCGACCTGCCTCCGGGCGAGGTAGCGCAAATGACGTTGACCGTAAATGCCCCTCGAACACCGGGCGAGTACACTCTCGAGATTGACATGGTGCACGAGGGAGTAACCTGGTTTAGCGAAAGAGGCGCGCGACCTTTGCGACTAAGCGTGCGCGTCGCGCCTTAAGTACGTCTGAAAGACAAGAGTCCTGAGAACAGAGAGGAACAGTTGATTATGAAGATGAGAATTGCTCTCCTCGCTGCAGCCATTTCGTGCGTGACAATAGCCGCGAGCTGCAAGCCGACGGCGACTAACACTACGGCGCCCGCTCAAAGTGGGAACCCGTCCGCGGTTTTGAAGGCCGCGGGGCCGTTGCCCGACAAGGGCTTCAAAGCCCAGATCACTCTGCCCGACTCGTCGTTAAAGCTCCGCATGGGGCAGAAGGAAACCATCACGGTCAAGGTCAAGAACACGAGCGATGTTGTTTGGTGGCAGCGCGGTGGCGAGACAAACGACCGGTCCGACAACAAGTTCTACATTGCGGTCGGCAATCACTGGCTCGACAAAGATGGGAAGCGCACCTCAGATCCGGAAGGGCACAACGGCATTCCCAAGGATCTCAAGCCCGGTGAAGAGACCGACATGACGCTTCTGATCACCGCCCCTAAACAGCCCGGCGAGTACACCATTGAATTGGATATGGTGCAGGAAGGAGTTAACTGGTTCGGTGACAAGGGCTCGCCCACCACGAAGGCAAAGGTCACGGTGGTAAGATAGTCAGTGGTCAGTTGTTAGTGGTCAGTTGCGAAGATGTTCGTTCTCTGCATTTGGTTCTTTAGCTTCGTCTTCCGCATCTACATTGGACGTAGCTGCAAAGATGGAATCGCGGCCGAAGTACTAAGTACCAAGTACTAAGTTCATACAAAACAACTAACAACTGACTACTGACCATTCGTTATGAAACTCGCTTATTTCAGCCCGCTCGGCCCGCAACGTTCAGGGATCAGCGACTACAGTGAAGAACTTCTGCCTCATCTGGCCGCGGGAGCAGAGATCACGCTTTTCGTTGATGGCTTTCAGCCCTTGAACCGTGAGCTGACCTCCCGCTTCGAAGTCTGCGATTATCGAAGACAGCGCTCCAGCCTGCGCGAACTCGAGCGCTTCGATGCACTCGTTTACCACATGGGAAACGATCATCGCTATCACGCGGGTATCCTCGAAGCTATGAAGCGACGCAGTGGCGTGGTCGTTTTTCACGACTTTGCGCTACAGGACTTTTTTCTCGGCCTCGCCCGTGATCGCGGTGATCTCCGCCTCTACCTCGATGAAGTTGAAATCTGCCATGGCGAGACTGCGCGCAAGGAAGCTGCGGAAGCTTTAGCGAGAGGCGCGCTACCCTCGTTGCTTGGCCGGCCCATTGAGTTTCCCTTGAACTGCCGGATTGCCAACTCAGCGGAAGGAATCATCGTTCATTCAGAGTGGAGTCGCGCACGCTTTGCCGGAATCGCTCCCACTGTTCCGGTTGCGCGCATCGCCATGCCGGTGAAGTTGTCCGCCGGTTCACGTCCGCATTCAAGCTCCGTTGAGGAAGTGAAGATTGCCAGCTTCGGTCTGATCACGCCCGGCAAGGGGATCGAGCAAAGTTTGCGCGCCCTTGCTGCTCTCAAACAGACACATCGCTTCCGGTATTCTCTGGTCGGTGAAACAAACCCTTACTTCGATGTGCGGGAAATGGTCCGCCGCTACGGGATGGAGGACTGTGTCGAGATCACCGGTCATGTGACGCTCGAAGAATTCAAGCGGCGCATTGACGAAACTGATATTGCTCTGAATATTCGCGAACGAACTGTGGGCGAGACCAGTGCGAGTCTCTGTCGATTGATGGCCGCGGGAGTATGCAGCGTGGTCGCTGAAGCCGGTTGGTATGCCGAGCTTCCGAATGACGCGGTCGTAAAAATTCCGCTCGACTCACGGTCTGATAAGTTGCTGCTCGCTTATCTGGAACGGCTGATCGAGGACCATGCATTACGAACCCGTATTGGAGAGAACGCTCGGCGGTATGCGCTTGACGAACATAACCTGGAAGGTAGGGCGGCCGACTATCTGGTTTTCATCCGCGAAGTGATCGGCCGGCGGCCGCGGCGTAAAATTATTGCCGACGTTTGCCAGGAACTCTCGCTGCTTGGCATCAAGTCTTCCGACGATCTCTTCCTGCGCGGTGTGGCCGAAGATGTGGCGAGCTTGCTCCCTGTCGAAGTCGCCGGGTGTGAAAATGTTTCGTCGTTCCCTCATCCCGGCGCCGCTAAGTCTGAGGCGACGTCGCCTAACGGAAAGGAATCTCCCAATTCCCGACGACAACCAGTTACTGGGCGCATGCCGAAACCTGTCGGTGTTGATTACAAGCAGGCGGCAGTTGATTACCCGCGCCAGCTCGATGCGGAGCGCAACCATTACCTCAAGACCAAACCCTTCTACAATCTGGCGAACAAACCGACCAAGCATCAGGGTGAGGGCATGGACGCGGAAACGCACCGTCATTTTTGCGACTTTGCCAACATCGCGGTCATGCTTGGTCTGCCGGCCGGCAGTCGCATTCTGGATGTGGGCTGCGGTTCGGGTTGGCTGAGCGAGTATTTTGCTCGTCTCGGCTATCAAATGAAAGGCATTGACATCAGCCCAACCCTGGTTGAGATGTCGCGCGATCGCGTGGCGTGCGTCCCCTACGATGTCGATCACGAGACCGCGCTGTGCTGTTCGTTCGAGGTGCACGACATCGAGATGGCGCCGCTCTCAGAACAGTTTGACGCGGTCCTCTGCTATGACTCGCTGCACCATTTTGAGGACGAGGGCGCCGTGATGCGTCACCTCGCCGCGATGCTCCCGGTGGGCGGCGTGCTCTTTATCCTTGAAGGTGAGCGCCCGCCTTCGGGTTCAGCGACCGAAGAGGAACTGTATGGCGTCATGAGCGAATACGGCACGCTCGAATCACCATTCGATTATGGACACCTGCGCCAACTCCTCGATGCGCACGGCTTCGCCGTCATCGGAGATTACGCCAGCGTCAATGGACTGTTCGAGCGGGAAACTATCAAAGACGATCTGCTGCCGCTTCAGAACGTCCCAATGAGTTATCATTATCTTGCTTGCAAGAAGGTCGCCTCCGGCGCGCCGGCCTCAACCGTTCCTGACAGCCGCCGGCCCGGATTATTGCGCGCTCGCATTGCCTTGACGCCGGGTGGACTCGACCGGCTCGCGCCCGGACAAGCATTAGATATTGAGTTGGAAATCGAAAACACCGGCGACACGCTCTGGCTTGCCGGTCGTGAAACTCGCACGGGGATTGTGATGCCGGGCGTGCGAATCAGCGACGATGCCGGCACGCTCGTCAGCGAGTTTCATGGCGAGCCTCCGCTGCCACATGCAGTGGCGCCCGGTGAAACAGTCCACTTGAGGATCGATCACGCGGCGCCTCAACGCCCCGGCAACTACACACTCAAGTTCGATCTGGTTGACCAGCAAGTTTGTTGGTTTGAAGACGTGGGCTCTGAGCCGCTGACCATCCGCTTCGAGGTGAGCGAGGAATAGAGGGGCAACTCCGTACTAGTGCAGTTTGGTTAAGCTGGGGTTAATCCGGGTGAGTCGTTACAGAACCGGGAGCGGTAGCGACCGGATCCTACGTTCAACTCTTGTGATATAGAACTTCGCGTGCTCAACGACCCTTAGACTCGGTTGAGTACCTGCATCCGGTCGCCACCGCTCCCGGTTCTGTAACTACTGCTTCCTTAACACGGGATGGCCTGAGTTCAAGACCGATGGCAAACTGCACAACTACCGCCAGCCAGGGTTTCTCCACTCAATCCCGCACGGCGACGAGGGTATGTCGGGTCTCGAAACGCTCGCCGTCACAGTAGCACAAACTTCAGTTTGTGTTCCGAGCGTAAGCGGTTGGTTCGCGAAACGGAAGTTAGACCCAATCGCTTCTGGATCCACTTCCTTAAAAGTTTCAATCCACTTTGACCGCGGTCGTCTGCCTCTGGCCATTTTCGATTTCCGATTGAACGATCTTAAATCTGGAATCTGAAATCCGAAATTCCCCTCACTTCCATCGCGGTCGTCTGCCTCACTCACCTTATGAAATCTCGAATCTTGAATCTGAAAATTGAGTTTCAATCCGCTTTCATCGCGGTCGTCTGCCTCTGGCCATTTTCGATTTCCGATTTGCGATTGCCGATCTCAAATCTGGAATCTGAAATCCGAAATTCCCCTCACTTCCATCGCGGTCGTCTGCCTCTGGCCATTTTCGATTTCCGATTTGCGATTGCCGAGCTTAAATCTGGAATCTGAAATCCGAAATTCCCCTCACTTCCATCGCGGTCGTCTGCCTCACCGTCTACAGGAGGTAGCGATAGATGATAGTTAAGAGGGTTTCAATCCTCTTTCATCGCGGTCGTCTGCCTCACTCACGCGTTTGCTCAATGACCAAGAGAAAGATAAAAGTTTCAATCCGCTTTCATCGCGGTCGTCTGCCTCACTTGTGCCGCGCGAGGATTCGGCGGCTCCCGCCTACGTTTCAATCCGCTTTCATCGCGGTCGTCTGCCTCACCATTCAGCTTTTCAACTTTGCGTTTGCCAACGACGCGTTTCAATCCGCTTTCATCGCGGTCGTCTGCCTCACTCGACAAAGCCATCACAGATGGCGGCGGAGAAGTGTTTCAATCCGCTTTCATCGCGGTCGTCTGCCTCACTTAATAAGCTTGGCGAGATATTAAACGAGCCTAAGTTTCAATCCGCTTTCATCGCGGTCGTCTGCCTCACCCACAAACGCCCTGCGCTACTTGAAGGGTTTGCGTTTCAATCCGCTTTCATCGCGGTCGTCTGCCTCACGGTAGAGCCGGATTGCATCTTCCGTGATATCAATTAGTTTCAATCCGCTTTCATCGCGGTCGTCTGCCTCACGGCCGAGATTCCACCTTCATTGCTCACCCTCATTGAGTTTCAATCCGCTTTCATCGCGGTCGTCTGCCTCACTTTGCAATCACCGGGAAGGTATACATGGAACTGAAAACGTTTCAATCCGCTTTCATCGCGGTCGTCTGCCTCACGCTGATGTTACGTTTCAAGATTCTCGAGGCTTTCGTTTCAATCCGCTTTCATCGCGGTCGTCTGCCTCACTACATGGAGCCTATTGCCGGTGAACTCAAGAAGTTTCAATCCGCTTTCATCGCGGTCGTCTGCCTCACAGTTTGAAGGCGTGTAACTATAGCTTACGGCTATCAGTTTCAATCCGCTTTCATCGCGGTCGTCTGCCTCACGTTATTGCTGCCAAAGAACACCCACGCTCCCGACAGTTTCAATCCGCTTTCATCGCGGTCGTCTGCCTCACGCGCTCAGGCGCGACCCAGATAGCCCTCTGGTTTTAGTTTCAATCCGCTTTCATCGCGGTCGTCTGCCTCACTGGGGTTCGTGCTTGGATGTTGCTTTATCGCTACAGTTTCAATCCGCTTTCATCGCGGTCGTCTGCCTCACATCAATCTCGTACCCTCAGAGCAAGCACCGGTAACAGTTTCAATCCGCTTTCATCGCGGTCGTCTGCCTCACTCAAAGCCTGCTAATGGCCCGTGAAGGATTGGGAGTTTCAATCCGCTTTCATCGCGGTCGTCTGCCTCACTGAGAAAAATCTTCTTAACATCCATCGCCACATTGTGTTTCAATCCGCTTTCATCGCGGTCGTCTGCCTCACCGCAGGAACAGCCGACGTCGACAGAAACTTCAAAGCGTTTCAATCCGCTTTCATCGCGGTCGTCTGCCTCACACATGTTCGCAAGGCTGTCGAGGTTTGCCGAAACGTTTCAATCCGCTTTCATCGCGGTCGTCTGCCTCACCCAACAGAAGTCGCGGCAGTGGATGAGGCTTATACGTTTCAATCCGCTTTCATCGCGGTCGTCTGCCTCACAAAGTCGTCGCAAAGTTCCCGGCTGGCTTATTGTTTCAATCCGCTTTCATCGCGGTCGTCTGCCTCACTGAGGCAACTGCATGAGTACTCAACTTTCAGACAAAGTTTCAATCCGCTTTCATCGCGGTCGTCTGCCTCACTCGGGGGCAGCTCGAAAGAGCAGAAAACAGGAGAGTTTCAATCCGCTTTCATCGCGGTCGTCTGCCTCACAACCAGGCCCGTCAAACGACTCGGGAGCAATCAGTTTCAATCCGCTTTCATCGCGGTCGTCTGCCTCACCGGGAGCAATCAGCTGCCGAGTACAAGGCGGTTCGTTTCAATCCGCTTTCATCGCGGTCGTCTGCCTCACCCAGAACTAATGTGGCAACTCCCCCAGATGGAAGGGTTTCAATCCGCTTTCATCGCGGTCGTCTGCCTCACTGTGGGTAAGGGAAGCTTGTACTCCGATCTATTATCGTTTCAATCCGCTTTCATCGCGGTCGTCTGCCTCACTAAGAAAATGAATGCCAGTCAGGAGAAAGGAATCGTTTCAATCCGCTTTCATCGCGGTCGTCTGCCTCACACACAAGAAAAGAGGACCTAAGTAGTGCCCAACATCAAGAGTTTCAATCCGCTTTCATCGCGGTCGTCTGCCTCACACAGGACTCGCGTATTCATACGCTTGTACCAGATGGGTTTCAATCCGCTTTCATCGCGGTCGTCTGCCTCACAAAAGTTCATCTGGAGGTTAATTATGTACAGCTTAGTTTCAATCCGCTTTCATCGCGGTCGTCTGCCTCACATAGTTACGTTTCGCGTCAAGAAGAGTGGACTGACAGTTTCAATCCGCTTTCATCGCGGTCGTCTGCCTCACATGGGACAGAGGAAGACATTGCTAAGCTGACAAACGCGTTTAAATCCGCTTTCATCGCGGTCGTCTGCCTCACATCGCCGCAAAGACACCCGCCTTCTTTCGAAAGTTTCAATCCGCTTTCATCGCGGTCGTCTGCCTCACAGTCACGTCCGGGAGCCCAGCCGTTGCAACGTTTACGAGGTCCTTTTTCCCGACCCCCTCTGTGGGCCTCGCCACTAATCTGCCCTTATCCATCTTTTTCACCTTAAAGTCAATGTTTTCAACAGGTGCGAAACACGCAGTCTGATTACCACCGGTGACCCGCCGCTAGTCGTGCTGCCATCGTCATTTGCGGCCCACCCGCCAGAATTTTCCGACAGTTCCGGGGGGGTTCGCGGAAGACCTCGTGACGGCCGACAACGGCGGCCTAAGGGTCGTTGAAACAAGGGTTTGCTTCCTGATCTGGACGTGCCACCGACGCCGCCGGAAGGATCCGCGAACCTCAAACCTCACGATGTAGGGCCTTCGGGCTGAGCCTGCTACACAATCCGGTGGTTGGCGGCGGTCGCGCGCTGCCCGTCCTGGGATTTCAAAGACGATTCTCGGTAGCGGCTGAATTCTTGCTCCCAATCATTTGCTTCACGCAGGCCGGGCTGAACGCCAGAGTTTCCGGCCGGAGACTGCCTCCAGTCTTTCAGAGATCGAAGCCACGCAGCGCTGAACCCTCCCGGCTTTCCAGTCGCCGCCGCCGCTCGACCCGAAAGCATAACCGCCAAGCCCAGACAAAACAAGCACAGTAGCGCGAGGACGATAGAGCTAATGCCGAGACCTTGCCAGAGCACATACAGGATCAGACAAATCAAGCAAAGGAGACCGCACGCGATTCCCATTACGCCCAACCAAATTACCAAAAGACCCAAGACGATTCTTCTAAGTGACATGATGAACTCCCTTCATTGGCCGTTTGTCGATTTTGTGGAGACAACGGATCGAACGATGAATCCGGAGCTCCAGGCGATCTGAGATCTCAAGACCTTCGCCGGGCCGGAGGCACGAGCTAACCTCACATTTGAGATTGATGATCTCAGAAGAGTTAAATGACATAGACGGATCTCTTTTGCGTCACGGGCTTTCCACCGAAGACCTCCACGCTCTGCACACATCCGCGGCATAGCTGGTAATAGCGAACGTTGTCTTCCGGCAACTCGATCACGTCAAGTACGGCCTTGCGCATTCTTTGCAACTGACGCGGCGTCAGATCGCATTCGAAGACGCTGTACTGGACGGGCATGCCAAAGCGAAGCAGCGTCTTGCGCAAGCGTTCGCGGCGCTTGTCGTCGGGAATGTCGTATGCGAGAACTAGAGGCATGGCAGATCAATTTCGGACTGCGGATTGCGAATTTCGGAATTGCGAGTCTTCGGGCTTTGTTCTTTGCGCGTACATCCCAGAGCTGAAATTGGAGACCTCAGAAGATCGCAAATGTCCCAAAGTGCGTGTCCACCATGGTCGAACGGTCCTTCTCCTTACTTCCCGACAAACTGAAAGTTCGTCGGACAAGTTACTCGACTGCGAACGGCACATAGTGTGGCTCCTCTCCGGTAATGACCCTCGCAATGTGGTGCACCTGGCGCTTGATAATCTGCGCATAGGTCAAACTCAAATCCCCGTGGCCGGCGGAATTACGCCGCGAGTTAAGCTTGTTCTCGAATTCGGTAAAGAACACTTTTGAAGCGGCCGGCTTCATGCGGAACTCTCCTTTCACTTCAAGGACATCGGCCAACTTGATCTGCTTTCGGTGGAGCAGCTTCAACACCACCGCGTCACCTATCGGGGCGCGAAACTCCTCAATCAGATCTGAAGCCAGTGCGGCGTGGCCGTAACGCACACCATGGAAGAAACCCTGGTAAGGGTCCAGCCCAGTCTCGTTCAAATGCGAGGCCATGCGGTTGTAGAGGAGCGTGTAACTCAGGCTTAGCATTGCATTGACGGGATCGCCGGGCGGATGGGCGATCCTCTTGCCGAATCGCCACGGTTGTGGAACCCAATCACCAAACAGCCGGAAATAGTTTGCGGAGGCCGAGCCTTCGATGCCGAGCAGTGTCTCAACTGAGCGTGCGCCGCGCGCGTTCTCGATAGACTTACGCAGGGAGGCCAGCTCGCGTTGGATGTGGCTGGCATCGTTCTGGCGGCGCGCGAAAGCGAGCAGGTTGGTAATCTTACCGGCCACGATGGATCTGGCTTGAGCCAAGCAGAACGCAGGGTCATGGGCGCGCTCGTATTGCCGGGATCTGAGCTCGACGGACTTGCCGCCGTCGCCATTCAAACGTCCGCGAAAGCGGCCACCTTGCGTGAGGAACACAACGTCGATCTGTTTGTCCAGACAGAAGGCCACCGCCGGCGTTGTCACATTAACATTCCCGAACAGGACGAGTTGGCTTTCATCGCGGTCGTCTGCCTCACTTAAATTCACCAGTGAAATGCAACCCTTAGTTTCAATCCGCTTTCATCGCGGAAGCCTCCTTCACCTCATGTGACTTAATTCGACGGTAACCGAGGAATCTCACGTTTCAATCCGCTTTCATCGCGAAGCGTACCTTAGCTAACAATCACATAACGGCCCATGCCAAAGGCCGTGCCGCTCCCGACGTGCAGAAACTCACCCGCGACAATCAGCGGAAGCAACTCCTGGGTTGCGGCACCGCTGAAAGTAACGTCACCCATGAAGCCGTCAATAGCCAGCTTCGTCTTGCGACGGCTGGAAAACCGATCAAGAGCCATTAGACGCAACGTGGAGTTGCGAGTTGAAACGTTACGGGCACGCTCGATCACTGCTTTGTGGTCGTAACTGAGGGACTCAGTGCCATAGGTCTGGGCCACCATCGCGAGGCGCAACGAAAGACTGCTAATGAGTTGGACAAAACTCGGATTCTCAACCACCTCGCCTTTGATTCGCAGCCGAGTGGGCGTGATGAACCTGAGGGTTATTTCATTGCCGATTGCCGATTGCCAACTGCCAATTGATGAACCAGCAAGTGACCTTGCGTCCGGTATCGCGACGCGCGCCGCAGATGCGTGATCCTCGGAAGTACGAGTCATGCGTTTGGCCGACGGAACGGCAACACCGGCTGTTAGCGCTCCAGCCGTTGCGGCCAACGTTCTTTCCGGGACCTTCTCGGTTGCCAGTTGAAATATCCGGGCTTGCGTCAAGACGCCCAAGTTGGCGTGATACTTGTCGTGCTCCCGTATTCGGGTGGTTTCGCTTGTGAAGACGACCTCCCGCTCACCCTGGTAGTTAAGAGCAGAGACTCTTTCGAGTTGGAACGATGTGCGCTCAGCGCCAAACCCGTTTTGGGCCATCATTCTTATCGCATGAATGATGTAAGGAAGCTCTTGAATCGCCTCGCCAACCAGGGACAGACCAAAGACGACTGATTCGCCGGCTTTAACGCGCACACGCCAACGGAGCAGATCATCGCGCGCGCGCATCAAGCCGGAATCGGTGCTCGGCAATGGCGGTATGAAAATGAACGGTCGCGGAGCGTCTTGTCTTTTCGCGAGCAATCCCTCGCCGTTGCGTGCCTCCGGTTCAAAAAGCCTGGGATAGAGACACCACTCCGCAAGAAAGCAGCGCGAGCAATCCCGGTGGGACATCACACATACGGACTCTTTCAAGGCATGACCAAACGCGCCACGGAGCGTGGAACCGAGAAAGGGAGGCAAGACGACTCCGTCCCGCGCGCGCACGAGAAACTCGTAGCGCGCCAATCTTATTGCGCCGAGGCTTTCAACCAGTAAAGTCAAAGTGAACTTCTTGCTGAGTTCAGTCCTCCCAGGGATGGATTGAGAGAGTTGGGAGGAAAGTGGTTTCTTTGGTCAACGGCTCAAGGTGCTGAGGGTGAATCGTGCCTCGGCCCCGGCCTGGCCCCCGGTCGTTGGCCACGAACCATTGGAAGGTTTCATCCTCCAGGTTGCCGCCTTCGACCAGTGGTGTATGCACCGGTGAACTCAGCGCCTTTGGGTTACCTACCAACTCGAGGGCGGTTCTGATGTCGGGGTTCATTTCCCTGGCGAACACATCGCGTAACTCCGATAACTGAGTTGCGTTAGACCCGATCAACTTCTCGCCGGCGTACGCCGCCGGCCAGAGGCTTTGATCCTCGCCGGCAGCCCGCCAGCCTTCAGCGTAGCGAGGTGCGAAAAGGGCATCTGCAGTGTACCTTTTCTGACGATCTATGCCGAAGAATCCAACTGGCTCGATGTTGACGCGGCCCAGTCCTAGCGCTTTCCCCATTCCAATCTTGTGTCGAAAGTTATCATTGGGCTTGAGCGCATAGACGAGCAATCCGAGTTCGTGCGTCGAAAGGTTGTCAAAGTCAATATGAAAGTAGAAGACCGCGCCTGTTTTGAGTGGAGTAATCTTCACTTTCTGCTGCAATCGGCTCTTCTTTTTGTCATTCGGATCAATGTGATGAGAACGCCAGGGTTCTTTACCCGCGTTGTTGATCTCCTTATCCCGATGGTGCAGGTAGAACTTGCGACCTTGCGGGTAGTGCGACCCTGGTTTCAATTCTCGCTTCGTAATGTAGCCTGGAGTGCCGGCTGCTTTCTTGAAATACAAAGCCGGGGAGGGCGGCTTAGGGCTATCGAGGATCTTAAGCGTAACCGCATCGAGGTACGCCGCCTCAACCCTACGCTCGTCAGTCTGCCCGTCGATATTCTTTGAATGTTCGGACGTCTCAAGCAGCGCGTGCGAAAAGTAAACACGCCCGGCAAGCGCCCGAGATGAACTGGTGGCTGACTCTTTCGAGCTTTCCACAAATCCAAAGAGTTGCTCCGCAATAGTGATAAGCGTTCTTCGAGGGTTGAAGGGCAACAGGTTACTATCAACCTTTTCAAAAAAAGAATATGTAGACGCAGCTCTTCCGTCGTTGGTGTCAACGCGGCCACGCCAGATTGAAGAAAGAGATATTTCGGCAATTTCAGGAGAGTTAGTAGCTGGTCTAAACCAAACGAGATCTCCATTCTTGAGACGGAATCTCCGCCCGTCTTTTGAGGGGTTCTCATTTCGCCTGGTTCCTCTGGGCTCGTAGGGCCAGGGGGATGGATCGTCCTTACTTGCTTCCGTGCGCTGATCGGCCAAATCATTGAATCGCTCGACAGCATCTTCTCTAATCGGAAATGTGGGCCATTTCTCTGCTCCTTCGGGATAAGGAATGAAGAGTTCATGCTTCTTGGTCTTAGGAATGTCAGGCCGGTCGCTGCCGCATCCTAGGACGCGTAGAATCCCGCGTGTATAGAGTGGTTGATCCTGCGCGGAAATCCCTTCCCACGGCCTGGGTGTAAAGTCTCGGCGCCGAGTGTTCTGGTCTTCCAGTGGCAATTGAGCAACGAGAAATCTGCCGCCCTTGATATACATATCGCCATCGCTTGCGAGCAAGCCCTGGGAGCCGCTACTCCAAGTCCGCGTTCTCAGTTTCAAACCATAGTAACGCTCGTGGTTTGGAGAGAAGGTCTGGAACGGAAACTGATCACTTCTAATTGACCTATCGTCTCCGATGAAGACTTTTAGATTGGGTGCTGAATAGAGCTTCTTCCAATGAGCATCTAGCGCTGCTTCGCGCCCTCCCTTAAGTTCGATTAACGGCAACGTCAGTGGGCGCAACCGATACTGCGGCTTGCCCTCTTCATCTCGCTCCACAATCACAATTCCAACGGCCGACAGTGGCCTGTACATCTCGGGCTGACGCGGATCCATGATCCGGCGATACGAATACTTGGCATCGCTCAATGCTCTCAGAGCGGAATTGCTTGCAGCTTCGGCGATGCTGGAAACAAGTCCCCGTAGCGTTGAAGCTGGAATCGAGGGGCGACCGTGCAATTGAAAGTGTTGCACTTCGGCCGGAGCCGTAGCCTCCTTGCTGCGTTCTCCACCGACAAAGGTCGGGGCTTCTGTCGTCAAACGACAGATGATCCGCCCCGAGTGGGTTTCTGGAACGTAACGATCGTGAGTGGCCTGCTTTCTCGTTATGGGAAATGACTTCGCGTCAAGATCGCCGACGCGCCCTTCTCTCTTAACTGGGACGAAATGATAAGGATTGTGAAAAGTACTCATGCTTTTGCTCCCATCGCGATAGGTGGAGGTCTAAACTCAGCCAGTTCCATGACCCAGAATTCCATCACAGCTTTCAGCTGATCATCAGACAGGGTGTTGAACGTGGCAGGCTGCCATTGATCTTCGCGCAGATCGGCTTTGAAAACCGCAGGACAATCCGTCCATGCTGGTAGCTGATTGACGCTAATCTTTGCCCGGACAGCTCCATACCCTTTCGCGGCACCGAATCCAAGCCTAATGTCGCCTTCGATTAGATCGCGCAGGGTTAGTGTCAATAATCCCAACGCCCACCGGCCAACGTTCGCGCGCTCGAGTGCCTTCAAGTCAACACCGATCGTGCCTGAAAGCGTTGGTCTATAGACCGCCGTGGCGTTGAACTTCGCACCTTCTACTCCGCCGCCCGTGAACCGGTCTATGGCAAGGAACTCTTGTGTCTGCGTCTCATCATCACCGATAGGATCTGCGGTCTTGAAGGCAGAAATCTGTAGCGGCGATCGCCATCCCGGGGCGCCGAAGACCTGACAGACAGGACACAGACGTTGCAGGTCGCTAACTTCATATAATGCTTCGCACGCTGGACGAGCACCCCTGTCGTCTGGATAGCAGGCAGCCTGTTCACCATGAAGTGTCCGCAGGATCTTTTCCGCCTGACCTCTTAGCGCACCACGCATCGAACTGGCTGGAAGCAACATACGGCCATCGATATCACGCAACGGGGCATGTGCGGGTTTCTCTTCCTCCATGGTTCCAGTTTGACTAGGATCGTTGACCAGGAAGTGGCCCTGAAAACTCAGAGTCACATCGAGAGTCACTCTTGAAGATGGTCCAGGGTTAACTTGGTGCGAACTGATCTTGTTTAGCCAAACCTGCCGTTCAGCATCCGCCAATGAAGTAAGTGCAGCATAACCAACTGTGGGGACACCGGAGTTGATCCAATTCGCAACTTCGTCACTTGTAATACGGCGCATATCGGTGAGTTCCCAGGACATCGCCCCCCAGCCGTCTTCTTCGCCGGCGCCAATTGCTATCTGGCCTTGATCAAACCCACCCATAACGAAAAGCAGGTCTTCGAGCTCAGAGTCACTGAGATTCTGTCCCGTTATGGTCAACGAGAATTTAGCCCCGGGCGGGACGAATTCATGATGAAAAAGCCGTTCTTCGCTTGCTGTCTTTGTTCGACGGTCAATCGAAACCCCGGCCATCACCCCGGTGAATCGATCTGATCTCCAATACGGTGGCTGGGTTTCTTCGCTGAAGTCCGGCGCGGTCACAGCGACTGCGTCGTAGAACTCGACTTTTCCACCCACCGAGTCTTTCTTCTCAGGGTCGTCGCTGCCAAAGAGTTGTTCAAAGTTGGCAGGGTCAAGTGCTCGTTTGCCCCAAGCCCGCAGATTGCCCTTCAACGTTGAACCGGGAATGTAGGGCCGGCCATTCTTGACGGTGCATACCGCGTTGATTTCCACTGGGTCTCCTGTTTGGGAACTAATCAAGCGAGGGTGCTTCGTTGTGTCGCCGTTCCCTATATGCAACGATGTGGCGGTCGTCAGTTCGCCCACGATCATCCAACGATTCTGAAAGCTCATAGCGATTTCACCTCTTGCGGTCGGTGCTCGAAATGCACGCATAGATTTACGGCTATCTCACCATATCCGCCTTCGCGCAAATAAGGGCAACTCCTCCAATCATCGCGTCGGAGAGACTCATCATTGATTGCTGGGAGGGTCAGCTCTGGGATTGGCAATCCGTGAGCAAGCAAGTCTTCAATGCACGTTTGTGCCTCCGGCTCTTTACCGGGCACAGCCGACAGTACGAAGACACTTCCGGGATCCGTGAGTAAATACGGATAGTATTCGCCGGGTTTCATGAATCTACGGTAGAGGTAATAGCCACCAGACAGCGACTGTCGGGCGAAGAAGTACTCAAGATGTAGCGTGAACGATGAAAGCTTGTCCCAGGTTCGACGATAAGCTTCCAGTAGACCGTTGCTCTTTACATCTTCCGGATCGCAAAGAAGGGCAGGCGTTTGCAGCGTAACGATCCAGGAGTGCTGCTGAGATTGGGCATCGATTCGCGGGGCAGGATCGGATGCGTGAATTGGCGGCGCGCTACCGGCCGGGCTGACACTCACCAATGCTTCAGCCTTTGTCTTTCCTAGGCCACGCAATCCATTTATTAGAAGACCAGCCAATTGCTCTTCTACCTTCGCCCGAGTAGACAAGTCAGTTATGGCACTGAGATCGATTGAACCGTGCCAGGTGACACCGTCGGGAACTACCATTTCATAAGCGAATAGTTGCTCTTCTTTGGCTTTCCGCAGGTTCGCGTCGATGGCAGTGCGAACCCGTAACTCCCGTTTGGGACTTTCCCAGCCAAAACGCTCCTTGACGTCTCTATTGTCCTTCCAATCGATATCAAAATTTGGCGCGCTCCATTTGCTCTTATTCGGAACATTTGGTTCGGCAATTAGGATCGGTTCCCGGAATTGGGCAACATCGTAAAGCGCGCCCTCCTGCCCCTGAAGCTTTACGAGCGAGAGCGGCGCCGTAACAGGCCGCAACCCTTGGCTACATTCTGCGGGAAAGGCGTGTGTGAACCTGACTGCATGAAAATGTTCGCAAAGCTCCGCACGTGACGGATCGTAACCAGTGCTAATCTCTCCGTCAGGATCGTCACCTCTTAGCGTCCGCCATGTATGCGCTACGCAGCCCTTCAAGACGGCGCCTGGAATGATGTCTTCGGATTCGAAAAGATTGTCGGCAATACGGCGGCGGGAAACGCAAAACGGCGAGAGCGGAGTGATCTGAATCTCGAGTCTTTCAGCTCCCGTGGCGGTCACGCTGGCGGTTGTGGTTGTGGCTGGCGGGTGACTGTCCGTTAATTGCACATCCAGCAAGCGACCAAAACCGACATTACAGTTAGCGCCAATGTTAGTTACCCACCGAAGTCCAATCTCAACGCATTCTTTGATCTTTTGAACATCACCGGCGTCCTTTGCCCGAAATCGTATTTGGCCGACAAAGCGTGCTTCTTCACCGGCGGCGTAGGGAGCCTCGATCACTTGATAAGCTCCCTTACTCACAGAGCCGCGCGCTTCGTCCAGCTTGATGCGGTAACGCACCTGTTCCTCACCAGAACTGGTAACGGTCTCGTCGCCATCAACAAAGTCCTCGAAATGGAGTCTCCCGCGTTTCGGTTGGGTTGAGAGTCCGTTGTTCCTTTGGTTACCGGAGCCACTTCCCAGCAACTGCTCAATCGTCAGACCGCAACGACCTTGGAGGAAGTCGCCAACAACAGATTCAAGTTCTGTCCATGCCTCTCGTAACCGCCCTTTGATCAACGATCCAGGAACGGTGTATTCGCCCCGAGCGTTACGCGCAAACGGACTAGAGAGATGACTGGCGCCGGGCGCTGTTGAGTGCGTAAGGATTGGCCCTTGCAGCGTTAGCGTGACTGTAAGTGTGACGTCCTGCATCTTGCGTGCTCCTTGGATTCAGCTTAGGTAGTCCCACAAAGCTTGCAGGTGTAACCAGCAGGTTTCGCGGTGAAGTCGTTGCTCCATCTGCTCTATTACGCTGCTCGTAACGCCCGCTTTACTTAGCCGGGCCTTCAGTTCGTTAATAGCGGTTTCGCGGTCTTGCTTTCTCGCCTTCAACCTTTCTTCTCGTGCGTCATTGTCTTCCTTGTCCACTTGCTGAAAGGGAGTTAGCAGTTCTTCCACAACGTCGTGCAATTTGCGTCGCGGGAGCTCTTCGCGCAGGGTTTGCGCCAACCCTTGCAAAAAGAGCAACTGATCGGCAGCGAGAATTAACGACTCCGGATCAGGTTGTACTGCGGGATCGAGCGGTTGAACGCATCGCGAGCGCCGATAGGCATCAAAATCACTGCCGGCATGATCGAACGACTCCAGCACTTCATAAGCGAACATGTTTCCGTTGGGACCATCCGGATTAGGCTTGGCTTCATCGGCCAACTCGCGAACCAGTTTGGTCAGGCGGTGAATAGGTGCATTGTGATGACAAAAAACAATGCCTCCGGCGTGACGCAGCGGCTGATCCTCGAAATCCCACGATTGCGAGGTAATATAAAAGTGGTTAAGTATCTGCCAGCCTTTCCAAGCCGGGACAACCCAGATGATCTCGTCGCCACCCCAAAGCAGCGTCTCGATTCGATACCTGCCGTTAGCAGTTTTCCAATCGTCATCGCCACCCATAGCGTCAAGCAGCCGCTCCAGCATTTCACGACGGTAGTTTTTGACTTTCTGGTCAAACTCTTGCCATTTCTCCCGCGTACCGCCAGCGCTATCTTTGATCTTCCCAAAGCGATTCCCATCAAGATAGATGATGGCGATCTTATGGTGTAAATTGCCCTTGCCGGGATCGTCGGACAACTCATCCAGGTCCCAGACGAATTCGTGAGGTACCGCGCGACCGATTGCCTTCTCGTAAAACCTTTGCTTCATGTCGACGCCATAGCTACGGCGGTCGAGGACAGACTGGCTTATCCAGCGATCTTCGTCGTGTATTGTCCGCTGGGCGACGGCGGGGCGAACTTTGTCCACCCGGCAAACTTTGTCCGCCGGTTGCGCGTCAAGAGTAACCGACAGAGTTTGCATCTGCTGCCAGCGATTGCGCGCGGTCAGAGCCTGGAGGTCTTTCCCAAACTCAGACTCAGCACCAGCGAGCTGCACATCAACTGCCAATGTTGCGTGACGCAATCCACCCTGATGCCCCAGATGTTCCAGCACCGCCTGTTTGACTGCTTTCTCGGTCCCGTCGTCTGTTTCGAACTCGTATACACCGATTGATGCGCCTGTTGTGATCTCCTTCAACTTGATTTGAGGAAGTGCACGATTCAGGGCCTCTTCAATACCGTTCGTCGCATCAAGCAAGAGTAAACTCCCTCCGCGAATGGTGCTTAGATCTTGAGTATCTTCGACGAAGTTGTGGAGGTTTACACCTTCGATGCGGAGAAAATATTTGCTCATGGGGAACCCTTCTTGTCTATGGCATCCGGATTTTTTCCATTACCGTCTCTACCTGGGTTGTCGTCTTTTGGAGGCAAAAGTTGTTCGACTTCCTCGATCATTTTCTGGGCGGTCAAGCCCATCTCCTCTTCACTCTTCCTTCGAAACAGTCGATATATGAAGTCAAGAACCACGGGACTACCCGAGCGGTGTTCGAACAACGCACCCTGCAGATCCCGCGCTTCGCGCTCGCACTCGTCCTCAGTTGGCCGTTCTTCCTTTATTCGATCCCATGTTTGCTTCAGCTGCTCCATGAGTCGATTGAGGTTTTCGGCCGACTCTCTCTGTTTTGCGAACTCGCGCACTCCCCAGAGAAGAATTGGCGATAGGCTCGCCAACGCTAAGAGAAAATCATTGAATGAGGCATGGGAGAACCGTTGCACTACGATCAAAGCGGCGAGACTCACTCCCGCAAGGCCAAGAGCTGCCCTGGCATAAACACGACGTAGTCTCGAATCCCAGCGAATGTTCGATCTCTGGCAAACGAGCCGTGCAAAGCACAACGGCAAGTTGCCAACGCCTGGGCTATACCAATCGACTAGTTTTGAATACTCAGGATCGTGCTTAATGTACTCTCGATCATAGGCGATGATGTCCTCGGCGTCCGGGCAACTACCTACAAGGAAATCGTTCCACTTCAGTTTGAGCACCTTACAATCGAACAACTCCTGAATCTTCGCCGCTCGTCTGCGCAGGCCGTGTTGCAAGAACTCAAACGCCCAGGTGTCAAGAAGAGTATCGTGAAACCAGCAAGAGCAGCATACGGCCTCAAGAGTTTGAACCGCTCCCCAAAGGCGGTAATGGCAAGGCAAACAATCGTCGTGCAGATCACTTGAAATCTAACCCATCGCTTTGCTTCCCAATACAAAGCTCTTTGGGCAGCCAGCATCTCGAGTTGTGGTTTCTCATTCTGAGTAATCGGTATGCTGTTTAATAAAGCCTGACCCTGCAAAGAAGGGTCCAACTTCTGGCCCACACGGTCATCCGACTCGACCGCTGTTTTCTCATCCCCTCCGATTGCCATGCTAATCGCCTCCTCTGGCGACTATTCCAATGAGTTCACTGGTCGCAAACCCTACACGAATCACCTTCGAGGTTCGGACGAACGAGTCCGCTTCAACGAGCGCAGCTCGTCTTAGCGTCCTAACGCGACGTATAGAGCCGTTAGCGGGAATAGTTATCCGTCTCTCGCCATGAAGCACCCCATCGATGGAACCTGAAACTATTAAGTGGAATTTCCACAGGAGGGCCGTCGAGGGTGACGGGCTCGAAGAGTGAGTCCTGTTCGACAGGTCGGGCTGTGGAACGCGGGAACATTATTGGCAAGGCGCCACAAATGTCAAGAATAAAACAGGTTAGCGGACCTTTCACTCATCAAGACGCCGCCAGAATTAACAGGCCTACTTCCCGTCAATCCCGCGCGGCGACGATGGTATGTCGCGTCTCGAAACGCTCGCCGTGATGATAGTAGTACTGCGCTTGGGTTATCGCAGCGATGCTGAAGCCGAGCATTTTGAAAACCTCGCGGTAAACGCCCTCTGAATAAATCCACCAGGTGAAATCACACTCGGGATGATCTGCCAATGCTTCGAACCTGGCGATTCGCTCTTCGGTCTGCAGCAAGGGCGAGGTGAGCACGATCGTCTCTTTCGTCAGCCGCGCAATCGAAGCCAGCGCCGTGATTTGATCGCTCAAGTGTTCCAGCACCGAACCCACAATCGCCACGTCAAACTGGCCGAGTTCCCGCGGCAGATCATAGATGTTGCCGTAGTAAACCTCAGCCCTTGAATCGAGCAGCCGATGACAAAGCCAGTAGGCGTTTTTCCATTGCTCGATTTCTGCGCCGTACTGTTCGGCCCAGCGCGCGGGATCCCGGTAATACAGTTTGTCTTTGAATGGAAGAAAGGTTTGCCGCCGCGGATCGTCTATGTCAAAGGACAGCACTCGGGTGGCGCCGCTTCTCTCGGCGGCGAAACTGAGGAAGCCAGTCGCCGTCCCGACGTCGATCACTGACTTACCCGCGAGGTCGACGCTGCCGATGTATTCCTTAAACGTGCCGCGCAAATCCCAGTGCCCGCGCACCTCCCCAAAGCCTGGCAGCTCCATCGTGTGGTAGAAAAAACAGTCGCTCAAACTGTTCACATAACGTGGCTGGGCCAACATGGCCGGAAGGGTTTCTTCATTCTGTGGCATAGTCTTCTTTACGCTCAAGTACTTTTGGTCGGTTCGACGGCGGTCTTCACTCCGTTAGGAGTCAGATGTTTATAGACCGGAGCGTAAGACCCAGTACCAACCCCGTTCGGAGGAGCGAAATGCTTCTGGAGTGGTTAAGCTTTACTTGAATTCCGCTCCTCCGAACGGAGCCGGAAGGATCTTGCTCCTCGATCTATAAACATGTCACCCCTGACGGGGTGAAACCCGTTAACCGCTTGCGCACGAACGAAGTTGAAATGAAGCGCCCTTGAAAGATCGCGCTTTCCGTCCAAATCCTGCTCAAAAAAACCCCAAGAACTCATGCGCTTGCGGCGCCCAGGCCGCTTTGGTTGCGCAGAGAACAACCGAAGTGTCGGACACTACCCCTTCTTCCGTCCCACCGATAAAACTGTCAAAGCCGTCGCGGTCAGCAGAGAAAGCAACAGTCCACCCATTACAGACCACGGACGATAAACGAAACTAACCTGGTGCTCGCCGGTTGGGACCACAACCCCGCGCAAACAATAATTGACGCGCAACACATCGGCAGGCCGGCCATCGATGTAGACGCGCCAGCCGGGATAGTCATTCTCGCTCAGCACCAGAATTGAATTCCCACTGGAGTGGGTCTGCAAATTGACCCGGTTTGGCTCGTACATGGTGATTTCCACTCGCCCGTTCTTGGCCAAGGTGCCTAAAGAATTTGAAGGCTCAGCTTCGACCAAAGCCGTCTGCAGCGGGTCCCACTTTGATCCGTCGGGCAGTATGCCGTTACGGATTACCTGAAGTATCGCGCCGTCGTCTAGTACGCGCGCGTCTGACGCCAGCCACGCACGCGGCAAGGCCCGGTCATTCTCGTAAATATCTACGTAGCGCGCCTGGGCCAACAGCTTCCAGCGATCGCCTTTCGGCGCGCGAGGCTGGGCCCCTTCCGTCTCCGGTGACGTGCTCTCGACCTGAATCAATTCGCGACTAAGCGGGTATGACTTCTGTTCGCTCGCATTTACGAGCGATACGCGAAAGACAGTTAGCAGCAAATTGGGCCACTGAGTCTGTGGCTCAAGCACGATTTCACCGCTCTCTATTGCCGCCTTTTCCGGAAGCGCGAAAGAGGTTACGTACGTGTGGCCCTCATATCGATATTGGCTGTCGTCGACGTTGTAGCTGGTCGCCACTACGGGACGTTTGTGTCGAATGCGAGCGCGGATATCCGGGCGATCAAAGGCCCAGTCGGCGGTGTCCACACCTGCGCGCAACATAAACTCGAAGATGCGACCATCTTTTGTCTTTAACCGCAGCCGACCGACGGTCGCGTTGTCAGGAACATCCTCAGCCCATGATAGGTTCGTTAACAGCGCAACGTGGTCGGTTTCAACCGGCGTAACCGCAAACCGCAGATGCTTGTTCGCCCCAATGTTCGGCAGAGCCAAATCGCTCTGATTAAACATGAAGCCGCCATACTTTTCCGTCGCGGGCGGAAAAGCCGGCTCGCTGGCGGAAGTGGCATCAGCGGCAGACTCATCTGTCGGCGCTACGTCCTGTCGTTTTCGGATCGACAGAAGGTAGCGAGCGTTTAGGAGATCTATTTCCCGGCTGCCGCCGCGAAGCGTGGCGTCGGGATCCGTTAACTCGCCCCATAATTTCATCTGCCCCGCAAGCTGACTGTAGCGCTCGAGCCCGAAACCATCGTAGCCGGCAGCGTTCTGAATGCCATACATCATGTAAACATCGGGCTCTGTCCACAGTACCCAGTCAGGCGAGTGTCGGGGGGAAGCTGGCGCTGCCGGATCAAATGTTTCCCGCGTAGTAAGAATTCTGTAACGGCCGGGATCACCTGGAGCCTTCTCGCGCAGAAGCTTGACTGTTTCGGGCACGCCCCAGAACTGCTCAGGGATTCTGCCGCTCGACGCGTACCATCCGCTGGACTGACCCCACACAACCAGGTCGATCGCCAGCACCGCCAGCAGGACCGCTGTGCTTCCGCGCCGCCTGCGCGCGAAGGCCCACAACGCCCACGCGCTCGCTGCCGCCACCACGATCGGCAGGAACAGTTCGGGCGCCCGCAGCACACTGACCGGCGCCTGGCGTTTCAGATGAAAACTCACCGGTCGCCACCAGGTCACAACCAGACAGGTTAGAAGGAAGACAGAGCCGGCTGCGATCGCGACTCGTCGCATCGCTTGCCTGCTTCCCCGCACCGAGGCCAGGGAGGTCAGTCCGCGCCCGGCGAGGACCGCAATCGCAAAGTTGACCTCCATCAAATGTCGCGCGGGGACGCGGAAGAGATTAAGAACCGGCACATAGTAAATGAGCCTGTAAAGGTAGAGCGGTGCGCCGCTTCCGAACGCAAGCACCAGACAGCTGAGCCCCGCAATGGTCCAAAACTTTGTGCGCGCGTCCGGTTTTTGTAGCAGCGCAACCAGCGCCAGCATGATCGCCAACACGCCGGCATAGGCGACGTATTCGGTATAGAACGCCTGACCAATGTATGGCGCGCGGAACAACCGCCCATCGCCTCCGCCCATGACGTATGGAGCCACAAACGTCGAGACGAAACGTCGCGGCATCGAGAACGATGCGAAGAAGTCATAAGTGGCCGTTGCGCGTGGGCTGTTGCGAAGCAACTCGAACGTCGGTACGATCTGCACCGCGGCAAGCACTAGACCAATCGATGTGAAAGCGAGCGCGGATAGATAGCGCTTACGGCTTTGACGATCGGCCGCCGCCATTACGATTGCATAAGCCGCGACCAACATTAGCGAATAGGCAGTCGTTTGCTGATGTCCGGCGAAAACCTGGAGAGCTACTAAGGCAGCCAATATCGCACCCCGCGCGCGACTGCCGTTGCCGACGTATAGTTCCAGGGCCCAAAGTACCCATGGCAACATCGCCGCCGTGTGAACTATGTTGATGTGGCTGATCTGCCCTATGAGAAAACTACCCCATTGCCAGATCACGCTCGTGGCCAGGGCGCCGGCTACCGACGCGCCGGTGCGACGCGCGTAAAGGTAAGCGCCCAACGCCGCCACCATGTATGCCGATATGACTATCAGGTCTGTGGCGACGACAGGAGAGAACACGAGATAGAACCAGTTCAGCGGAAACAGCAACCCGCCCTGGGCCGCGGCCAGCAGTGGCATGCCGCTGAAAATGTAAGGGTTCCAGAGCGGCAAATGTCCCGACTGCACGATCTGAGCCGCCGCAACGCGCAGAGGGACGTTGAAAAGCATCCCGTCGTCGGGACCCAACACCAGGTGATTTCGTATCGCCGGCAAAAAATAGACAATCGGCGCCAGCGTAACCGCGATCGCCGCGAGATAGTCAGTCTTTATCCTCAAGCGGGGTTTGAATGGACGAATCATTAGAAAGTCAGGAGCGTGTGGCCGTCGAGAGTTGGACCGTCATTGAGCCCGGGCGCGCATTTGCAGCAGTTAAGCGATTCATCGTCGCCCACGCGGCCGAAGTTGTGTGCGCGTGCCTCTTGCTCGCGATGGGCGCTAACCTGTTCGCCGCCATCTCGCGCAAGAGCATCACCAACGATGAAATCGTTCACATTCCGGCCGGATACTACCATCTGGTCGCAGGGGATTTCCAACTCAACAATGAACATCCGCCGCTGGTAAAGATGTGGGCCGCGTTGCCGCTTCTTTTTATTCAGCCGGACGAACCGCCGGCGCCAACGACAGCGGACGAAAATTTCATGGAGCGTACCTGGGGTTTCCATGCACGCTTCTGGCCGGCTAATCGCGCGCGCTTTCAATCCGTCACCTTCTGGCCGCGCTTGATGATGATTCCCGTCACGCTCGCGCTCGGCGCGCTCATTTTTGTTTACGCACGGAAGCTTTTCGGTGAAACGGCAGCGCTTATTGCCGTCGCGCTTTATGTGCTGGAGCCAACCGTGCTCGCCCACGGTCGCATCGTCCACACCGACGTGCCCGCTACGTTGGTCTACCTGCTCTTTTTCTTCACGCTGCATCGATACACAGAAGCACCCGAAGTAAAGAGAGCTTTACTGCTCGGGCTAGCTTGCGCTGTCGCTTTGCTCACCAAGTTTTCCATGCTGGTGATCCTGCCGGTCCTCGGGATTTGCTTGCTCGCCGGGCTCTTTGTTAATCGGCGTGATTCCAGACGACGATTGCGAGTTGTCCTGCACGCCGGTCTTGTCAGCGCCGTCATCCTTTTCGCCGTCAATGCCGCTTACCGCTTCCAACATCCTGCCCTGGAAGCTTCGGACGTGCGTTGGGTTGAAATGAAGTCACCGGCGCTCTTTGTTCCCATCATGACCGGTATTGGCGTGTTGTCGAAAATTATTCCGACATACTACCTGTTCGGCGTTTACAACATCGAGATACATAACCACTACGGTCACGCAACATCTTTACTGGGGCAGTACAACGATCAGGGATGGTGGTACTACTTTCCCGTCGCCTTCGCGCTCAAGACCACGCTTCCCTTTCTGCTGCTCGCCGTTGTGGCGCTGGCCTGGAGCGTGTGGCGGTTCACGAGAAGCCATGAAGGAAAACGCGATGCTCGCTTTCTTTTCATCGTGGTCCCTGTCGTTGTCTACCTGGCGATCTCGCTAACCAGCCACATCAATATTGGCATCCGCCATTTCCTCCCGGTTTACCCATTTCTGTTCATCGCTGCGGGCGCGTTTCTCGCAAATTTACTGCACCACCGAAAACCAGCCGGCATCGTCGTCCTGGTCGTTCTGTTCAGCTGGATGACTTTTGAGGCGGTGCGCACCTTCCCCGACTACACGCCTTACATGAATCAACTTGCCTCCCGCCATCCACATTGGTACTACCTTGCTGATTCGAATGTAGAGTGGGGCGACGACGTTGGCGCGCTGGCGGCTTATCTCAAGGCGCGCGGCGAAACGAAAGTGAGCGCGGCGCTCTCCGCCGGGTGGAGCACGCTGCGGATGTATGACGTGGAATACCTGGATTTGATTTCCATGCCGCCCGGCGCAACTCCGGAAACTCGCTACGTCGCCATAGGGGTAAGCGAGCTGAACGGTGCGACAGTTTTCCTGAGTCAAATCAACGGTGTCCCGATTACCCAGGAGCAACGGGTCAACTTCTTCGCACGTTACCGCAATCGCCAACCCGAAGCAGTCTTTGGCGGGTCGATCTATTTGTTCCGCGAAAAGGAATAACCGCCTGTAGAGATTGACTTGCAGCGCGGTCAGGCCGGGACGACTATGGCGACGCTCAGATTCAAAATATTCCACCGGATCGCGAAGCAATATGCCCCCCAGTTAATCTCCGCGGGGCTGTTGCTGGTAATGGCTGTTAACCTCCTCACCGTGGTGGCGCAAAAGAGCATCACGATCGACGAGACCCTGGCCATTCCCGCCGGCTATTATTATCTCAAGGCCAAAGCCTTCCACATCGACCACGATCATCCGCCCTTGCCAAAGATGCTCGCAGCTTTGCCGTTGTTGTTTTTTTCCGTTCAGGCGCCGTCACTCGAGGACCCTGGCAACGAACCTTCTGCGCGGCAGACGCTGACAGCGGCAAACCGCTTTTGGAGCGCCAACCGCGATCATTTTCAAACTATCTTCTTCTGGGCGCGCGTGCCGATGATCATCCTGACGCTCCTGCTCGGCGCGCTGGTATTCACGTTTACGCGACGCTTGTTCAATACCCGCGCCGCCGTGCTGGCAGTGACTCTCTTCAGTCTGGAGCCGACGATCCTGGCACACGGGCGAGTCATCAAAGACATACATGTCGCCTTTGCCTATTTGCTTTTTTTCTTCGCGCTCTATGTTTATGGCTCGGCACCCACACTACGGCGGGCGATCCTGCTCGGGCTGGCGTGCGGTCTGGCCCTGTCCGTCAAGTACTCGATGGTGATTCTTTTCCCGATCCTCCTGCTCTCCGGTTGCGCACTCATGCTTCGCCCGCCTCCAGGTGCGCAACGGCGACAGATCCTGTTCCAAATCACGATCGCCGCGTCCGCGGCTCTGCTGGCTCTGAACGCCGCTTATTTCTTTAGTCATCAATCATTGTCGGTTTACGACATTCAGGCTCTCGCCCACAATGCTCGGGCGTATTCGCGTACGATGCTGTCGATGTTCCGCCTCTTGTCGGTTTTCGCTCCTCCCTACTTTTGGTTGGGGGCTTACGCTACCTTTGTGCACAATGATCTCGGTCACCCGGGGTTTCTCTTAGGGAAATACAGCGAGCAGGGCTGGTGGTACTACTTCCCGGTTGCGTTCGCGCTGAAGACAACGATACCTTTTCTGCTTCTTACGATCGTCTCGCTCGCATGGGCAGTGCAGAGGGCAATCCGGCGGGACATAAAGTTCGCGATGCTCCTGGCTCCGGTCGTTATCTATGCGGCGCCGGCCATGCTCGCCGGTATCAACATCGGCATTAGGCATCTCCTTCCCGTGTTCCCGTTTTTTTTCATCCTGGGGGGCGCACTGCTTGACCGGTTTCTCAGTGCTCGGAGGGCCCGGGGTCTGGCCCTCGTGCTGGTGATTATAATCATAGCGGGCTGCGCCGTAGAGGCTGTGCGTGCTTACCCGAACTACATTCCTTACCTGAACCAGCTGGCCTTGGGACGGCCGGGCTGGACATATCTCTCTGACTCGAACATTGAGTGGGGCGATGACGCCGGAGCGCTGGGGGCTTACTTGAAGGCGAGGGGTGAAACGCGGGTGCGCGCGGCCTTCCTGGGCGGCTCGGTGATCTTGCCGCTCTACGGGGTAGAGTATGTTGACCTGCTCTCGCCACCCGAAGTCAATCTCGAGGACACGCGCTACGTCGCGCTCGGCGCGAGCTTCTTGAACGGCTCAACTGTTCCCGGCTGGAGCGAGGGAAGTGGGCGCGAGACCCCGGAGCAGCGGCACGAGTTCTTCGCTGCCTATCGCGCCCGCCGGCCTGAGGCCGTCTTCGGTAATTCGATCTATCTCTACCGAGTTAAGGAGTAAGTTCCTGCGACGAAAAAAATGATTCCTGAAGCAGTTGGCAATGGTTGGCGGCGTTACCGCCCGGCTGTGCTACTCGCGCTCGTGATCCTGGGTGGCGTGGCGCTTTACACTTTTCGAGTGACGCGCAACCCGGCCGGCTTCTTTGTTGACGAATCGTCGGTCGCCTATAACGCCTACACCATCTCACAAAGTGGTCAGGATGAGTTTGGCAATTCATGGCCGCTCTTTTTTCGCGCCTTCGGCGACTATAAGAATCCCGTTTACGTCTACCTGCTGGCGGCTCTGTTCAAGCTGACCGGCCCGAGTATTCTTACGGCCCGTCTGCTGGGCGCAATCGCGGGCGTCATCACGGCGGTACTGCTCGGACTGCTTGGCGCGCGCGTCTCGGGCCGGCGTGACGTCGGCTTGCTGGTCACCGCATCGGCTTTGTTAACGCCCTGGCTATTCGAGGTGAGTCGGGTCGCGTTCGAAGTGGCCCTCTACCCGCTGGTAGTAACCCTATTTCTCTTATCCGCACAACGCGCGGCAACGAAGACGAAGTGGAGTTGGCTCGACGTGGGGTGTCTTACCTCGACGCTGGCGCTGTTGACCTATACTTACTCGATCGGGCGTTTGTTTGCACCACTGCTGGCTTTGGGACTTTTGTTTTTCGCAACTCGCCAACGCTGGTCCGGCATTCTGAGAACGTGGGTGATCTACATTCTGACGCTGGCGCCAATGATCATCTTTCAGCGTCGCCACGCCGAAGCGCTCACCGGCCGCTTTAATCTGATCAGTTACATCAAGCCTGAGAGTTCCGTCACCGAAATCGGATGGGAGTTTATCAAACACTATGCTGCTAACCTTAATCCGGTAAAGCTGCTGGTAAGCGGCGATCCGAATATCTACCAGGTCGCGCATGTTCCCGGCACTCCGGCCATGCTGGCGGCCACGCTGCTTCTCGTCGTAATAGGTTTATGGCTCGTGCTGCGCCATCAAAGAGACAGCGCCTGGTGGCGTTTCATTCTCTACGGTCTGGTTACTTCGATCGTCCCGGCCTCACTCACCGCTGACTATTTTCACATGCTGCGTCTGTCCGCGTTGCCCGTCTTTCTCCTGGTACTGGCCGTGCCCGCTTTCGCGTGGCTGTGGGACTTTGGCAAACGCCGGCGTGAAGCTTGGCTGGCGCTAATGCTCCTGGTCTTACTGACGTTGTTACAGGGTGCGTTCTTTCAGTGGCAATACCACAACGGCACGTACTCGCCCTGGCGGCGACATCTTTTCGACGCTGATTACCCGCAGAAGATTTTTGATAACGCCGTCGCTAACGGTGCCCGGCCAATCTATCTCGCGGATGCAATGTCGACTCCTTACATTCAGGCTTACTGGTACGCAACGCTGAAAAATGTACCGCTATCAGACTTTGTCCGCCTGGCGCCCGAAGAGTCGCCGCCGCAGGGGGCGCTCGTGATCTCGACAGAAGAGAGTTGCTCGCATTCGCACGTCCTCGCGCAGGTCGAACCATACACACTGTATGTTGCGGACCAGCAATCGCGACCGCGTGCGCCTCTGCCTGACAGCGCAATGCGTGCTGAGATCGGCGTGCCCGGTCCGCCGGCGACTGTGCTCGCCGGCGAGAAAGTAGAGATGCGCGTGCGCATAAAGAATGCGGGCGACACTGTGTGGCCAGGTTGCGAGCGCAGCGTTGGACGCTTTCAGATATACCTGGGGAGCCATTGGCTCAACACCGACAGGCAAGTGATCGCGAAAGAAGAGGGACGCACCGCGCTACCAAGGGATCTGGCGCCAGGTCGTGAAACTGAACTCACATTCGCCCTCAATGCTCCGGCTCAGCCGGGCGAGTACCTGCTGGAACTGGATATGCTGCAGGAGGGAGTCTCGTGGTTCAAGCTGAAGGGCTCACGTGCATGTCTCGTGAAGATAAAAGTTGAGCCGGCTCTGTTCTGATGACTTATGATCAGGTCTCTCTGTCCGTGATCACTTACTTGTTCTGTCCGTGATCACTTTCTTGCTGAAGCCTTGTCCAAGAATCGATCGATTAGGAGTGCAAGCTCCGTAGGGTCAACAGGCTTGGACACATGAGCGTTAAAGCCCGCGGCCAGGGCCGCCTTCGCGTCCCTCTGTGAGGCGTAGCCGGACAAGGCAATCGCGGGAATGTTTTGATAACCTGAGACCTCTCGCAACTGCTTGATCATCTGGAATCCGTCCATCTCCGGCATTCCAATATCCGAAATAATCAGATCAACTTGATTTGCTGACGCTACTTCCAGTGTCTGCGCGGCCGACTCGCAAGCGGTCACGCGAAAACCGCGAGCTTCCAGCGTAGCCCGTAACATCTCGAGCGTGTCCGGATCATCCTCGACGATCATCAGGTGAATACTCCTGGGCGGCTGCACGTCGTGCGCCTTGCCGGCTCGCTGCGTTACGCCTTCCAATTGAGCCCTTTGCAGTGGCAGTCTCACCCGGAAGCAGCTCCCCTGGCCGGCGCCATTACTTTCAGCCTCGACCGTTCCGTTGTGTGCTTCCACAAAACTCTTCACCAGAGCCAGTCCCAAACCGAGCCCGCCATGTATTCTGGTTTTCGAGCCATCAGCCTGGCGAAAGCGTTCGAACACGAACGGAAGAAAGTCGGAGGTAATCCCCTGCCCCGCATCCTTTACGGTCACGATTGCTTCGAGGTCATTAGCTTCAGCATCTACTCGAACGCGTCCACCCGGGGCCGAAAACTTGATCGCGTTGTTCAAAAGGTTCCAGAAAACCTGGATCAGGCGCGTGCGATCGCCCCACACAATTACATTCCGCCAATCATGAAATTCTACGTCGACCTCAATATCGCGGGCGGCCGCCAGCGGACGAACTGTCTCGACAGCCTCGCGCACCACCGGTTCCAGCGGCACGGGCAACTCTTCCACGCGCATCTTGCCGCTCAGGATTGCCGACATATCGAGCAAGTCGTTGATCAGACGCTTCAGCGCGTGCGAGTTCTTCTCAATTACCGAAAGACCGTGGACCGTTTCTTTGTCCGGCAGAATTCCGTCGCGGATCATGTGAATCCAACCAATGATCGGAGTTAGCGGCGTGCGCAGTTCGTGCGAGATCGTGGTAAGGAACTCGTCCTTGGCGCGGCTGGCCGCCTCGGCTTCGCGACGCGCAGTGCGCTCTTCCTCAAACAGACGCGCGTTGTCTATCGCCAAAGCGATGCGATCGGCGACGAGTTGCAGCAAACGCGTATCGTCGTCGGTAAATTGATGCCCCGTGAACCGGCCGGTGTGCATGACACCTATCACGCGTCCTTCGACAAGCAACGGGACACCGAGCAACGAGCGAATTCCTTTCTCCCTCAAAAGCGGATTCCGAACGTCAGCCGTTTCGATGTCATCGATTCTCACCGGACTCCTCGAGCTGGCGACGGTGCCGGCAAATCCAGCGCCCACCGGGATGCGAACACCTAGTTCGACTTCTTCCTCCAGACCTTTTGCCGCCCACGCCAACAACTCATCGCCCCCCGGCTCCAGCAGCAGGATGGTAACCGTATCCACGTTCATGGTGTCTCGAACTCGAGTCAGAAGCTCGGCCAACAATTCATCCAGCGTGAGATGCGCCAGCGCGACATCAGTAACGGTTTGGACCTGTCGCATCCGGTCCATTGTTGTCTCGACCTCGTGCCGGGCCCGCTGCTCGAGCTCGTAAATCTGCGTGCGCTCGACTTCGACTCGCTTGCGTTCTATGAATTGGCCGATCTGATTGCCAATACTGCTCATCATCTCCTGCGTTGATTCATCGGGCGTTTGATTCTCGATGCTAAAAAACTCCATCACTCCGGAAACTTCACGGTCCACCACAATTGGGAAACCAAACGCTGAACGGAAGCCGGTTTTTAGCGCGAATGGCCCGCGGGGAAAGCTCGTGTCGGCCGCGATATCGCTAATCCAGTCAGAGGTTCCCGTGGCCCAGATGCGTCCCGGCAAACCAATGCCCCGAACAAAGGTCGGGTTACTACCCGCCTCTTCAAATTCCGCCGCCGGAACGGTTGAAACGCGCCACGCCGCAAGCCGGCGCAACGTTTCCGTCGGGCGATCGACACCCCACATTTGGCCCATCTCCCAACCCAGGCTTTGGCAGATTGCCTGCAACACCAGGGGAGCGGCGTCGGCCATTGAATCAGATTCAGCGAGGATGGCGGCAACTTGAAGTTGGGCGTCCAGCCGGCGTTCAAGCCGGCGGCGCTCGGTGACATCGCGGGCGATACCCGTGAACAATCGGCGGCCGTTCTCGGTAAACTCCCCAAAGGACAATTCCAGAGGAATCGCTCGACCGCTTTTGTGCAGACCGGGCACCTCGACAGCCTCCCATGATGTGTGCCGCCGGCCCGTCGCCAGGTAATCTTGTAACCCGGCGCGGTGCACATGTCTGAGATAATCAGGCATCAGCATCGTTAAGGATTGTCCCAGAAGTTCAGCGCGCGAATAGCCAAAGATCTTCTCGGCAGCGCGATTGACAAAAAGCATGGTGCTCTCTTCGTCGATGGTGATGATCGCGTCTGAGGCAGTATCGGCGATGACCCGGTTAATATGGTACAGCCCGGCCAGTGGAGCTTCGAGGTTGTCCGTCGCAGAATCGCTCATCGCATTAATCGAAAACTAATCCATTTTTGGATCGCGAGTCAATTCGAGTGTTTGGAGTACCGCCTTTAGGCGGCTTTTCACTTGACAAACTTTCCACCTGAAGGCGGTACTACAAACAAGCAGTGCTTTGACAACAGGCAAATCGGCAATTGAAAATCGGCAATTGGCAATCTTCTCATGTATCCCGCAGGAAATTTATTCATCCCGTCGCCCCACGGCCGGCTCGAAGCGATTGTGAAAGCACCGCGCGGTCCGCTTCGTGGTGCCGCCCTGGTGCTGCATCCACATCCGCTCTTTGGCGGCACGATGCACAACAAAGTCGTCTTTCGCGCCGCGGCCGCACTGAACGATGCAGGCCTGTCGGTCCTGCGCATCAACTTTCGCGGGGTGGGTCAGAGCACCGGGGAGCATGACGAAGGTCGTGGCGAGCGCGAAGATGTGCGCGCGGGGCTCGACTATCTGGCTGAGAATTATCCCCGTCAGGAGATTACGCTCTGTGGCTTTTCCTTCGGGGCGCGCATCGGTCTGGAGGTCGGAGTTGCGGACCAGCGTGTCCGGCGATTGATCAGTATCGGAACACCAATAGATAACTATGACTTTGGTTTCCTGGCAGATAGCAACAAGCCGATTCTTTTCGTTCACGGCGATCGCGATGAGTTCGGAGGTGTGGAGCGGCTGCGCGAGTTAACGGCGAAGATCAAGGGGCCGGTTCATTTGGTGGTAATCAAAGACGCGAGACACTTCTTTGACGACCATCTGGATGAGTTGAAGCGAGCGATCACGGAGTGGGCTTTGCGGAGTTCCAGGCCATAAGATCAGTCAGTTCGTCAGTTGTATCCAGATAACCAATGATGCAGTCACGAATCAGCTTGTAAGAGCGTTCATAAACCAAGCTGCCATGGCTAAAAGGATCGGCGATCTCGGCGCCGCGGCGCTGCGGGTCGAAAGTGCCCAGCAGGCTGATGCGGTCGGGTGAGATGCCGAATTCGCTCGTCAGCACGTCGGCGTGATCCTGCTCCATCACCAGGAAGCGATTGATCGAGTCGAGTGGAAGCTGACGTACCCAGGTGGGAGCTTCTTTCGGAGGCGGAGTGTTGTGCTGCAGGCAGGTGATCGAAGTCTCAACCAACGGCGGCTGGTCTGAGAAATCAAAGACCCCGGCGGAATAGATTTCAACTGCAACAGATCGTTTCCTGGCCTCGGCAACAAAGATCGCGTGAGCCATCACGCTCCGACACCGATTCGCAGTGCAAATAAGAGCAACTGAAGCCATGATAAAATCCTTAGCTCGTCCCAGAGGCCAAGGGATCACTGAGGTCTGCTGCCAGGCAAACCAACTTCTTATTTCAGCTTCTCCATAGCTACCAGCAGTTCGGCGTTGAGAATCGCCGCCCCCGCCGCCCCGCGAATTGTATTGTGACCCAAAGCCACAAAACGATAATCGAGCACGCTGTCAGGCGCGATCCGTCCGACAGTAACGCTCATACCGTTTCCTGCGTCGCGATCGAGTCGCGGCTGTGGACGATCGACTTCATCACGCACGATGATTGGACTCGCCGGCGCTGAATGCAGCTTCAACTCCTGTGGCACCGACGTGAACGAACGGAGCGCCGCGCAAACTTGATCCAGTGAAGCTGCTTGCGAAAGCTTCACCCGTATCGCCGCCATGTGTCCGTCGATCACATTCACTCGATTGCATTGCGCGCTGACCAACGCATCTGCGTCGACGATCTTGCCGTCGCCGACATGACCAAGGATCTTCACTGTCTCGCTTTCGATCTTCTCTTCTTCACCACCGATGAAGGGCAAAACATTGTCGGTGATATCCAGCGAAGCCACGCCGGGATAGCCGGCGCCCGAAATCGCCTGCATCGTGGTCGCGACACATGAGGCAACGCCAAAGTTCCGATGCAGCGGCGCCAGGGCCATCGCGATCACAATGGTCGAGCAATTCGGGTTCGTCACGATGCAGCCACGATCGTAACCGCGAGCGGCGCGCTGCGTGTCGATCAGCGAGAGATGTTCGGCGTTCACTTCGGGAATCAGGAGCGGCACATCAGCATCCATGCGATGCGAAGAAGAGTTGCTGATCACGGGATAACCGGCGCGGGCAAAACTCTCCTCGGCTTCTCCCGCCACCTCTCCCGGAAGACTCGAAAACACAAAATCGCAATCGAGGGGCGGCGCCGGCGATTGCACGACAATCATTTTGACGCGCTCAGGCATTTCACCCGGCAGACGCCAGGCGCAGGCTTCCGCGTAAGTCTTCCCTTGCGACCGATCGGATGCGGCGAGGGCCGTGACCTCAAACTGCGGATGATCTTCCAGCAGTTGGATGAAGCGCTGGCCTACGACGCCGGTTGCTCCGAGAATGCCTACGCGAAATTTCTTGTTCATTGAAACGGACCGTGTTGCCAAAACAAATCTAAACCGCAAAGGGCGCAGAGGATTCCGCAGAGGACGCAAAGGTTTTCCTCTGTGTACCTTTGCGAAAACCTCTGCGACCTCTGCGTTAAAATCCTTTCTTTCATCCGAGCGACTTCAGCGCGTTCCCCAAACGCCGCACGCCTTCCGACAACTTCGCTTCATCAGCACAGTAAGAGATACGCAAGTAGCCTTCGCTTTCGCTGCCAAACGCACCTGCCGGAATGGTAACGACACCCTGTTCGAGGCCGGCCTCGGCAACCCGCAGCGAATCGCCATACTGGCTCACATCAACCATCGTGTAGAACGCACCCTCGGGTGTCACGCAGCGCAAACCAAGTTCATTGCGCAGCAAAGTCAGCAGATGATCGCGTCGCCGATGAAATATCGCGCGCATCTCTTCCCGCGATGTCGCGGCTTCATCAGTCCAGGCCGCCAGCGCTGCTTTCTGGGAGACGCTCGAAGCACAGGTAACCACATATCCGTGCAGCACGAGCGCCGCCCGCATGACCGCTTCTTCTCCCGCCAACCAGCCGATGCGCCAACCCGTCATGCGCATAGATTTTGAAAGGCCACTGACGACGATCGTGCGCGGATAGAACTCAGAGATCGAGGCCGGCCGTTCCGGCGTGTAGTACAGCTCACGATAGATTTCATCGCTGACGATGAATGCGTCTGAGCCGCTGGCCGCGACTGCGTCCGCCATCGCCTGAAGATCATCCTTTGACAGCGCGCGTCCGGTTGGATTCGAAGGGCTAATGCAAATTACGACTTTGGTCCGAGGCGACAGTTGACGCTTGAAACTATCAAGGTCAAAACCAAAATCATTCTTCGCCGGCAGTTCATACGACATCGCGCGACCGCCGGTCATGCGCGTGATCATCGGATAAGCAATGAAGCCGGGATTGGGAATCAAGACTTCATCACCGGGCTCGATCAATGTCATCAATACGAGATAAAGAGCTTCCTGCGATCCCGCAGTGATTACCACCTGATCCGTCGAGAGGTTCATGTGCGGATAATCGCCGGCAACCCGTTCGCGCAACGCGGGCAAGCCCGCCTGCAACGTGTAGCCATTCTGCTCTTCGGCGATCACGCGCGCCGCCTCGCGCCGGATCACTTCGGGTGTGGGCAGATCAGGCTCGCCGAGCCCGAGACTAATACTGCCAGGCTTTGCCCGATCCGAGATCTTGCGGATCATGCTCTTTTCGATCCCGCGGAGAAATTTAGGGGGCTGGAATTGTTTCAACGAACGCAATCCTCCAAACGCTTGGGTAACTTCCGTCTGAAACCGTAATAAGACTACCCGAATGTCGTGGGTTGTAATCCAGGGCTTTGCCGACAGTCTGAGCTTGCAGACGCTTCAGATCGTCCACCGGCTCGTTGTTATTTAAGCAAGTGAAAAGCGTTCTCATACTTTTGGAACTTTGGGCGCGGCTTCCAGCCACCTTTGTTGTTGTTTGCCAATTTGACCGTGAGCTTGCCTTTGTTCTTCCCCTTCGTGTCGGCGCCTCCCTTGTTCACGTTTGCGAGCCGAACCAAGTCCATCGAGGGCATGACCCAATAAGTGCCGACCGTTTCGCTGTAGAAGATGAACCAGAAATTAGGTCGTGGATCGCGAACCGTGAGCGCCGCGAAAGTCGCCGCATGTTTTGCATCGATTGAACGAGCCTTGATCTGAATGTCGAGATAGCGCGGTTTTGCGTTCCGTTCTTGACGAATCACGCAGTCGATTTGCTGGTCATCTACAAGAGTCATGTAAACGTCAAAACCTCGGCGAAGAAGTTCGGCGACCGCAATGTATTCCTGTCGCTTACCGAATGATGCTGTGGAGCGATGCTTCATAATTCTCCCTATAAGGCGCGGATCGAGAACGGCGGGTGATCAGATTATCGTCGGCTTGCAGCACCGTGCTGGCCAGGCGCGGGCTACGACTCTCCGCTGGCTCCCTGCAAGCCGCTGATTAACCCCGCGCCAGAATGTTGCTACGGCCTTGGCCTTTTGATCGAAGAAGTCTTCAAAGAAACCGGACTTATTAAGCGGTGGGGGATATGAATATCGCTCACCATCGTCGCCGAACTCAGTAACCCAATCAACGGGTTCCCGGTGGTCGACCAAAAAAAAGAGATCAGGTCGATATAGGAAAGGACGTCCGGCGTCGTTCAAGATGCGGAGTTCATCGGCTTCGATACCAATCACGACATACGGCTGCCCAAAGGTCAGGTCTCGGTAACGCGTATTCTTTTTCTTCAGTTTGACGATCAACGTTTTACCGCGACGAAGCTGCTAACAAGGTCTGTTCTTCAGCCTGCGGCAATTGCACCGGATGAAAACGACTTGCCAGGAACGCATAGTCCTCACCGCTTTCGTCAACGACGCGGACGTAGCCTTCGGCTGCCGCTTCTTCATCAGGAATGACGCGATACAACTTGCCGACTTCCAGCGAGGCCGGATAGTCAGAGTTGTCGAGGCAGACTGCAAAATGAATGGTCTGGTTCTCCAAATTACTCATAACTAATCCCTAAACGGCAACTTGATTTCTTGCTTATCTCGCTAACGATTTCAAAATCCATCACGCCGAATGTTGAAGGCAGATGACCTGAATGTCTTGCGTTGTAATCAGAATATCAACCTGCCGGAGAGATTCCTTGAGATGCTCCTTGAAATCCTTGAGGCGTGCGATTTAGCAAACTCCCGGAGCAGGCCGTAGGATGAGTTACCGATCTCGGCAGTCAGAGGAATCGCTGAATATGCTGCTATGAGCTGATCGATTTGAGTAACTTCCTTCTTATTGCGAGCGCCAACGATAAGCTCCAGCGCGGTGATGATCGACATTGACCAGGAGTCATCGAGGTGATCGAGGAAGTCGATTGCAGCCTCGTTGTTTCTGGAAACATCAATCAGAACATCGGTGTCAACAAGGTAGGGCATCGGCTGAGCCTGCGGTTAGTCTCTCGGACTGTCCCTTAGCGAGTTGACGTAACTCACGCCATCTTTGATATCCGCACGGTTAGCCCACATGCCAGCAAAACCAAGCTCCCTAATGGACTGCGCCCTGCGGTGAGTTTCTTCACGATCGACGTGAATCTCCACCACTGTTCCTTCCTTGAGTTTTACTTTGCCCAGTGGCCTGAATACACCGTTTTCATATTTTGCTTCGATAACCATAAACCCCGCCTTTGATGTGATCTCTTAGAGATGTTAGGAGCTACTGTGAGGCTGGTCAAGTAATCAAACCTGCAACTTCACCGCAGCAAGTCCTCCAGTTGCGTCGCCGCATCAGTCTTCTCATCGCGGTATTTCACGATCACCGGCGCGTAAAGCGACAGGCCCCACTCGCGACCTTTTTCGCTTTTCACCGCGCGCGCGCCCGGCACCACAACCGCTCCCGCGGGAATCTCCAGAGGCAGATCGCCACTGCGTCGATAGATCTGTTCGCGTACGAGATCAAAGACAGGAGTTGAGCCGGTAACTATGACACCAGAAGCAAGCACCGCGCGCTCGCGCACAATCGCGCCTTCATAGACACCGCAGTTGCCACCGACGATCACGTCGTCTTCGATGATCACCGGCATTGCGCCGGCCGGTTCCAGCACGCCGCCAATCTGTGCTGCGGCCGAGAGATGCACGCGCTTGCCAATCTGGGCGCACGAGCCAACCAAGGCGTGGCTATCTATCATTGTCCCTTCATCGACGTAGGCGCCGGCGTTGACGAACATCGGCGGCATGCAGACTACTCCGGGGGCAATGTACGCGCCATCGCGAATGCTCGATCCGCCCGGAACAATGCGCACGCGATCGGCGGTCGAGAACCTTCTGATTGGATAAGTGTTCTTGTCGAGAAATTGAAGGCTTGCGCCGACGGGTGTCATTTCAATGATTGACCCCATGCGAAAGCCCAGAAGGATGCCGCGCTTGACCCAGGCATTCGTGTGCCACTTGCCGTCCTCGTCGCGTTCGGCGGCGCGAATCTCGCCGCGATTGAGCGCTGCTTTGAATTCAGCGAAGAGCGCGAAGTCTTCATCCGAGTATTCGCTGCCTTCGCGCGAGGCCAACTGCTCGATCTGTTCACGCGGCGGCATGCGCACTCTCCAGAAGACCGAGTTCGACGATCACCTTGCGAATGCGCGCCCGGCTTTTTTCCTGAATAGGAACCAGCGGCAGGCGAAGGTTCTCTTCCAACAGTCCCATCATCGCCATCGCAGCCTTCACCGGCCCGGGGCTCGACTCGATGAAATTAATTTCCATCAGCGGCAGAATGCGGTAATGCAACGCGCGCGCTTCCGTCCAGTTTCCGGCGAGCGCCAGATCGGTCATGCGCGACATCAGATCAGGAATTTCGTTTGATGCAACTGATACGATTCCTTCCCCGCCCAGGGCGATCAGCGGCAGGGTTACGGCGTCATCGCCCGACAGCACGCAAAAGTTCGCGGGCCGCTCGCGCAAAATCTCCATAATCTGCGTCAGGCTTCCTGACGCTTCTTTAATAGCAACGATGTTCTCGCAATCCTTCGCCAGCCGTAGAACGGTTTCCGCGGCGATGTTCGACGAAGTGCGACCCGGAACGTTGTAGAGCATGATCGGCGTTTCGGGAATCGACTCAGCAACGGCGCGAAAGTGGGCGTACAGACCTTCCTGCGTAGGTTTGTTGTACCAGGGAGCGACCTGCAACATACCGTCGGCGCCCAGATCACGCGCGCGTTGCGAATATTCAATCGCCGCCGCGGTTGAGTTGCTGCCCGTGCCGGCAATGACCCGAGCCCGGCCGCGCGCGACTTCAACAGTGATCGCAATCACGCGCTGATCTTCTGCTTCAGTCATCGTAGCGCTCTCGCCGGTCGTGCCGCACGGCACCAGCAGACGCACGCCGCCTTTGATCTGTCGCTCAACGAGCGCACGGAGGCGCTCTTCGTCAATCGCGCTATCGGCTTTGAACGGCGTCACCAGCGCCGTCGCGCAACCACGCATCCAGTCAACTTTCATCGTCATGATTCTGAGTTCCTTTCTAATTTTGCGGGTAGTTTTCGCTCCGTTAGGAGCGCAATGTTAATAGTCACTCGCCCACCCTTCTTTACCTAAGCTCCTTTAGGAGCGAAACAAAACATGTCGCTCCTAAAGGAGCTAGAAAAAGAGTTGCGTGATCGGAACTATAAACATGAAGCTCCTACGGAGCTTAACCTCCAAGAATCTCGTCAAACACTTCTGAAAACTCGTGGACGCCTTTGCGGCCAATAATCCAACCCGCCGCGACCAGCGCGCCGGCGGCAAATCCTTCGCGCGAGCGGGCCGCGTGCGTTAAGGTGATCTGATCCGCCGCGGAATCGAATCCGAGGCGATGCGTTCCGGGAATGTAGCCCGCGCGCGTTGAAGTCACCGGGACTTCGCGACTGAGTCCATCGGCAACAATCTTCCGCAGTTGCACGGCCGTGCCCGACGGTGCGTCGCGTTTGCGTTTATGATGCGCCTCTTCAATGAATGCGTCGTACGATTCAAGGTCGCGAAACAATTCGGCGGCGCGCGCGGCGATCCGATAAAAGACCTGAACGCCAACCGAAAAGTTAGCGCCGTAGATCAAAGCGCCGTTGTGTTCAGTCACGATGCGCTGAACGCCGTCGACGTGCGACTGCCAACCCGTGGTGCCCACGACGATCGGGACTCCGGCGCGAGCGCAAGCCTCGGCGTTTTTCAAAACCGAGTCAGCGACGGAAAAGTCGATGGCGACATCACAACCACGCAATGCATTCGCGAGGTCTTCGACACTGCGATTTGCATCGTCAATATCGATTGTCAGCACGACCTGGTGGCCCTGCTCGCTCGCAACTTTTGCGACGAGTTGGCCCATGGCGCCATAGCCGATGAGTGCGAGTTTCATTGGAGAGCCTTGATCCCACCGATGAAGAGGCTGTGTCAAAACTCGGTTGCGTGGAGGCAAAGAGATAAGGCTAACCGCAGAGGTCGCGGAGTTCTTCGCAGAGGTCGCAGAGAGAGGCGTGCTCTGCGTTCCTCTGCTCATCCCTCAGCGCCCTCTGCGGTTAAAAAGCACTTTGTTAACCACACATCATGAGTTTTGACACAACCTCT
>JBGQGG010000032.1:0-65799 GCA_041497335.1 Pyrinomonadaceae bacterium | reverse complement strand
TCTTTTTTCGTCGCTCAATACGTTGCTCATACCGGCGGAGGCTACAAGGCCTCTCGTCGGCGTCAACGTCCCTTAGCGACTATTCTCATTGGCCGGTTTTGAAGTGACCACGTATGGCCGGTTTTGGGTGACCCCCGAGGTCGATTTCGGATTGCGGATTTCGGATTGCGGATTTCACAAGAGCAAAGAGCGAAAGGCGAAGGGCGGAGGGCGGAGGGCGAAGAGATCAGATGTCAGAGGTCAGAGATCTGAGATCAGGGGTCAGATATCAGAAGTCAGAGGTCAGATGTCAGGGGTCAGAGGATCAGACCATTCTCAAGCACTACGTTTCAGCCGGCTGTTTGGAGCCTTCCTTCGAAGCCCTTTCTTTGCTGTAGCTGATTCTGCAGTATCGGCAAGAAGCCGGAGCGCGCGGTTGACAGATTCGGTGTCGGGAAACACGTTTGCCAATTCTGGTTCGATCAGTACGAGGTTGGTGCCGGCAGTAGCTTCGCGGTAGTACTTGCCACGAACGCCGCCTTTCAGTTGCGAGAGGTCGTACTCCGGTCTCAGGTCGTAGTTATTTCTCTTCGCTGATGCTTTCTTCATACTGCTTGCGCTCCCTCCTGGTTGAGTGCGTCGTGTGTAGCGTCACATTAGAGAAGCCGTCAATCCTCGAAAACCGAGCCGCGTTCACGCGGCTTTCCCGGAGGGTTACTAGGCCAGCCCTTATAGGGCTGGTAAAACGGAAGCAGAGACACACAGGGCGCTTTAGCGTCCTTCTCGTCACGGCTTCAGCCATGCTAAAGCCGGAGTGTGAAGCCCATTAAAACGGGCTGGCGGTAGAGTAGAGGCTCTTACCCAGCCGTAAAACGGCTGGTCTAGTAACCCTTCGGGAAAGCCGTCTCAAGACGGCTAAGACCAGATGTTTCCGTCAGACTAACAAGCAATACATCGCGGCGCGCCATTTATTCCACCTCTGCCATCCTGTGTTCGAGCTTCAGAAAGTCTTCGTCACTTGCTGCATCCCAGGATTCGAATTCGCGTTGCAGTTCACCGTTCGACTTCATATGAAGGTCCTCAAAGAGCGCATCCAGTTGCTGCTCACTCATCCCGCTCTCGCGAAAGCTCTGACGGATGGGCGCGAGAATCTCGCTAAAAGTTTGCTCAGAAAGAATCTCGGCTTCAATCAACATGCGGAGATATTCTTCGGCGCTCTTGCCTTTGCTTCGGCTCAATTCTTCAATTGCCTTCTTCGTTCCCGGCGGTAGACCAGCGATCTCAATGCTTTCGGTTTGCGTGCTCATATCATCTCATTTATCGCAGAATCATGTGCGCGTGTAAACCTCTACGAATACGACAGCCCGCGCCAGGGTGCACTCAGAATTGAAGAGTATCCGCAGGTTACGCAGAACCTGTCAATCAACATTCGGCTTCGCCTGATGTGGACAATGAGCTGGCCCCTTCGCTGTCTGGTTTTCACTCCGTTAGGAGTGTGATGTTTATAGATTGAGCCCTAATCCATTCCCAAACTCCGTTCGGAGGAGCGGGAGTCAACCGGATAGTTGTCACTCGGAGATTGTCCCGCTCCTCCGAACGGAGCCGGAGGGGTTTTGATTTCTGGGCTATAAACATGTCACCCCTAACGGGGTGAAACACATCGCGGCGTCTTCGGAGAAGTCTGCTTACTCCCGCTTCAAAACATGTTCCCCAGGCGAACCCTGGTAATCAAATCTGCTCAAGTGCGGTTTCCAGGTCGTGGATGATGTCGTGCCAGTCCTCCAGGCCGATTGAAAGTCGGATGCCGCCGGGCTCCAGCCCGCGGGCGTGCTTCACTTCCGGTGGTAACGCCGAGCTGGTCATTGAATAAGGCTCTTCGATTAGCGTACGAATCTGTCCGAGGCTTACCGCCAACGTAATACTGTAGGCATGATTGGCAATGTAATCCATGAAACGGTCGGCAGCTTCGGTGGCCGCCTGCTCCTCACCCTTGAGAACAAAATAGACCATGCTTCCGGGGGCGAATTTGCCGTCATAACTGGTCATCTGCCGGCGAGCGAGCTCGTGCTGCGGAAATGTCTCCAGTCCCGGATAGTGAACTGAGGCCACCTTCGGATGCTGTTCGAGGAACTGCGCCACCTTGTGCGCACATTTCTGCTGATTCACCATCCGTGTCGCCAGGGTAGGTAATCCGTAGACGAGAATTGACCAGGCACTCTTGGGCGTGAGGACGCCGCCAAAGTCTTTGCGATACATCAAAAGCGGCGCGTGAAACTTGAGTGGTCCGATTACGGCGCCACCCATATCCGTCCCAAAGCCACCGATGTCTTTCGTCAGGCTGTGGGCAACGAGATCAGCTCCGAGTGCCAGGGGCCGCTGGCAGTAAGGCGTGGCAAAAGTGTTATCGACGATCATCAGGAGCCGATCTTTCTCTTCCGCGCCGGGTCTGACTTCGTCCATCCAGCGCCGGACCAACGCAATGTCGATCAGATCGAGCGTGGGATTTACGGGAGTCTCAAAATAAACAACGCGGGTGCGGTTGGTGATCGCCTGTTTGAAGCTCTGCTCATCTCTCAGGTCAGCAAATTTCGTGGTGATGCCGAACCTAGGCAGCCAGTTTGTTACCAGGCTGTAAGTACAACCGTAGAGAGTGTGATGCGCGAGGAGCTCCGTGCCCGCCTTGTTGGTGATACCGAGGGCTGCGCTGATGGCCGCCATTCCCGTCGCAAATGCAACTGCGGTCTCGCCACCCTCGGCATACGCCAGATTCTCCTCCAGCATCCCGCGCGTCGGTTCGTCCAGACGGTCATAAATGTAAATCGGGATGTGCCCTTTGACGTCCGCCTCGTCTGAGGCAAACTCGACAAAACCCTGCGCACCCCGGTGCACCGAGCCCAAACGGTACGCGGCGGAAGCCGAAATCGGCGGAATCAGGTGATGGTCAAAGTCCCACTGTTTGCTTTCATAATTCCCGTGAATCAGGTGGGTGCGAATACGATAGTGCTCTTTCTTTGTGCGATGCTGCTTTTTCATGTCAGTGCACCTCTTTTCAACAACTCTTCAATGCGGAGTGCAGGTCCAATGTGTTTGGCTTAGTCGACCTGCTGCGAACCAAACCTAAAATCATGGTCCGGCTGTCTGGTTTCACTCACCGGCGAAACTGACCTCAGGCTCGAGCTTCGTCTCTGTTTTGATCGAGTTGGAAATCAGACAGTTCTTTTCTGCTTTCTCCAGAATGCGACCCGCGCGTTCAGCATCGCGGGCGTGGCTAATGAGGAGTTTGGGACGCAGTACGACCTCGGTCATGATGAAACCCTGCCCCTCCAGCTTCTCTAACTTTCCTTTCGCATCCGCGCTAAAGCTGACAAATTCCAGTTTTGAGTTTTCAGCAATGGCCAGAAATGTAGTCATGAAACACGAGTTGACCGCAGCTACGAAAAGATGTTCCGGCGTCCAGGCTCCTTCGTGCCCTTTGAATTCCGGCGGAGCATCAACTTGCAGCTTTGGCAGGACGGTTGAGCGCAAGTCGCCATGACGCTCTCCGGTCCAGTCAACCGCGGTTGAGTAAAAGTATTTGTTCTCCATGATTATTCCTCTCTCTCTTAACATCAATTAGTTTGGTAACGGCTCAAATTGCGCGGTGAAGTGACGCAGAAATTTCGGTTGGCTGATGATTCGATAACCGCCTATCGATTCTCGTCGCTCGTGGACCTGAAGAATTGCCTCGACCACATAGTCGATGTGGCTTTGCGTATAGACGCGATGGGGAATTGCCAGACGCACCAGGTCCATTGCGGAGGGCATCTCTTCGCCGGTTTCCGAATGCTCGGCGTGCATCACTGAGCCGATCTCACAGGAACGAATGCCTGCTTCCCGGTAAAGTTCAATGGCCAGAGCCTGACCTGGATACTGGAGCAGTGGTATGTGCGGCAGCATCGCGCGCGCATCGATGTAGATTGCGTGGCCGCCGGGCGGTTGCACGATAGGCACGCCTGCGCGCGCGATGTGCTCGCCGAGATAGCGAATTGAGGCGAAGCGATACTGTAGATAGTCCTCGTGTAGAACCTCTTCAAGACCGACAGCGATGGCTTCGAGATCGCGACCCGCCAAACCGCCATAGGTAGGAAAGCCTTCAGTCAGGATGAGCAGGTCTTTCTCCTGCTGGGCCAACTGGTCATCGTTCGTGCAGAGGAAGCCGCCGATGTTCGCCAACCCGTCCTTCTTCGCCGACATCGTGCAACCATCGGCATACGAGAACATCTCACGCGCGATCTCCTTCACGGATTTGTCCGCATACCCAGCTTCGCGCAGCTTGATGAAGTAAGCGTTCTCGGCAAAACGACAGGCGTCCAAATAGAGCGGAATCTCGTCACGAGAGCAGATCGCTTTCACTTGGCGGATGTTCGCCATCGAAACCGGCTGGCCGCCGCCGGAATTGTTCGTCACCGTGAGCATCACGAGAGGAATGCGGCTTGGCCCTACTTGCTCGATGAAGCGAGCGAGCGCCTCCGTGTCCATGTTGCCTTTGAACGGATGATTGACGGCCGGTTGATAGAATTCCGGAATCGGTAGATCGACTGCTTCCGCCCCGAGGTATTCGATGTTGGCGCGCGTCGTATCGAAGTGGGTGTTATTCGGAACGATGCTTCCTTTCTTGCACATGACCGAGAAGAGGATGCGTTCGGCGGCGCGTCCCTGGTGCGCGGGGATCACCTGCTTGAAACCAAAGATGTCGCGCACGACCTCTTCAAAACGATAGAAGCTCTTGCTGCCGGCATAGGACTCGTCGCCGCGCATCAACGCAGACCACTGGTCCGCGCTCATTGCCGCCGTGCCGCTGTCGGTGAGCAAATCAATGATGACGTTTTCCGCTTTGAGCAGGAACAGGTTATACGCGGCTTCTTTAAGATAAAGTTCCCGCTCGGCGAGCGTGGTCATCTTGATGGGTTCGACTACTTTGACTCTAAACGGTTCAATGATCGTCTTCATGATTCATCAGTTTCCGGGACAGGTTTTTCCTCAGGGCTTCATCATTTCCGGTAGTGGTGGAACGTGGCACGCGCATCTTGCGCGTGATATGTCGCAAACGATGGGCCATTCCGTTAGCAGAGACTCCCTCGTTAACGTGGACTACGCTGATAAGGCGCAGGCGATTTGCAAAGAGCCCGCGATCTCTGCTTTGTCTTTTTTGAGCGGCCGGCGATCTTAGTGGTCGAGCCTTCGCTGCGAGCATTATCGGTGCGCAAAACTTCGCAGCCTTGCGCTCACAGTTGCGTAATCTCGCAACTGTTTGGACTCTGCAATGCTCAAACTGGCGAGCTTAAAAAGTTCAGGATCTGTCTACGACGTGAGAAGCAAAAAGAAAAGCGCGGGACTCTGGAGTCCCGCGCTATGAACATCGCGCCGGAGGCTTCGTGTTCACTTACCACTCGAAGCGGTTTCGGTATTCTCCTGCGACCAGGAAAGCCTTGACCATTTCGGCTGAGTGAAAATCGCCGCCGTGGTCGTCCAGCTTTTGCAACCAGAAGTTGAAGCCGCTGAGATCGTGGTCCGGACCTTCGTCCGGGTTGCGATGCAGATATCCAAAGTACTGCATGAGCACGAAGGCCGGATTTTGCTCTTTTCTGCTGAACTCGGACTTCTCAGAGACCTTGCGCAGCACCGAGCCGCGGGTATCACTTTCCGAGTCCAGGCCTCGGATCAAGTCTTCGCGTTCCAGTTGGCTTGGCTTCACGCCGGCGTTCGCGAAAATGTCGTCAACAAACTGCCCGTTTGACATGTGCTCGAAGCGGTCTCGGAAATCCTGCCGGCTGGTCCAGCGTTCGGCCGCCTGGCGCTTGTTATCATCCAACTTTTGCTCCCATCCCGGCGCTCCTACCACCACGCCCTGGGCGATGGACTGCATCTCAATCAGGAAGTCGTTACGCCGGGGCATTTTGCCGAATGATGCTTTGTTGAAGCGATAAAGCAGAAAGCCGGTCTCCTGAAACTCAATGGAAAGGAAGAAGGCGCCAGAGGTGTTAATGCGTGAGCGCTCGATGCACCCGGAATCGTCACCGCAGTTGGTGATCTGGTGCTCCCAGAAGTCCAACCCACTGTCGTCACCTTCGCGGTCAAAGAAGTCGCGGTAGTGCTGTTCGACAAAGAAGCGATTGTCATCGATGTCGTTTCCCTGAAAAGGAGTGGCCATTGTGTTGAAGGCGCCGCTAAGGATGGTCTTACCCTGGGCGTCGGTTACCACAACGGTCGATGCCGTTGTGATGGTCGGAACAGGATTACCTTTCTCGGTGTCCAACTCCAACTCATTTTCCAGTGTCGAGCTGAGAACAATTTGGCCGACCTTCAAGTTATCAACCAGAACATTGAGGATAGTTCCTGCCGGTAGGTTTACCTTCTCAATCTCGACGTTGAGTTTCCGCCGTCCATTAGTGCGGACTTCAAATCGGGCATGGCCCTTTGGTATCAGCCCGCCGATGGCTGCGCCAGCCAGACGCGACTCGATCCTTGCGTCGCCGGCGGTTGCGGGACTGGGCGATGGAGATGCGCCTGGTGACGGCGACGGAGTAGAGGGAATGTTGGAGAATGAACCGGCGACAATCGTGTTGCCTGCCTGATCGGTTACTGCAACACGCGTACGCGAGTTGATTTGCGGCACAGTCTGCCCATCTTTTGTACTAAGTTCCAGCTGGGCCATCAACCCTCCGATGGTTAAGGTGCCGACTTTGGCCCCGTCAACCAGCACGTTAAGAACCGTCCCGTTCGGGAGATTGACGTTTTCCACTGTGACTTCAAATTTGCGGTTCCCATCATCAAAGAACTCAGCCTCTGCCTCGCCTTTGGGGACTAAACCGTTGAGACTGGCGCCTGCGAACTCGGCCTCAATCTTTGTCGACGTGCCCGGTCCGCCATTAGACGCATGTACGGCCACTATGGAAGCGGCGAAAAGGAACAAGCTCAAGCCCAGCACGATAAAACCAGTGCGTGCGAGTGATCGTTGAAACATTTGCAGCGTTCGCGTGTTTATCTTCTTCATTTTATTCTCTCCAAACTTTCCCTTAAGAAATTCTTGCCATTAACCCGGATGTTTCCAGGTCAACTGCACAGTGCCGTTACTTTTCTCAAAAATACCTTGGCGTCAGTTAATAGTTGGTACTAGTGGTCAAATGTGGTTCAGGGCAAGTGGCCTGACGCATCCAGGATTTGAAACTGACCGGCCACCAGTTTGAAGCCCAGTTTTGAACTCACAGGAACAATCGTTACACTAACTGCTCACGCTTTATGAGTTTGGCCTCTCGTTTGGCGCATGGAACACACTGACAAGCAATTACTGTTGGCCTGCCGCCGCGGGGAGCAACCGGCGTGGGAGGCGCTGGTGAAGCGCTATCAACGCTTGATTTACACGATTCCGCGCAGGGCCGGCCTGGACGAAGACCAGTCGGCCGAAGTTTTTCAGGAAGTGTTTGCTACCCTCTTTCAGAAGTTGGATGACATCGATGATCCCGAACGATTGCATGCCTGGCTAGTTACTACGGCGCGTCGCAAGACGTGGCGTCTTATTTCAAAAGAACGAACGCAGCAACAAGGCAGGATTGGAAATAGTGAGGACGAAGCGGATGAGGAGTTTGCGAAGATTCCGGACGAGGCGCCTCTGCCGGACGAAGTAATGTTGCGCCTCGAGCAGCAACATGAAGTTCGTAGCGCGCTCGCCATGCTCGACGACCGCTGCCGAAAATTGCTGACCATGCTCTTTTACGAGCCCGAGCCGCCTTCTTATGGGGAAATAGCACTTTCCCTTGGCACCTCCGCCGGGAGCATCGGGCCAACCCGCGCACGTTGCCTTGAGAAAATGCTGCGTTTGCTCAATAAAAATGCTGCCTTTGCTTGAATAGTCCCGAAGTGTATTTTTGCGCTACGGAACCGCACTGTTGCTGTGGGAAAAGATTAGCGGGAAGCCCCGGACTGCTGGTGCAACAATGAAGACTAACTCTCAACACATTCCTTTTAGTGCTCTGGCGGATCTCGCGGAGAAACGAACCGCGACCGACGAGAGAAGTGAGCTAATGACACATATCTCGACTTGCACAAAGTGCAGGGATGAGCTGCAACGGCTTGAGCAATTGATGATGTTGATGAAGACTGATACAGAACCCGACGCGCCGCGCGATCTGATCGCGTATGCGGTAAACATTTTTGCCCAACGTGGAGAGTCCGGGGCGCCCTCGATTCTGCGCCGTATCGTTGCTGCTTTGACTTTTGATAGTAGTGCGAACCTGGTTCCCGCGTTTGGATTGCGCTCAGGTCAGGTAGCTTCGCGCCAGCTAGTCTTTTCAGCCGAGGGGAACGACGTTGATCTGCGACTCACGCCGCTGAAAGATCAGTGGGTTGTCGCCGGTCAGTTGCTCGGGCAAGACTGCGGGGCGGGGGAAGTAAGGCTCGAAGGTGAAACCAGATCCGCGGCTGCTCCGCTGAATGAACTCTGTGAATTCACGCTACCGCCGGTGCCGTCCGGCAGCTACAAACTTTTTCTGCGTTTAGGTAATATCGAAGTAGAGGTTCCCCAGCTAGAGCTGAAATCATAGACGTAGGGCAACGGATGCAGCATGCAGAGCTTGCGGCGCTTCTCGTCGGAGCGGGCGATGCGGAGCGGGAAGCATTGCTCAGGACCCACGCTGCGCTGGCGGATGTTAGGCTCGCTTATCTGCTGAAAGACATTTGTCTTGACGCCTGGAGCACGCATCCCGCAAGAGCAGTCGGGGCTGCTGCCTCGCTGCGCATCCTTGCCATTGTTGCTCCCCTTCCCGAAATCACTGCCCTCGAGGCCTGGGGCATTGGACTAAAAGCGGTCGTTGACGGACAGATGGAGCAAGCCATAAGTGCTCTTGAAGACGCCGAGGCGCGCTTCCTTGAACTCGGACAACCTCGAGCTGCCGCGGAAACACAAGTCAGTAAACTGGTCGCGCTGGCAATGCTGGGCCGTTATGACGAAGCCATTTCGTACGGACTGGCTGCTCGCGATCTATTTCTCACCTTCGCCGATAATCTCGCAGCGGGCAAAATCGAGCACAACATAGGCAATATTCATTTTCGTCGCGATCAATACGCAGAGGCGGAAAAGTTTCAGTCTTCGGCTCGCGAGCGCTTCATTCTTGCAAACGATTCGGACCAGCTTACGAAGATTGAAAACAGTTTGGCGCTGACGCTTTCACTGCAATCCAAGATTCACGCTGCTGAAGACCTTTACCAGCAGGCGCTGAAACGGGCCGAGGCCTCTCATCAGCCCGCTACCCAGGCGGCAATCGAATCCAGCATCGGAGCACTCGCGTTGTATCAGGGCCGTTACGATCGCGCGCTTGATTATCTGGAACGTTCACGCCGCAAGTATGCCCAGCTTGGAATGTCCCACTTGTCGGCCATGACCGAACAGGAGATAGCCGACGCCTACCTCGAACTCAATCTGATTCCGGAAGCAATGGAAATCTATGAACGGGTAACGGGAACATTTGCGGAGCTTGGAATGAGAGCTGAAGAGGCCCACGCTCTCGCGTATCACGCGCGGGCCGCAATTATGTTGGGCCAGACCGAGATCGCCCACACGTTGTTAGGCAAAGCCAGAGAACTTTACGAGGCCGAAGGAAACAATGTAGGTGTGGCGGTGCTCAAGCTTACCGAGGCACAACTTTTTTACACGCAGCAGAAGTGTGCGGCGGCGCGAAAATTAGCGATTGAGGCCGAACCAGCATTGGCCGCTGCCGGTGCTCCGCGACGCTTGATGTTTACGCGCTGGCTGCACGGCGAAGCGGCTCGCGGTGAAGGATTAGAGGATGAAGCTCTTGAGGTTTTGAAAGAGACATTAAGCAAAGCACAATCGGAAGCGCAGTCCGACATTGCCGCGCGTTGTCTTACCTCGTTAGGACTGCTGGCTGCAACCTCAGGTAGGCGCCAGGTCGCCGAACGTTCGTTCAAGAGCGCGATCAAACTTATCGAGGCGTTGCGCGCGCCACTTCCTGCGGAAGAATTTCGCACCGCGTTCTTTTCAGACAAATTGGTTCCTTACAACGAACTCGTGCGGCTATGTCTTGAGGGAGAGCGCGTCGCCGAAGGGTTCGCTGTTGTCGAGAGCGCGCGATCGCGAGCACTTGCAGATGCTCTTGGTGGAAATCTGAGTCTGCACACCGAAGCGCGGGATGAATTTGAGGCTGAGTTGTTGCGGCAAATCGAGAGGTTACGAGAGGAACTAAACTATCTATACAACCAGATAAACCGACCTCGCGGTGAACTGGCGCGAAATCAGAGCGAGACTGCGGCCCTGCAACGAACGTTGCGTGACCGCGAGAGCGAGTTGCTTCAGATCACGCGCCAACTCCAGCACCGAGCAGAGAAGTCATCATTAGGACACAGCGCATCGTTTTCTTTGTCACAGCTTCAGCAAGACCTTACCTCCGAAACGGCCCTGGTGGAATACGCTACGATCGGCGAAGAATTAATCGCCTTTGTCGTGACAAACGAGCACATCGAGGTATTGAGAAATTTGGGGACCGAATCTGAGCTAGCTCGAGAAATCGCGGGCCTTCGCTTTCAGATTGACACGCTTCGTCACGGCTCCGAGAGAATTCGCAAACATCTGCCTGAACTAACCGCCCGTGTCCGGGCTCGTCTTGGGTCGCTTTACGATCGTCTGTTGAGGCCGATCGAGCCAAAGCTGGGAGAACGACGGCTGGTGATCGTGCCGCACCACGCTCTGCATTATCTTCCTTTTAACGCATTGCACGACGGAACCAGCTATCTGATTGAGCGAAGAGAGATTGCCAATGCTCCCAGCGCGCTGGTCCTGCATCAATGCCTTGCCCGCCCGCGACACCAACTGAACAGTGCATTGCTTATGGGAGTAGCTGATGAGGAGATACCCCGAGTCCACGAGGAGATCGAGGCGATAGCTGATATTTTCCCAAATTGCCTGTCGTTCCTTGACCGGAATGCTTCGATCGAAGTGCTGCGCGAAAACTCGGAGGCTGCCGACCTCTTGCACCTGGCGTGTCATGGTCAGTTTCGATCTGACAATCCATTGTTTTCTTCACTGAGACTTGGCAATGGTTGGCTAACTGTCCGCGACGCTTACGGTCTAAAACTGAACTGCAGCCTGGTGACACTTAGCGCGTGCGAAACCGGCATCAATGCTATTGCGCCGGGAGATGAGTTGATCGGACTGGCGCGCGGATTCTTTTCGGCTGGCACCCCTTCGATTTTACTCAGCCTTTGGACTGTGGATGATGAAGCGACAGCAGTGTTGATGGCGGATTTCTACCGGGCACTAAGAGCCACCAGCTCTCCCTCCGCGGCCCTGCGGGCGGCCCAAGTGAAAATGTTGAAAGAAAAGCCGCATCCGTTCTTTTGGGCTCCCTTTGTTCTGTTTGGGCGCTGGTAGAGTATGTTCGGAGTTCCGCCTTAAGGTGGAGTTGTGAGGAACAAGCCCTGCCTGAAGGCGGAACTCCGAACCAAAGCGCCATCGCGGCTTCGGACCCCATAGTAGGATTTTCCCTTCCGCAGTGAGTATTTTCCCCCAATTACGGAGTGGACCCGGGAGCGTGCGTGAACTCCAACCTTTGTGGGTTGGCCGCCATCTGAATCGCTTCGCATCTTCGAGGCAAACGAAGAGCCCTCGAATTATGCTGAGATTTTTCTCTCCGATCTCGTATTTAAGAGTCGATGCTCGGGACTGTAGGATCGGTAAACTCTCGGGGACGGTGTTCTTGAAGTCTCCTGAATTTTCGATATGTTGGGAGCGAGCCCCGATAAATAGTGCTTGGCATGCTCAATGCCTTAAGGAACAGTCTGTGCGTCGTACTCTGACAATTTTAGCTGGTTTGCTCCTTCTCACCGTGTCGCTGTTATGTAGCGGGCGGGAATATCCTGTCGCGCTTGTCGCGCACGCCAGCGACGGTGATCAAGAATCTGTAGCCGGCGAAGTCGTCGTTAAGCTTGCCAGTGCCGCAGATCTTCCCGGCATCGCTGCTCAATATTCTCTCGACCCAACTCCGCTCGATCAGTTCGGTTCAAGACCAATCTACAAACTCCGCATCACCAATGGAGCCAGTGTCACCGCAGTAGTGAGCGCGCTGGTACTTGATGTACGAGTAGTTTTTGCTGAGCCCAACTTTATCGAGACACCGCCCGAGGGGGGCGGTCAGACTTGGAGTGGCGGACAAACCTGGAGTGGAGGAGGCGATCTGGGGATGTATGTCGCCCAATGGGCGCCTCAGATGATCCATTTGTCGCTCGCCCACCAGGTTAACCGTGGGACAGGCCCCAACGGCCCGATTAAGATCGCTGTGCTGGATACCGGTATTGATGCAACCCACCCGGCGCTGGCAGGACACCTGCTGCCGGGCTATGACTTCGTTGACAACGACAACGATCCCACTGAGGTTGGCAATCAGGTAATCGGTCCCTACGGCCATGGCACTGTTGTGGCTGGTCTGATTGCACTAACCGCCCCGGAAGCCAAGATCATTCCGATTAGAGTACTTGATCAGCATGGAGTGGGAAATGTCTGGGTTCTGGCAGAAGCACTTGCCTATGCCGTTGATCCGGATGGCAATCCAAATACCCATGATGGCGCTGACGTAATAAATATGAGCCTGGTTACGCTGCGTCATACCAGGCTTTTGAGCAGCGTGCTTTCGAAGGTTTGTGACGATGTGCCCGCTCCAGGTGACGATGATTTTCCGGCCGTCGCAAATCCCAACCTCGTCGTTGTAGCCGCGGCAGGCAATGCCGGAAACACGACGCAACAATTCCCCGCGGCGGAAAACGTAGAGGGCTTGCTTGCCGTAGGCGCTACGACTTCCGGGGACGTACTGGCCACTTTTTCAACACGCGGTTCCTGGGTTGGGGTAGCGGCTCCCGGCGAAGCAATTGTGAGTACAGTCCCAAACGGTCAATACGGAACCTGGAGCGGGACGTCGATGGCTGCGCCAATAGTTGCCGGCGAGGCGGCGTTGGTGCGCGCCGCCTTTCCCACGTTGTCGAACATAAAGATCATCGATCACATATTGAAACACACCCATCGCATCCAGGGTCCTAATCCTAACGCTCGTATTGACGCGGGAGAAGCACTGACGTCAGCCCCGGAATCAGAGTCGACGAATACTGTGCAGGTTAGTGTGTCGAGCCAAACAATCGCCGAAGGCCCAACAAGTGCGTTGGTTACGATCTCACGCACCGGTGATACTTCTGCGGCCGCGACTGTTGATTACACAACCGGCGATTTCGCCGGCGCGAACGACTGCGGCACAATCAACGGGCTTGCCTCGTCCCGCTGTGATTACGAAGCCACGATGGGGACGCTACACTTTGGCCCAGGGGAAAACTCGAAAACGATCTCGATTCCCATTGTCGACGATTCTTTTGCGGAAGGTAACGAGAGCTTTACTGTCTCTCTCAGCAACGCAACGGGCACGAATCTTGGTTCGCCCAGCACTGTCACTGTAATCATCAACGATAACGAGACGTCAAACGGGCTTAACCCCATCGATCAGGCCCAGGCTTTCGCTCGCAACCATTACATCGATTTTCTCAACCGCGAGCCCGACGCCGGCGGATTGGCGTTCTGGACTAACGAAATTACGCAGTGCGGAAATGATGCGCAGTGCATTGAGGTAAAGCGCATAAATGTTTCGGCGGCTTTCTTCTTATCAATAGAGTTTCAGCAGACGGGCTATCTGGTAGAACGTCTCTACAGAGTGGCTTATGGCGGCGCACAGGGTACGTCGACGCTGGGCGGCACGCATCAGCTCTCAGTACCAGTCGTCCGGCTCAACGAGTTTCTGCCCGACACTCAGCAGATCGGTCGCGGAGTGATAATTGGTGCGCCAGGCGCGGATCAATTATTGGAGAACAACAAGCAGGCTTTGATAGCAGAGTTTGTGCTGCGCGCACGCTTCACCGCGGCCTATCCCATCGGGATGCCGGCGGGTCAGTTTGTCGATACCCTTAACGCAAACGCCGGCGGCGCGCTGTCGCAAACGGAGAGCGCGCAATTGATCAGCGATCTCACTTCAGGCGCCAAGACGCGAGCGCAAGTCTTGAGAGCGGTCGCAGAAGATCCGGACTTGTTTGCCGCTGAGAGTAACCGCGCCTTTGTGCTGGCACAATACTTCGGCTATCTGCGGCGCAACCCCAACGACACGCCGGACTCAGACTATACGGGTTATGACTTCTGGCTGGGCAAGCTCAATCAGTTCAACGGCAACTTCGTTAACGCAGAAATGGTGAAGGCTTTTCTCGTCTCCGGTGAGTACCGGCATAGGTTTGGACCGTAAGAGAGAGGCTTTCTAGAGGGGCTGCCTAAGTCTTTCCCTTCGTGGAGCACTTTATGAATCCCGAAGGCGTCTCGCCGGAGACAAAGATGCCGAACCTGAATCTCGACAAGAAAGATGCGCAAGCGCAGACGATGCTGGTGATGAGCTGGAAACGCGTGAATCTTCCCCTCGCCTACATTCACATGCGGCGTGCAGACGCAGTTAACGGCTATTTACAACGCTACCGCAACCACAGAGAAACAGGGGCCGTGAGAACCTGTGACGTCGCGGGCTAAGTGCCACTATCCGGTTTGCCAAACGGGCGAGATAAACCCGGCGGTGGCGATACCTGAAATTCTCTCGAAGTCACTTGGGGCTACACCCTAAGTGAGGGCGTAGCCCGCGAAATTAACAAAAAGTTTTTTCGGAAGGTGACACGGCCTCAGCTCATCAAGTTGAACGACAACAGTTTTCCCGGCCGGAACAACTTTCCTTCTGCAAACTCGGCAAGCGGGCGAGCAATGAGTAGATTTCCAGAGAGGCGTCGGCGTCAAAGTCGTCACGATAGACACGGCGTCATATACTGCTGCCGTGACCGTTTGAGGCGAACTCCACCACGGGTGATCTCCTTGACAGAATCCGGCGCGGCCTTTAACTTTGTTCAGCGCGTTCAAAGAGGGTGCGGCAACGACAGATGATGAATCAGATCACCGGCAATCGTTATTACCGCTACTACCGCCCGCTCTTCGGAGTGAGGGATGGAAAGTGGCTGGCTGGCAGTACGTGATGATCTAGCAATTTAAGAAGTTCAAGTACCAACCGGCCACTTCCTTCAGCAAGGAAAGTGGCCGGTTCTTTTTTGCGGCGAAGAAGGAGTTGCGATGAATAACAAGATCGAGAAGTGGCGCGCTGAAATAGACGCGATTGATGACGAGTTGCTTACGTTGCTGAACAGCCGGGCTCGACTCGCGGCCGAGATTGGACTGGTGAAGAAACGTAAGCGTGCTCCCCTGTGCGATCCGGATCGCGAACGAGAGGTCCTGGCGAGAGCGTGCGAGTCGAGCGAAGGACCTTTGAATCAGGAGAGTATCAAGAAGATCTTCAAAACGATCATTGATGAGTCTCGACGAATTCAATCCATCGAGAGCGCACCGAAAACTTCTCCACAAATCGCACGGCCAAATTGGGACCGGGTGACGATCGTTGGCTGCGGATTGATTGGCGCGTCTTTCGCGCTGGCCTTGAAGCGGAGTGGAACGTGTCGACGCATCGCCGGCTGGGACATTGCGGTCGACGTTCTTGAAGAGGCTTTGCAGTGCGGCATCATTGACGAAGTAGATTCGTCTTTCGCCGATGGCGCAGTCTCACAATCCGACCTGATTTATTTAGCGATGCCCGTCGGCGGCATTATCGATTTCCTGCGTGGTCTCGGATCGCAGATAAAAGTCGGCGCGCTGGTAACTGATGCCGGGAGCACGAAGGTTGAAATCTGTCGCGTGGCGCGTGAGCATCTGCCGGACGGGGTCGTCTTCATTGGCGGTCACCCGATCGCCGGCAGCCAGCATTCGGGACTCTCTTATTCTAGTGCTGAGCTTTTTAGAGATGTCCCATACGTGCTGGTCGATGACAGCGAGAGGACTGCCCAACTTCGAACCTTTAAAGAAACACTGAAGGCAATCGGCGCGCGCGTGACGTTAATGACTCCCGAAGCACACGACCGCGCGCTCACATTCATCAGCCATCTACCACAGCTGCTTTCCACTACCCTGGCTGCGACCCTTGGAAACGTACCACACGTGGATTCGCTTCTCGCTGTGGCGGGCAGCGGCTTTCGCGACATGACGCGGCTGGCTGGAAGCTCGTGGTCGATGTGGCGCGACATTCTCGAAACTAATGACGCGCAGATCACAGCGGCGTTAGATGTCTTCGCGCAGGAGCTGGACATCGTGCGGGAGGAGCTACGCGGGCGCTCTGAAGGAAAGCGCGGCGAAATGAGCGAAATTGACCAAATCTTTACTGAGGCGAACCGTCTGGCGAAAGCGAAAAACGAAAGAGCCGTTCGGTGGGGAGTAATACAATCATGATCTTGATTCTGAAACCCAATCTTAGCTTTGAAAGTGCTGAATACCAGCAACTGCTGAATCACCTTTCCCGTCTGCCAAACATCGAGCTGCGCATTCACCATGAACAGGGGCTCGATTTGTCGATAACTGAAGTTCATTTGATTGGACACACGGCGACACTCCCCGTTGAGGAGATGAAAAGTCTTCCCGGTGTCGAACAGGTCGTGCGCGTTTCGGAAGAATATCGCGTGCTGGGTAGGCACAATGGCGATCGCCGGCCCGCGCATTTTACCTACCAGGGCATCCGCCTCTCCCAGGACTCGCTCAACGTCTTTGCCGGGTTGTGCGCCGTAGACACGCGCGAAAATGTCGAGCTGATGATGCGCGCGCTGCGCGATAACGGCCAGGTGTGCACGCGCATGGGAGCTTACAAGCCGCGCACCAGCGCCTACTCGTTCCAGGGACATGGGAAAGACTGTCTGCCGTATGTTTTCGAGTTGGCGGGCAAGTACGGGATCAAAATCATCGCGATGGAAGTGACGCATGAATCGCACATTGACGAGATTCACAAAGCCCTGGATTTGACCGGCAAACCTACTGGAGTGATGCTGCAAATCGGCACTAGGAACACGCAGAACTTCGAATTGCTGAAGAGCGCAGGGCGACAGCAGGAATTCCCGATCCTTCTAAAGCGCGGATTCGGCATTAACCTGGACGAATCGCTGCACGCGGCCGAATATCTGGCGAGCGAAGGAAATCGCAAAGTGATTTTTGGCCTGCGCGGCATGAAGACGAACATTGGCGATCCGCATCGCAACTTTGTCGATTTCGCGCACGTCCCGGTGGTGAAGCGGCTCACTCGGATGCCGGTTTGTATTGATCCTTCTCACTCGGTCGGTTTGCGCACGAGCGGTCCCGAAGGCATTCTGGAAATCATGCACGCCACCGCACAGGGAGTGATCGCCGGCGCGAACATGATCCTGGTTGACTTTCATCCCGAGCCCGCGAAAGCGCTGGTCGATGGACCCCAGGCACTGCTGCTCAAGGAGCTTCCGTATTTCTTGCAGGACGTTCAGATTGCTCGCGAGGCCTACGAGAAACGCGTTGCTCTGCAACGTAGCAGCCAGAAAAGCCGATCAAGTACGATGCCGCCTTGATCTTTCTCACTTCGGGCCTGTTCACGCTCGTACAAGCGTTTCGTCATCAATAAGGAGTGAATCATGAAAGGAGCAGCAAAGAGAAATGACTTCAACAGATGCAAGAGCGACCCACGGTGCCGGTGATGAATAAGCGATGTTCCATCTTAGGTGACTTACCTAAATTGGCCCGCGTTTGACTGTTCAGTCTTCACCTTGTTTTTTCGCTTCCTCGATCCTTTCTTCTGACCGTCTTACCAAGTGTGCAATACTGACGTCTCTTCGGGTCAGGCTATAGCGGACTTTCGGGTGAGTATATATCAGTTTCGATACCGCGGGTTTCGCCCTCGATCGAACGCGAAGACCGTGGCTTAGAGTTTATGAAAATCACCGGACTGAAAACTTTTGTCCTCGGGTCGGGCTGGCGCAACTTGATCTTGCTGCGCCTGGAGACAGATCAGCCAGGGCTTTACGGTATCGGTGAGGCCACGGTGCAGTGGGGCGACGAAGGCATGCTCGGCTACCTCGTCGCGCTGGAGAAACGCTATCTGCTGGGCCAGGACCCGCGCGACATCGAAGCGCTGTGGGAGCGTGTCTATCGCAACGAATACTGGCGGCGAGACTTCTTTGTCTGCTCGGCGCTGGGTGGCGTCGAGATGGCGTGCTGGGACATTCTGGGAAAGTCGCTGGGCGTGCCGGTCTGGCGTCTGCTCGGGGGCAAATGCCGCGATCAAGTACGCGCTTATGCCAACGGCTGGTACCAGGTCGAGCGCACACCCGAAGCCATTGCCGAGCGTGCTCGCGAAGTCATCCAGATGGGTTACACAGCGCTGAAGATTGATCCCTTCGGCGCCGGTTCTTACGAGCTGAGTGAGAACGAAAAGTGTCGCTCAGTGGAAATCGTCGGCGCGGTGCGTGACGCGATTAGACCAGAGGCTGAACTATTCATTGAAATGCACGGCCGCTTCGCCACGCACACCGCCATTGACATCTGCCATCGTCTGGCGCCGTACCGACCGGGCTGGTTTGAAGAGCCCGTGCCACCTGAAAACACGCAAGCGCTGCTGGAAGTGCGACGCGCTGTCGCTCCGCTCGGTATTCCCGTGGCAGCAGGCGAGCGCTTATTCACCCGCTATCTTTATCTCGATCTGTTTCGCGAACGTGCGGTGGACATTATTCAACCTGACGTGTGCCACGCGGGTGGACTTGGGGAAACCCGCAAAATTGCCGCAATGGCCGAAGCGCACTACATGCCGGTCGCGCCGCACAACGCTGGCTCTCCCGTCGGCACGATGGCCTCGCTTCACCTGGCGGTGTGTACGCCGAACTTCAAGATTCTGGAAACCTTTGATGACATGGTCGAACCATGGGTGCGTGAAGCTGTCAGCGGCCGGCCCGAAGTCAGGAACGGCCACTTTTCCATACCCGAAGCACCGGGCCTGGGCGTCGACCTAAACGAAGCTGTCATCGCTGCCCATCCCCCAATGGAAGGCTTCATGGACTTCTGGAAGCAAGGCTGGGAAAAGCGCGATAGCTATACCTGAGAACGCGTTTTTCCCGTGGTGATCTCGTCCGCGGCCTGGCCAGCATCCCGCTACGACGACATTGTCTCTCCTTCAAGGTGATTGTCCTCACCCTCGCTGGCATGCCGACGTTTTCAGTGAGCAGTTTAAGCGGACATATTAATTGAGCAGCTGCATCCGAAGTTTTTTGTTGACTTGCGAAAGACATCGTGCTATTAGTTCGCGACACGAACTAATAGGTATTCATGAACGGATAATGTGATTCGCATCCTTCGCTCCGGAAGGGGTAGAAACGTGGGTAATTATCAAGCTAGTCTTGCGAATAATTCCGCGGATGTGATTTGAGGGAGGGTGAGGTGCGTCGAAGTGCGCAAGATTGATCTGACCAGTTTTCAGGTGGCCACAAGCGAAACAGCCCGGGACATTAACCGACGCATTGTGCTCAACTTGATTCGCAGTCAACAGCCTATTTCACGTGCGGATTTGGCTCGTAACTCTGGTCTCCAGCGCAGCACCGTCTCGGTAATCGCGGAACAGTTGATTGCCGAGAGGTGGGTGACCGAGGGGGCGAACGGTCACACGGCGCGCGGGCGCAGGCCGCGTTTCCTCCACCTCAATAAGGAGCGCGTCGGTATCATCGGCATCAATATTCGTCCGGCCACGACCACGATAGCCCTCGCCGACCTCGACGCGCACTTCGTGGCGCAGGAGTCACTGCCTACGGCTGGGACCCCGCAGCAGTTCATCGCGGAATTAGTCCCCCGCATTCGAAAGCTGATCAAGATGCGCCCGGAAATCGCTTGCGAAGGGATCGGTGTAAGTTTGCCCGGGCGAGTTGATCTCGCATCCCAGCGACTAGTGTTCGCCCCTAACTTGGGATGGAGTGACTTTGATCTGAAAACGGCGCTGGAAAAGGGAACAGGGATGTCCGTCGCTTTGGAAAACGCAGCCAACTCGTGTGCGCTGGCAGAAATCTGGTTCGGGCGACACGCCCACGGAGTTCGCAATCTCGTGGCGGTCACCGTGTCCGAAGGGATTGGGGTGGGAATGATCCTCAATCATCAATTAGTTCAAGGCGCGACTGGGATGGCAGGTGAGTTCGGACATACCGCGATTGTTCCGGATGGGCTTGAGTGTAGGTGTGGCAACCGGGGTTGTTGGGAGGTTTATGCCTCGAACTCCGCGGCGGTGCGCTATTACGTTGAGGCCGCATCGACCGTCCGCACTGGAAGGAACGGAGTTCGACCGGCGGGCCAGGTCCCGACTTTCGATGATCTGATGCGGTTGACGGAGCAGGGTGATCCGAAGGCCGAAGTGGCCATAAGACAAATGGCGGACTATCTGGGAAGAGGCATCGCTGTACTTGTCACCGGACTGGCGCCGGATGTAATCGTCGTCATCGGTGAGATTACGCGCGCCTGGAAGCATATAGGCTCCGTTATCGCCGAAGCGGTTAAGCGGCATTCATACACGCGTGCCGGTACTCGAATCGTTCCCGCGGATCCATTGTCCCAACCAAGGCTTCGTGGAACGATCGCGCTGGTACTGCAGAAGCACTTCGGGGCCCCGTCTGTCGCGTGAGGAGTTTTGGGTTTTTTTGCGCCTTTTGTTGTGGGTGCGAATTAAAGGTGCCTTGCGTCGGTTCGCAGTTTGAGCCAACAACTAGTGAGTTTTGTCCGAGTCGTCCAGTTTGCTTGGAAGGCTAAATTTCAGGAGGGTGAAAACGCACCCCGAGGTGCGCCAGTCGGTGACGTCGCCGCGGCGTCCAAATCTCGAGAACCTTCGAACCAAGGAGACAAACCAAATGTTTAATTTCAACAGGATCGATTCAAGAGGGGCCCAATCAAGCGCGGAGTTGAATTCACAAACTGAGCGCAGGCGGACTTCACTGATGTTGGGCGTTTTCTTCGCAATCCTGGTGGGGCTGCTCGCGCCGGGCGCCGCGTACAGTCAAGTCCTGTACGGATCGCTTGTGGGAAACGTGACGGATCCCAACCACCAGGTAGTGCCGGGAGCCAAGGTCGATGCGGTTAACGATGGCACGGGAGAAACAAAATCCGTTGTTACAGATAGTAATGGCGGATATTCATTTAGCAGTCTCCAGGTCGGCACCTACAAGATCACGGTTTCGATGAAGTCTTTCAAGACAGTGCTCAAGGAAGATGTCAGAGTCGAGGCTAATGTGGTCCGACGCGTCGACGCACAGTTGGAGGTTGGCGAAGTGACCGAGACTGTAGTCATTAATTCGGCGCAGGAGGCAACGCTTCAGACTGATAAGGCAGACGTTAATACTCAACTACAGGCCAAACAAATCCAGGACCTCCCTATTACGTCCTCGGCGGGGCGAAACTTCCAGGCGCTCTACAAGCTCGTTCCGGGCTTCAGTATCGTGACCGAGGGCCAGAGCTCGGACGGCGGGAATCCGCAGCGCACGATGGGTGGTTTCGTTAACGGAAACTCACAGCAGGGCAACTCGACCCGGATTGATGGGGCCTCGAACTCCTATATGTGGTTGCCGTTTAATACCGCATACGTACCGCCGACGGAATCGATCGAGAGCGTGAATGTGGTCACGAATTCTTACGACGCCGAGCAGGGCAACGCGAGCGGCGCGAGCACCAGCGTGACTACCAAGACGGGCACGAACGAATTTCACGGCAGTGCCTTCGAGTTCCACACCGACAATGCGCTCAAGGCGTTCCCCCGATTTGCCACCCCGAACACGCGCAAGAACAAGTTTATTCTGAACCAATTCGGCGGAGCGCTCGGCGGGCCCATCTACATGCCAATTTTTGGCGAAGGCGGCCCCAGTATTTGGCGTGGTAAGAACAAGCTCTTTTTCTTTACGGACCTGGAATGGACGAAGCGAAATCAGCTCGCCAGCCGGACCGTGACGGCAATCAATCCCGCGGGGATTTTCGATGCCGCCGGCAATGCCAACCTCTCGGCTGCTATTCCCGCCGGCACTAATTGCAACGTTACCCCGGTCGCCGGATGCGTTTTTGATCCGAATACCGGCACCGCCACTGGCGCGGGCCGTTTAGCTTTCCCCGGCAACATCATTCCCGCCAACCGGATTGATCCGGCCGCTAAGCTCATGCTGAGTAGGATTCGCCCGACAGGTTTTCTTAATAACGATGGTGTGACGGCCACCAATAACTACAACAGCACCGGCTCTGCCCAGCTGAATCGCAGAACCTTCGACCTCAAGATCAACTATGTGATGAGTAATAAGAGCACACTATTCGGCCGCTACAGTCGCTCGAATGCTTTGCTCGTCGATCCGCCGACGTTGGGTGATGCGATGGGTGGCGCCACGGGTGGCGGGCAGGTGGGCCTGGCGCCTTCAAAAATCCAGAACGTTGGGTTGGGAGGCATGCACGCTTTTTCTCCCACGCTGGTGATCGATGCCAACGTTGGATTCACGAGACAAAAGCTTGGCGCCGTGTATGCCCCCGACGTTAACCTCGGTAATTTTGGCGTGACTACGCTGGGCATTCCCGGCACGAACGGCACTTCCCCCTTAGCCGGCGGCACGCCGGCGTTCATGTTTACCACTGGCGGCTGGAACGCCATCGGAAACTCAGACACGGGCAATCCATTTCAGTTCCGGGATAACCAGTATGTTGGCAACGTCAATATGAGTTGGATCAGAGGTAAGCACGATCTGCGATTTGGCGGGGAGTTTAGCCGGTCCGAGATGAACCACTTCCAGCCCCAGGGCGGCGCCTTCCAAACGCCGCGAGGATCTTTCCGGTTTAGCGGGAACGTGACCGCTCTGAATGCCACGGGCGCGCCGGCGGCGAACAAGGCCAACTCGTTAGCTCAGTATCTACTGGGCGTACCCAACGAGGTCGGCAAGGCCGTTCAGAACGCAAACCCAAACTCGCTTCGCTGGAACACATGGTCCGCTTATGGGCGGGACAGGTGGCAAGTCACTCCCAACCTGACGATCAACGCCGGCTTGCGATGGGAGTACTATCCAATGGCGACCGCCGACCACGGAGGCGTCAAACTCTTTAATCCCGCGACAGGCAATGTGCTCATTGGCGGCTACGGCAGCACTCCACTGGACGACGGCGTTGACGTGGGACACGGACAGTTCCTGCCGCGCTTCGGACTTGCCTATCGGTGGAAGTCGAAGATGGTGATTCGTCTTGGGTACGGGATGAGCGCCGATAGTAACAACTGGCGGTTCTTCCGAAATAATTATCCGGCCACGACCAACTCTGATGTCAATGGCGCCACCTCGTTTGCGCCGGCTGGGAGCTTAACGGGTGAGACGCTTGCTCCTTATCCGGGCCTCCCGGTCGGAATACCCTTCGTGGCAATTCCGGACATCAGCACGGGGGTGATTGCCGTTCCCAACGGAGTAAATCCCGGCAACACGATACCTTTCAAGTTCAATCGCGGCTATATCCACTCGTACAACCTGACTCTCCAACGCGACTGGAAAGGAATTGTGGCCGAGGCGGCCTATATAGGAACCCGAGGCATACGTCTGCTCACGAACGAGAATATAAATTCGGCGCCGCTAGGCACCGGTGAGGCCGGCCGGCCGTTGAACGCCGTAGCCGGCAGGAATTATGGGAACGTGAACTGTCTATGCCCCGACGCAAACTCGTACTACGATGCATTGCAAACCAAGGTGACGAAGCGGTTTGGGCATGGCTCTTACATCAGCGGCGCTTACACCTTTTCGAAGGCCATTAATTCAGATGACAGCGAAGAGGTGAGCATCGCATTCGGTGTCCAGGGCGGCTTCCTGTTTTGGCCAAACCCGCTGTATAAGTCTCGAAACAAAGCTCTCGCCAGCTATGACCGGACGCACAATTTCGTACTCTACGGATTATACGAGTTGCCGTTTGGCAAGCGGGAACGCTGGGCGAAAGGCGGCGTATTGAGCAAGGTATTGGGCGGCTGGCAACTGAACTACCTGCTGCAACGGATGAGTGGGAACATGTTCACGCTTCAGGGCGGAGGCGCCGGCGCCAACGCTCCGGGGAATTTTCAAACGCCGGATCAGATCGCGCCCCTGGTTATTCTTGGCGGTATCGGCCCCTTGCCTGGGCAACCGGCTTGCGCTGCCACGGACATGACGTGTCATTACTTTGACCCGCGCTCATTCGCTGCCGTACCGGCAACTGCGGTGCGCTTTGGCTCGTCCGGCCGCAATATCATCCGCGGGCCCGGTTTCTTCAACCTGGATGCCAGCATCTTCCGCAACTTTGACATTACTGAGAAGGTGAAGTTTCAGCTGCGGATGGAGATGTTTGGGGTGACGAACACGCCGCATTTTGCCAATCCCGGCGTTGATGTCACCAATCCTGCAGCCTTCGGGGTTATTACGGGGACGTTGAATCTGGCCGGCCGAGGGACGGGAACCGGCGGGGAACGGCAGGTCTGGTTCGCAGCGAAGTTGATTTTCTAATCCAGCCCGCGCGCACCTGTGGCCGATTGGCTGGTGGTCTTCTTCCAAGCAGCGCTTGAGAAGAGACCACCCGCTGATCGGTCGATTTTGTGAACCGCTGGCACCAACGGCCTGTGACGCCGCCGGTTTTTGAGATACTCACCAATTATGCGCCGAATGCTCAGTCTTTCCCTGTTGACCTTGACGCTGTTATCGGTTTGCGTCCAGGGCTTCGGACAGGCGCAAGTCACGAACCCTGACAAGTGGACGGACTACGCTTCAGGTGACTATGACATATTACCCAACGTCACGTACTCGACCGCGAATAATATTGAGTTAAAGCTGGATTTGTACCTGCCGAAAAACCGTAGTGCTCCGAATCCTACGCTGATTCTCTTTCACGGAGGAGGATGGGTAGACGGACAGAAAGAACGCAACGTGTTCTATCTCCTTCCCTATTTGTCCATGGGTTGGGCAGCGATCAATGTCGAGTATCGGATGGCGCGTAATTCTCCGGCCCCGGCCGCGGTAGAGGACTGTCGCTGTGCGCTGCGATGGGTAACTTATCATGCTAAAGATTACAACCTGGATCCTGCAAAATTTGTCCTGACGGGAACTTCGGCCGGCGGGCATCTGGCACTTATCACAGGGATGTTGCCGGCGGGAAATGCTTTTGACCGTCAGTGTCCGACTGACAATAGCACGCGCTGGAATCAAGCGACGGAGCCACAGCTAAGAGTTGCCGCCATCGTCAACTGGTTTGGTATTACGGACGTACGGGAACTGATTGAGGGTCCGAATGCTAAGCATTATGCGATGGAATGGTTCGGCAGTATGAGCAATCGGGAGGAGCTTGCGCGGCAGCTTTCACCCATCAACTACGTCCGTGCCGGACTGCCACCGGTAATCACGATTCACGGTGATGAAGATGATATCGTGCCCTACAGCCAAGCGGTGCGATTGCACGCGGCGCTGGACAAGGCTGGTGTCCCGAATCAGATTGTCACGATTCGCGGTCGGAAGCATGACGGCTTCAACCGTCAGGAGCTTTTGAATAGCTATGCCGCTATCAGGGAGTTTCTGCGTAAGAATAATATCGTGAAGACGGAGTGAGAGGGATCATGTTCATCAAACTCCGCGGGTAATTGTAGAAGTTGCGGAATCAAAAACCAGCAAGCCTCATGATAGAGGGAGCGAGCGTGAGACAAGTACGGTTGTGGCGGGTATTGATTGTCGAGATATTGAGCGGTGGTTCCGCTGACGCTTGCGGTTTTGGCGTGACCGAGCGCGAGCTCCTTGCGATTTGCGCAATCACCTCCGGAGCATCTAGATGAATGAGTCCGCACCTCAAGGACACTATTCCGTACCGGCGCGCCAGAGGAATGTTCTCCGGCTCACGCCGAGGATCACGGCCCTCGTCGCCGCGTGTGCTCTCATGGCGACAGGCGTGATGCCCGCCACCGGCAGGCAACAGACTCCCCCGCCCCACCTCCGTAAACAGGGCACCGCGACGCAACTCGTCGTGGGCGGAAAGCCTTTTCTGGTACTCGGAGGCGAGTTGGGCAACTCGTCCTCTTCCAGCATCGAGTACATGCGCCCCATCTGGCCAAAGCTCGTCGCGCTGAATCTCAACACGGTCGTCATCCCCGTCTACTGGGAGCAGATTGAGCCGACTGAGGGACGGTTCGACTTTGGTCTAGTGGACGAGATGATCCGGGAGGCTCGTCAACATAAACTGCGGCTTGTGCCGTTGTGGTTTGCCTCCTGGAAGAACAGCATGTCCTGCTATGCCCCGGCCTGGGTGAAGACGAACCAGCAGCGTTTCCCTCGCGCTGAGGATAAGGCGGGCCGCGGTATGGAAATCCTTTCGTCTTTCAGCAAGGAGAACGTCGACGCGGACGCGCGCGCGTTCGCGGCCTTAATGCGCCACCTGCACGAATTCGACGACGACCACACGGTCATCATGGTGCAGGTGGAGAACGAGATCGGCATGATTCCCGACTCGCGCGACCGCAGCGCCGGCGCCAACAAACTCTTCAGCGGCCCGGTGCCAACCGAGTTGATGAGCTATCTGGAGCGGCACAGGGACACGCTGATTCCCGAATTCCGCGTCGTGTGGACAGATGCCGGCTTGAAGACGCGCGGCTCCTGGGAGGAAATCTTCGGGCCGGGGCTGCAAACGGATGAAATCTTCATGGCGTGGCACTTCGCGCGCTACGTCAATCGCGTGGCCGAACTCGGCAAGGCCGAATACAAGCTTCCGATGTTTGTGAACGCGGCGCTCACCCGACCCGGCGCTCTCCCCGGTCAATATCCGAGCGCCGGCCCGCTGCCGCACCTCATGGATGTATGGCGCGCGGGAGCGCCGCAGATTGATTTTCTGTCGCCCGATATTTACTTCCCGAATCTGGCGGACTGGGTGCGCAAATATCATCGGTCGGGCAACCCGGTTTTTATTCCCGAAGTGGGCCTCGGCCCCGTCAACGCCGTGCAGGCACTTTACACCTTCGGCCAACACGATGCGATTGGCTTCAGCCCCTTCAGTATCGAGTCGGCGGTCGAACCTACGAGCAGTTTGCTCGCGGCCAGTTATGATGTGTTGGCGCAACTCACTCCGCTGATTCTTGAGCATCAGGGAAAGGGTGAGATGGCCGGCATGTTGCCGGAGGGCGCGGAGCAGCGGGCGCCGCAACGCGTGCTCTTGGGCGGCTACATCCTGGACGTTTCTTACGAGCGCCCCCCACCGCCATCTGTACCGGGCGTACAAACGCCCGAAGCGCTCGCAGGCGGGCTGGTGATCGCGACAGGGCCGGACGAGTTCGTAATCGGCGGCACTGGTATGGTCATTACCTTTGCGGCCACCACGCCGGGTGATCCGATCGTCGGCATTCTGTCTGCCTATGAAGGAAGGTATGTGAACGGCCAGTGGTCGCCGGGCCGCTTGCTGAACGGCGACCAGACGAATCAGGGCCGCCATTTGCGGTTTGTGCCGGGTAGATTCGACATTCAGCGCGTCAAGCTTTATCGCTATCGCTAAGGCCGCATTCGCCGGTCGCTACATCAAGGTGCCACCTTTGCCGACTGCGAAGCGAGCGGCCCAGTGAGCGTGACTCCGAAAGGGAGCAGACAATTTGGAACAGAAGCGCAGATCCAGAACGTTGCTCGCGAGTTTGGCGGTCGCCTTCACCTTCGTCACAGGAGCGATCAGTAAAGCCGAAGACGGCTATCGTTTGTGGCTGCGTTACGATCCACTTCCGAAGCAGACGATCGAGTCTTATCGACCTCGTATTACTTCCGTGGTGGTGCCGGGTAACTCGGCAACGCTCGAACTTGTTCGCGCTGAACTCGTCAACGGTTGCAGCGGACTGCTTGGCCGCACTGTCCCCGTCGCAAGTGACATTAGCCTTGACGGCGCCGTGATTGCAGGAACGCCAAAGAGTTTGGCGCAAATAGGGAGACTCGGTTGGGAACGACCGCTTGCCGATCTTGGGCCAGAGGGGTTCCGCATTCGTTCTTTGAAGATCGAACACCACTCAGTGATTGTCATCGCCTCGAGCAGTGAACTGGGCGCACTGTACGGCACTTTTCATTTCTTGCGTTTGCTGCAAACGCTACAACCCATCAACAGCTTGGACGTAACTCAAAAGCCGCGTGTGCAATTGCGTATGCTTGATCACTGGGCCAACCTCGATGGCAGCATCGAGCGCGGCTACGCGGGACAGTCGCTTTGGAATTGGGACGAACTCCCGGGCAAGATCGATCCGCGTCTGCGCGACTATGCGCGCGCGAATGCATCGATCGGAATCAATGGTTCGGCGCTCAACAACGTCAATGCCAACTCACAGATTCTGACTGCGGCATATCTGCGCAAGGTTGCCGCCATCGCCGACACGTTCCGCCCTTACGGCGTGCGCGTCTATCTTTCCGCTCGGTTCTCCGCCCCAATCGAGTTAGGTGGTTTGAAGACCGCTGATCCCCTGGACGCAGAAGTCATCGAATGGTGGAAGCAGAAGGCCGATGAGATCTACAACCTCATTCCCGACTTTGGCGGCTTCCTCGTGAAAGCCAACAGCGAAGGTCAGCCCGGGCCACGAACATACAATCGCAGCCATGCTGATGGCGCCAACATGCTTGCCGCCGCCGTAGCCCCGCATCATGGCGTAGTGATGTGGCGGGCATTCGTTTACGATGTGAAGCCGGGCTATGACCGCGCGGGCGCAGCTTACGAGAATCTGCAACCCTTCGACGGTAAGTTCGCTCCGAACGTTCTACTTCAAGTTAAGAATGGCCCGATTGATTTTCAACCGCGTGAGCCTTTCCACCCTCTGTTCGGCGCAATGCCGAAAACGCAGCTCATGCCGGAGCTTCAAATCACGCAGGAGTATCTCGGTTTCTCGAACCATTTAGTCTTTCTGGCCACGATGTGGCGAGAGTTTCTCGCCTCTGATACGTATGCCAAAGGCCCGCACTCAACTGTAACCAAAGTGACGGATGGGAGTCTCTACCATCAGAAGATCACGGGCATCGCGGGAGTCGCTAACACAGGATCGGATCGCAACTGGACCGGACACGATTTCCTTCAAGCTAACTGGTACGCCTTTGGCCGTCTGGCCTGGAATCCTGATCTTGATTCGCGAACGATTGCCAACGAATGGATCGCCATGACGCTTACACGCGATCGCCGGACGGCTGAGACAATTGCTCGCTTCATGCTTGAGTCGCGTGAAGCATTAGTCGATTACATGACGCCGCTCGGCCTGCATCATCTTTTTTGGGGTGGCCACCACTACGGTCCCGCGCCGTGGTGGGATACGGAACCGCGCGCTGATTGGAATCCGGTTTACTTTCATCGCGCCGACGAGGGCAGCGTGGGATTCGACCGTTCTGCGACCGGCAGCAATACGGTAAGCCAATATCATCCGCCCGTCCGGGATCGTTTCAATGACCTGGCCGCCTGTCCGGAGATATTTCTGCTTTGGTTCCATCACGTACCGTGGGATTATCGAATGAGATCGGGCAGGATACTTTGGGATGAGCTGGCTCTGCACTACCAACGCGGAGTGGACTGGATGCGGGCCACGAGAAAGGAGTGGGACGCTTTGGCCGGTGCGATTGATCCGGAACGTCACGCCGCGGTCGCGAAGAAGCTCGCGATCCAGGAACGCGATGCAATCTGCTGGCGGGATGCGTGTCTACTGTATTTCCAGACTTTCTCAAAACGTCCTCTGCCGAAGGGTGTGGAGCAGCCGGCGAAGACGCTGGAAGAATACAAGGCGAAGAGTCTTTCGTGGTGAGGAAGGGAACATTTTCCATTTGTCATTTGACATTTTTCATTGGTCATTTCCTGGATCTCATTTCGTGATGCTTCGTGGATCGCCTGTTTGCCTGAGAGATGAAGAGCGATCCACGAAATCACACGAAAGAACATGAACAATAGATGGCAAATGAGAAATGAAAATACAAATGGAAAATGGATTGCGGTTAAATTTTTAACCAGGCAATGAAGATTACTGACATCAGAGCCACGACCGTAACCGTCCCTTTGGAGGCCCCTTTGCGTCATGCAAATGGTTGCCACTGGGGACGCTTTGTGCGCACGATTGTCGAAGTCGAAACTGATGACGGCTTGATCGGTCTGGGTGAGATGGGCGGTGGCGGCGAGTCGGCGGAAGCCACGTTTCGCGCGATGAAAACGTATCTGGTGGGCCACGATCCGGCGCGGCTCGAGGAGATGCGCTTTCTGATCGCGAATCCGACTGCCTCGCTTTACAACAATCGCACGCAGATTCTAGCTGCGCTTGAGTTCGCCTGCCTCGACCTTCTCGGACAGAAGTGGAACGTGCCTGTTGCGGAGATCCTGGGCGGACGTTTGCGCGACCGCGTCTCATTCGCTTCGTATCTCTTCTTCCGCTATCCGGATGCCAAGGAGAATACCGGCGAGGTTCGAACCGTCGAGCAACTGGTCGCGCACGCGCGCGAATTGAAAAATCGCTACGGCTTTACTTCGCACAAACTGAAGGGCGGGGTCTTTGCGCCCGAGTACGAACTCGAATGTTATCGGGCGGTGGCGTCGGCGCTCGAAGGAGATCGGTTTCGCTTCGATCCAAACGGCGTCTGGTCCACCGAGACAGCGATCTGGTTTGGCCAACAGATCGAAGACATTCGCAACGACTATCTCGAAGACCCGGTTTTTGGCTTGAATGGCATGCGGCGCGTGCGCGAGAAGGTGCGAATGCCGCTCGCGACTAACACAGTTGTCGTAAACTTTGAACAACTTGCGGCAAATGTGCTAGACACGGCCGTGGACGTGATTCTGCTTGACACGACTTTTTGGGGAGGCCTTCGTCCTTGCGTGAAGGCGGCGGGTGTTTGCGAGACTTTTCAACTCGGTGTCGCGGTGCATTCATCCGGTGAACTGGGAATCCAGCTCGCGACGATGCTACATCTGGGGGCCGTGATTCCCAATCTCTCATTCGCCGCCGACGCGCACTATCATCACCTTGTTGATGACATCATCGCGGGTGGCAAGTTTGAATACGAGGGCGGTTCCATCGCGGTGCCTCAGGGGCCAGGCCTTGGGGTAAAACTCGATTACGATAAACTCGGCGGCTACAATGAGCTTTACAAGCGTCTGGGTTCATACCCTTACGACCAGGATCCGCTGAGGCCGGGCTGGACGCCCACAATCCCGAATGACCGCTGGGCCGATCCCGGCGATGGGCGAGTGCCGACGAATATTGTTCTTTAGCTCGCCTTCGCGAGATTAGAGGATGACCATGATTATCGAGAAAACAGACCAGCGAGGCGCACTACAAGACGTCAAGCAACTGAGACGCGAAGTTACGGAGGTCGTTAAGACGTGTCCCGTGATTGATGTCCACACGCACCTGCTCCCTCCCGAATTTGGCGAGATGAGTTTGTTCGGCATTGACGAGCTGCTTACGTACCACTATCTGATCGCCGAGACCCTACGCTCGAATGCGGTCACGCCAGCGCAGTTTTGGTGCATGAATACGATCGAACAGGCGGACCTTGTTTGGAAGACTCTGTTCGTTGAGAACACGCCACTATCGGAAGCGACGCGCGGGGTCGTTACGGTGCTCAGCGCTCTCGGTCTCGACGCGGGCGCTGTGGACCTCTCAGAGGCGCGGGCCTTTTTTCGATCGAGAAACCTCGCGGAGCATGTGGACTTTGTGCTGGGCCTGGCGGGCGTGAGTGACGTGGTAATGACCAACGATCCGTTTAATGCACAGGAGGTGTGCGTCTGGGAAACTTGTGCCGATATCGACGCGCGATTTCACGCCGCGCTCCGTATGGATCGACTGGTTAATGATTGGGAGCACACAGTCACGAAACTGTCGCAACTGGGCTACCGAGTTGAGGCCTGCGAGTCATCTAAAACAGCCGCCGAAGTGCGCCGCTTTCTATGTAAGTGGGTCGCGGGAATGAAGCCCGTTTGCATGGCAGTGTCGCTGCCGGCTGATTTCAAGTTTCCGGACAACAACGCTCAGGCCTGGATCCTCCGAGAAGTTGTGTTGCCCACCGCGCGCGAGCACGGGCTGGCTCTGGCCTTGATGGTGGGAGTGCGGCGCGGCGTCAATCCTGCGTTGCGGGTGGCCGGCGACGGCGCCGGCCGTGCAGATGTCGGAGCACTCGAGCGGATGTGCGCCGAGTACCCCGACGTGCGTTTTCTGGCAACGTTTCTGTCGCGCGAAAACCAGCACGAGCTGTGCGTCGCCGCGCGGAAGTTCAGCAACCTGATGCCCTTTGGGTGTTGGTGGTTCCTCAATAATCCTTCAATCGTCGCTGAGATCACCCGCGAGCGTCTGGAGCTACTCGGTACCAGTTTTATTCCACAACACTCTGATGCGCGGATCCTGGAACAGCTAATCTACAAATGGCAACATTCCCGCGATGTTATTGCCGAGTCGTTATCCGGGAGTTACGAACGACTGCTTCAGAGCGGGCGTCCGGTAACCCGGCGGGAAATTGAGCGCGATGTGACGCGCATGTTTTCCGGCAACTTCCGCGAGTGGGTAGGCGGCATGCCTGCGAGACCCTCGATAGAACCACCAACGATCGAGAAATTGCGGCAGCCCGAAGAAACCGACGTGGTCACAACCTATTGAGGGCGGTGCAATGAGGCCGGTTACATGGTCCGCTGTCCTGGTCTTCCTGGCATTCGTTATCGCAACGAGCAGAGCTGGCACAGATTCGTCCACACCACAAGAGACAAGGACGCTCCCGTCTCCCGTGGTTATGACCGCCGAGCAAGATCATAAGAGGCTAATGGATCTTCTGCAGGCCGCTTCTCTACGACCGGGAGTGAGCGGCAATAATCAGTCGCCAAACGCAGCTAACTATGACGAATCGAAGGCGAATCCCTATCCGAATCTGCCGGATCCGCTGGTGTTGAAAAACGGGAAAAAGGTGACGACCGCAAAGGTTTGGTGGAAGCCGCGGCGCGCGGAGATTGTCGAAGACTTCGATCGAGAAATCTATGGTCGGGTTCCCAAAGTCACTCCGAAAGTGAATTGGGAAGTATCGAGTCTGACCGGGGAAACGAATGGCGACGTGCCCGTCATCACGAAAAAACTTATCGGCCACGTCGATAATTCATCGTACCGGTTCATTAAGGTCGATATTCAGTTGACATTAACCACGCCGGCAAATGCTACTGGCCCGGTGCCGGTGATCATGGAATTCGGTTTCGTATTTCCTCCGGGCGTTCGGCCTCCCGCGCCTCCACCTGGAACGCCCGCGCCCACCGGGCCAACGTGGCAGCAACAAGTGCTCGCAAAGGGTTGGGGTTATGCGAGCATTATTCCCAACACGATTCAGGCCGACAACGGCGCCGGTTTGACTCAAGGCATCATCGGGTTATGCAACAAGGGCCAGCCGCGCAAGCTGGATGATTGGGGCACGTTGCGCGCCTGGGCGTGGGGTGCAAGCCGCGCGTTGGATTATTTCGAAACCGACAAATCCGTAGACGCCAAACAAGTTGGGCTGGAAGGTCATTCGCGGTACGGCAAGGCGACGATCGTAGCCATGGCTTATGACCAGCGTTTCGCCATCGCCTATGTAAGTTCCTCAGGTGAAGGTGGCGCCAAACTTCACCGTCGCAATTGGGGCGAGTTGGTGGAGAACGTGGCCGGGTCGGGCGAGTACCACTGGATGGCCGGCAACTTTTTGAAGTACGCCGGTCCGCTGCACTGGAATGATATGCCCGTTGACTCGCACGAGTTGATCGCGCTATGCGCGCCGCGTCCGGTTTTCATCAGCGGCGGCGCAAAGGGCGATGGATGGGTTGACGCGAAAGGAATGTTCCTGGCCGCGGCCGGGGCTGGGCCGGTGTACAGGCTCTTAGGCAAAAAGGATCTCGGAACAAATGAGTTTCCGCCGACGGAGACTCCGCTGATTGATGGCGATGTCGCCTTTCGACAACACAGCGGTGGACATACTCCGGGCCCGAACTGGCCCACGTTCCTCCGGTTCGCGAGCCGCTACTTAAAGGCGCCATCCGCGCGCGGCTGACATCTGGCGGTTAAGAATCTCGAATCAGACGTATGAAGCATTCTCTTAACACGAAAATCAAGAGTAAGAAGACTCAGCCGCCGCGCTATTTGGATCGCAATCTGTCCGCGACTAAGCGTGTCAAGGATCTGTTGTCGCGAATGACGCTTGAAGAGAAGGCAGCGCAGATGATGTGCGTCTGGCAACGAAAGGCCGACACGTTGGTTGATGCAGAAGGCAATTTCGATCTCCAGAAGGCGCGCGCGAGTTTCAAGAAAGGTCATGGTTTAGGCCAAGTCGGCCGCCCCAGTGACGCCGGCGGCGGCCGCAACGCCCGCGCCACGGCTGAACTCACGAACGACATTCAGAAATTCTTTCTTCAGGAGAGCCGGCTCGGAATTCCCGTCATCTTTCACGAAGAATGTCTGCACGGTCAGGCGGCGATTGACGCGACAAGTTTTCCGCAGCCAATCGGTTTGGGCGCCACTTTTAATCCTGAGTTAGCCGAAAGACTTTTCACGATGACGGCGGAGGAAGCGCGGGTCCGCGGCACGCATCAGGCATTGACACCGGTGGTGGACGTGGCGCGCGATCCGCGCTGGGGCCGGGTCGAAGAAACCTACGGCGAGGATCCGTATCTCGTGTCGCGCATGGGCATCGCCGCCGTGCGCGGATTCCAGGGTGATGCTTCCTTCAAAGATAAGAAGCGCGTGATTGCCACGTTGAAACACTTCATTGGGCATGGTCAGCCTGAGTCGGGAATGAACTGCGCGCCGGCGAATATCTCGCTGCGCGTGCTCCGCGAAACATTTCTCTTCACGTTTCGGGAAGCGATTAAGAAAGCAAAAGCCATCAGCGTCATGGCTTCCTACAACGAAGTCGACGGCGTGCCCTCGCATGCGAACCGTTGGCTGCTGCGCAATGTCCTCCGCAAAGAGTGGGGTTTCGGTGGCTTTGTCGTTTCGGACTACTACTCGATTTGGGAATTGAATTATCGGCCCGAGACGCACGGTCACTTTGTCGCGAAAGACAAGAAAGAAGCATGCCGGCTCTCCGTCGCAGCCGGCGTCAACATCGAATTGCCCGAGCCCGACTGCTATCTGCATCTAGTCGACCTCGTTCGCAAACACGAGATAAAGGAAAAACAGCTCGACGCTCTGGTCGCGCCCATGCTCTATTGGAAGTTCAAGCTTGGCTTGTTCGACGATCCTTATGTCAACACGGATGAAGCTGAACGCGTCGTCGGTTGCGAGCGGAATCGCAAGCTTGCTCTCGAGGCGGCGCGTGAAACGATCACGCTCCTGAAGAACGAAAACAATCTCGCACCGCTCAATCTCAAGAAGATCAAGACGATTGCAGTCATTGGCCCAAACGCCAGACGCAGTTTGCTCGGCGGGTACAGCGGCGTACCGAAGCACGACGTCACGGTGCTCGACGGCATTAAAGCCAGAGTTGGCGATCGTGCGACGGTGCTCTATAGCGAAGGCTGCAAGATCACTATCGGTGGCTCATGGAATCAGGACGAAGTTGTCGCGAGTGATCCCGCGGAAGACAGCAGGCAGATTGCCGAGGCGGTCGAAGTGGCGCAACAGGCCGACGTAATTGTCCTGGCCATTGGCGACAACGAGCAGACTTCGCGCGAAGCCTGGAACCGTCAGCATATGGGCGATCGCACAAGCCTCGATTTGATTGGACGTCAGGAAGAGTTGGTCAAAGCGATGCTGGCGGCCGGAAAGCCCGTGATCGTTTTTCTTTTCAATGGACGCCCGATTTCAATCAACTACGTCGCCGCAAATGTGCCGGTTATTTTCGAGTGTTGGTACCTCGGCCAGGAAGCCGGCCACGCAGTCGCGGCCGTTTTGTTCGGTGACCACAACCCGGGCGGAAAACTGCCCATCACGATTCCCCGCTCAGCCGGACACTTGCCCGCTTTTTACAACTACAAGCCTTCGGCGCGCCGCGGTTATTTGTTCGACGACGTTTCGCCGCTCTTCGCGTTCGGCTATGGCCTGAGTTACACGACGTTCGCGTTTAAGAACGTGCGGCTGGAAAAGAAAAAGATCAAACGTGACGGCTCTACGCGTGTTCGTGTTGACGTCACAAACACCGGCAAGCGCGCCGGCACCGAAGTGGTACAGATGTACATCCGCGATCTTTTTAGTTCAGTGACGCGACCAATCAAGGAATTGAAGGGTTTTCAGAAGATTTCCCTCGCCGCCGGGGAGACCAGAACGGTGGCGATCGATATCACGCCTGAGTCGCTGGCCTTCTATGACATCAACATGAAGTACGTCGTCGAGCCTGGCGAATTCGCAATCATGGTGGGCAATTCATCAGGCGACTGCGACTTGCAAAAGGTGATTCTGACGGTCGAGAAGTAGACCACACCACAAACAAAATATGGCGGAACACTTTCACCAAAAACTCTCGTTCGTCGAAAAAGCGGGCTACAGCGCCGCCGACGCGGCCGCGAACTTCGTCTTCATGACGATGATCCTTTTTCAGACAAACTTTTACACGGACGCGTTTGGCATTACCGCGGGCGCCGCCGCGACCATCCTGATGGTGGCCCGATTGTGGGACGCGTTCGCTGATCCAATTGTGGGCGTGCTGGCCGACCGCACCAATACGCGCTGGGGCAAATTCCGTCCGTGGATCCTGTTCACGGCACTGCCCTGGTGCATCGTGATGGTGCTCGCCTACACCACGCCCAAAGGCTGGAGCATGAGTTCGATGATCGCCTACGCCGCGATTACCAACATCCTGCTCATGACGATCTACTCGATGAACAACATGCCATACGCGGCGCTCGGCGGTGTCATGACTGGCGATGTAAACGAGCGCGCGAAACTTAATTCGTATCGCTTTATATCGGTGAACATAGCCCAGTTCATCGTAGGCGGCTTGACGCTTCCCCTGGTTGCCAAATTCGCCGTGGGCCATGATCGGCAATACGGCTGGCAAATGACGATGACTGTATGGGCGGTGTTGTGCCTCGTTCTATTCCTCATTACCTTCGCCACTACGAAAGAGCGCATTCGACCCGAGCCTACGCAAAAACTGTCAGCGAAGCAGGACTTCGCCGCACTGGTTAAGAACAGTCCCTGGGCGGTCATGTTTTTTATGACGCTGGTCCACTTTGCCATCCTTTCTTTCAGGGGTGGCGCGCTCTACAACTACTATCACCATTACGCCGACAAAGCGGCACTTTATGATTGGGTGCACGGGTTAGGCCTGACCGCGCCCGCCATCGCGTCCGGCGCGCCGGCGCCCGGCGGCATTCTCGAATGGCTCGGCTACATCGTCCACGGAGATAAGACCGACCTGGCGAAATCGAACGTGGCCGACGTCGCCAACAGCATCATTAACATGATCGGCACCGGCGTCACGATCATTGTCATTATTCTTTCACCGGTGCTTTCCAGAAGATTCGGCAAGAAGGCCGTCGCGGTAGGCGGCTTTGCGCTGGCCAGCGTCGGTTCCCTGGCGTTTTATCTGCTGTCGCCAACTAACGTGGCCGGCATGGTCACTCTGACAATTCTGATCGCGATTGTTTACGCGCCGACGATTCCGTTGGTATGGGCCATCTACGCGGACGTGGCGGACTATTCGGAATGGAAAACGGGGCGCCGTTTCACGGGTATCGTCTTTGCGACGATTGGTTTTGCGCTTAAGTGCGGCCTGGCCCTTGGCTCTTCTTCATTCCTTTGGATCATGGCAGGCTTTTTCTACTACGATTCAAAAGCGCCCGATACGCCGCAAGCCGTGCAGGGCTTCCGTATGTGCAGCGGCATCGTGGTCGGCGTTCTCTTTGCGATCTGCACCGTCTTGTTAGCTGCATACAAGATCAACAAACGGATGACGATTCAGATGGCCGACGAGCTGGCCGAAAGACGGAAGAAGTTTGCGTCGCCAACCGCGGTGATGGAGAGCTGATGAAGAAACAATTCGCAGTCTTCGCTTTGATTTGCTTTTCGCTGCTGGCGCTGACGGGTCGCGCACCGTCGCAGGGCGCCGCTAGTGCGACACTCAAAGACGCTTTCAAAAAGGATTTCCTGGTGGGAGCGGCGATCAACCAGAATCAGTTCTTTGAGCGGGATGCGCGTGGCGTTCCGATCATTACCAGCCAGTTCAATTCAATCACTCCGGAAAACGTCTTGAAATGGGAATCGGTTCACCCAGAGCCGAACAAATATAACTTCGAAAGCCCGGATCGCTACGTAGCGTTTGGCGAGAAGCATCACATGTTCATCATCGGCCACACGCTGGTCTGGCACAGTCAAACGCCACGCTGGGTTTTCCAGGACGACAAGGGCAATCCAGTCGATCGCGAAACCTTGCTCGGCCGCATGCGCGATCACATTCACACCGTCGTCGGTCGTTACAAGGGTCGAATCAAAGGCTGGGACGTCGTCAATGAAGCACTTGACGAGGACGGCACCCTGCGGCAGTCGCCGTGGATGAAAATCATTGGCGAGGACTACCTAAGAAAAGCGTTTGAGTTCGCGCGCGAAGCCGATCCGAATGCCCAGTTGTATTACAACGACTATTCGCTGGAGAACGAGGCGAAGCGGAACGGGGCGATCGAGCTAATAAAAAGATTGAAAGCCCGTGGCGTTCCGATTTTCGCCGTCGGTCTTCAGGGTCACGACAAGATGGATTGGCCCACAGTCGAACAGCAGGACGCCACCATCATCGCTTTTGCGAAACTCGGGATTAAGGTGAACGTCACCGAACTTGATATCGACGTGTTGCCGTCAGCGGCGCAAAATCGTGGCGCGGACATTACGCTGAATGTTGAGTTGCAAGCGAAGTTGAATCCTTATGCCAACGGATTGCCCGATTCCGTCCAGGAGGCATTGGCGAAGCGTTACGCCGATCTGTTCGGGGTGTTCGTCAGGCACGGCGATGTGATCGAGCGGGTGACTTTTTGGGGAGTGACTGACGGCGATTCCTGGCTGAACGGTTGGCCGGTCAGAGGACGAACGTCGTATCCGCTCTTGTTCGATCGCAATGGTCAGCCAAAGCCGGCGTTCGATGCGGTGATCAGAACAGCACGTTAGGTTGAAAGAAGGAGTTTGAGTCTCGTGATGTTTCGTTCGGCTTCGTCGATCGCCGGTTGCCGGCTAAGATCTCGATTCACGAAATCACACGAACCTTCGCGACAAGAGGCCTCGGCTCTCGTCTGTTCGTTCGCCTTGTTGGTCGCCTGGTTGAGTGGCGCCGTTTCGGTCCCGACATCAGGGCAAACCGGGGCGACGCCTCGGATGATTACCGCCAACTTTTCGCAGGTTAAGAGACGGCACAATAGATTCTTCCGCGAGGTCGTTGGTGCGGGCCGGGCAGCCGAGGGGTTGCGCGGAAACTGGCAGCGCGACCTCGCAGTTGTGCGCCGCGAGTGTGGTTTCAAGTACATCCGCTTTCACGGCTTGCTACAGGATGAGATGGGAGTCTATAGCGAAGACAAACAGGGTCGTCCGATCTACAACTTTCAATATGTCGATGCATTGTATGACGCAATCTTGAAGATTGGCATGAAGCCTTTCGTCGAGCTGAGTTTTATGCCCCAGGCTCTGGCAAGCGGCGATAAGACAATCTTCTGGTGGAAGGGAAATATCACGCCGCCGAAAGACTATGGCAAGTGGGGGCAACTCGTTGAGTCACTGGCGAGACATTGGACTGCGCGTTACGGCGCTGACGAAGTGAAGCAGTGGTACTTCGAAGTTTGGAACGAACCGAACCTCGATATCTTCTGGTCAGGTACGCAGGCCGAGTATTTCAAGCTGTATGAAGTGACGGCGCGAGCCATAAAAAGTGTGTCACCCACGTTTCGCGTCGGCGGACCGGCAACGGCGGGCAACGGCTGGATATCAGAGACCATTGACTTTGCCGCTCAGCATCGCGTCCCGCTCGATTTCATTTCCACGCACGACTACGGCGTGAAGGGGATTGGCTTCGACGAAGGCGGCATCCAGCAGTTATTCTTGATTCCCGAAGCTGACGCGATCATCGGCGGCGTCCGCCGGGTGCGCGGGCAAATCAAATCTTCGGCGCTGCCCGACCTGCCGCTTCACTATACCGAGTGGAGCACGTCATATTCTCCCCGCGATCCGGTCCATGATTCTTACATCTCAGCGCCGTACATCCTGTCAAAGCTCAAAGGCACGGAAGACTTCGCTGACTCGATGTCCTATTGGACCTTTACGGACATTTTTGAAGAGAACGGCCCTGTCCCGACGCCGTTTCACGGCGGCTTCGGGCTGCTGAATTTTCAGGGCCTGCGCAAACCGGCGTTCTACGCTTATCAGTTTCTGAACCGTCTGGGCGATGAAGAATTGGCTTCAAACGATGCGGACAGTTGGGCGTGTCGCAGCGCGCGGGGCGTGCAAGTCTTGTTCTGGAACTGGACACCGCCGCTGACCAAAGAAAGTAATCAGAGGTTTTTCAAACGTGACTTGCCGGCCACGGATGTCGGACAAGTGAACGTGTCGATTGCCGGACTGCCGCCGGGCACTTACCAGGCAAAAGTCTACCGGGTCGGGTATCAGGTCAACGACGTCTACACCGACTATCTGAGAATGGGTGTTCCGTTGACACTGACACGCGAGCAAGTGAGCGAGTTAGCGGACAAAGATGACGGTCGTCCGGTGGACACGGCCAGCGTTCATATCAACCGCGGGCAAGCGTTTGTGCGGCAAATTCCGTTGCGCGAAAATGATGTTTATTTGATCACGCTGGAAAAGTAACAGGGGGAATTGCAATGACAACCAACGACTACAAACCAGGACCGGAACACAAATTCACTTTTGGGCTGTGGACCGTCGGCAATCGCGGGCGCGATCCGTTTGGCGATGCGACGCGCCCAACCCTGAGCCCAATCGCGATGGTCAAGCGACTGAGCGAGTTGGGCGCCTATGGCGTCAACCTTCACGATAACGATTTGGTTCCTATCGATGCGACGGCAAACGAGCGGGACCGAATTGTGCGCGAATTCAAACAGGCACTCGCAGACTATGGCATGAAAGTGCCGATGGCGACGACGAATCTCTTTTACGATCCGGTCTTCAAGGACGGTGCCTTTACCTCCAGCGACCCGCGCGTGCGGCTTTATGCGATTCAGAAAACCATGCGCTCGATGGACATGGGCGCCGAGCTGGGCGCGCATATTTATGTGTTTTGGGGCGGGCGCGAAGGCGCGGAGGTCGATGCAGCTAAAGACGCCCGCGAAGCATTGAAGTGGCAGCGAGAGGCGCTGAACTTTCTTTGTGAGTATTCGATGGACCAGGGCTACGACTACAAGTTCGCGCTCGAAGCCAAGCCGAATGAACCGCGCGGCGATATCTATCTGCCGACGACGGGCGCGATGCTCGGGTTTATCGCGACACTCGAGCATCCGGAGATGGTCGGCGTCAATCCGGAAGTCGGGCACGAGCAGATGTCCGGTCTCAATTTTTATCACGTAGTGGCTCAGGCGATCGAAGCCGGCAAGTTGTTTCACATCGACCTGAACGACCAGAAAGGCCCGCGCTTCGATCAGGATCTGCGTTTCGGTTCTGAGTCGATCAAGAACCTTTTCTTTCTGGTGAAACTGTTGGAAGAGTCTTATGAAGGCCCGCGGCATTTCGACGCGCATCCCTATCGCAGCGAAGCTGAAAGTGGCGTCTGGGAATTCGCCGCCGGCTGCATGCGAAATTATCTAATTCTCAAAGACAAGGCCCGGCAGTTCAACGAAGATGCGGAGATTCAATCGCTGCTGGCGGAGATTCGCGCCACGCCGGCGGAATTTGCCGGGCCGCTCGGCGGTTTCAGTCGCGCCAGGGCCGACCGAATCAAGGCGCTGGCATTCGACCGAGTTGAGTTGGCCGGCAAGCTCTTGCCTTATGAGCGACTCGATCAGTTGACCATGGATATCTTGTTTGGCGTGCGATGATGCTCCTATGTGGAGTGCGCTCTGCCGCCGCACTCCAAATTCAGTGCGGAGACTGGCACGTGCTTAATTTCACCGTGACTAGAATGACGGGTTTGCTTGTCGCGTTCGCTCTCGCGCTTGTTTGCGCGACCTCGATCTACGCGCTCGGCCAGACGCGTTACGTGGAGTTCACCGCATCGGCCGGCGCGATCCGGCTCGGTGGTGATGGCGTTGCAGCGGCGATCGTTGTCGACTCGCAGGATTACCCCGGCGTGCTCCGCGCCGCGCGCGACCTCCAAACCGACATTGAGCGCGTGACTAAGATCCGGCCGGCAATGATCACCGACCCGCCGGCGCAAGCGACAGATGTAATCATCGTTGGGACACTGGGAAAGAATCGTCTGATCGATAAGCTTGTCAGTAAGGGCAAACTCGACGTGACCGCAATTCGCGGGCGTTGGGAGTCGTTCCTCATTCAAGTTGTCACCCGTCCCTGGCCCGGTGCGAAAAGCGCTCTGGTCATTGTCGGCAGCGACAAACGCGGCAGTATCTATGGCCTCTACGATGTGTCTGAGCAGATCGGCGTCTCGCCCTGGTATTGGTGGGCCGATGTCCCGGTGACGCATCGCGATCAACTGTTCATCCGCGCCGGGCGTTACCTCGAGGGCGAGCCGGCAGTGAAGTATCGCGGCATCTTCCTCAACGATGAAGCGCCCGCGCTTACCGGCTGGGTGCGGGAAAGGTTCGGTAACTACAATCACCAATTTTACGAGAAAGTATTCGAGCTGCTGTTGCGTCTGAAAGCAAACTACCTGTGGCCCGCGATGTGGAACAATGCTTTCAACGATGACGACGCGCTTAATCCAAAACTCGCCGACGAGTATGGCATCGTCATGGGCACGTCGCACCACGAGCCCATGCTGCGCGCGCAGCAGGAGTGGAAACGCTACGGCAAGGGCGCGTGGGATTACTCGACCAACGACGACGTGCTGCGGCAGTTCTGGACCGAAGGTGTAAAGCGCAATCGAAACTACGAAAGCATCGTCACCCTCGGCATGCGGGGCGACGGCGATCTGCCGATGTCGCCGGAGAGCAACGTGGCCCTGCTGGAACGAATTGTTTCAGACCAGCGCAAGATACTCGCTGAGAACGTCAATCCTGATTTGGCTGCGGTGCCTCAGCTCTGGGCGCTCTATAAAGAAGTGCAGGACTATTACGAGAAAGGGATGCGTGTACCCGACGACGTCACCCTGCTTTGGTGCGATGACAACTGGGGAAACATTCGCCGCTTGCCGACCGCGGCAGAGCGCAAGCGTTCCCGGGGCGCAGGTGTGTATTACCACTTCGATTACGTTGGCGGTCCTCGTTCTTATAAATGGCTGAACACGGTGCCGATCACAAAGATTTGGGAGCAGATGAACCTGGCTTATCAATACGACGCAAACCGAGTCTGGATCGTCAATGTGGGCGACCTCAAGCCGATGGAATTCCCTATAGAGTTTTTCCTGACCTTTGCTTGGAGTCCAAATCGTTGGCCCGCAGACCGTCTAGCCGAGTACACGCGCCTTTGGGCTGAGCGCGAGTTTGGGCCAGAGCACGCCGGAGAGATCGCCGAAATTATCGCCGCGTACACCAAGTACAACGGCCGCCGCAAGCCAGAGCTGCTGGAGCCAACTACTTATAGTTTGACAAACTATCAGGAAGCCGAAACCGTACTGGGTGATTATCAAAAGCTGAAGCAACGGGCCGAGCGCCTTTACGAGGGCATGCCTACCCCAAAGAAGGATGCTTTCTTTCAGCTCGTGCTGCACCCCGTCAAAGCCTGTGCTGTACTCAATGAACTCTATGCCACCGCCGGCAAGAACCGGATGTACGCCGTGCAGGGCCGAGCGTCAACCAACGACCTCGCCATCCGCGCGCGCGAGCTGTTTCGCGAAGATGAACAATTGTCCCGCTACTACAACGAGACGCTGGCGGGCGGTAAATGGAATCATCTGATGGATCAGACTCACATCGGCTACACCTTCTGGAACCAACCCGTCCGCAACGCCATGCCGGCTATTCAGGAAATCCAGGTACCGATCCAAAGCGAGATGGGGGTGGCGATTGAAGGCTCCGAAGCCACCTGGCCTGACAGCGCCAGAGAAGCAATCCTGCCGCCGCTGAATGTTTACGATCAGCAACCACGCTACTTTGAAATCTTCAATCGCGGAAAGACGCCATTTCCGTTCACCATCGAAGCAAGCGACCGCTGGCTGAAGGTGAGTCTGACGCGTGGCGTCGTCACGCGGGAACAGAGAGTCTGGGTAAGCGTTGCCTGGAACATTGTGCCGGCAGGTGTTAGTCGAGGATCGATCACTGTCAGCGGACCGAATGACCGGAAAGTAGCACTGACGGTTCCGGTGGTAAACCCGGCCGATCCGAAACGTGACTCAGTCGAAGGATTCGTTGAGACCAACGGCTGTGTGTCGGTGGAAGCTGAGCACTTTACGCGGGCCGTGGAAACTGACGGGATGCACTGGCAGCGAATCTCCGACTTCGGTCGGACGCTCTCAGGCATGACGCCATTTCCGGTTAGTGCGCCGAGCCAGAGCTTGTCGCCCAAGGCCACGCATCTCGAATATCAAATGTACTTGTTCCAGGACGGCCCGGTCAGCGTCGACGCTTATCTTGCGCCGACGCAGAAGTTCTTGCCGGGCGATGGATTTCGTTATGCCATCTCGTTCGACGACGAAACCCCGCAGGTTGTCAACATGCACGCGGGCTATGCGCAGGCCGATTGGGAGCGTTCGGTAAAGGACGGCGTTCGCATACTGAAGTCGAAGCATACCCTGGCGAAGCCGGGCTATCACATTCTCAAGTTCTGGGTGATCGACCCGGGCCTGGTACTTGAGAAACTCGTGGTCGACACGGGCGGTGTGCGACCGAGTTATCTGGGACCGCCGGAAAGTTTTCGGCGCGCCCGCTCGTCGCAGCCGTAGACGGCCAGCTTCCTAATCAAGCAGATTTCGAAAGTCTTTTGATGACCACAACGAATTACTTGAGACTGGAATATCCGCCACTGCGCGATGAACTTTCTGGTGGTTGGCTAGGTGTACTGCGCATCTTTGGGCCAGGCGCGATCATCGCCTCGGTCACAGTTGGCACCGGCGAGACGATCTTCGCACCACGCGCGGGCGCTACATTCGGCTACAGTCTTTTCTGGGTTGTTCTGGTCGCAGTCCTCTGTAAAGGCGTGCTCGTTTACACCGGTGCTCGCCACCTGGTATTGACGGGCGAGCATCCGGTACAGGCCTGGGCCCGCTTTCCTGGCCCGTACAAGTGGGTGCCGATTCTGATGGGGCTGGTTGTGGTGCTCGCTTTCCCGCTGTGGATCGCAGCTCTCGCTGATGCGGTGGGTAGTTTGTGCGTGTGGGTCACAGGCATTGGCGGTTCAACAAGCTGGGGACGACCGCTGTGGGGCACGGGCATAATCCTGGCAGCGATGCTGCTCTCGCTGGTGCAGACTTACAACATTATCGAACGCGTCTCAACGGTGATCCTCGTACTCAAGATTGTTTTCATACTGATCGCTGTCCTAATAGTAAAACCGAATTGGCTAGCCGCTTTGTGGGGTTTGATCGTCCCGCACCTGCCGAAATATGAACCATGGGTTAGCGCCGGCTATCCGGATGTTGCCAGCCGCGCGGTTTGGCTCGAGATCGGCGTGTTGCTGGGGGCCGTCGGCGGTGGTGTCCAGGATTACACGGGGTACGTGGGGATGATGCGCGAGAAGGAGTGGGGCGCCAGCGGAGCTGCAGCAGGTGGCCCGGGCTGGTTACCGCTGGATCCACGGCAAATAGGTCTCGGTCGGCGTTGGTTGCGTGCGCCTCTTCTGGATGTAGTCGTTTCTTTCGGCAGTGTCTTCATCATAACGGGATGCTTTATGTTGCTCGGCGCAGCGTTGCTCCATCCGCTGCATCTGGTTCCCACCAACGCCGATCTTTACAGTAAGCAATCATACTTTCTGGCGCTGGTGCATCCGGGGCTGGTGAGTGTTTATAAAGCAGGCATCTTCGCTGCGATCTTTGGCGCGATCTATGGCTGCTTTGAGGTGTACACGCGCTCAGCTTACGAGCCCTTGCGGACGATCTGGCCGCGCTACAAATGGTCGCTCAACCGAGTGCGTCTGTGGGTGACTCTGTATTCCGGAGTGGGTGGACTATTACTGCTGTGTATGGGACTAAGAACTGTGACACTGGCGAGCATCGTTTCCCCTTTCAGCGGAGTGTTAGGGTGCGGGTTGTGGTGCTTAGCTATGGCATGGGTCGATCGGCGGCAGATGCCCCAACCTTATCAGATGAGCAGAAGACTACTGGCTGTGACGCTCATTGCCGGAGTGGCGATGAGTGTCATCGGTATTTATGTGATGGTGCGCGGTGCGTAGTCTTTGCTTCTTGTTATTCATGAGGGGAAACATTATGAAACATTATCGTTGGGGCGGCGCATGTGTGCTGCTTCTTTTCATCTGCCTCTTGTTTGATTTGCCGCGGGCCATAACCAGCGGGCAAGGGAAGCCACTGCCGTACAAAGATCCTTCCCTTCCCGTCGAAAAGCGGGTTAATGATCTTGTGTCGCGCATGACCCTGGAAGAGAAGGTCTCGCAAATGATGAATGCGGCGCCGGCAATCGAGCGTCTGGACATCCCTGAATACGAATGGTGGAACGAAGGGCTGCACGGGGTCGCCCGCGCCGGCTATGCCACCGTCTTCCCACAGGCGATCGGGCTGGCCGCTACCTGGGACACGAATCTTATGGCGCAGGTTGCAGATGTCATATCCACCGAGGCGCGGGCCAAACATCACGAGTTTTTGCGCCACAACCAACATGCCCGCTATCAGGGTCTTACTTATTGGAGTCCGAACATCAACATCTTTCGCGATCCTCGCTGGGGACGCGGGCAAGAGACGTACGGCGAAGATCCCTATCTGACTTCGAGACTGGGAGTTGAGTTCGTCAAAGGCTTGCAAGGCAACGATCCGAAATATCTGAAAGTCGTCGCCACACCCAAACATTACGCTGTGCACAGCGGCCCAGAGCCCGAGCGCCACGCCTTCGACGCCAAAGTTTACGAAAGAGATTTGCGAGAGACCTACCTGCCGGCATTTCGCGCAACGATAGTGGAGGCACAAGCAGCGTCGGTCATGTGTGCGTATAACCGTACGAACACCGAACCCTGCTGTGCCAACGACAGACTGATGATCGACATTCTGCGTAGGGAGTGGGGCTTTAACGGGTACGTCGTCTCAGACTGCGGCGCGATCTCGGATATTTGGAAGGGCCATCAGTTCGCCAAGTCGGAAGCGGCAGCTTCCGCCATGGCCGTCAAGGTCGGGACGGATTTGGCTTGCGGACGAGAGTACACTTCGTTGATTCAGGCTGTGAAAGAAGGACTGATCAGCGAAGCGGAGATCGACGTCTCTCTTAAGCGGCTCATGACCGCGCGTTTTCGGCTGGGCATGTTCGATCCTCCAGAAATGGTCGCGTACGCCCGCATTCCATTCTCAGAAAACGACTCGTCCGCGCACCGCGGGTTGTCGCTCAAGGCGGCGCGTGAATCCATCGTGCTGCTCAAGAACGAAAACTCGCTGCCGCTGAAGAAGGACGTCAAGACCATTGCCGTCATTGGGCCAAACGCTGACGCGCCCGAAGTCCTGGTAGGGAACTATAGTGGGCGACCCTCGAAATCGGTCACGCCGCTGGCCGGAATCAGGAACGCAGTATCACCCGACACTAAGGTTCTTTACGCTCTTGGATCGACTTTGTCCGGCGAAGCGGTCATACCGGTACCGGCATCATTCTTGACGTTGGCCGGGAAAGGTACGCCGGCGGGTTTTAAGGGCGAGTATTTCAACAACCAGGAATTGCAGGGCCAACCGGCCGACGTTAGAACCGACGAGCAGGTTAACTTTGATTGGGGTCGCTACAAGCCGGCTCCGCATGTCGGCGAGAACAACTTCTCGGTTCGCTGGACAGGCAAACTCACACCCCTCGAGTCGGGTACATACCGTTTGGGAGCGACGGCTGATGACGGCGTGCGTTTGTATCTGGATGGCCAGCTCTTGATCGATGCCTGGAAAAGTAACCCCACCAAAACCGTTACGAAAGAGGTGAATCTTGAAGTTGGCCGCGCTTACGATGTGCGGATGGAGTATTACCAGTACAACCGGGAAGCGATCGCGAAATTCGTCTGGTCCTATCCGCATTTTGCCGAAAGACAGATCGATGAAGCCGTGAATGTGGCCCGGCAAGCCGATGTCGCCGTGGTGGTGCTGGGGCTTTCCGCCGCGCTCGAAGGCGAAGAGATGACGGTCAGCACCGAAGGTTTTCGTGGCGGGGACAGAACCGACATCGCTCTACCGAAGGGTCAGGAGGCTTTGCTTCAGGCCGTCAGCGCAACGGGCAAGCCCGTGGTGCTCGTGTTGCTTAACGGCAGTGCATTGGCAGTCAACTGGGCTAATGATAATGTTTCGGCCATCGTCGACGCTTGGTATCCGGGTGAAGAAGGCGGGACGGCGCTCGCCGACGTTCTGTTCGGCGACTATAATCCGGGCGGACGCCTGCCGGTTACGTTCTACAAATCAGTGGACCAGTTGCCGCCATTTACTGATTACAGCATGCAGGGGCGCACATATCGTTACTTCAAGGGGGACCCGTTATATCCTTTTGGTTTCGGGCTGAGCTACACGAAATTCACATACGACAACTTGAAGCTTAGCGCAAATAGAATCAAGGCGGGAGCCGGCTTAACAATAACCGCTGAGGTCCGGAACACAGGCAGCCAGGCAGGCGATGAAGTGGTCCAGTTGTACGTAACCGATGTGGCTGCTTCGGTCCCCGTGCCGATTAGATCTTTGGCTGGCGTCACGCGGGTCTTTCTCAAGCCGGGTGAAAAACAGAAGATATCATTTGCGCTGACCCGCGAGCAGATGTCGATTATTGACGACAGCGGCAAGCGCGTGGTTGAGCCCGGTGAGTTTCTGGTTAGCATTGGGGGCAAACAGCCAGGCTTCAAGGGCCGCGCAGATGCACTTACCACCCGCGTGGTTACGGCTGGATTTGCTGTTACCGGAAGAGCTATTGAGATCCAATGACAGGCGTTCAGCACATCAACTTCAGTCGGGTTTTGTCTTAGAACGAAGGAAAGACCCAACTAAAGTTGATACTCTAAACGCCGCTGAAATCGCTACGCGATCTGAATCTCACAGATGAAGGGATAAGACGTCAACAATGACTATTGAGCGGCGGGTTTTCTTAGGCGGCGCCCTGGCCGCGGGCGCAACTGTGTTTGCGAAAAGGGCAATCGCCCTTCCCATAATTGATCGACCCAGGTTGGCACAGTCGGCACGCGCGCTCGAATCTCGCATTGATGTACTGATCAAAGAACCTATCGCCAATATCAATCCGGACATTTACGGACATTTCGCCGAACACCTCGGTGGCGTCATCTACGATGGTATCTGGGTTGGCGAGAAGTCAAAAGTCCCAAACACGTCCGGCATTCGCACCGCGCTCGTTGATGCGCTAAGGCGCATCAAGCCTTCAGTCATTCGCTGGCCGGGTGGCTGCTTTGCCGATAGCTATGATTGGCGCGACGGCATAGGCCCGCGGAGTCAGCGTCCGCGCCGGACGAATTTCTGGCTCGACGCGCAGGAATGGCCGAAAGGCGTGGCAGTGCCGGATGGTCCGTGGAAGTATGATACGAACCATTTCGGAACCAACGAGTTCGTGCGCTTCTGTCAACTTGCCGGAGCGCAACCTTACCTGGCCGTCAACGTGCGCGGAATGGGCGCGCAGGAGTTCTACAAATGGGTCGAGTATTGCAACTCGCCTACTGGAAGTACGACGGGAGCCGAGCAGCGAGCAAGTGGCGAGATGCCCAGTCGCGATCCATTCAAGGTACAGTTTTGGGGCATCGGAAATGAGTCGTGGGGCTGTGGTGGCAACCTCACGCCCGAAGAGTACTCGGCGGAATATCGACGGTTCACGGCCGCCGTGCCGGGCTATGGCGTAGGCCTCAAGTATATCGCGTCAGGAGCGAACGGCGGTGATCTCAATTGGACCCGCGGCTTCTTTAGCAAGACTGCCGAAAAAAGCGCCGGGCTGTTCAATAGTCTTTACGGCTGGGGCTTACATCACTATTCATGGAATGTGTCTTTGGGCAAGACCAATGATTGGATCGCGGGCAAAGGCGACGCCTTGGACTTTGACGCCGCGCAGTATTACGAGCTACTCAAGGCGGCCGTGGGAGTAGAGAATCTCATCAACCAGCATTGGACGGTGATGGGACAGTACGATCGTCAGCATCGCGTCAAACTTGTCGTTGACGAATGGGGAGCCTGGCATAAAACAGGGTCGCAACTGGACCCGACACATCTGCTCGGGCAACAGTCAACCATGCGCGATGCGGTGCTCGCCGGCCTGACGCTCGACATTTTCAACCGCCATGCTGACAAAGTTGTGATGGGAAATGTCGCCCAACTAATCAACTGCCTGCAATCTCTGTTTCTCGCGCACGAAGACAAGTTTATTCTGACGCCGACCTATCATGTTTTTGAAATGTACTCCGCGCATCCGGGCGCGCAGTCGGTGCGCGCAGAGTTCGTGTCTCCGCGCGTTTCTTACACCCGTGACGACAAGCCCGCCGACTTCCAGGGTCTGGCCGGTTCGGCTTCGCTCAGCGGCAAGCAGGTTACGCTCACGGTGGTCAATTCCGATCTGACGGCGCCGCGCGAAACGGAAATCGCGGTGGCCGGCGCGCGCATAAGTTCGTGCCAGGCGCGTGTGCTGTCCGCGAGCGACGTGCATGCTCATAACAGTTTCGAAAACCCTAACGTGCTCGCCCCGCGAGACGAAACGGTGAGCGTCGGCCCGGGCGGAACGCTCGTGTTCCGGTTTGCGCCTGCATCTGTGGCGCGGCTGCAGCTTGCGCTTGTGTGATGAGGTCAGTACCGGGAGCGGTAGCGACCGGGTTATGACTCGACCATCGCGTGGATTGAGACCCGGTCGCTACCGCTCCCGGTACTGACTGCATGTTCGTCGTTGATTCGGTCTCCTGGCAGAGCTTAGCTAACTATCAGACTTCGACTCTTATGACCTGGGAAGAACGCTGGCACCCCTTACGCGAAGAGTGGGTTATCATCGCGGCGCACCGGCAGAATCGCCCGTGGAGCGGCGAAACACTCAATTCCTCCGCGGTAGCGGCGCCGAATTATGTGGCGGATTGTTATCTGTGCCCCGGCAATGTGCGCGTCAACGGGGCGCGCAACGACGACTATACCGGAACGTTCGTCTTTGACAACGACCACCCTTGTGTTGGGCTCGACGCGCCGCCTCCCGTGGCTGAACCTTCGGGTTTTTACCGCAGTCGTCCGGCGCAGGGAATTGCACGTGTCGTTTGTTATAGTCCGAACCATAGTCTTGCTTTAGCTGAGTTGGAGTTGGGTGAGGTCGAAAGACTGCTGCGAGTGTGGCAGGAGCAATACCACGAACTCGGCAGTCATAGCGAGATCGATCACGTTTTGATTTTCGAGAACAGAGGCGAAGCGGTCGGCGTATCGAACCCGCACCCCCATTGCCAGATTTACGCTACTAATTTTGTTTTCAAGACTATCGAGACGGAAGTACGAGCCAGTCAAAAACATTTGGCCGCTACCGGGAGCTTCCTTTTCCAGGATATTATCGTGGCCGAACGCGCTGATGGTCGGCGCATCATCACAGAGAATGAAACCGCGATTGCCTTCATGCCTTACTTTGCGCGTTACGCCTATGAAGTCTATGTAGCGCCGAAGATTACTCGTCCGAGCATCGATCGTTTGAGCGAACGAGAATTGGCCGGCTTCGCCGCCGTCCTGAAACATACGCTGATACGGTTCGACAACTTGTGGCGGATGCCGTTTCCCTATGTCATGGTCCTGCATCAAGCGCCGACAGACGGCGGTGATTACCGTGCGTTCCACTTTCACATTGAGTTTCATCCACCGCTGCGTCAGCCGAACTTACTCAAGTACCTTGCCGGTCCCGAGATTGGCGGCGGTAACTTTCTCTCTGACACGACGCCCGAAGAGAAGGCTGCCGAGTTGCGTGCGGCGGGGGGCGTTCATTACAAGCAGTTCGGCATTACAAGCAGTCCGGTTGAAACTGACGAATGAACCCCGAAGCCGATTCACAGACGACCGTGCCAACGCCGTCGGCCCGCGATGCCGTCGCACTGCTCGCACCGTTGCGCCGTTTGCACGAACGCGTGCGCGACGAAGTCGTGGCCACGTGCGAGCGTGCGGCCATCGAAGACCTCGCGCGCGTGGACGACGACATGAGCGCAGGCGACACGATTTATGCCGTCGATCGCGTAAGCGAGGAGCTCTTACTTGAGTTTTTCGAACATGAGGTCGCGCCAAACGCGCCGCACGTTCTGATCGCTGAAGGGATTGAAGGCGGGCAGATCGTTCTGCCGCGCGGCACGAATGAAGCACAAGCCCTCTGGCGCATCATCGTTGATCCGATAGATGGCACTCGCGGACTAATGTACCAGAAGCGCAGCGCGTGGGTTCTGACCGGAGTAGCGCCGAATCGCGGACCTGAGACCAGCCTGCAAAACATCGTACTTGCCGTGCAGACCGAGATCCCGCTCGTTAAGCAACACCTCAGCGACGTGCTGTGGTGCATGCGTGGTGAGGGCGCGCACGCCGAACGTTTCAATCGTCTTACCGGCGAGAGCCGCCCTTTGCGTCTGCGGCCTTCCACGGCGCCGACGATTCGACATGGGTTTGCGGGACTCGCGCGTTTCTTCCCCGGGGTGCGTGAAGAACTGGCAGCGATTGACGAAGAGATTGTGCGCGGCGCGCTCGGGGACGTGGAACCCGGCAAGGCGCATTGCTTTGAGGATCAGTACCTCTCGTCCGGAGGTCAGTTGTACGAGTTGATTGCGGGACACGATCGGTTCATTGCTGACCTGCGCCCGCTGATGGAACCAATTCTGAAGCGGCGAGGACTGAGCCTTGGAATATGCTGCCACCCCTACGACGTATGTACGGAACTGATCGCGCGTGAGCTGGGAGTGATCGTGACGGACGTGCACGGCGCAGCACTGAATACACCACTCCGCGTCGGGGCCGAAGTGGCGTGGTGCGGTTATGCCAACGAACAGATCCGCGCGGAGATAGAACCGTTGTTGAGGCAGGCGTTGGAATCGCGGGGCTTGTTATAGAGAATTGCGGTTGAACTTCAACAACCTCTGAACAAGCTAATGAATGGTTGTCACGGAGGTTGGTTTGGTATCTCCCTTCTCCCTTTGGGAGAAGGGCCGGGGAAGAGTGGCGTAGCTGGGCGGCTCGATACTCAGGCCCTCTCCCCAACCCTCTCCCAAAGGGAGAGGGAGTCAGGGCAGAAAATTGTCGGACATTGAGCGAACTCAGGAGAGGCCGCACATGCGGGCGGACACACGCGAGTTTTTGGCGCTGCTCGACAAGCTGCATGCTCATCCGACGCCGGAGTGCCGAGAGCTTTTTGATAGCGAGACGGATCTGTTTGTAACCCGCGCCCCGGGGCGGCTGGATCTGATGGGGGGCATTGCGGACTACTCAGGCTCACTCGTGCTGGAGTTCCCCATTGCTGAAGCGGCGTTCGTCGCGCTGCAACGCGATGTCTCGCGGAAGATCAGAATTGTTACCTTGACGAACAATCGCTCGCGCGAAGCCGCGTTCGAGATGTCGCTCGACAACTTCGAGCGTGACGGCGCGCCCGTAGAGTACGGCGAAGCGCGCCGGCTGTTTCAAACTAGCACCAGTGGGCATTGGGCAGCCTACGTGGCCGGAGCGTTTCTGGTTCTGATGCGCGAACGGGGCGTGCGATTCACGGAAGGCGCGCGGATTTTGCTCGCTTCAAACGTAGCGGAAGGTAAAGGCGTTAGTTCGTCGGCCGCGATAGAGGTCGCCGCCATGTCGGCAGTGACAGCGGCGTTCAGCATTGAGGTAGCGCCGCGGGACCTTGCTTTGCTCTGTCAAAATGTCGAAAACGCCGTTGTCGGCGCACCATGTGGTGTTATGGATCAAATGACCGCGGTCTGTGGCGTCGAAGGCGAGTTGCTCGCCTTGCTGTGCCAGCCTGCGGAGCTTCAGAAGATGATTGCGGTGCCTGACGACCTGGCCGTTTGGGGCGTGGAGTCAGGCGAACGTCATTCGGTCCGTGGCGACGACTATGGCTCAGTGCGCACGGGCGCGTTCATGGGCTATCGCATCATCGCCGACCTGGCGAAGTTGAAAGTAGAGTCGGCTGACGGCCTGCTGCACGTCGAAGATGGAATTTGGCACGGTTACCTTGCGAATGTCACACCGTTTGAGTTTGAAAACTCGTACGCCGAACATATTCCCGAGCGAATGGCCGGCGGCGATTTTCTCGCTCGATACGGCGGGACGACCGACGAAGTGACACGGGTGAACGCTGAACGTAATTACGCGGTGCTCAAACCTACGGCGCATGCAGTGTACGAGCACTCTCGTGTACGTACTTTCGCGGATCTGCTGCGCGGCCCGGCCAGAGCTACACGCAACGAGCAGTTGGGCGAATTGATGTATCAATCACACGCCAGTTACTCCACGTGCGGACTTGGCTCAGCCGGAACGGATCTACTCGTCAATCTGGTGCGCGAAGTGGGCGCGCGAAGCGGGTTGTACGGCGCGAAGATCACTGGCGGTGGCAGTGGCGGAACGGTCGCCATACTAGGAGCGCGCAAAGCGGAAGCGGCAGTTTGGCGCGTAGCCGCGAGCTACGAGCAGGCGATGAGTTACAAGCCATACGTCTTCGCCGGTTCTTCTCCGGGCAGCGCCGTGTTCGGTCATCTTAGAATGCGCAGAGACGGTTCAGACAGATACAATGGAGCCGACGTAATACATGCGAACCAGCATGCTGGGTTCAACTAAACTCTACAGGAGACGCACATGAAACTTATCACTTCGATTACGCTTGCTTGCTTGATCATTTTGTCGTTCGGTGTTGCCTGCAAGCAGAACAAATCGGCCAAGAGGCTGGCGTTTGTGACGAACAACGCGTCTGATTTTTGGACCATTGCCCGGAAGGGCACCGAGAAGGCCGCGGCGGAACTACCTGACGTCACCGTGGAGTTTCGCATCCCCGGCAATGGGACAGCCGCTGAACAGAAGGGCATCATCGATGATCTGCTGGCGAAGGGAATCAACGGCATTGCCATCAGCCCCAAGGACCCCGCCAACCAAACGCAGTTGATTAACGATGCCGCAAAGCAGGCGCTGATAATCACCCAAGACAGTGATGCACCGAAAAGCGATCGGGCCTGCTATATCGGCACAGACAACGTCGCGGCCGGTCGACAGGAGGGCGAACTGATCAAAGAGGTACTGCCGCAGGGCGGAAAGATCATGCTCTTTGTCGGCTCGGCCGATGCTGTTAATGCGCAGGAACGCCTAAAGGGGATCAAGGAAGCGATTCAAGGCTCGAAAGTGGAAATCATTGATGTCCGCACCGATGAGACGGATCACGTTCGTGCCAAATCAAACGTCGCGGACACCCTGGTCAAATATCCGGACGTCGCGTGCCTGGTGGGCCTGTGGAGTTACAATGGCCCGGCAATTCTCAACGCAGTCAAGGAGGCCGGCAAGGTTGGTCAGATGAAGATCGTCTGCTTTGATGAGGAAGACGAAACACTGGCTGGGATTAAGGACGGAGCGATCTATGCGACCGTCGTCCAACAGCCTTTTGAGTTCGGCTATCAGTCCGTGAAGATGATGGCCCAGATCTTGAATGGCGATAGGAGCGGAATTCCGGCGAACAAACAGGTAATCGTGCCGACGCTCGTCATCAAGAAAGACAGCGTCGAAGAGTTTCAACGCAAGATCAATGGGTTACGTGGCCGAAGCTAGAGTGGCCAGCAGGTTACGCCGAAGGCGTAGTTCATCAATTCCATGGCCCAGATTCTACAAATGCAGGGCATCGATAAGCGCTTTGGCGGCGTTTCTGCGTTGAAGAGTGTCGACTTCTCAATCGCATCAGGCGAAGTGGTTGGTCTTGTCGGCGAGAACGGAGCCGGCAAGTCCACCTTGATGAAGATACTCGGTGGGGTGTATCAACCTGATGCCGGAACACTCTTGCTTGACCAGACGCCGGGGCACCTTCACTCGGTCGCGGACGCCATCAGCCGCGGCATCGCGTTTATCCACCAGGAACTGAATGTGCTCGGTAATCTCGACGTGGCGGCCAACGTCTTTCTTGGGCGCGAGCCGGTGCGGGGCGGCTTCCTGCGACTGATCGATCGCAAGCGAATACATGCCGACACTCAGACCTATCTCAAGCGTCTGGGTTTGGACGTTCCGACCACCACGCTGATCGCTGACCTTCCGATTGCACACCAGCAGATGGTCGAGATTGCCAAAGCGCTGTCTTTGAAGGCGCGCCTCTTGATCATGGATGAACCGACATCAAGTCTGACGCTTACCGAAACTGCGCGCTTGCTCGAAGTCGTCAGAGAGTTGAAAACCCAGGGCGTCGCCGTCATCTACATCTCGCACCGCCTCAGCGAAGTGGAAGCAATTGCGGATCGCGCCGTGGTCTTGCGCGACGGCGCGAACGCCGGAAGTTTGGCGCGCGACGAGATCACGCACGACCACATGGTAAACCTGATGGTTGGGCGCAACCTGGAAAGCTTTTACCGCCATCCGGAAGGTGCGGCGGAAGAGGGATTTTTTGAGGTTGAGGGGTTGCGGACTAATCGTTACCCCCAACAGGCCGTTTCCTTCTCAATCGGTAAGGGAGAAATCCTGGGATTGGCCGGACTGGTAGGCGCGGGGCGAACCGAAGTCGCCGAAGCGCTCTTCGGTGTCAACAGCGCCAGGGAGTCGAGCGTGCTGCTCGACCGGAAACCGCTGCGCGTGCGCTCGGCCCGAGATGCTATTAACAATGGCGTCTATCTCATTCCGGAAGACCGCCGCCGGGCCGGACTAATCACTGAGGACGTGATTCGGCAAAATGTCACCCTGCCTGCGCTCAAGCGCTACGCGACCGCGGGACTGATCGCGCGTGATCGGGAAAGCCGGGTCGCGATTGATGTCTGTCACAAGCTGAATGTCAAAGCGCCTTCGGTTGAGGTCAAGACCGAAAACCTGAGCGGCGGAAACCAGCAGAAGGTGGTGTTGGCGAAGTGGCTGTCACTGGATCCGAGGGTCTTGATCTTTGACGAGCCGACGCGAGGCATCGATGTGGGAGCGAAGGCGGAGATTTACGACTTGATGCGTCAGTTGGCAAAGTCGGGGGTCGCGATACTGATGATCTCATCGGACATGGAAGAGGTCCTGAATATCAGCGACCGTGTGGCCGTGATGCACGAGGGCCGTCTGACCGGGATTCTCGAACGCAATGAATGTACGGAAGAAAATGTTATGCGCCTGGCTGTGGGCGCTGTGAATTAAGAACGGCCAGGTGTTAAGGGCGGATGGTTGATGACAGGTGAGTACGACTTTAGGTTGCGGTTGCGCGACAGGCAAGCTAAAGCTTGTACTCTATACACCTGTTATCGAACGCCTGTGATCAAATTTTGCGATGACCCTTTGTTGGAGGACTGAAAACCGATGCGCTCATTAATCTCGCCGAGCTTCGCTTTGATCTTATGCCTTGCCGCCTCGTTGCTGGTCCAGGCCGTGCCACGAGCACGCGTTGAGAAACAGCCCTTCGGAAAAACTGCCGACGGTCTTTCGGTTGACGCGTACACGCTAACGAATAAGAACGGTGCGAAAGTCAAAATTATCACCTATGGGGCGCGAGTTGTTTCCATTGAGGTTCGCGACGGCGAAGGAAAGTTAGGCGACGTGGCCCTTGGCTATGACGACATCCAGGGTTATGAAAAAGATTCTTCCTACCTGGGCCCCATCGTCGGACGATATGGTAACCGAATCGCTAAAGGCCGGTTCATGCTTGACGGCCAGACGTATACGCTGGCGCAGAACAATAACGGGAATCACCTTCACGGCGGCCTGCGCGGCTTTGACAAGGTCGTCTGGACCGGGCAGGGATCAGTCGTTGCCGGGGCTGCGCGGCTCAAGCTTACGTACTTGAGCAAAGATCAGGAGGAGGGCTATCCCGGCAATCTCTCGGTCACGGTCATTTACACGTGGACTAATCGCAACGAACTTAGGATTGAATACAGCGCGCAAACGGATAAAGCCACCGTTCTCAACCTTACGAATCATGCCTATTTCAATCTTGCCGGAGCAGGCGTCGGGGACATTCTCAATCACGAAATGCGAATCAACGCCCTCCGGTTTACTCCGACCGACGAAACCTCGATCCCCACCGGTGAGTTACGCAGCGTGAAAGGTACCCCGCTCGATTTCACTTCTGCACAACCAATCGGCGCCCGGATAGAAGACAGGTATGAACAGCTCATCTCCGGATCGGGTTACGATCACAACTTCGTGCTGAACAAACCCGCGGGCAAACTCGGTTTGGCGGCCGAAGTCTACGAATCAACGAGCGGGCGCGTACTGCGTGTTTACACGACTGAGCCCGGCGTCCAGTTCTATTCCGGAAATTTTCTTAGTGGCGCAAGTGGCAAGCAGGGCCTTACTTATCCGCGGCGCTCCGGCTTTTGTCTGGAGACGCAGCATTTTCCGGATTCGCCGAACAAGCCTAAGTTTCCATCGACCGTGCTCAGGCCGGGAGGCCGCTATACCCAGACGACGATTTACCAGTTTTCGGTGCGGAAAGGCCAGTACCGAGAGCGGTAGCGACCGGGTGACGTGCGGCTTGAGCAGTTATCGTTAGTTGAGACCCGGTCGCTACCGAGCCTGGTACTGACCTCTGGAACTCGGACGACACTAGAATGAAAAAGGAACTCGGCACATTTCTGCTGCTCGTGGTGCTCTGCATAGTTGTCGCGATCCTGAATCCCCAGTTCCTAAGCGGCGCGAACTTGCAGAACATGGCGCGTCTGGTCGGTGCTTACGGCATCTTTAGCATTGGCCTGGGCCTGATCATCATCACGGGTGGGATCGACCTGTCGGTAGGATCGGTCTTCTCGCTGTTGGGAGTACTACTTTCAATAATGCTCACGGAATGGCACATGCCGAGCGCTTTGGCTGTTCTGTCGGTGATCGCGATCGCGACAGCCTTAGGCGCTTTTCACGGCCTTTTGATCACGCGGCTCAATCTGCAGCCATTTATCGTCACGCTTTGCGGGTTGCTCTTTTATCGAGGTCTGGCGCGTTTCATCGCTAACGACGAGACCAAAGGTTTTGGCAACGCCGCGGGCTTCGAGACTCTGCGCGACATGGCGACCGGCAGCGTATTTCACGTGCCGACGCCATTCGTGATCCTGGTCGTCATCAGCGTCATTATGTGGTTCGTGCTCCACCGTTCAATCTATGGACGATATCTCTTCGCCGTCGGCCGCAACGAGGTGGCCGCGCGCTATTCGGGCATCAATTCGCGCCTGGTCATCACCAGTGCCTACGTCATCATGGGCGTGCTGGCCGGAATCGCTGGTATCGTCTTCGCGTTTTATACCAATTCAATTTCGCCGTCATCGCATGGAAATTTCTTCGAGCTATACGGCATTGCGGCGGCGGTACTTGGTGGTTGCTCACTGCGCGGCGGGGAGGGCTCGATCATAGGTATTCTGATCGGAACGGCGTTGCTGCAAGTCCTGCAGAATCTCGTTAACCTACTGGGCATTCCCTCGTCTCTGAATTTCGCCGTAATGGGCGCGGTGATCCTTATGGGGGTCATCGGGGATCAGTTTCTACAGCGACGTAAAGCGACGGCGTAGCTGAACGAGGAGTTCGCATTGAATTATCGTGAGCTGGGGCGCACGGGCTGGCGGGTCTCAACCGTGAGTTTCGGGGCCTGGGCCATCGGTGGTACCTGGGGCAGCGTGGACGATCGCGAGTCGCTGGCGGCGCTGCATCGCGCTGTCGATCTGGGCGTCAACTTTTTTGACACCGCTGATGTTTACGGCGACGGACGTAGCGAACGTTTGCTAGCCCAATTGAAGCGCGAACGTTCAGAGGAGATCATCATAGCCACCAAGGCCGGGCGGCGACTTGATCCGCACACGGCCGCCGGCTACACGATCGAGAACCTGACTGCTTTCATCGAACGAAGCCTCAGAAATCTGGAAGTTGAGGCGCTCGACCTGCTGCAACTGCATTGCCCGCCGACTAAGGTTTACTATCGGCCGGAATTGTTTGCGGGGCTCGACGATCTGGTCCGGCAGGGAAAGATTCGCCACTACGGTGTGAGCGTTGAGCGAGTCGAGCAGGCGTTGAAGACGATTGAATACCCGAGTGTGCAGACAATACAGATCATCTTCAATATCTTTCGCCAGCGTCCGGCGGACCTGCTCTTCAGCGAAGCGCGCAAGCGCCAGGTCGGGATTCTGGCGCGGCTTCCGTTGTCGTCCGGGATGTTGGCCGGCAAGTTCACGCCTCAAAGTCAGTTTGGGCGTGACGATCATCGCGCTTTTAATCGTCGAGGTGAAGAGTTCGATCGTGGCGAGACCTTTTCCGGTATCGACTATGAAACGGGGTTGCAAGCCGTCGAAGAGTTGCGGGCGCTCGTGCCTACGGGCATGACGATGGCCCAATTCGCATTGCGCTGGATTCTGATGTTCGACGCCGTGACCTGCGCGATTCCCGGCGCGAAACGGCCGGGGCAAGTAGAAGACAATGTGGGCGCGGCCGATCTTCCTGTACTGACCGATGTGACGATGCAGGCCGTGGATCAGATTTATCAGGAACGCATTCGCGAGCTTGTTCATCATTACTGGTAAGCAGTTCAGAGTTCAAGCTTTAGCTTGTGCCTGCACATGAAGTCAGTACCACCTGCGTGAGCGGGTGGATCGAAGACTCAAGCCTGACGAAGTGAGTGTCTGGCCCACCCGCTCACGCAGGTGGTACTGACTTCATGGCCGTAGGAACATTGTTCCGCGTTGGATTGACGACGGAGATTGGCATGAACCGAAAAGTTCGCTGGGGGATTCTTGGCACGGCCGCAATCGCCGTCAACAAGGTGATCCCGGCGATGCAGCACGGCGACTGGTCCGAGGTCTTGGCGATCGCCTCGAGGGATATTAACAAAGCAACACAGGTGGCCCAACGACTGGGAATTCCGAAGGCCTATGGATCCTACGAAGAACTGCTCGCCGACAACGAAATCGAGGCAATCTACAACCCACTGCCGAACCATCTGCATGTTCCCTGGACCACTCGAGCTGCCGAAGCAGGGAAGCACGTCCTTTGCGAAAAGCCAATCGGGCTAAACATGGAAGAAGCCGCTCAGTTGCTGGCCGTGCGCGATTGCACGGGGATGAAAATTCAGGAAGCCTTCATGGTGAAGACGCACCCGCAGTGGATCGGCGCATTGGAATTGATCAAATCAGGTCGGATAGGCGAGCTTCGCTCGATCAACGGCTTCTTCAGCTATTTCAACGCGGACCCTGACAACATCCGTAACAGGCTGAAAATCGGCGGCGGCGGAATATTGGACGTCGGTGGTTATCCCATCACCATTGCCCGGTTCATTTTCAGAGAGGAACCGCTCCGGGTTTCGGGATTGATCGAACGAGACCCTCAACTGGGCATTGATCGACTCGCGTCCGCAATCCTCGACTTTCCTGCCGGGCAAGCAAGCTTCACTTGCGGCACGCAAATCTTTCCGTACCAGCGCATGCAACTCTGTGGCACGCGCGGCAGGATCGAAGTCGAGATTCCATTCAATGCGCCAGCAGATCGTCCCACGCGGATCTTCATTCATGATGCCGCCGACCTTCGAGGCGAGGGCCCCGAAGTGAAGGAGTTTGCAATCTGTGACCAGTATGCGATTCAGGGAGATTTGTTCTCGCGAGCTATCCTGGAAGACGGCGTGCAGGCAATTTCGCTCGAGGATGCGGTGAAGAATATGGCAGTGATAAATGCGATCTTTCGCTCGGCGTCTTCGGGCCGGTGGGAAGCTGTTCAGGAAGGGGTTGGATAGAGCACACACATGAATCTCCTTGGAATTGATGTCGGAACCGGTGGGACGCGTGCTGTTTTGATTGATCGCGAGGGTCGTATCCTGGCCTCAGCGACGGTCGAGCACGCACCGTTCGCCTCACCGCGTACGGGATGGGCCGAGCAGGAGCCCCCGGATTGGTGGCGCGCGGCAGCGGCGGCCGTGCGGGCGGTTCTTTCAAGCGAAGGCGTGCGACCCGAGGAGATCGGCGCGGTTGGACTTTCGGGACAGATGCACGGCGCCGTGTTGTTGGATCAGCGAGATGAAGTAGTGCGCCCGGCAATCATCTGGTGCGATCAACGAACGGAGTCCCAATGCCGCGCGCTCACCGACACGGTCGGCGCAGACCGGTTGATTGAGTTGACCTGCAATCCTGCGCTTACCGGCTTTACCTTGCCAAAGATGCTTTGGGTGCGCGAACACGAGCCGGGAATCTGGCAGCGCGTTTGCACGGTCCTGCTGCCGAAGGATTATGTACGTTTGCAATTGACCGGCGAGAAAGCAACCGATGTGGCTGACGCTTCGGGCACACTAATCTTCGATGTCACTCACCGAAAATGGTCAGAAGAGATGTTGGCTGTGGCGGAAATCGATGAAAGACTAATGCCCCGAGTGTACGAATCTCCGCAAGTGACCGGTGTCATCTCAGCCGCCGGCGCAACGGCGACCGGCTTGCGCGCCGGAACGCCCGTGGTCGCCGGTGCGGGCGATCAAGCCGCGGGCGCCGTGGGCATGGGGATCGTTCGCGCGGGTACCGTCAGCGCTACTATTGGCACGTCTGGCGTAGTCTTTGCCGTCACGGATCGCCCGTCACTCGATCCACATGGGCGCGTGCACACTTTCTGTCACGCAATCCCCGGGCGCTGGCATGTGATGGGCGTAACCCAGGCCGCGGGACTTTCGCTCCGTTGGTTCCGCGATCAGTTCGGTGCGGGCGCTGAGGATGGTCGTGATCCTTACGAGCGATTGACGGAAGAAGCAGCCAGTGCGCCGGCCGGGGCGGATGGCGCGTTGTGGGCTCCGTACCTGATGGGCGAGCGCACGCCGCATCTGGATCCACACGCACGCGGCGCTCTGGTAGGTCTGACCGCGAGCCACACGCGGGCGCACATCATCCGCGCGATCCTCGAAGGTGTGGCCTTCAGTCTGCGGGATACTTTCGAAATCTTCAAAGAGATGTCCGTGCCGGTTGAAACCATCAGACTTGGCGGCGGTGGCGCCCGGTCTTCGCTTTGGCGACAGATTCAGGCAGACGCTTACAGGCACGACGTCGAAACAGTGGAAGCCGAAGAGGGCGCCGCTTACGGTGCGGCGCTGCTGGCCGGAGTAGGCGGCGGAATCTGGCCGAGCGTAGATGCCGCGTGCGGCGCGGTGGTCCGGGTAGTGGACCGTGTCTCCCCTGAACCGTCTAATCAGAGCTTGCTTGACCAGCAATACCACGCATTTCGGCGGCTGTATCCGGCGTTGCGCAGCGTTACCAGTTAGCCGCCGCTCACAGGTCACGCATCAGTGCAAGATTCAACTGCTCCGATTTGACAGACCAGGAGCCATCCGCGGGAAACCCGGGCGCGGGCCCAGGCGTCGAGCCAAGCCAACCTCCGGCCATCAGCGCCACCGCGTAAAGCAATCCACCATTGCCCGGCAGGTAACACGGTAAGTTGTCGCGCTGCCAGTTATGGCCGTTGGGAAGATATCGATTCTTCGCGGCCGGCATCAGCAACGCATCAACAGCAATCTGTGTTTCGCCCAGTCGTGCCGCAGTCATCGCCGCGAGCGGATAGTCCCAGCCCCAGGTCCTTTCCCACTGCCACTCCTGCATGACTTTCTTTAGCGTGCGGCGCATCGTTTCGCGATCGACGCCGTCACCCGGCAACACGCCGAGCGCACCGAGCATTGATGGGTGATCGTAATTGCGCGCACTGTAGGTTTGCGGACAATTTTCGTGAGCCAGATAAACGCCTTCGCGCGCCGGCAGTGGCGCAAGGTGAGCAATCACGTGGTCCCATCGGGAGTTGCGGCGCAGGTGCAAACGTTCTCGCCAACACTGCGCGATCTTCAACCCGTAAGACCAGTAAGCCAGTTCAAACGTCGGGTTCCATGTCTCGCGCGCCGGATGGTTTTCCTGCGCCGGTATCAGGGGAGGACCAAGCACGTACCGTCGGTTCTCCCAATCGAAAAAAGCATAGGAAGCCATGAACTCCGCCGACTCAAAAACAATCTGTCGATAGCGTTCCAGCGTCTTACGGTTACGATGCGTCTTGTAGCACAACTCCGCGTAGAAAATCGGATGTGGCTGTTGCCAGATCAGCAACGGCCCAACCGGCGAAGGACTATCATGGCCTTCCGGTCCCACCATCTTCGGCCAGCGCGCTCCAGCGTAGCCCTGCGACCGGGCCAGCTCTTGAGCGACCGGCAGAATCAATTCGTACCAGCCGAGACTTTTCTCCAGCAACGGTAACCGATTCCACAGCGCAAAGTGCGCGGCGTGCCACCAATGCATCTCGAGATGAAACTTGCCATACCAACTGTTCACGGTGAGCCCGGTCTCCTGAGGCGGCATTGATCCGGAACACTGAGTGGCCGTGAGGTATTGCGACAGCACTACTCGCCGTTCCAGTTCCAGCGCCCGAGGATCGTGGCTTTCGGCCAAGTCGATAGCGCCGCCTTCAGTCCAGAAGCGCTGCCAATGCTCGGCGCTGGCAGCGAAAGTCGCGGCCGCGCCTGGTAAGGATCGATCAAAAGGCCGAGCCGCAAAGGCGGCGATGAATTCAGTTCGCTCGCTTTCGCTCGATGGCCTCAAAAGGAACGTGTGCGGCCCCTCGGAATCGAACGATGCATTGCCCGCCCAGGCAATGGCTGCGAAGTATTCGTCGGCGTCGAGTTTTCGGCGAACCTCGACACGGCCGCTTGCTCGGCGAACCAGGTTTGATTCGTGCCGTCCCGGTTGTTTCCAATCAGCAGCCGCCATTTCTGGTGAGCCATAAGGAAAAGCGAAGCGCACCGCCAGCTTTCCTTCCGCAATCAGTCTCGATTCGATTGTTACTGCTACCAGATCCAGAGTGGGGTGGACCGCGGTTCTGACTACCACGGGCCAGTCTTCAAATTTGAACCGGCTCGTTAGAATACCCGTCCACAGATCGAGTCGCTGGTCTATTTCGGAGAGATCCGATAGTTGTGCTTCTCTTTGACCCTGCGTTTTGAGGCGTAAGCCAATGCGCCCGAGATGGAGCCGGTGAGGATTCTCGCGCAGCCAATTGTAGAGTTCGGTTTGCCCTTCAGAACTCGTTCGGTAACCAACCGATCGGCCGTGCGTATCGTATTGCTTTAAGCGAAATCCGTTCGGGTCAAGTCCGCCAGGCAGCGGCGTTTTGTGCCAGCCCCATTGCGACATTGTGCAGAGCGGCATCTTTTTTTCATATTCAGTCGGGAAGGTCTGTAATCCGGTGATGTCCGCAGTGAAAGCAAATTCGCCGTTGCCGACCGACAGCGGCGAGAGAGGATCAATTTTGTAAGTCGACGGGCTGTGGCGTGAGACCAGAGCCTTTCGGTCAATTAGTGACTCAGTGACGGCAATTCTTGTAATGCGCCGGCGAGTCGCGGGACTTCCAAGAACCAATCTGCTCCGGCCAGTCTTGATCAGGCCGGCGGCGCCGGCCGCGCCAATTGCGGTGGTCAGAAAACGTCGTCGGGATATTTCCGATCGGCTCACTTCATCTCCAGAGTCTTCTGCTCCAAGGTGAGACGTGCCTCGGCTTGAGTTGAAAGACTACAGTCCTTACTTAGTCGAGCCTGAAAAAAGCGATTTTCAGATCTCCGGAGACATTGAGCCGCCACCCACGGGCGCGAGATTGATTTCCAGGTCTTGCTCAGGCGAACCAAAAATGAGCCAAAAGAAAACTCGCAGGAGTTTTCTCAGGTTA
>JBGQGG010000031.1:0-68568 GCA_041497335.1 Pyrinomonadaceae bacterium | reverse complement strand
GGGGAGGCCAGGGAACTCATAACGCGAAGTCTCAGTGATGTGCGGATCGCCGCCGGTCGAGATGTGAACCGAATGAACGATGGCATCAAACTGCGCGGCAATGGCCACCGCCAGCGGGAAAGCGCTGTTGGCGACGGCCGAGAAATCTGTTGGGAACAAAATGGAACGAATCATGACAGTATAGGTCGAACAGTATAGGCCGAATAGGTCCTATAAGTCCTATTAAATACTTTAGCTCTCCGCGGGGATGCGCATTCCATGGAACGAGCGCGCCACGAAAAAGACCGAGATCAGGAAAAAGACACCCGCCAGGACATAGGTGAAGGTGGTGCCCTGCTGCTTGGTAATGCTTACCGCGAGTTCCACCGCCAGTAGACCAAAGAGCGTCGTGAACTTAATCACCGGATTCAACGCGACCGACGAAGTGTCTTTGAAAGGATCGCCTACCGTGTCACCGACTACCGTGGCGTCGTGCAGCGGCGTGCCTTTTTGTTTCAGATCAACCTCGACGACCTTCTTGGCGTTGTCCCAGGCGCCACCGGCGTTGGCCATGAAGATGGCCTGGTAAAGACCGAACACGGCGATCGAGATCAGATAACCAATAAAAAAGAAAGGCTCGAGGAAGGCAAATGCCAGGGTTGAGAAGAACACGGTCAGGAAGATATTGAACATACCTTTCTGTGCGTACTTGGTGCAGATTTCCACGACCTTCTTGCTGTCCTCAACCGAAGCTTTTTCCACACCTTCCAACTTAATATTGGCTTTGATGAACTCAACCGCCCGATATGCGCCGGTGGTGACGGCCTGAATAGAAGCGCCGGTGAACCAGTAGATAATAGCCCCGCCGGTAATCAGGCCGAGAACGAACGGCGCGTGCAGCAATGAAAGGCTCTCTGTGTTTTTGGTGAGCCCATCGGTCAGCAACATGATGATCGAAAAGATCATCGTCGTGGCCCCGACCACTGCGGTTCCGATCAGCACGGGCTTCGCGGTGGCCTTAAAGGTGTTACCGGCGCCGTCGTTCTCTTCCAAAAGATGCTTGGCCCGCTCGAACGTGACCGTCATGTTGTATTCGTTCTTGAGCTCTTCGGCGATATTCGGCTGCTGCTCGATCAGTGAAAGTTCGTAAACAGATTGGGCATTGTCAGTAACCGGGCCATAGGAGTCCACGGCGATAGTCACCGGGCCCATGCCGAGAAAACCAAAGGCCACCAGACCGAAAGCAAAAACGGCCGGAGCCGCCATGAGTATCGAGAGTCCCGTCGTGCTGAAGATGAAGGCCACCCCCATCAGGATCACGATGCTGATGCCCAGCCAGTAGGCCGAGTAATTGCCGGCAACCAAACCCGACAGAATGTTGAGCGACGCGCCACCTTCCCGCGATGATTTGACGACTTCCTGCACGTGCCGGGATTTCGTCGAAGTAAAGACTTTGACGAGTTCGGGGATTACCGCGCCGGCGAGCGTGCCGCAGGAAATGATCGAGGCCAATTTCCACCAAAGCGTCGCATCGCCGCTCAGCACCGGAATGATCAGATACGAGACGACGTACGTGGCCACGATCGAAACGATCGAAGTCAGCCACACCAGGGAAGTCAGCGGCGCTTCAAAGTTCATATCAGCGGCGTTGGCATAGCGGGCCTTCGCGACCGCGCCGTTGACAAAGTACGAGAGGGCGCTGGAAACCAGCATCATGATGCGCATCACGAAAATCCAGACCAGCAACTGCACTTGAATCCGCGTATTCGGGACCGCCAACAGGATGAAAGTAATCAAGGCCACGCCGGTGACCCCGTAAGTCTCAAAGCCGTCGGCACTGGGTCCGACAGAATCCCCGGCGTTGTCGCCGGTGCAGTCGGCAATCACGCCGGGATTACGCGCGTCGTCTTCCTTGATCTTGAAAACGATCTTCATTAGATCAGAGCCGATGTCGGCAATTTTTGTGAAGATGCCGCCGGCGATTCGCAACGCCGCCGCGCCCAGGCTTTCGCCGATCGCAAACCCGATGAAGCAGGGGCCGGCGTATTCTCCCGGGATGAACAGCAGAATGAAGAGCATGATCAGCAGCTCCACGCTGATCAGCAGCATACCGATGCTCATGCCGGCCTTAAGCGGAATCGCGTAGATCGGAAAGGGCTTGCCTTCCAGACTCGCGAACGCAGTGCGCGAATTCGCGAACGTGTTCACGCGGATTCCAAACCACGCCACGCCGTAGCTGCCCCCGATGCCGATCAAACTGAAAAGCAAAATCATCGGCACGGTCAGCGCCACCGGATGACCCGGCACCGGACGCAGAACGCCGAAGTACGCGACCACGATCACCGCGATGAATACCCAAAGGATCATTATGAATTTTCCCTGGGTGGTCAGGTAGGTCTTGCAGGTTGCGTAGATCAGTTCTGAGATCTCCTGCATTGAGCGATGGACCGGCAGGTTTTTCAACTGTATGTAGATTACCAGCCCGAACATCAAGCCGAGAAAACAGAATACGAGGCCCACCAGCAACAGCCGATGTCCATCGGTACCCATGAAAGTTACCTGGGACAAATCAGGAAGCTTGAGCGATGCCTCGCCACTTTCGCGTGGTTGGGCCATGACTGCCGGCGCGCCGAGCGCACTAGCCGTAATTACGAATAAGAGAGTCAGTAAGCGGCGACGCAGCGCCGTGGCAAAGTTCGACATTGAATTCACTAGTAGGAAAACCCTTTCCGTATCGTTTAAGCGATTGGCGAGATAAAGCCGCGCTGAAAAGCCGATTATTATTGCCGATCTATGAGGGCACTGTCCAACTTAGCATAAAACAAGGACTTCAATGGGGACCTTATGCCTCGGCCACGGCGATGTCCGCAGCAATCTTAGGCTGCCGACGACTGCCAATCCACTTTCGCACCGAATCAATCAAAACAATCACGGCCGCCGTCATGATCAGCGCCGTCAGCGAAGTGTTAATGTAACCCTGCGTTGAGGTCGCGGGATTCTGCGCCTGCGGCCAGAAGATGTCGCGAATCGATTCGTAACCGGCCACGAGCGTCGTCGTCGCCACAAAAGAGAGCGGCGCGATCGTCACCCAACAGTACCGTGCTTTGCCCATGTTGATGATGACCGTGGTTGCGACGCACAACGCTACCGCGGCCAGAAGTTGGTTGGCGATACCGAACATGGGCCAGATCGTCGAGATCGATCCGTTCCAGATAAAGGTAGCCCAGGCAGCAACGACGAGCGCGCTGGTAAGGACCGATCCAGGCAGCCAGTTAGGTTCCTCGAGTTTTTGAAACACACGTCCCCCAAATTCGCCTAACAGAAAACGAGCCACACGTGTGCCGGTATCGATGGTCGTGAGAATGAATAACGCCTCGAACATGATCGCAAAGTGATACCAGTACTTCATCAGACCGCGCAGACCCGGAATGCCGTCAAAGATCTTCGCGATTCCCAACGCCAGCGTCACCGCGCCACCCGTGCGTCCGCGCAAATTCTTTTCACCGGATTCTGCTTGCAGACGATCGATCTCCTGTGGTTGCAGGTTAAAGCCTCGGGCGGTTTCCTGATCGACCATGCGAACGTACTTTGCCTTTTGCGCGTCAGTTGTTTGCTGGGTATTGATCGCAAAATAGTCACCAGGGAACAACGACGTCGCGGCAATCAAAGCAACTACGCCTACGACACCCTCCATTAACATGCTGCCATAGCCGATCATCCTCGCGTCGGTTTCTTTAGCGATCATCTTTGGCGTGGTACCCGACGAGATCAATGAATGAAAACCACTGATAGCTCCACAGGCAATAGTAATAAATACGAATGGATAAACTTTCCCGGGCACGACCGGTCCGCCGCCGCCAATGAACGGCGTAAACGCGGGCATCTGCAGATTCGGGTGGACAAGAATGACGCCGATGATCAAAAAGGCGATTGTTCCGATCTTGAGATACGACGAAAGATAATCGCGCGGACAGAGCAGCAGCCACACCGGCAGCACCGAAGCGATAAACCCATACGCGGCCATCAGCAACGTCACCTTGTGCGGCGACAGAGTAAAGGCCGCGGCCCATGATGAATCCGCGATCTTACCGCCAAGATAAACAGCGAACAGCAATCCAATGACACCGATGATGCTCGCTTCCGCGATTTTTCCTTTGCGAAAGCGATACATGTAAAGACCCATCAACAGGGCCAGCGGTATGGTGAAGCCAACCGTGAATGTCCCCCACGGCGATTCAGCCAGAGCATTCACTACCACCAGGCCCAGCCCCGCAAGAGCGATTACTACGATGAACAGAATCGCAATGCCGGCGACAAAACCCGATAAAGGGCTGATTTCGGTGCGGGCAATCTCGGCGAGCGATTTTCCCTTGCGCCTGATGCTGGCGGCGAGAATCATAAAGTCGTGCACCGCGCCTCCGAGGCAGACGCCGATGACCAGCCATAGGAGTCCCGGCAGGAATCCGAATTGCGCCGCCAGCACCGGTCCAATCAGAGGCCCCGCGCCGGAGATCGCCGCGAAGTGATGGCCGAACAGAACCCACTTGTTGGTTGGATAGTAGTTGTGCCCGTCGTACATCGTCTTTGAGGGGACGGGTCGCGAATCGTCGAGGGCCAGTACTTTCGCCGCAATGAAAGCCGAATAGTAGCGATACGCGATCGCCAGGACGCACAACGCGCCGACAATAATGGGCAGGGCGTTCATCTCTTCAGCCTTGGCATCTCTTCAATCTCAGCGCGCTATCATAACTGCGGTTTGCGGTTTTTGCGAAGCAGATAATCTGTTGCGGCTTTAATTAAGTCGGCCGAGATGGTGGCTGGTCAGCTTGGAAACTCGCTAATGATATTGAAACTAAACATAAAGTCTGACCCTGATTTTGCTTTCTGAGCTGGCGCAGATTAGCATGCATAGCGCACCACAGCGTCTGAAGGGAATCACGATGAAAACGGTAAAGTTAATCCCGGTTATTGCGGCAATGTGTTTGGCCGCAGGCCTTTCTATCTCAGTCTATGGACAGCCGGCCGCTACGAAACGACTCTCTGCATATGCGCTGGTTTCAGATCTCTACCGCGAGCATAACCGGAAGCACAGTCCCTTCTTTCAAACCCGGAGTCGCGCTTTGCTTTACAAGTATTTTGAAAAAAGCCTGGCCGACATGATTTGGAAAGACGCAGCTAATTCTAAAAAGGAAGTCGGCGCCATCGACGGCGATCCGCTCTATGACGCACAGGACATGGACATAAAGAAATTCGTTATCGGCAAACCCAGTTACGAGAACGGCAAAGCCCTGGTCAGCGTTTCGTTTGAAAACTTCGGACAGCAAGAAACCATAGTCTTCACTCTGGTTAATGGACGGTCCGGGTGGCGAATTGGCGACCTCGATTATGGCCAGGGAAGAACGCTAAAAGGAGATCTGAAAGGGACACCCCGCCCGTGAATCACGCGCAGCTTGCGCGTGCCAAGATCAAACAGAACCGCAACCTTTACTTTGTCGAATCCGAGGGCCTATAGTACGCCCGCATCACGGTTATTGGTCCACCTCAGACAGATAAGAGCTCAGAGGTAGAAAATGGATGAATAGCTTTAGCGGACGGCAAATTATCGTCGCTGTGCTCTGCTTTTGCCTCGCGGTACCTGTCGCCATGCCTGCGTCAGCCGCGCGACTGCCGCAGCAATCCCCGCCCGCTACCCCTCCTGCCGGTCCCAAAGAAGAGTTCAAATTTGCCAGGGTTGATCTGGACCTTCTCGAACAGGTGAACCTGGTCGACAGGCGGTTCGAACGAGAGGCCCTCGTCTATGGCGATGAGGCGACCAATGCCTACTTGCAACGAGTCGGCGAATCCCTCCTGCCGCGAGATCTGAATCTGGAACACGTCTTGTGGAAATTTCGGGTCTTAAGAGATCCGGTGCCGAACGCCTTTGCTCTGCCTAATGGATCGGTTTACGTCAACACTGGCCTGGTCTCCTTGCTCGATAACGAGTCACAGTTAGCAGCTATTCTCGCGCACGAGATTACGCACGTGGTCAGACGGCATTCGTACTTGCAAAACCGCAGCACCAGGAAAAGGTTTTTGACCATTAACATTATCAGTGCCATCGCGGCCTGGAATCCGGCGGGCGGAGCCGTGGGCATAGCGATCGGAATTATCGCCGCTGTCTCTCCGTTTATTCTGATTTCCACCATCTACGGCTACAGCCGAGATTTGGAGAAAGAGGCAGATCTGAAAGGCGTCGATCTGATGATGAGTGCGGAATATCCTCCGGAGGAAATGGTTAAAGCGCTAAAGTTGTTGAGCAACGATATTGAAGGCGAACAACTAAAACTGTTCTATAATGACCATCCTCAACTCCGGGACCGGATCAACTATGTCAGTACTTATCTGGGCACTAAGGCTGAGAAGACAACAGCGGCCAGTGAACTCAAACGGGAAAAAAACGCTTACCTCACAAGAATAGAAACCCTCGCGCGCCACGACATCCAGCTGGAGATCAACGCGGCGCGGTTTCGTACCGCAGTTCACCTAAGCCAACGGCTGACGGATTTCGAACCCGACTCGTCGGAAAATGTTTTCTGGTTGGCCGAATCGTATCGCAACCTGGGTCCTCGTTCGCCGGAGCTGAACGAAAAACAACTTACCAATAGCGCCAAGAAAGATGCTGCCAAAAAGCGCGCCAGGCGAACGCCGGAAGAAGAAGAGCAGGACCTGACGGCCACAGAAGCCGGGCAACAGAATTGGAAGACCAATCAGGCCAAATCGGAAGAGCTGTACTTGAGGTCTTTGAAACTCAATAACCCGACTCCGGTCGCGCATCGTGGTCTGGGAATGCTCTACGAAAGGATCGGCCGGGGCAAAGAGGCTATCGACGAATACCAAAAGTATCTGGAACTGGTTCCGGATGCCGTGGACCGGGCAAGAATTCAGCGCCACCTCGAAACGCTAAAACGCTCTTGATTTGAGTAATCACCGAGGCGAACCGAATAGTATGAAACTCAAACTTCTTGCGTTGTTCGTCGTGTTTGCGGCGCTGACTCCGGGTATGCTTCACGCGCAGTACCTGCACCCCAAAGTCAGCGGAAAGGAAATCAGCATTCGGAACGTCGTGGTGCTTCCGGCCAGGGTCGAGATTGTTAGGCAGAGCATGAAGGGTCCCGAAGGTATGGCCGCGGAATCGGATCTACTAAGTGTGCGAGTTACGCAATTGATTATTGAGGCCCTGGCGGCAAAACATGTAACCGCGTCGACTAATGCGTCGACTAATGCGTCGAGCATCTCCAGCGACGCTGACACTCAGAAGAAGTATCTGCTGTCCGACATTCAATCGCGTTACGACTTGTTGCTGCCAAAGATTGCAAAGAAACCAAAAGACGTAAAGAAAGCCCGCTTCTCTCTTGGGGATGAAGTACTCAATCTGAACCTGGACAAGAGCACGGACGCGATAATCTTCGTTCGTGGTCATGGACAGAAACTAACCAAAGGCAAGAAGGCTTTTTCGCTCTTGACGTTCAGCCTTGACCTTCCCTACCTGCTTCTGACTATCGGAATGGTTGATGCCCATACGGGCGAGGTGCTCGTGTACGCCAACCCTGTGGCCATAACTGATGCAACCAGCCAGAACGAGAAGTCTTTGCGTAATGCAATTGAGAAGTCACTGAAGAAACTTCCGGTTGCGCCCTAGCTAGAGTCTGGGGAAGAAGCCCGAAAAACCGTTAGGAAAGGTTGTTAAGACTAAGAGACCTTCGCTTTACCACCTCACTGAAGTGAGGTGCTAATGAGATTTCCTCTAAATCTCTACCAACACCACGAGCAGAATCCTGGATTGATCCAAGGGGGTTCATGCAAAACGCTTCAAATCTGCATACAGCAGGCGATGAAAAAGCTGCTCGCCGGCTTCCCGCCGAACCGACAAGCGTCCCGCGTGAAAAGCGCGCGACTTCAATCCTCTTTGCACAGATTCACAAATGTCCAGGTCTTCCTGCTGAATGCGGTCGCCCACACTAATGCTGGCCAGATTACGCTCGCGCGCTGACTCGGAAACGTCCGCAAAATAAAAGTCGAATACTACTTCGGTGCGGTCGACGGCAAGTGGCCGCACGAGGTTGGTGTCCAGAACGCCTTCGTAATAATTCATCATGAAATTGGGATAGAGCCAGTAATACAGGGCGCGCCCGCCGGTGCGGACAGCGCCAACTTCATCGTCCTTGTCGCGGCTGACCATCGGGCTTGATTGCAGACTAAAGTGCTCACCGTTTTCGATGGTGTAATTGCTGTAATCGAGGACGCTGTCGAGACCTTTATGCAGGTGTGGGACGTGATAGCCGCCGTCAAGATAGTTATCCACAAAGACTTTCCAGTTGCAGCTGAGGCGGTAGCGGCGTTGCTCGACCCAGTGGAGATTCTCGAATCCCAGAACCTTGATTTGATGGATCAGATCATCGCCGAGAAAATCTGTCAGTGAAGAGTTTGAATTATTTAGAGGCGAACTTTGCTTTTCGTCGATTTTCGCGAATACCCACTTCTCCCAGGTCGCGATTTCGACCGGCGCCAATCCATTGTCCCCGCGATCGAAGTTGCAGACTCCGCTGAAATCCGGGGTGCCTTTCAATTCGCCTTCCAACGAATAGGTCCAGCCATGATAGGGACAGCGCATCTGTTTCGCGTGTCCTTCGGCTTCGGTCATCACTGCCGCTGCATGGTGGCGACAGACGTTGAAGAATCCGCGCAACTCACCGTCCGCGCCGCGAGCGTTGACGATGGGCTCGCCTGCAATTTCGGTTGTTACGTAATGCCCCGGTTCGCGCAGTTGATCGATGCGCGCGGCCACCTGCCACGAACGACTAAAGACCGCCTGCTTCTCCAATTCGAATACGCGTTCGTTCGTGTACCACGGCGCGGGAATGGTAGAAGCTTCCGCCAGCGGTGCGTTGGGGTCGTAAGCGTCGATGATCTGGCGTAGGTCTCTCATCAGTTTCGAGTTTCAAGTTTCGAGTTTCAAGTTCGCTTCACCGCCGCACATCCGTGAAGCTTAAGGGCTATATGTCCAACCCAAGATTACCAAACTCGAAACTTGAGACTTGAAACTTGAAACTTGAAACTTACACCGGCGTTGCGGTCTTATGTTTCGGCTTGTAAAACGGAGTCTTCGCCACCTGCGCGCTGACTCGATGCCTGACAGCCTCGACGGTGATTTCAATTTCGATTTGAGTTCCAGGTTTTGCGAAGTCGCGTTTCACCGTCGCCAGGGCAATCATTCTTTTTAAGAGCGGTGACCAGGTAGTGGACGTGGCTTTGCCGATTTGGGAGCCGTTACCGTACACCGGAACCGACACTCGCGAAGCAATCGGTGATACCGACGGCGGCAAGCCTACTGCTTCAAAGCGACGCTCGACTTCAGTCCAGTCGATCTCCAGCCCTACGATCTGTCTTGCCGCTCCTCTCTGATTTTCTTTGATTAGCGCTTGCCGGCCGATGAACCGGTCCTTATCGAGGTTCACCAGACGGCCCAGTCCCATTTCATAAGGCGAATATTTTTGCTCGTCGACCAGGGTCTTCTTGCTGCTGTTGAAATCAATATCAATCAAAAGCAGGCCGGCTTCGATGCGCGCTACGTCCAGCGCCAGCATTCCCGCGGGTTTGATATCAAACGGGCGTCCGCGGTCAACCAGAACGTCCCAAACTTTCAATGCGTGATCGTTGTCGACCCAGATTTCATAACCCAGATCCCCCGTGTAGCCGGTGCGCGAAATCTCGACCGGCACTCCTTCGATTGTGGCATTCGTGACGCGAAAATATTTCAAGTTGGCAATGTCGGCATCTTCGACGACTGTTTTCAAGAGCCGTCCAGACGTTGGTCCCTGCAGGGCCAACGCGGCGACGCTCTCAGAAATATCTTCGAGGTTAACATCCAGGCCGGCAGCGTTTTGAGTGAACCAGCGCAAACTTGGATCCGCAGCTGTCCAGCGATAGACGTTTTCTTCCAGCCGCGACACGGTGCCATCGTCGATTACCTTGCCCTGCTCGTCACACCAGGGAGTGTAGACGACCTGGCCCACTGACACCTTGCGCATGTCCCGCGTGATAATGCGGTCAACCAGTCGGGTCGCATCTCTTCCGGTGACCCGGTACTTGAAAAGTGGCGAGATATCGATCAGTGCCGCAGCATTCCGGATTGCGTTGTACTCGTGCTCGTGATGCGTCTCGTACGCGCTGACGGTGTAGTAACCGGACCACTCGCGATAGTTCAGGCTTTCGCACAGGGCAAAGGTTCGTTGATGAAATGGAGTACCGATGGGCATGATCAATGGTTTAGAGTTCAAGCTTTAGCTTGGGCCCTGCAAACAGCACAACCTGAAGGTGGAACTCTAAACAAAAAACGTCTCCGCGCGCGCGTTTGTCAGAGCGAGCGATTATAAGTATGCTGGCAAGTAGCAGCAAGAGAACATTTGGTCCTCAGAGATAAGTAGCACTGGAAAGAAGGGACAATTATGGAAAGAGTAATCAAATTCATTCGCGCAACTGCGTTCATTCCTGTTTCGCTGCTCCTGATCCTAAGCGTTGCGACGGGCGCACAAAGCCAATCCAAAAACGCGAAGAGGGTTGCCGATGCAACCAGTCAGGCGCAAAAATCCGCACAGGTTTTCACCGAAATCATGAACATTCCCGATCAGGCCATACCTCAGAAACTGCTGGACAAGGCCGAAGCGATCGCTGTTTTCCCGAGTGTCATTAAGGCCGGGTTTATTGTTGGTGGTCGCGGCGGCCGCGGTGTAATCAGTCGCCGCGTGAAAGGCGGCTGGGGCGCGCCGGCTTTCTTCAATCTCGCCGGCGGCAGCGTTGGTTTGCAGATTGGTGCGTCCAGCACTGACTTTGTTTTGCTGTTCATGAATGACGAAGCACTGGGCGGATTGCTGAAAGATCGGTTCGAGATTGGTGGGGAGGGAAGCGTGGCCGCCGGTCCGGTGGGACGTTCCGCCAGCGCCTCGACCGACGTGCTCTTGAAGGCGGGAATCATTTCGTATTCACGAAGCAAAGGTCTGTTTGCGGGACTAGAGATCAAGGGTGTGGTTATTAGCCCCGACAACGACAACAATCAGGCCGTTTATGGCATCAAGGCAGGTGAGGTACTTTCCCCGGCCCAACGTTGGACGCTGACAAAGATGCCCGCGGGCGTGCGGATTGTTCCAAAGACCCTGGCGCGATATTCGGTTCGGCGATAGTAGTGGCACAGACTTTAGTCTGTGTTTACGTGGCGGACTTGTCCGCCCATGGAAGCCCAATGGCGTGCGGGACCAGTCCCGCGTCTAAACGATATTCTCGGAGTGAAGAATGAAGAATCCAATCAGACGAACGCTTTTCTTTTCTATTAGCATTGCTGTGCTTCTGGCTGCAAATGCCGCCAATACCTTTGCGCAACAGGACCGCGAACGCAGCACAAAGAAAGCCCGCGCCGCGGCGGAGCAATCGGCCAAAGCCGCCCGGGTGTTCAATGAGATCATGGCCACGCGTGAGAGATCCATCCCGCGTGACCTGCTCGATCGAGCCGAAGCGGTTGCTGTTTTTCCTGGTGTCATTAAGGCCGGGTTTATCGTCGGCGGTCGTGGCGGCAGAGGCGTGATCAGCCGGCGGGTGGCCGGGGGCTGGAGCGCGCCCGCGTTTTTCGACCTGGCCGGGGGCAGTATCGGTTTGCAGATTGGCGCCTCGTCCACGGATTTTATTCTCCTTTTTATGAACGAGAACGCCGTTGACAGCCTGCTGGGCGACAAGTTTGAAATCGGCGGCGAAGGCAGCGCGGCCGCGGGACCGGTGGGCCGGTCGGCAAGCGCTTCAACCGACCTGAAACTCAACGCGCAGATTCTTTCTTACTCACGCAGCAAGGGCGCTTTTGCAGGTCTGGAAATAAGAGGTGTAGTGATCAAGCCCGACAACGAAGACAACCTGCAGGTTTACGGCATGACCGCGCGCGACATCCTCACCGGCGCTGACAAGATCGCTTTGGACAAAATGCCCGAAGGCGTGCGCGTGTTTCCGCAGACGCTGGCAAGGTATTCGCGGCGGAAATAGCTGAACGTTTTTGCTCGGCAGGAGCGGACCGCGCTACTGCTTCGAATATTTTGCGAAGGCGGCGGCTAACTTGGTGCCGTACGCGTTTTCCTTCCACGCGGACCCATTGTAGCCGGCGCAAGCTTTGCCCATTGGTGATTGCGCAGGGCGCCGTCCAGCGAATTGGGGCTGATGAAATTACAGAAAGCTTTCAAGGGTTCTCCCTCACTGACCTGCATTGCCGCGTAGAAATCCTCGACCTTTGCAAAACCACAAGTCTGAAAATTGAAGCCCATCAGTTGAAACTTCGCATAGCTCGCGGACTGTAGAGCTGCCGTACGATCGAGCGCGATGGCTTCGTCGAGCCGCGCAAGCTCGCCCGCGCCGCGAACATCGGCGTTGGGACCCTTCGCATAAAAGGCCTTGGTCCATTTCGCATAGCAGATCGTCGGATGAGCTTGGGCATACGCGCCCTTCGTTTATTTGAAGAACTTGAGTCCCTCGAACAGGATCTTCACGCGCCCATCGCTGAGGAACCCGTCGCCACTACTCTCAACCTCGGCGACCGCCTTGATGGCGGGCACATCGCAGTTGAACAATTGGGCCGCTTCCTGAAGATCATTGTCGTTCAGCTTGTCAGGCATCGGAGTTCTCCTTGGCTGTTGCTGTGACTAAACGTAATCGCCGAGCGATGCCGTCGGTCTACAGATCCTTGATCTGTTGGAACGAAAAGACCACTGCCTTTGTCCCCGGCGAATCTCCATGAGCACGGTGCGGGTCGCGGCTAATGTCTTTCAGTGTGGTCTGTAGATTGGTTACGTCCCTGCCCCGACCATCGCTGATTCATTCCTCCCGCCGATAATCAGGGAGGTATCCGTGTTGAAATCCGATGGTGTCGAGCACAACTTCTTAGAATTCTAACTCTAAGACACGGCCAATCGCCCGCAGTCCTATTTACCAAAAACACTGACGTGCTTTACGTGACTTGCCACGTACATGTCGCATTCAAACAGCTTCGTCCAGTCGGGTTTCGTAGCAACTGAACCTTCAACAAACGAAAGATCGCGGAGTAATCCGGAGAGTCGTTCGTTGAAGCCGGCCTTGCTCACAGGGAATACCTTGTTATTGTCGGACTTGGTTCCAACGCTGATTTGAGCGAGCTGATACATTCCTGCTTGCGCTACTCTGCATCTCTCTTGTGCCTGGCTCAGCGTCAACTCTGCGTCAATGTCTATTTCTAAATCCATAATCAATCTCCTTACTGATTGGCTACCAGAACTTTTTGAAACTCATCACTTGGTCGCGGATCCCTATCAACAATGGCCACGACGTAAGCACGAAGACTCAAAAGAACGCGTTGATAGTCGCGGAACCCCGCACTGTTGTCTCGCGCCCTCTTCAAGCTCTCTTCTATCTTTTCCCTTTGTGCCGTCCCAATTTTCTGCTGCGGTGTGCCTTTGGATATCTCTGGAAGAACAGGTGTCAAGATCGGATTGTCCACAACCTTGCTGAAGAGTGTCTTCATCTTTTCCAACAACTTTGCCTCTGTTTCAGTGGCACTCTTTTTGTTCCCCTCCGCCGTCGTTTTAGCTGTATTCGCTGCAGTAATTTTCGCCTGATCTTGCTGCGCAGGTTGTTTCTGCATCTCCTCGTTGATCTGTTTCTGCGCCGCGGCTATTTCCTCGTCCGCTTTGGTACTGGCCTTTTCGGCCGCGTCAAAGCGGTCTACCAACGGATCAAGCATACTGCCGAAGGCGTTGTGGGCAGCCAGTTCTTTGCTGCTTACGGCTCCCACAATCCCTGCATTCTTTTTTGCCTCCGCCAAGTCGGTCACGGCGCTCGCGGCTGCGGCTCCGGTATCCCGACTCAGACCACTGAGAGCTTCGTCAATAGTGCCGGCGAAGAAGTAATCCCGCAGCTCACTACGCGCTTGCTCCCAGGGATACTCCAGCACTTCCTGATCCAGTTTGCCATATATCGCAGTCAACTTTTCAGAGCGCTTGGCCACCATCTTATCGAAGAGGATCTGTCTTTCGAGGAATCTGAAGTCCTTATTGAAAGCGGAACGCGATCCTTGGAATAGACTTAGCCCCTCGCCGATCATTGATTTGGCTCTCAAGGTTCCTTTTACAATGCTAATGGCTGACGAAGCACCTATCTCTAAAAAATCGAATAGAAAATTGAGTGTGTCAGTTCTTTTCCTGGATTTCTTGCGATAATCATTGAACGCGGTGTCCACCTGCTCTACCGTAATGGCGATTAATTTATTTCTCGCTAGTTTCGCGGCCCCAGGATTGGTCACATCACCGGCAATTCCTTCTAGTCTCTTGATTTCTGACTTGCTGAAAGCCGAAATGTCATTGTCTGACAAGATTGGCGGCTTTTTCTGAGCTCGCACCGTTGAGGTGGCGAGTAAACAGACACACACCATTAGTGTCCACATGGTTGCGTGGTTAACCGCACGAAACGCCTTCTCTCTTTTCAGCATGTTCTTCTCCTTATTTCGTCCATTAGAACAATTCTGGATGACTCTCTTCAGCATGTAGAATGACGATGGTTAACGTTCGCGTGCTTCCTTAGGCAGCGTCGCGGACGCACAAGGGCTGTCCTCCTCAGTCCTTCGACTTCTCTTGCCCCACTCTTCTCTTTCGGCTTCACCGTCGCACGGACGACGATGAACTGTCTTCATGTCGAGCCGAGGCGCGCGCCGAATAAAATCCCCAGAGCTGTTACCAACCAGCCCGGTTCTTCCAATGACCCGTTACCGGAAACATTCCAGCGCCGCACTCCGGGCGGGGTGGTGGAGCTTCGACTGTGGTTGGCCGTGCTGCCCGAACTACACTTACACCGGTGGCGTTGGTGGCTTCGTGCTGTTTGCGTCAACGGCCTTCGATGTCACGTACGAGCCTCCGCTAATTCCCAACAGCGCGAGAATGCCGCCGGGAATTGTCGCCGGAAACGCCGGAGGATTCACGCTCAGGATTATCAGAAAGAGACCCATCGCGATCACAAACGTAAAAATCAGGAATTGGAATCGCGAGAGGCTTGCGTCGCCCTCGGCGCCGGCGATGAGGTACTGGAGATTAATGTCCCCTCTGATTATCTTGTAGATAATCGCGAGCGCGAAGGCTGCGATGAGAACAGTAACGATCCATCCCATCACCAATGCGAGAAAATGAAAGTTAGGATCTGCCAATGGCGTTGGCGATGCCTGTAGCAGCAGCATTGTTTTTAGTCTCCTTCTTCTGAGTTGAATAGAGAGCGAACCAGAGAAAGGCTCTTACCTCCGAGGTAGACTGAGTGGCTGCCGCCCAGGATTAAGAGCCATTTCGTTTCTATGGTTGGGAACTGACCCGACTTCACGATTTGCGAAAGAACATAAAAAGCCATTGCCACGGTGAACATAAGCAACTGTACGCGCGCCGCGCTAATGCCCTCGACACCGTTTTTCGTCTTCTCGCTAAGTAGCCCGCGGGTGTTAATCCTTCCGGTGAGTATCTGATAGGCCACCACTGCTGTCAGGGCCGCCAGCAAGAAACCGATCTCATACCGGGCGAACATCATTAGCGTTGCCATTCCAGACTCCGTTTCGATGATCAGGCAATTCAGTAGGTGACCTGGTTGCCGCTTCACCCGCAGACTAACCAGGCGTGGCTGACACAGATGCATAGTTCAGCAAGAAAATATTGTCTGAACCCACAACAATCGGGAAGAGCGAAGGCCCTTCCAGCGACTACCAGCAACCTCCGGGGGAAAAGGCGGCGTCGCAACCGAGAGATAAGAAGGTTAGCGATGTCGCGTTGGTTAAAGGGAGAACGCGCCACGCGGCGCGTCGAATAAGACCCTTGGGATAAGCGCCTTATACTCTGGAGAATTGACACTGTCAAGTAGTATTTTGTCCACTAACGCATTCAAAGGGTTAAAGAACTCTTTGCTTGCGTGAATACAGGCAAAGTCTAAAAGTTCTGTTAGGATCTCAGCTGGGAGAAGCTGTTAATGGCCGAAAACCAACTCGAAATCTGGACCGTGGGTCACTCGACGCGTCCCATCGAGGAACTCATTGAGGCCCTGAGATCCTTCGAGATTAAGGTGGTCATTGACGTGCGCAGCTTTCCAGGCTCTCGACGCTATCCGCACTTCAACAAAGAACAATTGAAAACATCGCTGGCGGCAGCCGGAATCGAGTACCAGCATTTTCCCGAACTCGGCGGCCGTCGCCCCGCGCGACCGGATTCACACAATATGGCCTGGCAGAACAAAACGTTTCGCGGCTACGCCGACCATATGGATACTGAGGAGTTTCGCGGTGGCATAACGCGTTTGCTGGAAGTCGCACGCGGGCCCCACACCGCGATCATGTGTGCCGAGGCGGTCTGGTGGCGCTGTCACCGCAGCTTGATTTCAGATTATTTGAAAGCGAAAGGCGTGGAAGTCACGCACATCATGGCGCTGGGAAAGTCAGAGGCGCATCCATTTACTTCGGCAGCGCGAATCGTGAATGGCGAGCTTTCATATCGCGGTGTTTTGGAAAGTTAACAACAACCGAGATTGCGTTCATCATACAAAAGAACATAATAGAAACTCTTGTACCAATCGATGACCGTCCAACACACCACAATCCATCGTTGCGAACGCTGTGATCGCGAGACCACGCACGTAGTCGAGTCCATTGGCCCGGACAACCGGCCGCACTTTCTTTGCTGGGACTGTGTTGAGCGCGACGAAAAGGGATTCAATCAAAAGCCCGGCTGGCGGCGGGCCCATCGCACCCAAAGATATCAACCGGCGGGCGAGTCCTAACAGGTTACTGAAAAAGGATCTCACCACAAAGACACCAAGGCACCAAGAATCCGAAAGGTCTGGTTTGACTGTTTTCTTCATAAACCTTCTTCGTGTCTTTGTGACTTTGTGGTTGGTCCTGACTTTTTCAGCGCCCTGCTAAGAGTGGCACGTGAGTCTCGCTGTGATTCACGCGCACGATGCGCATGCCAAAGCTGTCTACTTTCCCGCGTGAATATCGTGGGTCTGTTCCCACTCCCGCTCGTCCCGCGCCAGTAACTCATCAGCTTCTTCCGGTCCCCAGGTTCCCGCTTTGTAGTTAGGGAAAGCCGACGGTGGTTCAGCTTTCCACGCAGCCTGAATAGGCGCGACGACGCTCCACGCGGCTTCGACCTGATCGGCGCGCTGAAACAACGTGGCGTCTCCCATCATGCAGTCGTGCAAAAGGCGCTCGTACCCGGTGCTGGGCGTGGCTCTAAAATAGTCTTCGTAATCAAAGTTCATGTCGACGGCGCCAATCTTCAGGATCGGGCCGGGGATCTTCGCCCCAAAGCGGAGTGTGATGCCTTCGTCAGGTTGAATGTGGAGCACAAGTCGATTGCTCGAGAGCTGATCTACCGGCGTGTCACGGAAGAGCATAAAAGGCGCGCGCCTGAACTTGATCGCGATTTCCGTGTCACGCGCAGCCAAGCGTTTGCCGGTGCGCAGATAGAAAGGAACGTCGGCCCAGCGCCAGTTGTCGATCAGAAGCTTGAGCGCCACGAATGTTTCAACTCCTGAATCAGGAGCGACGTTGGGCTCGCTGCGGTAAGCGGGAACTACCTGGCCGTCGATCTCGCCGGCGTCATACTGACCACGCACGGCGCGTCGCCCCGCTTCCTCTGGCGACGGGCATTGAATAGCGTGAAGGATCTTGGTTTGCTCGTCGCGTACTGCGTCAGCTTTGAAAGAAATCGGCGGCTCCATCGCGGTCAGGGTCACCAATTGGAGCAAGTGGTTCGGCACCATGTCGCGCAGCGCCCCCGCCTTTTCGTAATATCCGCCGCGCTGTTCCACGCCGACCTTCTCGCCCGCAGTGATTTGCACGCTGTCGATGTAACGGCGGTTCCAGATCGGTTCGAAGATACCGTTGCCGAAACGAAACACCAGGATGTTCTGCACGGTTTCCTTGCCCAGGTAGTGGTCAATGCGATAGATCTGGTTCTCGTTCAGGACCTGCTTCAGTTCAGAATTAAGCTTCCTGGCTGAGTCGAGATCAGAGCCGAAAGGCTTTTCGATTACCACACGCCGCCAGTGCTCGTTCTCTTCGCTGATCAGACCGACCGATCCAAGGTGTTCCACGACGGTCGCAAAATAATCGGGTGCGGTAGCCAAATAGAAGAAGTAGTTGCCCTGCGTGTTCCGCTCGCTGTCGATCCTGGCGGTCATTTCCTTCAGACTGGCAAAGGTCTGTTCGTCATCAAAATCGCCGGACAGGTAATAGAGTCTTTCTTCCAACCACCGCCAGACTTCGGGCTCTATGTCCTCGGTTGCGAATTCATTCATGTCATCACTGAGTCGTCTTCTGAAATCGCCGTCATTCATTACTGCGCGAGCCACACCAATAACGGCGAAATTATCGGACAACAAATTGCTTTTCTTGAGATTGTAGAGGGCAGGGATTAGCTTTCGTTTGGTGAGATCACCGGCCGCGCCGAAGATCACCATGATACAGGAGGGGCTCGTGTCTTTTCTCCCTCTCCCTTTGGGAGAGGGCTGGGGAGAGGGATTGTGGGCATTATTGATTTTGTTCAACTGCTCCATACTCACCCCTCGCGTTCCTTCCTCCCGCTGCCAAGGGGAGAGAACGAACAAAGATTTTGTCGCAACTGCACACGCTTCGCGCCCTCTCCCCTGACCCCTCTCCCAGTGGGAGAGGGGAAAAGCGCGAAACTCGCACACCTCCGAGTAAGCCTTCAGCCTCTGGCTCGCGGTTCAATATGCCCGCCAAACTTCTGCCGCATCGCGGACAGGATCTTTTCCGCGAACGTATGTTCCTGCCGTGAGCGAAAGCGCGTGTAGAGCGCCGCGCTCAGCACCTCAGCGGGAACCGCTTCCTCGATCGCCGCCATGATCGTCCAGCGTCCTTCTCCGGAATCCTGAACATAGCCGCTGTAGTTCGAAAGCTCCGGGTCTTCGACCAAAGCCATCGCTGTTAGATCGAGTAGCCATGAAGAGACCACACTGCCCCGGCGCCAGACTTCGGCGATATCTGCGACGTTCAGGTTATAGCGATGCTCTTCAGCCAGGTCTTTCGAGTTGGCGCAGTGGAAAATGTCGAAGCCTTCGGCATAAGCCTGCATCAAGCCGTACTCGATTCCGTTGTGGACCATCTTTACAAAGTGGCCGGCGCCCGAAGGGCCGCAGTAAAGATACCCGTCTTCAACGGTGCCGGTGGTTTCTTCGCGTCCCGGTGTGCGAGGAATGCTTCCGCGACCGGGCGCCAGCGTCTTGAAGATCGGATCCAGATGTCGAACAGTATCTTCCGGCCCGCCGATCATCATGCAGTAGCCGCGCTCCAATCCCCACACGCCTCCGCTGGTGCCGACGTCAACGTAGTTAATTTGTCTTTCACGCAAAGCCAGTGAGCGTCGCGCGTCATCTTTGAAATACGAGTTACCGCCATCGATGATGACGTCGCCTGCGTCCATGTGCGCGGAAAGATCGTTCACCGTGTTTTCGGTAGCGCTGCCGGCCGGGACCATGATCCAGACGGCGCGTGGCTTCCGGAGTTTGCCGATAAAGTCGTCTAACGACCCGGCTCCGGTAGCGCCTTCGCCCTCAAGTTGCTTCACGTTTTCGGCGTTCATGTCCCAAACGACGCACTCGTGGCGACTGCGCATCAGGCGACGCACCATGTTCGCGCCCATGCGGCCCAGACCAATCATTCCCAGTTGCATGTTGAGTTTCCTCTATTGGTAGAAAGCTAACCACATTACTCAAGGGCTGCGCTCAGCGCTGTTTGCAGTTGCGCCAAACCAGCCTTCACATCCGCGCCCAGATGCACACGCAACGCGCGGCGCCCGCGTTCGGCTAAAACTTCAAAATCGCCGCGAGCTTGCGCCGCCTTCACAATCCCGAACGTGTACTTCTGACCAGGCACCGGCAGATCTTCCGCGTCATCGCAGGTGACTTGCAGGAACACGCCTGTGTTCGGTCCGCCTTTGTATGCCTGTCCCGTCGAATGAAGAAAGCGCGGACCAAATCCGACGCAGGTGGCGACATGTTTCGTGTCCCGCACCACATGACGCGACGTTTGCAGGGCTCGTGTGTGCCCGTCGTTCATCTCGATGTAAGCGAGCAGGGCGAAGTAGTCGCCGGATTGCAAACGATTCAGATGCGCTTTCAGGTATTCGGTCAGTGAACGATCGCAAATAGCCGCGTTCAATACTTTGGCATTGGTTTCATCGGCGAAGAGTTTAATGCTTTCAGCTTCAAAGATCGGAGTTTCCGCGGGCAGTGAACCGCTGCGCTCGTATTCTTCAGTGAGCTTTTTCGTGGCAATCTTGCTGGCCTCAACGTCGGGTTGATCGAAAGGATTGATCCTAATGATCGAGCCGGCTACTGCGGTCGCGATCTCCCAGCGAAAGAATTCCTGGCCGAGATCGTGAACATCACTAACAGAAATCCGCACGACCGGATGGCCCGCGCGTTCCAGAGCATCGATTGCCGTCTCCTGGGAACTGTCCGTGTCTGATTTCAATTTCAAGTACACGAACAGGCGATCATCGCCATAGACTTCAGGGTTGTCTGGCAGTTCGCGATCCACCGGAATCAAACCCTTGCCATTCTTGCCTGTTGATTCGGCTAGCAATTGTTCCAACCACGCGCCTAGATCGTAAATCCCGGGCGAGGCGAAGATAGTGATCTTGTCGCGGCCTTGCGTGTGCGCGACTGCCAGGATGGCGCCGAGAACAACTCCAGGATTATCGCGCGGTGAGACCTCGGGTCCGCAAGCTCTGACCATTTCGCTGGTGCGATCCAAAAACTTCGCAACATCGACGCCCATTGCCGCTGCCGGGGCCATGCCGAAATCAGAAAGCGCTGAGTAACGACCGCCAATCGTTGGTACGCCAAGGAAGATTTTGCGGAACCGATCGCTTTCCGCTGCCTGCCGGAGTTTTGATCCGGGATCAGTGATCGCGACAAAACAAGAACCGACTTCGTCCTCGTCGTCAACTTGCTGCACGCGCTCAAAAAAATATTGTTTGAAGATGTTCGGCTCGAGCGTCGCGCCCGATTTGCTCGAGACTATGAACAGCGTGTTGGCAAGATCGATCTTGCTTTCGAACGACTTGATTTGCGCCGGGTCGGTTGAGTCGAGGATGTGCAGTTCCGGAAATCCGTCAATCTTGCCGAATGACTTACGGATTACTTCGGGACCGAGACTGGAACCACCCATGCCCAGGAGCAACACATGCAAGAACTTCGCGTCCTTCACCTCTGCGGCAAAGTTGGCAAAACGCCTGATGCTCCGTTGCTGTTCGTTGACGATATCCAGCCAGCCGAGCCATTTGCCTTCATCTTTTCCCGTCCACAACGACGCGTCACGCGCCCACAGTTTTCTTATTTTGTTGCCGGCATTCCATTCGTCGAGAGTCTCGTCGACGGCTGTGCACAAATTATGTGGCAGAGAGAAAGTCTGAAGATTGATGTCAGATGCCATATCGCTTTCGTGCTCTAGGGCGCGTGTGCGGAACGCGTCGTGGCCAGACTGCGGAGACTTTCAGTGTAAGGGGCCCGAGCAACTCCGCGATCGGTAATAATCGCGGCGATTAGTTCATTCGGCGTGACGTCGAAAGCAAAGTTGTGAACGGCCACGCCGTCGGGCGCGAGCTGCTGATCGCGAATATGAGTGACTTCCTTTGGGTTGCGTTCTTCAATCGGAATCTGTTCTCCGGTTGCGGTCGAAAGATCGACCGTGGATATTGGCGCAGCAACATAGAAGGGAATGTTGTGTTGCCTGGCGAGCACCGCGACCATGTAGGTGCCGATCTTATTTGCGGTATCGCCGTTAGCGGCGATGCGGTCCGCGCCCACGACGACGCAATCGACCTTGCCTTGTTTCATTACGTGGCCCGCCATGTTGTCGGTGATGACAGTGACGGGAATGTTGTCTTTGGCCAGCTCCCAGGCGGTCAGGCGAGAGCCTTGCAGAAAGGGCCGGGTCTCGTCAGCGATCACGGCGACGCGTTTACCCGCATCGATAGCGCCGCGAACTACGCCCAGCGCCGTGCCGTAGTCTCCGGCCGTCGCCAAAGCGCCTGCATTACAGTGCGTCAGGACCGTCGCTCCATCGGCGATCAACTCGCCGCCAAATTTTCCCAGGGCGCGATTCGACGCGATGTCCTCGTCGAAGATCGCGAGGGCCTCGCTGGTAAGTCGCTTCTTAATCTCTTCAACATCATGCGTGTCTGCTTTGGCTTTCTGAAGCGCGCCGCGCATTCGTTCGACGGCCCAGAAGAGATTCACCGCCGTTGGCCGGGTCGCCTCCATCACTTTGCACATAAAGCGGAAATCGTATTCAAGATCCGCGACAGAGGTTCCCACCGATTGGTTTGCTCCGAGCGCCAGTCCCATCGCGGCAGAGATTCCTATCGCCGGTGCGCCGCGCACGACCATCTTCTTGATCGCGTCAGCGACTTCCTCGTACGAACGCAGCATCAGATACCTTTCCTCGGTGGGCAGCAGACGCTGGTCCAGCATGCGCACGCCTTCATTCGTCCATTCGATGGTTTTGATCATCGGGCCCCGAAATCGAGTTTGGTTTGAAGTTCAGCGGGAATCTTACTTGACCGGGCGGCTCATGGCAAAGAATGGTCCACAACCTTAGATCGCACCCGCTGCTGTACTTGAATCGCCTTTCAACTGTGCCGCAATCTCGCATACCTGGCCCGCGTGCCTGGTCTCGTGACTGCCTGCAAACAGAACCCACTGATACTAACCTTTTCAGTAACATTACCTAACTCTCGGGTCAAACTGAGACTAAAGTCGACTGATTGCTGGGAGCGCGGACGTCCCGTCCGCACAGCGTGCGAAGCACGCTCAAGTTTCTGATCGGCTTGAGTCACTTCAAGGAATTGTTTGCGCTACGCGCTCAATGCGGACGGGACGTCCGCGCTCCCGGCGCCTGGAATATTTTTGACTTCAGCAGGCACGCGTGGTAACGTGCGCTTTCAATCGAAGGACAGTTCTTTTCAGATGCGTTTGGGTGTCCCGCATCGAGCGGGAATAATAGGGAAGCGGGTGAGAATCCCGCGCGGTCGCGCCACTGTGAAGGTCGTCGCTGGGAAAGCGACGATGCAAAAGCCAGGAGACCTGCCCGGACGCCGTTTGCAGCTTTCGAACGCCCCGCGCAAGGGTGTTCAGGCCGCAGTGGGAATTCTCTTCTCGGAAAAAGATCCCGTCGCCAGCCTGTCGCTTTTGCCGGACAGAAAGGTGACGGGGTTTTGTTTTTTCAAGCGACTTTGGAGTGCGCCGACAACGGCGGCGCTTTGGATTCACCGAACCGTCCAAAGCGGCGTCGCGCTACGCTTGCCGCCGCACTCCAAACTTTATCGATCACGACGCTCATCGTCATAGCAATGACGGCGTGCGCCGATCGACACGTCAACACCTCGACCTCCGAAACCACTCGGGAAGTCATCGATGAAGCGGGCCGTCGGGTGCAGTTGCCGCTGCATATCGATCGCATCGTTTCGCTCGCGCCGAATCTGACCGAGATTGTTTACGCAGTCGGCGCCGGAGATCGCCTGGTTGGCGATACCGAATACTGCGACTACCCACCGGAAGCGAAGAGCTTGGCGAAGATTGGCGATACGATGCACCCCAGTATCGAGCGCATTATCGCGCTCAAGCCGCAACTCGTACTGGTCTCGACCGCCTCACAACTGGAAGCATTTACCAAACAGCTTGATGAACAGAGGATTGCGGTCTACGTCACTAACCCGCGCAGTCTTGAAGAGATCTTCCGATCGATCGCGACGCTGGGAGACTTTTTTGATGCGCACGAGCGGGCGGCAAAACTGGTCGCGGGCTTACGCCGGCGTGCCGAAACCGTCGAAGCAGGGACTAAGCAGGTCAGACCCGTAGGGGTGTTCTATCAGGTTTCCGGCGAGCCGCTCTACACTATCGGCCGGGAAGCGTATTTGACCGATCTGGTGCGCCGCGCCGGTGGCGTTTCGGTTACGGCCGACGTGCCGGGCGCATTCCCGCGGTTCAGCGATGAAGCCGCCCTGGCCGCGCGACCGGAAGCGATCATTCTACCCAGCGGCGGTTCAATGGGATCGGCAAATTCGACGGTCGCCGCATCGCTCAAGAACTCTCCGGCGGCCCTGAACGATCGAGTTTACAAAATCAACGACGATCATCTTTCGCGTCCGGGACCCAGACTCGTTGATGGCTTGGAAGAAATGGCGCGGGCACTTCATCCGGAGGTGTTCAGGTGAGATGTCGCCGGAGCATGAAGTCAGTACCACCTGCGTGAGCGGGTGGGCCGAACCGTCAACTTACTTATTGAGTGTTTGATCCACCCGCTCACGCAGGTGGTACTGACTCCATTGCGGCTAAGCCGCATTCGCGCACGAGAATGACCGATATGCGGGAACGATACCTGAAGGCAGGACATTTGACGTTGAGAAAGACCTTCGGCGTCTGTGGCGTCCTGCTGCTCCTGCTCGTCTGCATTCTGCTCGTCGCTTCACTCGTCGGAAGCCAGCGTCTTCCCCTTACCAGCTCGCTCTGCTCTTTGGCCGGTGGATCGAATTGCGGACTCTCTTCTGAACAGCAGGCAATCCTGTTTGATCTGCGCCTGCCGCGCATTCTACTTGCAGGTGCTGTGGGTATGTGTCTGGCGTCGGCGGGTGCTGGCTATCAAGCGCTGCTGCGCAACCCTTTGGCTGAACCGTATTTGCTTGGCGTCTCAAACGGCGCCGCGGTCGGAACAATGATCGCCCTCGTGTTCTTTGGCGCGCACGAGTGGAGCCGTCCCGTGATGGCCTTTGCCGGCGCGTTGATCGCGACGCTGGTCGTCTATCAGCTAGCGCGCGGACGCGCGGGCGCGACACCGGAGCGGCTGATACTCGCGGGAGTGATCGTCACGACGTTTCTTTCATCGGCGATCGTTTTCATCACGACGCTCATGGATGCTACGCGCATTCGTTCATTCACTTTCTGGCTGCTGGGCGATCTGTCGGGTACTACGACTAATCTGCTGGCGATTGCCTTCATCGCGGCCGGCGTGGGCGTGGGAATACTCGCAATGAATGCGCGATCCCTGAACCTGATGATGCTGGGTGAGCGCGACGCCTTCGATCTCGGCGTCGAAGTTGGACGGGTGCGGCTGACCGTGTTCATAGCCGCCAGCCTCTTGGTCGGCGCTTCGGTGGCGTCGAGCGGATCGGTTGGTTATGTCGGGTTGGTGGTGCCGCACCTGGTGCGGCTTTCGCTGGGCAGTGACAACCGGCTGGTGATCGTTGCTTCCGCCCTCGCGGGGGCCGCGTTTGTGATCGTCGCCGACACAATCGCGCGGACGATCATCGCGCCGCGCGAGTTGCCGGTCGGCGCCATCACGGCCTTGATTGGCGCGCCACTTTTTATTTATTTGCTGAAGCGCGGATAAGAGAAAGTTTGGAGTACACGCTTCAGCGGGCCTCGTTTTGGGACATTCCGCCTGAAGGCGGGACTCCAAACCTGGTCCAAACGATTATGCTCGAAGCGAAAGACATCACGGTGAATTACGGGCTACGGGAGGCCGTAGCCGGCGTCTCTCTGCGAGCCGAGCCGGGCGAGCTGATCGCGATAATCGGACCCAACGGCGCCGGCAAATCTACTTTTCTGCGCGCGCTCAACGGCAGCGTCAGGCCCTCTCGCGGTGAAGTCTTGCTGGATGGAAAGCCGCTTGACACTTATGCGCGGCGGGCGATCGCCCGTCGCATAGCCGTGGTCGCGCAGGAAGCCGAGTTGCGATTTCCCGTGACAGTGATGGAGTTTGTGCTCGGTGGCCGTTACGCCTTCTCAGGCGCGTGGGGATGGGAAACCGATCGCGACGTTGAGATAGCGCGAGGCGTCCTGCGCGAAACTGAGTTGGAAGATTTCGAAACGCGTTTGATGAATGAACTGTCCGGCGGCGAGCGCCAGCGGGCCGTCGTCGCGCGGGCGCTGGCGACAGAAGCAAAAGTGTTTCTGTTGGACGAGCCCACCGCGAATCTCGACCTGGCGCACCAGGCCACGATGTTGAGATTGGTGCGCGTGCGCTGCGATGGAAGTGAAAGCGCGGCGGTCGTTGTGACTCACGATGTAAACCTGGCGGCGGAATTTGCCGATCAAGTAGTGCTCTTGAAAGACGGTCGTGAGATTGCTGCGGGGCCGCCGCGGTCAGTATTCACGCCAGAGTTATTGAGAAGAGTTTTCGATCTAGAGGTACTGGTTGATGCGCATCCCGTAACGGGCGCGCCGAGAATCACGCCGGTGCACGTGATGAGGTCAGTACCGCCTGCGTAAGCGGGTTGGATCCAAGACCCAACCAGCCCGTTGAGTCTTTGGCCCACCCGCTGACGCAGGTGGTACTGACCTCAAGTCCGAAGACGCACAGACTAAGGTCTGTACCACTAATCAACGTTGAGGGGCGAAACAGGGAAGGCGGTGCGAAACCGCCACTGCCCGCGCAACTGTAAGCGGTTATCAACACTCCGCAAGTTTTAGCCACTGCGCGCGAGCGTGGGAAGGCGTGGAGTAGTTGGCGATTCCCGGGTGAATCAAAGCCGCGAGTCAGGAAACCTGTTCGCCAATCACTTTCAGCTCGTACTGCGACGGGCAGGAGAAGCTAAAATGAAGAAGGAAAAAATACTTCAAGTTAAGCGAGGCGCAGCCTCGCGCAGAGATAAATCAGGTGAGCAGCCGGAAAGCCAAAGGCTTTCCGCACTGGGGAGCGGCAGAGCCGCAAGCGGTCCGCTTCGCGGTTGGGGCGCGATTACGTTAATCCTTGCTCTGGCTGTATTCACTTTTGCGCAGAGCAATCCTTCCTCAATCACTGGCCGCGTGACAGACCAAAATGGCGCCGCCGTTGCGGGCGCCGAGGTGCAACTGCGTTCGCGCACCGGCCCAGAGCTATCCGCCATCACTGACGATAAGGGCGCATATTCATTCAGAAATCTCGTCTCTGGCGACTATGTTCTCGAAGTGAAGGACAAAGGTTTTGCCAGTTTCACTTCAAATGAATTGAGTGTCTCTCGCGGTCAATCGCTTGCCAGCGATGTAAAACTCTCTGTCGAGGCAGTGAGCGAGAGCGTGGTGGTGACAGCTAACGGAACTGCGCAGCGGGCCGACGAAATATCGAAGGCCGTCACCGTTCTTGACTCGCAATTGATCGAGACCAAACGTGAAATTACGCTGGCCGAAAGCCTGCGCGGCGCCCCTGGCGTGCGAGTGCAACAGCAGGGATCTATCGGCGCGCTCACTACTATCAGGCTTCGGGGACTGCGGAACTTCGACACCGCGATCCTGCTCGATGGCTTGCGAGTGCGTGACGCGTCAGAGATCAACGGGTCGGCTGCGGTAGTGATTCCCGACCTTCTTCCCGCGGACCTCGATCGGGTTGAGGTGCTGCGTGGATCCGGCTCGTCAATTTACGGCACAAACGCGATTGGCGGCGTGATCAATCTTGTGCCGAAGACCGGAGCAGGTGATTCGCATTTCGAATTTGGCTTTGACGGAGGCAGCCTGGCCGTTTTGCGCGAGCGAATTCATGGCGCTGGCGGAATTGGAGAGCGCGCAGGCTACAGCTTTGGCCTAACGCGTCTTGACGTACAGCGCGGCGTTGACGGCAACGACGAGTACGGCAACACAGTCGGGGTCGGTCGTTTTCAATTCAACGTCTCGCCCGCGGTAATGGTTAGCGCCAACTTCTACGGGACGATCGCGAATGGTCGAGTTAACGATAGCCCATTCGCTCTGCCGGCGGCGTTCACCGCCGCCACCCCATATCCGAGCGCGGTTGAAGGCACAACCTTCCACAGTGACATCAATAACCCAGACGAGGGCCGACGCAATCGCGTACTGGTCGGCTCAGTGAGACTGTTGCATCAGCTCAGTGATGAGTTTTCGTACTCAATCGCTTACCAGCACGTCGGCAACCAGCGCCGCAATTACAACGGCCCGCGCTTCGACCCGAAGTTCGGGGCGTTCTATCCCTTCGGTGATTTTGCGTTTGCCAGCTTCAACAATGGAAAGACGGACACGCTCGATGCGCGCGCCAATTTGAGACTGGGGAGCCACAACCTGGCTACGGCCGGTTTTGAATACGAGAGCGAGTCGATCTTCCAGTCATCCGTGCCGTCCTTCGGTCCTGTGAACAACACGACTGACCGTCAACGAACATTTGCCCTGTTCGCCCAGGACCAGCTCTTCTTGCTGGAAGATCGATTGCAGATTTCTGTCGGCGTGCGCGGGCAGTTTTTCAGCATTCGCGCCGCGGATCGTCCGGGCTCATTGGGTTCAATAAAGCCTGAGCGCTCACTGACTGGTGATGCCTCTATTGCTTACTTTATCCGCTCGTCCGGCACCAAGCTTCGCTCACACGTCGGAAATGGTTTTCGCGCCCCTTCGCTGTTCGAAAGATTCGGGCAGGGAACCTTTTCGAGTTTAGGGTTCCGTCGATTTGGCGATCCGACACTTCGCGCTGAGAATTCAATCAGCTTTGACCTCGGTGTTGACCAACGCGTCGCCCGTGATCGCGCGCGATTTGGCGCCACCTATTTCTACACGCACCTGAAGCGTGTGATCGCCTTCAATTCGAATTTCGGCGTGGATCCGCTGGGGCTGGGACGGTTCAATGGATACCAGAATCAGGCGGGAGGTTTTTCGCGCGGCCTCGAAACTTATATCGAAGCTGCACCGTTTCGGGGCGCTGACTGGCGCGCGTCATATACATATACGAACAGCGACCGCTTTGTTCTCACAAGGGGGTTGCAACCCGAGTACGCAATCCCCAGACATTTGTTGGGGCTGACTTTGACCCAGCGCTACCGGGCGTTGTTGGTAAGCCTCGACTTGAATCGAACGGGCGCGTTCATCCAGCCGATATTCGAAAATGACTTCCCGTTCCGGACTGCCGAGCTGACCTTTCCCGGTTACACGAAGGCGGATCTCTTTGGGAGTTATGAGCGACCGCTCGGCGAGCGCGTGGTTATGACCTTGTTCGGAGGCGCGGAAAACATTTTCGCGGCGAAGTATTTCGAGAATGGCTTTCGTGCTCCCGGCGCGGTTGGACGTGGAGGGGTAAAGCTGAGTTTCTGACTCGCGCCCTACAAAGGTAAACCAGAAATGTACGCAACCGCAGAAAGCACTCCGGCGTTAGTGTCGTGGAGCGGCGGCAAGGATAGTTGTTTCGCCCTTTACGAAACTCAAACGGCGGCAGAGTATCGCGTGGCGGCTCTGCTAACTACACTGACGCGCGACTACGACCGGATTAGCATGCACGGCGTGCGTCGCGAGTTACTGGAAGAGCAGGCCGCCAGTTTGGGTTTGCCGCTTCACCAGGTGTTCATCTCAAAGGATGCAAGCAATGATGAATACGAGATGAAGATGGCTGAAGCGTTCGCGGAGTACCGCGGGCAGGGAATAGATTCGATAGTCTTTGGTGATCTTTTCCTGGCCGACAATAGAGCTTATCGCGAGGAGTTTCTTGCCCGGCATAGGATGAACGGCCTGTTCCCGGTGTGGAAACGCGATACGTCAAGCTTCATCAGAGAGTTTATTGAGTTGGGCTTTAAGACGATTGTCACCTGCGTCGACTCGAGAGTGTTGGACGGATCGTTTGTGGGGAAAACCATCGATGAGGCTTTCCTCTCATCGCTGCCTGAAAGTGTCGACCCCTGCGGCGAGAACGGAGAGTTTCATACATTTGTTTTTGATGGGCCGACCTTTGCTCGTCCAGTAAAGTTTTCCTTAGGTGAAATCGTCCTCAGGGAATCGTTTTGGTTTTGCGATTTGGTGCCGCAATGAGCACGACCAAAACACAGCCCGAACGAGACTCAACTTCCATCCTTGTTGAAGGGGAAGACTATTATTCCGAGGGGGCGACGATCGTCTTCACTGCCCGTTATCTTTTGCGACGCGGTTACTGCTGTGAAAGCGGGTGCCGCCACTGTCCTTACCAGAAAGTGACGTCTTCGGATCCGTCATCAATCAGGCAGGTCAAGGAAGATTAGACGCAGCGGCGCTTCGCGGGAAACGCTTTCCCTTGCGACTTTCCCGCACGACCTGATTTCCCTGACGCATTGAGCCAAATTCGCCCGGTGCTATAATCCCGTATCCCCTCGGACAAGTAACCGGCAGATACTGAGGTAGATTATGCGAGCGAAGAATTTGTTTCCTTTCATGAGCATGCTCATCAGATTTGTATTCGTCACAAGCCTGTTGGCGGGGCTGGTCGGCGTAGCGAGCGCTTACACCGTCATTTTCCGCGATGGCCAACGGATCGAAGTGACGCCTGTGTTTGCGTTGACGAATACAACACTGACCTATGAGGTGGCGCCCGGAATCAATAAGACTTTGCAGTTAAGTCTGATCGACGTGGCGGCCACCGAACGGGCCAACAACGAAGCGCCGGGAGCCTTCTTCAAGCATGGGCCCCAGGCCCAGGTTGCTTCCTCTCTGCCGCCAACGAAGCGCGCCGGGCGCACTTTAACCAACATTGATCTCGAACCGATTCGGCAGCGACGAATCGAAAGTGAAAAGAACTATGAGACGCGCCGGATCGAGCTGGGACTCCCTTCAATTGAAGAGACCCGCCGGCGACAAGCTCTGGAAGAAGAGTCGACCCTGGCCCTGGCTCGCCAACGCGCCGCAGAGCAAGCCGGCAATGAAACCTACTGGCGTAGCCGTGCGAGTGCACTGAGAAACGAGATCGCGACAGTTGATGCCCAGATAAACTATTTGCGCTCGCGTCTGGGCGGGAGTCGAAGTCCGCTGATTACTTATGGCTCGGTCGCGGCTGTTTGGGGCTCGCGGTCGTTCGATCGAGTACGCACGCGGGACCTGGGAGCAGTTATGGCGCCGCGAGCGGGCGCGCCGAATCAGGCGCTGATTAATACCGGCGTGGCGCCACTGCGTTTGCGAAACCCGATGCGGCCGTCTACAGGTTTCGGCGCTCCCCTGGTGTCGCCGTACGCGTTTCCAATTCAACCGTTTGTCTATGGAGATTCCTACGAGCGCGCGGGTCTGACCGATAATCTGAACAATCTGTTGGCCAGGCGCGCCGGGTTGGACGCGCTTTGGAGAGAGATGGAGAGCGAGGCGCGCATGGCAAAGGCGCCGCAGGTGTGGCTGGCGCCTTAGCGCGAGTTTCAAGTTTCAAAGTTTCAAGTTTCAAGTTCGCGCGGCGCTTGTTGCTGGCGACCATAAGCTCGGGATTTGAAGTTGGGACTTGAAACCTGGAACTTGAAACTTGAAACTATGGATACCTGGGAAACCATCATCGGCCTCGAGGTTCATGCGCAACTGAGCACTGAGTCGAAAATCTTTTGCGGTTGTTCGACCCGCTTTGGCGATGAACCAAACTCAAATACCTGTCCGGTCTGTCTGGGCCTGCCGGGTGCGCTGCCGGTGCTCAACTGGCGCGCGGTTGAATTAGGCGCGCTGGCCGCGCTGGCCCTCGGGCTAAGGATCAATCATCGTTCGATCTTCTCGCGGAAGAACTATTTCTATCCTGACCTGCCTAAGGGCTATCAGATCTCGCAATACGATCAGCCATTCTCCGCTAATGGCGTGTTGGAAATCATGACCGCGGATCGCGATGAAGCGGGCCACGCGCATAACTGGCATCCGATGACCATAAACATTACGCGGCTGCACCTGGAAGAGGACGCCGGCAAAAATGTTCATGAAGGCCTGCCCGATGTGGATCGCTTCTCCTACATCGATCTGAATCGCGCCGGCACGCCTTTGGCGGAAATCGTTACCGAGCCTGACTTTCGTTCTTCCTGGCAAGCCTTAGATTACGTCAATCACGTGCGACGCGCGCTGCTGTGGGTGGGCGCTTCCGAAGCCGACATGGAAAAAGGGAACCTTCGTTGCGAGGCGAACGTCTCAGTGCGTCGCGTCGGGGATACGACATTTGGAACCAAGGTCGAGTTAAAGAACCTGAATTCAGTTCGTTTCATGCAGCGCGCCATCGAATTTGAAGTTGAGCGGCACATCAAAACCCTGGAATCCGGCGGGCGTCTGGTCCAGGAGACACGCCTGTGGGATGAAAAACTTGCCGAGACACGGCCGATGCGTTCCAAGGAAGAAGCGCACGACTATCGTTATTTTCCAGAGCCGGATCTGCCGCCGCTGGTCGTCACCAGTGAGATGATTGAACAGGTGCGTGCGTCTCTGCCGGAATTGCCGGGCCCGCGCGCCAAACGCTTCGGCGAACAATATGGACTGTCCTTCGCCGATGCTTCACAACTGACTGCGGAACGTTCGCTGGCTGACTATTATGAAAAAGCCGTTGAGGCCAGCGGCAATGCGCGGGCCGCGGCGAACTGGATTCGGTCTGAGCTGATTCGCGAGCTGGAGAACGCGGGCTTGACGGCAGGGAAATCTCCGGTTCCGGCGAGCGAGCTTGGCGCGCTGGTGCGCATGATCGACGACGGTAAGATCAGCGGCAAGCAGGGCAAGGACGTTCTGGTCGAAATGTTCGCCACCGGTAAGTCCGCCGCTGTGGTCGTCGAAGAACGCGGCCTGGTTCAGGTCAGCGACACCGGCGAAATCGATCGGGTGATCGACGAAGTCATCGCCGCAAACCCAAATCAACTGGAACAATATCGTTCGGGGAAGGAAGCCCTGTTTGGATTCTTTGTCGGCCAGGTGATGAAGGCTTCGAAAGGGAAGGCGAATCCGAAGGTTGTGAACGAGCGGCTGAAAGAAAAACTGAAGTGAGTTTGGAGTTCCGCCTTCAGGCGGTCTTATGAGGAGTTAAGGCCCGCCTGAAGGCGGAACTCCAAACCAAAGCGTCGTCGCCGCTGCGCTCTGCGGGCGCACTCCATAATTAGAATGAACCTCAAAGGGAAGACCGCCATCGTCACCGGCGGCACCAAAGGCATTGGTCGCGCGATCGCCGAAGCCCTGCTGCGCGAGGGCATTTCGGTTTGCATCGCCGCGCGAAAGCAAGTCGAGATCGACGCGGCGCTCAAGGAGCTCGGTGGGGCGGCGGTTGGTTTTGTTTGTGACGTGCGTGACTACGATCAGGTGAAGGCCCTGATCGATTACACCGTGAAACGGCTGGGCGGTCTGGATATTCTGGTTAACAACGCCGGCATCGGAATGTTCGAAACCGTGGCAGAGACTTCGCCGAAAGATTTTCGCGCGGTGCTGGAAACCAATCTCTTCGGCGTCTTCTACTGTTGCCACGAAGCGATTCCGGAATTGAAACGGCGCGGCGGTGGTTACATCATCAATATCTCTTCGCTTGCGGGGGCGAATCCACACCCACGGATGTCCGCTTACAACGCTTCGAAGTTCGGGCTCAATGGTTTCAGCGAAGCGCTAATGCAGGAAGTGCGGCATGACGGAATCAAAGTCAGTTACATCATGCCCGGTTCGGTGAATACCGAGTTCGGTGGCGACTCTCCCAACAATGAAAAGAGTTGGCAGCTAACGCCGCAGGACATTGCCCGCGTGGTTGTCGACCTGCTTCATCACGACGACCGTGCGCTGCCGAGCCGCGTTGAGATTCGGCCGAGCCGTCCGCCGAAGAAATAGATGCGAGCCGTAGTTCAGCGCGTTACGCGCGCCAGGGTCACAGTCGATGACCACCCGGTTGGCGAAATTGGCAACGGTCTCGTCGTTCTTTTAGGGATCGCGCGCGACGACACAAAGCTTGACGCCGCTTATCTCGTCGAGAAGATTTCCGCACTGCGAATCTTTGACGATGAAGCAGGCAAGATGAACCTGTCGCTGAAAGATCGCAACGGCGGTATGCTCATCGTTTCGCAGTTTACTTTGTACGGAGATGTGCGGCGCGGCCTGCGGCCTTCGTGGATCGACGCGGCGGCGCCTGAGGTCGCTGAGCCGTTGTATGATTTCTTTGTTAGACAGGCGCGCACGATGATTAGTGACGTAGCCACCGGTAGCTTTCGCGCGATGATGCAGGTTGAACTGGTCAACGACGGTCCGGTGACAATCTTGCTCGACAGCAAAAAGTTATTTTGATTTGCTTTGCGTCTTTGCGTCTTGCGTGAGACAGTTTCTCGCAAAGACGCACGGTACAGAACCGGGAGCGGTAGCGACCGGATCACAGAGGCAACTTGAGTGGCAGCATCCCCTCGCTACCGCTCGGGGTTCTGTAACGCGCGCGATGACTTTGCGTCAACGGTAGGAGGATATCTCTAGTGAAACAGTCACGAACAAGACTCTTGGTTCCGCTCACGCTCTTATTTCTTTTCCTTACCGCCTGTAATGAAGACAAGCCAAACACCAACAACAACGCCAACGCCGGCGAAACCAAAACTGGAACCGTCAAAACCGGCATCACACCGCAGCCCGATGCACAAGTCGCCGTGATCGAGACTGCGGACTACGGCCGCATCGTGATCGAGTTGTATCCAAACGTCGCGCCGAAGATGGTCGAGCGCTTTAAGAAACTAATCACCGAGCATGTCTATGACGGCACCGCAATTCATCGTGTTGACCCGAGCCTGGGCATCATTCAGGGCGGTGATCCAAACACAAAGGGAAGCAACGTCGCCACGTACGGCATGGGGAATTCGGCTTATCCGAACGTGCCGGCGGAGTTCAGTGATATCCCGTACGAACGCGGGACCGTAGGCGCTGCGCGCACCAGTGAAATCGACACCGCGAACTGTCAGTGGTTCGTCACGCTGAAAAAGCAACCGGCGTTTGACAAGAAATACACGGTCTTTGGTCGCGTGATCGACGGCATTCAAAACGCTGAGATCATCATGCGTGCGCCCACTGCGGAAGGAACTTCCCGCCCCTCCGACAAGGTCGTGATTAAGAGTATGATATTGCAGCCGAGGTCGAATTTCCCGGCGTCCTAGACCGGAGCAGGCGCCTTCCTTACAGCTTCGGAAATAAGATCGGAAGCGCCAACTCCGCGGTGAACATGCAACGAGCATTGTGTCCGCACAGTGGGATAACCAGCACCTTGTGCTGCGCCTTGTACTTCTGGTTGACATAGTTGGCGAAGGCCTGGCCACGCGCAAGCCGGGTAGGGCCCTGAGCCATCGCCGGACACGATGAATCGAAGCCGCCCAGCGGCAGGATATCCAGCTCTCCGAGCAAGTACGTAACTCCCCGCGCAGCCAATTGCTTCTTAAGTTGATCGTCGGGAATGTTGGCGGTGTAGCCACTGCGATTCTTCAGGCCGTACGGCCAGTTGTCGTAAGTGGTGCAGTTGCGGGCATCGCCGAACGCTCGCAACTCGCTGTTATTGCCGGCTGGCCGCTCAGGGTCGACATAGGCATAGCTCGATGGATTTGAAACGACATAGTTGATCAGGATGCCGAGCGTGTCGTGGACCCGGTTGGCCATCTCATAACGCGTCACGTACTGCCCGCCCGCAGAATGACCTGAGACCACAATTACTTTCAGGTTTGGGAAGTCGTCTTTCCGAGCCAGCTTCCGCAGAATCTCATCCATCAAATCATACGACGTTAGTTTGTCGTTGCCGGTCGCGACACCGCCGGAGCGCCAACTGTCGCCGGAGCAACTCCAATTGATTTCCTTCTCAGCGAGTTTATCGTTGCAGCCGCGGCCATTATTAGACGCGAAGCGCGGAGAGATAACGATGGTGTCTTCGAAGGCGCCGGCGAGAAAGGTGGCGGCGAGCGCTGTGCGAAAATAGTTATCGGCGTCCCGCCCGGCGCCGTGAACCACTATTAGCGCCCGGGTAACTTTGCTGTTCTTTTTGTCGAGAGGATAGGTGCGGTAGACGAGCGCTCGCGCTTGCTCATTCAGGTTGACCCATTCAGTACACGCGGGTGTTGCCGTAGTACACGGCTCGGCGCCGTAAGCAGGAAAGAACGCCGCTAAAGAAACGAAAAGAAGAAGTGTGCGGTGCATGGGCGGGAGGATATATCCTCTTAGCCCGGAGGCGCAAGGATCTTGATGATCAGCAGTGATGCAGTGGTGAGGTGGCACGGGCGTCCCGCCCGTGAAATCACGCGCAAGATGCGTGTGCCACAGACTAGATCGTATCCTCGCTGGCCTTTGATTGTTCTTCCAGTTCGTAACGATCGCGATCGCGTCGTTCGATCTTGTCGAGGAAATCCAGCTCCTCGTTATCTTCAAAACTGACACCGATGGCCCGCGCGTTCTCTTCGACCATGGATTGGTCGGGCGTGGGACTATCGCCCGCAAATGTCTCTGACCCGCTCTCGTTTACGTCTTCCCAGGCCGCATCAACGTCGCCACCGGAGTCTTGCGGTGAGGCGGCGGTATTATTGAGCAAGCGCTGAGCCAGCAACTCAGGATCTTTCGGCGCATGCGCGATCTCTTCTTCCATAAACTCTTCAATCTCAGGATCGGGAACGTAATCAGGATCGTTAGCCAGGTATGAAAATGATTCCGGTGCTTTCTTTGGCATGATGACTTTTTCCTTTAGCGAAAGAGCTGTGTTCCGAAAGCGAATCCGCGGGCTCAGCTCTGGAGATCGTCCCGATTAATTCACAGGGGAAGTTTCTGATCGGACTATAGCAAATGAGGAAAGGACGAGCAACGAGGGGAATGAAGTGCGATTGGTACTGGTTCAGTTTGGATCTCATTAGCACCTCACTGAAGAGAGGTGCTAATGAGACTTCGTCTAATTTCAAACTGAACGACTACCCTTGCGGTTAGCTCGCTTGACGATTGATAAGCGCAAACCTAAACTTGAAGCTTGCAAGAGCACAACCTGTTTTCACTTGATTCCGCGAAACATCTGGTTTCGCATCGTGTTTCCCTGAACTGATATGCCACATAATCTCTTTAATTCACTTCAATCTTTCGCCCCAACAACAGGAAAGACCGGGCAGTTCTACTCACTGCCGCAAATCGAGAAGGAGGGCATCGGACCGATCTCGAGGCTGCCGGTTAGCATTCGCATCGTCCTGGAATCGGTTCTGCGCAACTTCGACGGCGAGAAAATCACCGAGGAAGACGTGCGCAGCGTGGCGAACTGGCGGCCCAACGGTGAGCGCACTGAGGAAGTGCCGTTCGTAGTAGCGCGCGTTCTGCTTCAGGATTTCACCGGTGTGCCATTGCTGGTAGATCTCGCGGCGATGCGATCGGCCGTAGTGCGCCTGAACAAAAACCCCGGCGTGATCGAGCCGCTCGTTCCCGTCGATCTCGTAATCGATCACTCAGTACAAGTTGATTTCGCCAGCACCGGCGACGCCTTTACGAAGAACATGGAAATGGAGTTTCGTCGCAACAACTCTCGGTATCAATTTCTTAAGTGGGGGATGCAGGCGTTCGATGGTTTTGGAGTGATCCCGCCGGGCATAGGCATCTGCCATCAGGTCAATCTCGAATACCTCGGTAAATGTGTTTGGGAGAAAAACGGTCTTTACTATCCTGACTCGCTCGTAGGCACCGATTCACACACCACTATGATCAATGGGCTCGGAATCGTCGGCTGGGGCGTCGGTGGCATTGAAGCTGAGGCCGCGATGTTGGGTCAGCCGGTTTACTTCCTGACACCCGATGTCGTCGGCGTGCACATGAACGGCAAGCTGAGCGAAGGCGTGACGGCCACCGATCTGGTCCTGGCCGTCACCGAAATGCTGCGCAAAGCAAAGGTCGTCGGCAAGTTTGTCGAGTTCCACGGCGAGGGCGCCGCGTCTTTGTCGGTGACCGATCGCGCGACGATCGCGAACATGTCGCCTGAGTACGGCGCGACGATGGGCTACTTTCCTCCCGACGAAGCAACCTGTCTGTATTTAAAAGCGACCGGGCGATCCGATGAACAGGTCGACGCGGTGCGGAACTATTTCAAAGCGCAGGGCATGTTCGGTATCCCACGCAAAGGCCAATGCGACTACAGCACAGTGCTCGAAGTCGATCTCGCCACGATCGTGCCCAGCGTCGCCGGGCCCAAGCGGCCGCAGGATCGAATCGCGCTGCCAAAGTTGAAAGACCAGTTTCTCAACCTCTTGCAGAAACCTGTCTCCGACGGCGGCTATGGAAAGACAAGCGAAGACATCGCGACTCGATATTCGGCGGACATCGGCTCAAGTGAGCACGGTCTGGCGGTGATCGAGGGCGGCGGTGAACAACACTCCGCATCTGTTCCAGTCGCCATCGTTGACGACGTCACGCGTCGGGACACGAGTGTCTGGAGCGAAACCGAGATGATGAACAATCGGCCCACGCCCGATCGCGTCGCCGAGGTCCTGCCCGAAGAGTTCCCCAAAGCGCACGTCGATCTTGGTCATGGCGATGTCTTGATCGCCGCGATTACCTCCTGCACCAACACGTCGAATCCGAGTGTGATGCTGGCTGCGGGTCTGCTCGCGAAGAAGGCGGTTGAGCGTGGATTGAAAGTACGGTCGACGGTCAAGACTTCACTTGCGCCCGGCTCTCGCGTGGTTACTGAGTATCTGAATAAGACCGGTTTGCAGCCTTATCTAAATCAACTGGGCTTTAACCTTGTCGGTTACGGATGCACAACTTGCATCGGGAATTCAGGCCCGCTCGATCCGAGCATCGAAGATGTCGTGACCGAGAACGATCTAATTGCCGCCAGCGTGCTCTCGGGCAATCGCAATTTCGAAGCGCGCGTGCACCAGAGTATCAAAGCGAATTTTCTGATGAGCCCGCCGCTCGTCGTGGCGTTCGCCCTCGCCGGCCGAGTCGATCGCGATTTGTCTCGAGACCCACTGGGTCAGGGCCGAAACGGTGAGGATGTCTTCCTGCGCGACGTCTGGCCGACAATGGAAGAAGTTGGTGGGCTAATGCAGGCAGCCCTGGACCCGGAGACCTATCGGACGCTCTACGGCAACTTCGCCGAACAGAATCCGATGTGGAACGAGATTCCAACCAGCACGGGTCTGACTTATCAATGGGATCCGGAATCGACTTACATTCAGGAGCCACCGTTCTTCGAAGGCTTTGGTGCCGAAGTCGGCAAGATGGAGGACCTGCACCACGCGCGGCCGCTGGCGATCTTTGGCGATTCTGTCACTACGGATCACATCAGTCCGGCCGGGGCTATTAAGGCCACCTCACCTGCCGGTGTTTATTTGCAAGAGCGCGGCGTGACGGCGGCGGACTTTAACAGTTACGGCTCGCGGCGCGGCAATCATCAGGTGATGATGCGCGGCACGTTCGCGAACGTGCGTATCAAGAACCTCATGGTGCCAGGAACGGAAGGTGGAGTCACGATACATCAGCCTGACGGCGAGCGCATGAGCATCTATGACGCGGCGATGAAGTATCAGGAAGAAGGCACCCCGCTGGTCGTCATGGCCGGTCAGGAATACGGCACCGGTTCGTCTCGCGACTGGGCGGCAAAGGGAACGCGCCTGTTGGGAGTGAAGGCCGTCGTGTCCCAAAGTTTCGAACGCATTCATCGCAGCAATCTCGTCGGCATGGGCGTGCTGCCGTGCCAATTCAAAGAAGGCACGAACGCTGCTTCGTTGAATCTGAACGGCACCGAGACGCTCGACATCACTGGGTTAGAGAATGTTGCCGTGCAGCCGCGTCAGGATGTGACACTCACCATCCATCGGGCCAACGGTTCAACTGAAGAGGTTCCGTTGGTTCTACGCATCGACACCCCCATCGAGATCGACTACTACCTGCACGGTGGGATTCTGCCGTATGTGTTAAGGCAGTTGTTGGCGGGCACGACGGGGTTTTAGATAAGCTTTTCGTCGCGTAGTGACGGATGACTTTAGGCAGGCCTTTCAAGGCCTGCATACCGGGCGTAGCAAACAACCTCGTCGCGTAGCGACGATTGAAATCGCCGCATGGAGGACTCCCACAATGGCGAACACGTACACTTCGCTGCACTATCACGTTATCTTCAGCACCAAAAACCGCATCAATTGGATCAAGCCCGATCTTGAATCCCGCATTTGGCGATTCATTGGCGTCGCTGACGCGACGCTCTAGGTTGAACATGGCGTTTGTACCGGCCTTGAAAGGGGGCCTAAAGTCATGACGTCGCTACGCGACGGAATTGCTACCTCTCCAACGCCTTCCGATCCCATTTCGCCAGATTAGCTCCCACCTCATACGTGCTCTGGAGAAAATCCATCAGCGCAGTCTCCGGTGAAGGGGATTGACGCACTGCATCGTAGGGCAACAGGAACTCTTTCATTTCTTTGCTATAGAAAGCAGCGTTGGGCTCGATCGATGATTCAGCGAGGCCCGCCGGTTCGGGCGCGATGTAGGAATAGAACGCGGCTTCGACGCCGTTGCCGCCGGGCCAGAATCCATGACTAATGCATTCGTGAGAGTAAGCCTCCACGGTGATCTTATCGGCGCCTTCACGGGGAGGCGCGGGGCGGCCGGAAAAGCGCGTGACCGCGTGATCGAAACTGCCCCACCAGAAATGCACCGGACTGCACTTGCCGATGAACCGCGCGCGAAACTCCTTGAACACCTCGTCGATGTTTACCAGGGCGCGCCAGAATTGATTGGCAGCTTCGGCGTCATAAGACGCATGTGTTTCGTCCTCATCAAAGCGGATGGGTTCCGGGACCTCGACCGGCATCGGCCAAATCCTTACGTCTATGTCCATGCCTTCCAACGTGGCCATTACTCGCTCGTAAAAATCAGCGACCGGCTCCGGGCGAAGCTCGAGAATCTTTGTCGACCCGTCACTACAATCGATCAGCAGTTTGTGATCGACAAAGTCGAACTCAATTTCAAACACGCGATCCTCGTAAGGCATGGCCGAAGTTGTTAGTCCGCGCGGCGAAATGTAAAGCGTAGAGTTCCACCAGTGGTTGACCAGAGGCGTCTGCGCCAGGCGGATCTTACCGACGATTTGCGTCCACATGTGCAGCGTCGCCAGGGTGTCTTGCCAGTCTTCCAGGACGAGGGCGGGCCAGGGATTGTTCGTCATGACTTGCAAACATACCGCGAAGTGAGGCGTTAGGCCAGCCCTCTCTGTGAAATCTCTGTGGACCTCTGTGCCTCTGTGGTGAATGAACTGTGACAAAGACTCACCACAGAGACACAGAGTACACTGAGGCCGCACAGAGAGGCCCTCCTCCTTAGACTTTCCTGATTAGTCAGTGATAGATTCTGTTCACTCTATACAACCAAATCTAGTTCAAGGAAGCGAATAATCATGTCATCACCGCAACCAGTCCAAACTACGCCGCGCCGCTATCAACTTTTCATTGACGGACAATTTGTGGACGCCGAGTCAGGCAAGACTTTCAAGACGCCAAACCCGGCCACGGGCGAGACGTTTGCCGAAGTCGCCGAAGCTGACAAGGCCGATGTTGATAAAGCAGTTGCTGCTGCGCGTAAGGCTTTTGAAGGCAAATGGTCAAAGATGAGCGCGCGTGACCGCGGGCGAGTGATTTACAAACTCTCGCAGTTGATCGAGGCACACGCGGCGGAACTTGCCGAACTCGAAACCACAGACAATGGAAAGCCGATTAAAGAATCGACGTACATCGATCTGCCCGGCGTCGTCGAAAACTTTGAATACTTTGCCGGTTGGTCGACGAAGATCGAAGGCGAGACGATTCCGGTTCCCGGCCAGATGTTCAATTACACTCTGCGCGAGCCGGTCGGCGTCTGCGGCCAAATCATTCCGTGGAACTTTCCGTTGCTGATGGCGGCATGGAAACTGGCGCCGGCACTCGCGGCCGGAAACACAGTGGTGCTGAAGCCCGCGGAGCAAACACCAGTGACTGCGTTGGAACTCGCGAAGCTGATTCAGGAAGCGGGCTTTCCGGAAGGGGTCGTGAACATCATTCCCGGCTATGGCGAAACTGCCGGCGCGGCGCTGGCTGCGCATCCCGGCATCGACAAGATCGCGTTCACCGGTTCAACTGAAATCGGAAAGGTGATTGCCAAAGCCGCGGCGGACAATCTGACAAAGGTTTCGCTGGAACTTGGCGGCAAAGCGCCCAACGTTGTTTTCGCTGATGCTGACCTTGATCAAGCCGTAAACGGCGCGATGATGGGAATCTTTTTCAATCAGGGTCAGGTGTGTTGTGCGGGCTCTCGCGTGTTCGTCGAAGAGAAAGTCAGAGAGGAATTCCTCGAGCGCTTCAAGGAAAAGGCAGACAAGATCAAAGTCGGCGATCCGATGGACCAGGCGACTTTGATGGGGCCGCAGGTCTCGCAGGAGCAGTTGGACAAGATTAAGAGTTATGTCGGCATCGCTCGCGAAGAAGGCGCTACGGTATTTTCCGGCGGCGAACAGCCGAAAGTTGAAGGAGCATTCCAGAATGGCTACTTCTTCCAACCCACGATCTTCAGTGACGTGAACAATTCCATGCGGGTGGCGCAGGAGGAGATCTTTGGGCCCGTTTCGTCGGTAATTAGCTTTGACAACGACGACGACCTGCTTCGTCAGGCGAATGACACGCTGTACGGATTGTCAGCGGGCATCTGGACGCGCGACATTACGCGGGCGCATCGTTTTGCGCGTGCGGTCAAAGCCGGCGTGGTCTGGATCAATACCTACAACATGTTTAATGCCGCCTCGCCGTTTGGCGGCTACAAACAGTCGGGCTATGGCCGCGAGATGGGCAAGCACGCGCTCGAGCTCTACACGCAGGTGAAGAGCGTCTGGGTTGATCTTTCAGGGAAGCCTATTGGATGGTTTGGGAAGTAGCTTACCGGCATCGGGCCAGAAGTTCGAAGTATCGCTCCCGCGTCATGCCTGCGCTGCGCATGTTGTTCTTAGGGTGCGCTTACGTCGTGAGAAGCCGGCCTCTTTCAGGATCTGTTGCAACGAACCTTTTTTTTCGGCTTCTTCCAGGAAGATTCGAACTGCCTCTTGAAGATTCCCTAACGCTTTTGTTTTTGTCGTGGCGCAGGAAGAGATGTCGAGTTCGGGAGTGTGAGCAACGAACATTCTGCCTTCTTTGAAAACCTGGCTGGTGAACTCAATTTTCATCCCGCCAAGTATAACATCAAGCAAGGGCTGATCGTCTCAGTGTAATGACCGAAGGCTAGTTGGAACTCAGGACTGGAGTTGGGCCTCTTACCCAATTAACGTGCATGACGGAAACCAGACTGGCAAGCCGATTGGGTGGTTTGGGAAGTAAGCGCGCTGCGCCTGGTCAGAATTTGTACCGATAGCGCACGGTCACGCCACGGCCCGCGCCGTCGATTCCCCAACTGATGCCGCGGTACGATTTGTCGAAGATATTTTCGAAGTCGACAAAAACCTCTGAGTGCTCACCGAACCGGTACACACCCCGCACGCCAAGCAAGCCGAAGCCCTTAACCTCGGTAAAGAGCGGAACGTTGGTGTCGTTGTTAACGACGGTCACACCGTTGATGGTGGCGCCGATGGGTAGCAATCGATTCTGCACTTGCGCGAGCGTTTCGCCGGTGGAGATCAAGACCGCCGTCGCTGAAGCCGACCCGCATCCTGTCGGTCCCGGCGTGGTGACGCCGCGCACACAGGCGCCGCGACGGAAGAAGTTCTGAATGTTGGTGCGTGAACGTGCAGCGCCCGTGCGGCGATCGGCAAGATCGAGTGATGAAAGCCGATCCTGGCTGCCGGCGATGGTTGAGTAAGCTTCGAGGTAGAAAGCCGAACGAGGTTGGTAGCGGAAGCTGACGAACCCGGTCGGTGGTGGCACGCCGCCTTCAATGTTTGGAGGCAAGTTGTTGAGCAGGCTATGTGCGGTAATGTACGTGAAATTGCCGTTCACACTGAACTGGCGGCTTAAGAGCGCTTGGGCGTTGAATTCGACTCCGTTGAAGCGCGCGTCGTCAAAGTTCGCCCGCACTAGTACCGGGCTAGTGGCCACGGCGACAAACACCAAGCCGTTTGCGTTCTGAGACACAATCGCCTCGCTGCCAAGCAATTTGCCGACTGCGCCCGGCGGGAGAACGAGGGCCTGATCGAAATAGACGTTCTTAAGTTTGCTGGTGAACCCGGTTAGTTCAAACCCGCCGCGTTTGTGAGTGAACCGGAGACTGAAATCGAAACTATCCGTGGTTTCCGGTCCCAGTCGACTTACGGGTATGCCCGTTGAAACTGCGTCGCCACCGGCCGTAGTGCCGATAAACCCTCCGAGACCCACGGCGGTGGATGCGTCGACTTCAAAACCGGTTCCGACCAGTCCGATGATTCCCAAGTCGGTTGTGTTCGGCGCGCGAAAGCCGCGTGCATACTTTACGGCGAAGTCAAAGCCATCTCCCAGATTGATCACCGCACCAAGTCGACCGGAAAGAGCGTCGAAGTGCGCGTGGTCATCGGGAAACAGCGGCCGGCCGCCGACGATCGGGGCGTTCGCCGCGCGCGAGTCGTACGATGCTACGTTGTAGCGCAGGGCGCCACTGATGCGCAGTCGATCGGGCACGGCGGTGAAGACGTCCTGAGCGAAAAAGCCATAGGAAAGATAGCTAGCGCCATGCGGAATACGCGGACGCGACGCGGTCGAAACTCTCGTCACCGGATCAAAAGTAAACGCCGGGGCGTTAATGTGATCGTGGTACACATCGGCGCCAAACAGGAGCGTGTTGCGTTCGCCGAGTTGTTTGTCCAGGTAGAAGTTGAAGCCGAAGACGTTCGTACGCTCGCGTTGAAACGTAATGGCTCCGACCGGATTACCTTGTCCGCCCTGATTGACCCTTTCTTCGCGTTGGCTGTTATACGAAAAGGTAAACGAAGCGTTATCAAAGACGCCCAACTTCTGCCGGACGAGACGTGCGTAGAACAAATCGGTCATCAGGTTACGGAGGTCGGCGATCAGGTTGCCGTCGCCGCCCAGCAATTGGTCGTAGCGCTTGCCAGCGTCCTGCTGGTTTCGCGCATAGCTGAAAAGGACCTGCGTTTTGTCGTCGAGGTTGAAGTTGGCGCGAATCAGCCCGCCGTACTGCGTGAATCCCGTGTCGGGGAGCCGCTCGCCCAGCAGATTCGAAGGGATGCCGAGAAAGCGTGTCACCGCCGAATGGAAATCCAGACCCTCACCCGGTCGCAGTTTGTTTATGCGACGCGCATTCGCATTCAGCAGCACGCCATAGCTCTTTGTGCCGTAGGTGAAGAAGGTGTTGCCGCCAAAACCGTTGGTCGGGGACGAGTAAAAGACATTCGTGTTGCCGTGCCATTCGCCATCCTTGCCGCCGTATCTCGGCGACCGGGAAATGAAGTTGACGACACCGCCCAGCACGTCCGAACCGTATTGCGAGCTGGTGGAACCGCGCAAGACTTCAACCGCGTCGAGGCCCGACGGCTCAATGAGGCTGAAGAAGGTGCCCACGCCGCCGCGCTGTGCGCTCGTTGTGTAACGCACGCCGTCGACGTAAACGCCGACGTTACGGCCGGTAAGCCCGCGCACGAAAACGGCGCTGAGCGACGGCGAAGTGCGCTGCAAGTTGACGCCAGGCTCTTCGTCGACTACCTGGGCCACGACTTCCGGTGCCCGATCCAGGATCGCTTTTTCAGGGATCACGTTGATTGGCTGGGCAATGCTGCGCGCCTCGGCGACCAGTCCGGCCTCGGCCGTCACACTTACGTTGGCGCTGATCGGATTGAGCTGCAACACCACGTTCAGCTCTTTCGTCTCGCTCGCGTTAACCCGGACGGCCTCTCGCTGAACGCTGAAATCAGATCGTGAGACGGCGACAACATACGAACCGGGAGACACATGTGTGAACTTAAAGTGACCTTCGGCGTCTGTCTGCGTGCGGCTCAGCACCACTTGTTGCGGATTGGTGAGCGATACGTCCGCGTTGCTGATGACTGCGCTTAAGGAATCCCTGACCACGCCCGAGACGCTGCCGCTCGAGTTCTGTTGAGCCGGCGCAATCGTGGCGCTTGCTAGCGCAAACACCAGAACGGCCAGAACAGTTCTCATGCGCGCAGGTCCTTGAATGTTCACTGTCTTCATCCCAAGATTTCCTTTCGTCCTGTGGCGTGAGTTGGCGGGCGAATTCACGCCGGGCAAAGCGCCGTGGAGAGCCTATAGACAGCGAGTCTCTACTACCAGCCGCCGTAGCCAGGCCCATCAGACTTTGATTGCCAACTCCAAATTTCCCAGCTTAGAATGCGACGGCTTCCCCGGCAATTAGAGAACATGACCCTAATTTTCTTCACTACCTATCGGAGCAGTCTTTGTCGCCGAGATCGTTGGCGACAAACTCCTCTATACTACCGGCGTACTCGCCGCGCGCTATCGCACCGCTCCGATCATGCTGGGAATGGCGATCGCATTCATGGCCAAGATGGGCGTGGCCGTAATAGTGGGTAATGCAATTTCACATTTGCCGCGGCCACTCGTCGCGGCCATTACTGCGATTACTTTCCTTGGCGTGGCTGTTGCGCTCTGGAGAAAATCCGATCGGCCCAGCGAGTCAAAAGAAGAACACCGCGCGTCAAAGGCCGCCATGGTTTCATTCGCGGCAATTTTCTTTTCGGAATGGGGTGACGTTGGACAAATTACCGCGGCTACGATGGCCGCGAAGTATCACGTCGCGTTGGTTGTGTGGGCCGGCGCCGTTGCTGCCATGATCACGAAAGGAGCGCTCGCGGCATTTCTGGGCGCTGGTATTCGCAGATGGATTCGTGACAGGATTTCGCCAAAGGTCGTGCGCTATGTAGCTGTTGGTCTGCTGCTCGTCTTAGGTTTACTCTCTGTGCTGGAAGTTCTGATTGAGAGACCCTGAATAAGGTGAGACAAAGTCTTGAACGTTTCAAGCCAGGAGCGGAGGAGTGCCTTTCGGTTCATTGTCTGCCTCGGCTTTGTAAGCCTGTTCGCGGACATGACCTACGAAGGAGCGCACAGCGTCATCGGGCCGTTGCTCAAGGATCTCGGCGCGAGCGCGACGCAGGTGGGGATCATTGCCGGACTCGGCGAGATGATTGCCGCCAGCCTCCGTTACTTTTCCGGTCGTCTGGCAGATCGCACGCGTGCCTACTGGACGATCACGACGCTCGGATACTTTTTGAATCTGGTGGTCGTGCCGGGACTGGCGTTCGCCGGAAGCTGGCAGGCGGCGGCATTGCTGATAATCGCCGAGCGGACGGGTAAGAGTTTGCGCGGGCCGGCCCGCGACGTTTTGCTTTCCGAAGCCACCGAAGTCGTTGGTCACGGAAAAGGATTCGGGCTGCACGCGGCAATGGATCAGATAGGCGCCGTATTGGGGCCGTTACTTGTGGCTACTTCGGTAGCCCGAACGCATCACTTTGGACCAGCATTTTTGTGGCTGGGAATCCCGGCCATCGGCGCCTTCATCGCTTTGCTGTTTGCGCGCGCGGCGCGGCCGAGCAAAGGCACGCCGCCTCCCGCGCCAAAACAAGAAGATCTTCCCAGAGTGTTTTGGCTATACGTTGCCGCGGCGGGATTGTTGGCCCTGGGCTTTGTTGACTTTCCTTTGCTCGCTTACCACTTCCAGAGCGAATCGCTCACCAAGCCTGAAACCATCCCACTGCTGTACGCCGGAGCCATGGGAGTGACCGGTTTGACCGCACTCATATTCGGCAGATTGTTCGATCGCTACGGCATTCAGATTATTGTCGTCGGGATTTTGGTTTCGCTGCTGGCGTTGCCGTTTGGTTTTCTGGGAGGACCGGCCGGAGTCTATGTCAGCGTCGCATGTTGGGCCACTGGTCTCGGCGCTCAGGATGCGACCCTGCGCTCAGGCATTTCCCAGGCAGTGTCGATGAACAAGCGAGGCACAGCCTTCGGAGCATTCAATGGAGTTTACGGTGTGCTCTGGTTCCTGGGCAGTGTCACGATGGGCGTGCTGTACGACTATTCGCTGGTTGCGCTGGTACTGTTCGGCGTCGCTGTGCAACTGGCCGCCGCCGTCTTGTTTGTGTGGTTGCGCCGGCCGCTGGGGGCGATGCGACGCGACCGATAGCGATGAGGTCAGTACCGGGAGCGGTAGCGACCGGGTCTGTCCCAGCGATCTCGGGCCGTGCGGAGTGTTTGAGACCCGGTCGCTACCGCTCCCGGTACTGACCTTACTGACGACTAGGAAAGAAGTTTGACGGCGCGTTCGATCATTGTGTGGACACTGAACAGAACGCGTGGGTTGTTTGTTACCACAAGCGCGAGGAACACCAGGAAACAAAGCGACCTGGCCGGCAGGACGCGAGCAATCGTAGGATTGGGAGTTCCATGCCGGTAGCCATTCGACGCAATCTCCAGCAGGCGCCGCACGCGAGCTTTGACTCCGCGGGGTTCTTCGATGCCTACCAGGAACGCCGCCATTGGTACGGACGCGCGTGCTCCGACCGGAACCATCTTCGCGATCTTGACCAGGGCGGACGCCAGGTTAAGGGCCGTCTCCGCGCTCTGTTGCGCGGCCTGCTCGTCGGCGGCGCATTCCGCGGCTTCGGCCCAGGCGCGATCCAACGATCGGCCACAGGGCACAATCATGAGCACATCGCGGCAGACGCGCAGTAGCGAACGCTTGAAGTTGTCATGTGCGGAAAGGTGTCCACATTCATGCGCGATGGCCGCCGTCAACTCTTCTTCGCTTAGTATTTCCAGAACGCGTTCGGCAATGAACAAACGCGGCTTGAAGGCGCCCACGACAGCAACGATCGGAAACGAACTGGCAATGCGAAACGTGGGTATGCTTGTCCCGCCGAGCGTGATCTGAACGGCGTTGGTGAGCCACTCTCGCCGCAGCGATCTCGTCGCGAACCACGAGCGCAAAGCTCGCCATAGGGCAAACGTGATGCCCATCATGGACAGGATCGCCAGAGTTGCGAGTTTCTTGCTGACCACTTCCGCTGTGGTGTAGGGCTCGTAACGAATATAGGAAGGAACGAGAAACAACGTTACGGAAATCAAAGCCAGCGCCGGCGGGCCGGCACGCATCGCGAATAGAATCTCCGCGCGCGTACGAGCAGAGCGGGTCCGTAGCGGCCACTCCAGGAAACGCCAGCAAGCTGCGGCCACCAACGACGCCAGCGCGTTGATGGTCAACAGTACTGCCAGCACCAGACAGATTCCCAATAACTCGTACATCACTAATCCGCTCTACGCCGCAGCTCTCGCTTCTTTTCTTTGATCAAACGATCCAGTTCGTCGAGTAATTCACGGTCGGTCTGGCTGACGGTATCGACGATGCAGGCCAGCACCGGCTGGATCCCTTCGGCGCCGCCTCCCAGCAAGCCGTCAATGACGTCTTCGCGAATACCATGCTCGAATTCTTCGCGAGACACCGCGGGCGCATAAAGGAACGCGCGCCCGTCTTTGCGCCGGGCGAGAATTTGCTTCCGGAACAGCCGATCGAGCGTGGTCATGAGGGTCGTATAAGCAACGCGTTCACCGAAGGCGACGTAGATGTCACGCACGCTGACTTCGCCGCGCTGCCAGGCCTCTTCGAGGACTTGCCGCTCGAGTTTGCCAAGCGCCAGCGATGCAACCTCGCTTGGCCGGCGAAACCCGCGTAATAGAAATCGAGGGGCTTTCATGGTGGCGAGCATTCTGCGCGGGTAAGCGAGATGATGTCAACGGTGAGGTCAGTACCGGGAGCGGCAGCGACCGGGTCGTGCTCTAGCGATCTCGGACTTTACATATAATTGACCCGGTCGCTACCGCTCCCGGTACTGACCTCATTCTGGCGGAGCAGGGCTTGGAATCTAGCCCACGAATTCAATATCAACCGCATGGGGAATGATCCCGCGCTGGTGGCCTTCCGTTAACAGCCGGCGCACGGCTTCGCGGCCACGCTTACCATAATCAAGCGTCAAGTCATTCACCCACATGGCGACGAAACGATCGGCGAGGGCCGGATCCATGTCGCGCGCGAACTGCATCGCATATTGCAAAGCGTCTTCACGATTGTCGAGTGAATACTGAATGCTCTCTTTCAACAAGGCGGAGACTTCGCGAATCGTTTCCGGGCCGAGGTCGCGGCGAATCGCATTGCCACCCATCGGCAGCGGCAGGCCGCCTGTATGCTGGTGCCACCACTCTCCCAGGTCGATGACCTTATGCAAACCGAGATTGTCATAGAAGAGCTGCCCTTCGTGAATCAGCAATCCCGCATCACACTTTCCCGACTTTACGGCTTCGATAATTTGATCGAACGGCACGACTTCATATTTGAAATCCGGATTGTAAATGCTGAACGCGAGAAAAGCGCTGGTGAGCGTGCCGGGAACGGCGATCTTCAGTTTTGATAGCTCGGACGGATCAAGGTCTTCGTTCGCCACTACGATGGGGCCATAGTTATCGCCAATCGAAGCTCCGTGCGGCAGCAGCGCATACTTGTCCGCGACATACGCGTAGGCGTGAAAGCTGATTGCAGTTACGTCGTAAGTCCCCTGGCGGGCTTCTTCGTTAAGAGTTTGGATGTCCTTAAGCACATGCTCGAACTCAAGATTGCCAGTGTCGATTTTGTTCGTCGCCAGCGCGTAGAACATGAATGCGTCATCGGAATCGGGCGAGTGAGCAACCGATATTGTTTGTTTCTTTGTCTTCGTCATATCTAAACACAAAAATGCAGCGGCATGGAGGGAGAAGATGCGCGCTGATTAATTAGCCCCCGGGTTTATGCGACCGTAGTCGCCCTTTCCACGCGATTATAAACGGTGTCGCGCTCGACGGCTTCAAAGCCGGCCTCCTCGATTAATTCGACAAGCTCCGGTCTGGTCATCTTCACTTCGTTATTAGTCTCAACCGAATAACTTTCAGTCAGCTCGCCGCCTTCGGTGATTGTGCCGTCAACATCGTTCGCGCCGAAGTGCAAAGCAACCTGGGCGATGCGCTTGCCCAGCATTACCCAGTACGCTTTGATGTGCGCAAAGTTGTCGAGCATCAGGCGCGACACGGCCATGGTTTTCAGTGAATCAATACCCGAAGGGCCGGGCAAGTGCGCCATCTGCGTATCCGGAGGATAGAAGGCCAGCGGAATGAAGCACTGAAAACCGCCGGACTTGTCCTGCTGCTCGCGCAAGTGAACCAGGTGATCCACGCGGTCTTCGACGGATTCGATATGGCCGTAGAGCATCGTCGCGTTGGTCTTCAAACCCGCGGCGTGTACCTTGCCGGCCAGTTCCAGCCAACGGGCCGCGTCGCACTTATGCGCGCAAATCATCGAGCGCGTCGGCTCGCGAAAAATCTCAGCGCCGCCGCCCGGACACGAATCCAAACCGGCGTCGATTAACTGCCGGATCATGTCTTCGTCCTTCATCTTGTAGAAATGCGCGAAGTGATCCAGCTCAACCATCGTGAACGCTTTCAGATGAAGCTGCGGGTATTGCTTCTTCAAAGCCGAAAGCAAATCGGTGAAATAGCTGAAGGGCAGTTTGGTGTTCAAGCCGCCGGTTATGTGCAGCTCAGTTGCGCCTTCCGCAACGGCCTGGCCGGCGATGCGCAAAGAATCGTCGATGTTGTGTGTGTAGGCGTCGGGTTGGCGTGGCGTGCGAAAAAAACCGCAGAACTTGCAGTCCACATAGCAGACATTCGTCGGATTGAAATGGCGATTGACGTTGAAGTACGTCGTCCGTCCATGCTTTTGCCGGCGCACGGTGTCGGCGAGTTTGCCTAATGCGTTCAAGTCATCCGTCCCGAAGAGGTTTACGCCGTCTTCGAAAGAGAGGCGCTGGCCGCTTTCAACTTTAGCGGTGATCTCGTTAAGGTGTCGGTCGTGTGAAAAGTTCATGACAAAAACCCAGTATCACTCCCAAAGCGCCCGGACGTTCAAAACAAACCCCTTCAGTAGGGGTTCGCCGGAAACCTCCTGTGGATCTTCCAGCACCTCAGGGTTGGCGCCGGCGCGGTAAACGTGGACCCGGCGTCCCAAGGGGTCGAGGAGCCAGCCAAGTTCCGCACCATTGCCGATGTATTCTTCCATCTTCTCTTTCAGGGTTTCTAGCGAATCTGTTCTCGATCTAAGCTTGACGACAAAGTCCGGACACAGCGGCGGGAACTGTTCCTGCTCTTGAGGGCTCAACGCGTTCCATCGATCATTGCGTACCCAGGCGACATCCGGCGAGCGCTTCGCGGTATTCGGAAGAGTGAAGAGCGTCGATGAATCAAATACCTGGCCGGTCCCATCCTGTTCGGCCCAGTTAGTTACCCGCGCGTTCAACTTTGCGTTCCATCGTCCGGTTTTTCCACCAGTGGGAGCCATGATGACAAGTTCTCCTTCGCTTGTCCGTTCGAATTGGAGTTCTGGATTAAGTCGGCAGAGTTCGGCAAACTCTTCGTCAGAAACTTTCGTCGCCAACGGACTGAAGTCGACTACCAGACCGTTTTCCAATGCGCTTGTGGTGCTCACCTGGTCTCCCCTTATGCCTTTGATAGAACTAGAAGTGCATGAATACGGCCCCGCCAAAAGTAATCAGCAAAATAATACTCACAAAAGCATTCGTCGTAAAAAATGCTGCGTTGAGCCTGCTCAAATCGTTCGCGCGCACTAGCGTGTGCTGGTAAACCAGCAACGCTCCCGTGGCGATCACGCCCAAAGCGGCCAGCAGCCCAAGGTTCGTGATGAAGTATAACGCAACCAATGCCGCGAATGCGCCCGCGTGCAGGAGGCGTGAAATCCATAACGAACGAGCAATCCCAAACCGCGCCGGAATTGAATACAAGCCTTCGCGACGGTCGAAGTCATAATCCTGGCAGGCGTAGAGAACGTCAAAACCCGCGGTCCAAAGCATCACCACCAGCGAGAGCAAAAGCGGCGCCGGACTATCGATTGCACCACGCACGGCAACCCATGCTCCCGTCGGAGCAATTGCCAGACACCATCCCAGAACCAGATGCGAAAGCAACGTCCAGCGCTTGGTGTACGAGTAGAGCACGATGCTGGCCAGCGCCACGGGCGAAAGCAGCAGCGTCAATCGATTGAGCATCGCGGCCGCAAATAGAAAAAGCCCTGCTCCGACGATCGTGAATACCAAAACAAACGCAACAGACAGCGTCCCGGCCGGAATCGCGCGCATGCTCGTGCGCGGGTTCCGCGCGTCGTAATCGCTATCGGCGATGCGATTGAAAGCCATCGCTGTAGATCTCGCTCCGACCATTGCCAAAGTAATCCACAGGATCTGCGCAGCACCCGGAACACCTCGCGCCGCGAGCACCGCGCCCAGAAAAGCAAACGGCAACGCGAAAAGCGTATGCTCGATCTTGATCATCTCGAGCGTCGTGCCGATGTTGCGAACGATGGTTGACATGAATCGAAACCTACTCACCTTTCCATCGCGTTGCCGTCGAGTGGGGAATCGCGAACTGATCGAGAATGCGAAAGACCAGATGATCTACCAGCGCTTCGATTGTTTGCGGTCGATGATAGAAGCCGGGACTTGCCGGCAGAATCTGGGCGCCGGCGCGCGCCAGCTTCAACATGTTCTCCAGATGAATTGCATTGTAAGGTGACTCTCGCGGCACCACCACCAGCCTCCGCCCTTCCTTCAGCGTTACATCCGCAGCTCGATGGATCAAGTTCGTGCCGGCTCCGGACGCAATAGCGCCCAGCGTTCCCATCGAACACGGAACAATAAGCATGCCCGCCTGCGGATGTGAACCCGAAGAAGGCGTGGCCGCCAGATTATCGAGCCGGTGCCAGCGCACCATTCTTGCGTCGGCTGGCAGTCCAATCCACTCGTTGATTTTCTTCTCGTCCGCACTGCGCAGGTCGAATCCCAGCTCAACCATCGCCACGGTCTTGGCGGAGTCCGAAACGATCAAATTAATACGCTCGACCACGCCGCTCGCTGCCAGATGAACCAGCGTGCGCTGCGCGTAAATCGCGCCAGAGGCTCCGGTGATGGCAACTGTTAGTTCCACAAAAGACAAGTTGACTGTTGAAAAGCGATCTTACGTTCGTTGACCGTCATTCGCAAATAGAGAGTCAGGGAGCCGGACTTCGATGCTAAGATTGGGTGGTCGAAGATGAAGAGCGAAAGGCACTGCCGCCATGGCAGCCAACAGGTTCGGAAGTTCCAACGGTCAGAATGAAGAAGCAACAGCCGCCATCAATGCCCAGGAAGAGAAGACCCGCAACCTGGAGTAGCAGCAGAATTGGCCATTTCTCTCAATCACTCTATCGCGAGTGGAAGAGGCTTGACCTTCCCCGCACCAATGCAAGCGTGGTGGTCGCCGTTTCGGGCGGGGCGGACTCGGTCGCCGTGCTTCTCGCCCTTGATGAACTGATCAGATGTGCCAGGCTGGATTTGAAGATTCTTGTTGCCCACCTGAATCATCGGCTGCGAAGGAAAGTAAGTGACGCGGACGCTCGTTGGGTGGCCTCGTTGGCAAAGCACCTTGGTTATGTAGTTGTGGTTGGCAGTGTTGATGTGAAGATGCGGGCCGCGAAGACCGGCGACAACCTGGAACAAGCCGCTCGCCAAGCGCGCTATGAGTTCCTGGCAAGAAAGGCCCGGACTGGGAAAGCAAAGGTCGTGCTGACCGCGCATACAATGGACGATCAAGCCGAGACAGTCTTGTTGAATCTCTTGCGCGGGAGTGGCGCACAGGGCCTTGCCGGAGTCGAGCCGGTCCGGCTGCTTAGCGCGGACAGCGACACGCTATTGGCGCGGCCGCTGCTTTCGTGGGCCCGGCGTCGAGACACGGAAGACTATTGTCGGCTGCGGGGTGTCGAGTTTCGCTCTGACGAGATGAACCAGGACGAAAAGTTTTCCCGGGTGCGCGTACGGCGCCAACTGCTGCCGATGATGGAGACATTCAACCCGAAGCTGGTCGAAGGTTTAGCGAGGACAGCAGAACTTTTGCGTGAAGATAGTATCGCTCTCGATCGTGGGGCGACAACGTTGTTGGAACTGTCGCTCGAGCATGACAAGGTTTCGCTTAAGGGCGAAAGCGCCAGGGCCCTGTTAAGAGTAGATCTGCTTGCCGCGGCGCCTCCGGCGCTGCGGCGCCGCGCGTTGCGTCTCTGGATCGGACGATGTCGCGGCGATCTAAAGAGAATCGAGCGCGTGCACATCGTCGCCCTGGAGAATCTCCTGCTGGGCGATAGAGGCGGGCGCGTAGTTGAGTTGCCCGGCGGCGGCAGGGTTTCTCGAAAACGCGGACGCCTTCAATATCTCTCCTGATCGGTCTCAAGGCGATAGATCTGAACCTAAGGAGAGTTTGGGGCGTAATAACCCAAAGCCCTGCCGTTGAGGCACCTGAACGGCCACACGCGGGCATCTTAGTGACAATTTCAAACCGGCTCTTACAAGAACGGCCGATTTGAGGTATGATCGGTCGCGGAGGAAGTTAAAGCCTTGAGTTCGACTGCAAGACAAATTATTTTTTGGCTGCTAATTATCGCGGGCGCGTTATTGATTTATAAGCTCGTCAATCCCAGCAGCAAGAACACGGAAAACATCGACCTGGTTCAGCTCGACCAGAAGATCCAGAGTGGCGAGCTGAAGCAACTGACCATTAAGCAGACTGAAGCCGTTGCCATTGACCGCCAAACCGGCAAGGAATTTCACGTCCAGCTTACCAACGAGCACGCCAAGAACGACCTGCTGAAAGAAGCGAAAGAACTGGGGAGCAACGGTAAGTCGCGCGTGGACAAAGTAGAGGAAGAACCGAGTAACAGCTATCTCTGGCCAGCGCTGTATTACCTGCTGCCATTCCTGCTGATTTTCGGCTTCTGGATTTTCATGCTGCGGCAGATGCAATCCGGCGGGAACAAGGCGCTAAGCTTCGGCAAATCCCGGGCGAAGCTGCTCAGCAATCAGCAGAAGCGCGTCACGTTCAAAGACGTGGCCGGCGTGGAAGAAGCCAAGGAAGAGCTGCAGGAGATTATTGAATTCCTGAAAGAGCCCCAGAAGTTTCAGAAGCTGGGCGGCCGCATTCCCAAAGGTGTTCTGATGATGGGCCCGCCGGGAACGGGAAAGACCTTGCTGGCGCGGGCGATTGCCGGTGAAGCGAATGTGCCATTCTTCTCGATTTCGGGCTCGGATTTCGTTGAGATGTTCGTCGGTGTAGGCGCCTCGCGCGTGCGCGACCTGTTCGAACAGGGCAAGAAGAACGCGCCCTGCATCATCTTCATCGATGAGATTGATGCCGTGGGACGTCATCGCGGCGCCGGCCTGGGCGGCGGCCACGATGAGCGCGAACAGACTTTGAATCAGTTACTGGTTGAGATGGACGGATTCGAATCGAACGACGGCGTGATCCTGATCGCTTCGACGAACCGGCCCGATGTTCTGGATCCGGCACTGCTTCGTCCGGGGCGTTTTGATCGACGGGTGGTCGTCTCGCGGCCCGACGTTCGTGGGCGCGAAGGCATCTTGAAAGTTCATACGCGGAAGATTCCGCTCGGCGAAGACGTGGACATTAGCGTGATCGCGCGCGGCACACCCGGCTTTACCGGCGCGGATCTGGCGAACCTGGTTAATGAGGCAGCACTCAACGCGGCGCGTTATAACAAGAAGGTAGTCGCGATGTCCGACTTTGAGCTGGCCAAAGACAAAGTCCTAATGGGCGCAGAGCGCAAGAGCATGGTCATCTCAAACGAAGAGAAGCGCGTAACTGCCTATCACGAAGCAGGTCACACCCTCGTCGGTTTGAAAGTGCCTAATGCAGATCCGGTGCACAAAGTAACGATCATTCCGCGCGGCATGGCGCTCGGCGTGACCCAACAGTTGCCGGAAGGGGATCGTCACAACTATACGCAGGACTATCTGCTCGGCCAGATTTCAATTCTGATGGGTGGCCGGATCGCGGAAGAGACATTCCTCGGAGGGATCACGACCGGGGCGTCCAACGATATCGAAAGAGCTACGGAGTTGGCGCGGGCGATGGTTTGCGAATATGGCATGTCCGAACTCGGGCCGCTGACGTTTGGCAAGAAGGAAGAGCAAATTTTCCTGGGCCGCGAAATCGCTCAGCATCGCGACTATTCCGAGGAGACTTCTATTCGGATCGATTCCGAAGTGCGAAAGATTGTGACTGAGCAGTACGAACGCGCTCGAAAGATCATCAACGAGAATCGCGATACGATGGTGCGACTTGCAGAGGCCCTGCTCGAGCACGAGTCGCTCGACGGCGTGCAGATTCGCCGCATCGTGGCCGGCTTAACGATCGACGAACGCGAGCCATTAACTTCTGATACCGAGGAGGCACCGCAAGTCAAAGAACCTACCCAGGGGGTGCTCAAGCCAATCCTGCCGCCGATTACGGGTGGCAACCCGGCCCCGGCGTAGGCGAAGGCAGTAGCCCGACCGTGAAGGAGGGCTCAATTCTCAGTACCACCTGCGTGAGCGGGTGGTTAAAACGGAAACCTGGACGAAAGGCGAGAGTCGCGGCTCTCGCCTTTTGTCTTTGTGCAGGTCCAGGATCCTCTTTGTGCGCTGATCTTTCACGTGGGACGCGACAACGTTCATCCAAAGGTCGAGAAACTCCGCGACCATGCTCGCGACCACGGTCATAGGTCGAGGCTATGTCAGTTGCGTCGTAGTCCATATTTCAAAAGCACCGCCGGACGACCCGCTGGTCACGCGGGCCAACCTGTTCGGCATAACGGTTGATCTGACCGGGCGCGGCGATTATGAACAACATCGAAAGCAAAGGACAAGTTAAGATTGCGCCATTTGCTGTACTGTAGCTCATGGCCTCATCGGTTTACATTGAGACAACGATTATCAGTAAGAGTTGATGGAGGTGTGAAGATGTGGCAAGACCCGATAGTTGCCGAAGTGCGGCGAGCGCGGCTGGAGATTGAGAAGGAGTGCGACGAAGACTTCGCGCGAATCTATGCGCGTGCTATCGAAGTGCAGAAGAAAGCAGCCGCTGAGCTCGTTTCCCGCCCTGGCGCCGACAAGATAACGATGCGCGAAATTGATCGGGAGATCACAGCGTAGCGTTTCAGGGGGTTGTTGGATTTGGCCGACAGGCGGGGTAAAAAGTCTTGTGCTATACTTCCGCCCATGGAGCAGCAAGAACTGATCGAAAAAATCAAGGGACTTCCTCAGGATCGCGTCGCTGAAGTTGAGGATTTTGTGGACTCCCTGGCGCGGCGCGAACGTAGTCTCAATCGAATAAGTCTCCATCAGGCGCTCACTAATTACGCATTTCAACACGCGGGGACGAATGCCGACCTCGATCCTGACCTCGAGGCCGCCGCGAGCGATCACCTGCTCCAACAAGATTCAGAATAATGAAACGGGGCGAAGTTTACTGGGCTGATCTCGTTCCTCGTTCAGGATCCGAGCAGCAGGGCCGACGTCCGGTGATTGTGATCTCGCACGACGCTTTTAATCAAACGCCAGATTGGCGCTCGATCATCGTTGTCCCGCTTTCAACTTCCGCGGCGCAAGCCGGGCGTGGGCCTTCTGCAGTGTTGCTGCCACGGGGCACAGCCGGTCTCGATAAAGACAGTGTCGCGCTCTGTCATCAAGTGACCACATTAGATCGCTCGAAACTCACCCAACGAGTTGGCGAGTTGAATTCAACGGAACTTAGACAGGTCGAAGATGGGCTCAAGGCCGCGATGGACTTGCGGTAGCGCAGCTTGGGTTAGACGGTCCCCTCTCCCGAGAAACTCCGGTCCATGATCGCGACCACGGTCATAGGTCGAGGCTATGTCAGTTGCGTCGTAGTCCATATTTCGAAGCAGCACCGCGAACGACCCGCTTATCACGCGGGCTAACCTACTCGGCATAACGATGGAGTTGGCCGGGCGCGGCGATTAGCGACAACGTCGAAAGCAAAGAACGAGTTAAAGAGCGGGCTGTCTGCGCTCCGGTCACACAAGCATAGGTTTCGCATTCTCTTCAATTTTCTCGATGACATATCCATGAAAATTTCTCTGGACAATCACTTTGGTTTTATCCGGAGGGCTTGTATTCAACATAATCATTCTAATGCTCTGAGGTTTACGGCCTATGATGAGTTCCCCTAACTTTTCCCACCCCTCTTTCTTGAGATTTCCATTCATGGCTCTGGTGAACGCACTTGCGACAATATCAACCAGTTGCAATCCCTCATTCGTGCGTGAATCTGCGAATTTGAAGCTTTCTTGCATAATCATCTTTAAATCACTAGCCTCAAACGGGGCATCAGCATTGTCAATAATATCTTTATGATGCTCAGGCACGCGATCTGGGGTTTTACTGAATCTCTTGAAATATGAATAGTCGGCCCCTTCAAGAGTCATCATCGGATTCTTAATTGACATTGCCTCAATGATCGGAAGCATCATCAAACTCCACCACTCTTCAGCTTTAGTGATCGTTATGTCCTTTGCATCAACTATCCAGTGGAATTCGCCTAACTCCCGTGGGATTCGCTGGCTATAATAAAGGGTGGCTGTTTCAACTACCCGGTCAATCAATTGGATTACACAGGATGCTTGAATGAAGAGTTGGTTCGGCATTTTCAACAAATAATCTCTGCGTCTATGAACATCTTCGATCATGGTGGGCTGGTGTTGAGGTGTAAGAGACTCAGTTAATTTGTCTGCTTGAAGATGCTTGTACGTGGTTACCTGTGACTGGGCGTGAGAACCAACATCAATGCCACAAATTTCCACAATGACATCATAGTTCTCTAATAATGAGATCACCTCTGCAATTCTAGATTCACCTAGGGAACTACCCTTTACCTCATCTGTTGCCAGCCCCCAACTGGAACGAACGCGAATGAAATCCCTCAACAACTGGTCATGTTTAGAAGATGGGACTACCAAAGCAGCGACACAAGAAACTTTTGGCTTCATAGCCGCCGGAGTAACAAAGCTTCCAGACTCATCAATATAGATATGCATTATGATTTTGATTCAAACGTGAACTGTCGGGAGTAGCACAACGCTCGGCACCAGCGGCGCGCGCAGATCGCCGAGGATGAGAGATTTGTTCAAAGGCGCGTCCGCCGCATACCGTTGTTAGATGGCGTTCCTCACATTCAACTCTTACTCGCAGCGCCTGATTCAGCTTCTGATTCAACTACGCTGAAGGAAAACAAAAAACTCTGAAGGTCGTGAGCTAGTTCGGCTATCTCGTCACCGATAGCATTAATATCGTCGGCGCTCATTTGTTCAAATTGATAACGGAGACCCTTAGACATTTTGGCGGTCGTCTTCATTCGAGTAATCGTTTCAGGAGTATCTCCCGCAGCCCACGAGGAGTGAACAATTATGTTCCTCTTCTGTTCAGCAGCAAGAGCCCTCTTCAAAAAGCTCTCTAATTCTCTATTCTTATCAACGTCATCAATGGAATACTTGAAGAGCGAACTGAGCAACCCGACTAAACGACCGAACGATAACTCAGAAGTGAATATCTCGTTCAATCTCATATCGCGACTAATCCACGTCCAGACAAATGATGAGATCACCATTTCCAAGAGCGCAAAGGTTACCGTGACATAACCTATTGCTTGCAGATGTCCAGCTGGAACTGGGGCGTGTAACTTATTCACTAGCGATTCTCCACTGTGGGATAGAGTTCAAGGCGCGCCTCAACGTGAGCCGACGATTACGACTCGCATTGCCTGGTCGTCTGGACTTCGAGGAACTTGAACGCCCCACGGTGGCTGTTTGGTGTTGGCCAGTTCTGCTTTTATTTCAGTTTTCATGGATCGTATTTCGTTTAAGACTTGCTTGCTGACAAACAAGAACGCGGCAAGCATTAGAATTTGCAGAAGGTAAACGGGGATCATCTTTTTCATGGGGAAGGTCTCCTATTAGCTTAGTGCCGATTACATCTGAACTTTTGTGGGACATCGCGAGCAAAAGTAACCAGTTCTGCCCGAGATCGACCCGGTATTCTGAAGTATCGACTTGCGCTTTTCTTGATAGCACTCGGGGCACAGATAGTGCGATGAAGCGGAGTCGCGATGCTCAGGCTTAAGCGCGTAAACAACACCTTTCCGACCGCCAACTTCAGTAAGGATGTACTTTTGCGCCTCTACGTCCCAGCTTTCCATTTCAATCAGTTTCTGTTTAAGGCGACCGTTCTCTTCCAGCAATTCTTGATGCTTAGATTGGAGTTCGATCATGGCCGCTTGAGCACTAAAGATGGCCGCTTGAGATTCTATGACTTTATCCGTAACGGCGGCGTCAACTTTCATCTTGAGCATGAGCGTGCCGAGCTCGCTCGCAGCCTTGAGTCCGGCAATAGCAGTAGTGAGTTCAGCGATCATTCTGTGTTCTCTCTCTCCTCTCATAGGGCGAAGCCGCCCAACGAAGTGTCGTTATGCTTCGAACGTTGTCGTCCGGAAGACCACTTTCAGCACTGCTCCTGCGAACATCATCGCAACCAATGCGATAAGACCCGCGAAATACCAACGCCATGCGAAAGCTGCCCATAGAACGAGTCCGGTTGCGCAGCCAACTAATATCCCGATTCTCGTACAAGCATGCCCCACAAGCATCTGTTTCATCCCCGATGGCAGAGACTCTCTTTCTATGTGTGCTGCGCGCCCCTCCAAAGGCCCTTCAGCCAACTCTGACGCAGATTGCAATGGGTGTAACTTCGAACCAACTATCCCGAGATAAAAGAGACCGAGAACGCATCCGCCGAGCCAGAGCCATCGACCTCTAAATATTGTAAGAACAGCGGACAGGAGAAGGGCGAGTTGAAGAGGTCGAAGAATAAGAACTTCAAACCGTCTGATTTGATTCGTCATCATCGCCTCGGGGAAGAAAGCATAGAGTATTAGAGCACGTGGCCTAAGGAATCAAGGCGGCATGTTATACCCACGTCGCTATTTCTCATCCGTTTTCTTGATTACAGGTGCTAAGCCGCCGGCACTGACTCGGCTACGGGAACGCCGATTTCATAGAGAAAATCGGGAGACATGTCGGCGCCATTCTTCCAGACAATCGTATCCAAATCAGAGTTGAGATGAACGCTTTTGAAGTTGCTCATGTCCTTCAGCGGCTCGAACACTTCTCCGTCGAGGTGCGGCGCTAAATCAACCTGTCGTAAGCTGCCGTCTTCAAAAGTCAGCAGTAGCTTGTATTCAGACAAATACTTCACGTCCTTGACGAAATGCATCATTACCTCCTACTCCAAAGGCGCGATTGGCTGCAGCGGTTCCTCCGCGACCGCACGTTGCCAATTCTCCAGCAACTCACTCCGATGCTCAAAGGCCCACTCAAGCACGAGCGCAACCACTCGTTTGGGTAAACGGCCCTCAATTAGTTTCAGCTCAACAATCGAGAACACGCCTGTCTGGCCGGCGTACTTTGCATGAAAGTGTGGCACACCGTGTCCTTGTAATAGATTGCGATTACTATTCCGAAAAACCGGCTAATTTCAGGCATAGACAAGTGTGCCAATCATACCAGCAACCTGCGCCAACACGCGAGAGTATGCGGCACGCAGGAGTCGGCGCCGCGAAGCCGGCTGCATCACTGCTCGCCAGCCAGTCTTTACTTTTTTCTTTTTCCTTCTTACTTTTACCTTGTGGAAACCGCAGACGTCGTCATCATCGGCAGCGGCATCGTCGGCTCGAGTGTCGCTTATCATCTGGCGCAAGCCGGTTGCACCAACGTCCTGGTGGTTGAGCGCGAAGCACATCAGGGCAAAGGGTCGACCGGAAAGAGCATGGGCGGTGTGCGTGCGCAGTTTTCGACGCCCGTGAACATTCAGATGTCGCGCTACTCGATCGACTTCTTCTCCCGCTTTGACGAAGTAGTGGGGCACCCGGCCGACTATCGAGCGCACGGTTATCTCTTCTGTGCGACTAACGAGAAACATCTGGCTTATTTGAAGGCGAACCGCGAGCGACAGATCGCCCTGGGGGTCACGAATGTCGAATGGGTCAGTCCTGAAGACATCGTGAAGATGGTGCCGCAGTTGCGCGTGGACGACATTCTGGGCGGCACGTTCTGTCCGACGGACGGCTTCGTCGATCCGCACAGCGTGATGATGGGTTTCATGCTGAATGCGCGCCAGCGAGGTGTGCGTCTCTGGCTCGATACACAGGTGACCGGAATTCAAGTTGATGCTGGGAGCGCGGACGTCTCGTCCGCATTAGGCGGCACCAGTGGCGCCTCTAAGCGGAATGCGGACGGGACGTCCGCGCTCCCAGCATTAGGTGCTAGTCGTGTTGCGGGCGTGATGACCAGCCGCGGTTTCATCTCAACGCGCGTCGTAGTCAACGCCGCCGGCGCCTGGGCCGCGGAAGTGGCAAAGATGGCCGGCGCCGAATTACCCGTGGAGCCTTTGCGGCGTCAACTGGTCCCCACCGAACCATTCGATCAATTACCGAAACGGTTTCCGATGGTGATCGATATGTCGACCGGCTTTCACTTCCGACGCGAAGGGAAGGGAATCCTTCTGGCTTGGAACGATCCGGAAGAGACGGCGGGCTTCAAAACTGAATTTGATCCAACCTTCGTGGAAAAAATCCTGACGCATGCCGCTTCACGCGTGCCTTGTCTGGCCGAAGCCGGGGTGAATCCTCGCCGCGCCTGGGCCGGGCTTTATGAAATGACTCCTGATCATCACGCCATCATTGGCCCGTCGCCGAATGTTAAGGGGCTGTATTTCGTCAACGGTTTCAGCGGCCACGGCGTGATGCATTCGCCCGCCTCGGGTCGCATCACTGTGGACTTAATCCTTAGTGGCCGCTCTGAGTTGATCGACGCGACGCAACTCAGTGTGGAGCGATTCGCCAGCGGACGGCTGCTCGAGGAAACCGCCGTGCTCTGACGTAGGCAGGTTTTTTTACCCTCTTCCTCCGCGTAATCGCACATTGACCCTGACGGGCCGCGACGGAATGCCGTTGGCAACCACAATCATTTCGGACTCGCCAAGTTCCAGGTCTCCTGGAACGGCCACCTGGGTGGTGACGATAGTGCCGCCCGTCGCAACTCCCATGCTCGGGGTGGAGCCACCAGCAGTCACGACCGAATGATTGAAAGTACGACAGTAACGGATGCGTCCGCTCTTTAGATTGTGGATCCGGACGATCGGATAGTTTGTCGCGGCTTCATAGTCATCGCCATAGCCCACAGCCTGCGACAGGCCGTTGAACTGCGTGCCTGAGACGGCGACCGTGGTTCCTGGAACCAATACCGCGGGCGCTGACGTAATCACCGGGCGAAAAGCGTCCTGTGGGCCTCCTCTCTCGGCATAGGCATAGAACGCGCTGTCGTCTTCGCGTACCCAAATCACCTGACCTGTAGGAATCAACATCATCCTCCCGACGTAAGTCGGGCAATTTGAGTTGGGGGCGTCGCTCGTGCTGTTGAGGTTTGTCCCGTCGAATTCAAACCACGAACACGGCGATAGGTAGTTACCGAAACTGCCATCGAGCGGTGCCGCCGGGAAGAGAACGTTTCCCGTCGGCATCAGCACTCCAGGCCCGTCTTTGCTGCCGCGTGACTGACCCGACGATGTTGATGGAATGGCCGGGCCAGCCGCCCACGTACCGGCGGCATTAGGCAAGGCCCCGCGTGTGTAGAGTGCGGTGTTTCCGGCGTTGGCTCCGACGAAGAAGGCGCGGCCGTCGGTCAATAACAAGCCCGGGCCAAGTTCGAGTGATGCGGCTTCGACGATACTCGCTGCGAGCGTGCCGGCAGCGATCCACGAATCACTGCTGATAACATATTTCTCTGCGAATGGTGAACTGCTGCACTGGGGCACAATGATCGTACCATCGGGCATCAACACCCAGGTTTCCTCAGAGGCGCTATCGCGTTTGTTTGCGGTGGCGGTCCAGTTCCCGGTGGCCGGATCGAAAGCGAAGGTCGCGGCACTATTAAAATTACCGAGTAGAAAGCGCCCATCCGGCAAGACGCTGCAAGCGGAGTCGCCGATCTGCGCCACGCCCGGAGGCGGAGCTAGTTCAGTCCAGGTATTAGCAACCGGATCGTAGATCTCGGACCTTGCTGTATCGTCCTGGCTGTTGCTGCCGCTGACATCGCTGTATTCGCCGCCGCAAACCAGCAGGCGACCATCAGCTAGCACCGCCGAGGCGAAATACTTGCGTCCAACATTGCTGTCAGCAACGCGCGTCCATAAGCCATTAACATAGCTGCCGCTTGAATCCGGCGTCAGCTTCCACCAGCGCCGGGTGCCGTAGCCGCTCGCACATTCATTCATGAGCACGGTGCCGTCAGTCAAAAGAAACATCGGGCCGCCGTCGGCATTGCTGCAGAAGATGTAGAAGATCCATTGCCAGAAGAGGCAAACCCATCTTGCGATCCAATACCAAGCTCTGCACACCCACCGCGCCACCCAGTACCAGGCTTGGCAAACCCAATTCGCGACCCAATACCAGGCCCTGCACACCCACCGGGCCACCCAGTACCAAGCCTGGCAAACCCAATTTGCTACCCAGTACCAAGCCTGGCAAAACCATCCGGCTATGCAGTTCCATGGGCTATACCAGTGGCAGTTTCTTTCATACCAGTCGGAACATTGGCTTGAGCCTTCATCTGCCCACCGGGAGCATTGACTCGAACCTTCATCGGCCCACCGACCGCATTGATTTGATCCTTCATCCGCCCACCGGGAGCACTGGTTAGAGCCCTCGTCTGCCCAGCTTGAGCAAGCAAAAGAGCCTTCGTCCGCCCAATCGGCACAAGTCCTATACGCGATCGTTCGACGGGAAGCGCAGATGGATGTCAATGTTGTCCAGGTACCTGGCATCTTGAATCTCCTTAAGAAGAGGGTGAGAGCTTGGGTGGAGGATCTGATCCAGCTCGAGACGCAGGCGACGGCGAGCCAGATAGATACCAGTCGCTTTGCCAGCCCCAGCGCACAGAAAGGCGAAGAGGAAGGCGAAGGGCAAACGCAATAGGAAGCTACTTGTGAACACACCGTATGAGGCGAGCAGCAAAACCAGCATAATAGAAAAGCCCGCTGCCATGCTCCTGGCTCCCAGGGAACAGCCACACTCGTTTCTGTACCCGTTAATTCGAGAGCTCAATGCCTCGGCCTGCTCGAGAGAAAGATCCGGCAACCGGATTATTGTTGGTTCCTTTGAACGAAAGGAGCGGAACTTACTCAGGCTTCGCAGAGCTGCAAGATCGGTGACAATGAGAGGTGTTGCGACTCGATGGCTTAAGCCGAGTGAGGCTGATGACCTCAACGGCTTGGATATTGTCTCATTTAGTGGTTGGGATGACACTCAGTACTCCCTTATCGGCATTAGTCGACCAGTTAGCCGGAGATGACGTTGGCTGGAGTAGGGAGGGGGAACGATAGGCTCTGAGGACCAGCCGCTTGCCTTTCCAAAATCTCGATAATCCCTCTCGTATTCTTATGAGAATTCGGGGCAAAGCATTTCATGATAAGAGGAAACCGTGCCACCTCAACCAGCCGTCAAAGTCATTTTGTGATGGCTTCGAAATACAGCCGGGCATTCCAGCGCCACCAAAGTGTCAACGTGGAAATCGATTTCTGAACAAGCTGATTCGATGAGCACACCGGAACTCGAAAAGTTTGAGGCAAGTAGACTCTTGGAAGAAACAGCATTAACTTAACACCGGGCAATCTAATCACGGAGAAACTAATGAAAAGACTCTCTTTCGCTCTGCTGGCAACAATGTTGCTGGCTGTGCCTATTCCTTCTACTCGAGCTGTCGGCGACCCCAAGGTGCAAGAGTCGCTGATTGTTTCTACCGACTGGCTGGCAAAACACTTTAACGATGATTTGCTAGTGCTGCTCCAGGTGGGAGACAAGGATGAATATCTGGCGGGGCACATTCCCGGGGCGCAGTTCATCGCTGTGGCAGATATTTCCACTCCGCGCGGTGCGGGTCTCGCGCTTGAGCTTCCGGCTGTTGCTCAACTCCAGGCGACCTTCGAGAAGCTGGGTGTCACCAACAAATCTCGTGTCGTCGTTTACTTTGGCAAAGACTGGGTCACACCCACAGCGCGAGTCTTTTTTACCCTTGACTATTTGGGACTCGGCGAACGCACCTCGATTCTGGACGGGGGATTACCGGCATGGCGGGCCGAGGGCAAACCGGTGACGAATGTAATCAAGGATCCAAAACCGGGACATTTCACGCCGCGACCAGGGACCCAGATCGTGGTTGACGCCGGATGGGTTGGTGCAAATTTGAACAAGCCGGGCGTAATGATTCTTGATGCACGGGCGCCGAAATTCTACAGCGGCGCGGAAGCCGGGCAGATGCCGCGCGGTGGTCACATTCCCAACGCCAGGAACATTCCTTTCTCGAGTGTGGTTGAAGACCCAAGCAACAAGTTCAAGAGTGCGGCGGCGCTGCGTGAACTCTTCAACGCCGCGGGCGTGAAGCAAGGCGACAGTGTCACTACCTACTGCCACATCGGACAACAGGCAAGTCTGCTCTACTTCGTGGCGCGGTACCTCGGCTATGAAGCGCATCTCTACGACGGCTCTTTTGAAGATTGGAGCCACCGCCCGGAATTGCCGGTGGAAAAATCTGAAGGGGCGAAGACCGGCGTCAAACCTTAGAAATTGGGACCCACTCCACCGGTTGACTAAAGCCTTTTGAGAGTAACCGTCACATCATTCCCACTTACGGTGAAGACCAGGTAATGGAAAATGGCGAGGCCGGGGGCTGCGTGATTTGCGAGAGGCGCACCCGCGCCGCCAGACACGAGATAGACCGGCGGTTGATTCGCCGTCCAATTAGGCGGTGGTGACGCGCCGTTCTTGCCCTGCGGGTTATAGTAAAGGTGTTCGTGCGCGGCAATGACATAGGATATGTTCTTGTAGTGGGTGAACAGATCTTCCAAGGGCTTCGCGCATATCGGATCCAACCCGTCTTCTCGCTTCGCCGGCTTTATCGGATGGTGCATGAAAATGAAGATATGCGCCTTACCCTTATTTGCGTCGAGGTCTGCTTTTAATGCGTCAAACTGAGGTTGGCTGACGTAACCCGGGTCCAGTGTCGCGCCGGTACCCGTCGGCGCCCTGGGCGCCCGCGATAATCCTTGAGGGGCAATCTCTTCCGTGTTCATGGCGATGAACCGTGAGTTGCCGTAGTCGAACGCGCCAAATGGCGCACCCATGTACTGCGCATACCACTGCTGCATCTGCGCGTTGGGCACGTCATTTTGATCGTCCATTTCGTGGTTTCCCGGCGCGTTGAACACCGGAACCTGACCCTTCGCAGCCTGGCAGAAAGCGGCGTATTCCTGTTGGATCACTTGCCCATCGCCCGGGTTCTTGCCGTAGATCGTGTCGCCTGCCAGCATAACCAGCGACGGGCTATATTTAGCAACGTTCTTGAAGAAACTAACTATAGTAGCCGTTGGTTGAACAGTTTCGCTTTTGGGGCGATTGTCCCCCGCCACGAAGAATGTGAACTTGTTCGGATCCTTTGGCAGAACCAGTGGGCCGGTGTTCGGCAGCGGGGAAAGCGCTGGTAATGGCGCGGCCGGAGAGACGATTGAGAGCGGTTTCGGTTGCGCGAGTGAATGGAAGCTGCTAACGGCGCCGATCGCCGCAAGCAGCACGGCGAATAAGTGTAGTCGGATTTTCATTACATGGTTTCCTATGCGGGCCAGACGGCCCACCGGGGCCGCTCATTAATACGGACGGAGTCCGTTAGGAAGCTGACGTAGGTAGTATTTTGTGCAACGAGCGGTCCAACCAAACTACCGAAGCCTGCCTGGCCCAAGTCACTGAATTTTGAGAACGAAGCGAGAACGAGGTCACCGGAAGCGACGGCTTGCCCGCAGGCGTTCATGGAGGCGGGTTCGTTCTGGTTCCAGCCGACAGGTGC
>JBGQGG010000030.1:0-69252 GCA_041497335.1 Pyrinomonadaceae bacterium | reverse complement strand
TGTCCTTGGGCACTCTTCGCTGGTCTCATGTTTTGCAAGCTTTCTTCACTTGAATTCGCAAAGCTTGCAAATTTTACCCCACCTCTCTTACCTTGTCCCTCAGTATTTACCTTTAAGATTTCACTTGATCAGGCTCGACTACTTAATCAGACGTTCCAGAGGTTTGTCCATGCTAAAAGCGAAACCGGGGAGGTTGCCCGCTGGCAAACTCCCCGGCTTCGGAAAAAGCAAATTCAACTTCGTGACTAGAAGATGAACTTCGCCATCAACTGCGCGCGGCGCGCGTAGTTCAGTTGGTTGGACGCCGTAATCGTGCCAAAAGCGGAAGACGACGCACTGACATTCGCTCCTGGGAACAGCGGATGGTTGAAAGCGTTAATGAACTCCATCCGCAACTGAACTTTCATGCCTTCCCTTATGTGTATGTCCTTGCGCAGGCCCAGGTCAGCGTTGTTGATTGGGTCTATGCGCACATCCGCGAAGAAAAACGGCAAGGTGCGCAGGTGATCTACCGGAGTGGCGCAGTTTGAAGAGCCTGTCGGGAATGCCCCGCAGCTCGGGTTGCCACCTACAACTGAAACAAACGCAGCCGTGTTGAACGCACGGGTTAGAGTTTGCTCGCTCTTGGGAATGGCAATCTTTCCGCCCAGGTAGAACGCGTCATTCGCAAACCTCAGCGGGAAGCCGGATTGGTAGGTATATGTTCCCTCGAGTTGCCAGCCGCCAACAATCGCGTTTACCAGCCAATTCCCGTGCGACAAGAACCGCTGCCCCTTCCCAAATGGGAATTCGTAGAAAGCGCTCATCGAGAAGCGGTTCGGAACGTCCTGGGCGCCGATCTCCCTAACAGGCTTCGCGTCAGCGGCGTTCAGATACTCGATTGCTTCTATCCACTTTGATCGGGTGTAAGCGAACTGTAGGCCATAGCCTTTAGAGAATCGCTTCTGCAAACTGAGTTGCACGGAATGGTACCAGCTCTCACCATCGTTGTTCGTGGTGGTAATGCTGCCGAATTCCGGGAATGGAGAGAGCAGTGACCGGCGCGATATTGTGGTGCCCACGCCCGTATATAAAGGGCTGGTGCAGCTGACCGGACCGACAGTTGTGCAAAACGGACTCCTGACCGTGCCTCCCAGGTTCGTATTGTTGGTATTCTGGGCCACAGTTCGCGAGATGTCCGCATTTAGAGTATTCAGCGGCTGCGCATTAAGGTTGCGATTGATCTCGATGTTGGTGCCATGATCTCCGAGGTAAACTGCTTCAATTGTCCAGCCTCCCCAAAGCTCGCGTTGAACGCCAAATGACCATCGCGCCTGCTTAGCTACCTTCGGATTCTGATTGAAGAACGTAATACTCTGTCCTAAGGCAGTCTGTTTCCCCAAAGAATTACCACTCGGCTCGTTGATTCCACTCGGGAACGGGTTCGAAATCAAAACCGGTAGTGGGGCTCCGTTGGGGCCTGTCGTTCGGGGCTCTGTCGTGGTTTGGGTATAGCCTGGCTGGATGGCGTCTCCGCGCCGTTCACCAAGGAAGCCCTGGTACAAGCCAAACCCACCCCGGAATACGGTCTTGTCGTTCCAGGAATACGCAAAGCCCACGCGCGGCAGGAAGCCGTTCTTTGGGGTGTTGTAAAGCCCACTGCCCGTATCTTTCCCGGCAAACAACAGACCGCCTTTGGTGGTGATCGACGTGAGCCCATAAGTGGTTCTCAGGATATCCGTGGCACTGATCAGACCGAAATTCGTCTGGGCTTGTGCTTCAAACGGTTGGGTATAGGAAAGGTCGAACCCGGAAATACTCTTGTTCTGTCGCTCAACCAACGGACTTTCGAATTCCCAGCGCAAGCCGAGGTTTAGCGTCAGTTTCTCGTTGACCCGCAGGTCGTCCTGAGCAAAGAACCCCCACGTCTTGGAGTACTCGGAATAATCGGACGCGCGCACGATCTGCATCGTGGTCGGATATCCAAGCAAGAACGACGCAAACCCCTGTAAACCTTCGACGTCGGTACCGCTGGCGCTGCCAATCTTAGTAAAGGTATTGTCGAAGATGAACTGGCCCGACTGTTGATTGCTCTTGAAACTATCGTCTTCGCGATAAATTCGCATCTCGCCGCCGAGTCGGAGCGAGTGTAGGCCCTGGGTCCGGTTCAAGACGGCGGTCACAAAGTGGCTGCCCACGGGACGGAACTCATTGGTGTGGCCGTTGCCAACGGGTGTGCCGGTGCACGAGCCGCCGCAGTTGAAGTCAAAGCGTGGGAAGCGCCGGACGCCTTCGCCAATCGAACTGTTATAAGAAGCGGGAAAACCGAGCGTCGTCAGATCCAGCCCGTATTGTCCTTCGGGCGCGTCCGAACCGCGAATGAAGCGATTGAAGCCGTACCTGAGATTCAGAACGGTGTTGGCATTGAAGGTGTGAACCTCATCCAGAACAGCCTGTTTGGAGATGAAGAGGAACCTGTCACCCACATAAATGCCTCCGGTGTAGTTATTGTAACTACTGGTCCGGTTGTACGCGCTATAGCGGCCGAATAATCGATCCTTGTCGCCAATGTTCTGGTCAATCCGAGTCGTGTAGTTCCGGTACGGCGGGTTGAGCACCTCGGCTAGCGTCGAGTCTCTAATGTTGTTAGTGATCAGGAAGGGACTCTGCGGTCCCTGCTTTGGTGAACCCATGAAGGCCAACACCGCCTTGGCCACCGGGTTTATGCGGTTAGCCGGAATAATGTTGTTGGTGAATTGGGTACGATTAGTAGTAACTCCAGTGGTCGCATTGAAAGTGCCGGTCAGCGGATCATAGATCTTGACGCTGTTTGCAAAGGCGGAGAAATCGCCGTTCTTCAAAGCATCGGTTGGCGACCAAATGAAGTTGGCGTCGAAACGTGGACGCGAGTCGTTGATACTTTCATACGCGAAGAAGAAGAAGGTCTTGTCCTTCCCGTTGTACACCTTGGGGATCGTCACCGGACCGCCGATAGTAAAGCCGGGACGGTTTGAATAAGTGAATGGCCGCCCTTGCTTATTCGCATTCCCAAAAAAGTCGTTGGCTGCCCACCCGCCGGGTTCGATCCAGTAATAGGCGGTGCCGTGATACTGGTTCGTACCGCCCTTGGTAACAATGCTGGTAACGCCGCCTTCGGTGTTGCCGAACTGCGCATCGAAGGTCGCGGTTTGTACTCTAAACTCCTGAGTAGCATCGGTGGTTGGAACATAAGAAGCGATTACCTCGAATGCATTCGCGGTCGCGGTGCTGGGCGCCCCATCGATCAAAAGATCGCTGCGAATACCGCGCGAGCCGCCCATGGCAAAATTGGCAATGTGGGTCGGCTCAAAAGGACGATCCAATCGCGTGCTGCCGGTGTAGGCAACACCAGGCGTTAGATTGATGAGATGGTAAGGATCGCCGTGAACCGAGGGCAGCTCATCCACGCGCTTCCTATCCACGGTCTGGCCGAGGTTTGCATCCGCCGCGTTGAGCGTCGCTGCCTCAGCCGTTACCGTAACCGTTTCCTGAGCTCCACCCACTTCTAGTGAAAGTTCCAGGTTGCGTGTCTGATTGATCTGCACCAGGACTTTGTCCTGAATGGACTTTTTGAACCCCGCAGCCTCGACCACTACCTGGTAAACACCAGGCAAGAGGTAAGGCGCCTCAAAGAGGCCATCGGCGTTGGTAGTCAAGGTCACAGTCGCGTTCCTGGACGTATCGGTAACCGCGACGGTCGCTCCAGGCACCACTGCCTTGTTTTGGTCCAGCACTCGTCCCTTGATCTTCCCGCGGAGTTCCTGAGCACCTACCGGGACAAGCAGGAATAGAACCACGAAGGCAATCGCGCAAGAAAGGTGCGCGAGTTGGCTTAGTCTCGATTTCATATCAATCTCCTTTTTGTGGTAAACCTCTCGGCACCTGACTAGTACGGAATCGTCGCAAGAGATAGGCAATCAGACACCTTGCCTTCCAGTGAACAGCAAACACGTACAAGCAAACACTCGAGTTTGTTTGAATCCAAAGAATTACCTGGGAACGGCAATTTGAGCATCTGGTCTAACCAATCATCGGTCCAGAACTCAGAACCCCGCTCATCCGACAGAACCACCGGCCATCGACCACCAGAGAGTGCTAAGTCTGAAAAAGCAGGGGCGTCTCGTCGGAGCATTGCGCAAAACCACCGAGAATCGGTTCAATAAGAACAGAAGGTCCCTTGAAACCAAGACCAGGATTCTGGTAAAAGGTCGCTCGGCCTGTAGAAAGCCGCATTTTCAAGTACCCAGAGAATTCTGTCAAGGCCTTTTTTGACCAATGTCTAAGGCCGTCCGCTAGGGGTATGACCATTTGGTAAAAAACCGATCTCTTGGTACAGCAAACAACGTGCCTGTAGAGACCCTGGAATAATCCCTTCAAATGGCGGCAATTCTTTTAGCTGGAAGTGCAAATGCCTCCATGAATTTGGATTTTCCGTGAGCTTTTGGATGGCGTGCCGAATCAAGTTATTCGAAGTACTGATCGCCCCCTTATCCGAGTGGTGAAATGTCCTCTCCGAGTGGTGAAATGTCCCCAGTTATTCTGACCCAGCGATTTGATAATAAATAATCGCCCGACAACACTAATGTGGCATTGCCGACTAGCTTCTGGTTCTTGATTGGTTAAGAATGTCCTGACCGGGAGCTTTCCCAGATGCGGAAGCGCGCCGTCTTCTTCAGGCGTGGTTCGTTCCATCCACGAAACGAGTTATTGTTTCCTGGATTCGCATCGTTCATTGAGCGTGAGCCACAGGTTAAAAAAATATGACTAATCGTCGTGAGTTCATTAAAAAGTTTTTGGGCGGAACCGCCGCCGTTTTCTTGACGCCCGAGCTGCTGTCACGCCAGGCAGTCGCCGGACTCTACCCGGGTCTCTGGCCGCGCTCTTCGGGAGACGAAGCATGGGCGCAAGTGCCAGAGATCTTGAAACGGATCAAGCCTCCCGTTTTTCCGAAGCGCGATTTTCATGTAACACGTTTCGGGGCCGTAGGCGACGGCAAGACAGATTGCACAGACGCGTTCCGCAAGGCGATTACTGTGTGCAACAGGGCGGGAGGCGGAAGGGTAGTAGTACCGGCAGGTAAATTTCTGACTGGCCCGATTCACCTTAGAAGTAATGTCAACCTTCACGTCGCCTCAGCCGCGACGATTAGATTCAGCCAGGATCCAACTAAGTACCTTCCACTGGTCTTTAGTCGTTGGGAAGGCATGGAGTTGATGAACTACTCTCCATTCATCTACGCCTTCGGGCAGAGGAACATTGCCATCACAGGTAACGGAACGCTCGACGGGCAATCGAACGCTGAAGCCTGGTGGCCGTGGAACGGGCGCTCCCAGTACGGTTGGAAGGAAGGCGGCCCGAATCAGCGAAAAGCGAGGACTGCACTGGTGGAAATGATCGAACGGGGCGTGCCCGTAAGCGAAAGAGTATTCGGTGAGGGCCATTACCTGAGGCCACAGTTCATCCAGCCCTATGGTTGCCAGAACGTGCTGATCGAGGGAGTCACAATAGAGAATTCCCCAATGTGGGAGATTCATCCTGTGCTTTGTAGGAATGTCACGGTGCAAAGGGTCACTATTAGCAGCCACGGACCTAACAACGACGGGTGCGACCCTGAGTCCTGCACTGACGTGCTGATCAAGGATTGCAACTTCAACACAGGCGACGATTGCATCGCTATAAAATCTGGCCGAAACGCGGACGGACGCCGGCTGAACGCGCCCTCACAGAATATCGTCATTCAGGGCTGCCGCATGAAGGACGGACACGGTGGCGTAACAATCGGAAGCGAGATTTCGGGTGGCGTGCGGAACGTTTTTGCTGAGAACTGCCATATGGACAGCCCGAATCTTGACCATGCTTTGCGCGTTAAGAACAACGCCATGCGAGGCGGCTTGCTGGAAGACCTTTACTTCAGAAACATAGAAGTGGGCCAGGTGTCCCATGCGGCAATCACCATCGACTTCAATTATGAAGAAGGAGAGAAGGGTAAGTTCATCCCGGTGGTTCGCAACTTCCTGGTAAACGATTTGAAAAGCGGAAAGAGCAAGCACGCGCTCGACGTGCAGGGGTTCAAAAACGCTCCGATCCTAAATCTGCAGTTGGAGAATTGTACCTTTGACAACGTAGCTGAGCCGAGCATTGTGAAGAACGTGAGGGACTTGCTTCTGCGCAACGTCCGGATCAACGGCCGGCTGGTTGAGAAGCTTGACGTGATGAATTGAACCTGGAAGCGTCGAAACATTTGAAAGAGATGAGAGGGTTTTGCGATCAACTCATCTTCAGATCACTGTCGTAGTCGCGTTACAAAAATCATCCTCAACGTCCTTTACCTACTGCACCAGGCGCTAAGGAGACCATCATTGGATTACAGTTCTGAAGAGGTGCCGGCGGACGTTCCTTTGCCGTTCTTTCATTAGACTCAAATCGAATGAGGTAATACCAGTGCGACGCCAGCGCCACAGTCGTTAAGACCACACCCATTCTTTACCACCGGATGGTTTCGTGTTGTTTTAGCGAATTTGGAAAAAGTCTTTGTCTTTAGGCCTAACTATGTGGTAAAAAACCCTCCGACGGAATACAATTGGTTATACCAGAGATGATTCCAAGTTTCTTCCAGCAGTCGTGAGTAGTGCATCGGTGAGTTAAAGGTGGGCGACGTCTGGATGAGCCTGCACCCAAAGGTCAGGGCCTTGATTCTTTTCAATGTTTTTAGAGGCTTAGGTTCATCAGGGAAACCCAGGAAAAAGGAATATGTCGAGCATCTGCACCGAAGAAGTTTCACTGATCAGTGAGTACGCGATTATTGTTGACCCCAAAGATAATGTCGCGGTGGTTAAGAAAGAGACCCTCCCCGGTCAGGATATCCTGTTGCCAAACGGAGGCCTTATTCGAGTCAGAGAATCCGTGCCCCCGGGACATCGGTTCAGTACGCGCGAAATCCCGACGGGCGAGCTCGTCCTGCAATACGGACAGCCCATAGGCACATCGCTCGGCATTGATGAAGGCGAACGGATTTCGCACGATAACATGTCGAACGACGTTCCGGTTGTGCGGGTAATGCCCGACGACCTTTACACGCCCCCTCCTGACTACATTCCCGAGAGTGAGCGCGCCACGTTCCAGGGCTTCCGCCGACCCGATGGGCGAGTTGGAACGCGGAACTATGTGCTTGTCGTTCCGACCAGCATGTGCGCGAGTCACGAGGCTCAGCAGATCTCGATGATCGCTGAGTTCATGCTCTACAAACGAGAGAAGTATCCAAACGTTGATGGTGTGGTCGCAATCCCGCACAACAAAGGCTGTGGATGTCAGGATGGTTCAACCATCGAAGTGATGCTGCGCACGCTCTCAAATTACGCCGATCATCCGAACGTGGGCGGCGTGATCCTTATAGACCTGGGCTGTGAAAAAACCAACCTCACAAGAGTCGAGCAGTATTTGCTCCAGCGGGAGAAATCTTTCAACAAGCCAGTCGCCAAGATAGGAATTCAGGAAATAGGAGGAACGCAGGCGGCTATTGAGCGCGGGCTCAAGGAGGTCGAGCGCATGCTACCGGAAGTAAATCGCTCTGTGCGCGAAGAATGCCCGGTGAGTGAACTGGTTCTGGCCGTCAAGTGCGGCGCCTCGGACGGCTTTTCAGGCATCTCGGCCAACCCGTCGTTGGGACGGGCCGCAGATGGCCTGGTGCGTTCCGGTGGGACGGTTCTGATAACTGAGGTCCCGGAGTTCTGCGGGGCGGAGCACATACTTGCCAGCCGCGCCAGGAATGCCGAAACGGGCCGCGCGGTTTACCGTTTGGTGGACTGGTACAAGGACTACGCCTCGAAGTTTGGCGCCGTGCTTAATGAGAACACGAGTCCCGGCAATGTCACAGGCGGGCTTCTTAACATCACGATCAAAAGCCTGGGCGCTATCGCCAAAGCTGGAACAACACGAATCGAGGGTGTGGTTGAGTATGCCGAGACGCCCACAAATCGCGGAATTAACTTGATGCAGGGACCGGGCTACGATCAGGAGTCGACGCCTGGACTCGTAGCCGCCGGCGCGACTGTGGTGGTTTTTACGACCGGCCGCGGAGCGACTATTGGAAATGCTATTGCACCAGTCATCAAGCTGGCATCAAACACGCCGATCTTCGAGCGTATGTCGAGCGACCTCGATCTTTCGGCAGGAGGCGTAGTTGATGGAACCGAAACCATTGAAGAAGTCGGTGCCCGTGTCTTCGAGCACGTGCGCCAGGTAGCGAGCGGCGTCGTGTTAGCGAAAGCCGAGGAGCACAAGCACAGGGAGTTTCAGTTCTGGGCCGAACAGACCGTATCGTTGTAAGGGCGCGAGCGAGGACAGCCGCGACAGCCAGGATCGGCTGGGCGCTTCACCGCTCTTGACCTTCATCGATCCAACCTGCAACTCGTCCTGCGGGTGCTTCCAACGGGGAGCCATAGTTGAGCACATGTCAAAAATTGCTTCGCTCTCTCCTGCTTTTGACGGCGTTGTTTACGCTGTGGGTAAAAGGATCTGGGGAGACACCGATTGTTCTTTGGCCTGGAGGAGCGCCGGGTGCTATAGGAAGTGAGCCCGTAGACGTTCCCACACTCACACCCTATCTGCCACCGAAAGAAAAGATGTCAGGGGCGGCGATCATTGTTTGCCCCGGAGGCGGGTACACACACCTGGCAGATCACGAAGGTGGACCAGTCGCCGAGTGGCTCAACTCGCTCGGGGTTACCGCCTTCGTCCTGAAATACCGGCTGGGCCCGCGTTATCATCACCCGGCGCCAATGCAAGACGCTGCCCGCGCGATTCGTATCGTGCGCGCGAGAGCCGTGGAATGGCGTCTCGATCCACAACGAATCGGCATCCTGGGTTTCTCTGCTGGTGGACATGTCGCGTCTACCGCCGGGACCCATTTCGATTCCGGCAAACCTGACGCATCAGACGCAACCGAACGTGTCAGCTCGAGGCCCAACCTCATGATTCTGATCTATCCGGTGATCACGATGAGAGAAAAGACGCATGCGGGTTCAAAAGCGAATTTGCTCGGCGCGGCGCCCGCGCCTGAATTGATCGCGCTGCTTTCAAATGACGAGCAGGTGACGAAAGAAACACCGCCGGCGTTTCTGGTACACACGATGACTGACTCAGCGGTGCCGGTCGAGAACAGTCTGCTTTTCATCACTGCGTTACGCAAAGCCGGCGTACCCTTCGAGTTTCACTTGTACGAGCGCGGGCCACACGGTTTCGGGCTCGGCCAGAAAGATCCAATACTTGCCACCTGGCCCGATCGTTGTGCCGATTGGCTTCGATTGCACGGCTTTGTCGCAGCGAGAACCTAAAGGAGTTGGTGCTTACCGTCGTCAATCCCCAGCACAACCAGCCGCAGGCGGCGGAGATAGCGATCCGCGGCGCACCAATCCGCTCATGCCAGAGCAGAGCTCTGTCATCGACGGACATCCGTGCGCACAACAGCTTTGCGAATCCGCGTGGATTGGAGCCGAAAGATTCGGCGGTGAGCGTAAACGGCCCAACACTGATCTATCAATTTCAGCCGGCCTCAGTTACTCGTTTGCAGATGATGTTAGGCTGAACTTGTTGTTTGTTGTGGATGGCCTAAGCGCGCGCAAACACTCTGCTTCCTTGGCTCGGGTGCGATGGACTGTGACATAGCGCATCTTTTTACCCTAATGAATCACCGCGTTGCTAGTGCTGCTACTTCCATACTCATCGGTTTCGCGGATAACTTTTACCGCAAGGTGTATCCGCCGGAGCCCGCGCAGCAACAGCTCTTCGATTTTGGCGACGCCGCATTTCTGCAAGACTATCTGCGGGAATCGAAAAATCTGTTCCGCACTCATGGCGTGCTGACTGAGTTCATCTTCATGGCACGCGGAGAGATGGGGCTATACCAGACGCTGCACCGGTTGAGAGCGCGGGTGCCCACGAGCCTGATTGTCCGTAAATACCTGTAAGTCTGAAATCCGACGCGGCCGAGGCGTCTTATTGAAAACAGCGTGCGCGTGGCCGCGCGGAAGGCAATTAACAATAGTGAGAGCTATAGATATTTAGGGCGTTTAGCTGTGTGACCACAACGAGCGCGACGATTAGAACTGCGTATTTCTTATCGCGGTTTCAGAAGCCTTGAGTCGTTAATTCTTTCGATATGGCTCCTTTTGCCCGCGGCGTGCCTGGTCATACGAATCGTAGATATTTGGACGCGAAAGCACCACGCGATACTCAGCCAACGCTTCGCTTCGCATGCCCGCAAGGTCGAAAGCTTGAGCCGCTCGGAGGTGGGCCCTTGAGACCGTGCCCGGATCTGCTCCCCTCACGGTCGTCGCTGCGAGAAACTCTATGGCGGCGCGTTGCGCCTGGCCCATCAGCAGAAGAGCCTCACCATAGCGAAAGTGTATCAGGTCCAAAGCGCGCGGGGCGGCGCCTGCCGTAGATCGCTCGTGTAACATCCTCTCGAAAGTACTCACGGCTTCACTCTCCATCGCCTCCGCCTCTTTAGTCTTGCTTGCCTGGCGCCCAATCGCCGCTTGCGAAACCAGAGCGTCAGCCGTTTCCAATCTGAACAGATAATTGCGTGGATACTTCGCCTGCAGTTCTCGCGACAGGGCTAACGCCTCCGGGAAACGCTTCTCCTTTTTGTAAATGGCAATGAGCAGGACCTTGGCATCATCGCGCGCCCACTGACCCTCCTTCGCGACCCGTTCGAGGGTCTGAATCCCGCGCTTCTTCGAGCCATGTGCTCCGGCGATGCGTGCCAGCATTCTTACTGGTAGTGGCAGTGTGCCCACAATGTAGTCGTACATCCCAATGGCTAACTCAGCATCATGGAAGCCCGGATCCAGCTTGATCACGTCACGCTGTGTTTCAACCCCGCTCGAGCCGGAACTCAGCGCGGCTATGAAACGTCGCTCCACAGTCGCTGCAAACGCGGCTTTCAAAGATTCGGTGGCTCCGAGCACATAGAGAGTCTGAGGATCGCGAGGGTTGCGCCGCAGTCTCGCTTCTGCAAGTTGCGTTGCCCGGCGCGTCAAATCGCGAAAGTCCTGGACCACGCGCGGATCGGGTTTGTCTTCTGTCCCGGCGTAGAATGACTGCGTGCTGTAGATGGCCGACTGCAAGCGGCGTGCCTGATTCAACGTCTCCAGCCAGAGCGTCGTGGCGAGCATCTGTGGGCCAGTCGGATCGTCCGGATACAACCGGGTCATCTCTTTGAACTTCTGCCGCGCAACGTCATATTCAAGATTGAAAATAGCTTCAGACCCATTCTCTTGTAGCTGCTCGAGCCGCGGACTAACAGCAGTCATTCCTTTCTGGACGTCTCCTGGTTGCGCAAGAGCGCTGGTGAACGGAAACGCGGAAAGCAGAAACAGAAGAAGTAATATGGAATACTTCGGGTGCATTGGTTGAAAAGTTATTGGCAGCCTGCCTATTATGATTGTTCTTGCTCTGTCAAAGTAATAAGGCGATCATAGTGCTCTTACGTGTTCTGCCAAATCCGCGGCAATTGCTTGCGGGTCCTGTTGGGGCGAGTAAGTGACTGGCTCGCCGATGATCAAAGAGACCTCACCCGGCCAGGCAAAATGTCTGTCTGCTTTCTTGAGTTTCCACAATCCGTCAATTCGCATCGGCACCACAGGCGCATCTAGTTTCTGAATTAACAAACCCGTGCCAGGCAGGAAAGGGTTCAGTGCTCCATGCTTTGTGCGTTGGCCTTCGGGAAACACCAGCAGACTAGAACCCTGGTCCATCATTTCACCAGCAAACATAAAGCTCCGCCGAAAGCCGCTCTTTTGCGGCATCGAAAAGACATTGAAGAAGAAAACGACGGACACATACTTGAGCAGACTGAGCAGGCGAGTTAACAGGCCCGTTCCAGGTTGTGGATGAAGCCATTCTCGCAGTTGCTCTCCGTCCATGGCGATCGCCATTCTGGTTCGGAATCTTCGCGGAAGCGCCAGCAGAACCAACGCGTGGTCCACCATCGTGACGTGGTTGCAGATGAACACTAACGGCCCACGAACGTTGCGCAAATATTCCTTGCCCCTGATTCTGGGCCAACCCATGACGCGCGTGGCCGGCAGGACAATCAGGTAAAGCAGCGCAATTCGCAGCCAGCTCAACGGCCAACGCTGTTGCCATTTTGGATAGGGATACTGGGCTGCTTCTTCGTGCCTGCCTTCACGAATTATCTTTTCAACTTCGGCTAGCGTGGTTACATCTGTGAAAGCAGCTTCATCGATCTCTAATTGATAGCGATCCTCGAGCGCACTCAACAACTCGGCCCGGCCGAGCGAATCAAGCTTTAGATCCGCTCCGAGCTTTGCAGATGGATCAAGTGTTGCTGTTACGTCCTTGCTGATTCGGGCGATGATCTCAACGAGGTCGTTCGAATGGCCGGGTGCAGAAGCAGCGGTAGGGTCAGAGATCTGAGCTGCTTGCGCTAACTCAGCCCTCACGACTGCCCCAACAACCTGCTTTCGGACCTTTTGCGTTGTGGTACGTGGAAGATCTTCGCCGGGCCAAATAAACCAGCGACGGATTTGCTGGTGAGGCGCCAGCAATTCATTCACCCGGCTGACCGCAGCTTCTACGTTCGCGTGATCGTCGCGGAGTATCAACACCGCGAGCGGTTCCGGCCCATGGGGGCCTTCGATTTCAATGACCACCCCGGCTTTTATCTCAGGTTGGCGACCCAGCACGAGCTCAATGTCTGCCGGGTAAATGTTCACACCGGCTGAGGTGACAATGACCTCTCTTTTTCGGCCTTTGAAATAGAGGTTGCCTTCCTCGTCGAGCTCACCAACGTCGCCAGTACGAAACCAACCATCTTCTGCTGCGCTTGATTGCCCCTCGTCTTTCCAGTATCCAGGCGAGACGTTCTCCCCGTGCACCAGAATTTCGCCGTCCTCGGCCAGTTTCACTTCCTGACCCGGCAGTACTTTGCCAATGGAACCGCGGTCCTGCTTGAACGGGTGGTTGACGCTGACGAGCGACGCTGTCTCAGTCATGCCATAGCCCTGAATCACGGCAAATCCGAGTCGCCGCCAGAACTCCTCGGTATCCGGATTGAGCGTCACACCTCCTGAGACGAAGGCCCAAAACTTCCAACCGAACATGTTATGAATCGCGCGAAACGTCCACCAGCGCCGTAGAAAATTTCGGCCGGCCGACGAGACAATCGCGCTGCGAAATCTATCCATTTCCTCAGGTGCTTCGTAGTCGCTCTCGATCTTTTCTCGCAGCGCATCGAGAATGCGCGGCACGGTGATGACGACGGAGATTCGCTCGCGTTTGACCGTTTCCACGATCTGTGACGGGCTCAGAGACTCTTGAAAGAAAACCTCGCCACCGAGCAATTGCGGCACGAAGATGCCCATGAATTGTCCGAAGACATGGCTCAGCGGTAGTAGATTGAGAAAACGAACGGGGTGAAACAGGCGCTCCCATTTCAGATACAGCTTAATCTCTCGCTCGAGCGGCGTCAGATTCGCCATGAGATTGCGGTGAGTAATGACAACGCCTTTAGGCTCAGCCGTCGTTCCGGATGTGAAGACGATCTCCAGGGTATCGTCGAAACCGATGTCTGTGATGGAATAGGGTTTTGCTGAATGATGCGCGACCTGCGAGCTTAGTTCGTCGAGCTCGATCACCGGCAAACTTTGTTCGACTGATCTGGAAGTGGTCACGTCACAGAGCGCCAGTTTTGCCTCAACCTGCTCTTGAACTCGTTTAACGAATCCAGGCTCACTCTGAAGATCAAGAGGCACGGCAATCACTCCGCGAAGAAGACATCCAAAGAAGGCTGAAACCCACTCGGGACTGTTCCTGGCCCAGAGCAAAACGCGATCGCCTTTTGCGATCCCTCGCGCTTCCAGTTCCCTGGCAAACCGGAGTGCGGTCTTTGCAATCTGACTGTATGACCAGCGCTTGACTCTTAGTCCGTGCGTGTGCGCGAAGGCAGTCTCATTACCGCGTGACAGAAAATCGTCGAGGTAACTGGCGACGGTTGTGCGCATCAATCCTGAATCCAGAGAAGTGGGCTACTATCTTAATCGGAGAGCGATCCGGAGCCTACTTCAATTCAGCTCCGAGTGCGCAGCGCACAAGAATCCATGATTAATCAAGATACTCTTATTGACCGAGTGCCCCTGGCCGCACCTGATTTGTTATCCAGTCAATCCTCGTAATGGTCAGGCAACTGCGTTAACACACTCTTCATTTCCTGAACAGTCTTTGCGTATGCAGGATCGTTGGCGAGGTTCTTCAACTCGAGCGGATCGTTGGTCGCATCGAAGAGCATTGCGCCGGCACGGCCTTCGTCCCACTCGACATAATGCCAGCGCTCGGTGCGGACAGATCGACCCAACTTGCCCTGAAACAGAGTCACGCTGAAAGCCGGATAGCTCCACGCCGCGTTTGGCTTTTTCAGCAGCGGCGCGAAGCTGTGGCCCTCGTTGTCTTGCGGCGGCGGCAGACCGCAGAGTTCCGCCAGCGTGGTGTACATGTCAAGCAGTTGCACGGTGCGCGTGCTGACCTGCGCCTTGCCTCGCGGAATGGCGACAATCAGCGGCACCCGCAGCGCGACGTCGAAGAGTGAATACGCTTTGGACCACTTGCCTTTCTCGCCCAGGTGATAACCGTGATCGCCCCAAAATACGATGATGGTGTTTTCGCGCAGGCCGAGCCGGTCAAGCGCCTCGATCACCCGACCCACCTGCGCGTCCACGAAGCTGGTCGAGGCGTAGTAGGCGCGAATCATCTCACGCGCTTCTTTGGGAGAAGCATCGCGGCCAATGAATAGATCGGCATTCCGCTTTGAGATCGAGATCTCCGGAAAACCCGGCGGGGCGGACGGTCGCGGGGCAAAATCTGGTGGCAGGGGAATCTTGTCCGGATCATACAAATCGAAAAACTTCTTCGGCGCCGTGGGCGGGCTATGTGGCTTGACGAAACCGACCGCAAGAAAGAAGGGCTTGTTTTTATAGTTCTCCAGATATTGAATCGCGCGCGTGGCGACCTTGTAGTCGCCGTGCGATTCGCCGTCGCCGTCCAGCACGACTATGCGATCGGACGCCGATTCATTAGCGTTTGGTGCTCGGCCCTGAGCTGGCATTTCCGGCTGATCGGAGGGCGCCGCGCCCGTGGCAATCCGGCTTGGGGGACGATTGATGATCGCGGGATCAGGCGCCTCACCGCCTTCGGTCCAGGAGATCTGATCGTCAATGCCGCCATGAAAAATTTTGCCGGTGCGCAAGGTTGCGTAGCCGTGCTCCTTGAAGTACTGCGGCAGAGTGACATAATCCGGGTGCTTCGCCCGAAAGTAGGTGTTGTTATCCATGATCCCGGTTTGGGTCGGATAGCGGCCGTTGAGCAGCGACGAGCGCGACGGATTGCAGAGAGGGAACTGGGCATAGGCGTGATCGAAACGCGTGCCCCGCGCCGCCAGAGCGTCAATGTTTGGCGTCTTGATGATCTTGTTGCCGTAAGCACCTAACACCGGGCGCAGATCGTCAGAGATGAGGAAGAGTACGTTGTACTTTGGCGCCGGCGCCACCGCCGCGACCTGCCGGGACGACGGCAAAGGAGCAGCCGAAGAAGACAACAGGGCGAAGATGTAAACCGCTAAAGTTAATCGCATAAGGAACCGCTTCATAAGTTCTCCTCTCAGGTAGTGTCCTTTGATAAGCGGTGTTCAGAGTACCGACTTTAGTCGGGGTTTTGTTAGCGAGAAAAGACCCAACTGAAGTTGGTACTCTAAACGCCGTTAAATCAGGACACCACCTCCTCTCATAAGCGCTTTGCGTGAGTATCTCAATCGAAACAGGCGTGTCTCGCAGAGGCGCAAAGAGTAACGTAAGGCGCAAAGAGAAGTTGATAAGATAATACGACCAAGGTTGCGTGGCTGTCGCCGAGGCTTCAAAACCTCTTCTGCTCCACTCGATCGAGGCGCGTGTCGGGCACGCCCGGACATTGATAGGTGCTGAAGTCTGTGACGTTCTTTAGATCGAAAATCGACGCGCCTGCGGCGTTTTGTGCTTTAACATGAAAAAAACCGGCATTACTTACGTCAATCAGGACAAAGGCCGGCCTGAAATCTTCCTTTAGGTAGCTGACTTCGACGTTGTTCAGCTCAATTCCTTTCGCATGACGGATAAAGAAACCGTAGGCCGGGAGCTCGCCAAACATTGACGGCTCAGGATAGTTGGTCTCGCGTTCAGGCGGTTCGAGCGCGGCTTGCTCCTTTGTGCCGCCGCCCCGATAGTAAATGCGAATGTTGCTGAGCTTCACGTCCTCAATATCATGGTCCGGGATGCCGGCGATGATTGATGCGTAGCGCGGGTCGGCATTGTAGACCATAACGTTGCTGATACTAATTCGCCGCAGTTCACCGACCGCAACACCTTTAGGCCCACGCATACGGCGACCTAATCGCAGAAAAAGCGGCGCCGTCAAGATGTCGCGCATTGTAACGTTCGTAATCGTCACATCTTCGAGCAGCCCGCCGTCAACAGTCTCCAGCGCCAGCCCGCGACAGTGATCGAAGACGATGTTGGAGATCGTGATGTTCTTGAAGCCGCCGTTGGACTCGGTGCCAAACTTGATCCGGCCGGTTGGGCCATCATGATCCGGAGCTTCCTTGACGCTGCGTTTGTAAGTGGCGTCCAGCATTGAGCCGATATCGTAGCCGCTGACGGCGCAGTTGGTAATCGTCACGTTCTCGGTCGCCCGCGCAAAGCCCAGTCCAAACGAACTCTTCAATACGATCGCGTCGTCGTTCGGCGAGTTAACGCTGCAATTTGAGATGCGCACGTTGCGACAAGAGTCGATGTCGAAGCCATCGCGATTGGTATCGACTTTGAGATTGTCGATAGTCAGGTTGTCGACTCCGGTCGCCAGGATGGCAAAGTGTCCGCCGTTTAAGATCGAGAAGTCGCGCAGCACGACGTTGCGGCAAAGTTTCAGCGAGATCGCTTTGTTGCCAAGTCCGTTCATCACGCTCGGGTCGTCGTCTTCGCCGAGGGGCGATTGCACGCGCGTCTGTCCGCCACCCAAACTGGTGGGAGTATCGCCAGACTGGAGCGGTCTCCTTGGCCGGGGGCTGCGGCGGGTCAAGCCTTTGCCATCGATTAGTCCGGGCCCAAGAATCGAAATGTTCTCGAGACCGATACCCCAGATCAGACTGTTCCGCCAGTGACTGTGGCCAAAGTCCTGATACATGTCCCACTCGTTCGGCTCGGGAAGATCGTAGCTACCTTTTGCTACTTTCGGATCGGCCGCGAGAATCGTAGCGCCTTGATCGAGGTAAAACCCTATGTTGCTCTTGAGATGAATCGAGAAGCAGAGGTAAATCCCGGCAGGGAAGCGCACGGTGCCACCGCCGGCCAGCGCCGCCGCTTCAATCGCTTTGTTGACGGCCGGCGTATCGAGCGTCTTGCCATCACCCCTGGCGCCGAACGATCGAACGTCATAGATGGTGGCTGCGACGGCGAGCTGTGAGCCAGGAACCAGGCGATGCTGCGGTAGAGAAGCGACCGGACCGGTATCAACTGCCAGGCAGAAGGCCGCAGCAAGTAGGGAAATTGAAAGGATCGAAGGCTGTTTTCTTGTTCTCATCACGAATTCACTGTAGTGTAACCGCCAATGCAACCTCTTTTTGAGTGCCCCAACGGGGCTCCACCCTCCAGCCCAAGGTTGCGCTGGGCGCTACCTTGGGTAAATGAGAAAACATCGATAAGCGGTGTTCAGAGTACCGACTTTAGTCGGGTTCTTGTTAAGCGAGAAAAGACCCAACTGAAGTTGGTACTCTAAACGCCGTTAAATCAAGACCCACCTTTTCCCAGGGTAGCCGCAACGGCAACCCTGGGCTGGGAGACTCAACCGCCTTGCGGTTGAAGACTTGCGCCCAATATCAGGACTGATCCGGTTTTATCTACCTCATCAGCGCCGTAGCACTCCAGAGTATCGGCGCCTGGCCGTGCAAGTCGCCCACTCGACGCGGACGGTCCAGATAGAATTTCATTTGCGCGTTGACGTCGGGTCCTACTTCCAGATTGGCTTTGTTGGTTCCGATACAGACATCGGTCACGTTAGCGTCTTTGCCGATGTGTTGGACCAGGCCGAGCCAGGCTTTGCGCGCTGCCGGACCGTAGACCTTTGGATCGAGCCAGCTATTCTTGACTCCAGTAACCATCGCGAACGTAAACATGCCGGTGCTTGAAGTCTCGGCCCAAACCTCCGGGTGGTCGATGAGCTGACGCCAGAGACCGTCGCTTGCCTGGTACTTCAGGAGCGAGGCCATCATCGTCCGGTAGCCCAGAAGAATTCGCGCTCGCCGCGGATGGTTCTTAGGCAACGAGCGAAGCAACTCGGTCATCCCCGCGGCCACCCAGCCATTGCCTCGACCCCAGAAAAACTTCGAGTCGGGCGCGTGATAGAAAAGACCGTTGGGTTGCTGTAGTTTGTCCAGATACGCCGCCATCGTCATGGCGGCGCGGTCTATGTATCTGGCATCGCCCGTTGCCCGGTAAGCCTGCACCTGCACGGCGGTAATCATGAACATGTCGTCTATCCAATAGCGCGCCTCGGCGGTGATCCCGTCCGGAGTGGTCTTCTCCCACTGTTTGTCCGCCAGGCCGATCCCAATGTCGAAGAACCTGCGATCTTTGGTCTGCATGTAAATTTCCAGGGGCGCGGTTCCGAAGACACGGAAATCAACATGCGGTTCCTCCGAAATGCGCTTTGCCCCTTCCGGCGTAAAGAGGGGATCGTATTTTTGTATCAACCTCGCTTTGAGGTCGTTGTCTTTAGTGAGTTTCGCGACAGTCAGGGAGCCATACCAGGCGCAGACTTCGGGATAGATTACGTATTGCCTTTTGCCTTCAGCGTATTCGAACGGGCGCGCGACAAAGTTTTCGGCCACACGCTTGCCGACTTCCTGCGGCGATGTTCCCGCGGGCCATTTGCTGAAGTAAGTCGATTGGGCCATAACCGGGGCGTTGGCGATCACGAGCAGCGGCGTCGTTAACAGCAGCGCGAGTCCTTGGCAACGTCGTAGCATGTTTTAGTCTCCTCTGTCTGACAGGCCCTCAGCCTATCGTTGAATTCAAATCCAAGCAGTCTAAGCCGTCTGCCGGTAATGGCCTAGTTTGAAAACAGGCGTTTAGAGTACCGACTTCAGTCGGGTTCTTATGCCCGCGAAAGAGCCCAACTAAAGTTGGGACTCTAAACACCTGTAAGCTCAAGACACCACTTGTCCGTCCTACTTCATCTTTGTCCCGGTAGCGACGGCATTAATAGTTATCGAATTGCTCTTCAGACCAGAAGCTGAAGCCTCGATCGTTATTCTACCTGAGGCGGCCCTTGCCTTGATGATGGCGAAACATCGCCCTTGATAGGCGCGCCGTTCGCTCGCTTGAAAAGGCTCGTGGCTGCTGTTGTCCCCGCTTTCAACGGCGGCCACAACACCGGGGCCGCTGGTTTTGAAAGTAATCAGATCGCCGGCATTAGGAACGAGGACGCCATTTTCATCTACAACCGTAGCGGTGACGTAAACGACATCATCCCAAACAGGAGCCAGGACATTGCGATCCGCTGCGAGCGCAATCTTCGCGGGCTTTTCCGCCGTCCGCAGTTCGTAAGCGGCAGCTCCCCGTCCCTGGTTCTTCCCGATGGCTTTGAGCGTACCCGGTGCGAAGGGTACCGTCCAGGTGCGCGGCGAAGCATCGGCAGGGAGCGGTTTTTCACCAAGCGATTTCCCGTTAAGGAACAACTCGACCTGCTCGCAGTTGCTGTAAACCTCAACCTTCTCTTCGTGCGCGTTTGCGTCGGCTGGCGTCCAGTCGGCGAACAGGACTTGTTGGCGACGCTGTAGGTCGGGCTCGTATCCAGGGTCCGTGGGAGACAAGGCCGTGGGCGCAATGCGGCGGGTGATGAAAACCATCGGCCGGTCGCTCCACCAGCTCTGTCGTTGGAACCCGATCGGTTTGATAGTGCCCGTAAGATCCAGCAAACCTGAGCTGTGAGATACGGTCGGCCAGCGCGGCGATTCGCCCAGGTAATCGATTCCCGTCCACAGAAACTGTCCGGTGTAAGGCTTATTGTCACGCATCGCGACCCAAACAGTGCTTTCGTGCCGGTTCTCAGTTCCCAGTATCTTGCGTGTGGGCTTCTGCTTGTGCGCCGCCAGGATTTCGTTTTCTCGATAGTTCTGCCCGACCACGTCCAGCAGATCAGCTAAACCATTGTCGTAATCGTGGCTCACGTTCGGTCGAAAGAGACCCTGTGTCACCGGACGCGAAGGATCGTTCTCGTGGAAGGTGGCGACCAGTGAGGCGAGAATTGGCTTGGCCAGATCGGGTTTCGGCGTGTCGTGAATTTCGTTGCCGGCGCTGTAGATGACGATGCTCGGATGATTGCGATCGCGGCGGACCGTGTCGTGAGTATCAATCAGCGACCAGTCCTTGAAATAAAGGTGATAGTCAAAAGGATTTTTGGCCACCGTCCAACAATCGAAAAGTTCGTCCATCACAATGAAACCCATGCGATCGCAAAGGTCGAGAAATTCAGGCGCCGGCGGATTGTGCGCCGTGCGAATAGCGTTCACGCCAAGTTGCTTTAGTGTTTCGAGCCGGCGTTCCCAGGCGCGCAGCGGGACGGCCGCGCCGAAAGCACTCGCGTCGTGGTGCAGGCAAACGCCTTTGAGTTTGAAGTTGCGACCGTTGAGCCAGAATCCAGTGTCCGCGTCAAAGCGAAATTCGCGAATTCCGAACGTTACGGTTTCTTCATCGACAGGGTTCTTCCCGTCATTGATGCGAGCCACCGCTCGATAGAGATGCGTATGCTCCAGATCCCAGCGTTGCGGATTCTTGACGACAATGTCCTGCGCAAAAGTCACGGTCGCGGCCGCGGGAACGTTCTGCGTTTTGGTCTCGGAGGTTTGCACCGTGCGACCGTTGGGATCGAACACAGTTACCTGAAGCGACAAAACCCGCGCCACGTTCGACTGATTGACGACTTCGCTTTGCACGCGGACCGTTGCTTTATCGGTTGCGGCCTGCGGCGTGGTGACAAACGTTCCCCAGTGCTCGATGTGAACAGGATCTGTTACGACCAGGCGCACGTGGCGATAAATGCCGGCGCCTGAGTACCAGCGGGACGCAGGCTGGCCGGAATTGTCGGCGCGGACAGCGATTACGTTGCTACTGCCAAAGTTGAGGTGGCCGGTAAGCTCGTAGCGAAAGCCCACGTAGCCGTAAGGCCTCTTGCCAAGGTGAAAGCCGTTGATCCACACGTCGCTGTTGGCCATCACGCCGTCAAAGTCGATGAAGACGCGGCGGTCTTTGTCGTCCGCAGTAAGAGTGAAATGTTTCCGATACCATCCGACGCCCGCGGGAAGAAAACCGCCGGCGCCACCGGTCGGGTTATTTTTGTCGAATGGTCCCTCAATGCTCCAATCGTGCGGCACGTCCAGCTTACGCCAGGCCGTGTCGTTAAAGTCGGGCTGCTCGGCGCGGGGCACGTCTCCCTTCAGGAACCGCCAATCGGCGTCGAAGGCGGAAGTGTTGCGAGCGGGCGCAGGCGCGCTGGTTACCACGGATGGCACCGGTGCGTCATTGCCCCTGGTGACTACTCCGGGCAGCAAACCCGCGAACACTAACAACGCGATGGCCTTACGCAGAGTTTGGATCTTAATCATGTGTCGCTTTCTCACCTCCGCCTAAACCGCCGGGACACAGAACCGATCTTCGTTTCCGGCGGCCCTAGATAGCTTGGCCGAACACCACCCGCATCGATCACGATCTTGTCGAGCACGACACCCGGATCGATCATGTAGACTTTCAACACGTGAGAACCGGGCGTTGTGACACTGTGTGTTGAAGCGCCGGTCGTGGTGGCGTTTAGCACGTTCTGTGACCAGGTGACGGAAGGCACTTCCAGACCAGCTCCGATAGTCACAACCTCAGGCGTTTGGTCGTCAAGGGCCACCGCAAAGCGTAACCCCCGACCTGCCTGCACGGGATGGGTAGGCACTGCATAGTAATTTACTTTGACCGTGCCTTGATGGAATAGATTGAGCCGATATTCGAGCGCCGGGGCATCAGTAACGACGCGGGCAGGATCGATGCTAACGGCATTCGTGGGAAAGATCGCCACGGAGTCGCCGGTGCGACCAAGACCGGGAATCACCTGCCAGCCCACACCCGCCCGATCTGCTTTGTTGGTAAAGTGCTCGGCCTCAATCGAGACAACGCCTTTGGATTCGACGAAGCCCGTTAGCTGCTCGCGTCCGCCGCCAGGTGGGTTGAAGACGGAGACATTCACGAACCGGGTTGCACGGGCCCCGCTGATCTCGATCATTCCGTGCACGTTCTCGCCCCGGGGTGCCTTGCCCCAATCAATCGAGACCAGTATGCGTGCGTCCTCGCGCAGATTCCCCGCGGTCTGACTCAGTTTAATCCAGGGAGAATTTGGCTTAGCTATCCATTCAGCTGAAGAACGACCGGCGTTGAAAACATCGACGAAGCGCGTATCGCGTGTGTATCGACTGAGCGTGGGCAGCGAAGCGTCCTTTTCATTCTCACCGAGCGGCTCGAGTCGTCCTTCAATGGCAACGCCGAGCTGTGCCGCCTCAGGCAAATTCATTTCGGCGAGTGCGGCCGGAGGAAGCGGATCCGAAGTACGCATGCTCGGCCACTGTCCTTTGTTGGGTCCCAGCGACATCATGTGTCGCCATTTACCGCCGGCGAGTTTGTCGTTGTAATAAGCCGTCTCGAGAGTCATTCGTTCGCCGGCTTGTTGCGCGCGACGCGCCCACTCGCCGGCGCTCGCGCGGCCTTGCCTTAGATAAAGACCACTCTTTTCCATCATGAAGAAGCGTTGGTTTGCCATCGCCGCGCCGCGCACCGGGTAGTCAACCAGCTCATAGAACGCATCCTTCAAGTGAGCCGGCATGGCTCCGTAAAGACGATCAGCGCGCGTCATCAGCAGTTGATAGTCATCCAGTCGTTGCTGAAGCTCATCGCCATAGTCAATCGCCGTCAGCGCACTGGCCTTAGGCTTCTCGCCAGGAAGATACCACTGCAAGTGTTCCGGTCTGCGCGCGAAGGCCAGACGGTAATACTGGTCGATGACGGCAGCGATTTCATCTGCATCGGCCGCGCCGAATTCACGCCGAGCCCACTGCTTGAGAAAGCCACTGAGATTGTCGCGGCGCCAGCGGTTGATGTCCCAGGCCATTTGCATGAAGAACTCCATGCCAATCTCGCCGGGCTTCAGATCCCCGACATTGAGCATCCAGAACTTGCGCACGTTGTGATCGTAAGCCCTGGACATCTCTTCCCAGATGAGCGAGGGTGGCGTGGTCTCGAGCCACAGATAAGAGAGTGGCCGGCCGAGATAAGAAATATGATAGTAAACGCCAAAGCCACCGCTGCGCTTCTGTTCCTCGGGCGTGGGAAGATAACGCAGGTAACCGAAATTGTCGTCGGGCCAGACTATGGTGATGTCATCGGGCACCTGCAACCCGTTGCGGTAGTCCGCGAGTACCTCTTTGTACGGGCAAAAAACTTGGGGGACTTGCGCCACGTCGGCGTTGACGTGCCGAGCCAACATGGCTCGCTGATCAGCGAAGATCTGTTCCAGGACTTTGATTCGCTCGGCTGAGGTTGTTGGCCCTTGCATGGCGCTGTCGTGAATGCCGCGCATGCCCAGCGTGTAGATGTTTTCGAAGCGGCCATTCTCGGCTAGACGCTCTTCCCAGTAGTGGCGCACCGCGTCCGGGTTTTTCGTGAAGTCATACTCCTCGGGCCTCGCGGTCCACTCAGTCACGTTGTTGCGCAGCATCGGTTCGGCATGCGACGAGCCCATGACGATGGCGTAGTCATCGGCGACGATCTTGTTCTGCGGATAGAGATTGAATGCGCGAGTGCACTCATGCATTGCCGGCCAGACAGTGTTTGCTTTCAATCGCAGCAGCAGTTCAAAGATGCGGGCGTAGGTCCGCGGGCCGATATCACCGAGTTCGGGCTCGAAGGTTTTGGCGGCCCAGGGTTGGAGGCCCCAGTCTTCATCGTTGAGAAAAATGCCGCGATACTGCACCGACGGTGGACCCTGGCGACGAATGCCGCGGCGCACAAAAAGATTATCGCTAAGTTCCGGGGCAACGTCAGCCCACCAGTACCAGGGCGAGACTCCGATTGCCTGCGACAATTCGAATACACCGTAGGCAGTGCCGCGGCGATCGCTGCCGACGATCACCAGTCCCAGACTGACGTTGGGAAACGGATTGGGCACAGTTGCGATCAGGAAGCTCTCCCATTGCCCGCGCAATCCTCTGACATCCAGCTTGGCGTTCAGAACCATGTCGTCAATGAACTTACTGCTGCCCAGCGTTCCTACGAGTACCACTTGCGCTGCCAGGTTGGTTATATCGGCTTTTAGGGAAGGCTTCTGTCCCGTTACACGCTGAACATCAAGCGCCAGGTTCTCGGCCGCAATATGGACAACTTTGAAATCGTTGGGCGAGACCAGAATGTCGGCAGCGCGAGCGCCCGATACCAGTTTGAAGTTGCCGTTCCGATACTCGGCCGTTACCCACGATCCTTCGGTTGCGGCAGCGCCGGGAAGGGAACTGAGCACCAGCATAAGAGCGAGACCAGCGATGATTATGAATTTGCGCATCAGGATCGGCATTGATGTCCGAGAGGACTTAAGAAAGGCTCTGAAAAATTACCGCGAAGCGGTTAAGACCTTCAGCCCCGGGTTGCCGCCGCGGCTACCCGGGGTATCGAAATTTGAAACCTTGCCGCTACCGCTTACCATCCGTCGGCCCGGGCCAATCGTCAGTGCGGAAGGGCCCGGCCGGCAAACCTGTCTCGTTCGTCAGGTTCGGATGCTTCGGGTTGTTATTGAACGCGTATCGCACCGCCAACGGTTGCGGCACGGTGTCAGACCAAACCTCGACGCGGTCCTTTCCTGTGATCTTTGCCTGGGCCCAGTGCCATCTGCGATCGACGCCGGCGATCGCGAACTCGTCAAGTTTCTCGCCGTCGCGGATCCTCAAACCCTGTCCCACGTCATTGAAGGTGAGAACGATTTTTGGCCCGCCGATCTTTGCCCAACTGAACATCGGTCCTGATTTTGTAAGCTTGCGTCCGTACACATCGACCAGGGCCCAGCGCGCCATGCGTTTGCCTACGTCGAGCTTGTTTTTTGGATGAATGTCTCGCGCCTCGCCGATGTCGATCGTTACAATTAGCCCGGTGTTGGGCGTGGCCAGGGCGGTGCGCCGTTGGGCTTCGCGCACGTGGCTCCACGCTTCGTCCGCAGGTTCGTCCTTTGCATCGTGATAGTTGGGCAACTGAATGATCCCGAACGGGAAGTCGCCCGCGCCCCACTGTTCACGCCAGGCCTTGATCATAGTCGGCAAAAGGATTCCGTATTGCTCGGCTCGCGCCTCGTTTGACTCGCCCTGATACCAGAAGGCGCCACGAATGCGGAAAGGAATCAATGGCTCAATCATACGATCGTAAATTGACGAGGCGATGCGGTACTCGCGCAACGCATCGGGCACGGCGGGCGATGGCTGGGGGCGAGCGCCGGCGGCTTTTGCTTTCTCAACATCGCCTCGCCACTGGGTCAACTGCTCTTCGTACTGGGCCTTCACGCGGGATCGTTCCTCGTCCCAGATCTTGGTGCGCTCGACCGTTGGTTTCAGATCAGCCGAAGCGAGCAGATACTCAACCGGCGTCCAGGCCTCAGCCTGAGAGCCGCCGTACGACGAATTGATCAAACCGATCGGGACGTTCAACTCCTTCTGCAATTCCACGCCAAAGTAGTAACCCGCGGCGGAGAACTGTTTCACCGATTCAGGCGAGCACGCCTGCCAGGTGGCCAGTGGTCCCCGCTGGTGCTTGAATGCAACCTGCCGGCTGATGTTGAAGAGCCTAATCAGCGGCTGATTCGCGCCCGCGATTGCAGCCTCACCGTTGGCGGTCTCGCTCAATAAACGCTGCATGTTCGACTGGCCGGCTACCAGCCACACTTCACCGACCAGGATGTTCTTAAGCTCGATAGTATTCTTGCCCGAGATGGTCATCGTCGCCGGAGTTGCATTGGCGTGAATAGCATCAAGCTTCGCGTGCCACTTGCCATCACCTCCGGCGATCGTCTGTTTGGATTGCCCCGCGAAGCGAACCATTACCGCTTCCCCGGGGTCAGCCCGGCCCCAGATTAGAATTGGACGATCGCGTTGAATCACCATCGCTTCGCCGATCACATCAGGCAAAACTATGTTCGCCCTGCCGGAGGCCGCGGAGAGAAATCCGATGATTACAGCTATTAGAATTCGCGTTTTCATTTGCTCGGTCCTGCTCTTTCGTTCTTGATTACATTCGGCGCCTGGACGTTGGTGCAGTCGGTCATCTTCACCGGCAGGCCGTCCGCAGTGCGAAGCTCGACATTTGTCATCGTCCAGTTGCGCGCGCTTTCGATCATGCCCGCTTCGCTTCCCTGGGCAGTGACATTTAGCCATTTCACATTCGCGATCGGTTTCTCCGGCAGTCCGACGGCCGAGAATACGCGGCCCGCGCCCACGACTGTGACGTCTTCGACGCGGATGTTGCGAAACTCGCAGAGGCCGCGTTCCGGTGGCAGGACGGGAGTACTCAACACGCGCCAGTATGGCGGAATGTCTTTGGCATCAGAGGGAATCGTGGCGTAGCTGTAGCTGGGATTCCAGTTCAGAGTGAACGTGAATGCCAGCGGCACATTCTCCAGTTTCAGGTCGCGAACCAGAACGTCTTCGACAAAGCCGCCGCGCGTTTTGGCGGACTTGAAGCGAAGACCCTCGTTGGTGCCGATGCCCCGATTGTGAAAGGCAAAGACTTTGCGGATGCCACCTGAAGTCTCGCTGCCGAACGAGATCACCCCACCGCCGCGCCGCGCGATGTTGTTGCGAATGACGATGTATTCAGTGGGTCGATTTACGCGCAGGCCGTCTGAGTCTCGTCCCGCCTTGAGGCAAATGTCATCGTCGTTGTTGTCGATGTCGCAGTTCTCGACCAGCACGTAAGCGGAAGAGTCGACGTCAATACCGTCGGTGCTGGGTCCCTTGTTGTCGCTGATCTTGAGTCCATTGGCCGTGACGTGATCCGAATAGACGATTTGCACGGTCCAAAAGCCCGAACGCTTCAAGCTGAGGTTTTCAACTGTCACGTCCGTCGATTTCCAAATCACCATCAGGCGCACGCGCTGGGCGTCATAGTCGGACGCCCAACGCAGGCCTCGCGGTTCATACTGGCGGCGCAAAGTCCAATATCGATCCCACCATTTCTCGCCGCGGCCATCGATTACGCCACCGCCCGATAACTTCACGTCGTTCTGGCCGTTTACATTGATCAAGCCTGCGGGCCATTCCATTTCAATCCCGGCGATCCGCGTTGAGAGAGCAGGATAGTCTGTGTCATCCTGGCTACCAAGCAAGGTTACGCCAGCGGGAACGCGCAGATGCACATTGCTCTTGAGGAAGAGCGCTCCGGTCACGTATTGACCCGGGCTGAACGTGACAATGCCACCGCCGGCTTTTGAGCAGGAGTCGATGGCTTGCTGGATGGCTTTGGTTGAGTTCTTGAGGCCATCACCCGCCGCGCCATACGAATTGGCGGAAAAGATCTTTACCTTGTTGGGCGCGCGTCTGGCGCCGGCGTTCTTGACCCAGTCCGGCACCTGCGGTTTCGCTTGCGCAAGGGCCGAGTGACTAAAGACAAAGGCCGAACAGAGAATCCAAAATGAAATTAGCAGGCGTCTCATTAGTCGATTCATAGATCTCCACGTGCCCGTATAGCCTTCAGCTGCCGGGCGGTTTGATCTTTGTGCTTTGCGGACTCGCCGGCAGTTTGAAATCATCCATCGGATCCGGATGTCTGGGATCGAATGCCGGCAGGTCCGGCACCAGATACTTCATCAGGCCAAGTTTGTTCGCCTTGATACCTTCGACGATGCATCTCGCCAATTCGTAACTTCCATAGTTGTTGTGGTGCGTTCCGTCATTCGGCGCAAAGGCCCGCGGGGACGCTTCGGGTCCCCATGCTTCATAGAGCACGCTGCTCATGGCGTGCAAATCGATGAGCGGCACTCGCTCCTCTTTTGCCACCTGGCGTACGGCCTCGGGATAGTCGCCGTGAGAATTTGTAATCTTTCCCTGCGCATCAAACGTGCGGCGCTGCACCGGCGTGATCAGCACGGGAATGCCGCCGCGTTTGCGCGCCTCCTCTACGAATTGTTTGAGACTTGCCTTGTAAGTAGTGAAGGCGCCGACACCCTCGCCTTTCTCTTTCTCGTCGTTGTGCCCGTACTGGATAAGCAGATAGTCGCCGGACTTCATCAGGCTTAGGACTTTATCCAGTCGTTTGGCGCCGAGAGAGCTGCGCAAGGACTCGCCGGATTCCCCGTGATTGGCTACAGCTATTCCGGGTTTGAAAAAGCGCGTCAACATTTGTCCCCAACTGTTGAAGGGTTCGAGCGCCTGATCACAGACCGTGGAGTCGCCCAACAAATAGAGCGTGGGTACGTCCACCTTCGTAATCTTGATGGCGCAGACGCTCGGTCGTTTGTTGTTGAACTCCAGGGTTAGCTTATCGTCCCAGGCCCAAAGCTCCGATGTCTTTTCGCGGTCTTTGAGTTTGACCTCGCCGCCGGTCGAGATTTGCGGCGTGCGGACGTTGACGATAAAAGGACGCGTGGTGAATTTGCCCGGCGCCGTGCGCACTTCTTCCAACATCAGACGGCGCAGTTCAGCTTTGACGGTAGTAATTGTCTCGGCATTCTGATCACCGAACGTGACGGTGACCTCATAGTTCCCTTCAGGAAGCGCGACTGAGAAAAAGAAAGGCTGGTCGCTGGTGCAAAGATCGCTTCGCAACGGGTCTCCGCCGCCGTGATCGACGCACGAGACATCTGGGCCGGGTTCAAATCCGTATCCGAGTTCTTTGCTATAGGCAGTTGTCTGCAATACCTGCGTGTATCCAGGCGCGACTTTACCGGGACCGAAGTCGAATTTCCATGTTGTTTGATTCGCGTGTTTCGTTTGAGCGCGCGTCGGCTTCATGTTGGCCACGGGATTTAGCATCCCAAACGCAGCCAACATGAGAACGACTCGAAGACATTCACTCGGCATTCGCATGTTTGGCGCCGCGTAGGTCGTGATGAATTTAGCCGTGTCCTTTAGGGCACGGAGAACAGAACCACACAGATCAAATCGTCGCGTCAGCGACGATTGAGTCGCTCTGTCAATTAAGTCAAATCGTCGCCGACGCGACGTTCACCGTCTTACGCCTTCGAGACCGTGCCCTAAAGGGCACGGCTAAATTCATTTCACCGCTACGCGGCGAATCTCTTATTTCAACTCCAGTCCTTCAATCCGAAACACGTACGCGTAATTCCCAACTCTCTCTACCGGCATCTTGATTCTCAACCCGCCCTCATCCTGCAAAAAGCTGAGCGCCGCCTTGCTACCCAGCAGGCGCACGCTCTTAACATGGCGAGCGGCAGGTTTGAGATGCATTGAATCCTCGATACGCGCAGCGATTCCTAGCTCCGTAGGAGCGCGATGTTTATAGCTACAACACGAACGAACAACCCAGCTCCGGAGGAGCGACATGTTTCAGTTTGTGGGTCAATCACGCGAGCAGTAAACATGTCGCTCCTACGGAGCTAGCGAATAAGTTTTGCTATTGCTCTCTATAAACATTCCGTCCCTACGGGACTCACGAGATCACCGAACGGCCCTACTTGAAATCAGAATCTGCGTGCCTGCCAGCCCATCCGTCTCGGCCCTCAATCTGATCTTTCCCGCCGCGCCAGCCTTTGTCCGGACAACGACCAGGCATAATCCGTTAAAAGCGTTTCGTTCCTTCGCTTGAAAGGACTCCAGGTTAGTAGCATCGCCATTGTCCACCGCCACGATCTCTCCGGGTCCCGAGAGCGTGAAACGGATCCGGTTCTTCGAACGCGGAACGAGCAGGCCGTTCTTGTCGGCGATGGTAACCGTTACGAACGAAAGGTCCCGGCCGTCGGCCTTGACGGTAGGGCGATCGGCCTGCAAAGCGAGCTTGACCGCCGGCCCCGTGGTTTTCATCGAATCCTCAGCCCATCGTTTACCATCTTTGTAAGCGATAACTTTGAGTTCACCCGGTTCGTAAATTACATCGTCCCAGCGCAGACGATATTCGTACTGCGCCCGTCTCTTTCGCCCGAGCGATCGCCCGTTCAGGAACAACTCTGCCTCATCGCCCGACGAGTACACATGTACGGGCGTGACCTGGCCGACGCGTTCCGGCCAATTCCAGTGCGGCAGAATGTGGGCCATGGGAAAGTCAGGCCGCCAGCGCGCCTGGTAAATGTAAAAGCGATCTTTCTTGAACCCGCAAAGATCGATGATACCGAAATAGGAGCTGCGCGAAGGAACTTTGATCTGACCCGAATCCTTTAGCTCTTGTGCTTTGCGTGCCTGCTCCGCCGCGTCGGTGAAAGTCAGCATGCGCCTCGAGTCGCCACCGTAAGGAGTTGGCTCTCCCAGATAGTCAAAGCCGGTCCAAACGAACTCGCCGGCCGCAAAAGGAAACTGATCCAGACCGCGAAATTCGGTATCAGGTGGGAAGGCCCAGCTCGGCGCATAAAGATCGTAAGAGCTGACCTGGAAATCAGCTCGACCCTGGGCCTTGTCTTCAAGTACCGGGAAAAAATAATCTCCGCGGGAACTCACGGTGGAAGCGGTCTCGCTGGCAAAAATCGGAAGCGCACTGTTCGCCTGTCGCAACTTTCCGTATTCGGTAGGCTTGTAATTGACGCCAAAAACATCGACAGTTTTCTGAAAGCCGTTGTAACCAGAGTTCGGGTTGTTGGCGCCCGCCGTGACCGGGCGCGTCAGGTCCTGCTGGTGAACGATGGCTGTCAGTTCGGCGGCCAGTTTGTGACCTTCGGCGTTGCTCTGCTCCCCGATCTCGTTGCCAATGCTCCAGAGGATAACTGAAGGATGATTGCGGTCGCGCCGAACCTGGGCGCGCAAGTCCTTTTCGTGCCAATCATCAAACAACAGATGATAGTCGTTCTTCTTTTTTGCTCGCCGCCAGGCATCGAACGCTTCATCCATCACCAGGATGCCCATGCGGTCGCAGAGTTCGAGCAACTCAGGCGCGGGCGGGTTATGGCTCGTGCGGATTGCGTTCACACCCATTTCTTTCAGGAGTTCAATCTGGCGCTCCAGGGCCCTCATGTTGATTGCCGCACCCAGCGGACCGAGATCGTGATGGTCACAGACGCCATTGATCCTTACGCGTTCGCCGTTGAGAAAGAATCCTTTGTCCACATCGAACTTGATCGTGCGGATCCCGAAGACAGTTTCATAGCTGTCAATAGCCTTGCCGTTCTGCTCGACAGTTGTGACCGCTGTGTACAGATTGGGCTTTTGCAGATTCCAAAGCTTCGGGTTAAAGACGCTCAGCTTCGTGGTGTGACTTTCGGTCGCGCCGCCTGCAATCGTTATTCCCATCGGCGCGGACGACGAAACCGGTTTGCTTGTCTTCTGGCCGTTTACCAGTTCGTAGATCTGTGTCTTTACAGACACGTTCGCAGATGAAGCAGAGTTGTTATCGACTGACGCGTTAAGGTTCACGGTGGCGGCCGATTGGCTTACATCGGTTGTCGTCACGAAAGTTCCCCAATGGCCCACATGGACCGGTGCAGTCTTTACCAGCCAAACATTTCGGTAAATGCCTCCGCCCGGATACCAGCGAGAAGAGTCGGGCGGGTTGTCCAAACGAATCGAGATCACATTATCCCCGCCGAATTCGATGTAAGGAGTCAGATCCAATTCGAAAGAAGCGTAGCCATAAGGCCAACCACCGACGAAGCGCCCATTGAGCCAGACCGATGCGTAGGCCATGGCTCCATCGATGTCCAGGGAGATTTGCTTTCCTCTCTCACTTGCTGAAACGGTGAGATGCCTCCGGTACCAACCGACACCCCACCAGGGAAGCTTGCCGGTCTCACCAGGATATTCCTGCTTGAATGGACCTTCGATGCCCCAATCGTGCGGCAGATCGAGTTGTCGCCAACTGCGGTCATCAAAGTTGCGCTGTGTGTACGAGACCGTCTCGCCGAGATTTCCCACCGGTCTCGGCTTCTTTGCTTCGGCCTGGGCCACGAATTCATTGCCGCTGGCGTTAACCCAATCCTTGACACGCTCGTAGCTCAACCGCCCCTCGCTCCCAGACGGGTCATCTTTCTTGAATCTCCAATCGGCGTTTAATGACGAGCGCTCACGCGCCGCCGGCCGTTGTCCATGGGCCAGCATTGGCAACGCCAGTAAGACACATGTTGTTAAGCAGCCAGGAAGGATCTTTTTCATTGTGTTTATCTACTCCCGAGAGATGACGTAGGTTTGGTAAGCAGAAAGGCGGTAAGCGGACAATTCTTCAGCACCTTGAGACCTTCGACTACCGAAGCAGCGTTGACTTCAGCGCCCGCCGGTGTCGTATGCGTATGGTCTTCGAGGAAATACAACTCCTTCACTTTATCAGGTCCCAGGATCTCATACTTCTTTGCCACGATCTCATTAAGATCGATAAAGGCCACCCGCTCCGCTGTCGCCACTTCGGCGGCCCAGCCACCGTAGGTGCTTGCGACGCGCTCGACCTTGCCATCCTTCCAAATGTTTCTCGGAATCTGCGAAAGCACGATCGGCGTGGCGCCTTTTGCCTTGGTGTCGGTAACAAACTTCTTCATATACCAGCCGTAGGTATGAACGACCTCGTGCTTCTTCGTCAGCAGGTTGTCGATCTCTTCAGTTTCGTCGCCGATGCCCCGCAGAGAACCGCGGGCGCGCGCGGCATCGTTGACCGCCCCACCGTCGTTGTGCCCGAACTGCATCAGCACGTAATCGCCGGGCTTGAGTTCGCTCAGGATCTGATCCCAAAGACTTTCAGTAATGAAGGTTCGGCTGCTGCGGCCTCCGCGGGCACGATTCTCAACCTTGATTTTGGTTTGGTCAAAGAAGTTCGCAATCGGATCACCCCAACCCAGTAATCCCTTGCCTGAATTCTTTACCGTTGAATCGCCAATGATGAACAGCGTCGGCAGCCGTTGCTGCGCAGATGCAGAGGCCGAAGTGAGCAGAAGGCCCATAACAATCAACGCTCTCTTCATCGTAACCTCTCGGGAAATAATGCTCCACCTACTAAACCCTTGACTAAGGCTTCCGTCGGTTATCCGGTTGCACGGTCGGCTTGGGTTGCGGACTCGTCGGCTTCTTCGCAGAATCCGGCCCTTCATCAATATCGGGCGTTGCGCTCTGGTTGCGTTGATACTGCATTGTGCCGTCGCCGGGCTCCGTTAATTTCGGCCCCGCATAGATCACCGCCAACTCAGCCAGCGCCGTGGTTTTGTCCGGACCGAAGCCGGAGAGCGAGATGAGCTTTAGGTACCGGGCCGTGATCGTTTTCGAAAAACCAATCCGTTGCGGCGCAAAGGTCGAAGGCAGTTCCCCACGCAGTACATCGCGCCACTCGCTGCCGTCGTCGCTCGCCTGCACAACGTACTCACGGATGTCGCCTTCGTGCTCGCGATGGTTTTGCCGCGGCATCAGCACCAAACCGGACATGGCAACGGGCGCCGGGAAGCTGATCAGGATGTCCACCTGCTCGCGCATTTGTGCTTTCTGATCGCCGACCAGCACAAACGTGTTCGGGTCGCCATCGATTGCGGCATTGGCCGGCTGTCCTTCCACCTGGGCCACGGCGCCGAGCTTCTTCATGATCTTCGTATCAAAGAACAGGTCGCGCATCTGTTCACGCGTCACCGGAACGTTTGGCTGAAAACAATCGCTGACCATGTAATTCAGCAGCGAGTACCGTAGTTGACGCGAGACGGGATTTGAATCAGCCGGTTTGGTGACGTCGATCGCCGAGATTAAGAGCCTGCCGTCGCCAACTGCGCATTCGAAGATCACTCCCAGTTTGTAATTGCGATTCCAATCATCAATGGCCCACACGACCGGTTCAATCTCAGGTGGCAGGCGATCGAGATTGACCGCCCGGACATTTCCAATGATCGCGGCCCACTGCCAGTCGAAACTCTCAGAGGTGATGAAGTTGCCGAGCGCGTAACTCTTGGTCTGAGATTGATCCATCTGAATCCAGAGTCCCAGCATGCGGCCCCACGCCGGGCCCATCAAACGGTTCCAGAACACAGGCACGGTGTCGAGCGGAGGACTGGTCCAGTCCAGATCAGAGTTGCGCGGAACGAACAAAACTCGCCCGCCGGCTGCCAGCTTCTGTTCAGCTTCGTCCCAGGATCGGGTGATGAAAATATCAGCCGAGCGCGAGCGGGGACACTTCGGTGTTCCGGGAAGTTCACTTATCGGCACATTGGTAGCTTCCGCTCCCGGATAGATCCAAATGGTCCATTCATTTTCGAAGTACGTGGAGCCGCGAACAACATTCGGCCCGGGCAGAATCCTTCGATCGACGGAGCTGAAAAATGAAACAGGCGCCAGCGTAACGGTCAGTTTGTATTCACCCAGCGCGGAAACCTCAGCCAGGTTTGCGGTAATCCTGCCCAGCGGAATATTCTTTCCGATCGGAATCGTGCGTGCTCCCCATTCGCCTTGCGCAACCAACTTATCGCCAGCGGCGATTCGCCAAACTGCCATGCTGTTTTCCATTGGCTCAGCGCCGAAGTGGGCAACTTCAACATCGGCAATTAAGGTGTCCGCGTTTGTGAAAATGCGCTTCGGCAAACGAGCCAGCGGCACAGTCGTGTTGCAGAACTCTCTGAACTCATCCGCGTCGACATAACTCTTCGGTTCCCAAAAGGCATCGAGCAAACCAACAAGCGCCGTGCCCTGGCCAAGATAATCATGCAGGTCGAGCAGTTGAAATCCACCGAGGCCCGGCGTCCGCAAGTTGGCCTCGATTTCTTCCTTGTAGCAGGCCAGTTGAAACCGACCCGATTCCCGGGCAAAGTCTCTGTCTTTCTCAAGCAATCCGTGCGCGGACATCGAGTCTCGAAAGATCTCAAAATTGCCCGGCCGCATATAGCCGGTGAACTTCTTGATAATGGAATAGTCGGGGTAGGCGACCCATTGGCCCACTTCGTGGGAGATGACTGGCACGTTCACGTCGACGAGTGATTCCCCGTAATCCCCACCGAACCAGGCCGACTCGCGGCGCAGCATCATCGGACCGATGCGCTGGATGGCTAAATAGTCGGTGCCTTCGGTGAGATTTGGCACTTCCTTTTCTGTGTGTCCGGTTCCGCTCGTGTAAAGCCGGCGCGGGTCTACCTTTCGATAATGTTCGACCCATTTCGACAGCGACTCTTTCCATTTGCCTTTCGGCTCGTTGCTGGCCGACAACAACATGAACGAAGGGTGGTTGCCGTAGGCTTTGATCATGCGGTCGGTTTCTTCGTAGAGCATGCGCTCCATCGGTGTTCCCGGGCTGATCTCGTTCCACATGCCCGGCTCAGGCTGTAAATAAAATCCGAGTTGGTCCGCGGCTTCGAACGCAGCTTCGGGCGGACACCAGGAATGAAACCGCATGTGGTTCAAGCCCCACTTTCGGCATGTCTCAAAGAGCTTCTGCCAGTATTCAACGTCAGTTGGCGGATAACCGGTCAGCGGAAAGTCACCGCCGTTGTGCGTACCCCGAAAGATGATTGGTACGCCATTGAGGACAAACTCCTTTCCCTCGGCGTGAAAGTCGCGCAGACCGACGTTCAGTTGCTTGTATTCGTCAAAGCCCGTTCCCTTCAACCACAGCCTTAGCGGCAGAAAACGCGGATGAAACTCATCCCAGGTAGGCGCGTCGAAGCGCAGCGGCACCTCCACTTCCGCGGTGCCGCCGTGCTCATCCCAATTTACCGGCACAATTCCCACGTCGGGCCAAATCGCGGTGAGTGTCCCTTCTCCGCTTCGGCCCGTCACGTTGCCGATTCGCACTTTGATCAGCATGGATTTCTGAGCCAGATTCGGAAAGACCTGGACATCGTCAATCCATACTCGACCGGTGTCCGTCAGTTCGATCTTGCCGACGATGCCATTCCAACTTCCGGCAAGTGAATCCGAAACGCTGTGCGCATCCGGTCGATACGGCATGATCATGCGGTTGTCGACGCGAATCGTAAGCCGATGCCTGACCGGCGAGAGAGTGCCGAGGTCATAAACGTGGGGCGCAACCAGACTCCTGTCGGACCCGATTCTCTGGGCGTCAACCCAAACGGTTGTTTCCCAGTGAGGTCGCTCGAGAGTTAACACGAAGCGGCGGCCCTGAAGGTACTGAGGAATCTGTATGTCGCGCTGATACCATGCCGCGCCGAGATAGTGGCGCGGTGGCTGAGACAGAAATGGAACCTTTACTTTTCCACGCTCTGTGTACGGCTTGTAGTCTTCGCGCAGGTACCAGAAGCGATCGTACAGAGACAGCACCCAGGGAGTGCTGGTGCTGATCTCGTTGCCATAGTTTTGCGACTGCAGCACACCGGGAAGTTTGATCCGGCCCCTCAAGTCTTTGCTGAACAACTGCTCTCTTACGCCGGAGTCGGTGGGATCCAGAGCGAACTGCCATGTACCGCTGAGGTCTATGCGTTGATATGCCACAGCCGTCTGGGACGTCGGCATTTCAGGTTGGGAAAACGACGAAACGCTCCTCGTATCGGTGCTCAGGCTGAACGTCACCAGTACGGCAAGTGTAAAGGGCGCCATCAGCGTCCGTGCGAACCGCGTCATTATCAGGCTCTCTTCCTCCTTGCGCGCGACAGCGACCTAAAAGACCTTGGATTCCTGGGCGCAATTCGGCGCTTTCCCAAATATTCGCCGCAACTCTTTAGATCATATTATGATCTTGCAATTTGAAAGAACGAGTATATATTTAATGACTGCCGCGTCAATACTAAGGGCCTAGTCAACTCCACTTTCGCCCAAAACCTGCGAAAGTTTTGCACGCCCCATGGCAGACTCAGGCGCGGTTGAGTCGCGCTCGGAGGAATCCAAACGAGGGGGACACTTGCTCAAGCTGATTCAACCCATTTCCAAGAAGAATCAGGTCGTCCTGGCGATCAAGGAGGCGATTCTATCGAGCTCCATAAAGCCGGGTGATCAGATAGTGGAAAGCCGAATTGCACAGGAATTGGGATCCGGAATCCCGCTCGTGCGCGAGGCCCTGATTGAGCTTGAACACCAGGGCTTCGTACAGAAGACCCCCTACAAAGGCACCATCGTGACGAAGTTGGGGCCCAAGGAGATTAGGGAAATCTTTCAGTTGCGGGTAGAGCTTGAGGCACTTGCCGTCGAATGGGCCAAGGACAATGTTAGGCCGGCGGACATCAGGGACCTGCGGAAGTTGATTAATAAGATGGAGCAGGCGGCAGCCGAACTCGATTTGGATCAGTTTTACGAAAGCGATCTGGAGTTTCACCGAAAGCTCTGGGACTTGTCGGGCAATCCCTATTTGGCGAGCGTGCTTGAGCGGATGGTGGTGCCTTTATTTGCGTTCTTTGTGATGAAGACTAGGCATGAGAAGGAGTCGTACATAAAAAGCGCGGAGGTGCATGGGAAGATCGTGGCAGCCCTGGAGACGAAGAGTGCGGTGGAAGGGGGCGAGCTGATGAGAGGCTCTCTAAAAGGCTGGAAAGATGACATGTTGGACTTACTGTTCTCAGAGGCTGGATAGTCAAAACGCGACCATCAATGCTGACAGTTAAGGTGATCCGGTTTCATCAGCGTCAGGCCGCTCGAGATTAAAGGGGAGCGACCGGATGCATTTTGCATTTCTCATTTAATATTTATCAGCTCTCATTTCATGTTCTGCGGAGCGCCTCTGTTCGATCTGATTCTTTCCCTGGTAGATAAGTGAAAGGTAGCAGAACTTGCTATGAGCACACCGATCGATCAGAAAGCATTCAAACATGTGAAGTACCTTTGGCAGGATGAGGTCGCGAATCAACTGTCCGGTCTGGATCGCCTGGTCTACAGATCGAACAAGCTCGGGGAAGACCTGACCCTGACTAACACGGGTGGTGGCAATACCTCGTCGAAGTTGACCGAAAAAGACCCGCTGACCGCCGCGGACGTGGAAGTGTTGTGGCTCAAAGGCTCGGGAGGCGATCTGCGAACGTCCAGGCGCGATGGCTTTGCCTCGCTGTATCTCGATAAGGTGCGAGCGATGAAGTCGTTATATCTGAGCCATTCTGAGCGCGGGCCGAAGACGGAGATCGAAGATGCGATGTACCCGATGTACAGCCACTGCGGCTTCAACCTTAACCCGCGCGCCTGCTCGATTGATACGCCGCTACATACGCTGGTCCCTTACATGCATGTGGATCATCTACACCCGAATGCAGTGATTGCGATCGCCGCCTCGGTCAATCAGGAGCAGTTATGCCGGCAGATTTACGGGGATGAGCTGATTTACGTCCCCTGGCAGCGGCCGGGCTTCGACATCGGCCTTATCATCGAGGAATTGATCAAGCAGAATCCGCGGGCCAAGGGCGTACTGCTCGGTCATCACGGGATGAGCTCGTGGAATAACGACGACCGGATTTGTTACGAGACCGCGCTGGAGATTATCGAGCGCGCCGCGCGCTACATCGAGGATCACGATCGCGGCGAGAGGACCTTCGGTGGGCAGAAACACCAGCCGTTGCCGGAGGCGGACAGGAAGCGGATTGCGGCGGAGATTATTCCCTGGTTGCGCGGGCAGGTCTCCGTTTACAAGCGGTTCGTCGGTACGATCCAGAACGACGAAAAGATGTTGCGCTTCGTCAATAGCAAAGACGGGCCGCGTCTGGCAGCTCTCGGTACTTCATGCCCGGATCACTTCCTGCGCACGAAGATTAAGCCGCTGTTCGCCGATTGGAATCCTGAGAGCGCCGATCTCGAAGCGCTGAAGGAGTCCCTGGAGACGGGACTGGTCCAGTACCGAAGGGATTATGAAGCCTATTACAACAAATGTAAGCGGCCTGACTCTCCGGCGATGCGGGACCCGAATCCTACGGTGGTGCTAATTCCAGGCCTTGGGATGGTTGCCTGGGGCAAGAACAAGAGCGAATCACGGGTGACCGCTGAGTTCTACAACTGCGCGGTCGAGGTAATGCGCGGCGCCGAGGCAATCGACAAATACGAGGCGATGGATCAGCAGGAGGCGTTCGATATTGAGTACTGGTCGCTCGAAGAAGCCAAGCTCCGCCGCATGCCGCCGGAGAAAGAACTCGATCGCCAGATCATTGTGGTCATCGGCGCCGGGGCCGGCATCGGCAAGGCCACTGCGCACAGGCTGGTTCGCGAAGGGGCGCACATTGTGTGCGTTGATCTTGACGAAGCTGCGGCGCGAGAGACTGCGCATGAGATCATCGCCGAATACGGGGAGGGAATTGGCGTTGCTGGTAGCGGCATCAGCAACTGTGGTCCGGCCATCGGACTCGCGTGCGACGTCACCAATCGCGAGAGCGTTGCGGAGATGTTCCGCAACGTGATGCTGGCCTACGGTGGGCTGGACGCCGTTGTCGTTACCGCCGGCATCTTTGTGCCACCAGACAAAACCGGGCACATCGAAGACAAGCTGTGGGCCCGCACCTTCGATATCAACGTAACCGGCGCTTACATCGTGGCTGACGAAGCGTTCAAGATCTTCCAGCAGCAGGGCCTGCCTGGCAACATAGTATTGACGACGAGCGCCAACGCTGTAGTGGCAAAGAAGGGCAGCCTGGCGTACGACACCAGCAAGGCCGCAGCGAATCACCTGATGCGCGAGCTGGCGATCGAGATGGCGCCGCTGGTGCGCGTCAACGCGGTGGCTCCGGCAACGGTGGTCAAAGGCAGCACGATGTTTCCGCGTGATCGAGTAATTGCGTCTTTGGCGAAATACGAGATAGCGTTCAGCGAAGATGAATCGACCGAAGATCTGAGGAGTAAGCTGGCGAAGTTCTACGCCAGCCGCTCGCTCACGAAGACCCCCATCGAGCCGGAAGATCAGGCGGAGGCGATCTTCTTGCTGGTGTCGAATCGTCTGTCGAAGACTACCGGCCACGTCATACCAGTTGACGGTGGGTTGGCAGATGGATTTTTGAGATAGGTGATGTCCGACACAACTTTGGTTTGTCGAATGTCGCCGGAGCGTGAGGTCAGCACCACCTGCGTGAGCGGGTGGATCAAACACTCAATAAGTGGGTTGACTGTTCGGCCCACCCGCTCACGCAGGTGGTACTGACTTCATTCCGACCTTCTGGAGAATTGCTATGGCAGCGCGTTTCGAGATTGACGACGGGACCATCGCAGAACAGAACAAGCAAGCGCAAGCCTGTCTCGACGAAGATTACGAGCATCTTGCAAGACAACTGAGGCGAAAGAACGTTGACATCGAAGATCTCGTGATTAAGGCCCGGGCCTTCCGGGTCGCTGTTCCGTCATGGGGCGTCGGGACGGGCGGAACGCGTTTCGCGCGCTTTCCCGGAATCGGCGAGCCGCGCAACATCTTTGAGAAGCTGGAAGACTGCGGCACGATCTTTAGACTTGTTCGGTCAACGCCGGCAGTATCTCTGCACATTCCCTGGGACAAGCCCGACAGCGCCAAAGAGTTGCGCGAGTTCGCCGCGCAGCGCGGGTTGCATTTCGATGCGATGAACTCCAACACCTTTCAGGATCAGCCAGGTCAGGCGCTCTCATATAAATTCGGTAGCCTCACTCATCCTGATCCGGCCGTTCGCCGCCAGGCGATCGAACACAACCTCGAATGCATCGAGCTGGGCGAGGCGCTGGGCTCGAAAGCGATCACGGTGTGGATTGGTGACGGCGGGAATTTTCCAGGGCAGCAACACTTCCGCACCGCGCTGGAGAGATACCTTGAAAGCATGCGAGAGATTTACCGTGCGTTACCCGCCGACTGGAGGCTCTTCATTGAGCACAAGCTTTACGAACCGGCTTTCTACTCAACGGTTATTAATGATTGGGGCGTCAGCTATTACTGCGCGCGCGAGCTCGGGCCGAAGGCCTTCTGTCTGGTTGATCTGGGCCACCACGCACCCAACGTCAATATTGAGATGATCGTCGCCCGCCTGATTCAGTTTGGCAAACTGGCGGGCTTTCACTTCAACGACAGCAAATACGGCGATGACGATCTCGACTCAGGTTCGATTAAGCCCTTCCAGCTCTTCTTGATCTTTAACGAGTTAGTCGACGCCGAATTAGACCGCGTGCCGAACTTCGATCCGGCGTACATGCTCGATCAGTCGCACAACGTAACCGATCCGATCGAATCGCTGATGGTGAGCGCCTCTGAGCTGGTGCGCGCGTACGTTCAGGCCCATCTGGTCGATCGCCAGGCGTTGTCGGAGGCGCAGGAGAAGTGTGATCCACTGATGGCCCTGGCGATTCTGAAGCAGGCCTTTACTACCGACGTGGCGCCTATTTTAGCAGTCGCGCGCGAACGCGCCGGCGGAGCAATCGATCCCATCGCCACTTACCGGGCCAGCGGCTATCGCCGGCGGAAAGCAGAAGAGCGACCTGCAAGGAAGACCATCGCTGCCGGAATTGTTTGACTGCAGTCAGTTGTTAGTTGTTAGTTGTCAGTTGTTTCTCTGTTCAAGCTGCGAATTCCCTTAACTAACAACTAACAACTGACAACTGACGACTGTCTACTAACAACTGACTATTGGAGATGAACGACGCGCTCTACATCGCAGTGGATCTCGGCGCGGGCAGTGGACGCGTGTGTTTGGTGGGAGTGGCGCCGGGCGAGTTGCTGGTTGAAGAGATCAGCCGGTTTCGCTATCCGGCCAGCCAATCGATGGGGCATCTCCGTTGGGATCTGGCGCAAATCTTCGTCGAAATCAGATCTGGAATGCGCGCCGCCGGCGAGCGAGCGCGGCAACTGGGCCGCCCCATCCGTAGCATCGGAGTTGATAGCTGGGGTGTTGATTACGGTCTGGTCAACTCTGACGGCGAGCTAATCGAGCAGCCGATCTGCTATCGAGACGAACGGACGCACGGAGTGATGGAACAGGTCTTCGGACGGCTGCCGCGCGAGGAGATCTTTGAACGCACGGGGATTCAATTCCTGGTCTTTAACACGTTGTTTCAACTTTACGCGCATGCGCAAGCAAGTATTCCGCAAGCCGCGGCGCGCCTGCTGTTGATTCCCGATCTGATCAATCTCTTTTTGACCGGCAGGGCGGCTACTGAGTACTCAAACGCGACGACGACGCAGTTAGTCAACGCAGAATCTAAAACCTGGGATTGGGACATGATTGATCGCCTCGATCTACCTAAGGGTCTACTGGCGGACATTGTTCCGGCGGGCACGAACCTTGGCGCGATTAGACCTGCGCTGGTTGATGATCCGGGACTTGACGGGGTGCGCGTCGTCACTCCGGCCACGCACGACACCGGCAGCGCGGTCGCGGGGGCGCCGCTACCCGAAGGGTGGGCTTACATCTCTTCCGGCACCTGGTCTCTGGTCGGCATCGAGCGGGACACCCCACTGATTAATCCTGAGGTCGCGCGTGAAAACTTCACTAACGAGGGCGGTGCAACGGGTTCGATTCGCTTTCTGAAAAACGTGATGGGCCTGTGGATTCTTGAATCTTGCCGCCGGGAGTGGAGAGAGGCGGGGATTGATGTCGACTATGACAATCTTCTCATGCAAGTCGAGACTCTTCCCTCCGGCGGTGCCCTGATCTTTCCCGACGATCCGCGCTTCCTAAATCCGCCCAGCATGCTGGAGGCGATCACGCAGCAACTTGCAGAGAGGGAAGATGGCTTGCTTACTGAACCTCCAGCGATTGTGCGGTTAATCCTGGACTCGCTGGCGCTGCGCTATGCTTCGGTGCTGCGTTCAATCGAGATGCTGACGAACCGAGAAATCTTGGGCGTCCAAATAGTGGGTGGAGGCAGCCAGAATGATTATCTCAACCAGGCGACCGCCAATGCTACGGGTTTGCCGGTACTCGCAGGGCCAGTGGAAGCGGCCGTCATTGGCAATGTGCTTATCCAGGCCATCGGGTCCGGCCGCTTCGCATCGCTTACCGAAGCGCGGCGACACGTGGCGCAGAACATAGAGTTGAAGGAATTTACTCCGCGTGCATCGCCGGCCTGGGAAGAGGCGAGCCGGCGCTATGCAAAGATCGAGGCCGGGAGCGAGTATGTACCGCAGACTGTCTAGTCTGCGGAAACGTTGGGTAACGCGCCCAAAGGGATGTCAATGAACAGCCGGCCGCAGACTAGACAGTCTGCGGTACAACCATGAGCGAGTTTCTATACAAAGGGCGCACGCGACGGAATCTGCCTCATATTCATCCGCCGGATGCGACGCTATTTGTAACCTTTCGGCTGGCGGGTACGGTTCCCCAGTCAGTGCTGCGGTTGTACCACGCTCGAAAGAAGTGGTTCGAGGAAGAAACCAAGCGTGTCGTTGGACTGAAGCTAAGAGATGATTCGCCGGAAACGAAAGCTCATGAAAAGAGTCTATTGGATTTTCAGCGCCGTTGGTTTGTGAAGTTCGAAGAGATCCTGCACCGAGCAGAGACCGGTCCCACTTGGTTGAAAGACGAACGGATCGCTCGCGTCGTAGCTGACGCGATGAACCAACGAGACGGACGAGTTTACCGTCTCGATGCTTACTGCATCATGTCGAATCACGTTCACGCGGTCTTTGCGCCCTTTCTTTCGCTTGGGGAATTGCGGGAGACTTTGCTGCCCGAAGGGCTGCGCTTTATCAGCAAGAATCCACCACTGGACGTGATCATGAAATCACTGAAGGGTTATACAGCGTGGGAAGCTAATCGCGCGTTAGGTCGCAAAGGCACCTTCTGGCAACAGGAAAGCTACGATCATGTAGTGCGTGATGAAGCGGAGTTTCATCGCGTCGTGAAATACGTTCTTGAAAATCCGATAAAAGCCGGGCTAGTGAAAGAGTGGCGCGACTGGAAGTGGAGTTACCGGCGCAAATCCGTACCGCAGACTGTCTAGCCTGCGGGATCAATCAGCAATTCCCAAGCCCGCCGCAGACTAGACAGTCTGCGGTACAAAAGCTGAAACACCATGACTAACGTTCTACTCAGCGTCAACGACATCACAAAATCTTACGCGGGCGTGGAGGCGCTCAAAAACGCTTCATTCGATCTGCGTCGCGGCGAGGTGCACGCGCTGATCGGCGAGAATGGGGCAGGGAAATCTACGCTCATCAAGATCATCACGGGTGCTATTGAGTCGGACGGTGGCGAGATCAAGCTTAACGGGCAGACGCTCAGACACAATTCGCCGCGCGCGGCAAAGCAGTTGGGCATAGCGGCGATCTATCAACAGCCGGCACTGTTCCCCGAACTTACCGTGGCTGAAAACATCGCCCTCGGACTTGAACAGAAAGGTCTGTGGGCCCGGATTGATTGGCGCGAACGTCGCCGCCACGCCGCTGAGTTGTTGGCGCAGGTGGGAGCGAGGATTGCCGTGGATGCCGAGGCTGGCACGCTCACTATGCCACAGCAGCAGTTGGTCGAGATCGCGCGAGCACTGGGCGCGGAGGCCAGGGTCCTGATCATGGATGAGCCAACTGCATCACTCTCTGAAGAAGATACTCAGAACCTTTTCAGGGTCATTCGTCAACTACGCGCCCAGGGCGTCGGTATCATCTACATCTCACATCGTCTGGAAGAGTTGCCGCTGATCGCCGATCGCGTGACGGTGCTGCGTGATGGCCGCGTGATTGACACGCGTCTAATCTCTGAAGTGAATCGTCAACAACTCATCCAGTTAATGGTCGGGCGCGAACTGTCGGCAGTTTTCCCAAAAAGAGAAGTTGCTTTGGGAGAGGTCGTTTTAGAGCTGCGCAATGTTGGCTGTACGGCGTTAGGCGTACACGATGTCAATCTTTCGGTGCGAGCTGGAGAGATCGTCGGACTGGCGGGATTGGTAGGCGCAGGACGCACAGAATTGGCGGGCATCATTTTCGGCCTGACGCCGGCCGACGAGGGTGAGGTTTTGTTGCGCGGCCAGCCAGTCAAAATTGAGAGTCCGGCACAGGCGATCGCCTCCGGCATCGCCTATGTTCCGGAAGATAGGCGCAGGCACGGTGTGATTCTGCCGATGGCCGTCTGCCCGAACATCACTCTGGCGGCCCTTGATCGTCTCAAGAGTTTTGGGTCCCTCGATTTTCGTCGCGAGAAAGAGATCGCTGTGGATTACACACGCCGGTTCGGGATCAAGACGCCCTCAATTTTCGCTCCTGTCGCCAATCTCTCTGGCGGTAATCAGCAAAAGGTCGCGTTGAGCCGCTGGCTGGTTACCAAGCCCTCGGTACTTATCCTGGACGAGCCCACACAGGGAATTGATGTCGGAGCTAAAGCGGAAATTCATTCGTTGATGACTGAGTTAGCTGCGCAAGGGACGGCCATCCTGATGATCTCTTCTGAGCTGCCTGAGATTCTGGGAATGAGCGATCGCGCCGCTGTAATCCATGACGGAACGATTTTCGGAATGCTCGATCGCGCGGAGGCGACCCAGTCGAAAATCCTGGCGCTGGCTTTGGGACATCAGGATCGAGAAGCTGGCGCATAGGTTCACGGTGGCCTGGTTATCTGAAGCCCTGGGCTCTCGTAACTTAGGACAAAGGTCGCGGCGAGAGGCATTATTATATTCCTATGAAACCAAATGAACTTGAAAAGCTGGAAGTGTTGGAGTCTGCCGAACTTTCCGGTGACATCCCTAATGCTTTCATGAAACTGTGGAGATACTGTTTACGCCACATCTACACAGAGAATCGCGTCTCCCGGGAATACAACTTTGATCTCTTGGTGACTAAATTCTCTGATGCGGTCGTCGTAGTTCCCTACTGTCGCCACAAAGACGGCAGAATCATAGTGGCTTTGCGTTATGGGACACGACCCGCCGTATATTTACGGAGCCGTCACACCAAAACGAATGAAGACATTCGTTCCCCTGTCTTTTGTGAACTGGTCGCCGGCGGAGTGGAGGACAGCGATTATAGCGAGTTAGACGGCATCAGAAACCGCGCCGCCAAAGAGGTTTTTGAGGAGGCAGGTTTCTTAGTTCGTCCGAGTCAGCTCATTGACCTGGGAGCAGCGGCGTTCACCGCTCCTGGTTTCGCCATAGAGAAACTTCACTTTTTTTGTGTTGAGGTAGACCTTAGCCAGCGGCAAGATAGCATGGCGGACGATACTCACGAGGAAGTCGGTGCGCTGGAGTTTCGGGAAATCTCTGATGCCTTGACGATGTGTCGCACGGGACAGATCGCCGATCAAAAGACGGAAGTGGCGCTATTCCGGTTTGCCAGTCTGATGGGATTAATCCCAGGGTTTGGCTTGAACGGCAGGGACACTTGAACAACGCCAACTTGAAACCGTCGTAGGCAACAACACGAGGAGGAACGCCATGGGTGAGCCAAAGGGACGGGATGACAAGAAAAGTGAAACCATGAGTGAGCCGCCAAGACCTGATCACAAGAAACTTGAGGTGTCGGACGAAAAGCGAGCTGAAATCATCGCAAGCCTTAGGGATCGTGCATGGGTTAGTTTCGATGAAAGACGTCGCCATGAATATCGAATCAGTCTGACGTTCTGGGCTATCTACCTCGGTACGATTGGCTTTGTCCTGAAATTGGAAGGGAGCTTAAAGTTTGAAACAAAGTGGGTGCTTTCGGGAACAATGATCTTTCTCGCTGTGGGGTATCTCTATTGGAACTTCCATCTAGCCAAGACCCAGCAACTTGATCGGACGATGGCAATTTATTATGGAGAGTTGCTTCTTGAGGCATGTGGCATTCAATGGAGGGAGGTTTACGAATACCTTAGGATTGGCAAGAAGTCACCTGTGATGGACTCAACCCACCCGAAGCTGAGAGTTCCAGAGTATGTGCGGAATTGGAACCACCTTTCAGAGGCAGCCGCGACCATAATTCTCGCCGCCGCGTCGGTTCTTGTTATCTACTTGAAGTAGTGAGCACGCGCATTTGTGACCCTGATTTGATATGGCCAAAGTCATTGTCGGAAGTATGAGCCCTTACAAACGAGAAGTATCGGCGGCCCTGGCTTTTGCTGCCCTGCTTGTGCTGGTCGGGTTTATCGCGCCGTCCTTTTTCAGCGCGACAAACTTGCGCGATCTGGCGCTTAACAATGCGCCGGTGTTACTGGTTGCGGTCGGGATGACCATGGTGATCCTGGTTGGCGAGATAGACATCTCGGTTGGCTCGCAGTTCGCCGTGTGCAGCGTTGCCGCAGGTTGGCTGGCGAAATCGGGGGTCTCAATGATGTTGTTGCTGCCATGCGTGCTCGCGTTCGGGGCGGCCATGGGCGCACTTAACGGTTTTCTCGCGGGGCGCCTGCGCCTGCCATCGATCATTGTCACTCTGGCGATGTTGACGGCATGGCGTGACGGACTGCGTTGGATCACTCAGGGAGCATGGGTAGAAAACTTACCGGCGAACTTCCAGTGGTTCGGCCTGGGCCAAACGTCTGGTCAATCGGTGATCGTAATAGTCGCACTGCTGGTCCTGATCGGTTTTAGCTGGTTGCTGCGTAACCTCGGCGTGGGACGTGCTATTTACGCGGTTGGGTCGGACGCCGAAGCCGCGCGGCTCGCAGGCATAGAACCGCGCAACGTTGTATTCGGGGTCTTTGTATTGACTGGCGCGCTGGTCGGATTTGCTGCGCTGCTAAACGCGGTGCGCTTCGCCGTAGTGCCGAGCAATGCAGGAATAGGTTTGGAACTCAAAGCAATAGCGGCTGTGGTCGTTGGTGGCACGGCGATTACCGGCGGCCGTGGCACGCTCGCCGGCACTCTGATCGGCGTGGCGTTACTCGGCACAATCGGCACCGGGTTGACCTTCATGGGAATCAACCCGTTTTGGGAGAAGGCTATTCAGGGAGGAATCATCCTGGCGGCGCTGGCTTCAGATGTAGTGCTGGGGCGACTGGAACAACATGGCAGACTCAATCTCGCTCGCACCGCCGCTCCTTAAGACTGAAGCGCCATGGCGCGAGCGGCTGTTTCCAAATAACGAATGGGTGTTGCTGGTTGTGCTGCTCGTTGAGTGCAGCGTCTTCAGCGTCACTGGCAACAACTTTCTGAGCACGTCGAATGCCTTCGAGATCACTCGGCTGAGTGTCGAGGTCGGCCTGCTCGCGTTAGCGCTTACGCCGATCATTATTAGCGGCGGGATCGATCTTTCGGTTGGCTCGATGATGGGCCTGGCCGCGGTGGTGATGGGTGCCTTGTGGCGCGACGCCCATCTGCCGATTGCGCTGGCGATCGCGGTGGCCCTGGTTGTGGGCCTGCTCGGCGGTGCTTTGAACGCGGTGATGATCGCGCGGCTCCGGTTCCCGCCGCTGATTGTCACCCTCGGAACGTTTTCGCTGTTTCGCGGAATGGCTGAGGGACTCACGCGCGGCATTGAGAATTACTCCGGTTTTTCGCCGCGGTTTCTGTTTCTGGGCCAGGGCTACATCGGCGGCGTGATTCCCACGCAACTCCTGGCGCTGCTCGTGGCTATCGCAGGCTTTGCCTGGTGGCTGCACACGACGGGCTATGGCCGGAGTCTTTACGCTATCGGGTATTCGGCTGAGGGCGCGCGTTACGCGGGCATTCCGGTTGCCCGGCGGCTGGGCTTTATATACGTGCTGTCAGGACTGGCGGCGAGTTCGGCGGCCGTGATTTACGTAGCGCATTTGGGCCAGGCGAAATCTGATGCGGGATCAGGTTACGAGTTGATGGCGATCACTGCCGTCGTGCTCGGCGGCGCTTCGATCTTTGGCGGGCGGGGCACAGTGCTGGGGACTATGCTCGGCCTGTTTGGGATCGTGATTTTACAAAACGGATTGAGGCTGAGCGCGCAGCCGGCTGAACTCGCAGGCATTCTCACCGGCGTGCTGCTCGTGGCGACCATCCTGCTCGATCGACTTTCGAGACGATGGCACAGACTTCGGTCGGCGCCCGGTTCCACGGCCGACACCGCACAAACTGAAGAGGAGAATGAAGTGAAGAACTCACAAGTTGCGATTCTAAGCGCAGTCATTCTGATTGCCGGGCTAATTATTGCAGGTAGTAATTGGTGGCAGATGCGTTCGCTGCGCCAACAGTTAGGAAACCCTGGTGGTCCAACGAACTCAGCTTCGGCGTCGAAGCCGGCCGGGCGCAAACCCGTCATCGCCTTGATGCCGAAAGCCAAAGGCGATCCCTATTTCATTAGTTGCCGCCAGGGTGCAGAAGAAGCTGCGAAGGAGTTAGGAGTCGAGCTCTTGTGGGATGGCCCAACGGATCTCGATCCGGCAAAACAGAATGAAGTGGTCGAGGCGTGGATTACCCGAGGCGTCGATGCGATTGCCGTGAGTGTGGAGAACAAAGTCGGTATCTCGACCGTGCTGCGCAAAGCTCGCGACAGGGGAATCAAGGTCATCACCTGGGACGCTGATGCCGAGAAGGATGCCCGCGACTTCTTCATCAATCAGGCCACGCCCCAGGGCATTGGCTACACGCTGACCGACGAGGCCGCGAGAATACTGAATAACAAAGGTGAGTTTGCGATCATCACTGCTTCGCTCAGCGCCGCGAACCAGAACGAATGGATCAAATACATCAAGGAGCGGCTGGCTCAAAAATATCCGGGCTTGAAGCTGGTGGCGATTCAGCCGAGTGAAGGCGATCGCGATCGCGCCTTCGCGGAAACACAGACCGTGCTCAAGGTCTATCCGAATGTGAAGTTGGTCATGGCGATTGCCGCACCTGCAGTGCCCGGAGCCGCGGAAGCAGTCAAACAATCCGGCCGCACCGACGTGAAAGTGACCGGCCTGTCGTTGCCCAACATGTGCAAGCCGTACGTCCACTCAGGGGTCATCGACAGTATCGTGCTGTGGAATACGCTGGATCTCGGATACCTGACTGTCTATGTCTCAAATGCGCTTGCTACCGGGACACTTAAGCGAGGTGATAAGGAAATCACCGCCGGCAGGCTGGGCAAGATTGAGGTGGTGGACGACGAGATAAGACTGGGAGCGCCGTTCATCTTCAACAAAGAGAACATCGACCGCTTCAATTTCTGAGAGCGGTTCCCGGGCCTATAATAGTTTTGTCACAGCAAGGATTCTCGAGCAACTCTTTGGGCAGATATTTTTCTGCGAACCGTTGGACAGCGAGGACAACAGCCATGAAGAAGTTCATGACAAGCTGCATAACGATTCTCGTACTCACGAATCTCGCCCACACAAAGCCGCAAAGTCCGATCTCCGCGCGGGAGGTTATCGATCGGATGGCTGAGGTCTACGCCTCGTGCCGCACTTACTCAGATGAGGGAGAGGTCAGCACAGGACATGGCGATATCGGGTCTTCGGAACTCAGAGGCCAGTCTTTCTTCACAGCTTTTGTCAGGCCCTCAAGTTTCCGCTTTGAGTTTTGGCCCCCTGGTCGCAAAGAGGGAGCGGATCGATATATCGCCTGGAAGGATGGGGACGTAGAAAGATCCTGGTGGCTATTTAACCCACGTGAGAGTGAAGCGCCGCTCGAAACGACGTTGCTTGGCTTCGCCAGCCCATCTCAGGGTGCTTCGCTCACTATTCCGGGTCTACTGTTGCCTGACCTCTTTCGTGGGAGCAGCATCCTCACTTCGCTTGAAGAGTTGAGGCTGACCGGAGAGGACAAGGTTGACGGCCGCAAGACTTTCAAAGTAGAGGGCAAGTTTGAGGGCCAGCCACTAAAGCTCTGGATCGACATACAAGAGTTTCTGGTCATAAAGATCCAGCGGAGAATCAAGTTTGGAGAGTTCGAGTTAGAAACCATTACGAAGTACAAGCCGCAAGTGAATGGGGATATTTCTCGTAACAAGCTTGCCTTCAATCCGCCGTCTGACAGTCGATCAACTCAAGTGCGGGCTCCGAACTCCGGGCCATCCAGCTCGCTGCCCCTATCTTCGGCTGCATTGGGGCGGTCCGCTGCCGAAGAAGCACCAAGACTGAAAAACTTTGGTGCAAGCCTCAAGCCGAATAAAGACAAGGCTGATCGAAAGGAGAAGCGCAGCGGCTCAGATGAAGACGACATAGTTCGCGTTGACACCGATCTCGTCCTTTGCGACGTCCTGGTTCTCGATAAGCAGGGAAAGTGGATCGAGGGGCTCAGCAAGGAGGATTTTGTTGTCAAAGAAGATGACAAACCCCAGGAGGTTGGAACCTTCTCGCTGGGCGATGCCAAAACGATCCGGCGCTCAATCGTCTTGATCATTGACTATAGCGGCAGCCAGTCGCCCTACATTAAGACCAGCGTGGAAGCCGCCAAAACGCTCGTCGATAAACTTAATCCCACGGACAGGATGGCGATTGTCACGGACGACGTTAAGTTGCTGGTAGATTTCACGAGCGACAAAGAACTACTTAAAGCCAAATTGGAATCTTTGAAAGCAAGCGCACTGTCAGGAAAGCTGGGGCGCAGCGAACAGTACGACGCCCTGATGTCGACCTTGAAGGAATTGTTTGGTGAGGAAGACCTTCGCCCAATCATTATTTTTCAAACAGACGGAGATCAGCTTGACAGCCATCAGGGACGTACTCGATCCAACCCCTACATACTGGTAAGAACCTTTTCCCTTGGGGAGATTACAACCGCCGCGGAAAAAGCGCGCGCGACGATTTACTCAATCATTCCCGGCATCCGGCTCATCGGATTTTCAGAAGAAGAGCAGCTGAAAAGAGAGAGAACAGATTGGGAGAACCGAAGGGAGTCCAGCGCCGAACTGCGGCGACAGAATAATCTACCTACTCCAAGCGGGACGCCGCCGCCGGATAAATTCCTACGCAGTCAAGCTGCAACCTGGCTCCGACTGCAGTTGGCTTTATTAGGCATAGCTAAATACACCGGTGGATGGACGGAGTTTTTGGAGCAGCTGGAGCAGGCAGACGGTGTCTATATGCGTATCTTGGATGACATCAATAGGCGTTACATCGTCGGGTATTACCCAACCAATCGCACGCGAGACGGCAAGCGACGAAAGATAAGTATAGAGGTGCATGGTCACCCTGAATACATCGTATGGGGGCGCAAGACTTACTTCGCGCCGGAGCCTGAATAAGGCTGGGGCCGCGGTCTGAAGACCAATGCCGATACGCAAAGCATTTCTGATGACGCTCAAACCTGGGAATCAGGACGAGTATGAAAGGCGGCACCAGCCAATCTGGCCCGAGTTGCAGAGAGTGCTCAAAGACCACGGCGTCAGTAACTATTCTATTTTTCTGAATCGCAGTACGGACCAGTTGTTTGCTTATGTGGAGATGGACTCAGAGGCGTCGTGGCAACAAATCGCACAGACCGAGGTGTGCCGGCGTTGGTGGGCCTACATGAAGGACCTGATGCTGACAGACTCGGACAACAGACCGGTGACGATTGCGTTGGATGGGGTTTTTCATCTGGATTGATTCCTTAAGGATGCTCGGTGATTTATGAGATTCTTACGTTCTGCATTGCTCTTCGGGTTGGCACTGCTGAGCATGTATCAGAGTTCTCTGGGAGGACACCAACAAGCGAACCGCCGCGCGGATCAGATTCAAGCCGGCGCGAGTACCTCTCGCGAGGCATTACTCTTTACTTATTTCAAAGGAAACGGCGAGGACGGTTTGCACCTGGCTTATAGTCTTGATGGATTGGTCTGGCAGGCGCTCAACGGCGGAAAGTCGTTTCTACAACCCGTCGTCGGCAGGAATAAGTTAATGCGCGACCCACAAATCTTATTTGGTCCCGACGGCTTGTTTCATATGGTGTGGACCAGCTCATGGAATGATCCGGTGATCGGTTATGCCACGTCGAGAGACTTAATTAACTGGTCCGCGCAACGTCGCATTACGCCGATGATGCTCGAACCGACGGCACTAAATGTTTGGGCGCCGGAGCTCTTCTATGACGCGGAGAAACGGCAATACATCCTGTTCTGGTCCACGACAATCCCCGGCCGATTTCCCGCAACCGATCGAAGTGGCGATAATGGACGCAACCATCGGATCTACGACACCACGACGAAGGACTTTCATACATTCACTCCAACGCGGCTGTTCTACGACCAGGGCTTCAGCGTAATCGATGCGACGATTGTCAAAGACGGGCGTCGTTACGTCATGGTCTTCAAAGACGAGACGCGCTGGCCCACAGCCCAAAAGAACATTCATTACGCAATCAGTAACGGCGCTGCGGGACCGTATGGACCGGCGTTACCGCCAATCACCGGCAGCTACTGGGCGGAAGGGCCGACCGCCATCAGGATTGGCGGAAGATGGATCGTGTACTTCGACAAGTATCGGGAGCATCGCTACGGTGCGGTCGCATCGACCGACTGGAAACAATGGGAAGACATCTCCGCGCAACTTCAGTTTCCAGAGGGCGCCCGCCACGGCACAGTGCTGAGCGTGCCGCGCAAGGTCCTGATCAAGCTGCTTGAATTGAAATGAGTGGGTGCCAGGATTTACACCCGGAGGACTATGAGAATCATTTTGAACCGCATCCGCAGCGCGTTAACCTCGCTCATCCTGGTTCTCGCCGGCCTCGCCGCTTCGGCGCCGGCGCAAACGATCAATGAACTTCAGCGCGGATTTGAGCGCCCCCCCGATGACGCCAGGATCATGATGCGCTGGTGGTGGTTTGGGCCGGCGGTGACCAAGCCGGAACTCGAACGCGAAATGCGAGTGATGAAGGAGGGCGGCATAGGTGGTTTTGAAGTGCAGCCGGTTTATCCGCTCACGCTCGATGATCCGGAGAAGGGAATCAGGAATTTCCCGTTTCTTTCCGAGGAATATATCGACGCCCTCAGGTTCGTATCCGCCAAAGCTCGCGAGCTTGGGTTGCGCATGGACTTGACCGTCGGCAGTGGCTGGCCCTTTGGCGGGCCACAGGTTTCGATCGACGCCGCCGCTGGGATGTTGCGCAGTGAGCGCGTGAAAATTGAAGCCGGCTCGCGTCGTGTTGCAGTGCCCAACATATCCGCCGGCGAAAAGTTAGTTGCGGTGTTCCTGGTGCAACCGCGCGGCCAGTCGATCGACGCTAAGAGCATTCGCGATGTGGCCGACATCAAGGATGGCGTCGTACAGTTGCCGGCCGGTCTTGACGCGTCGTACGAGGTGCTTTTCTTTATCTCCAGCCGCACCGGCATGCAGGTGAAGCGTCCGGCGATCGGAGGTGAGGGTTTCGTGCTCGATCATCTCAATCACGCCGCCACTGACAATTATCTGAACAAAGTGGGCGACCGGTTGATGCAGGCCTTCGGTTCTCAACCTCCTTATGCAGTCTTCTGCGACAGCCTGGAAGTTTACAATCAGGATTGGACCCGCGACTTTCTGGACGAATTTGAGAAGAGACGAGGCTATGATCTGAAGCCTTATCTGCCTGCCTTGATCGCCGACATTGGACCGAAAACAGAAAGCGTCCGGCATGACTGGGGCGAAACGATAACGGACCTTCTTAACGAGCGCTTCCTCGTCCCTTTGCACGATTGGTCACAGCGAAACCATACGCGCCTGCGTATGCAGGATTACGGAATACCGGCAGCCACGCTTTCAAGTAATGCTTATGTCGACCTGCCTGAGGGCGAAGGCCCGCAGTGGAAGGTTGTGCGCGCGACGCGCTGGGCGTCTTCGGCGAGTCACATCTACGGTCGTCCCGTGACTTCTTCGGAAACCTGGACCTGGCTTCATTCTCCCGTCTTTCGCGCTTCGCCGCTCGACGTCAAGGCTGAAGCCGACCTGCATTTTCTGATCGGGATCAATCAACTGATCGGACACGGCTGGCCCTACACGCCGCCGGGTGTTGAGTATCCCGGCTGGCGTTTCTACGCCGCAGGGGTATTCAACGAAAAGAATCCCTGGTGGATTGTGATGCCAGAACTGGCGCTTTATCTGCAGCGGGTCAGCTTCCTCCTGCGACAAGGTCAGCCGGCCAACGACGTTGCCCTCTATCTTCCGAACCACGACGCCTGGGCCAGCTTTTCTTCGGGCCATGTCCAAATGATCGACACTCTACGTGATCTGGTAGGGCCCGATGTCATCCCCAGAACTTTGGAGGCCGGCTACGATTTTGATTTTTTCGATGACACGGCCCTGATGAAGGTCGGTCGCGTCGAGAAAGACTCCCTGGTGCTCGGATCAAACAGATATCGGGTGGTCGTTCTGCCCGGAGTAAACCGCATCCCGCTCGAGACGCTGCGCAAGTTAGAGGAATTTGTTAAGGGCGGCGGAGTATTGATTGCCACGCGCCGACTTCCCGCACTGGCGCCGGGTCTACGGGCAACCGAATCAGAACAAGAGCAGGTGCGCGCGATCGTTCGACGCTTGTTTGACGGGCCGTCTGCCCCCGCGCATTTCGTGACAGACGAGAAAGCGCAGCTCACGAGCACGTTGGCGGGTCTGCTTCAACCTGATGTGCTGCTTACTCCCGCTGTTCCTGAGATAGGCTTCATTCATCGGCGAATGATTGACGCCGAGATTTATTTCGTCGCCAACACATCGAATGTGCGCCAAAGTGTAACCGCCACGTTCCGAGTTGAAAACATGCAAGCGGAGTCGTGGGATCCTATGACCGGCAAAGTCTCGGCCGCGCAGTTGCCGGCAGGTACCAGCCGGCGCGGGGTCAGGCTCGATCTCGAGCCGTACGAATCACGTATCCTTGTTTTTTCCAGGCGAGCCCTCGCGCCAACGAAGTCTGCCGGGCCATCAACGATCATGTCGGAGATCGATTTGAGCAGTGGCTGGCAAGTCGCTTTTGGAGAGGACGGTAAGCCGGCAATGATGGACCATCTGCGCTCCTGGACGGATGACGAAGAGACACGCTATTTCTCTGGAGTGGCGACTTACAAAAAGGACATCGACGTAAAAGAGAATATGTTGCAGCAGGGGCTCGTGGTGCGCCTGGATTTTGGTGAAGGAACCGCAATTCCCCAACAGAATCTTAGGGCCGGCATGCAGGCGTGGCTTGACGGTCCGGTGCGAGAAGCTGCGGTCGTCTACGTAAATGGTCAGCGGGCCGGGTCGGTGTGGTGTCCGCCGTATTCGCTCGATTTGACCCGCCTGTTGCGACGCGGCGAGAACAGACTGCGGATTGTCGTGGGGAATCTGGCACTGAACTACATGGCGGGACATCGATTGCCCGATTACCGGCTCCTTAACCTGCGTTACGGCGAGCGCTTTCAGGCCCAGGACATGGACAAGGTTCGGCCCGTTCCGTCGGGGTTGCTGGGAGGCATCCGTTTAGTCGCGCTGAAGGATCGTTAGACCAACTAAGAAGTCGTTCATCGCGCGATCGATCCGGCGTAGGCGTAGAAAAATTCTTGACTTATAGGTCGAAAGATTCTCTTATGATCTTGCATTCTTACGAAAGAGGCTTTATATAGTAGGCGTCCCGATTGGTCATTAATAACTTAGGCGAAAATCTGCACTTGAAAAGGCTCTCTGTCAAAGGAGAAGTTTCGGATCTCAGCGATTAGAAATGCTGAGGTCGAGTTTCGGCCCGTCAACTTTGAAGCGTCAGAAACTAAGGAGACAAGACCATGCGAGCGATGCAAATTCTTGGACTGTTCCTGCTTTGCGCTGTTGCAGTGAGTGCTCAAACCAATAAGGGCGGCATCAAGGGAACGGTGTCGGATGCAAATGGCGCTGCCGTTCCGGGTGCAACTGTCACCATTACTAACCTCGGCACTAACCAGTCGGTGAAAGTCACCACGTCGGAGACTGGTGCTTTCTCCGCCAGTTCGCTTGAGCCGGTCGCGTACCGCATCGTTGTCGAGCTTACGGGCTTTAAGAAAGCGCTGGTAGAAAGGGTGAAGGTAGATACCGCGAGCATAGCGACTGCTAACGTGACCCTGGAGACCGGTACGGTTGCTGAAACGGTGACGGTAACAGCCGATGCTCCGCTGATCAACACAGAGTCAGGCGTTACAACGCAGACCGTTACCGAAAGACAAATTCGGGATATACCGTTGGCCAACCGTAGCGTGCTTGACCTGGCAACGACAGCTCCTAATGTGAGCGGCGATGCCGGCAGTGAAGATCCGGAAGTAACGTCGGGCCAACCCGTCCCAGGTTTTAACTTGAATGTGAATGGCGGACGGTCTGGCAGCACGTCCATCCTCGCAGACGGCGTTAACAACACGGGCGTCGGAATAGCGCGCGCAGTCGTGAGCTTCACGCCCGAGACCGTACAGGAGTTCACGGTCCAAACCTCGGCCTTTTCCGCCGAGTACGGCAACACCGGTGGTGGCGTCATTAACATTACCACCAAATCGGGAAGGAATGACTTTTTCGGCACGGCGCTCTTGTATCATCGCAATCCGGTGACAAACGCGCGGCCTTATGTCACAGGCAGCGGTCCGCGCACGCCCAATAATCGCCGGTATACGCAAGGGTCAGTCACCGTCGGCGGTCCAGTTTACTTGCCGTGGTTCGGCGAAGGCAAGAAGCTTTACGACGGCCACGACAAGACCTTCTTCTTCTTCGCTTACGAACCGCGTTGGCTTCGAGATTTCCTGGATGTAACGACAATCCTTCCCACCGCGGCCGAGCGCGCGGGTGATTTCAGAAATCTTGTCAGAACCACCAGCGGCTGGTTGCCGACGGATGTCGCTACCCGATTTAATCTGGTATCTACCGGCCCGGCGAACATCTATCAACAGTTCACCCTGGTGAACGGCCGTTTGACGCCCATCATATTGGGAACGGGTAACCAGTACTGCCAGTTCGGCGACACCAGATTTATCGCCGGAACGGCGGCGGCGCCGCAGTGTACTACCGCGACAAATGCTACTCCAATCCCGGGGTTGAATGTCCTCCCATCAGGCTTCATCGATCCGACGGCCCCTAAGATTCTTGCCTACATGCCGGCTCCGAGTAGCGATTACTTTATCGATGGTGCGGGCCTGGTGAGAAATTATATCGTGCATCGTTTTGTCCAGCAGGATGAAACCAGGTACACGTTGCGCCTTGATCACAACATCAGCAAGACCAACCATGCCAACTTCCGCTATTCCAAGACGCCCGCAGTTGGTGTCCGGGGTTTTGGCAGCGACGTCAACGGGAACAGCGCTGCTTACAGCGATGCCAAGCAATACCTGATTGCCGATAATCACATCTTTTCCCCGACGCTCATCAACGACTTGCGGCTTAACTACACGCGAGGTGTGTTCAGCGAGGACTTCTCTCCTGAGTTCTCGATCAACGGTGGCCGCAATCTGGCTACCGAGCTGGGGCTGCCCAGTCTGACCAGCGGGGGCATGCCGCTGTTTCAGATTAGCCTGGATGGAGGCTTTAACGCCTTCTCTGATGTTGGGTCGTCCGGCTCGACCAATAACTTCAATGTCGAGGAGCGCTTCAACATCAACGACATCGTATATTGGACGCACGGGAACAACACCTGGAAGGTGGGAACGGATCTCAGCTATGCGCGCCTGAACGTGATTCCGTTCTTTGGGGCGTCCGGCGGCCGATGGGAGTTTCGGGTGGTCAATACCAGCAGCAACCGTTCGACTACCGCGGCTAATGGTGGGAACCCCCTCGCAAGTTTGTTACTCGGTGTGCCAAACCAAGTGCAGGTGCGCCCGCTCTTTGTCAACTACGATTACCGGTGGAAGAGCGGTGCGGTATTTGTCCAGAACGATTGGAGAGTGAAACCGAATCTGAGCCTTAACCTCGGCCTCCGGTATTCGCTGCAGTATCCGCGCACTGAGAAGAATAACCTCCAGGGAGTGTTCCGTCCTGATTTGGCGCAGACTGTGACGCTCACCGATGCGCAACGCCGGGCGACGGCCACAGGTTTGGGGATTGCCACCACGGCGCCCATTCCTTCCTATGTGCCTACGACAGTCCAGATTCCGCCCTTTGCATTCGCCGGTCAGGGCGGACGATCCAGGTACATCGTGGCAGTTGATTACATGGGTTTTGAGCCGAGGTTCGGTTTTGCCTGGAGCCCGAAATTCTTTAAGTGGGGTGAGCGGCGTGACCTGGTCATCCGCGGAGGTTATGGACTGTCCCACGCTCCGCTCACCGGAAACAACCGGGCGCCAAATCCTGACCTTGGCGGATTCACTGCCGTCTCGACTATCGCCACCGGCTCGACCGCCGGTTCAACCGCAGATGCTAATCAACCAGTGAGAATGACAGGCAATCCTCCTTCTTCCAGCGGGGCCGGAACTCCACTGAACACGTTGCTGGGTACCACCGCGGACGGATTAGTTTTTGCGAACAGCATAGGGGTTCCGGGAGTCGCGGACGCCGGTGCCGCGAGTGGCAAGGTCCCGTATAGTCAAAACTGGAATCTGTCAATGTCGCTTCAGCTAACAAAGCACATCGTTGTAGAGGCAGCTTACGTCGGCAACAAGGGGACCCACCTTTATTTGCCTCCGGTAAACATCAACCCGAGAGACATAAATTTCGTCGAGTCGCTCGAGGCGAGTAACATTAACGCCGAAACCACCTTCGCGGATCCCCTCGGGCGCCGGAATCTGCTCGGCGCGGTGGTTAGCATACAGCGAAATAGCATTACTGCACCGTACTATGGTTTCGGCGTGCTGAGCCGCTACTTCGATCCTTCTGCGAATAGTATCCGACATGGCTTCTACATCGATGTGCGCCGACGCGTGGGCCGAGGCTTCACTTTCACCGCTAACTACACTTTCGCCAAATCAATTGACGACGCGTCGGATTCCAGTCCCGATGTAAGAGTACTGACGACTGGAACCACTCTGGGGCAGGTATCTTATGGCGCGCCGCGCAGTGGTGACCGTGCCGTCTCGGCCTTCGACATTAGGCACAACGCCAGTGGGACTTTCGTCTGGGACATTCCGGTGGGGCGCGGGCGCGCGTTTCTGAAGGGCGCGCCGACGCTGGTGAACGGAATTGTGGGTGGCTGGACGCTCTCCGGCAAGATCCTCTTGCAGGGAGGTACGCCGGCGCTGCCATTTATCACCGATACGAATAGACTTGGCGGCGTTAATCGTACCGTCCGGCTCGACATCGTGCCGGGCGTGCCGCTGAAGAATCCTTTGTGGAATCGCAACTGCCCCGTCGGTTCACTTTGTGAACCGTACCTGAATCCAGCGGCGTTCATGCGTCCGGCAAAGGGCTCGCTGGGAAGTTCACCGCGGACGGTGAATCTTCGCGGCCCCATGCAGGAGTATTTCGATTTTGCCATTATGAAGAGCTTTCCGCTTCCCTTCATCGGCGGCGAAGGCAGGCGCACGATTCAATTCAGAGTGGATCTGCTAAATGCCTTCAACCATCCTAATTTCCGTCTCAATAATACCGGCAACACGCCTGCCGGCTTTGGAGGAATACCTGGTGAAACTGATGTTACCGCGGCGGAACTGACTTCGTGGTTGGCCGCAAATCCCGGAAGGACGGCAACGCTCGCCCAGGTGAATGCCTTGTTGACAGCGAGTCGTTTGCCAAGCGGAGCCATACCCTTGGGTTTCTACCATGTCCAGATTCCACAGGGCTTCGCTACTAAGACGGCGAACGCCTTTGACATCACGACGCTGGAAGGTCTTAAGCTCTATCGTCTGCGGCAGGCGTACGATGCGAACTTCGGCACTCTGGGCGCGGTGAATAATCCGCGTTACATCCAAATCGGCGTGAAGATCATTTTCTAAAGGGAGTGAACTGCGAACCTCGCAATAAAGGTGCGGAGTTAAGAGAGGGGTGGCTGCTTGGGCGGCCGCCCTTTCTTGCAGGATATGCGCAGACCGTCATTATCAACCTCTGGTTAATCTGGTTAATAATAGGAAGGGAAAACGAAACGGCTGAATGCAGCAACCAACCACCAGGACAAGAGTGGGCGGTGTGTGAGCAAGAAACTCGGAAAGGAGAAAGAGTATGTTTCCGAAGAGCTTAACAATTGGATTGTCGACGCTAACCCTGGCGACGGTAGTTACTATCGCTAGTGAGAAAAGTGTCCGAGCCCAAGGTCAAGACGGTGCGAACCTCAGCGGCGCCTGGGAGTTGATTAAGTATGACGGGACCACAAAAGGCCAGATTGGATCAAAATTTCCAAAGGTAACGCTCGTGATCTCGCAAACAGCTTCCGAAATCAAGATCACACAAAAGAGGATCAGACGCGGAGTCGAACAGGTGCAGGAGTTTACCTACCACACCGATGGCCGCGGTGAAACCAACACCGGACAAATCAACCTCTGGCCACAAGGTGAGTACAGGACTGAGTCCGTCACGGAATGGCACGGTGACAAGCTCTTAACCAGGTACAAAGGGCAACTCCGCGTTATGCCCGCCTATCCTTTGAAGAGTACATCGAGCGATGCAAGGGAAGAGTGGCGGCTGACGTCTGACGGTAAGAAGCTCGTGTTGACTGCGTCCACCACGCAAATGGATTCCTCGTCGACGGCGACTCACGATCAGAGCGACCTGGCTCCGACGGCCAGTTTCTTTAGAAGCAAACTGGTATTCAGGAAGGTGTCGTAGCACCGCCGCGACCGTCTGGCTGCGTCGCAAGCCCCGCGCGGTTCCTTAGGCAGATAGTGAGCAGTCCAACCATTTGGGGATTGAAAGGAAGATCAAGACGTGAGAATTTTCCAGGCCGTCGTCATTGGATTCTTTTTGCTGATCACGGCCAGTGCACAGGAGCCGCCGCGCAAGTGGATCGATCCCGACACCGGCCATCGCGTCGTGCGTCTCTCTGATGAACCGGGCAGTGCGAGTCTCTATTTTCACCAGAACGCGTATACACCGGATGGCGAGAAGTTAATCATTACGACACCGACGGGGCTCTCTACTATCAACCTTAAGACCCGCGTCATTGAGAAGGTCGTGGAAGGCCGGGTGAACGTCATCATAACCGGCAGAAAAACCGGACAGGTCTATTACACGAGGAGCGGCACGGTTTACGCTACCGACCTCAACACTAAAGCAATCAGAGAGATTGCGAAGCTCCCGCCTCGCGCGTCCGTCGCCAGCGTCAACGCGGACGAAACGTTGCTCGCGGGAATTATTGATGACGGTCCGGCGCCCACAAGCCCGCGCCCCAACACTCCGCCTGCCGGTGCCGCGCCGGGTGCGCCACGCGATGACAACTATCCAAGCAAAGGCGAGATGATGGAGCGTCGCCTGGCCGAGCGACGCCCATTACAACTGATCACGATCAGTACAAAGACGGGTGAAGTGAAGACTCTTCTGCGGGGCACCGATTGGTACAATCACATCCAATTTTCGCCCACCGATCCCACCTTACTAATGTTTTGCCACGAAGGTCCCTGGCACAAGGTTGACCGTACCTGGACCATCCGCGCTGACGGCACGGGCTTGACCAAAATTCACACGCGCACCATGAACATGGAGATCGAAGGCCACGAGTTCTTCAGCGGCGACGGCAAAATGATCTGGTACGACTTACAGACGCCAAAGAGTCAACTCTTCTGGCTCGCGGGCTACAACGTCTCGACGGGTGAAAGGACCTGGTATCACCTCGAACGAAGCGAGTGGTCCGTGCATTTCAACGTCTCGCCTGACGGAACGCTCTTCGCCGGCGATGGTGGCGGTCCCGACAGCGTGGCCGCGCCCGGGAATGGTCAGTGGATTTATTTATTCAGACCGGAAATGGTGCGGGACCGCACCGACGGAACTCTGCCAAACTTAAAGGAGCTGATCAAGCCGGGGTTCTTCAAGGCTGAGAAGCTGGTCAACCTCGCCAGGCACAACTACCGCCTGGAGCCGAACGTGACTTTCACTCCTGACATGAAATGGATTGTCTTCCGTTCCAACATGTTTGGGCCAACGCATGTCTTCGCGGTCGAAATCGCCAAGAGATAGATTCAATGACGATTACGCAGTCAGTACCGGGAGCGGTAGCGACCGGGTCAATCCAGGCGACGGCCGAGTTTCCCAGGACAGCAACCCGGTCGCTACCGCTCTCGGTACTGACCTCATTACCCAACTCGATACGCGACGGCGCGGTGACGTGATCTTCATTCACCCAGAAAAGGGAGACCCTACTGTATTAGCAGCAACACGTCTCACTTCACCTTCCACTCCTGGATGCCTGCAGACCACTCGGGCTGGAGCGTGACTTCCAGACGCAGGGCGCCAGTAGTGATGGGTTTGAAGGTGACCTTGTTGTACCGGTCTCGTTCGACGCCGTAGGATTCGCTCGTCTCGACGGGCTTCCACGCATCCCCATCTTTGCCATCCTTATAAAGAATGCGCCATGTTTTAGGTACGCGGCACTGTCCGACACCGGTATCGTCGAACCAGTAAACTTCCGCCGCGGAAACCGTCGACGGCCTCTCGAAGGTATACTCGACCCATTCCGTCGTGCCCTTCTTTGGCCACCAGTGAAAGTAGGAACTGTGATCGATCGATGAGAGCGGCTCCGCAAGGTCGTTGATAGCAAACGCGTTCTGTCCGCCTGAGGTGACGACCTTGCTCGTCGAAGCGACGGTCGGCCATGGTAGGGGCCGCGCGCTTGACTCTTCTTTGGGTATCCAGACGATCATCTCGCCCGCGCCGCGATTGGCCCAGGCGTAATAGGGAATCGCGGTGAAGTCCTGTTCTTTCTTAGTGACCTTACCTTGTTCGTCGTACGCGAGACTAATGGCCCTGGCCTTGACGATCTCGACGCCATTCAGAAGGTCAGTTTTGAACTCGGCGGTTAGCTTTGCGTCGTCCGGCAAAATCAGGTTGCGTACTCGCCCGCCGGGGTTGTCGGGCCACTCAGCGGCATAGACAATGGGTCCCCTTTGCAGTGCGACCCGCCCGTGGTCAGCCTGAACAAGATCGTTCGCCGCGATCCGGCGCACAGGCATCGGCAAATTGAGTTCGATCACGTCGCCACGCTTCCATCTCCGGTACAAACTCACGTAACCCTTATTAGGATTAACCGGTACCGCTTTGCCATTCACCTTCAGTGCAACCGGCTCTTCAACTTTGTCGATAAAACTATAAAGATTGCTGGGTACGGCCTCGCCTCGCGCCCAGCCGGGAATGCGCACGTTGATCGTCAGGTTGCTGCTTCGGTCAGGACTGACCGTCATCTTCACGGCGCCGTCCCAGGGGTAGCGCGTCTCCTGGATCATTTTCAACTTCCGACCATTGTCCAACTTGATGTCGGCCGTGCTGCCGACGAAAAGATTGACGTAGAGAGAATCGCCCGCCTGCGCATAAACGTACCCGGGCACTGACGGCAGGAAGCGGGTGATGTTGCCGGGACAACAGGCGACTCCGAACCAGGGGCTACGCCGATGCTGTCCCGCCGACTCCAGCGGGTTCGGATAGAAGAATGATTTGCCGTCGAGCGACACGCCCGAAATAAGTCCGTTGTAGAGCGTCCGCTCCATCACGTCGATGTATTTGGCGTCCGCATGGAGCAGGAAGAGACGCTGATTCCAGAAGTCGTTGCCGACAGCCGCGCAGGTCTCGTTGTAGGCGCTCATGTTGGGCAGTTCGTAGGCGGCGCCGAATGCCTCGCCCGAACCAGTAGCGCCAATGCCGCCCGTGATGTAGAGCTTTCTATCTGCGACATCACTCCAGATCTTGTCGATAGCGTTGACATAAGAAAGATCGCCCGTCAGCGCAGCGACATCGGCCATGCCCGAATACATGTAGGTAGCGCGCACGGCGTGGCCGACCGCCTCTGTCTGATCGACCACTTTAGCCTGCGACTGGTTGTACTTGCGTCCGCTTCCGGGCGAGCCGTCGGGCCCGCGCTCGTCGAGCAAAAACTTTGCCAGCTTCAGGTAACGTGAGTCGCCGGTGACGCGGTAGAGCTTGGCCAAGCCCATCTCGGTGATTTGGTGGCCGGGCCAGATGGACCGTTTACCAGGCCCGAACGTTCGATCAAGGAGATCGGCGGTCTTTAGTGCGATATCAAGCAGCCGCCTCTTCCCTGTGGCTTGATAGTAAGCTACGGCCGCTTCATACAAATGACCTAAGTCGTAAAGCTCGTGGCTATCAACTTTCTCCAATTCCCAGCGTCGCGTGCCTGCCCAACGGTGTGGGTGCTGCGGATCAATTGTTCGCGTAGTGTAGAGATAGCCGTCAGGCTCCTGCGCTGCCCCGATCTTCTCGATCAGTCCGTCGACGTAGGCTTCCAGTTGGGGATCTGGTTGGACGTTCAGGGCGTAAGCCGCACCCTCGATCACCTTGTAGACGTCGGTGTCGTCGAAGGGATAACCGGGCGGAGTTTTGTCTTGAAGGGTCTCTCCCCGGAGCGCCGCGGCGGCCCGCTCGAAGTTGTAGATGCGTTTTGTATCCTCGTCCTTCTTAAAGGCGAAGGGGATGGTAACTTTGCGATTCACCTCCAGGCGGGGCGCCCAGAAGACATCGTGGAAATGCACGGAGGTGAATGGAACGGGCTTAACCGGATAGTCGCGCGGCTTTTCAGCGGAAACAGATGCTGCAGACTGAGGCTTTCGCTGAGTCAGGGACGGAGTCGTGGCATAGCACAATGCCAGACTGATCAATCCCACAGAGACCGTGAGCCAGGCTCTCCGATAATTCATACCTAACACTCGAATCTACTTATTGAGGACCTGCAGCAAGCGTTGGGCCCTTGCCGGATCGAGGGTCTGCAGCTTCCGGTACTGTTCCATCGCGGCGTCCTTGTTCTTCAACTGGAGATAAACCAGACCCAGATTATAATAAGCAGCGGCAAAATTCGGTTGGAGACTGATTGTCTTGTTGTATTGTTCCAGTGCCTCGCTGTATTTGCGCTGAGCGTAGTACATATTGCCCAGACTGTTGTACGGGTAAGGCCAGTTAGGGCTGATGCTGATAGCTTTCCGGTACGCGTCTATTGCCTCACCATCTCTATTCAGCAGATGATATACATCACCCAGGTTTTGATAAGGAACAGACCAATTCGGAGCGGCCGTGATGGCTTTCTGGTACTGTTCTGCTGCCGCTTCGTACTTCTTCTGAGCTAAGTATACAAGTCCCAGACCATTGTATGACGAGCTGTTATTCGGTGCGGCGACGATCGCCTTGTTGAAATTCGCAATCGCTTCGTCGTATTTTTTCTGATAAAAGTACGCAAAGCCCAGACGACTATAAGCTGCCGCATAGTCAGGCTTGAGGCTGACCGCTTTATCATATTGGTCTATTGCCTCAGCGTATATCTTCTGGTCAAGGTACACGTTGCCCAGATTGAAATAGGGGAGAGGCCAATCAGGCCTGAGACTAATTGCCTTCCTGAACTGGTCCATCGCGTCGCTGTAGTTTTTCTGATCCTCATACGTCAGACCCAGACCGTTGTAAGGCTCGGCATAGTCAGGCTTGAGGCTGATTGCCTTTCTATACTGTTCTATTGCCTCATTGTACTTTTTCTGACCCCGGTAAAGGTGGCCCTGGCGAGTAATCGCGGTAGCGGATTGCGGATCCAGCGCCAGCGCCTGCTTTATGAATGGCTCGGCTTCCGTGCTCTTTCCCAACCTGATAAAGCTGTATCCCAGATTGCTATAGGCTTCGGCATTAGCAGGCTGCAACTTGATCGCGAGGCGGTAGAATTCGATGGCCTGATTGAATTTGTCCTGATCGAAATAGACATTACCCAATCCGATGTAGGCCCGCGCGTCTTTGGCATCCAGAGACAGGGCCTTTCGGTAGAGTGATTCAGCTTGAGTGTAGAGATGCCCGTCTCGCGCAGCATTGCCCTCCTCAAGGGCCCGCTCGACCTTGTCACTGAGGCTTTCTTCGGGTGGAGGTTGCTTCTTGCTGGAGGTGCTTCGGCGGTTCGCCGCTGTCGACGGTTGCGAACTGCGCTTTACGGAACGCGATGTCTTGGCTATCGCAGGGTTTGCCGGTCCGCCTCCTACTTGTCCGCCTGCTGGCTGTCCTGCCTGAGTGGAACCTCCGCCGGGCCCATCGCTTGAAGGATCCTGGGCAAGAATAGAGCCTTGCGAAAAGCAGAGCATCACTAAGGACGCGAGGATGATCCCATACGGTTTGATTCTGCGGCTTGTGGTGACAGCCATGTTCTTGGATCTCGAGATTACAACCCGTTGAAGCCGGCGAGTCTGCTTGAATGCCCTGCGAATATAGTAAGGTCAACGAATGTTGTCAAACGCTATCTCCCGGAATTCCAAAGTGCTGTGAAGCCGCGTTGCTCCGGTGATCTTCGCCACCCGCTTTGGCGCTTTCATAAGATCTGATTCCGCACAGGATCAACCTCCGTGGTAATCCTTGCGTTTCCACTCGCACGCGAATAAAGTCACACGCCAAAGTTGAAACTTTTGTCCGGTAATCACATGCTCGAACTCGAACCCCTGAAAAGGCCGCGCTCTAGCAGGTGATCGACCACTTTCACGCCGCACCAGCGTCGGGTTCTGATTCCAACACGTTTTCGGCGCACTAATTCCGGCGAAGAGTAGCGGTTAATTCAAACCCGCGCGTGAAATGTTGTTAAGAATCTAAGATCATGCTGCTAAGCTTAATGCGACTGGCCTTCAAGTGTTCGTGACTCGAAAAATGATTCTGGCCACAAGGATCATTGTCATCGCGCTGGTCGTTGCGAGCACGGCTAGCGCTCAGCAGATCAAAAACGCCATTCCGTTGCGCCCGATGGCACTCTCTTGCCAGCTACGAGGGGTAGCCAGTTGCTGTTGTTTCGACTTCGCAAGTGAATTGAAGATCCCCTTCCCAGTATGAAGATCGGGGGGCAAGATGCTGGAAACGATGCGATAGTGAGAAATTCGCCCGGCGATCATCGAGGGATCAAACCTGAAGGCATTGCAGATATTGTTCCATACTCACTTCAACTTCTCGTATTCGCCCTTTGCTTCAATCAGAATAGGATTATCCGGGTCGGCGTCTTTCCAGAGCGCGAAAAAGTTCTGATAAGCCTTGCGCGCTTTTGCAGTATCGCCTTGAAGGACGGCTCCGCGTGCGAGGCCGACGTATGCAAGAGGATACAAGACCCCGCGAACAGACCAGCCGCGATGACTCAGAATCTTTTGAAACTCAGCAGCTGCTTCCGCGCCTTTGTTCAGTTTTAGGTAGGCCTGACCTCGAACGTATTGTGGTCCAAAATTGCCAAACGACTCGAAGCGATGCGCTGATTCCAGCAACTCAATTGCTTGCGCAGCATTGGCGCTGTGTAGCGCAATTTGAGCTCGATACAACGGAGCGTTCACAACATTCCAGAATGTGTTTTTCGGAAGCCGTTTGGAATATTCGTCCATAAGCGGCTGTGCGCGCCCGGAGTCGCCACAAAGGGAAAAAGCATTAGCCGCAATTGCCACCGCCGCGCGGCTACGCAAAATGCCAAAAGCCCTGGCGACGAGGCCGTCAACCTGGTCGCAGTGGCCGAAGACTGCTGCCGTTACCGCCTGGCCAGCGAGGAACTGGGCCGCGGCCTCTTTCTGTTCGTGTTGCAGTGCAAGTTCAACCGTGCGCTTGCTGAATTTGCGCTCCTTTCGCAACTGGCCGCAGAAGGCCGCCGCTTCGGCTTGCCATGCCTGGGCCAGGTATTCATCAGGCCGTCCGCTGGCCCAGTCGATCTGTTGCTTCATTGCCGCCGCGTCGCCCTGCACGAAGGCGATCGAATAGCGGTGGGAATGCATTGGTGTGGATTCGAGTTTTTGCGCCAGCGCCTTCTGAATGACCTGCGTGGCTTTATCGAACCGATTGAGAAAGATGAATGCCAGCGCCAGGTTACTTCGCGGAATAACCCAATTTGGGTTAAGTCGAATACTTTCGCGGCAGGCTTCGGCTGCTTTCTCGAATTGGCCTACTGAATTGTACCGGTTACCCAAATTGTTCCAAGCAACAAAGTCGCGCGGGTACGTCCGCACCAGCAGCTCGTACGCCTCGATGAATTTGTCAGCCTCAAATGTCGCGAAGGCGTAGTAGTCTGCGGCAATCCTGAGCTTTTCATACTCGCTGGATCGTTCTCGCAGATCAAATGCCTTTTGGAAAGCTTCTATGGCCAACTCTTGCTGCCCGGTATTACTATATGATCCTGCCAGTTTGTCATAGGCATGAGCGAAGTTAGGATCGAGCTCGACTGCTCGTTTTAGGAACGGCATGGCTTCGCGATCCTTGTTCCCAAGAGCGAGTTCACGTCCCATGGAATAGGTCTTGAGCGCGTCGAGCGATGATGTGGTAGCTTGCTCAATCGGCGCGTCAAACTTTTGAATTGAAGCCAGCGATTCACCCATTTTCTCGCGCAACCTGGTCGCTGCCTTGCCGAGTTTCTTCAGCACCTGCTCTTTGCTTTCA
>JBGQGG010000029.1:0-70866 GCA_041497335.1 Pyrinomonadaceae bacterium | reverse complement strand
GTCACCTACCGCCTCAATGTGGCTGGGCAAAACGAGTCGAGTCGTTTGTTCGGTCACAAAAGGCGCGGCCTTTCTCGCCGGGAATTGCGGTTTGGCTGCTGCGATCTAATAGCAAACGGAAGACGGACGTGTAACATGCCCACAGGTCGCGTGTCAAGAAGTTGCCCCTGTGTCCGACCAACCTTAGTTCGTCGAACTACGCTTTCGCAGCGTCCTCAGGTTAAGATTCGCCCGTGATCATTCTACCGGCAAAGACAATTCGCGGGCAGATGCTAATGCCGGGCGACAAGTCCATCTCGCATCGAGCGGCGATGATTGCAGCACTGGCCGAAGGCGCTTCGCAAATCAGGAATTTTTCCACCAGCGCGGACTGCAACTCCACGTTGTCGTGCCTGAAAGAGCTGGGCGTTTCTATCGTTCGCGAGGGCGCCGATCTTCTGATTCACGGGGTCGGTAGCGACGGATTTCGTAAGCCGCGCGGGCCGCTCGATTGCGGCAACAGCGGCACAACGATGCGCCTGCTCGCAGGAATTCTCGCCGGACAGAATTTCGAATCAACGTTGACCGGCGATGCTTCTTTGCGATCGCGTCCAATGGCGCGAATCATTGAGCCGCTCCAGATGATGGGTGCATCGATATCGTCGGACGATGGCCGCGCGCCGCTGGTGATTCATGGTCACAAGCCTTTGCGGGCGATCAGTTATGAATTACCCGTGGCCAGCGCGCAGCTGAAATCATGCATCCTGTTAGCGGGCCTGAACGCTGACGGAAAGACGGAAGTCATCGAGAACGAAGTGACGCGTGATCACACTGAACGAATGTTACGCGGGTTTGGGGCTCAGATCGAAAGCGGCGCCGTCGAACGCGAAGGCGCGAACGCGCGCTTTACCATAGTCAACGGCCCGGCGCGTTTCCTCGCCCGCGACCTATCCGTTCCCGGGGATATCTCCTCGGCTGCGTATTTCATCGCCGCCGCGGCGCTGCTTCCCGGGTCGTCTTTGCAGGTTAAGGATGTCGGCGTAAATCCAACGCGCGTGCTCTTCCTGGAGCAATTGCGCGCTCTGGGACTGAATGTCGAGATCGTCAACGCGCGTGAAGAGAGCAGTGAACCCGTAGGGCTAATTCGCGTTCACGGATCGGAAAAGCAAACTTCATCCCCAAAGTCCGACTCGCCAATGATGATTCAGGGTTTGATAGTCCCGCGGTTGATTGACGAGCTGCCGCTGCTCGCGGTGGCGGGTTCGCAGATCGAAGGCGGCATCGAGATTCGCGACGCGGCTGAGTTGCGCGTGAAAGAATCAGATCGCATTGCCACGACGGCGCAGAACCTGAGAGCGATGGGCGCCCAAGTCGACGAGTTCGATGATGGTTTGCGGGTCGGCGGTCGCGCGCAGTTGCGCGGAGCAAAGATCGATCCGCGCGGCGATCATCGCATCGCGATGGCTTTTGCGGTTGCCGGGTTACTCGCCGAAGGCGCAACAGAGATCACCGACTCGGAATGCGTGGCCGTCTCGTTTCCGGAGTTTTTTGATTTGCTGGAATCGGTGGTCGAACGCTAATTGTTTCTCTGCGGCTTTCTCAGCGACCTCTGCGTCTCTGCGGTGAATGATTTGGTGTCTTCGATTCACCGCCGAGACGCAGAGAACGCAGAGGTGGCGCAGAGAGTAGTGTGGCGGCTTGGTTGAATGTTTTCGGCAATGAATAGGGACCGTCGCATTGTCATCGTTGGCTTCATGGGCTGCGGAAAGACCACCGTGGCCGACGCCCTCGCGCGTCAGCTCGCTTGCGATTCGATAGACCTCGATTCGTTCATAACTGAACGCGAAGGCCGCCCGCCTGCTGAGATCATTGAACACGATGGCGAGATCGCGTTCCGCGAAATCGAAACGCGGACGCTGCGGGATGCTTTGGAAAGGAGCAACGCGCGGGTGATCGCGCTCGGAGGCGGCGCCTGGACGATCGAAGCCAACCGCACCCTGGTCGCCGAACACGATTGCCTGAGCGTCTGGCTCGATGCGCCGTTTGAACTCTGCTGGGAGCGAATTATCTCGAGCGCCAACACGATTCGCCCGATGGCCCCGGATCGCGAAAGCGCCCAAAAGCTCTTTCAATTTCGCCGGGACAGTTACGAGTTGGCGCAACTCCGACTGGTAATGAGCAAGACGGCAGCGCCGGATGAAACAGTCTCCGAACTCGCTGCTTCCCTGCTGCTGAACTAAAATCAATCCGTGACGAAGATCCCCGGGACTATTGACGAGCGCAAAGCTCTCGCCGACGCGCATCGCTGGAAACACCTGGCGCGCTGGCACGGCGACGGCTACTACGTTTTGAAAACCGAAGACACGGGTGAAGTGCCCGTGCGCCTCTTTCTTACGCATTCACTGTTTGAATCAGCCGAAGACATTCTCTATCGCCAAATCGTGAACGCGGCGCGCTTCCCCGGCGTGAAGATGGTCGTGATTACACCTGACGTGCACTATGGCTATGGCGTGCCTGTGGGCTGCGTTCTCATAACCGATTATGAAAGCGGCGCCGTGGCCATGGGCCCGGTCGGTTACGACATCGGCTGCGGCATGATGAGTGCGAAATCTGAAGTGCCGGTTGAAGCTGCGACTCCCGAGAAGCGTCTGCAATTCAATCGTGCGGTGATGCAGCGAATTGAAATGGGCGCCGGCGGCAAAAGTAATCGCCTGCGCAACCTCTCTGAAAACGAATTCAACCGGCTGGTGCGTGGCGGTGCTGAGTACTACGTCGCTAGGTATGGCGCCACGTTCGATCGCAGCCGTGCCGAGCGTCATCGCATCCCTGTCGATGAGGACTGGGAAGTACCGCGGGGTGGCAAAGGTAAACCTGAGCGCGGCATGCAACAGTTGGGCAGCCTCGGCGGTGGTAATCATTTCATCGAACTGCAAAGCGAAGTGAACACGGGCGCGCTCTTTGTGCAGGTACATACCGGCAGCCGCGGTTTTGGTCATGGCATGGCGACGAACTATTTCGATTTGGCGCGTGCCGAGCGGCCGCATGAAATCAAGGATATCGATCTCGGCTACTTCACTCCTGATTCGAAACACTATCGCGATTATCTGAACGCAGTTGCTGCCGGCGGCAACTATGCAATCCTGAACCGCTTGATCATTTTCGAGCAGGTTGCCGAAGCCTTTCGCGAAACTTTCATGGCCGACCTCGAGTTGATTTACGAGATCAGTCATAACCTCGTACAGAAGGAATGGCACCCTGAGTTCGGCGAGGTCTGGGTGCATCGCAAGGGCGCCACGCGGGCGTTCCCGGCGGGCTATCCGCTGCTGCGCGGCACGATGTGGGAGCAGACCGGCCATCCGGTTCTGATTCCCGGCAGCAACAAGGACTTCAGTTACATCCTCCGACCGTTGCCGAATGCGGTGAATTCCGGATTCTCAGTGAATCACGGCGCGGGCCGCAGGATGTCGCGCGCCCAGGCTACGCGCACACTGTCGCAGAGTAAGATCGATGACGAATATGCGGCCGCGGGGATTCTGGTGAACGCCGACGGCCATGTGCCGCTTGATGAAGCCGCGCCATGTTACAAATCTTCTGAAGAAGTGGTGCGGGCGGTGATTGACGCCGGTCTCGCCAAAATCGAACACAAACTCTGGCCGCTGAGTTCGTTGAAAGGAACGGAAGAGGGGCCGCGCTGGCGAAAGAAGAAATCGCGACGATCGAGCCGCGCGTCGAGCAATCATTTTTAGCAGGTCCCCTACCCGCGTCTGCCGGCGCGCTACCGCAGGCAGGACGGACCAGGAGCCGTTACCGCTCGCGGTTCGGTAACTTTTCATTTAATCTTTCTCCGTGGAAAAATTTCGCATTCGCGGTGGCAACCCCATCAAGGGTCGCGTCTCTATCAGCGGCGCGAAGAACTCGGCTCTGCCGTGCATGGCCGCGGCAATTCTCACGCCCGGAACAATCACTCTCCACAACATCCCGTATGTTCGCGACATCATCACTCAGCGACGCTTACTGGAAGACATCGGCGCGCACGTGCTGACACCCGAACTGCGCACGCACAAGATATCTGCCGCAAATATCGAGATCATGGCCGCGCCGTACGAACTGGTAAAGACCATGCGGGCTTCGGTGCTGGCCCTCGGTCCACTGCTTGCTCGTTTTGGCAAAGCGCGGGTTTCACTGCCGGGCGGCTGTGCCATCGGCGCCCGCCCGATTGATCTTCATCTCGCGGGTTTTACTAAACTTGGCGCGGAAGTTTTTCTCGAAGCAGGCGACGTCGTGGCCCGAGCGCCTCAGGACGGATTAGTCGGCGCCGAAATTCACTTCGACAAAGTATCAGTTACCGGGACTGAGAACTTGGTGATGGCCGCCACCCTGGCTCGCGGCACGACGACGATTCACAACGCTGCGCGCGAGCCGGAGATCACCGACCTCGCGGAACTCTTGAATAAAATGGGAGCACGTGTGCGTGGCGCGGGCACACCGACAATTCAAATCGAAGGAGTCGAGTCGCTCGGCGGCGCCGAGCACACAATCATCCCCGATCGAATTGAAACCGGAACGTTCATCGTCGCCGCAGCGATCACGAAAGGTGAACTGGAAATCAGAGATTGCCAACCAGAGCATCTGGTACGGGTGATTGCCAAGCTGCGCGAAGTAGGGGTCGAGATTGAAGAGGTCAACCAGAGCACTCTGCATGTGCGCTGTGGCCGACGTGGACTAAAAGCGGGCGACCTGGTCACGGAACCCTATCCGCGCTTTCCTACGGACATGCAGGCGCAATACATGGCTCTGATGACCCAGGCCAACGGGCGGTCGGTTATTACCGAGACCATTTTCGAGAACCGGTTTATGCATGCATCCGAGCTGCAGCGTATGGGCGCGCGAATTCAAGTTAGCCACGACAAGGCGATTGTCGACGGCCCAAGCAAACTCATCGGCGCGCGCGTGCAGGCTTCCGATTTGCGCGCTTCGGCCTCGCTGGTACTGGCTGGTCTGGTCGCTGAAGGCGAGACGTTGATCGATCGCGTCTATCATATCGATCGCGGATACGAGAAGATTGAAACTAAACTTAAGGAAGTTGGCGCTGACATTGAGCGCGTGCGCGAATCAGTCACCGCGCCATTGCCTGAAGAGGAAGACAGCGCCGCCGCGTAAACTGAGAAACAAATTTGGTTTAGAGTTCAACCTTTAGGTTGCTGATGGCCATGAGGTCAGTACCACCTGCGTGAGCGGGTGGATCGAAGACTCAAGCCTGACAAAGTGAGTGTCTGGCCCACCCGCTCACGCAGGTGGTACTGACCTCTCCTGCAGGCACAAGCCAAAACTCTGAACTACGTACCGTAACTGAGACGACGATGAGGTTTGTGGTATTATGCGCCTATGAATGAGACCGATTGCCTTTTTTGTAAAATCCTGGCGGGCAGCGCTGCGGCCGATGTGATTTATCAGGACAATCGTTGCCTCGTCATTCGCGACATCAATCCGCAAGCGCCCACGCACTTGCTGGTCATCCCCCGCGAACATATGGAATCCCTCGATGATGCGTCGCAAAAGGACGAGTCTTTGCTTGGTCACCTGCTGCGTATCTCAGCGCGTGTGGCTTACGAGCACGGACTGTCGGATGGCGGCGGCTATCGTACGGTAATTAATACCGGGAGCGGCGCCGGCCAGTCTGTTTTGCACCTTCATGCACACGTGCTCGGCGGCCGCGAGCTGACCTGGCCTCCGGGCTGACAATTTTCCCCTGTCAGCGTAGCTCAACAGCCAGTCGCTTGGGTCCTTCAGGTCACCTCGCGCCCTACGCGAGAAGCAACTCAGCTTGTTGGGGGCGTGAACCAGCATGCTCCTTCATCCACTCGATGATATTTCCCAACCCCTCTATCTCAGCATCAGAGATTGGTAGCGCTCCTTTGTTCATCAGCTCTCTATTGCCTGGACCAACATTCGCGCCTGAGCGGACAAAGACCGGACACCAGCCCACGGTCAGGGTTTCTACTGCTCCGGCCCAAGTTCCGCCTTTTTGGTAATCGCTGGATACCACCACCGAATAATCCGAAGCGCCATAGATCATTTTGTTGCGCCCCATCGCGGCGCCCACTGAAAAACCATTGTCGGGTTGGTAAGGCGTCAGCAACACCAACCGACCATCCGTTACGAAATCGCGTACATCGGGCTGACGGATCGTCCTGACGAGGCTGTCTGCGAGGATCGAAACGGCATGGCCACCAGCCTCTAACGCCGCCTGCATCGCGACCCGATCTGTGCCTCGCGCACCACCCGACACGACGGCAACTGATTGCCCCGCGCACAACGCACCCAAACTTCGAGCGAAGCTCTCTCCACTCTCGTCGAGGTTGCGTGAACCTACAATCGCGATCGATGGTTTCTGGAGAATCTCGAATTCTCCCGCGCCAAACAGCACGAGCGGGGCTTGATGTTTGAGAGTGTTTCGCAGCCGGGCAGGGTAAGCATCATCCAGGCGCGTCACGCACCAAATGCCGCTCGCAGCTAAGTGTTCCAACTCGAGCGCGACGCTTCCCCCCCGCGCCAGCAATTGAGAAATTCGATCTGCTTCGGTCGCGATGAGTCCCAGGCGCTTTGCCAAATCCTCGGCGGACAATCCGAGCAACGATCGCGGATACTTGATTTCAGAATCGTGAATCTTCCGCGCCAGCGCATTCCATTCCCTTAAGGTAAACGGCGCAGCCACAGGCTCGTCGCTGCCGCTCAACCCAAGGTGCGAACACAGCATGGCCACAACCGCGCCGTCATCGCTCATCAGTTCGCGTGCGTCGATCATGAATCACCCGCCGTCGCCCTCGCCAACGCGAAGGGAAATACTGGCCCGCTGTTATTCATGCGCAACAAAGCTGCGATCATTGTCATGGTCCAACCCGAATCTATTACGTCGTCCACCAGAATTACCGGCGCAGCCAGAATACCACGCTCGACCGAAAATGCTTCCAGCAGATTGCGGACCTGCTGGGCGCTGTTCTCCATACGTTTCTGCGGTTCCGTCTCGCGGGCCTTTTCGATCACCGGGAGGAAAGGAATACGCAGCCGCGCCGCCAGCCGCCGAGCGAAATCCGATACGAGCAGCGGCTTTCGTTTTGAAGGAACGCACGTGATCCATTGTGGAAATGGATCGGGCCGCCAACGATCCCAAATCAAGGTTGCGGAGGCCGCTACCAACTCGTCGTCGAAATGACCTCCATCGTATTTGCATTGTGCAACAATGCGGCCCCACCCTGCGTCGCCGTAGATGCACAAAGCACGGCCTACCTCAGGTCGCAATTCTTCAGGAATCGTAGTCTTTAGTTTCCTTCCTTCGAATAACCCACTGCCGCGGGCATTGCTTGCTGCAGTTCAGACAATACCGCACGTGGCCATTGTTTTCGCGGGTCCGTGTTTACGTTGTCGCCTCTGAGAAACTGAACTGCGTTCCGGATTAGTTCATCAGGCACAGGCTGCCGTTTGGCGCTACGTGAGCAATTCATGCATTTGTCGCAGCGACCCGGCGACGGATCGTCGAGCGAACGCGCCAGAAACTCCATCAAGCAACCATCGTGATCCACATAGCGCCTAATCTCCGCCAACTCTTCCCGACGGCTCTGCGTTACTTGCTCGGAACGCAACAAATTAGGCGCCCAGGTGTTGGTGGTGCGCACGAAGATCGTCCTATCGCGCATCACTGCTCCATCCACCTCTAACAGCTTGAGCGCTTTCTCAATCACTCCTCTTCTATAATTCAAACGCGCCATCAATTCGTTGATACTCGCTCCGGCGCCAAGTTCGAGTTCTCGCAACACTTGCATCATCACCTCAGCGGGCGGGAACGCCGAGCGTATGAAGTAGTCCTGAATCTCGTCGTCCTCGCGCCCGCTCAAAAGAATCCCGTATGCCTCGTCCACCGCGCGTCCGGCGCGGCCTACCTGCTGGTAATAGGCGATTACCGAGCCGGGCCTTTGGAAGTGAATGACAAATCCGAGATCCGGTTTGTCAAAGCCCATTCCCAGCGCAACCGTCGCGACCAGCGCCTTGCACTCGTTTGCCAGCAGCATGCGTTCCGATTCCAATTTGTCCGCGCTTTCGACTTCAGAGTGATATTCGCGCGCCGCAATTCCGTTTTTCTTAAGCCATGCTGCGACGCGACGCGTATCCGGAATCGTCAAGCAATAAATGATGCCGCTACCTGGAAGTTTAGGAACAAAATGCGCCAGCCATGCCAGCCGCTCGCTCTGATCGCTCAGCTTGATGTTAAAGAGCTTCAACGAAGCACGAGCGAGCGGCCCGCGCTGCACTTGAAGGTTCGGGATCTGCGCCACGACATCCTGCACTACCCTGTCGTTCGCTGTCGCGGTCGTGCAGACCACCGGAACGTTTGGCGGCAGCAATTGCAGTACGCGAACAATGCGCCGGTAGTCCGGTCTAAAATCATGTCCCCAGTCTGATATGCAATGCGCCTCGTCAACGATGAAAAGACCGATGCTCTTCTGAAATCGCGGCAGCACCTGACGACGAAACTCCGCATTCGCCAACCGTTCAGGCGAAATCAGCAGGATGTCGCAACTGTTCTGGGAAAGCGCGGCCTGTGCCTGTTCCCACTCGTCTCGGTTTTCACTATGAATCGTAATCGGTCGCAATCCTATGTTGCGCGCAGCTTCAATCTGATTTCGCATCAGCGCCAGCAGCGGACTTATCAGCAGCGCCGGGCCCGCGCCGCGGTCACGCAAGATCTTCGTCGCGATAAAGTAAACGATGCTTTTGCCCCAGCCGGTGCGCTGAACAACCATCACCCGCCGATTGAGAACCGCAACAGCCTCGATGGATTCCCATTGGCCGTCACGAAATGATTTATCCGCGCCCAGCATCTGCCGCAACAGCGATTCAGCTTTCGCTTTGTCTATTGGATTCGGGAGTTGCATTCCAACCAGCCTCTCGGCTCGAGAGTCATATTTGGACTCATCTACCATGAATTCGCTTGATGTTTCCAGCAACACATTCTTGCTATCAAGCCATTCTATTCATAAGTCCGCGTAAGATGACGAGTTAAGACTGTCAGCAACCTGGTTAACTATCGCCACGCAGACGCACCTCTGGTCCAGAAATCGGTAGCGGGTAATTACCCCCACTAGCCCGAAATCTGGTAGTGCTCCGCTAGAATCTGGCCTGACTGGTAGGATTCGCCGTCCCGGACGATACAGAACGGCAACCGTGAAACGATGTCTTGGGATGCTGGTAGCTCGCGGCTACCTGACATAAACTGAAGCCAACAACTATTTACGCCCCAACCGAAAAGCTAAGACGCTTCTACCGCGAACGAGAGGCCCCGCTTGAAAGCTATGGGATATTAGCAACACACTAACTGGCCCTTGAAACCGTTGACAGCGGCGCGGCAAACGCAGATATTTAGGTCAGGCGTCGCGCACGGAACGTTAAATTCACTGATTCACTCAAAGAGGACAGCGTTGAAACCAATCCTCCTTCTTGTCCTAATCGCGTTCTCTCCGAATCTGCAGCAGCGAATGGTGGAACGCGAAGATCCCGACCTGCTGGTCGTCAAGTTCAGCTGGGCCAAGGAACGGCAGAATACCGCTCTCATTCGGGGGGCTAGAAATCCAGGGGGACCAATCACTACACCCATATCGAATGACCGGGATCTAGGGTCGCGACGAGCTGACATGCGGAACATGGAAGGGAAGGCGGCCGCTAGTTCAGCCGAAACGCGTGGGGACACCTACCAGCTCCGCCTCGAGGTTAAAAACACCGGTATAAACGTCGTCAGGAGCTTGATCTGGGAATTTAAACCAACCGCAGGGCCTGACGATTACGAGCCAAAACAATATCTATGCGCGCTCCGAGTCAAGCCAAAGAAGAAAGAAATACTCGTTCTGTGGACTCCGTATGCTCCCGTCAAGGTGATAAGTGTTGACGCGCGTGCAGACGGGCTAGAAGACGGTGAGGTTATTATCAACAAGATTGAGTATGCTGACGGATCAGTTTGGAAGAGACGCGGATGGTACTATGAATTGCCGCCTGACTCGTCGCAAAAGCTGAGCGAAGGCAAATGCTCTGTATTCTGAGTTCCGCTGAACCGAAACTTCCAAAGCGGCTTGCGCGGTTGCACGGCCTAAAAACCCACCAAGCCACCAACACACTAACGGAGCACTACCCGAAATCTTTTCTGCTTGACAGGCAGAGACTTCTCATTATCGCGCAGATGACAAAAGTAAAAACGCGCGCCGACCTTTGCGACGCGCGCCTTTCTTATGACCGAAGGTAATCCGCAGACTACTCCCGATAAACACGACGGCGGTCGGGCGGCAGTTCGGTTAAGCGTACTGGTACAGTCATGCGACGGCCGCGGCGAACAATCTCTACGCTGATGGTATCTCCCAGCTTATGCTTGTCGAGAATCTTGTAAAGATTGTCATTATTGTCGACCTTCTCGCCGTCGATCGCTACGATGATATCGCCGAGCTCGACGTCTCCTTCTTCAGTCTGGACTAAACCACGAAGTCCGGCGTTTGCCGCCGGGCCCCCAGGTTGCACCGTCCAAATCAAAGCTCCAGTTGAGACGGGAAACTGCACTTGATTGCCAAAATCCGCGACATTGCGTGTCCTGGTCCCCAGGTCGGGCCGTTGCACGTAACCGCTGCGTACGAGTTGGGGGACAATTCTCTTGGCAATGTTCACGGGAATGGCGAATCCGACTCCCGCCGACGCGCCGGAAGGCGATTCGATCTGCGAATTGATCCCTATCATTCGCCCGTGCGAATCCAGCAAAGGACCGCCTGAATTTCCCGGATTGATCGAAGCGTCGGTTTGAATTGCGCCTTCGATCTGCCTTCCATTTTGTGCTCGGATCGGACGCTGCAAGCCGCTGATGACTCCGGTCGTCAGCGTGCGATCAAGCCCGAATGGATTTCCAATCGCCAGGACTTTCTGACCCACGATCAACTTGTCGGAATCTCCCATCGGCACGATCGTTAAGGGTTCCTTTGGTGTTTCCGTCAATCGAATAACCGCCAGGTCGGTGTCCGGATCACTACCGACAACCCTGGCCGAATAGTTTTTCCCGCTACCAAAACTAACCGTGAGCTTCTCGGTCCGAGCGACGACGTGAAAGTTGGTGAGAATGTCGCCTTGCTCATCGATGATCGAACCCGATCCGGCGCCTTCTACCGGTTGAGAAAACAGGCCAAAGAAATCGCGCACGGTAGTTGTCGATTGGATATAGACGACACCCGGCGAAGTCGCTCGATAAACTTCGATATTGTTTTGCTCGTCCGAAGCCATTGACGGATCGGTAATGTTTGCCGGCTGTGCGATAGAAGCTGACCCGAAAGGTTGAAAATGTCCTGATATCTGCTGAAAGCCCGCGACAGTAATCGCGGCAAAAAGTGCGGAGCCCAAAGCAATAGCGAGAATCTGGCGTCCTGAAAGTCTGTACATTTTGTTAAGTCTCCTCCAATTCAAAAAGCGATGACTGAGATGCACCGGCCTTAGTTTACGGTTGCGCACGCGGCATTTGCAAAACGCCCGGGGGCATTGCAAGTTCCGGAACCAGCGATAAGAAGCGCTCTTTGATTTGGAGATGGGAAGGCGCCCTGGCCGCGATAGAACTTCGCCGACCGGCGGTAGTCTTATGAGAACAGCGTGAGCAGAGCGTGGGGCACGTTGGTAATGAAGGCAATCATTGCCAACGGCTTAGACCAGCCAAGGGCCGACATTCCCGTCGCGGCGTGGGCCACCATCAACGCCAGATAGATTGTCAGCACCAGTTGCATTCCGCGACGAGCCAGGGGCAGATGGGAACAGCGATAGAGGGTATAGGCGGCAAAAGCTCCTATCGCCAGCTTGACTAACATGAAAGGGGCGTCACCAACTTTGAGTAATTGGCTCATCAGGCCATTGCCTTCAATGGCTATGTTTGAATGAACCCAGAAGAGCGTGAGCTGCGCATCGAGCCAGTTCAGCACAAAGAGAAGAAGGCTTTTCGCCAGTGGTCCCATTTTTTTACGAGTACCTCTCCCTTAAGTGTGAAAACTTGTTAAACTTCGGCCCTTCGGAACTGCGAAACCTCCGAACCCTTGGGCCCGGAGGTTCCGCCGTCCGTACGGGAAGAAACGAGACTCGCTTCGTGCTATCCGAAGTAAAGTTTCAATCGCCTTCTTCTTCCGGCGAACGACGCTCGGGGACGCAAATTCGCGACTCGCGGCGACCCGCGATCAAGCGCAATTGGACACCTGCGCGATCTGCTTCTTACGATTCGAGGCAAAGCCTAATATAGAATGAATGAGTGAGCAAGAAGCCGACGAGTCCTTCAGGTCTTTCGATTGGCGGCGCGATCCGAGAAGGCGCGCAACGACTGGATGAAGCCGCAGTTGCCGAGCCCCGGCATGAAGCCGGTTCGCTCCTGGCTCACGTCCTCGGTCGCGATCGAAGTTTCATCATTTCCCACGCTGACGAATCGCTGACCAGGGAGCAACGTGCAGACTTTGCAATTCTGGTTGAGCGCCGGGCGCGCGGCGAGCCGTTGCAATACATCATTGCCCAGCAGGAATTCTTCAAGCTGGACTTTGAAGTTACCTCCGATGTGCTGATTCCTCGACCCGAAACCGAATTGATTGTTGAGACGGCCCTGGAACTTTTGCAGAATGATCTCGAGCCATACTTCGCGGACATCGGCACGGGCTCCGGCTGCATTGCGATCTCGGTGCTTCACGACCTGGTGGGGGCACACGCCTTAGCGACAGACGTATCACCGGCGGCGTTGCGTGTAGCGCAACGAAATGCTACGCGTCACAACGTCACGGATCGTTTGATGCTGCTTGAATCGGATTGTTTTTCGGCCCTGGATCCGAACGAACTGTTTTCTTTGATCACTTCGAACCCACCGTATGTTTCCGAGGATGAATTGAAGAGCGTACAACGGGAAGTGCGCTTTGAACCTCGCGCGGCACTCGCCGCAGGGTCGGATGGTCTCTCCGTCATTCGCCGGTTACTGCGCGAGGCGCGGCCATTCCTGCGGGCAGGGGGCTATTTTGTTTTTGAGATAGGATTCGGACAGAGCGAGGCGGTCGAGCAATTGGTCGATAGCGGCGTTTGGAAACTGCTTGAGATACGCAAGGACCTGCAAAGCATCCCGCGCACGTTTGTACTGCAAAAGGAATAAACGGTGGAGTTTTGGTTCTGGAAGAAGCCGGACGCGCTTAGCTCGTCGCAACCGTCGCAACGGACGCTTCTCGATGCCCAACGCGCCACTTGCCGAGTCCTTCTTTCACCAGCTTGTAAATTGGTCGGCGGTTATCAATGATCACTTTCACCCAGGCGCGTTTGTTCATTTGAGGAAAGTAGATGCCGCGAAAGAACAGCCGCATTGCAAGATGCGTGATCCGTATGCTGAAGGGCTTGTCTGTGAGCAAGTCAACCGCATGCTCGTTCCTTTTCGGGCAGTACGAGGCGGTCCACGCCTTATCAAGCTCCAGTTGCGTTTGGGGGATCGTCATCTTCAAAGGTGTATTCGCCATCTGGTAAGGCGCGAACTCCAACCAGTGTTTTGGCCGCGTCAGCCGGCCCGCTTTCAGCAAGCGTTCGTAGAGCGGCGTTGCCGGGAATGGCGTGAGTTGGCCAAAGACGGGCAATCCAGGCGGCCAAGCCTCAATCTGCTGGAGCGTGCGATCAGCCACACCGGGCGTATCGTTGTCCAGACCCATAATGAAAGACGTGATCGCGTAGATGTTGCGTCGGGCCAGGCGATTAAGCACGGTGGCGTACTCGACGGGCTTGTTGAAACTCTTGTTCACATCAGCAAGGTTGACCGGGTCGATTGATTCCATGCCGATAAAAATCCATTTGCCATGCGACGCGGCGATCAGGTCGACCAGCTCCTCATCACGCAATAGGTTGGCGCTGATTTGCGCGCTCCAGGGAAGTTGCGCGCCCGCGGCGATGATGTCTCTCAACAGCGATTTCGTTCGCTTAATGTTGATTGCAAAGTTATCGTCGATAAAAAAGACCATAACCTGCCGTCGATTCCTGCGTGCGTCTCTTTTGAGTCTCAGCAGTTCATCCACCACGCTCTCGTTGGTACGAAACCGAATCGAGTCACCAAAGAATCCGGTGACCGTGCAGAACTCACAACCGTAGGGGCAACCACGACCTGACTCGATCGGAATCACATGAACTGAGTGCCAGCCGTTGGCATGTCGCTGCATAAGTGCCCGCGCGACTCTGGGAACCATATTGAACTGTTCCAGATCCAGCTTATCCCACGGAATCACGGGATACGGCTGCAGACTGGGCTTTCGCTCTTTGCCCGCTTCGTCAACAGGTGCGTAAATCTCCTTCAGTTGGCCGCGCGCAGCATCCGCAACGATCCGTGGCCAGGTCTCATCGGCCTCACCGAGCGCGACGGCATCGGCATGGCGCGGACCTCCATCTCGACCCAAAGCCTCGTCGGGCACTTCTGTAACGTGCGGTCCTCCCATTACAACCGGCACACCTGCGGTGCGGATAGCGTCGGCCATGCGGTAGGCTCTGGCAACCATTCTGGTCATCGAGCCAATGCCAACCAGCCCGATCTTCTGCGCACGTATGAAGTTTACCAACTGCTTCTCGTTCATTGGCCGCGCGTTGCCGTCAATCAAGAGAACATCGTGTTCGGGCGGGGTGAGTGATTGCAGGAGAAACATCCAGAGATGCGGCATGAAATTGCGGGTCACGCCGTTATCAGGGTTGTACAGTAGGATTCTCATTTGAATGCAGTACCGGGACTCTCGAAGAATCCTTAGTTCTGCAATTGGCGTCGGTTCTGCCTAGCGGACGGAAGCAGTCGCCACAGAGGTAGTCCTCCGCTCCTCACGGTACTTGCCGAAGCCCTCTCGAACGAGCTTAAGAATTGGTCTGCGGTTCTGAGCAATCAGGCGGGTCCAGACGCGCGCATTCCGCTGCGGGAAATATATCCCACGGAAGAACATACGCATGATCAAATGCATGATCTGATCATTTATCGACTGGCCCTTGAACCAATCAATCGCGCGCTGGTTGTTCTTTGGGCTATAGGAAGTCAGCCATGCGTGATCCAGCTCGATCTGAGCCTCTGGAATTGTCATCTTAAGAGGTGTGTGCGCCATCTGGTTGTGGGCAAAATTCAGCCAGTGCTTTGGTCGCGTCAGGCGTCCCTCGGCTCCGAGTTTCTTGTACGTCGGCGTGCCTGGAAGTGGAACGAGCGGGCTAAATACCGGCATTCCCGGCGGCCAGTCTGCGATCTGTTCCAGCGTGCGGTCAGCCACGCCGGGTGTGTCGTTGTCCATACCGAGGATGAATGAAGTGATCGCATAGATGTTACGTTGCGCCAGGCGATTGAGCACTGCCGCATATTCACCGGGCTTGTTAAAGCTCTTATTCACATCGGCAAGATTTAATGGATCGATTGACTCCATACCGATGAATACCCACTTACAGCCGGAGTCTGCCATCAGATCCACTAGATCTTCATCACGCAGCAGGTTTGCGCTAATCTGACCTATCCACGGCAATTGGGCATTGGCCGCAATGATGTCACGCAGCAGCGACTTGGTGCGTTTGATGTTGATCGCAAAGTTGTCATCGATAAAAAAGACCGATATCTTGCCGCGATCCTTTTCAGCGCGCTTTTTCAGCAATAACAGTTCGTTTACTACGCTTTCATTCGAACGAAAGCGAATCGAATCGCCGAAGAAGCCGGTTACCGTGCAGAACTCGCAGCCATACGGACAACCGCGGCCGGATTCCAGCGGAATGGTATTGAAATAGCTGACGCCCGTTCCATAACGCTCTGTAAAGCGGCGCACGATCTTGGGCACGAAATTAAACTGCTCAAGATCAATAGTGTCCCAGGGGATCACCGGATAGGGTTGCAGACTTGGTTTTTTGTCGTTGCCTTTTGGGTCGATCTCGGGTTGATAGATCTCCTTTAACTCACCTTTCGCCGCATCGGCAACGAGCAGCGGCCACGTTTCGTCCGCCTCGCCGAGAGCAACCGCGTCCGCATGTCGCGGTCCGCCATCCTTACCCAGAGCTTCTTCCGGGCATTCCGTCACGTGCGGACCGCCCATTACCACCGGCACGCCTGCGGCACGAATCGCATCCGCGACGCGGTACGCTTTGGCAACCATTCGCGTCATCGATCCGATGCCGACCAGGCCAATATCCTGATCCTTGATGAAGCGGACGAGTTCCTGATCGCTCATCGGCTTTGCGTTGCCATCGATAAGCACCACCTCATGCCCTGGCGGCGTGAGCGACTTGAGCAGAAACATCCATAGATGCGGCATGAAGTTTTTCGTGACGCCATTATCCGGGTTGTACAATAGAATTTTCATCGTCGGTTTCCTGACCTTGGAGATAGGATCCGAAAGATCACTTAAGCCAAATCGACAGCGCCTACCGTAAACGACGTGATTAGGTGATGCAGTTAAAAGCCGCAAGCCAGGTTTCAAGCCAGCTCTTCGGGTGCGAAGAGCGGACTATATCACATGTGTCCGGACGCGTACATATTCAATTGACTGAGAGTAGGACTCGCCTTCCCGGATATAACCCTTGGCAGCAAGGGCCACAGGTGTTAGAATCCGCCCCGTTAGCGCCGTTTCGAAAGTTTACCCGACTCCTTGGGAACTACCATTTCAGCAGTTTAGAGGAGGCTCTTCTTGGCTTCACCGAAAATCGTCCTGACTGCATCGTCAAGCGAGGCAAGTGAGTGGAATCATAGCATTTGGCAACAGATGCTATCCGCGACTCTTCCGGCCAAATACGGCCACAAATGGGTAAATCCCGCCGTGCTGGTGAATGAATCGTGGCCCGATGGGCGCGCCAAGTATGTACCCAACGGGTTGCGAATGGTAGAGACGCTGCTCCTGCGAGACTATTCAGAAGACGATGTGGTCGTTTGTTACCTGGAGAATCTTGAGAAATTTGTCGGGCCCGAAACCCAGGTGGTGGCCATTCACGCCCATAATCCGCTGGGCATTTCTTATGCAACCGACGTTTACTCAAAGCTGGCCGGCAAGAACCTGATGCCCATCAATGCCGCTGAGTTTCTCAAGATCGTCACTCATCCAGCCATCAAGGAATACGCTCCCAAGATCGTCGTGGGTGGTCCTGGCGCATGGCAGTTGGAACGAGCGAACCGCCTTGATGAATTCAAGATAGATTATCTGATTGACGGCGAAATCGAACGTGTTTTCAGCGACCTGTTCAAACGCATGATGGCGGACGATCCCACGCTCGAGCGCATCATCAAAGTTCCAAAGAACATGCAGCCGACTGTGGAGGAAATCCCGGTGGTTCGACATCGGTCGACCTTTGGCGTCGTGGAAATCACACGCGGCTGCGGTCGTGGTTGTCAGTTCTGTGGGCCGGCCACGAAAGTCGGCCGTTCGTTCCCGATGGAGCACATCATCGAGAGCACGCGCGTTAACGCGCGCGAAGGCGCGACGGAGATTATGCTCGCTACCGAGGACATGTTCCTTTACGAGCAGGAAGCGAACTTTGAAACAAATGTTCCCGCGCTCGAAGTCATGTTGAAGCGTGTAAAGAGCGTCCCCGGAATCGAAACGTTGCAGATGTCGCACATTACAATGGCGCCCGTGGTCAAAGATCCTTACATAATCGAGCGACTGACGCCTTTGATTGTTCCCTATTCGCACGTGCAACATAAAGAGTCGAGCGATTCCGATCAGCGCATGACAGATCCGATCATAGGATTGGAGACCGGCAGCCCGCGTCTCTTCGATATTTTCATGAAGGGTAAAGCGTATCCGTACAAAGCTCATCAGTGGCGCGACGTCGTACTCAAAGGCATGGAGGTTCTGAACAAGCACAACTGGTTTCCGTTCTGCACTTTCATAATCGGACTGCCGGGAGAGACGGACGCGGACACCAAGGAATCGCTAAATCTGCTTTACGATCTACGCGACGCGAAAGGAACATTTGTTCCGACATTTTTTGTTCCACTCGAAGACACGCGGATGCAACAGAAGGATGGCGCCAAGTTGATTGAGATGACTGACCTTCAGTGGGAATTCTTTTATACCTGCTGGAAATATAACATGCACTTCTGGAAGGGTAGATCGAGGTCCTCCATGAAGTTCTCGCTCAGCGTGCCTTTGTATTACTACCTGCTCGGTCGCAAGTTGTTCGGTAATGGGATCAAGTATCCGCTCTATCGCTTTGCAGGCGTGCCTGATCGTTTCATGCGAAAACATCTTTACCTGGATTTCACAGGATACAAACGCAGTAGCGGTGTGATGCAGGCGCCCGTTAATGAAATCCTGCCCAGCTTTAGAAGCGTACGCGAAAAAGGCTTGAACATGATCGACGCTACTCAGTTGCATCATATAGGTTCGAGCATGAACGCCAGTGCCGACGCGGTTACCGCAGGGAGCCCCTGAACCAGCTCTCGCACTTTCATTGGCCGTGGGCATCATCAAAACCGTCGGGCCGTGCATTTGCTAATCACAACTACGCTCGCGCTCGCGCCATCAAACCCGCTCGCTCACTTCGAATGCGTTGTCCCCGACCATAACATCACCGTTGACGGTCGGCGCAGCTGCAGAGATGGCGCAACGCAAGGCCCCCCTGCCGGATGGCGCAACTACGCGCCGCCATCGTCGCCACTATCGAGGGATCGATTACGTAGTATGCGCCACACGCTAAAGCTCCGGCGACCACGCAATGATCGCCGGCGCGCTCTCCCGTTGTGGGCCCGTCTCGCCAGCACTGCCAGCAAGACTCTTTAAAGGCAAGTCTGTCCTATCGACCCAGCCCCAGAGGGTACGGAGTAGCACGGCTCATGGCTATTGCTTTAAACGGCAGACTAGTTGTACGATGCGCACCTTGGAGACGATCGACATAAAGCGATCCAAGGCGAACCATGCCCCAGGACGGGAAGTTTACAGACCTGTACCGCTCCGCGCGCATGAACGCAGAGATCGGTGCGTTAGCAGTGGAAGGTCAGCGGATTTCCAGCTATAGGATCGACAACGCGAACCAGGCGGCGAACATTTCGGCCGTAGTTACGATATCGACCGAAGAGTCTTCCGCTGGCTGGGCTTGTGCGGATACCGGGGCACCCGAGCACTCGGCATCACATTGGGCCGCAGGTGGAGGGGCGGGTGGTCCCTGCATTACTCCTCCGTCGCCGTCCGCCAACGCGGCGGCAGATATCGAGACCACTAGAAGGCAAGTGGCGAAGAACCGTGCTAGTCTTGTCATGGTGCTTTTCGTCCTTTTCATTGGAGAGCCGCTGCATAACGCCCCAGCGACCTCAGATGTTATTGAGCGAGCGAATAATAGCACTGCTAGCAATCATAGGCGCTAGATATGTTTCTTGACTGAGGGCGTATCTTGGAAAGCAGATTAGAAAAGAGAGAGGTCAATATGGAGACAAAGACTCTAACCCAATCGTCATTGCGAGTCCGGGTCGACGCTGATGTAGCTCAACGATGCGCGGCAGCGAAGAAACTAACGAGCGCGGGCGACTATGAAGCCGCCCGTGAGGCTCTTGGGGAATTATGGAGCGGCATCGGTAACCGTCCCAGGATCGAAGGCTTGCCGGCAAACGAGCAAGCGGAACTGTTGTTGAGGGCGGGCGCGTTATCAGGCTGGCTGGGCAGTTCCGGCCAGGTTCCAGGAGCCCAGGGATTTGCCAAGGATCTGATCAGCGAAAGCATTCGTCACTTCGAAGCGCTTGGCGATCGGGAGAAGATTGCCGAAGCCCAATCCGATCTGGCGCTTTGTTACTGGCGCGAAGGCGCCATGGATGAGGCGCGTGTTTGGTTCCGCGAAGCTGTATCGAAAGCCGCCGACCCGGCAAACAAGCATCGCATCCTGGCGCGCAGCACCACCGCCGAATACTCCTCGAATCACTTCGGCGAGGCTCTCGCTATCCTCGATCAGGCAGCGCCCTTGTTGGATCAGGTTGACGACGACCAGGCCCATGGCTGCTATCACATGCAACGAGCAGCGGTTCTCGAAAAAATAGAGGGGGCGGAAAACCTGGATCTCGCCTTAATTGAGAACACTGCCGCGAGTGTCCATCTTGAGAAGGCAAGTCACTGGCGCTACTTCGCCCGCGTCGAGAACAACATTGGGCATATCTTTCTCCAACTCCGACGTCATGACGAAGCGCTCGACCATCTGGAGCGGGCCCGACGGACATTTATCGAGTTGGGAGACGTTGGCAGCGCCGCCCAGGTTAATGAAACTCGCGCGCGTGTGTTTCTCGCCCAACAGCGTTATGCGGACGCTGAAAAGGTGGCCTTCCTGGCAGTCTCGACCTTCGAGGCAGGCGGTGAGCAATCCCTTCTGGCCGAGGCATTGGAATGTCAGGGCATCGCCCTGGCCCGCATGGGCCGCCACGCGCAGGGGCTTACCATCCTAAAGCGCGCCGCTCATATTGCCGGCACCGCCGGCAACCGGGAAATGGCCGGCATAATGCTTCTCACAATCCTTGAAGAGGTGAGCAATTCCCTCTCGCCCAATGAAATCCTGAAGATATACCAGGAAGCTGACGACCGGCTGGGAGAGCCTTTGAGCAGGGAAGTTATGTCTCGGCTCAGAGCTTGTGCTCGTCTGATTACATCAAAGCCGGTGGTCGCCGGGACAGAGAACTCGACTATTCGCGGCTCGTTTGAGCAAGAGGTTCATCAGCGTGAGAGCGAGCTGATAAAGACTGCTCTTGACGAGGCTAACGGAAGCGTCACTCGCGCTGCGAGGCTGTTGGGACTGACCCACCAGGGTCTCTGTTACATTATCAACCATCGCCATAAGCAACTGCTTGGAGCCAGGGCCCCGATCCGAATTCGCCGCAAATCAATCATAAAGAGGCGATAAGGGTTAAGGCGCCCGAGTTGAGTCCCTGGGGCATGCGAATTCCTCCAGACACCACGTCGCGCAGGAATCGTTGCTATTGACAGAACATTCTTCCCTGGAGTAGATTGCGCGCTATCGGTTCTCACCCTTTCGCTCAAAACCGGGGAGGCGCTCGCGCAGTCTCAAGCGCGAGCACGAGATGCGGTGACGTCATACACGAGTTCCAGAGATCGCGCGTCAGAAAAGGCGGCGAGGCACCAGCTTCGCCGCTTTTTTTCCCTTTGCGCTGAGGCTCGGGCTCTGTCAGAGGCTCGACGCGAATTAAACTGGTCACTCAAATTCGAATACCAAGGCAACGAGCTGCGATCTGTGTCGGATCGCTAACGCCCCCTAAGATCTGACTCGTTATCCTGATTGACAGATAACCGGGCGCACGTGCAAGATGCGCGCGATGGTCAAAAGTAAAGCACACCAGGATTCTGTGCCGCAAAGAAGGGGTTTTGTGTTTGCCCGCGTAATCGAATCCGCATTTGCTCTCGCGATGGTGCTCACGTGCTCTTGCGGTGGTTCTCTCTACCGGGTGAAGCCGCTGGCAAAGCTTCCTTCCATGCCGGCCACAGTCGCCTCTCTTAATCTGGGATCAATCTCCGTCCGTGCCGCCCCGTTACTTAACGATGAAGAAAGTCAGGAGCTCTTCGAATCAAACCTGCAATTAGCCGGATTGCTGCCAGTGCGTGTCGAGCTTATCCATAACAGCGGCGAGGCAATCGAATTGAAGAAGGTTCGTTTTCGCCTCCGCGACTCTGCGGGCACTGAATGGAAATCCATTTCTGCAAAGCAAGCGATCGCCCGCATTTTGAAGGCGAACGGTATCTTTGCTTACAACCCGGACTCTCGCAAAACATTCGAGAAGGAATTTCGCACATACGAACTGAGTTTGAAAACGCCGCTGACACATGGCGAGGGCCGGCGAGAGGGCTTCATCATCTTTCTCGCGCCAAAGAAAGAACCGGTTTCTTCCCCACATGGTCTGGTGCTGACCATCGAGGGCCTCTCTGAACCGGCGACCCTGAATCTAAAGTGAAACGTCCTGCCTCTATGTCGTTAGACTTTTTTCGCTGTCTTGGGTAGGCTTTTCCTGCGCGCATTTTCCGAAACCCCGTCATCTGAACAACGTCTCCTGCTCAAAACAATTATTCTTCTCCGAAAGGAAACACCCAAGTAATGACTCCTGAACCGCAACCCAATAGTCAACCGACACCCGCACTCTTATTCGACACAATAAACGCACACCAGCGAACCGAGGCAATCAAGGCCGCAATCGAACTCAGCCTGTTTAGCGCGATTGCCGCCGGGAACACTTCCGCGCAAGAGCTCGCCCAGGCCTGTGGCGCCTCGGAACGAGGGACAAGAATTCTCTGCGACTATCTGGTGATCATTGGTTTTCTGACCAAGCAAGATAATAGCTACGCCTTGACCCCGGACTCGGCGATGTTTCTCGATAAGAATTCGCCGGCGTATATGGGTACGGCGATCGAATTCATGTTGTCGCCCATGCTGACTGATAATTTCAAAGACTTAACGGGAGTGGTAAAGAAAGGCGGTTCCACCTCCGAGCGATCTACGATCGCTCCTGACCATCCGGTCTGGGTAAAGTTCGCGCGCGCGATGGCGCCTGTGATGGCAATGCCATCACAACTGCTTGCTCAGCTCGTGGATCCGAACGCCAATCGAAGATTGAGGATTCTGGACATCGCGGCCGGGCATGGTTTGTACGGACTGGCATTCGCGAAACGGAATGCTCAGGTGGAAGTCACCGCCGTCGACTGGTTAAATGTCCTCGAAGTTGCAAAAGAGAATGCGCAGCTCGCAGGCGTTTCGGACCGTTATCAAACCAGGTCCGGCAGCGCGTTCGATGTTGATTACGGCGCCGGCTATGACATCATCTTACTGACGAACTTCCTTCATCATTTCGATCCGGAAACTTGCGAAGCCCTCTTGCGCAAAGTCTACGGCTCCCTGGCCGATGGTGGGCGAGCAGTGACTCTGGAGTTCATCCCCAATCCCGATCGCGTTTCGCCTCCGCAAGCCGCCGCTTTCAGTTTGACGATGCTCGGCGGGACGCCCGGTGGCGACGCCTACACGTTTGCGGAGCTCGAAACGATGTTTCGCAACTCCGGCTTCGCGCAGAGCGAATTGCATGAGCTTCCGCCCACGATCCAGCGCGTTGTCATAAGTCAGAAGTAGCGAACAGCGAGGGTGTTCCATGCATGCCCCCCGCATCAGAAATGTGAAGAGCAGGCGCCTGTTGACGGCGAGCCTGCTGGTAGTCGCTTTGGCCCTCAACGCGCTCGCTCAAGGTGAGCCTCGCTATGCACCTTCGGAGTTAACCGCGAACTATACTGCTTGATGAAGCCAGCCCGATCGAGATCTTTGCTATCCAGCATGAATGGGAGTTTGGTCATGTCGGCCACACCGCCTTTATCGTTACGCGCAACTGCCGATTTGAACTTGATCCAGAACGCGTTGAAGGCGGGATCAGTCTTGACGTTCACAGTCTGGCCCCGCAATTGAAGCTGGCCGCTGAGTGCAAAGATCAGGATCATCGTAAGGACAATAAGAGTCTTCCCCATTCTCATCACCACACCCTCCGTCATAGCTGCGAATACGTTCAGCCCGGTTTGTCCCTGGTTCTTGCCACCGCGATCCAATACTTCTATCCAGTTGAGCCAAAGCCTCCGTGGCCGCGTTCAGTATCGTCGAGACCATCGGCCCAGGCAGCTTGCGGCGTAACTATTTTTTCGATTATCAACTGACAGATCTTACTATTCTCTGCCAACTCAATCTTTTCCTCTCCAGCGTTATAGAGTAGACAGCCGATCTCACCACGATAGTCGGCGTCGACAACCCCAGCCAGTACGTCGAGGCCTTTCGTGGTGGCGAGGCCGGATCGGGGCGCAAGCCGCCCGTAGAACCCTTCGGGGATGGCGACCGCTAAACCGGTGCGGGCTATCACGCGCTGTCCAGGCTCTAAACTAACGGCCTCGATCGAATAGAGATCCAGTCCGGCCGCAGCCCGACTACCGCGCGTTGGCAACGTTGCGCGTGGGTCCAGTTGCTTGAAGTTGAGGAGTTCTATCTTCGATTCCATGAAAGTCCTGCAAAATATCTGTTGAGGTTGGGGCCAACGCAGTCCGACAAACTTCAGTTTGTCGGTGTTCACCGCAACGTGCCTCTTTCGAATGAATCGCGACAAACTGAAGTTTCTCGGACATTAACAGGCTGAAGCTATAGCTTAGGAGGCGTGACTCCGTGCTGACCCTGATATTTCCCGCCGCGGTCCTTATAGGAAACTTCGCACACCTCGTCGGCCTCAAAGAACAGAACCTGGGCGACGCCTTCGTTGGCGTAAATTTTGGCGGGCATCGGCGTGGTGTTAGAGAATTCAAGCGTCACATATCCTTCCCATTCGGGTTCGAACGGGGTGACGTTGACGATTATTCCACACCGCGCGTACGTGCTCTTTCCCAGACAAATCGTCATGACATTCCGCGGTATACGGAAGTACTCCACGGTTCGAGCCAGGGCAAAGCTGTTCGGTGGAATGATGACGTGATCGCCTTTTATGTCGACAAAACTTTTGGCATCAAAGCTCTTGGGATCGACGATGGCGCTGTACACGTTAGTGAACAACTTGAATTCATCGGCGCAGCGCACATCGTAGCCATAGCTTGACGTGCCGTAAGACACGACCCGCCGGCCATCAACCTCTTTGACCTGATGTGGCTCAAAGGGCTCAATCATGGCGTGCTCTTGCGCCATGCGCCGAATCCAATTATCGGACTTAATAGACATCTACAAACCTCGCGAAGAAATGAACTGATCTGATTTGACTGTCATTCATTTTGTCCAACCACGGTCTCAGGATTAGAGCGCGCCAGAATACAACAGAACCGTGAGAGGGTGCGAGCAAGTAGCGCAAGTTGCCAACTTGCGCCACACTATCTCGGAATGAAACTCGTCGTCCTCGGCTCAGGCACTTCAGTTCCGCACCCACAACGGGCCTCCGCAGCATTTTGGCTGGAAACGTCAAGTGGTTTGGTTCTGCTTGATTGCAGCGCCGATGCGACACACCGAATGGCTGAGGAGCAGGTTGACTGGCTCAACCTGGATGTCATCTGGATTAGCCATCTGCATCTGGATCACTGCGGCGGGTTGGCATCATTTCTGTTTGGATTGAAATGGGCGCCACAGACCGAAAGAAGGCAAAAGCCGCTACAGATCTTTGGTTGCCAGGGAATCGGAGGCCTCCTCATAGCAATCGACGAGTCGAACGACTACGGTCTATTGGATCAAGCTTTTCCTATCGAGCGGCACGAAGTTTCGACTAACAACGAAGACTTTGAAATGATGCCGGGCCTGCGCGCTCAAACTTTTTCCACACCACATACGCGCGAAAGCCTGGCGCTTCGCTTGACTGATAACGACGGCGTATCGCTTGTCTACACCTCTGACACCGGATATTCGGAAGAGCTTGCACAATTCGCGCACGGCACGGATCTTCTGATATTGGAATGCTCCTTCTGGCGCAACAAGCCGACGCCGAAGCATCTCGAGCTGGTTGAGGCAATGCGTTTGGCGCGACTGGCCGAGCCACGCGCGCTCGTGCTCACGCATCTCTATCCCGAATGGGACGGCGTTGATCTTGAAAGCAAGGCCAAAGAGTTGTGGAGCGGAAAAACCATCGCCGCATATGATGGGTTGCGATTTGATGTGGGACCGGCGGTATAGAACCGCTCTGGTGCAGAGCCGCTGGCGGTAGCGACCGAATCATTTTCCATTTTCCATTTCAGATTTTTCATTCGTTAACGTCGTAGGAATGTTCTCATCAAGCGGGCAAGAGAAATAGCAAACTGATGTTACTACACTCAATTAAGTTCCTCATCCTCGCTTTGATACTTTCATTCTCACTCGCCATAGCGCAAAAGCGTCCTCCCAAATCAACCGATCAACTGCTGGAAACCGGCCACGCCGCGAAGCTCTCCACTCCTGCCACCGCCCCAACTGAAATCAAAATCGTCTCGTACAACATTCGCTGGCGCAGCGGTAAAGAACTTGAACAGATCATTGAGCGGCTGAGGAGCAAGGATGCGCCGCCCACGACCAGGGGAAGTTAAATAAGCTGGATTGAGGTCACGGGCCGAAGCGTTGCCGGTATTCGCCAGAAGTGATGAACGCTTTGACCATCTCGGCGTTCACGAAGTTACCATTAAACTGGCTCAGCTTCGTCAGCCAGAAGTCATAGCCCGTATAATCAATGTCCTGCGGGTCATTTGGGTTGCGCCGCATGTATCCGAAGAACTGCATCAGCACAAAGGCCCGGTTGGACTCGGCATTGCTCAAGTCGGGATCTTCTGCAACTGCTCGTAAGACTTGCGCGCGGGTCATTGTTCCTGCGGTCAGGTTGTTAACCAATTGATCGCGTTCTGACTGCGATAGCGGATTGCCGGCATTCGCGTTCAGCGTGTCGACAAACAGTGCCGGCGCCATCGTTGCTGGAAAGGCCGTCGTGAAACGTGACCGCTGCACAAACCCCGCTATAAAAGCCTGCTTGTTGTTCTCCAGCACTTGCTCCCAGCCCGTCTGTCCAACGACCACGCCTTGACCAATCTCCTGGGTGTCGGGCAGAAATTCGTTAAGGCGAACAACTGGCACAGACAATTGATGCGGGCCACCAAAGGTCGACGTCCCAGTTGCGTCGCCGTATGACGCTTTGTAGATACGCTCGACCAGATAGCCAGTCTGCTGGAATTCAATCGAGAGGTAAAACGCTGCCGAGACGTTGATGCGTTTGATCTCAATGCACGCCTGGTTCGTGCCACACGAGGTAATCTCGTTGGTCCAGAAGGCGAGACCGCCGGAGTCGGGTTGGCGATTGAGAAAGTCGTGATAGTGCTGACAGGCGAAATCCTGCGCGTCGTCAATTGCATTAGTCGCCGGCTCTGTCGGGTCGTCGTTGATCTGCACGGTGGCGATCGCCGGCGCGCCCAGACTCGCGCCCGACGGGCTACTCAAGCTGACATTGAAACTCTCAGTCCCTTCGACGTACGAGTCTTCGTTGATGAGCACGGCAAAACTCCTGGAAGTCTCGCCGGGCGCAAAGAGCAGTTTGCCGAAAGCGGTGATGTAATCGCGGCGCTCGCTGGCCGTTCCGTCTGCGGTTCCATAGTTGACGCTGGCCGCACCGGTCGCATCGCCTATGCGATTGACGGTAATCGTTACCGTGGTGCAATCCTCCGTAACGGCATAACTCGATGAGCTAAACTGAACCATTGCCGTGGGCGTCGGCGTTGGTGTTGGTGTCGGCGTCGGGGTTGGCGTTGGCGTTGGCGTTGGCGTCGGTGTTGGGGTCGCGGCGACAGCGTTCCACCCTACATCGCGCAGTAACGAAAAAGTTAGATCCTGCGGGGGTGTCACACTATGTGTAAGATCGCGGCTATTCGAGGGCTCCATGAGCTGGTTCGGAAAAAGACTGCTGTCCCAATGTGAAACCGAGGAACCCGTTTGAACGGGATTGGGAGCAAACAACAGGGCGTGTCCCCGGCCGTCCGCGCCAGCCAGCGTCGAGGGGTCCAGCAACATTGTCGCGCTGACACCAACTCCCAACTGGCCTTTGATGGTAGTACCGTCAGCCTGCGAGATCATTACCGATGGAATGACGATGGAGGTATCCGAGCCGCCCATCTGAATAATCCCGGTTGTGTTGTTGACTATGATTACTCCTACCGCGCCTGCGTTCTGGGCATTCTTCACTTTTATGACAAAGTTGCAGGTCCCCCGATCAATGAGCGCAATACGTCCCGAGATCGCGGCACCATTCGTCAACGCCGAACAGCCGTCCGTGGGAGAAGCCTGCGCCACGTCGGCCGTTACGCCGAGCGAAGAAAGTTGCTGGCCAAAGTCGGCCGTCCCTACTGTGTAACCACCGGCAATCGAACCAGGAAAGTTGATTCTCAAGCGCGGCGTCGCACCAAGCACGCTGGCAACATCGTTAGTAGTTTGGGCTCCAGTCCAAACCAGATTCCCCGTGTTAATGGCCGAGGCCTGCCGCTCAGTGCTGGTCATCTGCACCCAGTTCTTGCCGGTCGAGTTATCGAGTAGAAACTGATCGTAGACCGAGGGAAACCCGGAATTCTGATTGCCACTGCTGGAACTGGTAAAAGTCTGAAAGCCCAGGCCATGAGCAAATTCGTGCAACAGCACCGCTACCAGATCGACATCGTTCCCATGATTATTGTCCAGACCCAGATAAAAATGCCGGCCATCCAAACAACCGGGATTGCCAAGATTAACGTTGAACCGCGCTCTTATGTCAGGCGATGAAGGATCGAGATCGACGCCGCTCAGGGCATTGGCCAGCGCGGCGGAATACCAGGTGCCCGAAAATGGAGCATTTGGAAAGTCACGAAAGATAGCAATTGCGCTCGCTGATCCAAGCGTGGCGGTGTCAGTTGCGCAGCTCAGGGCCTCCCAACTCGCGCGAATCGTGATAGTCACGTTGCTGTCGAGCGTTGCTCCCCAGATATTGGCGGCGAACTGAAACGCATTCAACCGTTGCTGGCCGAGCGTGGTGCCGGTGTTATTTCCAACGGGAGAGACTGGAGTCGGATCGTTGAATCCGGTGCCTGGTCCGTCTATGTCATTAAGGATCACAACCGTGGCCGCCCCGTAAGCCGAACGGGACCCGGCCGTCAACACCACCAGGGCGAAGAGAGCCAGCGCTAACTTCACTAAAGAGGATCTTCTCACTATTCCTTCACTACCGCCTTTCGACCTCGTTGCCAGGCAGGCTGCGTAGTTGACTCCTTACTTCGCAAGAACGCGGCGGCCGCTTCCGAATTGTCAACGCACGCTTGAGAAACGCTGCCGTCGTCGCTCTTTTTAGCCAACATTACGTTTTGAAACCGGCCCTGCAAATCCATCGAGACCGTACCGTCTGGGTGTTGCACCTGCACCAGACCTTCGGTGGATTGATTCTCTTTAAGAGCTCCAGCAATCTGCTGCGCCTGTTCCTGCGTCAGCGGCCCCTGCTGTAGCGTCTGCGCGTTAAGCTGGAGTTTCTTACCAGCCACTTCGACAGTGACGTAATTGTTTCCCGGTAGATTGGCGACTGAGCCCTGCTTCGCTTGAGCGGTTTGAGTCGCTTGAGTTTTCGGGTCGCTTCCGCGTGACTCGTATCTTGCGATGGCGGTTACTACCCCGGCTGTGAGCAGGGCGGCCATCAGAACGCCGGCGCGGCTGGCGTGAAAGACACGCCCCCGTCCGGACCCGGCGTGATTCTTGCTGGTCTTCGTAGGTCTCTGCATGATTTTTGAGATTCCTGGTTCTTAGTCGACTAACACCGGAAAGGACTTATCCGAAGCCATGTAATTGATGGCGGCGAGGTTTGAGGCAAAACCCGTCCTTAATTCTACGTAACGCTTACTGCGGCTGCAAACTGTCTCTTTGGTTGCGCCGCACAGCCCTGACTGAGATGAGGATGTTGCTCCAGAGGGCTGCCTCTGGGGCGGGGGTTGTTGAAAAGAAGTATGACTGAATAGTCCGCGCCAATAAGCTTCAGCCCGAAAATCAGCGCACCGTGACCGTCACATTATTGGCCGCCAACGAATTGCCCGTCGCTCGCTGCAACTCAGCAATCGCTTTGTTGAGGTCGGTTTGCGCCCGCAGCTCGTTCCCGCGCGCCGTAGCCAGGGCCGTCTGCCTCTCGAGCACGAGAAATACAGTTGACTGGCCTACGTCAAGTTTGCGCTTCTCGCTTTCGTATTGTTGTTCAGCGGTTGACCGGGCGATTGCCGCTGAGCGCAGACGCGCCTCTGCCGTGGTGAGCGACTGTAGAGCGTTGCGCACCTCGACCTGAATCAGTTGCTCGAGTTGCTCGCGCTGCGTGGCGATCCGCTTTCCCTCGACCAGTGAGTGACCAAGCTGTCCTTCAGCGGTGCGGTTGTGCAGGGGTAAACTGATGGCCAAACCCACGCGGAAATTATTGAACTGGTTCGAACCAAGGTTCCAGAGTGATTGCCCGTAGCTGCCGAACAAATATGAGGGGATTGACGTCGGCGTTGGCGGCGGAAGCGGCTGTAAACCAGCGAGCACCGACAACTCGTTCACGCGCGCGCGTTGTGCCTCGTTGCTGGCGGTCAACGGATTGGTCGTAGAAGTTAAAGTGCCGGCGTTGCCGGTCATTCCATAACTCCCAACCAAATCGATCTCAGGCTTCGATTGGTCGCGGTAAAGTTTCTGATCCAGCACATTGATCTCGCGCGCCAGATCAGATTGTCTTAGCTCCTGCCGGTTCTGCATGGCTGCGTTCATCGCATCAGGCAGAGAGACTTGCGGCAGCGTCAGATCTGCCTGATCCGTCGGGATGAGCGAAACGTTCCACAGCTTAGCCCGTTGATTCTCAGCGATCAGGTTTTTCAGATTATTCTCGGCCCGGTTAACGTCTTCGAGCGCGCTGAATTCAGCCTGTTCAAAATTCGCCACCTGCGTCTCTGCCGCCACCACATCGATTGGAGCAAGCGAACCTTCGGCGACCATGCGCCGGTTGTGGGCGAGTTGGGTTCGCGAGTCGTTCAGCGAATCGCGTTGGATCTGTAGGTTGCGCAGAGCAAACACCAGGTCCCAGTAGGATCGTTGGACGCTCGTAATTACCTCGATGGCCCGCTGACGAAACTGTGCATCCGTGAGCGAAAGATTTTTCTTCGCTACTTCGATCTGCCGGCGCGGCAAATCGAATCGCAGACCGCGCCCCAAAGGCTGGGTGTAACTAAAAGTCAGCGCGGTCGGGTATTGTGGATTGAGAACTGAAAACAGACTATTGCTGGTTTGCCGAACCGAAGCGAAGTCGACTCTGTAGGCGCCGCCATACTTCGGCAACAGTCCCTCCAAACGCGCAGTGCCAGTGAGGTCCGAGGTCTCAACCTTAGCGGCGCCGCTCAAAAAGCTCGTGGCCGGCGCTATGATCCTTTCGTAATAGCTCTGCGCGCTGATTCTCGGATCGTAGGCGCCGTGAACAGAGAGCAGATCGTATTCGGCGATTTTGACGTTGTCGCGCGCGACTTCGATGTCTTTATTGTTCGCCAAAGCCAACCCTATCGCTTCGCGCAGCGTCATCGGCTGCTGCTCGTTCGTGTCCACGCCCACGCGACTAAGCGGCGGCAGAGGCTGCCTTTCGTTGGCGCGATAATCGATGGCCACCGCAGGCACCTTGAGAGTCTGTTGGGCTGAGACCAACGGCGAAGGGCTCGGGTAGGCTGTCGGCTCTTGCGCCGGCACCGCCGGTGTAAGCGCAAGTAAAACTCCGGCCAGCAAAAATGTGATGGGAATGAAGTACTGAGGTTCCGCGGCTCTGCCGCGCCACAGTGCGGAAACCCTCCAGCTTTCCGGCGAGCCTCCCAGTTCTGGCGGGGCTGCGCCTCGAATCTTGCGAGGCGTAGCCTCGCTGGATTCATACGGGGTTATGACCGGAAAGGCAAAGCCTTTCCGCACTGGGGCGCGGCATAGCCGCGAGAGCAAATCAACTGCTAAAGCCATAACGATTTCCAATCTGTCATCTGGCTGACTCGAACGAAATTTGAACGCTAAACTTCTATTGCCTGGTAATCCCTCCTAACAACGAAGCTGCCGCAGTCGCCGCGCGACGACGCGCGCGTCCGAAGATGCCACTAATTCCGCCGCCGATGCGCGACCAGACACGACTGCGCGCCAGATCATCGAACAGCGAATAGAAGACGGGAACAGCCAGCAATGTCAGCAGCAGGCACAACGACTGTCCGCCAACCACCAGCACGCCGATCGATCTGTTGGTGCCTGAGCCTGGCCCCGTCGAAAGCGTCAGCGGCGTCATGCCCGCGACCAACGCAACCGTGGTCATCAGTATCGGCCGCAGACGATCGCGGTTCGCCTGTATGATCGCGTCATGGCGTTCCATGCCCTGTTTGCGCAATCCATTCGTGTGATCGATTTGCAGGATCGCGTTCTTTTTCACCACGCCAAACAACAGCAACAAACCCAGACCCGAAAAAATGTTCACGGTCTGACCCGCTACCAGCAACGACACGATACCGAATGGGATCGCCAGCGGCAGTGTCAAGAGGATTGTGATCGGGTGAATGAAAGATTCGAACTGCGCGGCCAAAACCATGTACATGAAAACGAACGACAGCACGATTGCCAGCAGAAAATACTGACCGGTGCGGGCCAGTTCCTTTGCGCGTCCTGCCAGGACCGTGCGATAAGCGCTGTCCATGTTCTCGGCTTTCGCAAATTCGTTCATCTTCGCAATTACCGCCGCCTGCGAACCTCCCGGTTTTGTGTTAGCGAACAGCATCACCTGGCGCTGACGGTTGTATCGATCGATCGAAGAGGGGCCCGTGCCTTCCTCGACACGCACCAGATTATCCAGGCTTACCCAGCCGAGTCTTTGCGAAGCCACGAGCATTCGCTTCAACCCTTCGGCGCTGGCGCGGAACTCTCCTATCGCTCGCACGCGTACGTTGTATTGATCGGTGCCGGCGTTGAAGGTCGAAACCTTCTGGCCTGCAACCAACGTGTTCAGAGATTGCGCCACATCGCCAACCCGCACGCCGAGGTCCGCCGCGCGCCCGCGATCGATGACCACGCGCAGCTCCGGCTTCCCGGTTATCAGCGTCGAGTCAACGTCGACTACGTCCGGGAGGGTCTTCATCTTCGCCAGCAGGTCGTCGGCATACCTGGTCAGCTTGTCCAGATCCGGTCCGCCGATCACGAACTGAATATCAGCGTTACGAAATCCGCCGCCGGAAATCGCGGCTACCGGATTTACGCTGGTACGCAACTGATCGGGATACTCCTTCAAATACTTACCTACGATCTCGTTGCGGGCGCGGGTCATTAGATCCTGTTGAGAAGTCTTCCGCTCTTCCATCGGCGCCAGTTTGATGTAGATGTTCGCGAGATTGACTAGTTGTTGCTGCCCGCTGCCGATCGTCACCAGCGTGTCAGTGACACCGGGAAGCTTGCGCATATCAGCGGCCACCCGCTCGGCCAGACCCGACGTCGACGACAACGTAGACCCTTCAGGCGTGCGCACGTTGATTTCGAATTGCGCCTGGTCGTCAACCGGTAGAAAGTTCTTGCCCACGAACATGAAGAGCGGCACCGTGCTAACGATTACTATCAGAGAAAGAACAACAATCGCCCAGCGGTGCGCCATGGCCCACTTGAGCATCCAGGTATAGGTGCGATCGATCGGACGATAAAAGCGCGACTCTTTAGATTGGGCCTGGACGTACTTGTCCTTGAACTCCGCGAGCGAGCTGCGCTTTTCACCCTCAGGCGACGAACTGGTTTCTTTGCTCGGACCCTTGACGGCGCTTGTGTTCTTTCGCTTGATCATACGCGCCGCCAGCATCGGCGTCAGCGTGAACGACACCAGTAGCGAAACGGCAATCGCAAACGATGCGGTAAAGCCAAACGACGACATGAAACGGCCCACGATACCGGCCATGAACCCCACCGGCAAAAATACCGCTAGCAGTGACAGAGTGGTGGCCGTGACCGCCATCCCAATTTCGCGCGTGCCTTCGATGGCTGCCTGGAATGGCGGCACTCCTTTTTCTTCGACGAAACGGAAGATATTTTCCAGCACCACCACGGCATCGTCGATCACGATTCCGACCATCAGCGTGAGCGCCAGCATCGTGATCTGGTTCAGGGTAAAGCCCATAGCGGCCATCAGGCCGAAGGTCGCGATAATCGAAGTGGGAATGGCGATGGCGGCGATGAAGGTCGAGCGCATGCTCCAGAGAAAAACAAAAACGACTATCGCCGCGAGGATGCTGCCCTCAACCAGGTGGAGGTTAATCGCGTGCAGAGCAGCCTTGATAAAGATCGTCTGGTCGCCAACAATTTGTGTCTTCACATCACGCGGCAGTGTTGGCTTCAGTTCTTCCAGGCGCTCCTTGACGGCGTCGGCGACCGCCACGGTGTTTTGTCCTGACTGCTTCGAAACTACCAGCGTCACGGCTGGCTGACCGTTCAGACGCGCCGCGGTGCGTTGCTCCTCCGCGCCGTCTTCGACATAACCGATGTCGCTGATCTTGACCGCGTAAGGTCCGTGAGTCGCTACCGCCAGATTGTTGAATTCCGCCGGATTGGGAATGCGGCCCATCGTGCGCACAGTGAACTCGCGCTGGCCCTCTTCAATGCGCCCACCCGGCAATTCCATGTTCTGCATCCTGATGGCATTTGCCACGTCAGCCGCCGTAACATTAAAGGCGCGCATCTTGTCGGGATCGACCCAGACTTCCACCTCGCGCAGCCGGCCACCGACTATCTCCACGTTTCCCACTCCGTCGATTGACTCGATCAGCCGCTTAATCTGTTTGTCCGCAATGTCCGTAACCTCGCGCAAGCTGCGCGGCGCTGAGACCGCGATGCGCAGGACGGGCGTCGCATCGGTGTCCAGCTTCTGCACTATTGGAACTTCCGCGGTCTCGGGCAGTTGGTTGACGATGAGATCGATCTTGTTGCGCACTTCCGAAGCCGCCACGTCGGCGTTCTTTTCCAGCAGGAAAGTGATGAAGACCTGCGAAACACCTTCGACCGAAGTCGAACGCAGTTCATCGATGCCGCTGACGGTATTGACCGCGCCTTCGATCTTGTCGGTAATTTCGGTCTCGATTTCCTGTGGCGACGCGCCCGGATTAACGACCGTCACCGTGATCGTCGGCAGATCGATCTTGGGAAACAGATCGACACCGAGCGAGCGGAAAGAAAACAGACCCACGACCGTAATGCTCAGAATAAGCATGGTCGCGAATACCGGACGACGAACACAGATTTCAGCTAGTTTTTGCATGGCTTCTCAGTTTCGAGTTTCGAGTTTCGAGTTTCGGGTTCAAAACTTTCGCAGACAGCCAAACGTTGCGGACTTCGAAGCAACTCGAAACCCGAAACTCGAAACTCGGAACTGTCATTGGCGGACGGCTGCTCCATCACTCAACTGATCCACGTTGCTGGTGGCAACCAGCTCATCGGCCGCGACTCCGCTCTTAAGCTCGACCAGATCGCCTTCGCTCTGGCCCGATTGCACCAGGCGTTGCTCGACGTGACCGTTCTTGATCACGAACACGTAGGTGGAACCCGAAATTGTGCGCAGCGATCTCTGTGGCACCAGCACGGCCGGCTCAGTCTGCGGCAACAAAATGCGCACAGTTGCGAACTGCCCCGGCTTTAATTCGGCGTTGGGATTCTCGACTTCCGCCTCCACCGTCAGGGTGCGCGAAGCTGTCGTGACACTGGGCGAAATGCGCGCGACATGGCCGGCAAAATTCCGATCTGGATAAGCAGCCACACGTACCGACACGCTCTCCCCATTGTGAATTTGCGGAATCGCCTGTTCAGGAATGTCTATGCGTACGCGCAGGGGATTCAGGCTGACTATGGTCGCGACTTTTTGTTGTGGCGAAACATACTCACCTATGTCGGCCGGACGGTCCGCGATATAGCCGGGCATGGGCGCAGTTACCACTGTATAACCAAGATTGCGTTTCGCCAGCGACAACTGAGTCTGCGCGGCGTCGACTGCCGCCTGGGAATTGCCTACGGTGGCGTAGTTTTGTTGGGCCTGGTGAATTAATGCCTGGTACGCCTGGGCCAACTGATCGCGCTGTGATTTTTGCTGGTCATAGGCCGCTCGCGAAATGTCGCCCGTCTCAACCAGCTTCTCGTAGCGCCGCAAATTCTTTTCCGCCAGATCAACCGCGGAGCGCGCCGCGGCAACCTCAGGCACATTTTCCGGATTGAATTTCTGTCCGGGCCGCAAACCGATTTTGGCTTCGTTCTGGCGCAGCGTCGCCTGCGCCTGATCAAGTTGTGCCTGCGCCTGCTGGACCCTGATGCGAAAATCCGCGTCGTCAAGCTTGACGATCATCTGTCCGCGCCGAACTGAACTGCCCATGTCAACGCCGACCGCCACAACTTTTCCCGACGTCTCAGCCGCCACATCGGTCTGCTGGTTCGGCGCCAGGCTGCCGGTGGCTTCGAAGAACCGGGGCAGTTGCCGCAAAACCGCCGGCGCTGCGCTGACCTCAATCGCGGCTGGCGTGGGACTGCCGGACGCGCCGGCATTATTGGGCTGGCCCTTAGAACGATTGCAGGCAATTAAGCCCGAGCCCGCAGCCACAGCCAGTAAGACCAGAATTGTGAGTTTGAGGGGTCCTGGAAGAGTCATTTAGCCAATCTCTTTCTCTTTGAATTTCCTTTCGCCGTGCTCTTAATAACCGCATTCCTGGTTAGGCCGTTGCGGCGCCCGTCTACAGACTTTCCCGCCGCTCCGCTCTTGCCGGCGGACTTGAATGTGGTGCGCGAAATCAGCGACCGGCGACCACTCCCGCAGGCGATACCATGCATCAGAATGTTTGCGAATTCGCGCGCGGCCGCTTGATTTGAAATCTTCAGCAGGGTCCGCTTTCGATCCCACAAATTGTTGTTAAGCGAATGGTGGACGACCATGCCGACGAAGGCCCGCACGATGACCAGAGGCTCGACGTCAATGATCGCGCCATCGCGCTGCCGCTCGCGAATGTAGGCGCCCAGGGTCCGGTATACTCGCGTGACGAATTTCTCCCAGAACATCTGCGCCAGCTCGTGTTCTTCCAACGCGGAATGCAGCAGTAACCGGTTAAATTCCGGGTCGTAGTCATGTCGATCGAGCGCGTCGAGGGCGAGCCCTTCGAAAACCGCACGGTCATCCTTTCGAGCAATAGCGTCCGCCACAACCTGAATCGGGTCCATCGTGTCGTGTAGACAGGCCTTGTGATCGAGGATCGCGCTGTACAGTTCCTTCTTGGTGGCGAAGTGACGAAAGACCATTGCTTCCGACACGCCGGCCGACACGGCTATCTCTTTCGTGGTGGTACCGCCAAAGCCACGCTGCGAAAACAGGCGCATGGCAATACGGAGAATCTGCAACCGGCGCTCGTCGCCGGCCATGCGCGCGCCGTTTACGGTTGCGCCATTGCTCGGCAGTGTTTTTCTATTTGCAGGTCGCAGTGGCCTGGTCTCACTTTGTGCGAAGTAAGTACTCACTTACCATCAATCCCGAACCAAAGTCAAGCAATGAAGTGGCACAGCAATGAAGTGGCACAGACTTCAGTCTGTGATTGAGTCTTAAGCTACTCGGATCACAGACTGAAGTCTGTGCCACTAATTTCCGCAACCGAACGCGTCGTTCCCTCGTATGGAGAGTTTGGTTGATAACTTGAGCGTCAGGAGTTACGAGAATGCCGGAAGCTACAGGAAACGGTCAGAAAGCATCGAACACGCCAATAATCTACGGGAGAGAATTGAACATGTCAGAACTTACAGAGACTAAGCAGGAATATGGACGAAAGATCGCCGACGCGGCATCGCGAGCCGGCGATTTCATGAGCGACAAGGTCAGTGTCGTGAGCGGCAAGATCAAGGACTTGCAGGGCAAAGACATCAGCGAGATCGCCGATGAAGCAAAGGACTTTGCCCGCAAGAACCCGGGCCAGGCAATCTTGATTTCCGCGGTCGCGGGTGTAGTTTTGGGATTTTTGCTCCGCGGCGGACGGAGATAGCTCACTTCACTAATACCGCGGAAACAAATTCACCACATTCAGACCCAGTCCGACATAGGACTGGATCTCCTGCGGCTGAAAACGGTAACCGCCACGGTAGACGAAGAGCTGGTTCCCTCCCCCGTCCGTGCACGTTCCGGGGTACGTTTCGTAAAAGGAGAGTAGTCGGTCATTGAACGTCCGGCGAATGGCCGGTTCGTCCGGCCCGCGCAGAATATATTGACGAGAGAACTCGGGCCGCTGACCAAAGTCGATGTCCTGATAACCAAAGGCAGTGAAAATCTTGTAGAGAAGGCCTTCGGGTCGCAAAGAAAAATACGGAATGCTTAAGCTAACAGGTTCCAGATAGACAACTGATTGGTAGTGCGTCTGGCGGTTCTTGCCGTAGCCGGTGACGTAGACATAATCAAAGACTGCCGCCTTAGTACCGCTCGCCTCGCCGTACATAAAATTGTTGATTTGTTTGCTGTGGCCCTGGTTGAAGAGAGCAAAGCGCTCCAGCCCGGCGATCATGTTAAGCGGCGCGCCGGCAGCAAAGCTCCAACCAAGCTGACCCGCAGTAAGTTGTAGCTGTCGCGTCCGTTCCTTGGCTTTCTGCCACGAGTAGACGCCGATCACAACGAAAAGCCCAATGATCACGGGTAGGATGACGAAAGGAAAAAGAAGGACCCACATTTTGCACCGTTATGGCATCGCGACAACTCACTCGATACCAGCCCGTGATTGCCCGTTTCGTACCGTTTTTTTTGACGCTACTAAATAGCTATTTCTCATTTGCTCCGCAGAGCAAAGGGCGCCGGGAGCCTGGTATGCTACTCCCTCGCTCCTGCTCTTTTCAGTATCTCGACTACGTCCGGGTGGTTCTTGGTCGTGGCCATGGTTAGAGCTGTAACTCCGTTCTTGGCGCGGGCGTTCACACTTGCTCCCCGCGCGATTAGCAAACGCACCGCCGCGGCGTGTCCCTGAAAGGAAGCGATGATAAGCGGCGTCACACCGTTCTTGTTTTGCGCATCAATACTTGCACGACCCGTTAACAGGGCATCCATGACGTCGGTCTTATTCAGCGCTGACGCCAGAATCAAAGCATTATCGCCATCCTGATCACCCTGATCGACGCGGGCGCCTCTCGCTAGTAGAAGCTTGACTATGGGCGCATATCCTTCCGCAGCTGCCCCAATCAAGGCGGTGGAGCCTTTCTTGTTGGCCGCGTTGACATCGGCGCCAGCTTTCAGAAGCTCTGCGACTGCATCCAGGCTTCCATTTGTGGCCGCGTAAAAAAGAGCTGCATCGCCATCTTTGTCCCGCGCATTCACGTCTACGCCGGCGGCTATGATGGAAGGGATAAGATCCGCGCGACCCTTTCCCGCGGCCAGCATCAGGGTCGTGCGGCCCTGTTCGTCTACCTTCAAAACGTCCGGGTCAGAAGCAGGCCGCGAATAGTTGCCGGGTGACGAACCGCGTTGGGCCAGTTTGCGCAGGTCCGGACGTCGCAACCCTACGTACTCCGGAGCAATCTGAGCGGCCCGGGCGTCCGTTACCCGCGCGCGAGAATCGTCGCCCAGTGCGCGATAAACGTCGCCCAGCATCAACCAGCCATCTTCATCGTCGCCGCTCTTTTGCGTGTACTCTTCAAGCTGAGATCGCGCCTCGGTCAAACGCCCATCAAGAATTAGCAAGCCGATGCGATCCGGCGCATAGGTCGAGCCAAGGCCCACCGCGGCGGTCCAGTGCTCGCGCGCATCAGCGAAGTTTTCAGTCATGTAATAGATCAAACCTATGTTCGAGTGCGGCGCGCCATCCTTCGGATTCAACTTGATAGCTTCGAGGTACTGTTGCGCCGACGGGACCAGTTGACCAAGCTTTTGCAGCATGATCGCATAGCTAAATCGAGCGGAAAAGTCTTTCGGATAAATCTCGATTGCCTTCTTCGCTTCCGTTGCTCCATCTGCATAGCGTCGTTGCTCACTTAGAATTCGAACTAACTCCTGTTGCAGCACGAGGAGTGGCTGCGGCGCGATTGATACTGCCTTGCGGTACGCACTTTCTGCTTCGGGATAATTGTGACGCAACGAAAGAACATAACCGACCGCGAGATAACCGTAATAGTTATCGGGTTGTGCGGCGACCGCGCGACGCGCCATCACCAACGCGTCATCGAGGCGCTGTAACTCGGTGTAAGTAAAGGCGAGGCGCGCATAGGGTTCACTGTCACCCTTACTTAAGCTGGCCGCGCGCAAATAGGGTTTTTCAGCTTCCGAGTATTTCTTCTGGTTGTAGTACGTATGTCCCAAACCCAGGTACGGCCGGGGATCGTTCGGGGAAAGTTTGGCCGCCAAAAGATATCCGCGCTCCGCGGCTTCGTTGCGGCCGGCCTGGCGCGCGTCGTCGGCAAGGCTGAGGGCGTCCTCGAGTTGCGAGTTGTCGACGGGTTGGGTGCGCGTGCCAGGTTTGGGCTTCGCGCTGGTGGGCGTCGTGCGCACCGGTTTCTTCGCCGGCAGCTTCATCACCGCACCGGCATTTTCAGAGGTAGTACCACCACCGGCGCCGGAACCGTGTTGAGCACGCAGGACGGTGACCGAGCCGCACAGACTGATCGCCAGGCCCAGCATGAATAGTGAACGGGCTCCTGGATTAATCTTAATCATTTGAAATTCCATTCCTCTCTCGTTCAGGTAAACCGTGCCTGGCCGCTAATCAAAGAATCTCTCAAAGGCCGGCTTAGCATTACAAACCCGGGATCAGCCGGGGAAATCTTACACCGTTACCGCTTCGCGATATTCACCCCACACGCTACGAAGGCGATTACTGATTTCTCCCACGGTTGCGTAGGCCTCGACACAATCCAGGATTCGGGGCAGCACGTTTTCCGTCCCTCGCGCGGCTTCTTCCAGTTTCACCAGCGATGTTTCCGTGACGATCGAGTCGCGTCGCTCGCGCAAGGCCCGCAATCGTTCAACCTGAGTCTTCTCGATGGACGGATCCACGCGCAGAGTCTTGACATGTGACTCCTCATCGCTTTGAAAGCGATTCACACCCACGACGATCGCCTCGTCAGTCTCGATGGCCCGCTGATATTCATAAGCTGAGTTTTGAATCTCGCGTTGAATGTAGCCCGATTCAATCGCGTGCAGCGTCCCACCAATCGCATCGATCTTGTCGAGGTAATCAACCACGCGCTGTTCGATCTCTGTGGTCAGCCCTTCAATCGCGTAAGCACCGGCCAGCGGATCGACGGTGTCGGCAACTCCCGATTCGTGCGCGATGACCTGCTGCGTACGCAAGGCGAGGCGCGCGGCGTGTTCGGTCGGCAAGGCGAGCGCTTCATCCATCGCATTCGTATGCAAAGACTGCGTGCCGCCCAACACGGCCGCCAGCGCCTGGATCGTCGTGCGCACCACATTCACTTCCGGTTGTTGCGCGGTCAATGTCGAACCGGCTGTCTGAGTATGAAAGCGCATCATCTGGGAGCGAGGATCGCGCGCGTGAAAGCGCTCGCGCATGATGCGGGCCCACAAGCGTCGCGCCGCGCGAAACTTCGCTATCTCTTCCAGCAGATTGTTATGTGCGTTAAAGAAGAACGAGATGCGCGGGGCAAAGTCGTCAATCGCCAGGCCGGCGCTAAGCGCAGCTTCCACATAAGCGATCGCATCAGCAATCGTGAAGGCTACTTCCTGCACGGCCGTCGAGCCGGCTTCGCGAATGTGATAGCCGCTGATCGAAATCGTGTTCCAGTTCGGCACTTCTCGAGCGCAGAACGCAAACGTGTCGGTAATCAAACGCAGCGATGGCGACGGCGGAAAAATGTATGTTCCGCGAGCTATGTACTCCTTTAGGATATCGTTCTGAATAGTTCCGCTGACTTTTTCAAACCCCACGCCTTGCTTTCGCGCCACCGACAGGTACAGCGAAAGCAGGATCGCCGCCGTCGCATTGATCGTCATCGATGTCGAAACTTCGCCCAGCGGAATACCTTCGAACAACGCGAGCATGTCCTCGAGCGAGTCAATCGCCACGCCGACTTTGCCGACCTCGCCGCCCGCCAATGGGTCGTCAGAGTCCAAACCAATCTGCGTGGGCAGATCGAAAGCGACAGACAAGCCGGTCGTGCCCTGCGACAAGAGATACTTGTAACGCGCGTTTGATTCTTCGGCGCTGGCGTAACCCGCATACTGCCGCATGGTCCAGAGACGGCCGCGGTACAGGTTCCGCCTGATGCCTCGGGTGTAGGGAAACTCGCCCGGGTCGCCGAGGTCGCGATCATACTCAAGCGCTTCCGTATTTGAGGGATTGAAATCGACAGGCAGTTCAATACCCGACGAAGTCTTGAAATGCTCGCGGCGTTCAGTATTGGCGGCTTTGGTTTTCGTAGCCATCGATGGTGCAGCTATTGCGGCCCTCTTTGCGAAGCGCTCGAAGGCTAGCACACCGAATATGAGTGCGGCAATTCTTGTTCGACACAGGTAGTTTATCACTTTGAATAGGTGGTCCGCGCGTTTCATCCGTGAATCGCGCGCAAGATGCGCGTGCCACATTCACACTGACTCCCGCGAATTGATTTGACCCGGTTTCGGAGTGTGACATAGCATCACTTTGTACGGCAGCGCTTCATACCTTCGAGGACGACGAAATATTTTTGGAAATGGACGAACACACGAAAAAGCTCGCCGAGGAGGTCGGGACGGCTATCAACGAATCGGTTCAGCAATCGCCGAGCGTGGCCGCGGCGATTGAGAGACTGCGCGAAGCGGGATTCGAGATGGAACTGACCCTGAAACTCGAGATTGGGCTAAGGCCTCAAAGTCAGAGCGAGACCGGAAGCGAGGGTGAAGGCTCGCTGGAATTGACCGAGGAAGATCTGCGCGTCCTGCGCTCGATGAAAATCAAGATTGATTCGGAAGAGTAGAAGGGCTTTGGCGGTTCGAAGCGCCGTTAGGCGCGAAATGTTTATAGAACCGTCCTGACAAGAAAAACTTCATCCTCCTGAGCGAAAGCGGCTTTCGCTCAGGAGGGTTTGGATTTCAAAGTTACGCGGAAGCTATGAATATTTCGTGCCTACGGCACAAAGGCATTCACCTACTCCGGCGTCTCATCACTGCCAGTGAGTTTCTGTTGGCGTAGCGCCGCTGCTCCCAAAAAGCCCCCCATACCCATCGATTCAACCGCACTGCTCGGGACGAGCATAAGTGCGCCTTTTTCTTTCAAGCCCTCGTACAGCATGTTCATTGCACGCAGGTGAAGTGCCGTCGGGTTGTTACGATAGGAGTCTGACGCTTTATCGAATTGTGCGGCGATTTCGACTTCGGCCTGCGCCAGGATAATCCGCGCAGCTTTCTCACGCGCTGCCTGCGCCTCTCGTGACATCGCGTCCTGCAATGCCGCCGGAATGATCACGTCGCGCATCTCGACTGACTGAACAGTGACACCCCAGGGATTCGAGCGTTCATCAATCAGCTTCTGCAATTCTTCTTCGATGCGTTCGCGGCCACGCAGCAGATCGCTGAGTGATGTCCGGCCGATGATATCGCGCAGCGCCGTCTGCGCCGCCCAGCTCACCGCCGCTGGATAGTTCTGTACTTCGAGCGCGGCTTTTTCCGGATCGTAAACTACCCAGAACAGCACCGCATCGACGTTTACCGGCACGGTATCGCTGGTCAGCGTTTCTTCAGCCGCGAAAGCAGTCGTGATTACGCGCTGATCTATCCAGGACGAAATGTTATCGACAAAAGGTATGATCCAGAACAGTCCCGGACCCCGCAGACCGATAAACTTGCCCAGACGAAGGATCACCGCGCGCTCCCATTGCCGCGCGATCTTCGGCGACTGTGCCAGCAGCAGTCCCAGCAGCACGCCAACAATCGCGCCAGCCGGATTCAGGGTCATTAGCGTCGTCAGCGCGCCGGCCGCGACGGGCACCAGAAATGCCAGGGTTGCGACAAAGTTAAGCCGGGGCGTATTCGCCGGCAGGTTGCTTCTGGTTTCAACTAAACTCTGCATGTTAGCCATACTTCTTCATCTCCTTCTTGCGTGTAGCGCAAGTTGTTAACTTGCGGCGACCCTTATCGACGAGATCGCAAATTATCAATTTGCGATACTCTTCTACGTCTGCTTTGCAGATGCTCAATCACGTCGTCAATCGAAAAGCCTCGCGTGTGCGTTTCCGTTATGAAATGATCCGCCAACTCGCGCAGGTGCCGGTCGCGGTCTTTCCGGCTCGCTGCTTCAGCGGGCCGGGCAGTGACAAAAGTCCCGACGCCTCTGCGCGTTTCAACCACGCCACTCCGTTCCAACTCGGCATAAACTTTGGCCACTGTGTTCGCGTTGATGCGCAACTCAACCGCCAACTGCCGCACCGTCGGCAACTGGTCGCCGATGCCGATCTTCTCGGTCGCAATCGCAAAGCGGATTGACCGTTCGAGCTGAGCGTAAAGCGGTGTGGGATGGTTGGCGTCTATCTGGAACATGGTTTGACTATTGTACTACGACACTAGAACAAGTAAAGTTTCGGGGGGCTCTCCACCTGTTCAGTTGCAAGAATCTTTACCTATTCAAAAGGCAAGGGCAACCGTTAAATAGACCCGGGGTCAGCAGCGTGACTCACTGACTCCGCGCAGCGGACTTGACCCGCCCCAATCAGGCGCCACTTTGCGAACGCTAAAACCCTATGTTATCTTCTCGATCTTTAAAACCCATCCAGGTTCTTCGCCTTATACAGGCTTCGCATTAATCCGAAGGAGTTGACTGAGCAAACATGGCTACGCCAAACGGAAATGGCACAAACGGACATGTGGGTCGCGTGGTGCAAATTATTGGACCGGTCGTTGACGTCGAGTTTACCGAGAGCTATCTGCCGCCGATTTATGAGGCGTTGCGGATAACTTCCGAAGGTTTCGAGGTGCCCGATCCCGTCGATGTGATCGCCGAAGTCCAGCAGCACCTGGGCGAAGGCCGCGTGCGCGCGGTGTCGATGTTGCCGACCGACGGCATGGTGCGCGGGATGAAAGCTACCGATACGGGCGGACCAATCACGGTGCCCGTAGGTGAAGGCACGCTCGGTCGCGTTATGAACGTGATCGGCGAACCGGTCGATAATCTCGGCCCGATTCCGCATCAACAGCGCTATCCGATTCATCGTCACGCTCCGTCATTCGAAGAGCAGTCAACCGAGCTGCAGATGTTCGAAACGGGCATCAAGGTCATCGACTTAATTCAGCCGTTCGTGCGCGGCGGCAAGATTGGCTTGTTCGGCGGCGCGGGCGTGGGCAAGACCGTCATCGTGATGGAACTCATCAACAACATCGCCAAGGCGCGCTCAGGCTTTTCGGTGTTCGCCGGAGTCGGCGAGCGCACGCGCGAGGGCAACGATCTGCTGCGCGAGATGGTCGAGTCGGAAGTCATTCAGTTCGGCGAGACGTTCAATAAGAACCTGCGCGACACCGGCGCCTTCGACATGACCAAGGTGGACATGAAGGCGATCGAGAAATCAAAGGTCGCGCTTATCTACGGCCAGATGACTGAACCGCCGGGGGCGCGCCTGCGCGTGGCGCTGTCCGGTCTCACGGTCGCCGAGTATTTCCGCGACCAGGGTATGGATGTGCTGCTGTTCATCGACAATATTTTTCGCTTTACTCAGGCAGGCTCGGAAGTGTCGGCGCTGCTCGGCCGCATGCCTTCTGCGGTAGGCTACCAGCCGAACCTCGCTACTGAGATGGGCGAGATGCAGGAGCGCATTACTTCGACGAAGACCGGATCGATCACCTCGATCCAGGCCGTGTATGTTCCGGCGGACGACTACACCGATCCGGCGCCGGCAACGACGTTTGCGCACCTTGACGCCGTTACCGCGTTGTCGCGCCAGATCGTCGAGTTGGGAATCTATCCGGCGGTCGATCCGCTCGCGTCATCATCGCGCATTCTGGATCCGCGCATCGTCGGCGAAGACCACTACAACACGGCGCAAAACGTTAAGCTGATTTTGCAGCGCTACAAGGATCTACAGGACATCATCGCGATTCTCGGTCTCGACGAGCTGTCGGACGAAGACAAGCTGGTCGTCTCGCGCGCGCGCAAAATTCAAAACTTCTTCTCTCAGCCTTTCCACGTGGCTTCGCAGTTCACGGGCCGCGAAGGCAAGTACGTCAAGCTCGAAGACACGATCAAAGGCTTCCAAGAAATCATCGCAGGCAAACACGACGAGGTGCCCGAGCAGGCGTTCTACATGGTCGGCACGATCGAAGAAGTGACCGCAGCGGGTAAGAAACTGGAATGATGGTAATGAGTGATGAGTACTGAGTGATGAGGAGAACTCATCACCCATAACTCATTACTCATCACTTCTTTTACTTAGATTATGGCTGATCAGCTTCAATTAGAAGTAGTCACTCCAGAGCGCCGCTTGCTGTCAGAGCAGGTCAACACTGTTACGGTGCCCGGACGGGGGGGCGAGCTGGGTATTCTCCCCGGTCACGCGCCGTTGATTTCCGAATTGCAGAGCGGCGTGCTCTCTTACGACGAAGACGGCACAACTTTTCAATTGCACGTGTCGGGCGGGTTCGTGGAAGTCAACGACGATCGCGTCTCGGTGCTTGCCGAAGTTGCCGAGCGGCCTGACGAGATTGACGCCGACCGCGCCCGGCGGGCGCGCGAGATAGCAGAAAAGAGATTGAGCGGGCAGGGCGGAACTGAAATAGATATCGACCGGGCCCAGGCGAAGCTCATGCGTAACCTGGTGCGCTTGCAGCTCGCTTCCGCGGCGCGCGAGCGTTAAAGAGCTTCTGAAGTCGCTTTCCTGAAATCGAATGAGCCGATAATCATAATCTGTTACTAGTGCGCCGCTGCTCCCGCTCTGATCGCGTCGATCATCTCCCGTACCGCCCGCTCTAATCCGACAAAGACTGAATGCGCGATGATGCTGTGGCCGATATTGAATTCGGCAATCTCGTTGATCTGCGCCACGGCGCCGACATTGCGCACCGTGAGACCGTGTCCTGCGGCTACATGCAAGCCATACTGGGCCGCCAATGTGGCACCTTCGCTCAGACGTCGCAGTTCATGGTTCGCGCGCACCGCGCTTTCACCGTGGATTCCGCGCGCGCCCAAAGTCGCTTCGGCATAAGCGGACGTGCATAGCTCAACCTGCTGGGCGTTGACTTCGCGCGCAGCTTCAATCTGTTGCGGGTCGGGATCGATGAACAGACTCGTCATGATGCCGGCTTCGCGCAAACGATTAACGGCGGCGCGCACAATGGCGATATTCGGGCGCACGTTAAGCCCGCCTTCAGTAGTAATCTCGCCAGGATTTTCCGGCACCAGCGAGACCGCATCAGGACGCGTGTCGATCGCAATCTTGACCATTTCTTCAGTGGCGGCCATTTCCACGTTCAAGTAGGTGGTCACCGCTTGCCGCAGCACAATCAGATCGGCGTCCTGAATATGCCGGCGATCGCTGCGCAGGTGAATAGTGATGCCGTCAGCGCCCGCTTGTTCGCAGATCATCGCCGCGGCCACGACGCTTGGCTCGGGCGCGCGCCGCGCCTGACGCACGGTGGCGACGTGATCGATGTTCACATTGAGTCTTGCAGTCATCGTTTGCTCCAAATGATTCCAGGTGGCTCGGGCGTCCCGCCCGTGAATCACGCACAAACTGCGCGTGCCACAACCAGACTTCGCTTCACGAAAGCGCCACCGACCGTGCTGAGAGACCTTGCCTCGCTTCGACCATCGCCGCCGTACGCGCCGCGCTAATCGCTTCGCTGTAGTCACCGGCGTTGGCGGCGCGACGAATGCGGCGCACCTCATTAATCATGCGCAGGCTGTCGCGCGAATAATTACCGGACTCGTCCAGGGCCCCTACATTGTGATCCCAACGCACGGGTATCTCGCGCAAACGCAAGTGCGCCAGATGGGCCAGGTAAATTAATTCGACGTCAAAGCCGAACCGATCGATTTGCGCTGCTTCGATGAGTGGCCGGCAGACGTTCATGCGAAACGCTTTGAATCCGCATTGCGTGTCCCAGAACGGCAAGCCGGTCGCCAAACGAACTATCAGATTGAAGACCCGGCCGCCCTGCTCGCGACGCCACGGCTGATGAACACCAATCAGACGGCGATCGAGCGCCCGCGATCCAAACGTGAGATCGCACTCGCCGTGGCGGATCGGATCAACCACCTTGGGCGTCTCAGTAATCGGCGTCGACAGATCGGCATCAGAGAACAGAGCGATATTCGCCTGCGCCGCAAGCAAACCCGTCCGGGCCGCGTAACCCTTGCCGCGGTTCTTTTCGTAACGAATTACCCGCGTAGCGACCCCGCCGGAATCCGCCAGGCTTTGGGCGGCGACCTCCGCGGTGTCGTCACTGGAGCCGTCGTCCACGACGATCAGTTCACTCTCTTGCCGCTGATCGTTCAGATAAGCGGCGATCGCGCGCAGCGATGCTCCCAGCCGCCCGGCCTCATTGTAAGCGGGAACCACGATGGATATTTTCGGCGCCATCTTCGATTCAACACATTCTCAATGAATAGGGTGCGCCGCACAAGCCGACGCGGTCGCTTCAGGGACTGCCGACCGCTGTGTTATATTTTGGGTTCGAGCACCGGCGGTCAAGAAGGAGCAATGAAAGACCGCTTCTATGTCACGGAACTTCACCATCGTCGCAGTATTGGTTATCGTCACGGCAACCGTAGCCGGCGGTGTGCGCACCCGCACGTCACACCGACGCATTACCAACCTCAACTCCAACTCTGGTCAGGTTACCACCGCTGAAAAGTACGAGGCGGACAGGATCGAGAGCGATTATCATGAAGCGATCTCGACGGTGGAAGAGAAATACGCCGGCGAGATCGATTACGAGAAGGCCACCCAGGCCGCGATCCAGGGAATGCTTTTCACCCTTGACCCGCACTCGGTCTATTTCCCGGCCGCGGAATTCCGTAAGCTGAAAGAAGATCAGGCGTCGAGCTTTTACGGAATCGGCGTCCAGATCCAGCGTCACGACGACGGCGTATACATTCAATCGGTGGTCGAAGGCACGCCGGCTGCCCGCACGGGATTGCGTTATGGCGACCGCATCGTCGAAGTCGACGGCAAAGACGCGCGCGATTGGTCCAGCGACGAAGTTTCGAAAAATGTTCGCGGCGCGCGCGGCGAAGCGGTGCACCTGAAAGTTGAGCGCGCGGGCGAGGAAGTCGCGGTCAACTTCAAGATTGTGCGCGACGCAGTGCCGCTGCCTTCGATTCGCAACGCTTTCATGCTCAGTTCGGTTACCGGATACGTTGGATTGATCGGCGGATTTCAACACACTACCGATGACGAACTACGCGAGGCTATTGCCAGTCTGAAGAAGGACGGCATGCGCCAGATGATTTTGGATCTGCGCAACAATCCCGGCGGATTGCTCGATCAGGCGATCGATGCCTCTAGCGAGTTTCTGCCGCGCGATAAGGTGATCGTCTCAGTCAAAGGTCGGAGCGAATACCACGAGCCCGCCGTTTATAAATCCAACGGCAGCGACCCGGAAGAACTGCCGCTGGTGGTCCTGATCAATCGCAATACTGCTTCGGCTTCCGAGATTGTGGCCGGTGCAATTCAGGATCATGGACGTGGCCTGGTGGTCGGCGAAACGAGCTTTGGCAAAGGTCTGGTCCAGCACGTTTTTCAACTTCCATTCAATACCGGATTGACTCTGACGACCGCGCGTTACTACACGCCCTATGGTCGCTCGTTGCAGCGCGACTATTCCAGCGGGTCACTTTACGATTATTACGTTCGTCACGATCAGAACGACAACCAGCAACCGACCCAACCCGGCCAGCCGTCGCCCAACGAAACAGCACCGCCGCGCAACTCGAACGCGCCCGCATTTCGCACGGCCGGTGACCGCATTTTTTACGGCGGTGGCGGCATCACCCCGGACATCGAAGCGCGGCCGCTAACGGCGACGCCGGTTCGTGGCCGCATCATCGAAGCTACGTTCTATTTCACCCGCACACTGGCGGCCGGCAAGGTCCCCGGACTGGAAGCGTATCGCGTTGATAAGGTCGAATACGGTCACGCTCCGCGAGCCACGGACTATCCGATCGCTGACCGGGTCCTCGAAGCTTTTCGCAATTACATTCGTAAAGATCAGGGTCAACACCTGCAAGTCACCCAAATCGATGCCGACCTGGACTTTGTCAAGCTTCGACTGCGCCAGGAAATGATCACTGCGGCGTTTGGAGCCGACGCAGGTCAGCGTGTTCTTCTGGAAAGTGATCCCCAGGCACTGCGCGCCATCGGCGTGCTTCCGGACGCGAAGCGACTGGCTGAGAGCGTTCGTAATGGGACTCCGATCAGTTTCAGCTTCAAGTTCCTGCGACACTCGTCAACGCTCCCTTTCCTTCCCGGGATCGAAGAAGTGGACGAGATTCTCATCTGATGTAAGCGCAAGCTGTAAGAGCACCCCAACGCGGCTGGCACGGTGGGGCCCCCCCTGCGCTTGCGAGCAAACTGACAGTTTGCGCTACAAATCTATTTGACTTTACAAGCTCTTCGGAATAGAAGTGGCGTCGATCCATCATTCCGTCATCGAGGAAAACCATGAATCGAAGGACCTTTGTACGCAGAAGCGTTGTCGGCGGCGTCGGGTTGGCCAGTGTCAGCGTCACCGCGGCAGCCAGAGAGATATCTACCACCTCAGCAGCCACCATCGCGCCGCCGGCATTCGAACTTGACGAGCTAACCATCGCCGACCTGCAAAGCGGAATGACCGCGGGAAAATACAGCGCGCAGTCGCTCGCCAGTAAATATCTCGAGCGCATCGACGATGTCGACAAACATGGGCCGGCGATTAACTCGGTGATCGAGCTGAATCGCGATGCGCTGTCGATAGCGTCCGATCTTGATAAAGAGCGCAAGGCGAAAGGGGCGCGCGGGCCGCTGCACGGCATCCCCGTGCTGATCAAAGACAATATCGATACTCATGATCGGATGACGACTACCGCTGGTTCGCTGGCGTTGGGCGGATCGATTCCGTTGCAGGATTCATCGGTGGCGAAGAAACTGCGCGAAGCGGGCGCCGTAATCCTGGGCAAGACCAATTTGAGCGAATGGGCGAACTTTCGTTCCAGCCATTCGAGCAGTGGATGGAGTGGCCGCGGCGGCCAAACAAGGAATCCTTATGTGCTCGATCGCAATCCATGTGGATCAAGCTCCGGCACTGGGGCCGCCGTGTCGGCGAACCTTTCCGCCATTGGCATCGGTACTGAGACCGACGGCTCGGTGGTTTGTCCGTCGAATGCGAACTCGCTCGTGGGCATCAAGCCAACTGTGGGATTGATCAGCCGCGCCGGCATCATTCCCATCTCGCATAGCCAGGACACAGCCGGGCCCATGTGTCGCACCGTGACTGACGCAGCGATTTTGCTGGGAGTGCTTACGGGTGTCGATCCGCGGGACGATGCGACCAAAGCGAGCGCCGGCAAATCATTTGCTGACTATGCGAAGTTCCTTGATGCGAACGGCTTGAAAGGCGCCCGGATTGGCGTGCACCGCAAGGGATTTGGATTCAACGACGGCGTCGACAAGCTGTTGGGGGATTGCATAGACATCATGAAAAGGCGCGGCGCGGTCATCGTTGATCCGGCCGACATTCCCACCCAGGGAAAATTTGACGATTCGGAATTGGAAGTGCTGCTTTATGAATTCAAAGCAGATCTGAATTCGTATCTTGCTGCGCTCGGTCCCCGCGCGCCGGTGAAATCCCTGAAAGAGATCATCGACTTCAACGAACAGTATCGCGATCGAGAGATGCCTTACTTTGGTCAGGACCTCTTTCTCAAGGCCCAGGCGAAAGGGCCTTTGACCGACAAAGCATATCGCAATGCGCTGGCAAGAGATCAGCGCATGTCACGCAAGGAAGGCATCGACTTTGTGATGGACAAGAACAGACTCGACGCGCTGATCGCGCCGACAGGCGGCCCGGCATGGCCGACCGATTGGCTCAACGGCGATCACTTTAGCGGCGGCTATTCGACGGCGTCCGCAGTCGCGGGCTATCCGCACGTTACTGTGCCGGCAGGGTATGTGTTCGGTCTGCCAATTGGTATTTCCTTCTTTGGCCGCGCCTGGAGCGAACCAACTTTGATCAAGTTCGCCTACGCGTTTGAGCAGGCGACCAAAGCCCGTCGCGCGCCACAGTTTCTGCCGACGGCGAAGTTGGGCTGAGGGATTTGGCGCGCGCCGGCAGAACGTAGGTTCGGAGTTCCGCCTTCAGGCGGTCGTTGTCTCCTCATCATGGCCGCCTAAAGGCGGAACTCCAAACCAAAGCGTCACGGAGACCAACGCTTAACGACCGACTGATCTTCCAAACTCTCGAGCAGTTCTGCCGCAGTCCGCTTCAACGTCGGATGAATTGCCCGCGGCGCGATTTCCACCAACGGCTCCAGCACAAACCGCCGTTCGTGCAATCGCGGATGCGGCAGGGTCAGAAACTCGGTGTGGTTTTCAACATCCGCGTAAAGCAGCAGATCGAGATCGATTGTGCGCGGCCCGCCCTTAACGTCGCGCGTGCGGCCGAGCAGGTATTCAATTCGCAGCAAACGCGCCATCATCTGCTCAGCCGTCGGCAAAGGATTCCCTACTTCCGCAACCATATTCAGAAAAGGTATCTGCTCAATCTCACCCACCGGCTCAGTTTCATAAATCGAAGACAGACGGGTTACGCACAGCGCAGCTTCCATCATGCCACGCACGGCAAGCAAGAGATTCCCGCCGCGGTCGCCAAGATTTGAACCCAGGCTTACGTAAGCTTTGGCGTGGTTACGATTTGAAAACATGAGACAAAAGGGTTCGGAGTACCGCCTTCAGGCGGAAGGTTCGGGGCATTGTAGCATTCCGCCTGAAGGCGGTACTCCGAGCATTGCCTATGCTACACTGAGAACCGTCAAGCGTTAAGGTTGCCCCAGTTCTTTTGAATCCAGCGATGCGAAGCGCCACGGACGTTCGCATCCGGGCGGGCTCGCCGGCCCCGTCATTACACAAATGGCTCGCAAGAGATTCCGCAGTAATCAACGCCACGAACCGGTCACCGAACGATCGTTCCAGGAATACCTTTACTCGACCGCCGCGCCGCAGACCACCCGCACTGAGCTGATGCGCCTGGTGCGCGGTGGCGAAGACACCTTCCTCGAACTAAAAGTAAAACTTTCTAATTCCGAGCGGATCGCCCAGGAAATCGTAGCGATGGCCAACACCGGCGGCGGTGTGATCGTGTTCGGCGTCAACGATCAGTTGCGGGTCGAAGGCATCGAAGACGGCGAGAATGTGCAGGACGAACTGGTGCGCATCTGCCGCGAAGAGATCGTGCCGCCGCTCGTTCCCTTCATCGATCGCATCGCGTTCGATAACGGGCGGCGCATCGTCGCGCTCGACGTTAACGGCAAGCGCCGTCCGTATCGTACTCGCGATGGACGCTTCTTTATTCGCATTGGCGCCGACAAACGCGAGGCTTCGCCCGAAGAACTGTCGACGCTACTGGATGATTCTCTGCCGCTGCTTTACGAAAATGTGCCGGCGCTCAGCGCGTCCGTCGCCGACATAGACGAGGCGCACCTCTGGAGTTTCATGCGCGGTTTCGAAGGTGGCGCTTTTGATGAAGCGAGCGTCAAAGATTATCCCACCGCCGAGATACTCGATCGTCACCTGATGCTGGCCACGAACAGCCGCGACGAGGTTGTGCCGACGATAGCAAGCCTCCTTTTATTTGGCCGCGATGAAAGCGTGGAGAGGTTGTTACCACGGGCCTCAATGATCGCGACCAGGTTTGGCGGCGACACTGCCCAGGCTCCGGTCATCGAGCGGGTCGAACTGCGCGGCAATCTGGCCACAATCTATGAATCAGCCCTGCGATTCGTAAGTCGCTATACTGATTTATTTGAGACGCGTCCCGCTCGAACCAACGGTGCCTTGACTAAGAATGCGCCCGTGCCGGCGCGCGCTGTTTATCATCGCGGCGTGGTTTCGGAAGCTCTCGCCAACGCTTTGACGCATCGAGATCTTGCCCTGCGTGATGTCACCACGCGGCTGCACATCTTTGACCGGGCCATCGAAATTGCCAACCCGCGTCGCAGCGCGGGATTTGCGCCTTCAGCTCTAAAAGCGATTCGCTATGGCGTGCCGCAGCGACTGAATCCGCAGATCGCGGCGATCTTCGCGAGCCCCGCGTATGGCCTGACCCCGCCGTCAGGCGGACTGCCTAAGCTCCTCCGCGAAGCGCGTTCGTTTTCAAATCGCCTGCCGGAGATCGTCGCCTTCAATGACGAGTTCCGTTTGCGGCTGCATGGGATTTAGCCGTGAGAGTTTAGATCGACGTAGGACGGAGCCATTCGCCGAGCCTGCGAAGCAGGCGGCAGAGTAAAGCCCCGGGTGTAAGCCCGGGGTTAGAGGACATGATGAAATTCTGTGAGCCCTCGAAGAGGGCGACAGAGCGGTACGGAACCGCTTGCGGTAGCAAGCGGGTTCCCACGAGCCACGTTACCCGCTCGCTACCGCGAGCCGTTCTGTAACATCCCCTCTCGGGGCTCCGCTCATTCTCGATTCGCCTACCCAGGGCTTACGCCCGGGGCATTACTCTGCCGCCATCTTCGATGGCTCGCGTGGTATCTTTAGCCCGATTTTCCAACCACGCCGAGGAAGACCTTATGCATAAACGGTTGATGTTAACGCTCGCGGCGCTCCTCTTCATCGCGCTCTCGATTCAATCAGACGCGATCATTCGTCGCACCACTGCTTCCCCGCTCGTCGCACAAAGATCGATTCCCGCGCCCGAGGACGTGCTCGGCTTTCGTCCCGGCGACGATCGCAGGCTCGCGAGCTGGGCCCAGGTCGTTGAGTACTTCCAGAAACTCGCGGCCGCCAGCGACCGCGTGAAGTTTGAAGAGATTGGCAAGACGACGATGGGTGCGCCGTTTGTTTATGCCACGATCAGCGCGCCGGAGAATCTCAAGCGGCTCGATGAATTCAAGGAGATTCAGCGACAACTCGCCGACCCGCGCACTCTTGGCTCGCCAACCAATCCAGCTCTTGCCGATCGCAAAGCTGCGGCGTTGATCGCCCGCGGCAAGACCATCATCGCGATCACCTGCGGCATTCATTCGACCGAGGTCGGTTCCTACCTTTCCAGCATGCTGATCGCTCATCGCCTGGCTTCGTCTAACGAACCTGAAATTCAGGAGATCCTGCGCAATACAATTATTTTGCTCGTTCCATCCACGAATCCCGACGGTGTGGACATCGTCAACAATTGGTATCAGAAGACGCTGGGCACGCCTTACGAAGGCACCGATCCGCCGGAGCTTTATCACAAGTACACGGGTCACGATGACAACCGCGACTGGTACGCGTTTACGCAGGTCGAGACGCAACTGGTCGTCGACAAGATTCTCAACGTCTGGCATCCGCAGATCGTCCACGACATTCATCAGCAGGGCGCATTCGGATCGCGTCTGTTTCTGCCGCCGTACATGCAGCCGGTCGAGCCCAACGTGCCGAAACAGATTGTCGAAGGCTACACCGAACTCGGTAACTACATCGCGAAAGAGATGCGTGAGGCCGGCTTTAAAGGCATCACCACCAATTCGACTTACGACGCCTGGTCGCCTTCCCGCGCGTACTCGCATTATCACGGCGGCGTGCGCGTTCTCTCTGAAACCGCATCGTGCAAGTTGGCCACGCCGATCAATGTAAAGTTTGAAGAGCTGAACTCGCGCGAGGGCTATGACCCGAAGAAAGAGTCGCCCAACTTCGGCCCGCTCTGGCGGGGCGGCGAATGGCACATCCGCGACATCACTAACCACATGACCACAGCGGCTTTCTTTCTGCTGAAACACGCAGCGCAGAATAGCGAGCATTGGTTGCAGAGGTTTTATGAGATTGGGAAGGAGGCGGTGCGGCGCAGGAAGCCAGGCGAATTGCAAGGCTTTGAGATCGGCAGAGAAGGTGATCCGGCGCTTCTCCGCTCTATCCTGAATCGCGGCGGAGTACAGGTGGATTACGGCTACCGTCGTTCTATTTCACTGCTGCCAGGGAAGCTGGCTCCCATCATAATGTATGTGTCCATGGCGCAGCCCTATGCAAGCTTTGCCAAGGCGCTCCTTGAGTCGCAACATTACCCTGATTTGCGTGACTCCGCAGGACGCCCGATAACGCCTTACGATGTCACCGCGCACAGTTTGCCATTGCTAATGGGGATCGATGTGAGAGCAACGTACTCTCGAATGCATTACAAAAAGTTGCTAATCGAAGAAAAGGCGGAACTCAGCTATTACGGTAAAGTGACACGGGTGGGCGTTTACAAATCTCACGCACCGTCGATAGACGAGGGATGGACGCGATGGGTGCTTGAGCAAAACGAAAAAACAAATCCTTCAACCAATACGGACAGCGTCGTAGGAGGAACCGGGCGAAGCGCTCCCTTTTCCTCGCTGATGGATGCTGAGGCACGGGATGGCAAGCTGTCCGCCAAGTACGACTTCATCATCATCCCCGATCAAGCACGCGCCGCGATTCTCAATGGCCATCGCGCCGGCGCAATGCCGCCGGAATACGCCGGCGGCCTGGGCGCAGAAGGCGTGAAGGCCCTGCACGAGTTTGTCGAGCAGGGCGGCACTCTTATTTGTCTTAATCGCGCTTCGGATTTTGCGATCGAGCAATTCAAGCTGCCGATCCGCGATGTCGTAGATGGTTTGCCGCGCTCGGATTTCTACGTGCCGGGGTCGATTCTCCGGATCGCACTCGACACTTCTGATCCGATTGCCGCCGGAATGCCGAAGGAATCGATCGCCTGGCTCGAAAACTCGCCGGTGTTTGAAGTGAGTGGCACGGGCGTCTCGCCCGTGAACACTGAAGCGCAAAGCGTCAGGATGCCCGTGCCACAAGTGAAGATCATCGCCTGGTATCCGAAGGACAAAGATCCTCTGCTTTCCGGTTGGCTTCTGGGCGGCGATCGCATTAAAGGCAAAGCCGCGCTGGTTGAAGTCTTGATGGGTAAAGGCCGCATCATTCTCTTCGGCTTCCGCCCGCAGTACCGCGGCCAGTCGCTGGCGACTTATCCGCTGTTCTTCAACGCGATCACGACCCGCTAAAAAGTTAGCCACAGATTCACACGGATAAACACGGATTCAAACTAAAGAGAATGCGCATTCGGATTATCCGTGAAAATCTGTGAGAATCTGTGGCGCGTGTTCTTATTCCAGCAATTTCAATCGAACGGGCATCGTTCTCCATGCGTTCCCAACACCAGCTTGCTGAACCTTTCAAGCGGTTGCGCGTATAATCAACCGACAGACACAGGCGAAAGACAACCAACCGCTTGTCGGGGACCGAAATGGTCACGCTTCTCATTACCGCAGTCGCTATTCTCGTCGTACTTGGAATCGGACTTTACTTTTGGCAACGGCCCGCGCCTGACGACTACGCCGACATTCTGCCTCCTCAACCGAACTCTCGCGGATTATTCGCGGAAGAATTCTCGGCCGACACGGATGACGAAGAACAGTTGGCCCTGATGGCTCGCCGGCAGGAGGAGTTAATCAAAGCGGCCAGGAACGGTGAGCGATCCGCGCTTGCGGAAGCATTCCGGACCGGCGATGCGAACTTGTACGATCGAGTGCTTTCTGAGCTTGTGGAATACTCGGATTCGGATCCGAAGCTGCTCTCATTGATGTCCCATCTAACTCAAAATGAATTGCCGGTGAACCGTAACCTGGCCCAGGCCGTGATCGCGTCATGGCAGAGGTCTCCGGATCGAAGTGGCACCGCGAAGGCCCTGCACTTCGCTGCGCTCAGTGACGATCCGGACATTTACCGGGGAGCGGTCGAGAACGCCCTGCGGTTATGGCGGGAGGCAAAACTCGCGGACATTTCGGCAGCTGAGCTGCGAGCTTTATTTGACGGCGAGTTTTGGGTACTCTCTTCCCGCTCAAGAAGCTCAGGCGCAGGTTTTGTTTTGAAGCGCACCCTCGAAAGCGCGCGCCGCGAACTGGAAGCGGCGGCCGGCGTAAAGCAATGAACCAACTCTCTTCCAGCGCTGGAAATAACGCTCGCCCGATGCAGTAGAGGTTTACATGAATAACATTGACATCTTTTCAATTCTCCCCGTCGTGATAGTTGTTTTCGTCCTGCTGTTTGTGCTGCTCGTTATTCTGCGGCGCATCTTCGTCAATGTCGGCGCCCGTGAAATCGCGATCAAAGAACGGCGCTATATGGGACGCAGGATGCCTCCCGGTCGCGTGGTGGCTACCGAAGGCGAGGTTGGCATTCAGGCAGAAGTGCTCAAGCCGGGCCTGCACTTGATCAAGTACCCTTTCGAACGCATTGTTCGTAAGGTGCCACTGATCGAGATCGGCGCCGACGAACTCGGAATTGTCGAAGCGGTCGACGGCGAACCAATGTCGCCGGGCAGGATTTTCGCGCCTGACCGCGCGCAAAACGCCCACAACAACTTTCAGGACCCGATCGCCTTTATCAAACAGGGCGGCGTCAAAGGTATTCAACTGCGCGTACTGCCTCCGGGCTTGTGGCCCATCCATCCGTATCTCTTTCGTGTTTCAGTTGGCAAGACTACGGTCATTCCGCAGGGCAAGGTTGGCATCATCACGGCGGCCGACGGCGCGCCGCTTGATGCGGGTCGTCTACTCGCCAAGGCCATAGAAGGCCATCTCAGTTTCCAGAACGCCGAACTGTTTGTCTCCTCCGGCGGTCAGCGTGGTCCCCAGGTCGACATCCTCACGCCCGGTACCTATCGCATCTTGTCACAATCCGTTCCGCTCGAGGGCGGCACGGAAGCCAAACCCGGCTTGTTCACGGTCAGACTCTATGACGCCACGGTGATCAGCGAAAATCAGATCGGTCTGGTCGAAGCATTGGACGGCGCGCCGTTGAACCCGGGCGATTACGTCGCCGAATCCGTCGCGGGCCACGACAACTTTCAGGATGGCCATGAGTTCATCGATGGCAAAGGCCAGCGCGGTCCGCAGAAAGACATTCTGCTGCCCGGCACTTACTACATCAACCCTCTGCTTTTCAAAGTAATTCTCGAAACGGCCAAAGAGATTAAGCCGGGTGAAGTCGCGGTGATCGTTTCTAATACCGGCAAAGATCCTTCGGACGAGATTCGCCGGCAGATGGCCGCGAAAGTACGCGAGCGAATGGAGCGCGAAGAAAAAGCACAAGCGGCACAGTCGGCGAGGCACCTGGATCAGGCCGACGCGGAAGAAATCAAGACTGAACTGATGAGCGGCGACCCGGCTGATCGGCGGCTCGACGAAGGCGCCCACGAAGCCTATGTGGTGCCCGAAGGCTATCGCGGCATACAGGAAACCGTCGTGGGCCCGGGCCGCTACTATGTCAACACGCTGGCGATCACGCCGATTGTTATTCCGACCACCAACCAGACGGTTGAATGGACGTCTGGCGAAGTCGTTAACACTTTCAATCCCTTCGAAGTGATCTCAAAAGACGGTTTCACTATGCAGTTGGAAGTGCGCGTGGTGTTTCGCGTCAAGCCGGAGGACGCGCCGTTCATGGTCGCGAAGATCGGCGGCATCGATCGTTTGATTCAGAACGTAATGCATCCGCTCATCGACTCGATCTTCCGTAACCAGGCGTCGGAATCTTCGGCCATGGCTTACCTGCAAAACCGGCACGAAGAGCAGGAGCGCGCCGAAGCTCGCGTGCGCGCGCACTTACTGAAGTATCACGTAGACGTGGTCAACGTTCTGATTTGTCACATTCATCTTCCCGAAGAGTTGATGAAGACGCAGACCGAAAAGATTCTGGCCGAGCAACGGCAGAGCATGTACAACGCACAGCGCGAAGCGGAAGACAAGCGCATTCAACTGGAAAGGACAAAATCGCAGGCCGACAACCAAAGAGATTTGATGCAGGCCACCGTAGGCGTCGAGATCTCAGGCAAGCGCGCCGAACAGCGCAAGGCCGAAGGCGAGGGCGAGGCTCACTACATTCTGCAAACCGGCCGGGCCGAAGCTGAGAAAGTCCGTCTGATGGGCGAAGCGCAGGGCGTTGCTTATCACGAACAGGTCAACGCCTTGGGCGCGCAAGGCGTGGCGCTGATCGAAACCCTGAAGGTGATCGGCGAGAAAGGAGTGCGCATTACGCCGGACGTGATGGCCTCGGGCGGCGGAGGCGGAGACGGTGCCGGCGGCGGCATAGGTACGCTGCTGCTTATGAATCTGTTCCGCAACCAGATGAACCTGCCGCAGGCGAACGGCGAGAAGGCGTCGTCAAAGTAGGTTCCTTCTTCAGAGAAGCGCGGGCGTTTAATGCTGGGAGCGCGGACGTCTCGTCCGCACTGAGCGCCGAAGGCGCGAAACAAGCGTTAGATGCCGGGCTGCGCCGATGCTGAAGGCAACCGAACTGAGCGAGCTACGCTCGCTGTGCGGACGAGACGTCCGCGCTCCCAGCATTCACTCGCGCAATTTCAACCTATACAGAATGAAGTCGCCCACCCGTTCCCCCGCATCACGCTGATACCAGCGATCCAGATTCGCAAAGTCGGGTTGGTTAGCAGCGCTGACTACCAGGTAAGACAAGCTTGGCGTCGCCGCCCGATCGCGATTGAACGTGCGTGAATATTCGAGATAACTCGCAAGCTGGGCGCGCAGCTCTGCAGGAGTAATCGGCGTGTTGCTGCCACTCACCGCCGGGCTCAGCCGTTGATAAGGAAACAGTCCGGCAAGGAAATTCCAATCCGCATGATCTAACTCTGTCCAGAACTTCTTTTCGTCATAACCGAGATAATACAGTTGCCGGAAGAAGCGCTCGCGGTTCTCAACTTCGGTTACTCCGGGAAAGACCAGCATGCGCGGCGCCCACAAGACTGCTTGCGGCGCATCAGTGGGAAGACGATCTGCCAGTTTGAAATCGGCCATCAAAGCGACCGGAACAGCGGGTGAGCCGCCAGCCTGACCAAGGTGTGCAAGACGATCGGCCACCGGCTTCCCTTCGTCAACCGCGCGGTTGTAATCCCAACTGACACTCGCCGCCAACCACACTTCGCCGAAAGCAAACAACAGCGCCACGATAGCGATCAGCGCCAGGCGCCTGTCGGTCAAACGCTGCTTAATCTCTTTGCGCCACCAGAGCGCGGCAGTTAGAGCGGCGGCGGTCAGCGCGCAGTAGTTCGCGATGAACCACTGGTAATGAATCGGCTGCAAAGATCTCCCGGTGATGATCTGTTGATTGAAGACAACCAGGACTGAGAGTGCAAATGAGGCGGCGACTAATACGACCGGATCACGCCCGCGCAGGATCCCGCGCCATATCCCGAAGCCAAGCACTGCCAGGACAAGCAAGACAACGATCTCAGGCAGGCGAAAAGGATCGGGCCGATGGGTGAACACCAATGCCTGCGCGGCATCGACTGTGGCGGCGCGATGGGAAAGCATCCGCAGGTAAGGGACCAGTCCTGCCGCGGCAAAGGCAAAGATAATCGCAAACACGACCATCGTTCGTTTGCGTTTTGATCGTTTGACCAGCAGCCATAGAGCACACACGCAAGCCAACCAGGCGGCACCCGCGGTCCACAGATAGAAGTAAGAAAAGATCAGCAACACCAACAGCAGGCCGGCCCCGGTTGCCGCAACGATCGCGTGACGTTGAGTCGGACGCGTCAATGCCAGCCAAACTAGTCCGCACAGAAGGAAGAACAGAGGGAATGCTACCGCGGGCTGATACAGGCGCAGGAACGGAAGGTGATACAACGACGGCGGCGAAACCCTGTTCGAGATCCAGAGCGGGATCAGATAATTCAGATTCGGAACATGTCGCGCGATTCCCTGGCCTGCGATGAGAGTACCAAAGCCGAGAATTACCAACACCGCCCCGGCGCTGAATAGTTCATCACGAGTAAGTAACGAGATAAGCCAAAAGATCGCCAGGGACGCAGCCACCGCGCAAAGCGCGGGAAGCATCGTGAAAACAACCGACGCGCTGAGTCTTAACCAGCGAGACGGCAAGGCGACGGCATAAGCCGGAACCAATTGAATTGAGAAGAGGGACTCTGACGCTTCACCTTGCGCTCCCCGACCAGTGTAAGGGTCATAACGCCGCGGGTTGCCGCGAACGAGCGATGCCAGATAGGCCGAGTAGGCGACTTCGTCCGGATGCGTGATCGCGTTGGCGCCATGCCACTCGCGCCCGCGATGGCCCATGAAATGGATTTGCGGGAAAAGCGCGACCAGCATCATCACGACGGAAACCGAAAGTCCCCATCGCCATCTAACTCGCCCTGGCTGGATTTCGCTTTCCGGCATTATCGGGGCTAGGGTCTGACGAACTTACCGCGAAGCGGTTACGGAACGCAGCCCAGGGTTGGTTATCCACGATACATCAACCTAATCACAGGGCCCTTAGTTTGTAGGACATGAATCGTAACGCTAGACCACAGACAAACTATTTTTGACCCCGCTGTGTTCGAAATACTTCTCCGCCCGGGCCACGTCCTGTTCGATCTGGGATTTCAATCCCTCAATGGAACTGAATTTCTGCTCCGCGCGCAGGCGATGGAGAAAGCGCACGCGCACCACATCACCGTAGAGATCGCCGGACCAGTTCATCACAAACGTCTCCACCGAGGTTTCGTTGTCCGAGCCAAAGGTTGGTCTGGTCCCGATATTCGTGACGCTGCGCCGCCACTGGCCGTCGATCAAAGTAGCCGTGACGTAGACGCCATCGCGAGGGATCACCCGATTCTGTGGATGAAGATTAGCGGTTGGAAATCCCAGGGTGACGCCGCGTTCCGCGCCGCGCACGACTCGTCCTTCAACCCCATATGGCCGGCCGAGCATGCGGCGGGCGACATTCACGCAGCCTTGTTGTAACAGTTCGCGAATGCGGCTCGAGCTGACTCGGTGTCCACGCAGGCGCACCTCGGCCACCTCATCGGCAAAAAAGCCGAGACTCTTACTGACGGTCCTCAAGAGATCGATGTTGCCTTCACGATCATGACCGAATGCAAAGCCGCGACCGAGATAAACCTCCTTCGCGTGCAGGCGATCGGCAATGACGTCGCGCAGAAAATCCTCGGCGCGAACCTGAGCGAAGAGTTTATCAAAGCGAATAACTATGGTCTGTTCGATGCCCAACACGCCGAGTGCCTCGATTTTCTGATCAAAGGTTTGCAGCAGCGGCGGCGCGGATTCGGGATGCAGTACCGCCCGTGGATGCGGTTCAAAGGTGATCACAGTCGGAACGGCGCCGACCGTCCGCGCGCGTTCGAGCACGGTCTGCATGATGAGCTGATGCCCCAGATGTAAACCGTCGAACACGCCGAGCGTTACCACCGTGGGGCGGGCAATCTCGGCGTTGTCGGTTCCGTGAAAAAGTCGCATAGTCTCAAGGCAAAAGGAAAAAGTAAAAAGGCAAAAGTGAAGACTTAAGGAGCTTGGCCCCGGCTTTGTTTTTACCTTTTACTTTTTTCCTTTTGCCTTCAATTGACTCACTCATCACTCACCACCAACTCGTCGTACGCCCACTCAACATTGTCGGGCAGCAACGCCGAATCACGTGCGTGCATAACGTCGTGGGTGATGTGGGTGAAGTAAGTACGCTCCGGTTTTAACTCTTCAACATATTCAAGGGCGCGCTCCAGCCAAAGGTGCGTCGTGTGCGGGCGAATGCGGAGACAATCAAGCGCCAGCACTTTCAAGTCGCGCAAGCCTTCGATCGTAGTCGCCGGCATCTCGCTCAGGTCAGTCGCATAAGCAAAATCGTTGAAACGATACGCGACCACCGGTAGTCGACCGTGAATTACTTCGAGGGGCGTAACTTCCAAATCGCGCCCGAGGCAAAACGGGGCCCCATCAACGACCGTATGCGGCACGATCTGCGGCAGGCCTCCGCCGAAGTGCGACGGTTCAAAAACGTATTTGAAGATGCGCCGGATGTCGACCCACGCTCGTTCATTAGCGTAAAGACCCAGCGCACCATGACGAAAGTTCAGCGGTCGAATATCGTCGAGGCCGAAGATGTGATCAGCGTGGCAATGCGTCACCATTACGGCGTCGAGGTGTCTCAGGCGATGACGAAGGGCCTGCTGGCGAAAATCAGTCGAGGTGTCAACGACTACAGTTTGGCCGGCATGTTCGATCAGGATTGAAACCCGCAGCCGCTTGTCGCGCGGGTCGTTAGAAGTGCAGGTCTCGCAGTCGCACGCGATCGAAGGAACTCCGGTTGATGTACCGGTACCGAGGAAAGTGAGTCGCATCTCAGCTCAGAAGTAACCGCTTATTTTCCATTTGTCATTTATCATTTATCAGTTTCCATTTATGAGTTAGGGCAACCATGAAGCGCCGAGCTGATCGTCCCGAATGACAAATGGAAGATGAAAACTTCCATGCTGACTACCGAGCGCTACTTTCCGCCGGTGATATCGCTGGCGCTGAACTTTGCAGGCGGAGGTGTGGGCGCGCTGGTAAAAGAGACGTACTGCATTCGCAGGTCGGCCAACAAACTTTCCAGCACCTGCGCCTCCTGGCTGTCGAGATTGCCGCGCGTTTTCTGTTCCAGCATCCCGAGTACGTCAATCCAGTGCTTTGCTGTTTTGAGATCTACTCCGGTTTCACCTGTGACCGGATGAGGCATCATTCCCAGGGAAGCTGCTGCATTCGAAGCCAGCGACATGATCAAGCTCAGGAAGCTCGCCGGATCATCCAGCGGATCGCCACCAGGACGTGACGGTTCGCTTTCCCTCCGCGGGACAGACGCTTCCGACCCCGGCTGAGACTCACGACGCGCCGATGTTTCCGCTGTTTCCGCCGCTTTCGGTTGCCCGGCAGGTTGTGATGGCGGAGGCTGCGGCAGGGGAGTCTCTGCGGCAGAGGCTGCTGCGGCGGCGGCGCGCTCTGCTTCTTCCTGCGGCGAAAGCTCGCGCGGAGTCCCGTCGGGATTAAACGGCCGCCGGTCTACTACTTTAAATATCGGTTGCTCTTCGCTCATTGAATACTCTCGGTGCGTAACGGATCACATGACTCTTCGACGCGCATACGAAAACTAAGTTATTAAGACAAGGGCGATGTTAGCATCGGGGTAAGCTCGATCGCAAAGTGATGGCAAACTCTGAGTTGAAGGAAAGCGACGTTAGTCTTCTGCTCTTGACTTTGGACCCTGGACTTGGGACTTTTGACTCTAACCTATGCCGAAAACGTTTAATGATCTTGTAGCACTCATGGACCGCTTGCGATCGCCGGGTGGTTGTCCGTGGGATCGCGAGCAAACGTACGCCACGCTCGCGCCTATGCTTCTGGAAGAAGCTTATGAGGCGTTCGATGCGCTCGAAGAAGCGAGCGAAGGTCGGCCTGCGGCGCTGCGCGAGGAACTTGGCGACCTGCTATTCCAGATTACCTTCTTCGCGCGAGTCGCGAGCGAACGCGGCGAGTTCAACATCGACGAAGTAATCGACGAAGTGCACGCGAAGATGGTGCGGCGGCATCCCCATGTGTTTGGCGACACCGAAGCGGGCGACACCGCCGAAGTGTTGCGCAACTGGGAAGTGATCAAAGCCGAAGAGAAACGTGCTGCCGGAAAAAGCGTAGGCGAATCTGAAAACTCATCCATACTTGATGGCGTTTCCGCGAAAGCTCCGGCGTTGATGGAGGCACATCAGATTTCGACCAAAGTTGCGCGGGTCGGTTTCGATTGGAAACGTGCCGAGGACATCTTCGAAAAACTACAGGAAGAGGTAGACGAATTGCGCGCAGCGATTAACGCTCACGCCGGCACGAAAGCCGAAGCGGATCACGCGCAGGTCCGCGAAGAGATCGGCGATTTGCTCTTCGTGGTAACGAATATTGCGCGGCGCTTGAACGTTGAGCCGGAAGCAGCTTTGAAGCTTAGCAACCGCAAATTCCGTCGCCGGTTCGGCCATATCGAAGCCTGCCTGCGCGAGCAGAACCGCAAGTTCGATCAGACCACGTTGGAAGAGTTAGAGGAGTTTTGGCAGGAGGCGAAGCGAATGGAGCAATGAGTGGTCGTCCGGATTCAGAAATTCAAATGAGATGTCAGTCTTCAAGGCTAAAGTCCGTGGCACTTCAGAGCTTAACGATCAGCGATTCTAATTCCTGGTGCGGCTCAGCAGCACCCCTGTTGCCGCGGTCGTTGCCTTCAATCGCCTGCTCAGTCGACAAGATGCCTGCCACGCGCATCTTGAACTCGTCCGGGTTGGTGGCGTTGTGGACAGCCTCTTCAAAAGTGATTCGCCGCGACTGCAAGAGCCGGAACAGCGATTGATCAAACGTCTGCATGGAATACTGGGAAGCACCATTCGCGATCGCTTCACGAATCAGGTAAGTCTTTTCTTCGTTGATGATGTAATCACGGATCAGTCCGGTTGAGACCATCACCTCGACGGCCGGAACGCGGCCTGAGCCTTTCGCTGCCCGCACCAGACGCATCGAGATCACAGCTTTCAAAATCCCCGCCAATTGAATACGCACGGATTTCTGCTGGTGCGACGGGAACGACGAGACGATACGAGTAATCGTTTCAGTGGCGTCGAGCGTGTGCAAAGTCGAAAGCACCAGGTGGCCGGTCTCAGCCGCGGTCAACGCCGTCTCGATCGTTTCCAGGTCGCGCATTTCGCCGACCAGAATTACGTCAGGGTCCTGGCGCAGCGCACCACGTAACGCCTCAGCAAATGAACGAGTGTCTACATCTACTTCGCGTTGGGTGACGAAGGCTTTTTTGTCGCGATGCAGAAATTCGATTGGGTCTTCGATGGTAACTATGTGTCCTGAGCGCGTCGAGTTGATGCGATCGATCATCGCCGCCAGGGTGGTTGACTTTCCCGAACCGGTCGCGCCGGTCACCAGGATCAACCCTCTCCGCTCTTCGGCGATTCTGTCGATCACCGGCGGCAGCCCGAGTGCGGCCGTGTTCCGGCTCTGATCGGGAATCACGCGCAGTACTATGCTCACCGACCCGCGCTGCTGAAAAATGTTCGCGCGAAATCGACCCAGGCCGTTGACGCTATAGGCGATGTCTACTTCCGAAACTTCCTTCAGCTTCTGCTTCTGCCGGTTCGACATCATCGAAAACGCCATGTCGAGGGTGTCTTCCGGTGAGAGGCGCGGCGCCTCGACAATCGGATGAAGCTCGCCGCCAATGCGCATGACGGGAAACGAACCAACCTTCAGGTGCAAATCTGAGGCAAGGTGCGCGATCGCAGTAACCAGGAGGTCATCAATCTTAACAGGCATAGAAATACTCGTAGAAAACTCCGATCAGGTCTCTTGAAGATTTCGGGAGGGTCAAGGGCAAGAAACCGAGGGGTCAAAAGGCGTCAGCTTGTGGTTGGGCACGAACACCGGGACCACTAGCATCATAGCGGGTCGCCGGAAGGCCCGTCAACGGTTTCGTAGTCAGGAGTTCCGACTTTAGCCGGTCCTAACTTCCTCATAAGGCCCGCTAAAGGCGGGACTCCGAACCAGCCGAACTGCGGTGTGTCGGCTTCATCCGATCCGTCCAAATCCCCGCCAACTGTTGCGATTATGCCAGCTAATCTCGACGTCGCGGGCGCCGATTTCTCGCCACCAGCCAGCGAATTCTTCGCGGGAGATGTAAAACGCCGTAGGCGCCACCAGGTGATCAAAGACAATGGTGTGTTGTTCTCGCCAGCCAAAGCCGGCAATCGCGTTTAGATAATCGTTGTAAAAAAGATGCCGCGCCAGCTTTGCGCCGCCTGCCGAACGATTAAGCGGGCCGTAGATGAGTTTGGTGGCGGCGAACATCATGGCCGCGGGGATTTTTGAAAGCTGTAACAGAGCGTTCGGGTTCATCCGCGAGGTCAGACGCTCGCGCAGTGGGCTCACCCAGCGCGTGATCCATTCGTTGTTCTCGGCGGCATAGACCCAGGCCGAGATATGACCGCCCGGTTTGACCTTTGATGCCAATGATTTGAATCCGCCGCGCGGGTCGGGTAAATGATGCAACACGCCGACTGAGAACGCGTAATCAAAAGTGCGCGCGAATGGTAGGTTGTAAATGTCGGCCTGAACGATGTGCGCGTTCGGAAGGTCACGCGTGGCGGCGAATGCCGTCTCAACTGCAGCGCTGAGGTCAATTCCGATCACATCACGCAGGCCCCACCGTGCGGCCAGTTGGGTATGACGACCTTTGCCGCAACCACCTTCGAGCACGACTTTATCTTTGAAGAACTCTGGCGCGACCGGAGCTATCCAACCCAGAAACTGCTGCTCATACTTTTCATCAGTCTGAGTGAAGTGCGTCCATTGCCAGCCGAAGCCGGCGGCCGTGGCAGCTTTGTTCTCTTCGACGTCTTCGATTGCAGCAAAGCGAGGAACGCCGCGTACGATCGGCCACGAGCGCGCACATGAAGAGCACGATAATTGACCTGCGACGATCTCTTCACCTTCGCGTTCAGCGGAGGCTAAGGTAATTGCGCCGGCGCACGCTGGGCATGACAGGTATTGGAGCAGTCGTACTCTCAACGTATTTTTCCTTGACGTCGCAGGATTACTATTACACCGAGGACGGCGGTCGTTAAGACCCCGTTATCTGTGCCGTTCGAAAATGTAACTGAACAACTCATTAGTATTTAGACCTTCTTTCCTACCGCGACCTGTGTTATAGACCAGAATGCTCTTCTTAGGCTAACTTTCGTAGATACCTTCGTGTTGCTTAACCAGGCTGTTGACAGCCCGCTCTGGAGTCAACGATCACTCCGCGTCGTGCACAGGCTGTTCGCGGCCTCGGTTGTCTGTGTCTCGATCATGTTTTTGAGCTGCGCAACGGTGCCGGGGCAATCGTCGAATCCACTGCGGAGCGATGTGCAGGTCTGGACTGAGGTGCAATTGGCAGTGCCGCTCGCACAGAAAATAGATCTCGTCCTGATGGGAGTGACCCGTTTTGGACGAGATGTTTCAAGGCCAGTAAACGAGCGAATCGGTGGCGGAGTCTCGTTTAAGCTCGGCAAGTACGTCACTCTTCTGCCGTTTTATGTCCATGTAGCATCGCAGCCGACCAGGAACAATCACAGCACCGAAGAACGGATTAATTTAGAATCGACGGTGAGATTTCCGGCCGGAGGTTTCACCATTAGCGATCGTAACCGCATCGAATTTCACCTCCATCACCCCCGACCAAACTTCACACAATACCGGAATCGTCTGCAAATTGATCATCCAGTAAGCCTCAGCAAGGCTAAGTTCACCTGGTTCGTGGCCGACGAAGTTTTTTACGATTCGATTGCGGCCGCGTGGATTCGTAACCGCGTCTACCTTGGGATAAGCCGGAAGGTCAACCAGCATTTCACACTCGACCTCTATTACGTGAGACAGAACGACAGTCATTCGCATCCCGGCGACATTCACGCCGTCGGGACGGCATTCAAGTTTCATCTGTAAGAAGTTTCATCTGTCAGACCGACACTTTCGGTGATATATTCCCTCGTCGCTCTTAATCTTCAGATATCAGAATGATCGAGCCAGAACCAGCTCGCCAGACCCCGGTTCAGTGGGCCAAGGTGATCGACCACACCCGCTGCATCGGCTGTCATGCGTGCACGACGGCGTGCAAGTCTGAGAACATCGTGCCGATTGGTGTCACCCGCACCTACGTCAAGCACGTCGATGTGGGCGTGTTCCCGCAGGCGCGCCGCGCGCACCAGGTGACGCGCTGTAATCAGTGCGCCCACGCGCCCTGCGTGACCGCCTGTCCCACTACGGCGATGTTCAAACGGCCTGACGGCATAGTCGATTTTGACAAATCGATTTGCATCGGCTGCAAAGCCTGCATGGCCGCCTGCCCTTACGACGCCATCTTCATCAACCCGGAAGATCATTCGGCGGAGAAATGTAACTTCTGCGCGCATCGCATCGATGTGGGACTGGAGCCTGCCTGCGTCGTCGTCTGTCCAACCCAGGCGATTCTGATCGGCGACATGAACGATCAGTCATCGTACGTCGCACAGATCGTAAACCGCGAAGCTGTGAACGTGCGCCGGCCGGAGAAAGAAACGCTGCCAAAACTTTTCTACAAAGGCGCGCATCAGGCGACGCTGGATCCCCTGGCTGCTCGTCGTCCCGAAGCCGGGCTGTTCATGTGGAGCGAGCAGCAGCAGTCGAGCGAACATGTCGTCTCAGGCAATCCGACTTTCAATAACAGCTCGGCCGCGGCGCTGCTGAGTTACGACGTCGCGCATTCGATTCCGTGGGACTGGCGCGTGAGTCTTTATACCTGGACGAAAGGAATTGCTTCGGGCGTTTATTTGGTCGCGGCGCTCTTGGTGCTCTTCGGATTCATGCCCCTGAACAGTCCAATTTGGTTGTGGGTGACGCCGGTTGTCTCTGGCGCGTTTCTCGGAATCACCGGACTGTTGTTGATCTGGGACCTCGAACATCCGGCACGCTTCTACATGATCTTCACGCGACCGCAGTGGAAGAGTTGGCTGGTGAAAGGAGCGTTCATCATCGCGGGATATTCGCTGCTGCTGGGGCTGCACTTCGTCGCGAGTTTTCTTGGATCGAAATCGGTGCAAGGCTGGCTGATCATTCCCGGAATTCCTCTGGCTCTTTTGACGGCAATCTATACCGCTTATCTTTTCGCCCAAGCGAAGGCGCGCGACATGTGGCAGAACCCGCTGCTACCGCCGCATCTGATGGTGCAGGCGCTGCTGCTCGGCTCAGCTGTATTGCTGCCATTCGCCGCGTGGTTTGATTCTGCAATTTTATGCCCGGGTGGAGTTTCTCCCCTGGTCAGTATTCTGGCCGTAACGAGCCTGCTACACGTCTTGCTGACTCTTGGAGAAGTTTCGCTAACGCACGCGACTGCGCATGCCCGACTGGCGGTGTGGGAAATGACGCACGGGCGTTATTGCGACGGCTTCCGGGTGGGAATGTCATTGAGTATTGCTGGTGGTTTCCTTCCGTGGCTCGTGCTCCTTGTTTGGTTGCTCGGAAGCCTCTCAGTAGCGATTCCGGGCGCGGCCCTTATTGGTGCGGCGTTGGCCCTGATCGGGCTACTGCTCCATGAGCATGCCTACGTGCAGGCAGGTCAGTCAGTGCCATTGGCGTGACACGATGAAGCCAAACAGCCCAATGCCAAAGCACCCGGCACAAACGGGCTCGCGTTTGTACATAAATGGAAGGAACATGGTGGTAGCCCGCTAACAGCGGTGTCACACGAGTAAGGAGTATTGGCAGGTTGTGTAGAAACGACAGAAAATCAGCGGACAGTCGGAGTAGGAATGACTATTACTAATCACCCCCTCCACAGATCCGGACGAGCGCTGCTAACGCATCCGGCTCCTGCCTTAGGTGATGACGCCAAGTCGCCTGAGCGGATAAGGGTGATGCAGCCTGGGCAGTGGCAGCC
>JBGQGG010000028.1:0-72527 GCA_041497335.1 Pyrinomonadaceae bacterium | reverse complement strand
CGGCAACCAAGGCAAGAACTTTTTATCTGGACAACCGCGCGGCAGGAGCGTAAAAGACTTTCACTTACCGTCCCAAGCGGCTAATCCGTTGGCCGGTTTTGACCCGACCACCATTGGCCGGTTTTGAGGTGACCACCGAGGGGTCGATTTCTCTGGCGCGTTTTATTTCGGCGAGTGCTTCGGCGTGCCTGGCCGTGCTTGAGAGTAAATGCGCGTAATACATATGTGCATCCGCGCTGTTCGGATCGAGTTCGAGGGCTCGTCTGTATTGAGTTTCGGCTGCATTCCAATTCCAATCGTACCAAAATATGATGAAACCAAGTTCGGCATGCGCTTCGGCGAGAGTATCGTCTATGTCTATGGCCTTTTGCGCCGCCTCTTTCGCTTTCGGGAGAAATTCGGTCGAAGGCATCTCACCTGCGATTGGAAGCGAGCGATATGCGTCGGCGAGTCCGACGTAAGCAAGCGCGTAAGACGGGTCAATGGCAATCGCTTGTTGGAAATATGAGATTCCCATTTGAGTTTCCGATGGCGTTAATTTATACGCGTGATAACGCCCCTTGAGATAGAGCTGATAAGCTTCAACGCTATTCGTGTAGCGTTTGGCAAGCTGCTGCTCGTCCCCGCGTGTCAACTTCAGACGCAAGCTGGTCAAGACTTCCTGCGCGATTTCGCTCTGCACTGCCAGAACATCCGCAGATTTGCGAGCATATTCATCGCCCCAGATTCGGTGATTGTCTTTGGCATCGTCCAGCGAGACGTTGATAACAAGTTGGTCCCCGACCTGTTTTACACTACCCGTCAACACAGCTCGCACGTGCAACTCATTGCCGATTTTTTGCGCGTCTTGCTCCCTGCCCTTGTAACGAAATACCTTCAAGCCGGACAGCCGCGACAAGCGGTTAATCAAACTTTCGGTAATACCGTCCGAGAAATATTCGGCGTTCGGATCTCGCGCGGCGTTTGTAAAAGGCAGGACGGCAATCGAATCTATCGTATCGTTGCCGGTTGGTTTGTTCGAGACACTGCGGCGGGTGAAATAGTAAAGAGCTGTGATGCCGACCGTCAAAACCAACAGCGCGGCGATTGTGACGAGTTTATGAGTTCTTATCTCACTCAGGAGATACTGCGCGCTCGAAGTTATTGGCGCGTTTTGAGTTTCTGTGGCAGTGGCTGTTGCTTTTGTCTGTCCAGTCGAGCGCTTCGACTTTAGGCAAGATGATCTTCTGGTCGCCACGGCGCGGCACTTCGCCCAATAAGCCTGTTAGAAACGCAATGGTTGAATCGATCTGCGCATCCGTTAAGAGCCGATTAGGCGCCTTAAGGCCGGCGCCGGTGTCGCCTCTATTGACCGTGGTGAAAAAAGCGGGATTGCCGGTCGTCGCAACTCCCGGAAAGTTTCGCTTCTGCTGGTCATAGCTGAAAAAGAAAAAAACCCGATTCTTCAGAATTGGTCCGCCGACCGTGCCGCCAAACTGTTCGCGTTTATCTATTGGCTTAATCGCAAAGGGGGTCAACACTCCGTTTATCAGGAAGGTCTGAAAACTAAGCGGATTTCGCGCCCCCAGCTTGCTATCTCGATCGTAATAAAAGACTGAACCGTGAAACTCGTTTGTGCCGCTCTTGGTGATAGCGTTGACGACGCCGCCAGCGGCGCGCCCGTACTCTGCGGAATAGTTCGACGCGTTGACCTGAAATTCGCGGATCGAATCCAGACCGATCACATAACTAATGCGTGTGCGTCCGCGCTCTTCGGAAAAGAACGCCTGATTGTTGTCGCCGCCGTCGATTGTGTTGTTGTTCAAGAGTCCGCTAATGCCACGAAAACTGACCAGACCAAAGCCACCGTCGGGCGCCGCTGCCGGCGTGCCCAAGGCGAAGTTGGACCAGCGGCGGCCGTTGATGGGCAGTTCGTTAAGCGCGGTTTGATTAATGTTCGCCGAGAAGTCCTGCTGCATTGTGTTAATAATTGGTGTAGTGCTGATGGTAACGATCCCGGGTTCCGCCATTCCGACGGTCAGTGGCACATCGATAGTCGTGACGCGGCCAACCTCGACCAAAATATTTTCTACTAAAAAAGGACGGAAGTTCTGCATGGTTACCCTAACCGAATAAGTACCGGGTTGCAGTTCAACGATACGAAAGCGCCCTTCACCATCTGTTGTCGCTGTGCTTTCTTTGTTGTTCTCGATATTGCGAACGGCGACTGCGGCGCCGAGCACGACTGCTTTGTTCGGATCGGTAACTGTGCCGCTGATCGCGCCGGTCACTGAGGACTGGGCCATCGTTACGGTGCTCGCGCTGATGAGTAATATCGTGATGAAAATGGCAGGGAAGTAAGTCTTCATGTTGAGGGATCTCCTGGCTATCGATTCGATCCGGCAGTACCTAAGCCCGAGCGCGATCTTCTCGCGCAACATTCGATGGCGGTGCTGTTGCAGTTGATCGCCAACATTCCGTTTCAGTTCAGCGTTGGCAATAAGACTCTGCCGGCGGGCGAGTACACGGTTCGTCAGGTTAATCCCGCTTCCGATCACGCCGTGTTGCAACTCAGGAGCAAAGACGGCAGCGCCGGCGCGATGATCCAGATGGGTTCCGTGATCGGCAGGGCGCAGGAAAACGGGAAGCTGATCTTTCGGCGCTACGATAACCACTACTTCTTTGCTCAGGCGTGGGTCGACGGAGAGAACTCCGGATTGCAAGCGGCCAGGTCCCGTGCTGAGCGCGCTACTGAGCGCGAAATGGCCGGAATCAACGCGAAGACCGAAAGCGTCGCGCTGCGCAAACAATAGTAAAAGGCGGTTTAGAGATCAGCGAGCAGTAGATTCAAAAACAGGAGAACTCCGCTGCAAGCTGAGACGGCAGTCACCCGAAGTGAAGAGCTTCGGGTGATTGCTTTTTTGCTGGAAATTGGCACGGGCCTCCAGCCCGTTATTTTCACGCGCAGGATGCGCGTGCCACATCAAGAGCCCTTGACCGCATAGTGATGAAAAGCGCTAATATCCTTATCAATCTTTCGAAGAATGTCGCAACCTTTAATCATTGCCATCGATGGTCCGTCCGGCTCGGGTAAATCCACGCTGGGGCGGATGCTTGCGCGCGAGTTGGGTTTGCTCTATATCGACACGGGGTCGATGTATCGAGCGGTGGCGCTGGCGGTGATTGAATCCACAGTAAACGAGACTGATGATGTGGCTGTCGGCTCACTGGCGGAAAGAATCGACATCGATCTCGCGGGCGAGCCGGATTCGCTGCGCGTAACACTCGATGGCTGCGACGTCTCTGATCGCATCCGCGACGAAGATGTGACTAACATCTCTTCGATCATTTCAACGATTCCCGCGGTGCGGCGGGCGATGGTCGAACGTCAGCGTGAATTAGGCCGGCGCGGGGCCGTGATGAATGGACGCGACATCGGGACGGTGGTTTTTCCCGATGCGGACGTTAAGTTCTTTTTGACCGCGGCACTGGAAGAAAGAGCGGAACGACGTCTGGCCGAAGAGCGTGAACATAATCCGGCGGCGACTTACGAACAGACCCTGGTCGATATCACAGAGCGCGACCGGCGAGACACGACGCGCGCAGATTCGCCGCTGGTGGCCGCTTCAGACGCTATCGTGATCGATTCAACGGGCCAGCCAATTGACGAGGTCTTTCAGCGAATGATGAACGAGGTCGAAAAACGCTCATGAAGTTCTACAGCTTTTCATTTAGGAACGAAGCAATCTGGTCGATGATTTTCACTCTCGCGGGGTTAGGAGTCGGAGTCTTCGTCTTTCTGGTGGTTTACTTGATGCGATCGTTGATTTGACGATCAAGAACTGGCAATCGACGCTGATGTTCGTCAGAACCTTAGAAGACCTGCGCTACAGCGATCCACATCGGAGACTCCTGTTCTCGATTTCAATGCTTGTGTGCCTTTCGCTTTCAATCAGAGCGCAAGCTCCGCAGAACCCGCCAACTGCAACCAATACACCGACCCCCCAGCAACTCAGAATCCTCCCGCAGCCCGACGCGCCTTTGCGCATAGCTTCAGCCGATGTGACATGGGCCACTCCCAGCGACCGATTCGCCGTTCAGGTCTACATCGTGGTCGAGAATGTGAGTCAACAGACAGTCCGTACATACGCAACACGCCGCGACATCAACTCAACTACCGGGCCAAAGGCTTGCTTGGGTACCCCCGTACTGCCCGGAAGAGTTTTGCGACCTGGGCAAAAGGCGGGAACGAGCACATGGCAAGGCGTTGCAAACTCTGACCCGGCACCGGCCGCATGGATTGACTTTGTCGAGCTGTCAGATGGCACGACCTGGGGCGCAGACGAATGCCACATTGCTGAGTGGCTCGATGGCGGGCGGACCGGCACCCGCATGCAAAGAGATCAGTTGCTGGGAATTCTCCGTGAAAAGGGCGCTGATGCGTTGATGACGTTTATTCAAGATAACTTTCAAAAAGAAATCGATCGGAAGGCATGGGAGAGAGGTGAAAGGCCGATACTTCCAATCGCACCTCCGTCGGGACATTCGAAGGACTGGGACGCAGGCTTTTCGGGTGGCGCGCGAGGGATTCTGCAACGGGTTATAGATGCCTATCGCGAGTGGGGTGCAGAAGAGATTGAACATGTGCTGCTACGACCGATCGACGGCTCAGAAAAGAAACAGCCCTGAACTATGTTCACCGGAATCATCGAAGAACTTGGTCGCGTGCGCGAGGTTGAAAAGCGCGGCGAGGACGCGCGCATCGTGATCGAAGCCCGCACGGTCACCGAAGGATCAACTAACGGTGATTCGATCTCAGTCAACGGCGTCTGCCTGACTGCGCTTGATCTGAAGCCGGACTCGTTCGCGGCGGATGTTTCTAAAGAGACGCTGTTGCGTTCGACGCTCGGGAGTTTGAGCAAAGGCTCTCCGGTGAATTTGGAGCGTGCCGTCACACCCGTTACGCGCCTGGGCGGCCACATCGTGCAGGGTCATGTAGACGCGCGTGGAAAATTTCTCGGATCAGAAAGCCACGGCGAATCATGGACGTTTCGGATTGCTTACCCAAAGGAAGTTGCGCGCTATCTGGTCTTCAAAGGCTCAGTCGCAGTCGAAGGCATCAGCCTGACGATCGCCGCTTTGACTGATGATTACTTCGAGATTGCCGTCATTCCCAAGACCTGGGAAGTCACCAACTTTTCGCAGCTAAAGCCTGGCGAAGAAGTGAATATCGAAGTGGATGTGATTGCCAAGTACGTCGAGAGGATTCTCACGGTCGGCACCCACCCTCCTCTTTACAGCGCGTCCGAAGAGGAGAATAATTCCGGGCCGGAAGGGTAGGGCTCCTCATGAAAGAAGTGCCTCGGGCTAACTCTCGCTACTTCCCCGTGATGCTGGCACTGCCGGCGTTGGGTTTGCTGTGCGCATTAAGCGCGACCTGGTTTCGTTCTGTCTCCGCGCAAAACCCTACCGGAAAATCCAACGGCCTAATCGCTTTCGTCACGAACCGCAACGGCCCACCGGGTGAAATCTATGTGATGGATCCGGACGGGAAGAACCAGCGGAACATCACCAACTCGCCAGCCAGCGAAACTCGTCCAGCTTTTTCTCCCGACGGCAAGAAGATCGCGTTCCTCAGAGACTTCAAGGGGATCTTTGTGATGAACCCGGACGGCAGCGGCCAGACGCAGATCCTCGATGGCGCCAGCGCCGGCTTTAGTTCTATTACGAGCTTCCCGGATTGGTCGCCGGACGGAAAGAAGATCGTTTTCAACGGCATACCAAAAGGCAGCCCCGATGGCGCGGACATTTACGTCATCAACGCAGACGGCAGCGGACTAACGCGCCTGACAACCGATCCGGCGGACGACAGTAGCCCATGCTGGTCACCAGACGGAACGAAGATCGCCTTTTCGACGATCCGCGACCGCGTGCCCAACGAAGTCAATTACGAAATCTATGTTATGAACGCCGACGGCTCGAACCAGACGCGAATCACCAACAACACGAAGTTCGATCACAGTCCGGCATTCTCGCCCGACGGCACGCGCATAACTTTCACCAGTCGCCGCGACGACAACTTTGAAATCTACATAATGAACGCGGACGGTTCGAATCAGACGCGACTAACCAATAATCCCGAACAGGATTCAGACGCAAAGTGGTCGCCAGACGGGACGAAGATCGTTTTCCTGAGCAGTCGCGACGGGCGTTTCGGCGAAATCTACACGATGAATCCGGATGGCACGGGTCTGGTGAATTTGACGAACGCGGATAGTTTTGACATGGATCCGAGTTGGCAACGACTTGCTTCTCCGTTCATCCCACCATCACCGACTCCGACGCCAACTCCGTCTCCGACACCCGGTCCACCGGGAGAAACATGGGTGCCCGTTGACCCTGCTGCAGATCAAGCCAGCATCGACGTGTTAGCTTGCGGTGGCAGAACTTTCGTCAAGGTGAAATTTACCTTCAACTACAGCGACCGGATTGTTGATTGGGGACAGGTTGGAAACTCGGGCAGCGACCGTTCTGCCGACGTCAAAGTCGAACGGTGGACGGGCATTTCACTTGCCGGCATTTACACCACGGAACAAATTTATGACCTGGGAGTGCTCGCGCCGGGGACGTACAGCTTTACCCTGAAATCGCGCGGCGCTTTCCTGAAGAACAAACTCTTCGATATTGGCTCCGCGTCCTCCAACCTTGCGGTCGACCCTGAGGTCTTCGTCTGGCAGCACTATCTGGATTTCCTGGGACGCGGGCCGGACGACCAGGGCTTCGGATTCTGGACAAAGAACCTGACGTCCGGTTGTGGAACAGACGCCGCTTGCCTCGAGCGCAAGCGCATAGATACTTCTGCTGCCTTCTTCATGTCGATCGAGTTCCAGGAGACCGGCGATCTGGTTTACCGTCTCTACCGCGCTTCGTATGGAAGGATGCCGCGCCGCGAAGAATTCCTGCCCGACGCTCGTACAGCATCGCACGGTGTCATAGTAAACGCTCCGGGTTGGAAGACTACGCTCGCGGACAACACGCGCGTTTTTCTTGACGACTGGGTTGCGCGTGCCGATTTCAAATTTGGATTCGACCAACTGACGGACGCGCAGTTCGTAGATCGGTTGACCACAAACGCCGGTATCACGCTGAACCCGGACGCGCGCGCCGCGATGATCGCGGAACTTGGCGCGGGCCGTCAGACGCGCGCAGGAGCGCTGCTCGCCATCGCTAACGACGAAGGCTTTCGCCGGAAAGAGTTCAACCGGGCCTTCGTGTTGATGCAGTATTTCGGCTATCTCCAGCGGAATCCGGACGAAGGACCCGACACAGATTTGAGTGGGTATAACTTCTGGCTCGCTAAGCTCGACCAGTTCAATGGCGACTATGTTCGCGCGGAAATGGTCAAAGCCTTCATTTCGTCCAGCGAATACCACGGACGGTTCTGTAGCCAGTGACGGTCTCGATGAGAAGATTCACGACAATCACCGTGTAGCGCCCTCCCGAGTCGCCAAATCCCAGCCTGGCGCGGTAACATACGTAAGCAGAATCTCAGATTTAAGAAAATTTAAGATTACAAATTCCAAATGGCATTTGCTTCCATTCCCGACGCCGCCGCAGATATTCGCGAAGGGCGCATGATCATTATCGTGGACGACGAGGACCGCGAGAATGAAGGCGATCTGGTTTGCGCGGCCGAGAAAGTCACTCCCGAAATCATCAATTTCATGGCCCGGCACGCGCGTGGCTTGATCTGCCTGCCGCTGACCGAAGAGCGCTGCGATGAACTGAACCTGCCGCCGCAGGTCGCCGACAACACTTCGCATCTCGGCACCGCGTTCACGATTTCGATCGAGGCGCGCCGCGGAGTGACTACCGGAATCTCAGCCGCGGATCGCGCGACCACGATCCAAACCGCCGTCGATCGGCGGACCAGGCCGCAGGACCTGGCGCGGCCCGGACACATCTTTCCGTTGCGCGCAAAGAAAGGTGGCGTGCTGGTTCGTCCCGGACAGACGGAAGCGGCCGTAGACATGGCGCGCATCGCCGGGCTTTATCCTGCCGGCGTCATCTGCGAAATCATGAACGAAGATGGAACGATGGCCCGTCTGCCGCAACTGCGCGACTTTGCCGTCGTGCACGGTTTGAAAATCATCACCGTAGCCGATCTGGTCCGCTATCGCATCACCAAAGAAGTCCTGGTGCGGCGCGCGGTCGAAACCGATCTGCCCACAGTCTACGGAATATTTAGGGCCATCGCTTTTGAGAACACAGTCAATGGTGACGTGCACCTGGCGATGGTGATGGGCGACGTGCGCTCTGACGATCCGGTGCTGGTGCGCGTCCACAGCGAGAATGTAACCTGTGACATGTTCGGATCGACGATCGACGATACCGGCTATCAGCTTCGGCGCGCGCTGGAGAAGATAGCGGAGGCCGGAAACGGAGTGGTCCTTTATCTGCGTCAGAGCGAGCATGGGCTCGATCTGATTCACCAGTTGCGCACCTATGCGTTGATGCAGGAACGCGGCGCGACCAAGGCAGAAGCCAGCGCCGAAACCGGCTATGGACTTAATCGCGATTACGGCGTGGGCGCGCAAATCCTGCACGAGCTGGGACTGCGACGCATCCTGCTGCTGACCAATCACCCCCCTAAAGTAACGGCCCTTGAAGGCTTCGAGTTGGAAGTCGTAGGCAACGTGCCGCTGGGTTCTCCGGCATCTGAAGAAGTGGCACAGACTTTAGTCTGTGATTCAGGCGACCGATCACAGACTGAAGTCTGTGCCACTCCCGAGCCTTGAATTTCCCCCGCTTTCAGTTTACAAACAGATCGGAGGTCAGAGATCGGATGTCAGAGGTCAGATGCTCAACTAGCGATGACGACTGACCTCTGACCTCTGTTTTCTGACCTCTGCTTCTGGCTCTCCCTCAAAACAATTTGAAGCTATGATGGGAGCCGCCCATCGATCTGAAATCAATTTGAGATCTCAGACACGCGGCTTGCGCCAATGCCTGTAGATAACCAACGCGATAATCCAGCCGCGGCCCCGAGTGGCGGCCCGAAGCCAACTCAAAGCCCCGGGGCGCTCCGCAGAGGCCTCAGACGTTTCACGCGCCGCCACGCCGTGATCTCGGGGATCATTATCGCGGCTGGTGTGATCGCCCTCATCCTCATCGGCCTACTCGCTTATCGGCTGGGCTATGTCGATCGGTACATTGCCGCACAGATCAAAGATACGCTTTCGAATTATGGTATCCGCGCAGAAATCAAAGAGTTTCACACTTCGCTTTCACCGCAAACAGTCGAGCTGGTTGGCCTCGAGCTCTACGATGCCAAAACGGGCGAGCAGCTTGGGAAGGTCGGCCGCATGCTGGCCACGGTGCGTATCGAAGATCTCTACGCGCTGAACCTGCGACGCAATATCAACTTGAAAGATCTGCAAATTGAAGGACTGGAGCTCTGGGTAAATTTTGATGCCCAGGGTCGCTCGAATTTCCGCAATATACATGTTCCACCACCCGAGCCGAACAAGCGCATCCTGTTCGCGTATTCGACTGCTCACCTGGAAATAAAAAACTCGCACATTCATTACGGCGACCTGCTGCATAGTCTGTCGGGCGAAGCACTGAACCTGCGCGCGACGATCCAACCGGACGACACCAGCGCCCCGGCCGCAAGTTGGATGAATACGGTCACCTTTAGCTCGACCAACTCCACCTTTGTTTACGATGGCCGGCCGGTTAACAACATCGACATTGAAGCGCGCGGGCGCGTCAACCAAACGCGCGCAGAGATCCAGGAAATGACCCTCAGTTCACCGATCGCCGAGGCGCGTCTCCAGGGCGTGATGGACGACTGGCGGGCATTGAAATATCAATTCAATGTGACTTCGACGGTGGACCTCACGCAGGCTTCAGACATCTTGCAGACCGGCACAACCATGCGCGGCGCCGGTAACTTTGTCGGGACGATTACGGGCGAAGGCGATCGCTTTCAGGTTGAGGGCGGCATCAAGTCCGACGCGCTGGCGGCAGATGGCGTCCGCCTGCAGGGACTGAACCTCACCGCCAGAGGATCGGGCCAGGGCAAGTCTTACGACATCAACGGTCGCGCCGTGGCTGAGCTTTTGACCGCAGGTGATTTTCAACTCAATGCGGTCCAGCTCACCGGCGGAGTGATGGGGACGGGCGCGGACTTTCGTTGGGTTGGTGAACTGCGCGCCGCGGCCGAGAAGGGTTACGGCACAACTATCACAGGTTTGATCTTGCGCGATGCCCGCGCTGAGTATCGCGACGGAGTTCTAACGGCCTCTGCACCGCAACTCACGGGCAACAGTCTCACGTCATCTACGGCGAAAGTTCGAGACGGAATCCAGGCCACCGACTTGCGGGTGAAGGTTGAAAGGAACGGCACTACGACCGCGACGGTCGCCAGCGCCAAAGCCGGCAAGATCGAAGCAGCGAACACGACGATTAATGGCGTGACGGCTAAGTCGATTGATGTCAAAAGCAACGGCACCGTAACAAATATCGACGTCAAAGAAGTTCAGGTGGGCGAGGCAAACGCTTTGGGCGCACAGACCGGCAGCATCAACATCGCGGGTGTGCGCCTGACAGTTCGCAACGGTCGCGTCGAAGGTTCAACCAATGACATCAACGCCGGTTCGGTCACACTAAAAGATGGTCGCGCCGAAAATGTGAAGCTTGCGCGTCCGGTCTTCACCGTCGAACCCTCTGGTCGCTATCGCGCCAGTGCTGACCTGAGCCTGGGCAGCGGAGTTCTGGGTCAGATGAAACTCGGCCCGGCGCACGCCGCAATCGTCGCTACGAGCGATCAGATCCAGGTGAATAATTTCGTTGCTGAGGCCCTGGATGGCCACGCCAGCGGAAACGCCACGATCGCACTTAAGAAGACTGGCGCATCGCGAGTCAATGCAGACTTCAAGGACTTCGATCTCAAAGGCTTGATCACGGTTCTGTCGGGACGCGCAGCACCAATAGCCAGTAAGGCAACCGGAAAGGCCGATCTGACTTTCTCGGGAACCGATTTCGCCACGGCCTCCGGCAATGTGAACGCACAAATGAGAGGCGAGATTCCCGCGGGAAGCGATCTCGCTCCGCTTTCCGGTGATCTGGCGCTCACGGCCGATCACGGTCAGTTCCAAATTCAGCGCGCCACCCTGCAAACGGCGGCGACGAAGCTGACCGCGAGCGGTCAGTTCTCGATCGAGCAACCCACGTCAAATCTTCGAATCGATGTCGCTTCGTCTAACGCTTCCGAACTCCAGCGTCTGCTGATCACATCCGGCGCTATTCCAGAGATTGAGGAGCAGTTCAGGACGTACGGCATCGACCTCGGCGGTAAGCTGGCTTTCAACGGCACGCTGAATGGTGCGCTGAAAGATCCGATAGTCAGCGGCCATGCAGAGCTAGGCTCTTTGATCATGAACGGACGCGACCTGGGCTCTCTGACCGCGAGTGTTTCATCGACAGCAACCGAGACACGAATTAGCGAGGGCCGGTTGGTCCAGGCTAACGGCGGCGGTGCTCGATTCGCGATGGTTATGCCGCGCGCCGGCAAAGACAACATTTCGATCGACGCAACTCTCGATCGAATGAATGCCGGCAATCTGATTGCCGCGCTGCCAAAGAAAGACCTGCGCGAGCAGCTTGGCGATACCGAGGCGGACGTTTCCGGCACTTTGAAGATTAGCGGCGCGCCAAACCAGATGAGCGGTACTGCCGATTTACGTTTTGGTCAGGGAAGACTCGGCGGAGAGCCGCTGCAAAACCTGACTGCGCACGCCACGTTCAGCGGCTCGACCGTGGCCGTGGATAAGGTCGATGCGAATTTCAATGCCGGTCATCTCACCGGCAACGGCAAGTTCGACACTCAAACAAAAGTTTTCGAACTCACGGCCAGCGGCGATCGAGTGCAACTGGATCGACTCGAAGCTTTCGCCAAACGCCCGACCTTACCAAAGCTAACCGGGACCGCAGTAATCAAGGAGTTAAAGGCTTCCGGCGTGTTCACGGATGCTTCGACTTACCAGATCACTTTCGACGCCGCCAGCAGCGATGTGACCATCGATGGGCATTCTGCCGGGACGGTGACGCTGGTTGGCCGCACTGAGAATAAGCAACTCAACATAACTTTTACGACCACGGGCCTGCTGGGACCACTGCCGCAGGTGGTCACCACCCGCGTCGATCTCTCGAATGAAAAACTTCCCGCGGTAGTCGAATCAACCATCGCGGGCGCCGACCTGACGCAGGTCTTCAAAATCCTGTTGCCGGAAACCGACGCTGTGGTCACGGGCCGCGCGACCGGCACGCTCAAGCTGAGCGGCGACCTGATGAATGAAAATGAAGAAGGCGAAGAAGCTTTTTCATACAAAGGCTTGACGGGAACCGCGAGCTTTACCGAGCTGTCTGTCAGGGTCGAGGACGTAATGCTCTCTGCGGCCGCTCCGCTGGTAATTGATTTCGAACCCAACGAAGTGAACTTTCATGAGACGAGATTCACCGGCCAGGGCACGAACGTCAAGGTGGACGGAGCCTTGGCCACAGCGTCCGGGGGTCACAACACCCTGGCGGTTAACGGCCAAATTAATCTTCGCATTCTCAGCAGCGTTTCCCCCGATGTCTTCTCTTCAGGAATTGCAGTGTTGGCGATTAATGTCCTTGGCACTTACGAAAACCAGCGCGTGACAGGCCGCGCTTCAGTTAACGGAGCGTCGGTTTCCGTTTTGTTTGGGGACCAACGCGTTCAACTCGCGAACCTCGATGGAGTAATTCTTTTCAATTCCAGCCAGGCGCAAATTGAGAAACTCACCGGTACCCTGGGCGGCGGAAAAATAAGCGCGACCGGTGGCGCCCAACTCGCCGGCTTTTCAGTCTCGCAGTTTCTCTTCAACATTCATGGAGATAAAATCACGGTTAATTATCCGCGGGACTTTCGTTCGACGGTTGATGCCGACCTGGAACTACGCGGCAACCAGCAGATCCAATTCGTCCGCGGCAACGTCCAGGTGCGCCGCACGGAATACACAAAGGAGATTCTTCTCGACCAACTAATCAATCAACGTCCGCAGACTTCGATTGAAGAAGGCAGCGAGTTCAGATTTGCCCAGACTGCCGTGTTCGACAAGCTGCGGGTCGAAGGTCGCAATGCCTTGATAATGCGGAACAACCTGGGCGATCTGATCGCCTCGGTATCGCTCGAGCTCAATGGCCCCATTAAGGATCCAATCATCGAAGGTCGCGTCACGGCCACACGCGGCACTCTGAATTTTCGCAACACCCCGTACGAGATCACCCGAGGTCTGATTTATTTTCCGGCACGCCTGGGCGCCGATCCGGTTTTGAACATCGAGGCGCAGGCGGTGATTCGCGGGTATCGCGTAACGGCCCTGCTGGAAGGACCGCTCTCGCACCCGCAGACGAACGTCAGCTCGGAGCCGGCGCTGCCACAGGCAGACGTTGTTTCACTTATTTTGACGGGCACGTTGTCGTCAACCGACGTCAGCACATCGGTCCTGGCGCAATCGGGCCTGGGTACCGCGGCCAGCTTACTGACCGATGCGTTGATTAACGCGCCGATTTCAAAAGCCACGAACAAACTGTTTGGCCTTAGCCGGCTGGAAATCAGTCCGGTAATAGCCGGAACGGGTTCGACGCCGACAGCGCGTCTGACCGCGGCGCGGCGAATCAGCAAGGACCTGGTGGTTACATACTCGACGAACATCGCTTCGGATCCGAACCAGGTCCTCGCGGTCGAGTACCGCGTGTCGAACCGGCTTTCATTTGTCGCCGAATACGAACAAGGCTCGACCAGAAATCTGAGCACGCGGAACAACAACTATAGTTTTGAGATCAGATTCCGGAAAAGATTCTGATTACCGGCGGATTCAACCGAGTGAATAAGAGGCAGAAGGCAGTAAGCAGAAAGCAGAAGGCAGCGAGCAGGAGGTGTTTTCAGGTTTTCTGCCTTCTGCCTACTGCCTACTGCCTACTCTTGCTGCTCACTGTCAGCCAGACAGCGTTCGCACAGGTTGGCGACTATGAGGGGCGGCCGGTAGCGGCCGTCGAAATGGTCCTGGAAGGCTCACCGCCTGACCCATCTGCCCAGGCTGAGTTCCAATCCCTTTTGAAGATTTTTCCGGGCGGAGAATATTCAGCGGTAAATGCTCGCCAGTCGCTGCACGAGCTTTTCGGCTCAGGCCGCATAGCCTCGGCACGAATTGAAATCGTCGAAGTTCAACCTGGTGGGCGCAACAGTCCAGTGCGCGTGCGTTTCCTTGTCCAGCGACAGATTGTAATCGCCGGCGTGAGCTTGAGGATCGGTCCGACCGCCGGAACACCGATCGCCAGAGACGAAATCCGCGCGCGTTTGAATCTGCTCGAGCCCGGGCGTCGCTTATCGATCCCGGCAATCGAACGCAACGCCGATGAGATTCAGGCTTATCTGCGTGACCGTGGTTATTACAATGCCAGCGTCGAGCACACGGAAGAACCTGATCCGTCGGACAGTACAGGCACCAGGCGCAGAGTGGTCTACACCATCACGCCAGGCGCGCCTTCGCGTGTCTCCGAATTCAACATCGAGATCCAACCGGCCGTTGACTTGCAGGCGGTCCGTCCCACTCTAAAACTCCAGCCGGGTGCTCTGTTCACGCGGGAAACTCTCGGTGACGATCTCAACACAATTAAGCAGGCACTCATCGCGAAGAGTTACCTGGCTCCCCTGCTTGACGATCCCAAGGTTGAATTCGATTCCGAGAAGAATGCGATAAGCATCGAGTTGAAAGGCAGGCGGGGCCCAAAGGTCGAGGTAGAGTTCAGACATCACAGTCTGAGCGACAAGAAGCAACGAGAACTGCTGCCAATTAAGCGCGAAGGAAACATTGATATTTCAGTGCTCGAGGAAGGCGCCCGCCGCGTGCGCAACAAACTTCAGGAGCAGGGTTATTTCTTCTCTGAGGTGACTCCGCTCTGCACCGTCACCCCACCCACGCCGGGCACTGTCGATAACGGAACAAGAGAAACATGCGAGAATCTGAATCCGGCTGACCTCAACGGTAGTACGGTCAAGATAGTCTATGACGTAGATCTCAAGCGGCGTCTGAAATTGACCGACATACGCATTACCGGGACCAATAAGCTGACCTTCGCCGACGTGCAGGCCGAATTGAAATCCCAGAAAGCCAGCGCCATCGGATTCATTCCCTTTCTCGGCGGCTACGGACGCGGGTTTACCAGCACTGCAATACTGGAAGAGGACCGCCGCACCATCAGAGCGCACATGAAGAACCTCGGTTATCGACGCAATGATGTCACCGTGCTGCAAGGGATCTCGCCTACCGGTGACAGCCTGATCATTACTTTCAATGTCGAAGAAAAAGCGCTCACGCGCGTGGCTGAGATTGAAATTCGCGGCGAAACGGCTTTTCCCGAAGCGCGCTTGCTTCAGGAGATCAACACCATCAAAGATGCGCCTTACTCGCCGGCGCAGGTGCGCGCCGACAATGACCAACTGCTTAATCTCTACGCGCGCGAAGGCTATATAGAATCAGAAGTGCAGCCTTCGATTGACGACCTGCCGAAGAAGGGCGAGGACGAGCAAGTGCGCGTCGTCTTCAACGTTGCCAGGGAAGGCGCCCGGGCGATAGTCAACGAGATCATCATCAATGGGGTGACCGGCAGCGCTGAGGTCCAGCGATCGAAGCGCGAGGCCATCATTCGCGCGATTCCGCTTTCTGAAGGCGACCTGCTCCGCGCGGATCGCATCACTGAAGCCGAACGCGCGCTTTACGTCACCGACGCGTTTCGCCAGGTGTTGATTAGCCAGCAGCCGGCCGGCGACGCGCCCGGTGGCGCCAGGAAGTACGACGTGATCATAGACGTGGAAGAAAAGAGACCACGGGTAATTGAATACGGCGGCGGTTATTCAACCGACACCGGAGTGCTCGGCCTGCTGGAGCTGACCAACGTCAACTTCATGAACAAGCTGCGCCAGGCCGCAATTCGCATACGCGCCAGTCAACGTCAACAATTGGTCCGCTTCGAATTCCTCGACCCGCGTTATCTCCATTATGGCAAGAAACAATTTGCTCCCCTGGCCATTTCGGCGCAGTACCTGCGCGATTCAACCATTACGCGTTTCTTTCGCTCAACTATCGACCGCGGCACCTTTGGCGTCGTGCAGCGTCTCGACGAGAAAGGAAATCCGATCGACGTGCTGGGAAACCGGGTGGGCGAGCCAACCATCGACCGGGTCACGTTCAGCATTGAAACCCAGAGAGTGCTGAGTCAAAAATCGCATAGCCTGCTGTTGCTGGGCTACAAGTACGAAGACGTGCGCTTGCGCAATGTTGAGAGCCTTTTGCTTCAACCCATCCTGCAGCCTGATCAGGTGGTGCGGCTCTCGGGCCTTGGGGCCTCCTTCGTCTATGACACGCGCCAGCGTTGCGAGCGGCGGCTGCCCGGCAGTATCGCGGGAGAGGAAGAAACGATTCGCGGGGGCGAAGTATGTCGCTACAACCAAACCGATGTGACTCGCGGACAGTTTCTGTCGGCGGATTACAAAATTGCCGCGCGCGCGTTGGGTGGCAACACGTCGCTGATGCGGTTTCAGACAACCTATCACACTTATTACAAAGTCGCGCGGGCGCGAAACACTGTGTTCGCCGGCAATCTGACTCTGGGCCTGGCAAAATTGTCTAATCCACGCGACCTTAACGGCAATGGTCGAATCGACGATTTCGATCTGCTGCTGCCCATCAGCGAACGGTTCTTCTCGGGCGGCTCGACTACTCTGCGCGGATTCGGATATGAAGAAGCAGGACCGCGCCAGGTCGTCGTTCCGCAAGGACAGTTTCGCAACCGCCAGGGAAAACTAATCGGGCTGAACCCCTTTACCGTCCCGATCGGGGGGAATGCGATGGTCCTAATGAACCTGGAAGCTCGCGTACCGGTCACCAGAGATTTGCAGGTCGTGCCGTTTTACGATGGCGGCAACGTGTTTCGCAGTCTCAGCGATGTCTTCCATCCCAAGCCGATCACTCGCACCGGAAATTTCGTGGATGATGTTAACGCTCAGAATCTGCGCGTGCGTTGGAGTCACACCCTCGGGCTGGGTTTTCGGCTCAAGACGCCGTTGGGCGGCGCCCTGGCGGTTGACTACGGCTTTCTGATGAACCCTTCGAGGTTTTTGATTCCACAGAACCTGAATACGAATTCGCCATCAACGGCGATCTACCAGCTGCACCAGGGCCAGTTTCAGTTTCGTTTCACGCAAACGTTCTAAATCGGGTGAGCAGTGGGCGGTGAGCAGTTAAGAGCAGTTAAGAACAATTAAGAGGCAAACGAGAGGACGGGTTAATGCAAGCTAATAGTCCCAAAGCCCAACAAGAACCAACGCTGCGAAGTCGAGTTCGTTCACTGCTTACTGCACACTGCACACTGCTCACTCTTATTTTTCTACTGCTCACTGCTCACTGCTCACTGCTCACCGAAGCTCGCGCCCAGACCGTCGTCGACAAGATGGTTGCCAGCGTTACCAATGGCTCGCGCGCGACGCCCGATTTGATCACTTACTCAGATCTTGTCTGGCAACTGGCGCTTGAGCCGGACCGCCCGCTTGTGGAACGACCCGGCTCGGAAGAACTAAATCACGCTTTGCGTCTCCTGGAAGATCAGCTCTTGATCCTGCAGGAAGGGAGAAAGCTGCCGATCGCCGACACCGAACAAGCACGGCAGGACTTTGATAAGGCGGTCGCACAAAAGCTCACCGAGCTGACGCAGGCGTTTGGATCGCGGCCCAAGTTGGAGGAGCGCATGATTCGCGCGGGCCTGACCAGTGATCAGTTGAACGCGATTCTGCGCGAACGGGTAACGGTGGAAAAGTATCTCGACTTTCGTTTTCGCGCTTTCGTGCTGATTAGCCAGAAGGAAATAACCGACCGGTACAATCAGGAATATGCTCCGCTCCGTAACAGCGGTAAGATCGTTCCCACTCTCGATCAGGCGCGCAGCCGGATCGACCAGGAACTGACCGACGAAAAGATCGCGTCAGAGATTGACACATTCGTCGACAGCCTGCGAGAGCAACCGGGGACTGAGATTGTGATCATTAATCCGGTTTAGTGTCAGTGGTCAGTGGTTAGTGGTTAGTGGTTAGTAGTAAGTTGTTGAAATAGGTCATATGGGGACTATTTGACCTGTTCTTCGAACAACTGACCACTAACGACTGACAACTGACAAAACTTATGATCCACGCGCCGTCGAAATCTGATCGCCCCCGCATTGGCCTCGCGCTTTCCGGCGGGGCCGCGCGCGGCATTGCGCATGTCGGCGTGTTGCGCGCGCTGGAAGAAAACGCAATTCCGATTGACGCCGTGGCCGGAGCGTCGGCCGGCGCTTTGATCGGCGGTGCTTACGCCGCGGGTCTCTCCATCGAGCAACTTGAAGCGATGGCCCGAAAGTTTCGCTGGCGCCACATGAGCCGGCTCTCCTTTTCGCGTCTCGGGCTGCAATCAAACGCCCGTATGGAAAAATTTCTACGCGCCAGTCTACCCGTGACGCGCTTCGAAGAACTTAGAATCCCTTTCGCGGCCCTGGCCACAGATCTCCACGAGGGCACGCCAGTCGTCATGCGCGATACGGGCGACGTGCCCTTCGCAATTCGCGCGAGTGTCTGTCTGCCCGCTTTCTACGTCCCGGTGCGGGACGGCAATGGACGACTCCTGGTTGATGGCGGTCTGGTGGCAAATCTTCCCATTAGTTACACACGGGATCTTGGCGCGGACATCGTAATCGCCGTTGACGTGGGCGCAGACGGCGCCCGGTTCATGGATCAGCCGCGCACAGCGCTCGGAGTCCTCACCCAAACCTTCGTGGCGGTTGAGCGCATCGTCTCAAACCAGGAGGCCGCAGACGCCGATCTCATCATCACCCCCAAAGTCGGCCACATTCGCTGGGACGAAACTCGGCGCGCGGAAGAGCTATTGAGAGTGGGTTATGAAGCAGCGCTGGAATCCATCGATAGCATCAAGAGCCTTATCGAACAGAGAACGCACTTGCTCAACAGCGCGGCCTGATCCGCTCCGGACCGGATCCTCAAGAATTCAGCCTCCATTCGTAGTTTCATACGGATAACTGATTAGACAGACTGATCGCTCGGTGGGCTCTTCGTGTTTCTAATGAAAATCTCTGAGAGATCGAGGTTTAGGTTTGGGCTTTCCTTTGCGTCTTTGCGTCTTTGCGTGAGATTGTTTCTCGCCGGGGCGCAAGGTCGCAAAGTTCGCTTCACGATTGCCATCTTCATCTTAGCGCTAGTCTGGTTCAGCGCCTTTTTCATTCATTCCTATCGCTCGTACGCAAAGGTTGTTGACGCCCGTCTGGCCCATGGCTATCTCACCAGCCGCGCCGGCATCTATGCAGCCCCGAGAACGCTGCGCGCCGGACAAAAGATTTCGCCCGATGGATTGGCAGCGGCACTGCGCCGCGCTGGTTATATCGAAAGCGATGATTCGAGCGAAGTCTGGAACGGCAGTTTCTCAGTCCGTGAAGGTGCCGTAGAACTACGTCCTAACAACACCGGGGGCTATCCTTCAATCGTGCGAGTCACTTTTGATCGCGAAAGCTTTATCACCGAATTGACCGGAGACGAGATTAGCCTGGATTCATTCACGCTGGCGCCAGAATCACTAACTAACGATGCGTTGATGAAGGGCGGCGCACGCAGTCAGCTCGCTTTCAAAGACATCCCTCCGGTTTTGGTTCAGGCAATTACTTCGATTGAGGACAGGCGCTTCTTTGACCATCACGGCCTGGACATTTTCGGCGTGGCTCGCGCACTGCTGCGCAACGCCGGCGATGAACGTATGGGCCAGGGCGGCTCTACCATCACTCAGCAGCTCATCAAGAATACTTACCTGACGCCGGAGCGCACGCTGCGTCGCAAGTACGCTGAAGCGATGCTGGCTTTTACGCTGGAGCGGCGGGTGTCCAAAGAAGACATCTTCGCCCTTTATTGCAACGAAATTTATCTGGGGCAGCGCGGCGTGGTTGGGGTTCGCGGCGTCGATCAAGCGGCGCGCGTTTTCTTCGGAAAAGAGTTGAAGGACCTTTCGCTGCCGGAAGCCGCCACCATCGCCGGCATGATCCAAAGCCCTTCGCGCTATTCGCCGGTTCGCCACGCCGATGCGGCGCGCGCGCGTCGCAACACCGTGCTCGGCACAATGGTGCGCGACGGCTCTGTTCCTCTGGATCAGGCTGCAATCGCGGCGAAAGAGCCTCTCAAGATCGCCGATTTTGATCCGGCCCGGGAATCGGTTGCGCCTTACTTTATTGATTATGTGAACCGCACAGTTGAGAGTGGCACGGGCGTCCCGGGTTCCCAGCGGGGCAGCGCGGGATCCCCGGCCGACCAGCTCGGCCGGGGTGCCAATCCCGCTGGGGTGCTCGACCCGCCCGTGGATCATGCGCAAGATGCGCCTGCCACCATCACCACCCTCGATCTCGATTTGCAGCGGCTGGCCGGTCAGGCAATCCAACAACAGCTAGATCATCTGGACACGATTTACCAACCGCGCGGGCTAACGCCACAGGCCGCACTGGTGGCGATCGATCCAAGGACCGGTGATGTGTTGGCAATGGTGGGCGGTAGAGACTATGGCCAATCACAACTCAATCGCGCCACGGATGCGCGGCGCCAACCTGGTTCGGTCTTTAAACCTTTCGTATATGCAGCCGCACTTGAAAGCGGCATGTCGCCACTGCGAATGTTCAAGGACGCGCCGCAGGAATTCACTTACGATCGCAAATCCAAATATCGACCCACGAACTACGGCGGCGGTTTTTCGATGCGCGACGTGACCATGCGCACCGGCCTGATCAAGTCACTCAACGTCGTAACCGTGGATGTGGCGATGCAAACCGGACTGGCGCGGGTAGCCAACACTGTTCTGAAGTTCGGCTTGCCGCGTCCGGTTCCGTATCCGGCCCTGGCGCTGGGCACAACGGAAGTCACTCCTCTACAGATAGCCGCGGCTTACGCTGCGTTTGCCAATGGCGGGAAGAGTATTCAGCCGAACGTCATCGCACAACCAGACATACAGCCGTCCGAGAATCAAATAATTCAACCTGGGTCCGCCTACATCATCACGGACATGCTCGAAGGTGTGATCGATCACGGCACGGCGCGCGCCGCTCGTGGACTAATACCGAAAACAGCCGTCGCGGGGAAGACCGGCACTTCGCGCGATGGCTGGTTCGTGGGCTACACACCGAATCTGGTGTGCGCGGTTTGGATTGGATTTGATGACAACAAACAGTTGGGCCTAACGGGCGCTGAGGCAGCGCTGCCGGTTTGGACCGAGTTCATGAAGGGCGCCGTCGACCTGCGACCCGAGTTTGGCGGCAAGTCTTTTGCACAGCCGGATGGCATCACAATCGTCGAAATCGATCCCGAGACAGAAGAACTCGCGACCGGGAAGTGTCCTCAGCACGAGACCGTGGCGATTGCCACCGCGCAGGCGCCCACTTCTGAATGCTTTCGTCACAGTATCTATTTTGCTCTGCCCAATGATCAGTCGAGCGGGCCGAATCCTACGGTCGCCAAAGCCGAGATCCCGCGCGCGATGAATAACCGACCTAAGGATTCTCCTAGAGAATTCGCTTTGCTGCGGGATACTCGAGTTGATGTGGATAAGAGTGGGAAAAGAGTCTTGGTCAACGAAATTAGGGTAAACCGGTAGCCCACTCCTTGTCAGATACTCTACTTCTGGTTAAATCCGAGATTAGTTGACTGGAAGGTATTCAGGATAAGCAAAGAAGTATTGGACGGTCCCTAGACATAGTTCCCTTAAGGTCGCCTCAGAATTTCCACGTAGACCCTGACATGCTGCCTCATCGAGGACAAAGTCCCATACTTTAGGGAATGTCCTATCGGGCGACGCCGTCTTTACAATCATTCTCATTCGGTATCTGCCAGGACGCCACCAGTTCACGGCGCTGTGTTGTTCCAAAAAGGACTTTACTGACGCCGAGGATGCCAGGAACTCGCTGAATATTTGTTCGGTGATGGTTTCATCAGCAACACCGCTTGCCTTGAGCTTTCCAATTCTATTCTGTTTGCTGGTTACATTTTGCTTCCATTCGTTAACTACAAGATTCAATTGCTGATTTATTTGAATCAGAATTCGCCTCTTGGAGAAAACAATTTGATAGCGCAAGGGTTGATCCGTTCGCACATTGACGCCTGATGGTAGCTCTACAGTCGTGGCCATCGGGTCACCGATCTTTATCTGAGGAGACCTAAGAGCGGTCCATTCAAGGAGTGTCTCTCCTGAATTGGTTTCGCTGGTAAGCGAGAGCCCAATCTCTCTCACGAATACGTCCTTTCTCAAAGCTTGCAACGTTCCATTGAGACTAACTGTCGGGCCGAAGTTGCTAAGACCAATTTCAATCACGCTCGTTTCGAAAATAGTGATCTTGCCTACCCGGAAAAACTTCTTCCACAATGCGATGGCCCAGACCTGCAGCACACCGTAGATCGAAAGAATCAGCGTGCCGTATGTTTTGGCAAACTGTATGATCTCAACTTTCGAAAACATAAGTGAGTCCTATCAATTCTTCTCCAAAATCACTTGCGCTATGGCGTGCTCGGTGGTGTGGGCGATTGAAACGTGCGCTGAGGTTGCGCCCGATTGTTCGTAGAGTTCGCGCGCGCGTCCGTGGAAGAAAACAACCGGCGCGCCTGATTCTTTGGCCGACACTTCGATGTCCTGCCAACCGATGCCTCCGCTCCAACCGGTCTGCAAGGCCTTCAGCGCCGCTTCTTTTGCCGCGAAGCGCGCGGCATAATGTTGGGCGGCGACCGCGCCGCGCGATTCACAGTAGGCCCGTTCGGCTTCAGTGAACACCCGCTCAGCGAACCGCGGCGTGCGTTCGATGGTTTCACGCACGCGCCGAACTTCGATAATGTCTATGCCAATGGAAACGATCATAGAAGAAGGTGAACCAAAGCGGCGACAAGTCGCCGCACTCCAAAATGCCGGATTCTACTGGCACGAACGCGACGGCGTGCGCGCCCTGGTGTGCGCGCCGTTGGAACAAGAAGGTTTCACTAATGCCTTTTCCACGCGGCTGGGCGGCGTTAGTCCCATGCCGAACGAGGCGCTCAACCTGGCCGGATTCAACGAAGACGACGCTGAAAATATTTACGAGAATCGGCGCCGTTTTCTCAAACTCTTCAAAGGCGATTGGACGCTGACCGGCTGCTGGCAAGTTCACAGCGCCGACGTGCGCATCGTTCACAATCAGCAGGAAGCGCAACAGACACCACACGTGCTTGGCGATGACAAATGCTGTGACGCCCTGATCAGCAACACTCCGAAGATTCTGCTGACAGTCAAGACTGCGGACTGCGTTCCCGTGCTGATTGCCGATTCCAAAACCGGGGCCTTCGCTGCGGTGCATGCCGGCTGGCGTGGCACTTCAGCATCAGTTGTCCTGGTCGCAATCAAGCAACTGCAAAGCGAATACGGAGCCCGAGCGGAAGATTTACGTGCCGCCATCGGACCGGCGGCGAATTCCTGCTGCTACGAAGTTGGCCGCGAAGTGATCGATCAATTCAAAGAGCGCTTCCCGCAGTCCGGACACCTCTTCACACCCACGCGCGACGGCCATGCTCGGATCGATCTGCAAACAGCCAATCGCGATCAGTTGGCCGGCGCCGGGGTCAGTCCGGAAAGAATCCACATCGCGCCGCTATGCACGATGGATAGGACCGATCTCTTCTTTTCTTATCGTCGCGAGAAAAGCTTGCTCGGTCGTGTTGGGCGACTGATGTCGGTGATCGGGCGCGCCGAACCGAGCACGCTTTAGGCGGTCATCGCTCTTCGATAAGCCGCGGCAAGCGTAGCCGAATCGAAGTACTCTTTGAAGCCTGTGACTTTGCCGTCGCTAATGGTAAAGACATGGGCAAAGTCGCTCTCGAACTCGCGGCCCGTGCCTCTTACACGCCACCTGTAATGGCCCAGCGAAACGACTTTGTCGCCCTGGGCTACAAACTCGCGCGGTTCAAACTCGATGACCTCCTGATCCCGTGCGACCGTGGCGAAGAATTCTCTGACACTATCGCGGCCCGTGCGCTTACCTGACAGCGGCACGCCTTCGACTTCCGGCAATTGCCACGTTACATCGTCTGACAACTGATCCAGCAGCGCTTGAATATTCCCCGTCTTGAAATTCTCGTAAGCCTGTTGGGCTATTGCTGTGTTCTGTTCGCTCATTGTTACTTCCTTTCTGAGCGCCGACAGGTTCGCCGGCGCCATCCGACTAATTACCCGCTTGCTACCCCGACAGGTCGGAGTTCCGTACCAGGTTGGGTACTATCGTCCGCCGAAAACCCAGCCATTAACTCGCTTCACGCGATCGTTCGCGCCGACGACGTCGATACCCATGTTCCCGTCCTGGTTCTTCGGCGGAAAGCAAACTTCGTCATTGCAACTTTGATAACGCAAGTGCGTTTTCAGACCCATGTCGCCCCCTTGATAGTTCGCCGGCACGGTCACGTTGAAGCGCAGGATAGCGCGGCCTTCATAGACCGCCAGCGGTTCGTTGTTCACGGCTTTCAGCTTCCGCACAATTGCACGCGGATAGACCACGGCCGCCACCGCAACGCCGCGCGGCGCTTCGATTTTCAAGGTAGTAGGAATCGCATACTTGCCCAGCGGCCGGTTGGCGTTGACGTGATAGCCGGACGGAATGTCGATCACGATCGCCGCCTGAAATGTGCGCCCGCGCTGCGCCTTGTCATTCGAGAAATAGCCCTTGACGTCGATGTTCGGTTGCGGTTCGGGCGCTGCCTGGAAATTCGCCGGAATACTAACCAGAACGCCCAGCAGCGCGACATTGATAGTTCGATGTATTAGTCTGGTTTTCATTTCGATTTCGATGAGACCCCATCCTGTTTGACTGCCCGGGATTTTACCTTGCTTGTCGCAAAATCGAAACTGAGCCGGACGTGTCCAGGGCGCGGCGCGCGGCGAGTTGTCCGCACGCGGCCAGAATGTCGCGCCCCCGAGGCTTCCTCACGAACGCGTGAATCCCTTTCGATTCCAGAATCTCGCGAAAGGATTCGACCCGCTCAGACGGCGAGGGATGATAAGGCAAAGGCTCAGCCGGGTTGTGCGGAATAAGATTTACTTTCGCGCGCAGCTCGTGCCGGTTTAGAAGATTCGCCAGCCGGCGCGCCTGGTCGTCCGAATCATTGACACCTGCGAGCATCACGTACTCGAACGTGGAACGCTCGTTTGGCTTCAGCGATTTCTCGAAATCCTTGCAGGCGGCTAGTAACTCTTTCAGCGGCCATTTCCGATTTATCGGCATCAGCTCGCTGCGCAACTCATCGGTCGGCGCCGCGAGCGAGACCGCCAGATGCGGCCGATCGGGAATCGTCGCCAACTCTCTAATCCGTGGCACAATGCCGGCCGTTGAGACCGTTACTCTATTGGCCACGATGTGAAGCCCGCCAGGTTCGGCCATGATTCGAATTGCTTTCATCAAGTCTTCAAAGTTCAGAAAGGGCTCGCCTGCCCCCATGCCGACCAGATTAGTGCCGCGCGGGGTCTGCACGGAAACGCCGTAGGCGTCGTTCAAGACCATGATGATCTGTTCGACAATCTCACCGGCCGTTAGATTGCGCAGCAGACCGAGTTGAGCAGTCAAGCAGAACGTGCATTGCAGCGGACAGCCCGACTGCGAAGAAAAGCAGATCGTGTCTCGCCGGTCTTCGGGAATGAAAACCGTCTCGACCGGGAAATTGTCGTGCGTCTTAAACAAATAGCGACGCGTCCCGTCCGTCGAGAGGTAGCGTGATTCAAGCGTCAGGGTCGAGATGACGGCGCGCTCGCTAAGCTTGGCGCGAAGTGCGTGCGGCAGGTCGGTCATCTCTGCAAACGAGCGCAGCCGGCGCTGGTGCAGTCCGGCAAAGATCTGCCGTGCGCGATAGGCCGGCTCGCCCAGCGATTCGACGAACGCGGATAGCTCTCCCTGTGATAGACCTGCGAGATGAATCCGTTGCATTGGTTGTTCAAATTCTAACATTGGGAGGCTGGGAGCAGTGAACGTCGACTGCCTCAGACATCCTTTGCGTCTTAAGCATTTCTTTGCGCCCTTGCGTGAAAAGTCACCGTGCAAAAAAGCATTTCACGCAAAGGCGCGGAGAGAACCGGAAGACGCAAAGAAACCATCAGAGCCGACTCGCGTCGTTTACCGCCGCGTAGAGTTGGATTAGACTTGTGCAAAAGCATGTCCACCATAGCCAATGTTGAGCGCAAGATTCGCCGCGTCGAAGGGTTCGACGTACGCATTCTGCATCTACGCGGCGCGGACGTCCGCGGCGATCGGGCAGGATTGCCACAGTATCCGTTTCGCCACGCCGCGGCCGGCGACATCACCGTCGAGCATTGGAAGGAAACCAGATTTCGTCCGACCTTTCCGGGATTCGAAGTGGACGTGATGGATGGGCGCGGGCGTTCAGTGCAGGGAAATACGAAGCTGAGTACGGTGAGGGCGAGTTACTGAGAAACTTTCAAAGTAGTCGAATTTGCCTGCTCCGGAGTTGTGGTTACATGGTTATGAACCAAACAAAGCCTCTGGAGTCGGTACTTGGCCCCAATTAATTAGCAAGTATCAGCAAGTATTTGTACTTGACCAGCCCACGACTTAGGGTGTATCTCAAATTGAGTTCGATGCTAACAAAAGTTGACCTCGAAGCGCTCGCGGAAACCCGGTTGCAAGATGCGATCCTCTCTTACTGCAGGCAGGGCGCTCCTCAGCATATTATCTGGCTGGATACGCGGTCGAGCTCGCTCTTAAGGCTTGTGTCGCGAAGGCTTTTCAGCCAAACGCCATTCCTGATAAGGCTTTTGTGAATGAAATCTATCAGCATAACCTCAAGAATTTGCTTGGAACAGCAGGTCTTAAGCAACTCTTCAACGCCGACTCGCAAGCTGATCGACAACTTGAGGCAGCATGGGGAATTGCATGCAATTGGACAGAATCGAGTCGATATGAATTATGGGACAGCGTCTCCGCGAGTAACCTTATTGGTGCGATTGGAGACCCTGACCACGGAGTCTTTCAATGGGTGAGGAAGCATTGGTAGAGAGTCAAGTCGCTGACACGATCGAGTTGGTCAGAACTCTAGAAGGCCCGGGTGATACCCTACCGCACAATCGTAAACTTCGCCGTCTGTACCAGAGACTGTCCACTCACGCGATCACGCGCGCGAACTTCAATCGCATAATCACCGGGAGTCAGTCCGCGCGAGTCGATCAAACGCGCCAGCGTCAGACGATCTCCCGCAGTACTCGCGCCGCGCCAATCCTCAACCTGCTTGCTTACTTCCCTGCCGTCTTTGGTCAAAGCGTATTCGACATCGACCGAAGGCCGCAGCGTGGTTTGATCTATGCCGGTATTGTAGATCTGCATGTAGATCCCGACGGGCGCTCCGCGATGATACGTAGCCGTTAGATTGGGAATTACTTTCTTGTCGCCGATCACGAATTGCCGCGACGCGGGTAGGTCGGAAACCGGCTCGAGCACCGACGCGAGGATTAGCGACGACGAAGCCAGGTTGGCGCCAAACTTTGGCACCGCAAATCCAACATGCTGAAGCGATGCGGCCCCCGATTCAACATCGCGCACCAGCACATCAACGCGGTATCTACCCGGCGGCAGCGTCACAGCTTTCTGATAGGCCGACTTGCGCTCTTTAGCTTCGACCAACTCAGTTGTGGTAGCGGTCGTTGTCACTGCATCTTCAAAGAAACCGACGCGAAGCCCCGCGACGCTGGTGATGCGGCCAGAGATGTTCAGGCGGGCGGATTGAAGGCCGCCGATGTCGCGGAAGACCAGATCCCGGTTATCGGTCTGGATTGTAAAAGCAACCATGACCCGGTCGTCGGACTGTTTGAAATAGCTGATCTGAACCGCTGACGTGATGAAAGTGTCTTCGACCAGCGGACCGGGGACCCGATCGATGGGTGAATCAAAATTCACCGGCGGCGCCTCGTCGCGCAGTCTTATCCGATCCATCCATTCAAACTCCCCATCCTTTGCGCGCGACGAAAACGGATTGCCAAATCCATTCGCAGCAGCCACAACATCGGCCTGGCTTACTCCCTCAAAAGTCGGCGCCCCACCGGGAACGTTGAGCAAGGCCATTTTCTCGAAAGGATTGCGGGCGATGCGATATTCGCCGCTGCCGGTCGGATCGACGAATTCGATCTCAGCGTCCGAACGTCCCGGGAGGTGGCGATACCACCACAGTTCGAAAGGATACGTTGAGGTCGAGCCCGTGCCTTCGTATGAAGCCAGGGTGTAAGCGCCGCCCGAAGGATGTGATTCGACTTCATCAGGCTTTCCGTACTTCAGATAGATCCGCCCGCGATCGGTTTTCACGCCCGGTATGCCCGCGCTGAAATGCTCGTTCGCGTACGCGACCCGTTCGTAATAGGCTTCGCGATATTCGTTCTCTTCAGTGTCGGGGTCCGTGTCTCGACGGTGCCAGAAGATGTCAATGAACTGCTCGCGCTCTTCATCTGTCTGCAACTTCTTCCACGCGTTCCACTCTTCCGGCGTGAGGATCGGCTCGACGTCGTCTACCCATCGCTTGAAGGCAGTCGCCGGCTCAGATCTGACTTGGCGTTGCTTGTTTTGCGGATCAGGGCTGGGAGAACTCTTCTGGGCCAGAACTGAAGGAACCAAAAACGCGAGCACGACAAGGAGGATCGAGATGCGGATCGTGATCTGATTGGACATTGTGCGCAACCCCTTTCCGAAAGAAGTGAGCGCTATGAGGGCGCTGATTGCCGAAACGGGGAGACGACAATTGCTTAAAGCAAAACAGGCCCTCGAAATTCGAGAACCGGTCGGAAAACCTTGTCACGGAAGTACGCTGAACTTCGCCGTCTGTACCAGCGCCTGACCGCTGACGCGATCTTTGACGCGAACTTCGACCGAGTAATCACCAGGATTCAGGCTCTGCGAGGCGAGCAAGCGGGCCAGCGTCAGCCGCTGTCCAGAATCGCTGTTCCCGCGCCAGTCTTCCATTTGCTTGCCAATCTCTTTGCCGTCCTTCATGAGGGCGTACTCGACATCCACCGAAGGACGCAGCGTAGTTTGATCCACGCCGGCGTTGTAGATTTGCATGTAAAGGCCAATCGGCGAGCCGCGATGGTACGAGCCGGAAACGTTGGGAATAACCTTCACGTTACCGATGGTGAACATGCCTACGGCAGGTTGATTGCCCAGCCCTTCAAGTTTCACCGCCAGAATCAGCGTCGAGGTAGACAGCTTGGCCGGATCGTATTTTGGCACTTCAAAGCCCACGTGCCGCACGCCGGTAGCGCCCGATGCGATGTCGCGAACGATCACGTCGACGCGGTATCGCCCCGGAGAAAGGACCACCGCTTTTTGATAGGCAGACTTGCGCTCTTTCGCTTCGGTTAACTCCTGCGGTGTGGCGCGGGTAATCACCGGATCCTCAAAAATGCCGGCGCGCCGACCCGAAACATGCGTGATCTTTCCAAAGATGTTCAGTTGTGCCTGTTGTAAACCACCGCTGTCCTGAAACACCAGGTTCTGGTTGTCGGTCTGAATGGTAAAGGCGGTGATCACGCGCTCGTCAGACTGGCGAAAGAAGTCTACGCGCACGTCAAAGTTCAAGGGATTGTCTTCGATGATCGGGGTGTTAACCGCGGAAGCCAGATCGCTAAACTTGATCGCGGGTGGCCGGCTCAAGTCGGCCAGGATCTGCAAACGCGTAAACGGGCTGTCCGCTTCTCGCATGTAGTTGGGATTGCCGATACCACCGATGTTCGAGATGCGATCTCCCTTATCAGCGAGGCCCATCTCTTCCGCGAGTGTCAGTCCGGCTCCGGGCACGTGCAACAACGCATCCTTCTCGTCCGGATTGCGGGCAATGCGGTATTCACCGCTGCCCGTCGGATCGACAAACTCGATCTCAATGCCGGAACCTACGCCCGGGAGGTAACGATAGAACCATCTTTCGAATGGATACGTTGAGGTTGAGCCGCCGCCCTCGTAGGACTCGCGGTTATAGGTACCGCCCGAGGGATGGCTTTCGACCTCGTCGGGTTTGCCCCAGGTGATATAGATGCGGCCGCGATCGGTCTTCCAGCCCGGAATGCCGGAAGCATAATGCTCGTTGGCATAAGCGATGCGCTCGTAATACTCCTCGCGAAACTCGTTTTCATCAGTGTCCGGGTCGGGATCGCGACGGCGCCAAAACTCTTCAATGAAACGCTCGCGCTCGTCGTCGGTTTCCAGCTTCTTAAAGGCCTTCCGTTCTTCGTCAGTGATGATGTATGCGACGTCCTTGTCCAACCAATCTTTGTAAGCCTTCTTCAGTTCCACCTTCACGTTGCGCTGCTTTTCCGAAGGGTCCTGGCCCTGATCGTTCTTGTTCTTTTGCGCCAGGCCCGAGGGCACGGCAAAAGTGAGGGCTAGTAGAACGATAGCCAGGCGGTCGATTCTGCGATGTGGCATAGTGAATTACTCCTACCGTAGCTTTGGGAAATTTACCGACTTGCGCGTTAGTCCTGGATGTACGCGGACACGAATCGTATATGGATTCTAAGTTTGGCTCGATCCAGAGTCAAGATGATGCGATGAAAAGGGCACCCAGTTGCCTTATGGAACCGGAGACTCGCATTTTCCATTCGTCATTTTCCATTTCACATTTGTCATTTCCGATTGGCCTCGGACTGGGAATCCAATGAGAAACTGACAAATTGCAAATGATATATGGAAAATGAAGCGTTTAAGCCGCCCGGCGTTCCCGGCCGCAGATCCAGGCCACGATGATGGAGATCACGTAAAGCACAAACATGGGCGCAGCAAACAGCAACATGTTGGGCACGTCGTTGGTTGGCGACAGGACGGCCGCCACGATCAAAATGATAACTACGGCCATCCGCCAGACTCGCAACATCCAGCCGGCGGTAACCAGACCAATCCGCGACAACACGTAGGTGATCGCCGGCATCTGGGCCACCAACCCCATCCCCAACATCAACAGAATTATGAAATCGAAGTAGTCGTCGGCCTTCAGCAGCAGCCGAAAATCCTGGCCCAGCCCGAGCAGGTACTTCGCCGCCGGTGGAAAGATCAGGTAATACGCGGTCGCCGCGCCGAGAACGAAAAAGATGCTGGACAAACTTATGAAGGGCGTGACGTATTTTCGCTCATGCGGATAAAGCCCCGGCGAGACGAAGGCCCAGATCTGCCAGAGCAGGAACGGCACCGACAGCCCAATGGCCGCATACAAAGATACTTTCACGTAAAGGGCGAAAGGCTCGAGCGCGGTTGTCACTACCAACTTGTCGTTGACGTCAGGCAGCTTGTCATAGCCCTTAGTCAGGTCGATCGGCAACTTCACGTCTTTCGGCACCACTTCGTTACCGGCGGACAGAAGCTCATCGGTGTAGAGTCCGAAATTCCCCTGACTGTCTTTGTCGACGCGGGCCATGACTGAGGCCCCGGCCGGAATTGAAACTGGACCTAACTTCGTGGCATCTGGGAACACAAATCGAAGCTTGTCATTCGGCTTCAGTGAACTGAGCGGAACTATCGAAACCTGTCCGTTTAGTCCGGCGATCGTGACGCTCCGGTGCTGCTGAGCTTCGGCTAGGGCGCGCAGGACGGGCCGCGCCAGAAAGTTGTAGATGCGACCGGACACGAACCAGCAGAGCATGGCCGCGACAAAGACAAAGACGATCGAGCGAATGAGCCGCTTGCGCAGTTCGTCCAGATGTTCGAGAAAGGACATCTGCCCGCCGAGTTCTTCCTCGCCGGCCTCGTTCTCTTCATCTGATTTTCTTCGTTGGAAGCGGGGCATTACTATCGAGTGGCACGGACTTTCGGTCTGCGTTTCATTGATTACAGCCAGTCGTGTTTGCTGCCGGGTTGACTGTTGGATTCATCGCTCGGTGCGGTCTCCCCTCGCGGGTTGGATTCTCGCGGTTGCACCAACGACGGGTCAACCGCGGTGATGGACGGCGTGATTACCGAAGCGGCCGGTTCCGGTGGATTGGAATCGAGCGACGTTGCTTCGCGCGCGGCGCGGATGCGTTCTGTAGCCCGGTCGAGAATTGAGTTCTCCGTTCGCGGCTCTATTCCTTTGCCGACATCTTCAATGTTCACCTCGCGCTCCCAGGTCCGTTTGAAATCCTCGGAAGCACGGCGGAACTCGGTCAAGCTCTTGCCAAGCTTACGGCTGAGTTGCGGCAGGCGGCGGGGCCCGAAAAAAATCAAGGCTGCGGCCAGAATCAGCAGCAGTTCGGAATTGCCCACAGAATCCAGAATCAAGAGAAACACTGTGTTACCTTTCAAACGGCCTTGATGCCCTTTGATGCATTGGCCGCGGGGAATAGATTGTAGCGCGGTCGGCAACCGACAGTACAGAACCCGTGAACGTCAATGTTCCTCACACAAGGATTTCGCGCTGTCTCATTAGCACCTCGCTTCAGCGAGGTGTTAAGGCGCCAATCCGCCACCGGGTATGGATCAATTCTGTCTTTCCGAGTCACCTTGCTGAAGCGAGGTGCTAATGAGATCAGAAGTGACCGAATCACCGGGCGTCCTTCTTGACAGTCCAACTCTGCTCCCTCAATCTGTGTTTCCATGTCGAACGCGCCCATACGAATCGTTTCTTTGTTGCCCTCGACAACTGAGATTGTCTGCGCTCTCGGACTGGAAGACGCCCTGGTCGGCATTACGCACGAATGCGACTATCCGCCTTCGGTGGTCGACAAACCCCGGCTGACTTCCAGCCGGATCTCTCACGAAACGATGACCAGCAAGGAAATCGATCACGCCGTGCGTTCGAACCTGGATGGGCATGGATCGATTTACGATCTCGACGAAGACAGGCTGCGCGAATTGAAACCCGATCTGATCCTGACCCAGGAGCTATGCGAAGTCTGCGCGGTCAGCTACAAAACCGTCGAGCGCGCCGCACGCATGTTCGCAGCGGACGTGCAGGTCGTTTCGCTCGAGCCGAATACGATCGGCGACATCTTTGAAAACATTCGCCTGGTTGGCGAGCTTACCGGACAGAAGAGCGAAGCTGACAGACTTGTCGGCGAATTGACCTGCCGCCTCGATCGCGTTAGAGAAGCAACTGCGCAAGTTGATCGGCATCCGCGAACGTTGATGCTCGAATGGCTGGAACCTGCTTTTGCGCCGGGTCATTGGGTTCCCGAACAGGTTGAGATTGCCGGTGGCGATCACGCGTTTGGCAGAGCGGGTCAGCGCAGCGTGACCACGACCGCCGAAGAGATTAGCGCCTACGCACCGGAAGTTATCGTGCTGATTCCCTGCGGATACTACAAAAAAGACATCCTGCGGCAATTGCCCGGCGCGAATTTGCCCGCCGGCTGGAAGGATCTGCCGGCGGTCAAGCGCGGTGAAGTCTGGGCCACCGATGCGACTTCGTATTTCAGCCGTCCCGGTCCCCGCGTAGTTGAGGGCGTCGAAATACTCGCGCGGATTCTTCATCCCGAAATATTCGGCGCGCCGGACGAAACGCAAGCAGTGCGCGTACGATAGATCTTAGACATGAGCGCGCTTCCGCCAAACTCCCTCGAACACTTCGCCAAAACGGCCGAGGCCGTCGCCGCCACCACAAAGAAACTCGAAAAGGCCGCCTTGTTAGGTGAGTATTTTCAGCAACTCACCGACGACGATCTCGCCCGCGCCGCGCGTTATTTTGCCGGACAGCAGTTCGCGTTAAGCGACGCGCGTACGACCAACGTCGGTGGCAGCATTCTGAGCGAAGCTTTGTGCAAAGCCACGCGGATTGCGCCCGAAAGTCTGGGCCCGCGTTACGCCCGCTGGGGCGACGGCGGCGACGTGGCGTTCGAAGTTTTCTGTGAAGCTAAGCCCAACAACAGCCCAAGTCTCTCGCTCCGGGAAACCGAAAACCTGCTGGCGCGTCTGAGCGTCACCCGCGGGAAAAATGCCAAGACCAAACTCCTGACCGAGGCGCTGTCCCCCGCGACTGCGCTGGAAGCAAAGTATCTGGTAAAGCTGCTTTCTGGAGACTTGCGCATCGGATTGCGCGAGGGTCTGGTGGAAGACGCGATCGCGCGAGCTTTCAAACAACCGCTGGCCGAAGTTTCGTTAGCCAACATGCTGCGGGGTGATATTGGTGAAGCTGCGGTCCGGGCCCGCGCCGGTGATTTGCAAAATGTCGAGATGCGTTTGTTTCATCCGTTGAAATCCATGCTGGCCACGCCGGCGTCGGATCTAGCGGACATCGCGCGCACAATGCCCGGTGAATTCTTTGTCGAAGACAAGTTTGATGGCATTCGCGCGCAGGCTCACGTCCAGGACGGGCGTGTCGCGATTTTTTCCCGGACGCTTGATGAGATTTCGATTCGGTTTCCGGAGTTACATGCACCGCTGGCCGAACTCCCGACCGACGTAATTATGGATGGCGAGATTATTACCGCACGCGACGAAGAAATTCTACCCTTCAGCGATCTGCAAAAGCGTCTGGGCCGTAAGACCGTCAGCGAGGAGTTGCTGGCCAGCACACCAGTCGTGTTCGTCGCCTGGGATGTTTTGTATGCGACCGGCCGCGTGCTGATAAATGATCCGCTGCATGCGCGGCGGACAATCCTTGAAGAACTCTTCAGCGGGTACGGAACCGTTCGCGGTAAGAGGCGGGAAGCTGCTGGAACGCTGCGCTTGTCGCAAGCCAAAAGATTCAGCGAGGCGGCGGCGCTCGACGATGAGTTTGACGCGGCGCGGGCGCGCGGCAACGAAGGCTTGATGATCAAAGATCCGGCGTCGCTCTACAAGCCGGGGCGCCGTGGGCGCGAATGGCTCAAGTTGAAGCGCGCGCTGGCGGCCCTGGACGTGGTTGTCACTACGGTCGAACTCGGTCACGGCAAGCGGCGCAGCGTGCTTTCGGATTACACCTTTGCCGTGCGACGTTCGGAAAAAGATGGCGAATTGCTCAACATCGGCAAGGCTTATTCGGGGCTGACCGACGTAGAAATCGCCGAGATGACCGAGTGGTTCCGCAGTCATACCCTCCAGGAGTTCGCCCACGGCCGCGTGCGAGTGGTCGAACCGCGCATCGTTTTGGAGGTAACTTTTGACCGCGTGCAGCCATCAAACCGCCACAAAAGCGGCTACGCGCTGCGCTTTCCGCGCATCGTGCGACTGAGACCGGACAAGAATGTTGAAGATATTGACACGCTTGAAACGGTACGGAAGTTGGCGGGGAGTTAGCCACAGATTGACACAGATAGACACGGATTCTGTGCCAATCCGTCTTCATCTGTGGCTACTTCCTTCGTTTTGCGGTCGGAGCGCAATCACATATCATCATTACACTAGATTACCCGGGAAGTGAGCGTGCGGCACACGGTGTAGCGGACGAGACGTCCGCGCTCCCAGCAGAAAGTTGCTTTCATGAACCTACGAAGAGTTAACGTTGCCGGAATAATTTGTGTCGTGGCGCTGAGCCTGGCGGCGCAGTCGCCGCGCCGTGGAACAACGCCGCGAGCGCCGGCCGCGAAGCCGACACCCACTGCGACCCCGCCCAATAAAACATCGGCGGCACAACCTTCGCCGACCCCGCCCGCCGCGCTGGCGCCCACGACGCTCGCGGTTGTTAATGACGTTACGATTTCAGCGACCGACATTGAAGACCAGGTGACGACGGCGATTCTCAGCGATATCGATCCTTACGTGCGTGCCTATTATCTGGATCCGGAAAAAGAAACTAAGGAAGCCCGGCAGCGCGCGCTTGATGCGCGCATCAATTCTCTGCTGATTGCGGCCGAAGCGAAAAAGCGGGGGAAATCTTCGGATGAGATAGTCGAAACGGAGATTAACTCCCGCATACCGGCCCCAACCGAACAGCAGATCAAAGCGGCCTATGACGCCAATCGCAATCAGATCGGATCGGCAGATCTGGAATCGGTGCGGGCCGATTTGATCAATTACATCCGCAACCAGCGCAGTCAGGAGTTGTATGCGGCGCTGATCAATCGCCTGAAGATGACCAACGCAGTCAACAAGAACGCGGACGTGAATGCGCCGAAGCTGGCCCCGGGCACTGTCCTGGCCGCCGTCAACGGCGAGCCGCTCCGCGTCGAAACAATCAATGAACGCACGAAGGCCTATGTTTACAAACTGGAAATGCGTATCTATGCCGTGCGCAAGGACGTGCTCGATCGCCGCATTAACGATCTCCTGATCGTCGCCGAAGCAAACAAGCGGAAAATCGGCCCGGAAGAAATTGTGCGCGTCGAGATTAGCGACAAGCTCAAGACGCCAACCGAAGCCGAGGTTTCCAGGTTCTACGAAGAAAACAAGGCCAACATCAAAACAGATCTCGCCGGGGCGCGGACCAGCATCATCACCTACTTGCAGCAACAGGAGCAGGAGAAACTCGAGGTCGCCCTCGCTAACAAACTGCGGGCGGGCGCCAAACTACAAGTCTTCTTGAAAGAACCCGATCCGCCCTTGTTAAATGTCGATATCGCCAACGGAGCCTCACGCGGCGATCCAAACGCAGCGGTCACCGTCATTGAGTTTACAGATTTTCAGTGCTCGGCTTGTGGCGCGATGTATCCCGTGGCGGAAGACGTTTTGAAATCTTACGGCACTCGCGTGCGCTTCGTGATTCGCAACTTTCCTTTGACCCGAGCTCATGCGAATGCATTCCACGCCGCCCAGGCGGCAGAGGCCGCGAAAGCGCAGGGCAAATTCTGGGAGTACATTGATTTTCTGTTCAAGAACCAAAACTCGCTCGATGGAGATTCGTTAAAGAAATTCGCGACCCAGGTGGGACTGGACCGAAAACGGTTCGACGCTGAATTGGAAGCGGGCAAATACGATTCCATCATTCGCCGCGACCTGGAAGACGGCGAGGTGTACGGCGTCGAGGCTACCCCAACTTTCTTCATCAATGGCGCGATACTTTCGGAGTACTCTGCCGATGGTCTGCGCGCGGCGATAGACAAAGCGTTTGCGCGGGCGCAGAAACGGACACCTTAGTCGGTAGAGAACCGCTTGCGGTAGCAAGCGGGTCTCCGAGGCAACGGGTAGACTCTCAATGAGAACTAAAGTTCGACGACGAGAGTTACCCGCTCGCTACCCCGACAGGTCGGGGTTCCGTACCAATGCACCGTATCATTACAATCGGTAGCCGAGTCTTAGTGGTGACAGCATTCTGTCTGGGCATCGTCTCTCACCTATCAGGTCAATCGCAAAAACTGCACGATATGGCTGCTATTTGAAAAATGCCGGCATCAGAGTAGTTCTCAAGTCCGGACCGTCCGAGATTATGAACAGCCACGCCATGATGCTTGAATTGAAAGACGCCTCTTTGCGAACCTTCCTGCTCTTACTCTTCTGTCTCATTTTGTTGGCTCCCGAAACACCTGGACAAAAACAGACTCAAACGGGGCCGGCGGATGATGTCGTACTCGTAAAGACCGAGTTGGTACAGACCGATGTGACTGTCGTGGATAAGCGAGGACGTTTCGTTGATGGCTTAAAACCCGAACAGTTTGAGTTGCGAGTCGATAACAAACTACAGCCTCTGGCTTTTTTCGAGCAGGTCGCGGCTGGCAGCGCCGCGGAAGAGAAACAGTTGGCTGCTGCGCGCAAGGCTGATACTGGTCCTGTTGCGAGGCAGAAAGATAAGTCAGCATCGGAACCCGAACGCGGGCGCCTGATTTTCTTCTTTGTAGATGACGTGCATCTGGCAGGCGACAGTCTGACCCGCGCCCGCTCGCTTTTGTCTCACTTTGTGGAAGACAAGATGACGGCCAACGACCGGGTTGCGATCGTGTCGACGAGCGGGCAGATCGGTTTCCTCCAGCAGCTTACCGACAACAAGGCGGTCCTGCGCGAGGCCATCGCTCGGCTCAACTACAAATACAATCCTGAGACAATCGCAAGTCAGGTTTCGATCAGTGAGGTCGATGCGAACCTGATCGCCAATGGCGGCGACCGCGGGCTCTTTGCCTATCTGGTTGAAGCGACGATCAAAGAGTTTCAGATGAAGGACCCAATTAACGCTGTGAACATCGTGAAGAACCGTGTTCGGCAGATCAATGCTCAATCCAAACTCGCTGAAAATGAAACTCTTTCCCGTCTTGAGAGCCTGATACATTCGACAGCGCCGCTCGCGGGGCGCAAGGTTTTCTTTTTTGTCTCAGATGGCTTTGTTATGGACATCAAAAGGTCGAGCGGACGAGACGTCATGCAACGCCTCGCCAGCGAAGCGGCGCGCGTCGGTGTGGTCGTGTATTCCCTGGACACGCGGGCGAATTTCCTGGGTGCCGGGGTTGACGCATCAAGAAACGAGTATCCGGACTTCGGTCCAAGAACGGCCGGCAGAACTTTGGCGGAAAGCAAGGTGCCGCAAGAGCCGCTGGAAACTCTGGCCGACGAGACTGGCGGGCGCTCGTACCTCAATTCCAACTCGCTCGACGACGCGCTGTCGGAAGCTTTACAAGAGAGTTCTGCTTATTACCTGCTGGCCTGGCGACCCGACACAGAAAGTCAGAGGGCCGGAAAATCTCGCATCGATGTAGTTATCAAGGATCGTCCGGATTTACGTATCCGGATGCGGCGACACTTCTTTGATTTCAAACCCAATCAAACAACTAAGACTATCAAGCCGGAAGTCGGGACGTCCTCAAGCATTTCGCCTGACAATGAACTTCGGGCGGCGCTCGGTTCGCTTTACCCAAGGCGGGAGGTGCCAACTTCTCTCTCGGCGGGCTACGTGCAGACTGAGGACAAAGGCACCGCGCTTGATGTGTCAATGCAGATTGATTCGGAGACGCTGAGCTTCGAGGGCCCGGATGGTAAGCAAGAGGCGGTTGTGGATGTTCTGGGGATCGCGCTGGACGACCGAGGTCTTTTCTCGACGTTCAAGCAGAAAGTAAAGGTCCCCCGTGAAGCGGTCCGATCAAAGGACCAACGGTTCGTCGTCTGGAGTCAGTCGCTTCGACTGCCGCCGGGACTCTACCAGGTCCGCGTAGCGACGAGGGACAGTAAAAGTGGACGCACTGGCAGTGCTATTGGATGGATCGAGGTTCCTCAGCTCGCCCCGGCCAGGTTCAATATGAGCAGTTTATTTCTCGGAGAGCGACCGGCCGCAGCTTCTCCGGAGGATAAATCGGAGAATGGGCCGCAGCCGATTCGCGTGGATATCGATCATCGTTTCGCGCGCACCTCAATCCTGCGCTTTCAGACCTATGTCTACAATGCAGCCCGAAATGCTGGTGGTCCGGATGTCTGGATCGATGCGCGGGTGCTTCGTGGCAGCCAACAAGTTATGGTCGTGGCTCCCAGCAAGATTCCCCCAGACGTCTCGCCAGTCTCATGGCGGTTGCCTTACTGGTCGGAAATCGCCCTCAACCAACTGCCACCAGGCGCATACACGCTCCAGGTATCGGCAACCGACAAGGCCGCCGGAACCAGCGCTTCACAGAGAATCAATTTCGCAGTCGAGTGAAAAGGTCCACGCATCGCAGGTAGCGTAGAATCCGGATCTCGCTCAACTCTGCAGGTCCGAGATCGAAAACCCTGATGTGGTTTACGTCTCTCTCTACGCCGGCAGATTAACGTGCAAATGGTCGTGATGTTTCTTGAAAAACTTGGTTAGACCCTCGGCGATGAAATCATCGTCATTATTGAGGATCCGAACTCCCGGATGTCTTTCTCTGATCAGAAGCACCACTTCCCTGGTTCTTGCCTGATCAGCCTTAGTACATCGAGGCCTGGTGCGTTAGCTGTGTCACTCATTTGGTTTTCCTCCGAATTGTAAGGTTTGAAGTGAATGCGAGGCGTCCTTTGTCCGCCGCGAGGATAACAGCGAACGCGGATGCTAACAAGCTTCTTGCGCCACCGTTCTTGCGCCACCGGATGGAGCGCAAAATGTCGGCCTAAGGTTAGGCCGATGCCGACTGCTCAGTCCGCCACAGATCCTCGCTCATGACGGAACGGTCCTTACCGAGACGAGTCTACCCGCTTGTATCCAGAACACTGCCGGGCGTAACCACAACTACTGCGGCGTCGTTGCTTTCTTGTGTGTCAGGATGTTGCACGCGTCGGCGGCGCCGGTTGTATCGATCGCCACGCTGCCTTCGTCAATGTGTTGAATGATCCCGTCTTTGTCGATCACGAAGGTCGCGCGATTCCCAAAGCCCTGCTCTTCGTTGAAGACGCCGTAGTCCTTTACCACGGTGCGTTTGAAATCGCTGAGCAAAGGGAAAGTAATGCCATTCTGTTTGGCGAATTCGCGGTTGGCGGGAACGCTGTCTACGCTGAGGCCGAAAATCTGGGTATCGGTCGCTTCGAATTTGGCGATATCAGCCTGATACGCCTTCATTTCCTTCGTTCAACCACCAGTGAAGGCCAGCACGTAAATGGCCAGCACGACGTTTTTCTTGCCCTTGAAGTCACTAAGCTTGTACCTCAATGACCTTCCGTCCGGTCCGGCAATGGTGCTTGCCAGATTGAAGTCCGGCGCTGGTTGGCCAACCTTCAAACTGGTGTGGGGCACCGGCGGTGCGACCTTGGCCGGAGCCGCAGCTGGCGTTTGCGGTTGCGATGCCGGAGCCGAAGCTGGCGGTTGCGATTGAGATTGTGCGGCAGCGATGCCCGCCGCCATCAGCATGAGTCCGAAGCTGAGAACTCTCTTAATCATTCGATGGTCTCCTTTGCACAGGTCTCGGAAGCACGGAGATTTTACTCCGGCCGGTCTTGTCTGACAACGTTTGGGTCAGTACCACCTGCGTGAGCAGGTGGATCCAGCACACAACCCGCGCCTTGAGTGTTTGACCCACCCGCTTACGCGGGTGGTACTGACTTCGTGTTCACAAGACTGGGACAATCGCACAGGCTAGAGTAAGTGCCATTCTTCTATCTGGCTGGAAGCTGCCCGTAATAGAGTTCGGTTTCGCATTCGAAGGTTACCCTTCCGTTCTCCTCGTTAGCGTCGAAGATTTCTCGCACCTCTCGGAGCATCGCGTCATAGTTGGGGTGATCGGGTTCCGGCGCATACGAGGCCGACAGCAAACGCCCCTTCAGGCCTTCGTAATCAAAGACCTGTTGAAATTCGAATCTCGCGCACCCACAAGACCCGGGCGCGTAGAATGATTCGACATCGCAGCAGACTACTTCGCGCCTGACCTCTGAATAATCTGTGCCGTAGCGCACCACGAGATCCTGGTAAGCGGCCATCAACGGATTGGATTCCACTCGATAGCCGTTCCACGCCAGCACGACCCAGCCACGCGGCTGCAAAATTCGCAGGAACTCAGCGCGTGCAACTTCACGATTGAACCAGTGAAAAGCCTGGCCGGCCACGACGAAGTCGACCGAGTGATCTGGAAGCGTCGTGTGTTCCGCCGCACCATTCACACTGGAAAACCTCGGGTACTTAGCCAGCACTCTCTCACCGGCGACGCGCATTTCGAGATTTGGCTCAACGCCAAAAACCGGATTGCCGTTTTTCAGGAAAAGCTCGGTCAAAAGACCCGTGCCTGAACCCAGATCGGCGACCACCGACTGCGGAGTTAGGCCACACTCTGTTTGGAGCAAAGGAATAATCGCGGGAGGATAGGTAGGGCGGTACTTGAGGTAGTTTTCTACCCGGCTGGAAAAACGTCTGGTCGGATCAAGCACGAGGGAAAGTTAACAGACGTGTCAAGCGCTAAGCTCGGGTTTCATTAGCAACCTGCTTCAGCGATCGGTGCGGGAAGTTTGCCAATTCCAATTCAGCCGCTCCAAGAGCTTTTGATCCAACCGTTCTCTTCCACATTGCCTGGAGCCCTCTTGTAAACAGAAGCTGATCGCGATAACGCGTGGTTTAGTCAGCGCGAGGCACAACGCTGGAGGAAATACGTGGCCGCGACGTGTAGTACTTTGCGAAAATCCTAAAACCAAGCAGCACGGCCAGTAGGAACGCGAATGTCAACGGCAGACGGACGTCAGATTTTACCAGCATGTAGTAATGCAGCACGCCCAGGATCCCTGCCAGATAAACAACGCGGTGCAAGCTCATCCAGCGCTTTCCGCCCAATCTCTTCACCATCTTGTCGGTTGAGGTAATGGCCAGCGGCAGCATCAGAAAGAATGCCGTCATGCCAATCGCGATGAACGGGCGCTTGAGGACATCACCAGGAATGGTTGTCAGATGGAAGAAGCGATCGAAAGCCACGTAGGTCAAAAGGTGAAGCGAGCCGTAGAAGAAGGCAAACAACCCCAACATTCGGCGAAATCTGACCAGCCAGTTGACCCCCGTAACCCTTCGCAATGGTGTCACCGCCAGTGAGATCAGCAGGAAAACGAGCGTCAGCATTCCCGTTGTGCGCGTAACAAATTCCAAAGGATTTGCGCCGACCTGCCTTCGATACACGTCCCACAGAAGGAGCGTCAGCGGCACAAGACCGTTGATCAGGAGAACAAGTTTGGCGAAGCGTACGTCTTTCATGACCGAAGCCATCAGTTGTCAGTGGTTAGTTGTCAGTTGCAATGTCTTTTCAACTGACCACTGACAACTAACTACTGACCTGCTTAGTAATTCACCCTCAAATCCATCCCTTCGTAAAGATATCCGACCTGATCCACGTAACCATTGAACAAGAGCGTACTGCGCGAAGTGAATTCGCCGATGCGATGTTCAGTTCCCTGGCTCCAGCGCGGATGATCGACGTTCGGGTTCACGTTCGAGTAAAAGCCGTATTCACTCGGCGCCTGGATGTTCCAGGTGGTCGGCGGCTGTTCGGCAACCAACATTATTCTCACGATCGACTTGATACTCTTGAATCCGTATTTCCAGGGTACGACCAGACGAATTGGCGCGCCGTCCTGCGGCGGCATCGTTTGGCCATAAAGTCCTGTGGCCAGAATCGCCAGTGGATTCATCGCTTCATCGATGCGTAAGCCCTCGACGTAAGGCCAGTCGAGGACGCCTGTGTTTTGGTTCGGCATGCGCTTAGGGTCCAACAGCGTCTGGAAAGCCACGTAACGCGCGGACGAGAGCGGCTCGACCTCTTTCAAGAGCGTAGACAGGGGAAATCCCACCCACGGAATGACCATCGACCAGCCTTCGACGCAGCGGTGCCGGTAGATACGCTCTTCCTGCGGCGCTAGCTTCAAGAGATCGTCTAAGTCAAACGTCTTTGGCTTATTTACCAGGCCTCCGACCTCGACCGTCCAGGGTCGCGTGACAAATCCGCGGGATTCGGAAGCGACTGAACGCTTTTCAGTTGAGAATTCGTAAAAATTGTTGTAGTTCGTGATGTCTTCAAACGAAGTTTGCCCTTCATTTACTTTGAAACCCTTGCGCATGGCTTCATCGGAGGGTGGTGTGACCAGGCCGGCTATCCGTGGCCGTTCCTCTACGACTGCCAGCGGCGGATTCAGTTTCCGGTAGAGGAGGCCGGTCGCCGCGACTGAGCCAGCGAGAACGACGCCGCGCATGAACAAACGGCGGTTCAGATAGTCCTTCTGGTCCGTAATTTCGCTCGACTTAATGTCGTCAGGTTTCTTAATCAACATGCTGTCTAGTTGTCCTTCGAGCTGCCTATTTCCTTCCATCGAAACTACGCGCCAACTGACCGATCGGTTTGAATCACTCTGATGCCGTTAACAAATCGCTTGAACGCTTTGCCCGCAAATATTAGTATCGCCGCGTTTTTCATTGCGTCAAGTCAGGTTTGAGGCGAGTGGAGATGGATGAATCGAACAAACCGGTAGTTTCCGAGGGTCACCGCGCTGCGTTGTTCGCGGGATTTCTAGGATGGACCCTGGACGCATTCGATTTCTTTCTGGTGGTCGTCACCTTAACGGCGATAGCCAAAGAATTTCACAAAACCGATAAAGAGATTGCCCTTTCAATTGCCATCACGCTTGGGTTTCGACCTGTGGGCGCATTCATTTTCGGGCTGCTCGCTGACCGTTATGGCCGTCGTCTGCCGTTGATGCTCGACCTTGTCTTCTATTCAGTGGTAGAGGTGCTATCGGGGTTGGCTCCGAATTACGCCACTTTCATGGTGCTGCGTGCGCTGTTTGGCATCGGCATGGGAGGAGAATGGGGCGTGGGTGCGTCGCTGGCAATGGAGAAGGTGCCGCCAAGATTAAGAGGCATGCTGTCGGGGCTGCTGCAGGAAGGCTACGCTACGGGCTATCTGCTGGCAGCTGTCTGCTACTTCTTTGTGTTTCCGCGCTGGGGCTGGCGCCCTTTGTTCTTCATCGGCGGGCTACCCGCTTTGCTGGCGCTATTTGTTCGTTTCAAGGTTAAGGAATCGGAAGTTTGGAAGAAAACTCGACACGAAAATTGGGGTCAACTTGGCCGCAGCATAGCTTCGCACTGGAAGCTTTTTATCTATCTGACCCTGCTGCTGATGATGATGAACTTCGTTTCCCACGGCACACAGGACATGTACCCTACATTTCTCGAGCGTCAATGGGGGTTTAGCCCGCGACAAAGAATATCGATCACGGCGCTCTCAATGGTGGGCGCGATCATCGGCGGAGTTCTGTTTGGATACCTGTCGGACCGCTTTGGGCGTCGCAAATCAATGATCGTCGCGTTGGTGTGCGCGATCGCGGTAGTTCCCCTCTGGGCTTTTGCTCCGTCACTGTCGCTTTTGATTGTGGGAGCTTTCTTGCTCCAGTTTATGGTGCAGGGCGCATGGGGCATCATTCCTGCACATCTCTCGGAGCTCTCGCCGGATTCCGTTCGGGGCTTCCTCCCGGGCTTTGCCTATCAATGCGGTGTGCTGTTAGCAGGCTCTGTTGCCTATATCGAAGCCGTCTTCGCCGAAAGAATGAGTTATGCGATGGCCATGTCTGTCACAGCAGTTACGGTATTCGTCGGCGCGGTGTTGGTAATCGCGCTAGGTCGGGAAAAGCACGGAATCAATTTTGGCGGAGAACTGATCATTAATGAGTGAATGAAAGTGAATGATGACAATGCATTGAAGTTGAAAACAACCTTGGTACACGTTTGAACAACTGCATGCTAAATGACCGGGTTATCTTCATCAGATCCAACAGGGTTGGTAGTAGGTCAGTTCGAATTGAACCACGACAAAGTTCGCATGGCTGGTTATTCCGGAACACCGCTGGTCAAAAAGCTGGGCATCAAGCCTGGCTCTAATATCGCGTTCGTAAATGCTCCTCCAGGCTTCGCGAACGAACTCGATCTGCCTTCAGATGTCACAATCAATTCACGATCAAGCAAACCACTCGACTTTGCTCAATTGTTTGTTAAGAGTGAAAGAGAACTGAAAGCAAAGTTTTCCGAGTACGCGAAGAGGCTTAACGCTTCAGGAATGCTTTGGGTGTCGTGGCCAAAAAAGAGTTCAGGCGTAACAACCGATGTTTCCGAAGGCACTGTTCGCGCAATTGGTCTGGCGGCTGGACTCGTCGACGTTAAGATCTGCGCCGTGGATGAGGTTTGGTCAGGGCTCAAGTTTGTTTTTCGTTTGCAGGATCGCGCCGGGCTGAAACCTCGTGCTAAGTGAAGCGCGCCAACCCTCGGATTCGCTGAGCTACTGACGCTTTTGGCCTTCCACAGAAGCTGTTGAAAAGCTGTGAATAACCCGTCCGAAGCATCCGGCAAGTGACTCTAAATACAGAGCTTTCCTCGTTTTGCACAGCAGGCCGGCATCCACAGAATTCGCTGCCGCCAAACTCCCATAGCGACGCAATGACCTGACGTTTCTTCGCGAATATCAACGGTTTCATTACATTTTGAAGTCGCTGGCCATTTAACTCGTAACCGCACGCGCAGCGGTGTGTCACCGCTGTTAGGTGGGGCGAACGCGCGTCGCCGTCGAAAGAAAACTATCCCCCCAAAGCCACGAATTTATGACATGAAGATTTGTAGTCAACTTTCAAAATGTTTCGTCACATACGCTATCTGCGATCTTGCCCCACCCAAATGAATGCCAACACAAATCAACTAATAGTTGGACCACGATCACATCCATGGAAGGTTTTGCGCGAAACATACGGCGAACGCTTTCTGTCTTGATCAGGAATCGTGTTTTTATTGAATCATTTCGAAAGTGGTCGCTCACATTTTTTCACTCATGTCATCTCTCAAGAATTCTTTCGATCAAAATCGAGAGGCTGTATCCTTTCTCTCTAGAGACGTTGCGAAAGAGAAACGATTTCCAGAATCTATTTTGCGACGTAAAATGATCGCTTTGAGAGTTGGACCATGTCAATGTGAGAAAGAGGTTGCAAAAAAAATCTTCCTAAATATAATGCCAGTCCCTTACTAGTTTAGAGGTGAGTGCACAGCGATCGAGTTGACGAGTCGGTTAGTTGAAATCAGCGGCAATTATTTGTCCTCGCAAGATAACCGTCAGCCATTCCTGCGACCAACCTCGAGACGCATGGCCATTTGAATGCGTTGATGGGTGAGGGCGTCGCCACGCAATGACTAAATCAGCGTGGCCATCGACGGCGGATTTTTTCCGGCTCACATCTGGAGTTCATCGCCAAATATTTAGTCACAAAGGGTTCGAACGAGCGAGGGTGCAAGGCGGCTTGTCTGTCTGCTTGGCAGGTGTTTTGTTCCCCGATTGCGTATTGAAAGTCATTTTAGTGGAGCGCAGAGCGTGACGAGATTAGCGGAAGTTAGCGTGGTTGAGTTGAAGAGATGCCCCCGGTGCGAAGAGTCGCTTCCGCTGTCAGAGTTTGGCGTGTGCCGAGCACGCAAAGACGGTCTGAATCTATACTGCAAGCGTTGTATTCGTCAGAAGATTGCCCAAAGCCGGCAAGCCCTGCGTGAATACAAGAACGCGCGGATCAAGCACGGCTCGACAGTCACACCGGAGAGATCGCGACTAACCATTGATCCCAAGTCCGGCTTTTCACCGCGGCGCGTAGCGCGGATGCTAAGGAAACTCTCGCCGGCAGATCGCGTGCGCGAGGCCATTCGCTGTGGCGCACGTACCCAGAAAGAGATTGCTCAGGTTACCAAGCTTCCGAAGGACGAGGTTTGCGACGCATTGGCGAACCTATTGCTGTGGACCCACGAGATTCGCACCCAGGTGGTCAGTCACACGCGCATGTATTTTGTGAACGAGGCTACGGAAGAGTTATCAAAGACTGCTGAAACGACGCAATTCAAGCGAAAACGAGGCTTGAATCCTTCGTTTAGCTCGGTCGGCGTACTGATGCCCGGCCGTAAGCCGTCTGCCAGGGGCAAAAAGCGCTCAGTGAAAGCTCAGGCCAGCGGCAAGGCAAAGAGCGCTTGAGCGGTTCGATAGGGAACCCGGCGTGAATCATTCATCGAAGGCGGCCAGCACTTCTTCCGCGTGATCTTCAGGTTTGACCTTGCTGAAGATTTTTCTGATCTTTCCCTTCTCGTCAATCAGGAAAGTCATGCGGTGAATGCCCATGTAGGTCCTCCCCATGAACTTTTTCTCGCCGTAGGTTCCATAACCTTCGGAAATCACGCGATCGGTGTCTGCCAGCAGGCGAAAAGGCAAACCATACTTGCCGGCGAATTTCTTGTGCTTGGCTTCGTTGTCGAATGAAACTCCCAGCACTTCGATGCCACGCTTCTTGAACTTGGCGAACGAATCGCGGAAAGAACAGGCTTCTTTAGTGCATCCGGGCGTGTCGTCCTTAGGATAGAAATAAAGGACTACTTTCTTGCCGCGCAGATCCGTCAGACGAACGGTCTTACCCTCACCGTCGACGGCGGTGAAATCCGGAGCTTTGTCTCCCTCTTTTGGTTTGGCCACTATGATTTGCATCCCATCGTTGGAATGAACTAGCGTGGGAATTCTAACGATTTCAACCGAAGGACTGCAACGACCGATGATCAAAAAGAAACCGGTATCAAGGAAGCGCAGCTCGAAAAAGCGCGAGGTGGCGGGCTCATTGGGCTCCTGGATGGTTAAGCAGGAGCCGGAAAAGTACTCCTGGGACGATTTCGTGCGCGACGGCCGCACAGATTGGACCGGAGTGAGAAACTTTCAGGCGCGGAACAACCTGCGACAAATGAAAGTAGGCGATTCCGTGTTGTTTTACCATTCAGGGACAGGAAAATGCGTGGTCGGAATCGCGGAAGTAGCCAAAGCTGCTTACCCGGATCCGACCGCAGCCGATCCCCAATGGGTGGCCGTCGATATCAAACCGGTGAAGCCTTTGAATGAACCGGTGCCACTGGCCTCAATCCGTTATCACCCAAAGTTGGGCAATCTGCCGTTGATTCGCCAGTCGCAGCTATCCGTGATGCCGCTTACCAGGGAAGAGTTTGAGACGATCGTGGCGATGGGTGCGGGAAAGAAGGGGAAGAAGAAGTAGTGGCACGGGCGTCCCGCCCGTGAATCACGCGCAAGGAGCGCGTGCCACTGATTAGGCCCGCCGAATGAACTTTGCGGCCAGCCAACCGAGCGGAATCAGCACCGCGAGATGAATCCAATCGTAACCGCCGGTGGTGTTACCGCCGTAGTGGCTGCTGATCATGAGGAAAACTACCGGCACGGCCATGAAGGTGTTCTGCTTTGAGCGAAGCTTGGCCTGGGCAGCGAGCCCCTCGTCAGGTTTGTTGCCGGCCTTGATGGCCTCGATCATTTTTCTCTGCGCCGGCAGGATGCGCATCCAGACGTTGGCCGCCATGATGGTGCCAAACATCGCGCCCAAATGGATGTAAACGGCCCGGCCGCTCAACACGCGCGTCAATCCATAGGCGGCGCCTACAACCAGGACGTAAGCGACCAGCGCGAACAGTTTTTCGTTTCGTCCCAAAGGGGAAATCATCAGCAGATCATAAATAAGCCAGCCGAAGAGAAGCGCACCTATTCCCACGCCGACTGCCGCGCCCAGGCTGATTTCCGACACATCGCGATCTACCAAAGCGCCGCCGCCGAGGTAGTAAACAATGATCAAGAGCGCGAAACCGCTCAACCAGGTAGTCGCGGCTTCCCAGCGAAACCAGTGGAGCTTGCGCGAAAGCTCGTCCGGCACCTTGCGCTTCTCGACCACATAGAAACCGCCGCTGTGAACCATCCAGAGCTGGGCCGGGGCGGCAGAATTTGACGCCGCGCGCATGGCTTTCTCTTCTTCCGTGAGACGCGCATCGAGCCAGGTGAAGTAGTAAGTTGTGCCGACCCACATAATGCCGGCAAACACGTGCACCCAGCGTGCGATCAGATTGAGCCATTCGCTTACGGTTGGATTGATGTTCATCTTGGAGAGTGGCAGAACGTTCGGAGTTCCGCCCTTAGGCGGGCCTTATTTCCTCATCATTTCCACATAAGACCCCCTGAAGGCGGAACTCCGAACCAACCCAAAGCCACTTAACTTCCCCGATACGTCGAATATCCAAACGGACTAAGCAACAAAGGCACGTGATAATGCCGTGCCGGGTCGCTAATCGTAAAAACAACCACGACCTCGCGATAGAAGCCTTCGGTCTCCTGCGCGGCAAAGTAAGCTCCTGTCTCGAAGGTCAATCGATAAACACCTCCGTGCAACGGAAAACCGTCCGGCAACAAATCCCTGGCGCGACCATCCGCGTCGGTTGTTCCTTTGCCAATCTGCTTCCAACTGCCGTCGGCACTTTCGAGTTCAAGCCTCACCCGCACACCGTTCGCTGGACGTCCGCGCGAGGTATCGAGAACATGTGTAGTGATTGCGCTCACTCGTTTATAAGTTTCTCCAATCTTAGTCGCGTAATCTTTCTTTGCTCTCCGGCGGCTACGAGCAACTCGGCTTTGGGATCGTTCTGTAACCGAGTATTCAGAATCGCCAGCATCTCTTCCGAAGATTTGCCCGTCGCGCAAACGATGAAGATGAAATCAAACCGTTTTTCGTATTCCTGATTTCCTGCGGCCAGCGCGGCCCGGGTCTCTAAGGCGGCGCGTTTGACGCCCGACTGCTCCTGCGATGACCAGTTCCGCGCCTGTTCTGACTGCGCCGCGGTGGCCTTTTGCTCTCCAATTTTCGGATGAGCACGAAAAGCTTCGAGCCAATCTTCCTCGGTCAAAGATCGCCAGACGCTGTCGGCCATGGCCTGAAGACCCTCAAGACTGGCAAAGGGTCTGGCCTCAGTCATCAGCCTTGCCCAGTTGCGAGCGCCGCAGCATTTTAGCAACTCTGCTTCGGCTTGGGCGGGCGAGAGCGAGTTCAATTGTTTGAGCTGAGTATTCAAAGCCTCAGTTAGCCACTGAGACACAAAGGCACAAAAACAATTTCAGGAGTCTGTGTGTTCTTTGTGACTTTTGTGGTTACTACTCGATCATCCCGTAAACTCTCAGCCTACTTACCCCACCATCCGGGAAAATATTAAAGCGCACGTGCGAAGCCGAGCCCACATCCATTACTTCGTCAAAGAGGTGCCGCGTGTGGGCCTGCAACTTCGTGCGCGCGAGCACCGGCTTCCAGACGAATTCCGGATCCACGACGGTCTCAACCGGCAGGCCCTCGGCGTTACAGCTCTCCAGGGAACAGCTCTCGGGAAAATTTCCTTTGAAATAAGACGTGTCAACTTCCAGACGCTGAATGTGACCCGGCTTGCCGAGCTTAATGATCGTCCAGTCGTGACCAGGGCCGCGGCGGCGCTTTGTTTCCCAACCGTCGCTCATGTTAACCGCTTTCCCTGGCATAATCAGATTGTGACGGTGCCCGAAGAACATATCGCTGCAAGACAAGACCATGCCGCCATTTTCCACCGCTGCGAGATCAATCTCACCACCGATTTGCTTCAGGCGATTCCAGTCAGGCATGACTTCACCATAAACCCGCAGCCGCGCGACGCCGCCGTCCGGATAGATCTTGAAACGCAGATGCGTCCAACGCGACTCGCCGGCAACAGCGAATGGATTGAGCGAGTCGCCATTCAGATTCGCTTTCGGCAGGATCTCAGCCCACTTCACTGACTCAGCAGTTAGTTGTTCAGTAGTCGGAAGGCCGTCAATCGCGCAAGCTTCCAGGGAACCGGCTTCAGGATAATTGCCTTTGAAATGGCTGGTGTCGACCATGACGCCGCGAATCACTCCCGGCAAACCCAGGCGAATGATGCACCAATCGAAACCCGGCGCGCGCCGCCGCCGCGACTCCCAACCATCCATCCACTTTCCCAGATCGGTGTACTTGCCTTCGACAAAAATCGGCGACGAGGGTTTCAGCAGGTTTTCTTTTGGCGCAAAAAACTCGTCGTTGGCAAACAGTACCGCACCGCCGAGGCGTTCGGAAGCGAGATCGATTAACTCTGTGAAGTCCATATTCTTCGGAGTACCTTGTGCGTCTTCCGCCTTTGCGAGATCGTATTTCACGCCAAGGCGCAAAGCTCGCAAGGAAATCAACTGCTCGTGCGCAGGAGCGGCGTTCCCTTCCGTTCACTAAAGTCGCCGCAATCATAAACCATCTGCCCCCGAAGAAAAGTCTTTTCTACTTGGCCAAGCAAAACTTCTCCCGCGTAAGGCGTCAACTTATGACGATGATGGATCATCTCCGGTGCGACGCGAAACTCCGCCTCAGGATTCCAAATGACGATGTCAGCATCATAACCGACGGCAATCGCGCCTTTCCTACGATCCAATCCCACGAGCTTGGCCGGCGCGCGACACAGCCATTCCGCGATCTGGCTAATCGTGAACCCGCGCTTTTTCGCCTCAGTCCACATCACCGGCAAGCGAAGCTGCAAAGAAGAAACGCCGCCCCAGGCTTTTGTGAAATCGCCCGGCTCCGGCAACTTCATTTCGGTCGGACAGGGTGAGTGGTCGGACACGACCATGTCGATTGTGCCGTCGCGCAGCGCTTCCCAAAGCTGTTCGCGGTTTTCACGTTCGCGGATCGGCGGGCAGCATTTGAACTCAGTCGCGCCATCCCGAATCTCTTCGGCTGCGAAATGTAAGTAATGAGGGCAAGTCTCAACCGTGATCGCAACGCCGGAGGCTTTCGCTTCGCGCAGTACGGGCAATGCATCCGCCGAAGAATGATGCACGATGTGAACGCGACAGCCAGTCTCGCGGCTGAGCCGAATCATCAACTCAACCGCTTCGTTTTCTGCCGCGCGCGGGCGCGTGCGCAGGAACGCAGCGTAAGTTCGCTCGCCATCAGATGTCTGACAACAGGCAGCTTCAATCGGACCCGGCAGTTCCGCATGAACAATCAGCGTCGCACCAAGTCGTGCCAGCTCAGGCATCGACTCGCGCAAATCAGTCTCAGTGACGTTGGGAAATTCATCAACGCCCGAAGGCACGAGGAAACATTTGAATCCGACTACGCCAGCATTCCATAGCATGCCCAGTTCGCTCGTGTTGCCCGGCACCACGCCGCCCCAGAACGCAGCATCGACATGAAGCTTGTAGCGCGCGACTTCTAATTTCGCTCTCAAGCCTTCCCGCGTAGTCGTTGCCGGAATGCAATTGAGCGGCATGTCCACGATCGTCGTCACGCCTCCCGCTGCCGCGGCGCGCGTCGCGGTTTTAAAACCCTCCCACTCGGTTCGTCCGGGCTCGTTCACATGCACGTGCGAATCGACCAGTCCCGGCATGACGATCGACCGTTCGCTGGCTTCGATCACCTGGCAGTCGGCAGGAATTTGATCGAAAGGCGCAACCGCGGCGATCCGTCCGCCACGAATATGTACGGATGCCGGGCCGACTCGATCTTCGGTCCTGACCAGGCGTCCGCGAATTACAAGATCGGATTGAAGCATCGCGCTAAGCAGCCCAGTTTGACGGCGGCGGTGGCGGCGATGCGAAGTTCTGAAGAACGGCAGGAAAGACGCGACGGTATGCGATCGCGTACGACGTCAGCGCCACGGGCATGAAGAAAAATACTCCAACGTAGCAGCAGAGCACACCGATGAGCCCCAGACCAGCATTCACCAGGAGTAATCCGAGAATCCCGCCAAAGTTTGCCTTACCCGCTTTAATACTGAGCTTAGTCGCGTCCAGTCCTGATAGACCGCGATCGGCAATCAGAGGGAAAGCGAACATGAAAAAGACGCCAACTAAGATCCCTACGGTCAGCATGACCGCGAGAAACACCAACTCAAATCCGAGAAACGTAAACACAAACCTTGTTGACTGGTCCGGATCCATGCGACCGCCACGTGGCATCGAGGTCATCATCAAAACGAACATGATTATGTAAGCCGGTACCATCACTACGACCATTGGAATCATCTGCAGCAACGCGGCAATCAGACTTTGGGCGAAGTAGTCGAAGCCCTTGAACAAGGTGCCAAACTCGACCGGTTCGCCGCGCATCCGGCGAAACAGGCAGATGTAAATGCCCACCATCATCGGTCCGAGTAAGACGATGGGAACTGCGCCGCCAATGAACACACCGACAAAGACAATTCCCAGAAACAGCCAGTACTGACCTTTGATGAGCGCCCAGGCCTCTTTGACGCATTCCACAGGCTTGATGACGCCGGTACGAAACTGAATGTTGTCTGGTGTCATTGCGGTTTCTCCTTTAGCTGCAGGCCGATAGTTGAAAGTCAGACGGCCGACCTTTATCACGGGTTTATCCGGTGCGCAAGAGTCAGCCGGACGGTTAGCGAACAGGATTGCCCGGCGCGGCGATGGCGCGCATGTCTCTGAGCCAACCTGAACCACCAGCCAGTAATTTCAGTTGCTTGCCGATCGCTTCGGCGTACATCTGCGCGCCTTCACGGTTCGGATGTCCAATCGCGGCCAGCCGGCAAAGGGCTATTCGGTTCTTTCTCGCTCTCTCTTGGTCCTTAGTCTCGCCCGACGACGGCCGGCTGAAGGTTTCCTTGCAACTGGTGCCGCGTTGGTTCCTGCGCTCATCATTCGTCTTCAACGTCACTCTGCCCAGGGTCAGAACAACCAGAAGCTTCCTTAGGAAAGATGCATCGAAACCCCACAAGCGCGACTGTGGAGCTGCGAACGAGTGCTCCGGCAGAAAAGCTATTTCGGCAAACAACGCTCGCTGACGCGAACCTTTTGCGGCCGACTGGGCATCGACCTTGCTGGTGGCTCCGGCCAGCATTTGGTTCGAAGTCAGATACCACACTCTGGAAATATCTATCAGCCTCGCCCGCAACTGCTTATCGTTCATCGGCGCCGTTCCGCTATAGAGTCTCTTCGCCAGGGCCCTCATGAACAGATCTCTCGCCGTCTTCTCAGAGAGAATCGGGTAATAGCCGGTAATTATCACGTGAGCTTTCGGAAACGACGTCATAATTCTGCTCAGCATGGCTTCGACCGGTGGGCCGCACTTCTCTTGCGCCAACTCGCGTATGCCATCGGGAGTGTTAGCAGCGTTCAGTAGCCTCCGCGCATCGACGTCGTTTATGCAGCCATCCACCAGTACCAGATCAACCTGCGAAGGATCGGCGTAAGAGCGGAGCGCGTTGTCTATTTGATGGTTCACACTCGGGAGGCCGCGATTCACCTCGGCATCAAGCGGCGGTACGGGATTCCCCCCCGAATCTCCCGGTGAGCCAATTACGGCCCCGGAGTGGGCCTCGACCCTCTCGCGCACCTTTCGGCCGGCAGAGTCTTCCAGCCAGGTCTTTACCTGATACCACGCTTTGTGCTCGTCCCTCAGACCCTGTCCCCAAGCTATGGAATCGCCGAGAACCAGCAAATTGAACTGCCCCTCGTCAGTTTTATCGTCCGAGACAGGCTGAAGACTCTGGCCATAAATAGGGAGCGAGGAAATGAAGATGATCGCCGCGAGGGCGACAAGAATTGGGGACTTCATTGAGTACGCGATGGGTTTCATGGCAGGGGAACTTGCATGTCGATTCTAGCGCATGCTGGTTTGCAGGTCACGAAAGAAGAACAAGTGTTTCAAATCTCATTCGCACCTCGCTTCAGCGACTGTGTGAAAGCGAGATGGAAGAGAGAGGGAGCGAGTAAGAGTCCGTGAAACAGACGTCCGCTTCGCGGACTTCGCTTTGTTACTTAGGCAATCAACCGGCGGACAAAATCTTCCAGCAGATTAAGTGACACCCTTAGCCGGTAATCTCTGGTCGACCGCAGATCGTCTATCGGCGCAATCTCAGCCCTCAGGGCGGCTTTGGCAGCGGTCAATGTTTCCGCGTTGATTCGTTTGTTTCGCAGCGCGCTTTCGGTCTGCGCGCAACGAATCGGGACAGGCGCCACGCTTCCCAACGCGATCCGAACATCTTCGATTTGATCGCTGTTCATCCGCGCCACACCGGCGAAGCAAACCTTCGAAATGGCCTGAGCTTTGCGCGTGCCGACTTTGCGATAGTAATGCGTCGATCTTTTGGTCGCACGCGGCAAGCGAATCGCGCGCAGCAGTTCGTCCGGCCGTATGTTCATCTGCTTATAGCCGATATGGAATTTTGAATATGGAATGTTGCGCATGCCTTCTTTCGAAACAAGTTCCAGTCCGGCGTCGTAGGCAAGCAACGCTGGTGGTGAATCGGCCGCGGGTGAAGCGTTGACGATATTGCCGCCCAGCGTGCCGCGGTTCTGAATTGCCAGTCCGCCGGTTTCACTCGCCGCTTGACAGAGCATCGGGAACTCTTCGCGCAGTGTCTCGTGGTCCTGAACTTCGGTGTAGGTGGTGAGCGCGCCGAGCGTGACCTGAGTTTCTGTCACTTCAATGCCGTGCAGTTCCGGCAGGTTCCAGATGTTCAAGTAGTTCTTGTGCGGCAGCATTCCGGCCTCGAGCAGCACCATCAGATCGGTGCCTCCGGCGAAAGGTTTCCAGACGCCCGACTCGCGCGCGAGTACAGCGAGCGCTTCGCCAAGACTGGCCGGCGAAATCAATTGGTAGGATGGAACGTAGGCCCTCATTGCGACTTTTTCTGGCGAGACTCCGACTGCGCCTCGCTGCGCCGCTCGATTCCTTGTGGTCGATCTTCTTCTCTTTTGATTTTGGCCTTCTGAAGAGAAAGGCCGCCGCATAAGGCGTACTCGATATTCTGCTCGTCGAGTTTCGCTACCAGTAGCCGCAACTCATCATGGATATCTATCATGGGCAATGATCTATTTCTGACAAGCCCGCACCACCGACTCAAAAATCTTCATATAGCCGGTGCAGCGACAGAGATTACCAGCCAGGCCATTGCGAATCTCTGACTCACTTGGATTGGAATTCCTTGCGAGTAGATTCATCGCGGCCAGAACCATTCCCGGCGTGCAAATCCCGCACTGCGCGCCGCCGCATTCGATGAAAGCCTGTTGCACGACGTGCAGTTGATCGTCTGTGGCGATCCCTTCGATCGTTTGAATTGACGCGCCTTCGACTTGCGCCACCGGCACCAGGCAACTGTTGACGATTTGGCCATCGATCATGACGCTGCACGCGCCACATTCGCCTTCGCCGCAACCTTCTTTGGTTCCGGTCAGACGCAGTTGTTCTCGCAGCACGTCGAGCAGACGTTCCATGGGAAAGGCGTGAAGCTTCTGGGGTTGTTTATTGACCGTACAATTAATCTTAATCTTATCCGACACAAAGTTTTCCTTCGCGTCCTCTGCGAAATCCTCTGCGCCCTCTGCGTTGAGGATCTTCTTTCTTTCAGTCTCAGGCGATCGAAGTTTCCATATCTACGGCTCGGCGTCTTTTGGATCAAAATCGACCTTGCCATTTTCCAGATAATAGAGACCCCACTTAATTCGAACGCCCGGCTGGCGCAGCGCACGCTTCCTGCGGATTTCAGAATGAACGATCCTCGCATTTGCAATCGACACTCGATCCAGATCCTTCTGTTCTTTCGAAGTTATCCGAACCCCACCATTATAACGATCACTAACATAGGTAATGGCCGGCTCGATCTTATGTAGCAGCGCGGGCAGGTAAGTCCCGCTCTCTCTGTCGACAGCTCCTCTGACCGCACCGCAATCCGTATGGCCAAGGACCAGGACAAGCTTCACATGCTTCTTGACCAGGGCATACTCCAACGAAGCCAGCTCATCGCGATTCAAGACCGGCCCGGCCACCCGAATTACAAAAATCTCGCCGAGTCCCCGATCAAAGATCAATTCCGGTGGCACCCTGGAATCCATGCAAGCGATAACGACTGCAAAGGGGTGTTGCCCGCACTCAGCGGTTTCCTTTCGCTCCTCGCTCCAATTCCGTTCCTCCATTTTTGACTGCCAGCGCAAATTGCCCGCTTTGAGTTTTTCCAGGGCAGCGTCGGCAGACACCTCAGTGGCAGGCGGACATGGTCCTTGTGTTACTTTCGCCGGGCCCGCCTTAACCTCTGCGCCGGCGTGCCGCGCTCCGCTCACGCCGAGCGAACTCAGCGCGAGCGTTAACGCGAAGATGATTACCAAAGATCTGAGGGATTCGTTCTTCATGGGACCACTCCTTTCACTGAGGGCATCGTGTGAGTTAGTTCAACGACCTTCACGGCGCGCATTGTTCACTTCAGCGAAAAAACCAGCAGAAATAGCAGTCCAAATAGAATAGCCAGACACGAAGCGCCAATCACAATGTATAGCATTGCCCTGGGCGTTTGGACTAGGAACGACTCGCCCGGATCTTCGGGGTTATAAATAACGGTCACTTCGTCGGGGAATGACTCCGCCATTTTCTGCGCCCACTCTTTGGTGTTGTGTCGCGGCAGTTGAATCCGTTTTGGTCGAATGCTGTCGTTGGTGAATTCCTTACCGGAAACCTGATAGACGTATCTCACCAACGGGGAATGGCGAAACGCGGGCGGACCCGCAGCCGGTATGAACGGCTGATACGTGCCGCGCTCAATCACTTTTCCCTTTGTCGTTGGCCAGGTATTGAGCTGGGTGCGGTTTCTCAACTGTTTGAGACCCGCCCAAAGTCCGACGGTTCCTATCAAAAAGGAAAACGCGGCGCTGATGAGTCGTTCCATAAGGGCAGTCGTTCGGTTTGAATGAGTTATCAGGCGCGCGCCGTTGCGAAATAGTAATCAGGCTTGCCCGACTAATTCTCCTGGCTACCGGTTTCCGAAGCCTGAAATGGATCGCGAAAAGAGAACCTCTTGCGTAGTTTCCGGAGCAAGCATAACATGTTGCGCATGCTCGATTGGAGTGATTGCCAGGGAGTTGAGCCGATCTAGTTTTCCGCCACGGAAATTGTCAGGCTTCAACGAGTGCCCACCTCTCCGCCTTAAGTGTTCCCCGATTTCATCGATGGCCGCTTCGTACACTGCCCATAAGGTAACCAGAATTTGAGATCGAAATAAACGAGGCAAAGTCTCTTCAGAAAACATGTGAGCCCACTGTTCCATCCCATGTCTTACTGCCTCTTCGTCGTGTTGGGCGGCCTCCTCGTAATATCGATCTGTTTCGTTCTTCGCAACTATCGGTAGCTGCCGCTCCATTGCCACCCTGAAATCTTCGATGGCGAACAATTCCTGCTCGATATCGAAGAAAAGAAAGCTTAACATCACTATTTCTTCCGTCACTTGTTCAATGTCTCCATCATCGCTTCCGGCATCAACGGCACGTGATTGAAACTCTCGCCGGTCGCATTCTCGATCGCATTCAGAATTGCCGGCGCGGGGCCATCCATCGGTAACTCGCCGATGCCTTTCGCTCCGGCCGGGCCATAGGCGTACGGATTTTCTTCAAAGTAGACGCGAATCGGCGGAATGTCAGCCGCGGTCGGCATGATGTAGTTAGTCATCTGGCCGTTGGCCATGCGCCCATTTTCCCAGACGACGTTTTCGTAAAGCGTCATTCCAATCGCCTGAGCTACGCCGCCTTCGATTTGTCCGGCGGCGAGCACCGGATTGATCACGCGCCCGACTTCCTGCACCGCGACAAAGTCATCAACGTGCGCTTCATAGGTCAGAAGGTCTACGGAAACTTCCGCCACATAGACGGCCCAGGCAAATGCTCCGTATGCATCACCCTGATACTTCTCGTCGTCCCAAAAAATATTCGGCGGTGGTTGATACTTGCTGAATGATTTCAGTGGGCCGAACTTTACAATGTAAGCGCCGCAGGCCTTTTGAAATTCTGCCTGCGTGAACTGATCCTTCAACAAGCCGCTGCCGACCAACGTCTGTTTCAAACCGAGCACCGCGGATTCAACCAACTTACCGACGATCATGCAGGTGCGCGACGCCACCGTTGGGCCGCTGTTCGGAACCTGAGCCGTGTCCGGCTGTGACACGTCGATCAGATCATAGCTAAGACCGAGCGCTTCAGCCGCGATCTGCGCAAAGATCGTGTTTGTCCCCTGACCAATCTCCGTGCTGGCCGCCAGAATCCTGATCCGGCCTTCCGGTGTAGCTTCGGCGCCGACCACTGATTGCAAGAAGACTTCGCCTGAGCCGGTGAAACCAGCGCCGTGCATGAATGAAGCGAAGCCGATGCCTTTCTTGATCCGCCTTGCTGGGAGCGCGGACGCCCTCGTCCGCACAGCGCGCGAAAGCGCGCTCAAATCCGGCTCGGCATTTTCCTTGGCGAATCGTTCGCGCTTGGCGTGATAGTCGCTTAGCTCGAAGGCTCGGTTCAGCAAGCCATCCATGTCGACTTTCTCGCGAATCGTTTGATTGGTGGCGGTCGTCTCGCCTTCATGAATGAAGTTGCGACGGCGAAATTCTTCCGGAGTCAGCCCCGTGATTTCAGCAACTTTGTCCAGATGTCGTTCGAGCGCAAAGATGCTCTGCGGCGCCCCAAACCCTCTGAAAGCTCCATGCGGTGGCATGTTCGTCGCGACTGCGGTGCTCTTGATGCGAACATTCGGACAGAAGTAAGGGCCGGCGGCGTGAATCGTGCCGCGGGAAAGTACGACGGGCGACAAAGTGCAGTACGCGCCGCCATCGATCACGAAATCGATCTCCATCGCCAAAAGCTTTCCATCCTTTGCAACGGCGGTCTTGTGCCGAGTGCGCGACGGATGACGTTTGGTCGTGGCCACCATGTCTTCGGCGCGATCGTAGATCATCTTGACCGGCCGGCCCGATTTCCACGCCAGCAGCGCCGCGTGCCCGGCAATCATCGAAGGATATTCTTCCTTGCCGCCAAAGCCGCCCCCGGTCTCAGTCTGGATCACGCGAATCTTTTCTTCCGGCAAGCCGAACAACTTGATCAGGGCTTTGTGAACGTAGTAAGGACACTGCATCGAACCCCAGACAGTCACGCCCTCGTCTGCATTCGCCAGCGCAATGGCGCCATTGGTTTCGATGTACAGTTGCTCCTGTGCGCCGGTTTCATACTCGCCTTCGACGATGAAATCCGCCTTCGACCACGCGTCGTCAACGTTGCCTTTGTCTACCAGAAACTTTTTGAAGACGTTGTCGTCGCCCCAGATGATTTCTTTCTGCGCAAGCGAATCCTGCAAAGAAAAGATCGCGGGCAGCTCTTCGTACTCGATAGAGACGTGGCGGCGCGCTTCTTCAAGCAAGTACTTATCGTGGTGAGCCAGCAGAACGATTGGCTCTTCAGGATGGTTCACGACTTCGTCGGCGAGATAAGGCTGGTCGTTGAGGATTAGCGCGACGTAGTTTTCGCCAAGCTTCAAATCGCGAATGTCTTTGGCGGTAACGATCGTGAATTCGTTCCAGGGAATGTCGCAGTCAGAACCGCCTGCGGTAGCGGGCGGTTGATCGAAAGAAATGCTCTTGATGCGGCCACGCGGCACTGAACTGCGCACAGTCACGCCGTGCAGCATTCCCGGAAAACTCAGGTCGTCGACATAGAGCGCCTGGCCGGTAACTTTCTTGCGGCCTTCTTTGCGGGGGATGGGTTTGCCGACGAGGTGGTTTCGCTTAACGCTCATTTCGAAGTTATAGGTTCACATCAGGAGCCGAATGGATCACGCGGGTCGTAGTCAGTAAAACGCGTCCCAGAACCAACGCCTTTAACGACCTTGTGCCAAGCCCCTGACTCCGGCCAGCTCAATCGAAGTTTTTTGGCTATCGCGGGAAGAAGTCCATTGAACAACGCGGCAGTGCACTCCGCTGCTCGTGTCGCACTCTCCAAAGAGACTGACGCGCCTTTATGAACAAACTGATTGCGCAGAGGAACCAGGTCTGAGACGAATACATCCCAAGCCGATTTCCGATCAGACAGTGTGATCGTCTTCAAGTCGATTCCCCACTCATTCGCAATCATTGGTAATAGCTGCCTATCTCTACCGGACTGTCCAACCACAAGTTTATCAACCAGCAGTTCCGCCCAGACGTCCGTGAGAAACGCTCCGCTTACCAAAGGTTTAAGAACAAAATGCCGAACTAGTAGCTCCAAACTAGAGGCGTTGAGCACCAAACTCGCGCCGATGTGACCAGATTCAAGAAGTAACGTGGCTTCGTTCATTAGTCCGCGAACGCGGTTCTCCACCGCATCGCCGAACGTGCCCAGATACCAGCTTGCATTATCAACGGCGATTTCTTCAATTCGCTTCTCGAGTTCCTCCTCCCGACCGATGTCGGCTAGGTGCTGATCGTAGGCCCAGTCGTCGTAAGACATTGTCATTGGTTTCTCCACCGAGCTCGGTCGAGCCACTGGCGCACCGTTACAGAACCGCGAGCGGTAGCGACCGGATGCTAGGCTCAACTTCGCCTGTTTGGATTGGTCGCTACGTTCGGAAAAATACAACGTCACCAAATAAAACTAGCCCGCTTGTTACTACGCTGAGTGTAGCATCCGGTCGCTACCGCTCGCGGTTCTGTACCACCTTAGTCATCCAGAGGCTCGCCCTGATCGTATAAGACATAAGCTACGGCGTCGAGCAATTCTTTTTCAGTCCACAAATAGCGTCTACTACCGCGATATGCCCAGGGGCTTCTCTCGCCGTCCCAGCAGTTCGCTTCCCGGAGCTTCCGTGTTGCATTTGCTTTGAAGGCGCTCAGCACTCGCTCTGGTTTACAGTTAGTCACTACAGTGTGAACGTGGTTGGTGCGAGCGTTCACGGCCCAGAAGGACCATTTACGAATCTCGCATGTTTCTCGAATAGCCTGTTCCACGAGAGCGCGGTGTCGGGCACTTAGCTTTACCGGCGGCTGTGCGAGTGCGCTTCGATTGTAGCGGTATCGGGCGTCGTCGGCCGGCAGCTTTGGAGTACCGTACGCGTTGTGAGCGCGGTCGACTGATCCTTGCTTTCCATGCAACCAAGTTCCATAGCCGCGGAATGTTATCAGGTAGCCAAACGCAGTGTGTTCATCTCGGAACTCTCGGGGAGGTTGCATTGCTACTTCCTATGAAGGAGCCGGGTAGCATCCGGTCGCTACCGCTCGCGGTTCTGTAACGCTTCTCTAAATCTCCACCGCCACCCTTGCCGGCGCGCCCGCCTGCTCACGCGAATGCATCGTCTCAGCCGCACCGACGAGAGTAAGGTTAGGCAGATCAAGACGGGTTGGCGTATTTCAACTGACCGGTGATATCCATTATTTCGATGCCGACCAGTTCTTCTCCTTCATAATCGAAGACGACCCCGCCGTCGAAATCGCTCTTGCTGTGGGTAGGTCGCGTTTTCTCTTTTAGGCGGATGTAGAGCGTATCCACGTCGTCTTGATAGTCAAGCAATAATTCACCCGGCGGGAGGCTGACACGCCGGCGCGCAGCCCTAAGCAGTTCTTCTCTGCCGGGTGTGACTATTCCTCTTGGTTCTCTTTGCGCCATACGATCTTTGCCTTATCCATCTCTTCTTCAAGATACGCAGAAAGAATAAATCCGTCACGTCGGGTCTTCTCAACATAGAAGACGTGAAGGAAAGCCTTTCGTCCCAGCACAACCACCGCGGCGAGCGCCCCGCGCCTGCTGGCTAGAATATAGTCCGGGTTCTCTACTGCATCAAGTATGGTTTCACGATAGGAGGCCAGCTCAGGATGCGAATCAAGAATATGCTCCCACCTCTCATCAGTAAGGCGAATCGGAACTCCATTGACCGAGTCGGCGATGCCCAGAATCATACTTCAAATGAGAGCGGGACCACGTCATGAAAAGTCTTCGGGAGAGTATGCCTTCCCGGATTCTTCAACAAGTAAGGATTTTGGCTAAACTTGATGAATATCGGATGGGAGCCAAGCGAATTTTTCGCGGGGAACTAAATCTCGACCGCCACTCTGCCAGGCGCCACTGATTGCTCACGCGAGCGCATCGTCTCGGCCGCGCTGGTGATGCGCGTCGGGTATCGTTCGTTCCAACAGGCGACGCACGCTGAGTTCGGGTTTATTCCGGTTGCTTCCAGCATGCCATCGAGCGAAAGATAGCCGAGCGAGTCGGCCTCGATGAATTCGCGAATCTCTTCCACGGACATATTCGCGGCAATCAGTTCTGATTTGTTGGGCGTGTCGACGCCGTAGTAGCAGGGGCTAATTGTCGGCGGACAGGAAATGCGCACGTGAATCTCCTTCGCACCGGCTTCGCGCACCATGCGCACGATCTTTTTCGAAGTAGTCCCGCGCACGATCGAGTCATCAATCAGCACGATGCGTTTATTTTCGATTAGATGACGCACCGGATTCAGCTTGATGCGCACGCCGAAACTGCGAATCGATTGCTTAGGCTCGATGAACGTGCGGCCGATGTAGTGATTGCGCACGAGGCCGAAACGAAACGGAAGTCCGCTCTCTGATGAATAACCGATCGCCGCGGGCACACCAGAGTCAGGCACAGGTACAACGAGGTCAACGTCCGCGGGCTGCTCGATCGCCAAACGCTTACCCATCCTGTGGCGCGAAAGGTTGACCGACTGGCCGAAGATGAGCGAGTCAGGACGCGCAAAGTAGACGTGCTCAAAGATGCACATCGAATGCTGCTGGGCCGACAGCGGGCGCGACGAACGCAAACCATCTTCGTTGATGACCACCATCTCTCCCGGCTCGATGTCGCGAACGTACTTGGCATCGATTAGATCGAAGGCGCATGTTTCCGAAGCGATCACCCAGGTGTCTTCCAGGCGGCCCAGGGCCAGCGGCCGAAAGCCCCGCGGATCGCGAATCGCGATCAGTTCCTTCGGCGTCAGGAATAGCATTGAGAACGCGCCTTCGGTGTGGCGCAGGACTTCGGGAATCGCTTCGGCCACGCCCGCCGCGCGCGAACGCGCCACCCCATGCAGCACGACTTCGGTATCTGAAGTCGAGGAAAAGATCGCGCCTTCGCGCTCGAGTTTCTTTCGTTCTTCGCGCGCAAACGGCAGATTGCCGTTGTGGCAAACGGCGATCTGGCCGTGCTGGCAGGTGACCAGAAACGGCTGGCATTCGCGCATGGAGACTTCGCCCGCGGTTGAATAGCGAACGTGGCCGATCGCGCTGGTTCCCGGCATACGATCCAGACGCGCCTGATCGAAAGCTTCCGAGACGTAACCCATATCTCGCTCTGATAGCAGGTGTTCACCGTTCGAGACGACGATGCCGCACGATTCCTGTCCGCGGTGCTGCAACGCGTACAGACCGAGATAGGTGAGGCGCGACGCTTCCGGATGCCCGTAAATGCCGAACACGCCGCACTCTTCGTGCAACTTGTCGTCCCAGAGATTTGTCACAGCTTGAGATTATCGCGCATTCGCGTGGCTTTCAACTAAGCTGGGAACGCGGGCGCCCTCGCCCGCAATGAGCGCGAAGCGCGAACAAGAGTTGTCGGAAGTGATTTCAGATGAGTTTGCAACATTCGTGTTGTGGCGCGTTGCGGGCGAGGGCGCCCGCGTTCCCGGCAAATAGGTTCGAATCTCCACCGCAGTCTTTGATAATAGAGCTTCGGTGCTATAAATATGTTGTTCCTCCTGAGGTTTAGAATTTGAATCAGAGCCGTCATGTCATGGCAATGACCATAGTCAGAATACTCCTCGGAATTGCTTTACTCGCGGCGCTTTTTGCCGCCGGTTGGGATGTGTACCGGCGCTTACCGGCGGATGGGTCGGTGGAGCGACCTGAAACTTACAACGCTAATGCCAATTCAGAACTGACCGTCATCTTCCACGGCGATACAATCGCCACGGCCGTCAAGACTCAGGTTGAGCTTTATCCTATCGATTACACGGCGACCCAGCGCGATTTCTTTTCCCACGTGCGCCCGGGAAAAACCTTCGATGATTTCCTAGCCCAGCGGATGAAAGGGCTGGCCCCGGTGCGCGCGCCACTCGATGACAAAGATCGCGCGGTGGTGAAATTGTCCGAAGGCAATTGGTGGCTCCGGGCTACGACCGCATTGACCAGCGGGGAAAAAATCGAATGGCGATTGCCGATAAACGTTTCAGGCCGGGCACAAACTATCGAGCTGACGACGGAGAATGTGTACGAACGAACGAAGAGGTTTTGATATTTGAAAGCCCTCCGCTATGAAAATGAAAAACTCTCGGTGGCCGACGTGGCCAGGCCCGACGTCGATGGCGAAGCCCTCGTGCGCGTGACGTTGTCGGGAATTTGTAACACTGATCTGGAAATCACGCGCGGGTATGCGGGCTTTCAGGGAACCATTGGACACGAGTTTGTTGGGACGATCGAAAGCTTGCCAGAGCCCTTGCTGACGCGCGGGCTACTGAGCCGAGGCCGGCGTGTCGTCGGCGAGATCAATGCCGGATGTGGACGTTGCCATCTCTGCCGCTCGGGTGACCCACGTCATTGCGAAACACGAACGGTGCTCGGCATCGTCGGACGCGATGGCGCGCACGCGGAGTTCCTCAAACTACCGGTAGAGAATCTGCTCCCGGTGCCGGACGAGATTTCTGACGAGCGGGCGGTGTTCACCGAACCACTGGCGGCGGCTTGTGGAATTCTCGAGCGAGTACAAATCACTGAACATACACGCGCTGCGATCATCGGAGACGGCAAACTCGGATTGCTGTGCGCGCAGGTGCTGGCCACGACCGGCGCGCCGGTGACGCTGATCGGAAAGCACCAAAGCAAGCTGCAAATCGCCGCACGTCGCGGCATCGAGACCATTACGGTCGACAAAGCAAAGAAGCGAACGCGCGAGTTCGACGTGGTCGTGGAAGCTTCGGGCTCGTCGACGGGATTCGCTCTCGCCCTCGACTTGCTGCATCCGCGGGGCGTGCTCGTCTTAAAATCCACCTTTCACGGCGCCACGGAATTGAGCGCCGCGCGCATCGTTGTTGATGAAATCAGCGTTATTGGGTCGCGTTGCGGACGCTTCGCGCCGGCGCTGGAGTTGCTCAAAACAAACGCAGTTGATGTCGAAAGTTTGATCAGCGAAGAACTCGCCCTCGCCGATGGCCTCCGGGCAGTCGCGCACGCCGGCGAACCGGGCGTGCTCAAAGTCTTGTTGCGTCCGTGAACACGGTTTCAGACTCCCCCTGCCCTGTTCCGCTTCGCTCCACCTGAGGGCTATACTTCTTCCGCGTACTTTCATCCATAAATGTTCAATGGAGGTTCGACCGTTATGTTCATTAAGGCCGTGGCCCTCGCTTTCTTTTTTGGTGTATTCGCTTTCGCCTTCGCTCAGACCGGATCTCGCATGAAAGCGAACCAGTCAGTGCCGGCTGGTTACTGGCCGCTGGAAAAAAGCCAGCCGATCATCGACAAGACACAGACGATACGGTTGGCGCCGGATTTGTCGCAATTAAGCGCAGAAGAGCGCAAAGCGGTCGCGAAGCTGCTGGAGGTAGGAAAGATTTTCCAGAGCATTTATGAAGATCAGCGGCACAATCAGGCGCTTTCGTCTTATCGTGATCTGATGCAACTCGCCAAGAGTAGCGGCCCGACTGTGGCTATGACGGACCTGCTCACGCTCTATCGTCTCAACCAGGGACCAATCGCAACCACGCTCGAAAACAAACGCGAACCATTCCTGCCGGTTGCGCCGGTCGTTCCGGGCAAGAACATGTATCCGTGGGGTGTGAAAAAAGAAGAGATCGAGAGCTTCGTGGCATCGCATCCGGAGAAGCGCGGGGAAGTAATGGGCTTGCGCTCAGTCGTTAGATTGGCGAACTCCCTGAGTGCCGACAGCGACCTGGCCAAGCTGCGAAAATATCCGGTGCTGGATACTTTGCATCCCGGGCTGAGAGCTGAACTGGAAACTATCCAGGGTGGCAAAGCGCGACCGCGTGGGGCGATGCCGCTGCGTACGCAGGGCTTCTACGCCGTTCCTTATTCGGTGGCGTATGCGGACGAGTTGATGAAAGCGTCCGCGTTGCTGCACGAAGCTGCCGACGCTTTGCAAAAGGACGATGAAGAGTTCGCTAAGTATCTGCGCAACCGCGCGCGCGATCTCTTGTCGGACGATTACGAGTCAGGCGATGCGGCGTGGGTCACCGGTCACTTCAAGAATCTCAACGCGCAGATTGGTTCTTACGAAACTTATGACGATGAACTCTACGGCGTGAAGACTTTCTTTGCCTTTAGTTTGCTGGCCACGCGCCGGCAGGAAACAACCGCGCTGCGGCAGGCGATGAAAGGTCTACAGGCGCTGGAAGATTCACTTCCTTACGACCATCACAAGAAGGTGCGCGAAGACATACCCGTAGGTGTCTATGATGTGATTGCCGACTTTGGCCAGGCGCGCGGCGGCAACACCGCGACAATTCTGCCCAACGAAAGTTATCTGGCGCGGCGCTATGGCCGCACAATCCTCTTGCGCGCGAACATCATGCGCGAACCGAATATCTTCGAAGGCACATCGCGCAACTTCGCCGCGGCCGTTGGAGAGGATCAAGCGAAGGAGCTGACCTCTGACGGAAATTTCTACCGCACGCTTTGGCATGAGGTCGGTCACTATCTCGGCGTCGATCGCACCAAAGACGACCGCGATCTCGACCAGGCCTTGCAGGACGACGCCAGCGCGTTGGAAGAGATGAAAGCCGATCTGGTTTCATTGTTTGTCGCGGAAGCACTGCACGACCAGCATTACTACACTGACGAGCAACTGCGGTCGGTGTACGCGGGCGGTATTCTGCGCGTGCTGCAGAACAACAAGCCGCGCCGCGATCAGCCTTACAACACGATGCAGTTGATGCAGTGGAATTTCTTTCTCGAGAATGGGTTGCTAACTTTTGAAAACGCGAAGCTGAGCATTCACTACGACAAGTACCACTCGGTTGTGGGCAAGCTGCTCCAGAAGGTGCTCGAGGTTCAGTACTCTGGCGACAAAACAGGGGCTGATCAGTTCATAGCACAGTACACGACCTGGAAAGACGATCTCCATGGCGTGATTGCCAGAAACATTCGCGAACAGTCCCGCTATCGATTCCGGCTGTTCAAGTACGCGGCGCTGGGCGAGTAGGTGGAGAACTTGAATCATGATTACAACCGCTAGGATCTTGGCATTGTGCGCAACCCTATTCATCTTAGGCGGCTTCGTAGAAGCGGGGCCGGTAATGGATGTGGTTTCGCGCAAGTTCGACGAGTTCTACGGCGCTAATTGGGAAGACACAATGGCCAGGCTCGATAATTTCGCGCTTAGTATGCAGACCGAGCCAAACAGCGTTGGAGTAGTCCTTGTTTATGGCGGGCAGCGTCGAAGGCCTGGCGAGGCGCGAGCGTGGACGACCTGTATCAAAGACTACTTAGTGAACCGCCGCCGCATCGAGGCTAAGAGACTTGTGATGATAAATGGCGGCTACCTTCGGAACCTTACAGTTGAGTTGTGGCAGGCCGACATGAAGCACATTCCAAAGCCAACACCGCACGTTAAGCGGAAGGACGTGAGATTCAAGGGTAGCAGAATCAGAGGCTGGAGAAGTTTGTGTAGCATTTAGAGTTCCCATATGAAAAGAGATCCGCGCACAATCATCCTCACGCTGGGGCGGTGTCTTAGGCTGCAGTGCCCTGCCTGTGGTCAGGCGTTAGTCTTCAGGAAACCCTTCAATGTCAAGGTGCACTGCACCGCCTGCAATGTGATCTTCAAGCGCGAGGAAGGGTTTTTCGTCGGCGCGATTATGGCCAACGTAGTCGCTACCGAAGCGTTGATCCTGATCGTGTACTTTCTTTGTCTGCTCCTCACGCACCTGAACGAGCAGACCATGCTGACCGCTCTCTTTGTAGTTGGGATTACGTTTCCGCTGGCTTTCTATCACCATAGTTGGAGTTTGTGGCTGGGACTCGACTACTTAATCGAGGGGCTGCCCAGCGGCAACAAGAGTTGGCAGTGAGCGGTGGGCAGTGTGCAGTCGTGTGACGAGGCGCGAGTTGCTGGTAACGGCGCGTTAACCGGTTTCGGTATTTGGGCCGAGAGGAAACCGCATACGAACCTTCCAATATCCGCTTTCATTATCCATCAGCGCGATTTCCTTTACGCTTACCTGAATCGGAAGACAGCCCATCGTCGAACGTTCAAAGTCTGCGGCGATCTCCTCTAGTCGCTGCGAATCACCGACCTGCGCGACCGTTAGGTGAGGAACAATATCAGTAAATTGCCCGCCATACGGCGGCGTTTCAGGGAAGCGCTTTGCCACGATTTCAGTTAGACGCCGGAAGATCTCATCGGGTACTGGTGAGAGATACAGCACACCAGGAAATCGTCTTGACTCGCCGAAGGAAACGCTAAAGCCGGGGAACTTCGAGAATAGTTCCTCCAGACTTCGGATTACATCCGCGTTTAGTTCACGAGATGGCTTGAAAGGATAAAGTACCGTTACATGCGCCGGCACACCAAGGGCCGCCGACGGGTCATACTGAATGCGGAAGCTCTCAACCAAAACTTCTGCTTCCGGAATTAGAATGACGAGCGCAGACTCAATGGGCATTGTTCAAGTCTATGTTACCCATCCCGACATCAAACGGATAGGTGCTGGCCAGGTGGGCCAACAGTTATTTTCTGGAGTAAGGTTCAAGCGCGCGGCGGAGTGCTTCGGGCACCGGGATTGGATCGAGCGTGTCGCGGCGTACCGCAACGAGCACAAAATGTGCCGTCGCAATCAACCCCTCTTCAACTGAGTTGTCCTGCCCTCTGCGACGAACTTCAAAGTCCAGACGCAGCGATGTCTTCCCGACGCTGCCGACATAGACACTGACTTCCAAAAGATCATCAAGCTGGGCGACACGGCGAAAGTCGCATTCGAGGTGCACGCGCGGCAGCCAGATGTCCAGTTCATCAAAGACCTTGCCATATGGCATACCAACAACCCGAAACAGTTCCGTCTCAGCAATTTCAAAGAAGCGGAGGTACGAGCCGTAGAAAATAATTCGCGCCGCGTCGACGTCGCCCCACAGCACGCGCTCTTCGATTGTGAATTTCATTCTGTTTTGGTTCGGAGTACCGCCTTTAGGCGGAAGACTCTGAGGTAATACGCATTCCGCCTGAAGGCGGTACTCCAAACTTCAACTGAGCATTTTGATAATACAGAACAGCGCGTGATTGAAAATCTCCGGCTGTTCCATGTTCGTCATGTGCGCAGCGTCTTCGATTATCTCCAGACGCGAGCCCGGAATCCTATCATGCATGAACTCGGCATCGGCAACCGGCCTGATCGGATCGTCGCGCCCCACGATGACAAGCGTGGGCACGTTAATGCCTGCAAGATCTTCGGAATAACTTCGGCGCACAGCCATGCCACGCTGGGCCGCCGCGGCGCCTTGCGGATCAGCACGTAAGATCATCTCACGCACCCGGGCGACGACTTCGGGCTTCTCGGCGAGTGTCTGCGGCGCCAGAAGCTTAGGCAAGGTTGCTTCGGCAATTCCGCTCATGCCTTCGGCCAGCATTTGCCTTACCTGCTGTTCGCGGGCCTGCCTTTCCTGTTCATTGTCGGCCGGGGCGCGTGTGCCCGCCAGGATCAGCGCCCGGGCGCGCGTCGGAAACAGATGGACGAATTCAAAAGCGACGTAACCACCCATTGAAAGTCCGCAGATGACCGCGCGAACGATCTTCAGCTCGTCCATCAGCGCTGCGACGTCGCCCGCCATGTCTTCCATCGTGGTGAGTGGCACAGACTTTAGTCTGGGATTTGGCTCGGAAGTTTCACCGACTGAAGTCTGTGTCACAGTTTCGCCCAGGCCGCGGAGATCCGGTGCAATCGCGCGAAATCCGTGCGCGCTGAGAAAATCGACCTGCTCGCGCCACATCGAGCGATCGAAGGGATAGCCGTGCAGCAGGATGACCGCAAGTCCGCTGCCGGTGTCATCGTAGGTTAACTTGATCTCGCTCATGACTGGTTGCGGAGAAGCCTTAGCATAAAGCCTTGGAAGTTAGCAGCAGAAACAAGTCTTGCTGGGCAGTCTTGCGGTAAGAATTCAGAAAAGGAACGGCCATTTCTCTGACGCAGTCTTATCCGGAACCGGTTTGTCGCTTTGAGCGATGGCTCCCCAATCGTAGATTTGGAAATGTTGCTTCGCCCAATCCGCCTTTATGGCCGTTTCAGTCCTTATGTCTTGCCGCATCGCTAAGAAGATCTGCGCCAGACTCCGACCGAGTTGCTGCCTGATTCTCTCATCAGTAGGTAGGAGTTCCTTCACCATAATGCGAATATTACAGGATGTCTACGCCTGGCCCCAAAGGAAAGCCCTTTTGCTTCTTAGCTTCGATAGCGCAGCGTCCTCAGCGGCATAGTCGAACTGTTCCGGATCAACTTTCTCCGGCGGATTTGTTCGCTCCCATGCAATCGTCCGTCGCAAGGTTTCATCGAATGGCACTTCTTCAGCATAACCGAGTTCATGACGAATGCGGCTTGTATCCACCACATATTGCTGACTTAAGTCGAACGCATCGCTCCGCAGACCTGGTGGCAATTTTTCACCTGGCAGAGCAATCACTTCACCCGTCCAGCCATACGCGCGAGCGATCTGACGCACCCACTCGGCCTCGGTAAAGGCGGTCCGGTCAGCGATGTTGTAGATACGACCGGCCGCCTGTTGATTTATCACGGCCAAAACTATCGCATGCGCAACATCCTCGACATAACCCCGCGACCATTGCCAGTTAGCCAGGACCTCATCAAGCAGGATGAAAGGGCGTTGGTCGTCCATGCGCTTGAGGTACTTGAAGAGCCGATGCTGCGAGTCTCCCGGCCCGTGCGTGGCTGGAAGGCGCAGGATCGTGGTCAGTAAATCCGGATCGCTCATGACCTCGCGCTCAACGGCAGTCTTGTTGTAATCGAGGCCCGCATGCGAAAGCTTTTCGCGCAGAGGCGAGTCCTCCGTGAGCGGAATCGGATCCGGTGGTCCGGGCTCCGTGCGCCAGATTCTTCCGAAAGCCCGATAGACATCACCACTGCTAATCGCTACGACGCGGCGGGCGACGCCCTTGAATGATTTCAAACGCCGCGTGTCTTCTTCGCGAAACGGCACCATGTCAAGGACGACTTCCGGAGTCAGAGCACGCAACTGATCGACGTAATTAGCAAACGCTGAGAAGTCGCCATGAACGTGTCGGACGCTGAATGGAAGATCAGTCTCGGTTTGACCGCGATGAAAGATCGTCACCTCGTGGCCAAGCTTAACGAGCCGCCGCACAACGTGCGGACCAATGAACTTCGTGCCGCCAAGAATGAGGATCTTCATACAGTGCTGCTTCAGTTAGCCCGGATTATTCATGAAGCAATCTGGGACGATCCTTAAAGTGCGCGGTTGGCGATCGCCGAGCCCGTGAAACCACGACTGTTGTTACGGAACCGCGAGCGGTAGCGACCGGATGCCACGCTCAACTGGGTCAGGTCCG
>JBGQGG010000027.1:0-76575 GCA_041497335.1 Pyrinomonadaceae bacterium | reverse complement strand
TTACGAGCGGCAATCCAAGTTTGCAAAGTTTCTCGTTGCTCTTCAGTAATCGCCAGCGCCTCACAGCTATCCCACATAGTGATTCGCAGCATACAGCCAGCGAACTCTATTGTAAAGATATTTATGAGACACTACACTAGATCTCAAAGGGCCTGCGACTCAGGGATGATTCGGTGCGAATTATACGTCTTTGCTCAAAGGAATAGAAATTCTATTGATCATGGTGAGCTGATTTGCCGCTCCTTTTCGCCTTGTAGGACATAAGGGGAGGACTGGTTCGCGTGCGGAGCGATTGCGTCGCGTCTTGCGACGCCGGATTGACACAACCGGGCCTTGGAACGTTCCAGCAGCTTAAGGAGATTTTGTTATGAAAAAGAGGACATTTTCGCAGAGCACAAGAGTCAACTTCAGCGTTCACTGCTGCCTGGTTGGGCTGCTGCTTTCGTTGGCGATCGTATTTTCATATTTGTTCCTGCCGCTAGCCACTTCCGCTAGCGTCGCCTCCGGGCCTTCAACGGGAAAAGCCGCCACGCCGGGACAACCCGTCACGCAGCAGCCTCAGGCCGCACCGTTGGTTGTCAATCCTGGTCGCCTGATCTTCGGCGTCGGAGGGGTCCTTAACGGTTTGCTAATGACAAACACCGACGGCACGAACGCCGTCAATCTCACTGATTCGGGAGCTGCAATTATCCAACATCCGTCCGTCTCAGCGCAGACCGGCATGATTGCCTTTGACGCCCAGAGTATTCAGATTACCCCGCCGCTCCCGGCGCAAGATCGCAGAATCTTCGTTATGAATGGCGACGGCTCCGGCGTCCGGCAGATCACTTTTGTTCCCAATCAAGCCAATCCATTACTTACCCAGGACTTCAATCCTGAAATCTCGCCGGACGGTACCAAGGTCGCGTTCATCTCCGCACGCACGGCCGGGCAGGTCCACCAATGCACGAACGTCAATCAAAAGGTTAACACCACGAACGAAGTATTCGTCGTCAATGTGGACGGAACGAATTTGCAGCAAGTGACCCACGCAACATTTGTGGATGACGTCAACTTTGGTTGCGAAGTAAGCAACAACTATGCGGTGGCCTGGAGTTCCGACAGTCAGCACCTGGCAGTGCTGGGGCGCCGAAAATACAAGTTCGCAAAAATCAACATCGGCGTGACGCACATGTATAACTCAATCTCCATCGATGACGGCGACGGCATCGCTTTCAACTTTGGAGGTCTTGACGGTGTCGACAAGGAGCCGGTGAAGAAGGCAAGGATAGCCGCCCCGGGATTCATCGACTGGTCCCCAAACAGCAACATTCTCTTCGAAGCCAATTTGGGTGGTGCGAATGGTGAAAATGCGGTCAGCATCGGCTACCTCAAACCCGAATCCGGACCTGCTAACTGCGGCGTGGACGGAGGCGGTCCCGGCGGCGGCGGCGGCGGCGGCTTCGCTGACTGCACCGCAACTCAGACTCTAATGGGCCAGATCGGTTTCGGTGGTTCGACGGACGGCCAACCGCATGGCGGACAGATCTTCACTGAGCCGGGCGGTGTTCGTTACTCGCCTGACGGTTCAGGGATTGTCATCGCTGGTGCCAGCCCGCTCGCTGGTAACAACCTGCTGCCCACCGTCTTTGTTGGTACCGGAAGCAATCCAATTCTTCCGTCGCAGGGCAGCGGACATCTTCATAGCGGACTCGCCTGGGCTCCCGGTCCCGCGATTCCAACACCGAACCAGTTAGTGCTCACCCCCAATCCCCTCGTGCTGTACAGCCAGAAGACCGTGCCCGTCATACCGACGGTGCTTGACGCACAAGGCAACGTGATTGTGCGCGCGGCGGTCTGGCATAGCGGCACCGCGGGTTTTCGCTGCGACACCGCTCCCAATCAGGTGAATTGTTCCGGTTCCTCACTTGGAGCGCCTGACATTGATTTCACGGGACAGGTGACGTGGAAAAACAGGGAGATCGTCGGGAATCTCTGCGGCGAAAATGGCTTGCTGAGAACCTGCATGCCTTATTTCAACTCACAGGCGGTGCCGGTCGTGACGGTTGCGGCAAGCACGCCGACGGCGTCGGTACATAACGCAACTCCCGGCACTTTTACCATCACCCGCCTTGTCAATTCCAGTGGGGCGCTGGTAATCAACTTCAGCCTGAGCGGCACGGCCACCAGAAATGCAGACTATTCGCTGAGCCAGAGTGGCAACTCGATCACCATGGCCTCCGGTCAGACCACCGCAACGATCAACGTTCAGCCAACAGGAAATTCATTCGGCAGTGGTGACAAGACCGTTATTTTCACCCTACAACCCGATCCATCGAACACCTTTTATGTGGATAGCCTGAACAACGCTGCCACGGTCACGATCAAAGACGATGGGCCACCGCCCGCGGCCATCTCCCTGTCATCCATTGCACCCAACAAAGGCGGCGATGGCGGAAAAGTCACGGTTACCATTTTCGGCACCAACATCAAGCCGGGCGCAACGGTGAAACTTAAGCGCTTAGGGCAGGCCGACATCGCGGGTACCGCAGCAAGTATCGCACCTGATGGGACATCCCTTACCGCTGTTTTAGATCTAACGGGGCGAGCACGTGGTACGTGGGATGTGGTGGTGACTAATTCCGACAACACTTCGGCGACTCTCGCCGCCGCATTCGCAATCGAACAAAGTGAGGGGCCTCAAGTCTGGATAGACATCATCGGACAATACACATATAGAAGCGACGTCACACAGACCTTTTACTTTGTATATGGCAATCGGGGAGACGTAGATGCGCCACCGACGGAATTCAGGATTTTTCTCCCGACGCCTCTCCAACTAAATGCGATCCCAGAGCTCGATATACCTGGAATCGGAAGCGGAGGGACTCCGCTGGTAAGCATAGACTCCACCGGAACGACCATGGAATTTGCCGTTCCCAAAGTTCCGGCGAACTCCAGTTACTACTCTCCCTTTCAGTTAACGGCTCCGGGGCAAATCGCACATACTGATGTTCAGTTGAAGGCGGACAGTTTTGGCGTCAACGGCCTATACGACACAACTGCCGCGCAGATTGACAAATCGGCGACGCTGACTCCCGAATTCGTCGTGGACACCGATACCTATGCGAAAATCGTGCAACACGTTAGCAGCGCCACCTTTAGCGGTTCCTTTACCTCCGAAGTATTTCTCACAAGCGCGGACGGCCCGAGCGACTCGGTTTTCAACATCACAAATGACGGACAGAATGTCAGGTTTGAGATCACAGCCAATATCCCGACTTCACTTCTCTCCGGTTTGACGCAGGCAACGTCAGCATCAAAAAAAGAGATGGGTATACGAAGTGGCACAGGCTGGACACACGTTGTTCATATCGGGTTAGTGCCCGTTGAAGTGCTTAAGACTATCAAAGCGACCAAAGAAGCCTACGAGGCTTATGAGGGGCAGTTAAAAATAGAAGACCTCGTGGACTGTCTCCTCAGCGGAAACAGGATAGACGCGGATGGTGCCGATCGAATAAAAGCGGTGGCTAGCGGACGACTATTCCTTAGAGTATCCATTGCTTTGTCAGAAGGGGCTGGACTTAAAGTACCGCTGCCCTTGAAGCCCGCACATTTTGCGGCTGTTTACGCTGTCGAACTGGTGGACGAGTACGGAGTCAAGAAGTCCCAGTCTGACGTGTTCGCGCAAGAGCTCTGCATTGGTGGAGACCTTCGTGGCGACGACGCCCTCTTTGAGTTTTGCACCAATTTCAGGAGCGGTACCACCGAAGAGAGGGAGGAGTACCTGCGAACCTACTTAAAAGCGCTTGCGAAAAAGTGCCTGGATACTCCGCAGTCTTCGAACGTAACCAGAACCGTACATGTGGTCTTTGCGCGCGACCCGAATGAGAAGGATGGTTCACAGGGCGCGGGCACACCACAGTACGTCTCGGGCAAGGAACCGTTGCGTTATGTCATCTCGTTTGAGAACCTCGCCACCGCAACCGCACCAGCGCAGAGCGTAGTCGTGACGGACCAGCTTGACACGTCAAAGGTTGACCTTTCAACTCTCAGTCTGGGCGCTTTCAACTTCTCGAGCTACGGAGCTGCTCCGCTGCCCGGTCTTACGAGTTACTCAGCTGATCTTGATCTTCGTCCGGCGACGAACTTGATCGCCCGCGTCAACGCGCAGCTTGATAAAAACACCGGGCTGTTAACGTGGCGTTTCACTTCGATCGACCCGGCCACCGGACAACCAACTACAAACCCGCTCGCCGGCTTTCTGCCACCCGACAAGAATGCGCCGGAAGGACAGGGCAGCGTCACCTTCTCCGTGATGCCGAAGCCGAATCTCGCGACCGGAACGGAGATTCGCAACAAGGCGAGAATCGTCTTCGACGCCAATGCCCCGATTGACACGAACGAATACCTCAACACAATTGACAACTCGCTGCCTGCGAGTCATGTCATACCACTCGCCAGCAACCAAAGTTCGATCGTCTTCAACGTTAGGTGGGCCGGCCAGGATACCGGTTCCGGCATACAGAGCTACGATATTTACGTCTCAGAAAACGGAGGATCGTTTACTCCCTGGTTGAGTAACACCAGCGCCACCTCTGCCATGTTCATCGGCCTGCCCGGCAAGACCTACAGCTTCTACTCGGTAGCGCATGATGGCGCGGCCAATCTCGAAGCAGCGAAGACGCTGGGAGAGACTATGACGGCCACCCCGTCATCGATCGTGAACTCGATAGATGATGCGCGTTACTTTGTGTGGCAGCATTATCGCGACTTCCTCAGCCGCCAGCCGGACCAGAGTGGATGGGACTTCTGGACGAACCAAATCACGCAGTGCGGCAACGACACGCAGTGCATCGAGGTAAAGCGCATCAATGTCTCAGCAGCCTTCTTCCTGTCGATTGAGTTCCAGGAGACTGGCTATCTCGCCTACCTTACTTATAAAGAGTCTTACGGTAACCTGCCGGGCGCGCCCGTACCTGTCCGGCTGGAGGAGCTTCTGCCAGACTCCCAAGAGATCGGCAACGGCGTAGTCGTTGGACAAACCGGCTGGGAGCAGGTGTTAGAGAGCAACAAGCAGGCCTTCATGTTGGACTTTGTGCAGCGTTCACGGTTCACCTCTGCTTACCCGACTGCGATACCTCCGGCGCAGTTGGTTGACACCCTCTATCTGAATGCCGGGGTCACGCCATCGGCGTCAGATCGCACGGACGCTATCAATGAGTTTGGCGTAGCGACGACGACCGCCGACTCTGCGGCACGCGCTCGGGTGCTGCGACGGGTGACGGGGAACGCGGCCTTCAGGCAGCAGGAGTTCAACAGGGCTTTTGTGCTAATGCAGTACTTCGGCTATTTGCGCCGCAACCCGAGCGACGCGCCTGAACCATCTCTGGACTATCAGGGATACAACTTCTGGCTGACCAAGTTGAATCAGTTTGGGGGCAACTTTGTCAACGCTGAGATGGTAAAGGCTTTCATCGTCTCGGGAGAGTATCGGCAGCGCTTCGGGCCGTGATTTGAGAATGACGACGGGGCGCGATAGCGCTGGGAGCGCGGATGTCTCGTCCGCACTCAGCGCGAAGCGCGAAAAGTTTTTCTCCCGGAAGAAAGCCAGAGTGGAGCGTGCTTTCGCACGCTCCGGCGGACGAGACGTCCGCGCTCCCAGCTACAGAGACCCGATGATCTTCCTGTATTCGTCCTCGGTAAACGCCTTCAGCGTTTGACTACTGACGCTTCCCTGCGAAGCCAATTTCAGCATCGCCCTGGCATAAGCCTCGTCGCCAGGCGCGTTAATGACACAAACCAAATCATACTTCCCCATCGTCAGGTAAACATCCTTGAGTTCAACCCCGAGCTTCTTGAACTCCTTCCGGCCTGCGTCGAGCCGCTTCGCGCTGTCGCTCACTTTCGCAGCACCCTGCTGGGTCCATTTAAGCAATGCAATATATGTTGCCATGTGGTTCTCCTTAACCTCTTCGAGTGCGATTCTGAGCCCTCCCTCACGGTCAGGCTACTGCCCCGTTTCGCTAACGGCGCCCACTAGACCTTAATGATGATGTTCTTTCTATACAACAACCACATGAAAAATAGCCATAGCAGAATAAATGAAAGTGCGAAGGCCAGTGAAGCCTTGTTCGGTGCCAGCCATGATGCGTATGCATTGTTGTAGATGTAACCCTGCAGCGACTGACTACTGCCGTCCGGCCGCGGGATCTTGATCAGACCCATGAGCCGCGCCATCACCCCTGTTCCCACGAACAGCACAATCGCGTTCACACCAAAAATTACGAACGGCTTGGACCAACGCTTATAGCCCTTGATATCGATTAACCAGTAGCACAAGGCGAGGAATTGCAGCGCCAGCCCTCCGGTGAAGAACACATACGAACTGGTCCACAGGGATTTATTAATGGGAAACCAAGCGTTCCAGATCCAGCCAACAATCACACAACCCACTCCGGCAAGCAACATGTGCGCGACTTTTTCGATTGGTGTTCTGTCCTTGCAGCGCACAAGATTACCAGTCAGCACGCCAAACAAGGTCGTCGCCAGGGCGCCCATCGTGCTCAGGAGTCCTTCGGGATCGTAAACAATTCCCTGCTTCCAAATGTGCGGGCCAAAGATTCTTCGATCAAGGTACGAAGCCAGACTGCCTTCCTTGCTCAAATCGCCAACGTAGTAGCCGGGCGCCGCGACGTGCGTCATCAACAACCAGTAAATGACGAGCAGGGCCACGGCGATAATCGCCAACGTGCGCGGCCGAGTCGTTAAGTAAATGATCGACGCGAAGAAATAACAGACGGCGATGCGTTGCAGCACTCCGGGAATGCGAATCGTTGAAAGATGAAAATATGGGAAGCCGGCGAGAAACTCGCCCAGCAGAAAGATGATCGCGGAACGGTAAAGGACTTTGATGAAGAGCGCGCGCCGGCTGTCACCGCGTTCGATTCGCTTCCCGAACGCCAGCGGTATCGCCACGCCGACGATGAACAGAAAGAACGGAAAGATTAGATCGGTCGGCGTCCAGCCGTTCCACTCGGCGTGTTCCAAAGGCCAGTAGATGTGCGCCCAGGATCCGGGATTGTTCACCAGCACCATGCCGGCGATCGTGATGCCGCGGAAGACATCGAGAGAGATGAGACGGGTGCTCGATCCATCCTTGATTTGTTTTCCCGGCTCGCTCATATAATCTTTACTTTGAACTTGGTTCTTCGAACTTTGCGGCTTTGCGCTCCGCGCCAATTACCCGGTCGCTACCGCTCCCGGTTCTGTACCGGCGCGGCCGGTCGCGTTCCCAATCCAAACTCTTCCGGATTCGGCAGCGTCGAAGTTGCTTCATACCTTCTCAGCGCTTCATCCATCTCGCGGCTCTTCGCCAGCCACTGCGAAATAGTTTGATCATAGCGAGCCGATACACTCTCCAACCAATAAGGCCGATTCTCTGCCAGCCACTGCGCGCGATAACCTTCCTTCAGGATTGAAAGCTCCTCAGCCATCTCGCGCAGGTTGTTGTAAATCGCGCCGGAGTAATAACGCAGCTTCCTGGCCTTCGCCCGATCGCCGAGGTTCAGATACGCGTCCCAGTACTGATCGCTGAACCTTTGCATCATTTCCATCCGACGGCCGAGGTGATCGAACCGCTGCGCCGCAAACTTCATCGCCGCGATCGCCGAAGCGTTGCGCCGCGCGCGGCCCTCATTGCGCAACAGCGATTCGGCGACCTCTTCCACTACCAAACGCATCTTCCGGGTCCGCTCCGCAAGATTGCGCGCCTGATTCTGAAACTGGGTGGTGAAGGGATCGCGCCAGAAAAGTTCGTCGGTACTGCCGGCGCCGAGCAGCGGACCGACACCGCCAAGCGCGCGTTCAGCTTTCACAAATTGGTCGCCGTCGTTGCGAAAGAACGCCCAATCAAAGTCGCGATCAAATCTGTCCGTATCAACGGCGCCTTCCTGCCATGAGGCCGCCGCGCCCAGAACGATCGAGTACCAGGTAACTTCGAACAACGATTCGCCGTCGTCATCCCAGGTAGTGTTCATCATGCCAATCGCGCCGGCCTTCTGACCATCACGCCCAAAGTTCACGATGTTCTTCGACGCCGCATCAAGGTTGGGGAAAATCTGGTTCCAGTTCTGCGCGCCCGGACACACAAATTGCTGAAGACCAGCATCCTGGAAAGGTTTGATGTCGGACCAAAAATCATCGCGCGCGCCGTACTGCCAGTTCATCACGATCATGTCTTTCGGTATGTTGCCGATGAGATCGGGATGGTGCAACGCGATGTCTCCCCAAAACATCAGCCGGCGATTGTAGGGCTTCAAAACATCACGCACGCGATTGAGATGCTCAAAGTAAATCGCCCCGACTCCGCGAGCTTTGGCGGCTTCCCTGCTCTGACCTTCGCCAAGTTCGAAGGTTTCGTCGGAGCCGATGTGAAAGAACTGCCCGGGAAACAATTCGTTCAACTCGCGATACAGATCGGCGACCAGCTTATAGCTTCCTTCCTGCTGCGGCGAAAGCACATCGCCATAAGGCGTCTCAGCCAGGTCGGCATATTTCTCCAGACGCAGCGCCTTGTGCAGATGTCCGAAGGTTTGTTGTTCAGGAACCAGCTCGACGTGATAGCGACGCGCGTAAGCGACCAGCTCGCGAATCTCAGCCGGCGTTAGTGATCCTCCGGCTGGCCCAATCAGCGGATGCAACTCGCTGGCAAACGTGTGCTCCATATAAAAGGAGTGCATGTTGAGTTTGAAGAAAGCTTCAGTGCGAATCTGGCGCTTGATGTAATCGACATTCGGCACCGGGCCGCGGCTGATGTCGTCCGAAACGGCGCGCCAGCGCATCGTGGGCCAATCGACGATCCTGATGCCGGGGATGAACGGCAATTGGGGATGTGAACCGGAGTCGATTGCTTCGCGTGCATCGCCCCGTACGAGTTGTTTGAGCGTTTGCAGACCGTAGAAGACTCCGACGGCGGATTTACCCGCCACCACGACTTCATTCGCATTCACGGCAAGCACGTATCCCTCGTCGGGCATAGTAGCCGGCGCTTCGACTGCGGTTCGCTTCAACGCTTCACGAATCTGCGGAAGATCGATGCGACCGATCAAGATCTGGCGGCCAGATCGGCCTCTGCCAATCGTCAACGTCAGTCCGGCGGTTGCTTTCAGGTCATCGATGAAATCCTGCGTGGCGAAACGATCATCGACTGACCGGGCATCGGCCAGACGGACGCCAACGTCGCTGAGACGAAACACATCCTGCGTAGCACTCAACTGTTTCGGTTGTGGTATGAGCTGAACGCTCGGCGATTGTGCGCTTGCCTGCCCGCATGCGCACGCCAACGTGCAGACAATTGCCGCCTGCCGGAAGAACGTTCGTGTTAGAGTAATGGTCATCGGTCAGGTCTCGTTATGACGTCTATAAATTTTTATTGATCGCGTTGATGGGACGGACGACTATTTACCTGATATTGGTGACGAATACAACTTGTTTAGAAACCGCACGTTGTTTAGAGTCGGGCTACTGTCCGACCGAGCGGGCGTTAGCACGCTTCCAAACGGTTGAACGGAAATCAATGTGTCTCTAATGCTTCAGGAAATCGCCGAGCAGCCGGCGGCGCTGCGGAAAACAATCGCTGGTGAGCGCGGTAAAGTCGGGCGGCTCGGAGAATCACTACGGCGGCGCGACATCGATCTAATAGTTCTGGTGGCGCGCGGCAGCTCTGACAATGCTGCGCTGTTCGGTCGGTACCTGCTGGAAATCACTACCGGCATCCCCGTTTCGCTCTCCGCGCCCTCGGTTCACACTCTCTACAAAGCGAAGCTGAATCTGAAACATGCCGTTGTCATAGGCGTTTCCCAATCCGGCGAGGGCGAAGACATTAATCTTGTTTTGGAGAATGCTCGCAAGTGTGGCGCGTTCACGATTGGAATCACGAACGAGCCGACGGCGTCCATGGTGCAAGTCGTGGAAGAAGCGCTGCTAATGCACGGCGGGCGCGAACGTTCGGTGGCCGCAACGAAAACCTTCACCGGGCAGATGCTCCTCTTTTATATGCTGGCCGGAGCCCTCGCGAAGGACGGACGCTCGATTGATTATCAGTTAATCCCCGATCTCGCTGAGCGCGCCCTGGAACAAAAGACTGCGATCGTCGAATTGGTCCAACGCTATGTATTCATGGAAAACTGCGTTGTCGTCGGGCGTGGTCTGGCTTACGCCAATGCTTATGAGTTCGCGCTGAAGCTAATGGAAACCAGCTACGTTGTCGCTGAGCGATTTTCTTCGGCCGACTTTCTGCACGGCCCTGTCGCGATGATTGAACGTCACTTTCCGGTAATTCTCTTCGCGCCGCCGGGAGTTATGCTGGCAGGCACGAAGGATCTGATCAGGCGTCTGCTGGAACTCCGTGCCGACACGCTCGCGATCACCGGCGACCTCGAAACCGCCGCGATGTGTTCGCGCTCGATCATCATGCCGCGAGAGGTCGACGAGTTTCTGGCGCCGATTCCCTACATCATTCCCGCGCAACTTTTCGCAGCGCTCCTGGCCGAAGCAAAGGGCCTGGATCCGGACGCGCCACGATCTCTGTCCAAAGTTACTCGAACGCTGTAGTTCCGTAGTCGGAGCGTCATGCCGTAGCTTTGCAAGTGAAGCTAATGCCTTGCGTGTAAACGTGGCAAGCCGATTGGATTTTGTGCTTGAAAGTTGTGTGCATCGGGCTGATAATTAAAGCAAAGGATGAACGAAGAACCGACTAAAGAACTTCCTAATAGCAGCTCATTCGAAGAACGGGTATTCGCGCGGTTCGATGCGTTTGACGCACGGTTCAATGCTGTCGATGCACGGTTCGATGCTGTCGATGCGCGGTTCGATGCTGTCGATGCGCGGTTCGATGCTGTCGATGCGCGGTTCGATGCTGCCGATGCGAGGTTCGATGCTGCCGATGCGAGGTTCGACACTGTCGATGCACGGTTCGATGCGGTTGACGCCCGGTTCGAAGCTGTCGACGCACGGTTCAATACTGTCGACGACCGGTTCGACACTGTCGATGCCCGCCTTGAGAAACTTGAATCGAGCCGCTATGACACCAAGCCCATTTGGGAAAGAGCACTTGCGGCGATCATGGCGATGGGCTTGGAAATGGGTGAAGTCAAGAGCAAGCTCGGCGTGATTGAAGGGAAGGTCGGCGCAATTGAGGGCAAGGTTCAACTCCTTGAAACCGAGATCGTAGTCATGAAGACTGATCAAAAGAGCATTCGCAACGAACTCGTGGACGTCAGGCGCGAACTAAAGCACCATGTACGCGAGCGGCTCGATCTGATTCTGAAGTTTCTCCTTGAAGACCGTGAGGACATTCGCGACGCCGAAGCTCGAATAAGAGAGTTGGAATCAAAGTTTGCCTAACTCTGATAAACTCACGATGTGAGTTCTCAGACCACCAAAGACCTCAGCCAGACTTCCCCATCACAGAATCACCAATCGTCATCTCATAACGGAACACTGCTGCGCGTTCTCGGTGTCGGTTTCGGTCTGGCCGTAACCATCGGCGGCACGATCGGGATGGGCATCCTGCGCACTCCGGGTGAAGTCGCCAAACAACTTCCCACTCCAACACTGTTCATCGGAATCTGGATCGCCGGCGGAATTTACGCTTTGCTGGGAGCGATCTCGGTTGCCGAACTCGGCACGATGATTCCGCGCTCGGGCGGTTGGTATGTCTTCGTTCATCGGGCGATGGGCAACTACCCGGGCTTCGTCGTGGGCTGGAGCGACTGGCTTTCCACCTGCGGGACGCTGGCAGTGATTTCTATGGTAGTCGGCGAATATACCTGCGTACTGGTTCCGCGTCTCACGGGTCGAGACAAATCGGTTGCGCTGTTGGTAATCCTCTTGTTCGCCGCTCTGCAATGGCGGGGCATCCGCTGGGGCAGCTTCACGCAAAATCTGACCAGCCTGCTAAAGACCCTGGTGTTCGCCGCCATCGCCATCGCGGCCTTTGCTTATGCCGATCGGCATGCGGTGGAAGCTCCCATTGCCGCGGCCCACGGCTTTGCCTTGTTTGCGGCGCTGATCATCGCGTTGCAGAGTGTGCTTTATACCTACGACGGTTGGTACGGTGTGATTTATTTCGGGGAAGAGGTTCGCAATCCGGAGCGGGACGTGATTCGTTCGATGTTTGGCGGTGTCCTGTCGGTGGTTGCGATCTATCTCGTGGTTAACCTGGCTCTGGTTATGGTGCTGCCAATGTCGCAACTTGCCAGAGAAGATCTCGCGGTGGGCGCCGTGGCGCGCGTCATCTTTGGCGCCTACGGCGATAAGGCGATCAGAGTCCTGGCGATTCTTTCGCTGCTGAGCACGGTCAACGCCTACACGTTAACGGCCCCGCGAATTCTCTACGCGATGAGCTGCGATGAACTGTTCGCGCGCCGCGCTGCGAGAGTCAACCGGGGCGGCACGCCCACCACTACCCTCTTACTCAGCACCATCGCCGCCGCGCTTTTCATTCTTAGCGGCACGTTCAATACGGTACTGGCCGCGCTCGCCTTTTTCTTTGTCGCGAATTACTCGATGGGATACATTTCGGTCTTTGTACTGCGGCGACGCGAGCCCAATTTGCCGCGACCTTATCGCGCCTGGGGTTATCCCTGGACGACAGCGATCGTTTTGATTGGCTCGATTGCTTTTCTAATCGGCGCGGCAATCACGGATAAGAAAAACACCCTCTGGGCTTTAGTTCTCCTCGCCGCGAGTTATCCAATCTATCTAATTGCGAAACGATTCGCCGCGCCGGACAGCCGCGCAACTAAGCGGTCATAGCGCACTACAGTCCTCGGATGCACCTGCTAGTTCCGCTGTGTTATTCTCAGTCTCGCCTTTTGTGATTTGTAGTTGCGAAAGTGGCGGAATTGGCAGACGCGCCAGACTTAGGATCTGGTACCGAAAGGTGTGGGGGTTCGAGTCCCCCCTTTCGCACCATAAACCGGAGATCGGAAATCAGCGGTCAGAGGTCAGCAGTAGGTAGGATACAAAGCCACGAGGCGCACTGACTTCTGACCTCTGTTCTCTGACCTCTACCTCTTACCATGAAAACAGAACTCAAAGATATTTCGCCGACGCGGAAGCAAATCGACATCGAGATCGACGCACAAGATGTGCGCGCCGTATACGACCGCATCAGTGATAACTATGCCAGGTCGGCGAACGTGCCGGGATTTCGTCCGGGACATGCGCCGCGGGCCGTCGTCCGCACGCGTTTCAAAGAGCAGATTCGCACTGAGGTTTTGCGCGAATTGCTTCCCGACGCGGTTCAGAAAGCTATCGCCGAGTACAAACTCGAATCGCTCGGCGAGCCTGAACTGAATCTCGAAAATACTGAGGGGCTCGATCGACTCGGCCAACAGCCTATCTCGTTTAACGTTAACGTCGAGGTGTTACCCGAAATCAAACTAGGCGAGTACAAGGGCGCCGAGGTGATTCGCACCATCCGTCCCGTGAAAGACGAAGACGTGGAACGGGTCATCGAGTCTCTGCGGGAAGGCTCGGCTTCGCTCGAACCCGTCGAGGATCGCGGCGCGCAGCTAAACGATACTGTGACCGCAAGCTTTCACGGCAAGTTTGTCGACGAGCCTGACGCCGAACCAATCAAGGTCGAGGATGTCGATGTGATATTGGGCGGCGAAGGCGTCGTGGCTGAAATCACAGCGGCCCTGACCGGGGCAAAGGCCGACGATGAAAAGACCTTTACCGTGGACTACCCCCCGAATTTCAGCGCGAAAGGTCTGGCCGGCAAAAAGGTCGAATACACAGCGAAGGTCAGCGCAGTTCGAATCAAGGAATTGCCGGAACTCGATGACGACTGGGCCCAAAGTCTAAGCGACGAGATTGAATCACTCGAGCAATTGCGCGCGAAAATCCGCAGCGATCTGGAACAGCAGGTCAAAAACGAATCTGGTAACCGCATGCGAGCTGATTTGATACGCAAACTTGTCGACGCGCATCCGTTCGAATTGCCCGAGCGCCTGGTCGAACACCAAACTGAGCACCGTCTGGAACAAGTCGTGCACGACATGATCGGCCAGGGCATCGATCCTCGTAATCCGGAACTTGATTGGGACAAGGCGCGCGGCTCTTTGAAGGAGCAAGCAAGCTACGATCTACGGAGTTCACTTCTGCTCGAGCGCGTCGCTGAAGCAAACAAGATCGAAGTTAGCGATCAGGAGATCGATGACGAGATCAATGCTATCGCTGACGCCTCCAGACAAACGCCGGATCAAGTGCGTGCTGTCTTGACAAAGGAAGGTGGCGAACGTAGCATCGCTGGCAGGTTGCGCAATCGCAAAGCGCTTGATTTATTGGTCGCAAACGCGCGCGTGACCGAAGAAGAATGGAAGGAAAAGGAACAGGAGCCGGAATAGATTTTCCATATTTCATTTTAGATTTTTCATTTGACATTTTTGACGCGAAATTGATGAAGGAATGACAAATGAAAAGTGAGAAATGGAAAATGAGAAATGAAGGTTTCCGACTCCTGACTTTCTTTTAGAGACAGCGCGTATGGCCCTGATTCCAATGGTCGTCGAGCAAACGTCACGCGGCGAGCGCGCGTTTGACATCTACTCGAGACTTCTCAAAGACAACATTATCTTTCTGGGCACGCCGATCGACGATCAGATCGCAAACCTGATCGTCGCCCAGTTGCTCTTCCTCGAGGCCGAGGACCCGGAAAAAGACATTAACCTCTACATCAACTCACCGGGTGGCGTTGTTACCGCCGGTCTGGCTATCTACGACACGATGCAATTCATTCGCCCCGATGTGACGACGATCTGCGTCGGCATGTGTGCTTCGATGGGAGCGCTGCTGTTGACTGCCGGAGCCAAGGGAAAGCGTTTCGCGCTGCCAAATTCTCGCATACTCATTCATCAGCCGTCGGGCGGCATGCAGGGCCAGGCCACCGACGTGCGCATTCATGCTGAAGAACTCATACGAATCCGTGAGCTGACTTCACAGATTCTCGCCAACCATACCGGGCAGGACCTCGAGCAAATCGAGCGCGACGTTGAACGTGATCGATATTTATCTGCTATTCAAGCCAAGGAATATGGTTTAATAGACGAGGTGATTGCGCACCGCGAATAGTGGTAGTGCAAGTTGGCAACTTGTGAACCTGACCAGTTGCGCTACAAAACTCTTACGGTTTCAACGGAGTTCCCCAGACTATGGTAAGACGAACTGACGACACGCTGCGCTGCTCGTTTTGCGGTAAATCGCAGAACGAGGTGAAGAAGCTCATTGCCGGTCCGACCGTCTACATCTGCAATGAATGTATCGACATCTGCAACGAGATCATCACCGACGACCAGCAAGCTGAGTCGGTAGCCTCTCGTCCACCTCTTCCCAAGCCCGGGGAAATCAAGGCCTTCCTCGACGAATACGTCATCGGTCAGGACGAAACGAAGAAGCAGCTCGCGGTCGCCGTCTATCAACATTACAAGCGCATCGAGCTGGCCCGCCGTCGCGCTGATGTCGAGATTCAAAAATCCAACATCGTGCTGATTGGCCCCACCGGCACGGGCAAGACGCTGCTGGCGCAGACGCTGGCGCGCATGCTCAGCGTTCCCTTCACTATTGTCGATGCGACGACCCTGACTGAAGCCGGTTACGTCGGTGAAGACGTCGAGAACATCATTCTTAAGCTCTTGCAGGCGGCGAACGGCGATGTCGAACGCGCGCAACAGGGCATTATCTACATCGACGAGATTGACAAGATCTGTCGCAAGGACGAAAACCCATCGATCACGCGCGATGTCTCGGGCGAAGGCGTGCAGCAGGCCCTTTTGAAGATCCTGGAAGGCACCATTGCCAACGTTCCGCCGCAGGGCGGTCGCAAGCACCCGCACCAGGAGTTCTTCCCGGTTGACACGACCAACATCCTCTTTATCTGCGGCGGCGCGTTCGTCGGACTGGAAAAAGTTATCGAGCGCCGTCTGCGCAACAAGTCACTCGGCTTCCAGGCAGAAGTTAAGACGGGCTCGCAGCGCCAGGCCGAAGCCCTGGCGCGCGTGCAACCGGAAGATCTGATTCGCTATGGTCTGATTCCGGAGTTCGTGGGACGCTTACCGGTCTGCGGAGTGCTGCACGAGCTCGACGAATCTGCGCTAATCAAGATTCTCACCGAACCGAAGAACGCTCTGGTTCGGCAATATCAGAAAAAGTTCGAGTTTGACAGCGTCAAGCTGCGATTCACCGACGATTCGCTGCGCGCGGTCGCCGGCCAGGCGCTGGAACGCAAGGTCGGGGCGCGCGGCCTGATGATGATCCTGGAAGAGCTTCTGCTCGAGGCGATGTACACGCTGCCCTCGCAAAAACGAATCAAGGAATTCGTAATCACCAGCGAAATGGTCGACCGCCGCCGCGCGATCCCGGGCGAAGGCCTGGCGGGCGTGGACGACGCGGCTGCTTAGCTGCTGTCGGCAGGCCAGCCTCATCAACGCTAGTTTTTCTTCCTGATTCGCTCTCGCCAGTGGATCAGATAGTGCTGCTCATGCTTCTGAAAGAGTTCCAACGAAGGCATCGCGTCCGTCTCGCCGGTGAGTCTCGCCAAACCAGTAACGGCAGCGTAACGAACCCGTTGATCGCTATCATCTAGCGCTCTGGTAAGCGCTGCGACTCCCGCAGGGCCAGTTCGATTCAGTGTTTCCGCGGCGTTTCTGCGATCTGCCGGGTTCTGAGAACTCAGCAGACGAGTTAGCGCGGGAACAGCTCTTGGATCGGTCACGCCAGCGCGAATCGAATCTCCTAAGCCGCCTACGATATTCCTTGAGACGTCAGGAGAGGGATTCAGCATAGTGTCCACGGCCTCGTCGAGCAACGTAATATCATTGTGTCTGAACAGCGAGGCCATTGCTTGGGATCGTATAGATATGTTTGCATCCTTAGCGGCTCGCCGCAAAGCCTCAATAGCCGAGCGCGTCTTGACAAACTCAAGCGCCCAGACGGCTCTTACGCGGTCGTCGGGATTTGCCTGTGATGACTCGAGGACTTGGGCCACCTCAGCCACAACTACCTCAAACTCAGTGGCCGTAGCTGACACTGTGGGTCGCCTGGGTGCCGCTGCCACAGACGGATAAGTAGCATCGACTAGAATGTACTGCCGCGAACCCAAGTCGCGAAGAAAGAACATTCCGTACTGCGAAAGTGAGACTCCTGAGTACCTTGTCGAGCCCAATTCTGGTGTGAAGAAATGAAAGCTAAGATCCGAATTGTCATTGGGACCCTTTAACACCCTGTCGACTTGCAAATAAGCTACCATCTGACGTCCTGACATTCGGCTTGCCGCTTCGTTCTGTTCTGTTGGGCCCTCATCCGAAATCGTAATGACTTGCCCGACTGCGATGAGATCGGAACCGCGAGTGATCGCAACCAAGTCCAACAGATTCACCGGGCCGCTGGACGGTACCGGTAGTTCCTTGATCTGCTTCTGCTGGTGACCCTGGATCAGCATTAGCGACAAACTGATACACAACGCAATAAGTGACAAGCCTGGAACGATCTTCTTAGCGTAATCCATAACGCCCTCCTGCCAAGAACAATGAGCAAATCCTAAGGATTCGGGCTGAAAACAGGCGAATGCTCAGCATGGTCGATGTACTTTTGAATATAATCAGACTGGACCCGTCGGCCATAGTTTGGCTGCAAACTACCTACTCGCCAATCTTGTCCCCAGTATTGGACGACCGTGTCACTAAGCGGTGATTGCGGACTGGTAGGCCAGGGATTTGGCGGAAGCGCGTAGTTTTCACCTTGAATTTTGTCGGCAAACCTTGCGCTGGTTAAAGTAATGCTACCGGGCGGCTCCTGCCTATGCCAGTTCGCACCGTTTAGGTTAGTTAGGCCGGTAGTCCAGTATTCATTGATCGGCGGTCCATTCGGAAGAATGGTACCGAACTGATCGTAAATATCGTAAGCGATTCGAGTGTCATAACCGAACGTGCTGTCAGCCAAGTATGTATCGTTGTGCTGTTGATCTGGACTGATGTGCCGAAGAGAATATGGAGCGCGAACGGTAAACTTAAACCGAGCGGAACTGACGCCGTTTACCGTTACTATGACACTCGTGTCGTTTGGCGAAAAGCTTTGTCCAGTGCTCGACACGATGACTTGATTAGTTGTTGTTGTGATCGCAGGTGTGAAGCCAGGTATGAAGGCTGCCGTGGCCTGACCGCCGGATAGGAAAGTCCATTGATATGAGCTTGCATCGGCGGGGTGTGCTGTCAGGATGATCTCGGTCGCGTAATGACTTACCGGTGATACTCCGTCGAAGTACCACAATTCGTGCTGGCCGGTTATGTATGGTCTCGCGGCGCATGATAAGGCTTCCCCACTGTAAGAAGTACTATACGATTCGGGTGGAGGATCAGAATCCGAATAGAGTCTACAGTAATCCGGGGGCGTAACTAGATAGTCGCCGGTCGTCCCCACATAGATGTACTCAGTCTCCAGATTCGCAGGTATCCCATCGCCCCAGAAATCCCACCAATCGCCATAATAGCCGGGATTCAAAAAACCGAATCCGAATGGATCCCACCAGTACCAATTCTCATAATAATAATAACAGTCGGTGTTGCAACCGTCGCAGGGCCAGCAGCCTTCAGGCTCTTTGATGATCACAGTTGTGTAATAGTAAGCAATCAGATAGTGATCGCTGTACACAGTGTATATTCTTCCGGGCAAAGCAGCGGTGTGCGTGATTACCACCGCCAGAAAGTAAGACGTGTCAGACCCGGAGTCCAAAATGTTTCCAGCCTGATCGTAAAGGTAACCCTCCACATATGCTTGGTAGTTGAAGCTACCAAAATAATCCAATTCTGAGACTGAATAACCAAAAACAGAGTTTGTCGTATCGTCAAATGTAATGTCGGAATATCCGATGACGTATTGTGCTTGAGCCTTCTGCGAAACCAGCAAGCTGAACCCGAGCAGCAACAGGATTCTGATTAGAACCGATGGTCTCATGGCTGGGTCGCTCCTTTCGATATAGGCTTCGGTAGTTGGCGGTGCGGCCCCATCGTCGTTTCCGGTCGCTGCCGATTGAGTGGCTCTGATGTGACGTTCGGCTTTACATCGCGCTCGACGAACTGACTGAATCTCTGAAACTCTTGCTCTCCAAGAGCTGCGCGTAACCGGTCACGCGCTCTAAGGATTATGGTATTGCGTTCCTCCTGCATGGCCTTCAGTTCCGGTGGCGCTTCCGGTGGCTTTTCGCCTTTCGGAACCTTGCCGTTAGGATAACGTTGGCGGACAGCATCAATCATGGCCTTCGCTTTGTCATCCTGTTTTGCAACGTCGCGTTCACAGTCCGAGGCGATCTGATCAAAAGCCCGAGCTTCATCATCTGTCATTCCCGCCGCTTCTTTGTAGAAAGAACGGAGTGCCTTTGCATTCTTTCCCTGTCGTTCAAGTTCCTCCGCCTTGTTTTTCAGCGCAACATGATGGTGAAAGAGTTGACGGTAAACAGCGTGATCGGGTATCGATTGCGCCTCTTTTTGGGAGGCTTGCGTCTTCCGAGATGACGTGACCTCGTACTTGAAGCCCAAGACGCCAGTGACCAATGAAACAGCGCAAAGTCCGATTAGTATTCGCTTGTTTTTCACGGCAAACCTCCTAAGGATGAAGGTCGCAAGAAAGGACTCTGTTAGTCCGAAGGGGTTCTTCGCTGGTTGGCTTCGGTTTGGCTTCCAAAATCCAGAGCGAGCCAGTGGAGAACCGAGACGCACGTACTATACGCCCCCCCCCCCAATGGAAATGCAAGTGCAAATGTGTTTTATTTGATCCCCTCAGTAACGTCGACGTTCTTCGAGTCAGTAGCGCGTTCAGAACAAATAGTTTACAATCAGCGCAGTTGGAACAGGGGCGGGACGACAAAGGCAGTTCGCCCTTATTCGCAACCGTGGCGACGACATCAGTTAATCTGCGAGAGCAGCCCTATTCGTCGTTTTATCTGAGCGATCCGACATAGTTTTTCAGGAGCTTCATTCTCAGCGTTTCACGCCCGCACTAAAATCATGGAAGAATATTCAGACCGCACGCCTTCAGACATCGCCCGCTACCCGATGGTGCCGATTCGCGATGTTGTGATCTTTCCGTTCACCAAAGTTGCGTTCAAAATCGGCCGCCCCGGTTCGGTGCGGGCGCTGGAAATGGCGCTGGCCTCTGATCGCACTATTTTTCTGTCCACCCAGCACGACGCCACGGTAGATGAACCGGCGCCCGAGCAGATTTACAGCGTCGGCACGATCGCGCGCATCCTGCAATCGCAAAGGCAGGAGAACGGACAGATCAAAGTTGTAGTCGAAGGCCGCGAACGGGCGACGACGATTAGGGTTGAGAATAACAACGGCGCCTTCACCGCTCTGGTCCGGCGCGCGCCGGCAGTCAATGAAGAAGGCGTGCGCACCGATGCCCTGGTGCAGAAGATCTCGCAGCTGGTCGAACAGCATTTGCGCCTCGCGCCTGATGTGCAACCGGATGCTTTGCAGACCGCCATGCGCAATGCCGATCCTTCACATATGGCTGATGCGCTCGCGTCGCAACTGCGTATCGCGGTCGAAGACAAGCAGGGGCTGCTCGAGCTTTTCTCAGCCCAGGCGCGTTTGGCTCGCTTGATCGAGATTCTGGAAATTGAGCTGGAAAAGCGACAGCTTGATCGCACCATCCAGACGCGCGTGAAGCGCCAGATGGAGAAAGCCCAGAAAGAGTACTACCTCAACGAGCAAATCAAAGCTATCCATAAAGAACTGGGCCGCAAGGATGAGCGCGCCGAGTTGGACGAGCTCAAGAAAAAGATCGAAGAAGCCGGCATGACTGAAGAGGCGAAAGAGAAAGCCTTGCAGGAATTGCACCGGCTTGAAGCTATGCCGCCGATGTCGGCCGAAGGGACGGTTTCGCGCACTTACATCGATTGGCTGGTCAGCGTGCCGTGGAAGCAGAAGTCAAAAGAGATTCGCGACCTGGCTAAGGCCGAAGAGGTCCTCAACGAAGATCACTTTGGTCTGGAGAAGATCAAGGACCGCATCCTCGAATATCTCGCCGTGCGCCAGTTGGTAAAGAATCCCAAAGGATCGATTCTTTGCTTTGTTGGTCCGCCCGGAGTTGGCAAAACCAGCCTCGGAAAATCGATTGCCCGCGCGACCGGTCGCAAGTTTGTGCGGCTCAGTCTGGGTGGCGTGCGTGATGAAGCCGAGATTCGCGGACACCGCCGCACCTATATCGGCGCTCTGCCTGGCCAGATTATTCAGATGATGAAGAAGGCCGGGACCGTAAACCCCGTCTTGCTGCTCGACGAAGTCGACAAGCTGGGAACAGATTTCCGCGGCGACCCGAGCGCGGCCCTGCTGGAAGTCCTCGATCCGGAACAGAACCATATGTTTCAGGATCACTACCTGGACGTCGAATACGATCTCAGTAAAGTTTTCTTTATTGCGACGGCGAACGTGCTGCATACAATTCCTCCGGCGCTGCAAGATCGTTTGGAAGTCCTGCGTCTCTCTGGTTATACCGAGCGCGAGAAGGTCGAGATCGCCAAGCGCCATCTGGTTCACAAACAAGCTGAGGCCAACGGCCTGCGCGCGGAGCAGTTCGAATTCACGGACGAAGGAATTCTGGAAATCATCCGTCACTACACGCGCGAAGCCGGCGTACGCAATCTCGAGCGCGAGATTGGCTCGTGCTGCCGCAAGATCGCCCGCAAATTCGTGGGCGAGAGTGTAGCCGCGGATTTCAAAGACGAGATTAACGCGGCGCGCCTGCAGGAAATGCTCGGACCGATCAAGTTCCGGCAGCAGGGTGTGGCGGCCGAAAGCGAAATCGGCCTGGCGACGGGCCTGGCCTGGACGGAAGTCGGCGGCGAAGTGCTACAGATCGAAGCCACCCTGACCAAGGGCCGCGGTCTGGTTACGCTGACCGGCAAACTGGGAGATGTGATGCAGGAGTCCGCGCAGGCGGCACTGACCTGCATCAAGTCCCGCGCCGAACGACTCGGCATTAACCTGGATTTCATTCGCAAGCGCGACCTGCACATTCACGTTCCCGAAGGTGCAATTCCCAAAGACGGGCCTTCTGCCGGTATCACGATGGCCGCGGCAATGGCCTCAGCCTTGACGCGTGTGCCCGTGCGTAAGAATGTTGCCATGACCGGTGAAATAACTCTGCGTGGACGCATTCTGCCGATTGGCGGTGTGAAGGAAAAACTACTGGCCGCGCACCGCTTCGGTATTGACACGATCATCCTGCCGAAGGACAACGAAAAGGATCTGCCCGAGGTACCCGAAGAAGTTCGCAACGCGCTGAATATCAATCTGGTCGAAACGATCGACGAGGTGGTTGCGCTGGCGATGGAAGACCAGGCGCCCACACCGGTCGCTCTGGAATCAACAGCGCCGTTGTGGACAACCGAGCCACCGCCGCAGGGTTTGCAAACACCTGCCGAGCAGTAAATTCGGCAATAAGAATATCAGTCCTATAGGTCCAACAGGTCCTATTTCTATCTTTCAACAAACAGGAGCAAACGAAAATGAGCAAGCAAGAAGACGCAAACTTGATTCTGAAACTTTACGAACTTCGCCGGGAACCGGTGATGCGCGAAGCGCGTAACTGGTTCTTCTCTTTCAACCCCACCAGCGCTGCCGAGTACATGGAAGCGATCATGGGCGAGCACAGCGGACATCTCCGCATGGTCATCTCGTACTGGGACATGGCGGCGTCGCTCGTCAACAACGGCGCGATCGACGAGCAGATGTTCAATGACGCGAACGGCGAGCACCTTTTCATCTTCGCCAAGATCGAACCGATCCTCGAAGAGTTGCGTCAGCAGTGGAACCAACCGGACATGCTCAAGCACTACGAAGCGATCGTCCGCCGCGTCCCGGACAACAAAGAAAAACTGGCGGCCATTCGCGAGCGAATCAAAATGATCACGGCAATGATGGCTGAGCGCGCGAAGGCTGCGAACGCATAGCCCAACCAAGACCAGGCAAATCGAGGCCGGCGACTCGCGCCAGCCTCGACTTCTGCTTTCTTGCAGGATGAAGATTACCAGCGCTGAATTCCTGAAGAGCGCCTTTCAGGAAACCGATTGGCCTCAAGACGCGAAACCTGAGATCGCTTTTCTGGGTCGGTCGAATGTCGGCAAATCAAGCTTAATCAATTCGTTGCTCAGGGTGCGCGGGCTGGCGCGCACATCAAACACGCCAGGAAGAACGCAGTCGCTCAACTTTTATCTGATCAACGAACAGTTTCGTCTGGTAGATTTGCCTGGTTATGGCTATGCGCGGGCGCCGAAGGCATTGAAAGCGGAGTGGAGCGCTGCCGCGGAAAACTTCCTTGCCAAACGCGACCAGCTTGTGCTATCAATTCAAATCGTAGATTCGCGTCACGAACCCTCGAAACAGGATTTGCAACTTCACGAGTGGCTTGAGCATCATCAGAAGCCATATTTGATTGTCGCTACGAAATCCGACAAGCTCTCGAACAATGAATTGCGCCGGAATATCGATCGCGCAAAGCACGCGCTCAAAACAAATCAGGTTGTGACTTATTCGGCGACCTTAAGGCGCGGAGGAGAGGAAGTGTGGAGTGCAATCGAAAAATCGCTGAAGGGCTAGGATGATAGAATCGGCTTTCCGGCGAGTTCCTACTTGCGATTTTTTGGCTTTTGTTTAGAATTAGACATTCTAAATAATAATTGCGGCACCGAAGAGAAAGACCAGGCACATCGCCCGACCTTGGCTGAACCTGAAATCTAACCTGAGACCACGTAATCCCCGTCAACCGGCATCCAAATCGAGCGACCAGTCATGTTGTGGATTCCGAACTCTGGCGGTAATGTAGGTTAGAACTCAGTCATCGCGACGGGAAGCCCCCACACGAGCTTCCTAACTAACCGCGAGGAAAACTTACCCTTGGAACCGGCATAGTTGAAATCAATTGACAGAATGGGAAAAACTGAAACAAGAGCGCGGCGAAATATTGCCGGGCACGAAAGAGCTAATATGGCAAACAAAAGACGCACGAACAACGACGGCGGTAGCGATAACGGCGGAGGCATAGCCACGGCTGAGGCTCCTGAGGAAATCGCCACGAACTATGACGGCAGTCAAGCGGTCTTCAATCTGTCCGAGCTTAAGGAGATGTCGATCTCCGCGCTCACCCAGGTTGCGAAAACCATGGATGTCCCCGGCGCTACGGGAATGCGCAAGCAGGAACTGATCTTTAAGGTCCTCGCGGCGCAGACCGAAAAAAGCGGGCTCATCTTTTCCGAAGGTGTGCTGGAAACCTTGCCGGACGGCTTCGGATTTCTGCGTGCGCCGGAATACAACTACCTGCCCGGCCCCGACGATATCTATGTTTCGCCATCGCAGATTCGTAAATTCGACTTGCGCACCGGCGACACCATCAGCGGTCAGATTCGTCCGCCGAAAGAGGGCGAGCGATACTTTGCGCTGATTAAGGTCGAAGCGATCAACTTTGAATCGCCGGATATGGCCCGCGAGAAGGTTTTCTTCGACAACCTGACGCCGCTCTATCCCGATGAGATGCTCAAAATGGAAGTCGGTCCCGAGAATCTGTCGGCGCGGGTCATCGATTTGGTCACGCCGCTGGGCAAGGGCCAGCGCGGCTTGATCGTCTCACCGCCACGCACCGGCAAGACCATGCTGCTGCAAGCCATCGCTAATTCGGTAACGCAGAACCACCCGGAAGTAACTCTGATCGTTCTGCTGATCGACGAGCGACCTGAAGAAGTCACCGACATGCAGCGTTCGGTGCAGGGTGAAGTAATCTCGTCGACGTTTGACGAGCCGCCCACGCGTCACGTGCAGGTTGCCGACATGGTGATCGAAAAGGCCAAACGCCTGGTCGAGCACAAACGCGACGTCGTGATCCTGCTGGATTCGATTACGCGTTTGGCGCGCGCCCACAACGCCGTGGTTCCGCCCAGCGGTAAGATTCTTTCCGGTGGTATCGATTCAAACGCACTCCAGCGTCCAAAACGTTTCTTTGGCGCGGCGCGCAACATCGAAGAAGGCGGTTCGCTCACGATCATTGCAACCGCGCTAATCGACACCGGCTCGCGCATGGATGACGTGATTTTTGAAGAGTTCAAAGGCACCGGCAACTCCGAGATTCATCTGGATCGCCGGCTCAGCGACAAGCGACTGTTCCCGGCCATCGATCTACAGCGATCGGGCACGCGCAAAGAAGAGCTGCTCATCAGCAAGGAAGACCTGGCCCGCATCTGGGTCATGCGCCGCGTGCTGAATCCGCTCTCGCCCGTCGAGCAGATGGAAGTGGTGCTCGAAAGACTCGAGAAGACAAAGTCGAACGCGGAGTTTCTAGCGTCGATGCAGACTTAGAATATGAACCTCACATCCGGCGATCAAAGCGAACCTAAAGAGAAAAAGGCGATGAAGATCGTTGGTGGAAGGAACCTACCCCCGTTTTGGGAAAGGTTTAATCGCCTACAGAGAACTACGCATCTCCTCTTCGGCAGAGGCGTTAGTCCGAAAGGCGTTTTCCGTTTCAAGAGCTTTGAGGAGTTTGAGGAATGGAAGCAACAGTACCGCCTCCGAGAAGCCCCGAAGACGACGACCTAGTCCGACTCTGCGCGGCTCTAAATGCTGAAGGAGCTCGCTATCTTGTCGTGGGCGGAATGGCCATGAACCAACACGGTATGTTAAGGGCCACAGCGGATATCGATTTGCTTCTTGAGGGCTCTCGCGAGAACCAGGAAAGAGTTCTAAAAGCGTTAGAGATATTGCCTGATAAGGCAGTTCGTGAAGTCAAAGAAGATGATCTCGATGAATACACAGTTGTTCGTGTTGCCGACGAGATCGTTGTAGATCTCATGCTCGCAGCCTGCGGAGTAACGTATGATGAGGCTGCTAATGAGATTGAAATGAGAGAAGTTCAGGGAGTCGCAATTCCTTTCGCCTCAGCGAAACTCCTCCTGCGAACCAAGCAGACTTATCGTGAGCGAGATATACCAGATAGAATCTTCCTGGAAGAGAAACTGCGAAGGGAAGCAGAGTAGTAGTGCCTTCAGACCTATCGGCTTGCTCCAGGTAACCCAAATCAGTGCGCGTCGCCATTCTCTCATCTGAAGCAGTTCCCTTCGCCAAAACCGGCGGCCTCGCCGATGTTTCCGGAGCGCTGACCAGGGCCCTGCACGCCGAAGGCGCCGATTCCTTTCTCATCATCCCGCTTTACGATCAGGTTGACCGTGGACTCCTCGACGGCACTTTCATAGAAGATCTTGAAGTTGAGTGGCGCGGCCGACGTCCACGCATTCGAGTCTGGCAAAGCGAAGCCCTAACCGCCCCAACCTATCTGATTGACGCGCCACATTATTTTTCGCGCGGTAAGATTTATGGCGAAGGGGATGATTTCGAACGGTTCGCGTTCTTTTGCCGGGCGGCGATTGCCTTACTCCGCCGTCTCGGTGATGCGCCGGACGTGATGCACTGCAACGATTGGCCGTGTGGTTTCGCTTCCGTTGAAATGCGAATACGCCGGCAGCAGGAGGAGTTCTTCGCGAATACCCGAACTGTTTTTTCCATTCACAATCTCGCCTATCACGGAGCATTCGATCCAACGGACCTCTGGTGGCTCGGGTTTTCTGAATACACCTCGGATTTCATGTTGCAAGGCGCGGCGTCGGCCCTGAAAGCCGGGATTATTGCTGCTGACGTGTTGTCGACTGTCAGCCCGCGTTATGCTCGGGAGATTCAGACGCCGGAACAGGGTTATGGACTCGACTGGTTAATGCGCGCGCGCAGCGATCGTTTGATAGGAATCACTAACGGCGTCGATTACGACATCTGGAATCCTGAAACTGACCCTCATATCGCCGCACACTTTTCCGTCGACGATCTCAACGGTAAGCGCGAATGTAAACTCGATTTGCTGCACCGTTTTGGTCTGCCTGAAGAGTCTGAGCGTCCCATTATCGCGATTATCTCAAGGCTGGTAGGTCAGAAGGGTTACGATTTGATAAGAAAGGCGGCGGGAGACATTCTCGACGCCGGTGCGTTCTTTATTGCGCTGGGTGCGGGAGCGCGTGAGTACGAAGATTTTTTGCAGAGCTGGCACGATGCGGCCCCGAATCGGGTCGGCATTTATAAGGGTTATGCCGGCGAACCTCTGGCGCATCAGATCGAAGCCGGCGCAGATATCTTCCTGATGCCTTCGCTTTACGAGCCGTGCGGACTGAATCAGATGTACAGCATGCGCTATGGTACAGTGCCGGTGGTACGCGCAACCGGCGGGCTGTATGATACCGTCGAAAGCTACGACGTAACGACGAATAGGGGCAATGGTTTCAAGTTCGGACCCTATTCTGCCTCCGCTATGCTTGAAAAAATACGCGAAGCGATTTACTTTTGTAGTCAACCCGATGTATGGGTAAAGATACAACGTAACGGGATGACCAAGGACAACTCATGGTCGGCCGCGGCAAACAAATACCTTGAGCTTTACCGTGAAATTGCGGTTCAGTCTTCGCGTTAAGCCGAAATGAAAAATCGTTAACACACCAAGGAGTCTAAATTTAATGAGCGAGCATGTGAAAGAAACCAGTGATGGCACTTTTGAAAATGATGTACTGAAATCGGATCGTCCGGTTTTGGTAGATTTTTGGGCCGCGTGGTGCGCACCATGTCGCATGCTTGCACCTACCGTCGAAGCTGTGGCTGAGAAATACGCAAACAACGCGCGCGTTGTCAAACTCAACGTTGACGACAATCCTTCGGTCTCGCAACGCTTTGGCATCAAGGGCATTCCCACTCTGATTCTTTTCAAGAACGGCAGAGAAGAAGAGCGCGTGGTTGGCGCCACCTCCGAGCAGGCAATCTCGCGCATGCTGGATAAGCATGTCCAGGCTGCTACCGTGGCGTAATCCACGATAGAACGAGGCGCGGTTTTTCGGTGTTATTGACACAGCCGCGCCTGTTTTGTGTTTAGAACGGGGGTTTCGGGCTTTGCTTCCGACCTCTGACTTCTGACTATGGTTATCGCAGTTATTGGAGCCCAGTGGGGCGACGAAGGCAAGGGTAAGATTGTCGATCTGCTCGCCGAGCGGTTCGACCTAGTCGTGCGCTACCAGGGCGGCCATAACGCCGGCCACTCGGTCCAGATTGGCGATCGATCTTTTGTGCTTCACTTGCTGCCCTCGGGAATCGTCCATTCCGGAAAGACCTGCGTGCTCGGCAATGGCATGGTGATCGATCCGAAGGCTTTCTTTGAGGAAGCCGATCGACTCATGGCGCAGGGCATAAGCGTCACCCCGGAGCGCGTGAAGGTCAGTTCCCGCGCGCATCTGATTCTTCCATATCACCGCGCGCTGGACCATACCAGTGAAGAGCGACTGGGCAACGAAAAAGTCGGCACTACGCTGCGGGGTATCGGCCCGGCGTATGAAGATAAGGCCGGCCGCCGCGGAATTCGCGTCGCTGATGCTCTGGTTTCTGAAGTGCTGCGATCGCGGATTGAGCGCAATCTGGAGGACGCTAATCGAATCATCGTTGCGTACGGTGGACAGCCGCTTGAAGCAAACTCGATCTTTGACGAGACCTCGGCGATGGTCGAACGCCTGGCGCCATTCATTTGTGATACCAGTCATTTTCTCAACCTGGCCGCGGCTCGCGGTGAGGCAATTTTGCTGGAAGGCGCGCAGGCAACTTTACTTGATGTCGATCATGGTACCTATCCGTTTGTGACTTCATCAAGTACGGTTATCGGTGGCGCTTTGGTCGGGACCGGTCTCGCGCCGCAACATCTGACCGGTGTGCTGGGTATCGTTCGCACCTACACGACCCGCGTCGGTGAAGGACCGTTTCCGACCGAGATGTTGGACGGCGAGGCCGAGATGGGACACCTGATTCGCGAACGCGGTCGCGAGTATGGGGCTTCTACCGGCCGCCCGCGCCGCTGTGGCTGGTTCGATGCGTTCGCCACGCGCTATGCGGCAGAGATCAATGGATTCAGTTCGGTAGCCCTGACCAAACTCGATGTGCTCGATGCTCTGGATGAAATCAAGGTGTGCGTAGGTTACAACCTCGACGGCCGCAGATGTGATTCCCTTCCCTCGGTCTCACAAGACCTGCGCCGTGTCGAGCCCGTGTTTGAAACACTTCCTGGTTGGAAGAGTTCAACTCTCGGCACGACGGAAATCGGTGCGCTGCCGCCGAACGCGCGCCGCTATGTCGAATTTCTTTCCGAGAAGATTGGAGTCGAGATTGGGCTGGTATCGACGGGACCGGAACGCTCACAGACAATCATTGTGAAGGATTCAAATGTAGGACAGTGGCTGAACTAGTCCGTGTCGTTGGTTGAAGCGGAGGTTTGCGGGCCTCCCAAGATGGCTGGCTCATAGAGTTTCTTCAGTGCTTAGGCTGAACCGTGGGTTCGCTCTGCACTTTCTGTGCTTTAAAGGAACGCCATTCAGAATCGATAAGTTTGATACATCCTAAGATAAGCAGGACGAGCAAAACTATCTCGATTATTACGGTGTGAATTCGGTTGAAGAAAACTTGAAGAGAAGGATCCTTTTTCACTGCAATATTCAATCCCTCGTTTACATCCCCACCACTGGAAGAAATCAAGATATACAAATCCGTAAAGCGCGCATTGGCCGCAGTGACTACCGCTTCTCTTAGCTTGCCGATTGTTTGAGCGTTAACGCCAGCGGTAAAGACAATGTATTTAGTCTTCTCGCTCATTTTTTCTTCGACGTCTTTTTGACGGCTATTTTCTTTGCAGTTTTTGACTCTGGGGGGGCTGCGAGAATCTTACGCAAGGCATCATCAAACTTCATCGGAGCGAGTGTAAAAGGCTTGCCGTGTTTCCCGGCTGGATTAGGTGCTGCTGGTTTCATTCGGTGTTCCAGTCTGATTGTGCATGAGCATAATTGGAAACGTAGCAATTTCCTTCCAATCTTTTTCAGATTCACGAAGAGATAGCTTGAGAATGTGCTTTCCAGGAATCCCCACGGGGAACACCGGGAAGTTACCGTGTTGCCGAAAATTAGAGAATGAGTTGTTAACTTCGAAATCTGCTGTCGCTGTAACGCTTGTTACGCCATCGGGTCTAACAAGCTCAACTCGTTCTTGGTACTGGATCGGATTAACAACGTCCTCGTCTCGGTGCCACAAAGTCAAGAACCCCCAACTTAGAGGAGTTAGGGCGTCAGCTTCAATCGGGCCAGTGGTGTCAACGCGAACCGCTTCCAGTATGCCAATCATGGAAGTCTGTCCCTCTGCGACCTGAAGGAATTTTTCACAAGGCGCGAAAATGATTAGTCTTATCATCAACTTGACACGGGATACGCTCGTGCTAAATCAGTAAGACTGCCGAAAAATTCAGCGGTGATGCCGGAGACTCTCACCTGATCCGGGCGGGTTAGATATCCGGTAATTAGAACGCTGCGGGAATCTGTCGTCGCTGTTTGAGCACTTGGTTGAATCAGCTTTTCATTAAGCGTCATAAGCTGTTCCGAAGGATTCCAGTTTACAGGGGGCTTTCTTATATCGCTGAACCAGTGCATACCGCTAGTAATCCATTCGTGTCGCAACTCTTGCTGGGGATGGTAATAGTCGGCTACGCCGAACTCGGTGCCACAACATGGGCAGACGTTATACGGCACTGGCGGATACGGCATTTCAGCAAAGCCACAAATTGGACAATTAAGGTGTCGCACGGCTGCATTCCCTCAGAAAATAGGCCCTCTTATCATTGGGGCGAAAACACGTCCCGATTATAGCACCATGACGGATAGCGACCTCATTTCGGGGAGGATTATAGTACCCTAGATGCGATCCGTCATGTCCCCGCAAACAGCCCTCAAGTGGGCCATTCGGCGGGCCATGATGATTTGCGGGAACCGCGCTTCTGGCGAATAAGGAATCTGCCAATCTCAGATAGCGCCACTCAGATATTGTCCCCCAGTCCTTGCCGTGTAGCTGATGCTTATAGCGACACAACTCAAAGGTCGCAAAGCCTTTGGTGTTCCAGCACAAGAGGAGTTTCCATATCTCATAACGCCAACGGAGTAGAAGTAATCTGTACTTCACTTTTTAGATTTGGCCGTGAGGCCCCTTATAGGTTAGCCGCTTGCCTTCGAAACCCTTGAGCGCTTCATGCGCTCGCTCGCCGTCAGTTACGTGACGCGCATTGTATCTGAAATCAAACTCGCTTAGGTAGCGGTGAAGATGATTCCGGCCTACGTGATGGTACACGCCATTGATGCCACGCTTGAGAGTGGCAAAGTAGCCTTCGACCGTGTTAGTTGTCACGCACACACCTTCATCGTAACGGACATATTCATCGGCAAGGTGGTTGACAAGAGAATGCTTGCGGCCTGTGGTCTTATTCCGAAGCATACCCGTGTCAGTCATGAGGTGCGCGTCAACTGCTACCACATCATTGATAACAGCCTTTAAGGATGCCGCCGTTACTGTCTCAATGTGGCGAGAGTGAACCTTACCGTCGCGCTGTACGACTGAGAATACAGCCGCCTTGTCAGCAAATGGACTCGGACGATCTTGCGCTCTGACTCCCGGTTTTTGGATCGTGCTGTATCTTTGTTTCTTGTGTCGATTAGCGGCCTTGCCACCAATGTAGGCTTCGTCCGCCTCAACAATACCGTTCATCATTTCTGGTAGCTCGCCGGTCATTGCATAGCGGATTCTGTGGGCCATAAACCACGCGCTCTTGTATTGCCTGATGTCCAACATTCTCATCAACTGGTGGGCACTCATACCTTTCTTGCTTGAGCAGAGCAGATGGATCGCCAGAAGCCACTTGTGAAGCGGGATATGTGAGTCCTCAAAAATAGTTTTCACAGTTACGGTAAACTGTTTCCGGCATCCAGCGCATTTCCAAAGACCTTTGCGCGGTTTGCGGACACGCTGTTTCTTAATCTCGGCTTTGGTCTGAAACTCGACCGGGACAGGCTCTTTAACCTTTGGAGTTAGCTTGTAGGCTTCGCCAATGAGACCACAGTGCGGACAGACAGCGCCATCCGGCCAGCGCATAGCCTCTAGGTACTCGCGGGCCTTATCTTCATCGGTGAAATGCGGTTCAAGTATTGAGCCTTTTTCTTTCTTTCTCATAGTGAGGCGATTCTATCAGAAAGAACTGGGTGTGTCAAGTGCATAATTCCCTCTAATTTGCGTCTGCAGTAATTCATTGAAGATTCCTCAAGACTTTGGAATTCGATGTGCAATTAGTTAGAATGCCTCATCAGTCTGTAGCGTGGGCCGATAGCTCAGTTGGTAGAGCAACTGGCTTTTAACCAGTGGGTCGCAGGTTCGAGTCCTGCTCGGCTCACCACTTATTTGCAACAACTTACAGGCGACCGCTCGGTCGCCTGTAATGCTAAAAGCCCACATTCGCGCCCACATTGAAACTGGATTCGGACTGAAAATTGTATCGTTCTAAGGGTGAAGCATTTATGGCTACCGGCGACGCACACGCATTTTTCTCTTAAGATCGGCTGATATATGAACAACACACCAGTCATAAGTGATTTCTTAGCAACGCACAATCTAAATCCGCCCGATGTCTTCCGCGAGGATTTAGAGGCGCTCAGCCTAGTCATCGACATCAGATCTGCAATAGAAGAAGATCTAAGCCTGCTGGCAAGTGATCTGCTTCAGTCGGGTGAACCGACTTGGGCAATTACTCGGTCAATGCTGGATCGACTGTACGACCATGTTGTGGGCGGGTTCGTCTGTCTATTCACCGGTACATGGTCATCCGTTGAAATAATCTGTAGAGCATCTTTGGAAGCATCCGTTAACGTCACGTATGTTCTCGAAGCCGATACGCCGAACCGCCTTTCGCAATATGTCTCTCATTATTTTGTTCAGGCGTCGAAAGCGATCGACCGGTATGAGCAATTAGTCACCCGAGATGCCATCAAAGGAGGACCAGACTGGGCCACGAAAGCACGGGACTTACTTGAAACGCGTCAAAAGATCGTTGAGGGAGTTTTTGATCATGAGGGCATTCCGTTCGGCAAAGGAGGCTGGCGTAAAACAATTATTGAGCGATTCAAAGCTCTAGATCGAGAGTTTGAATACCGTGAAATATATGCAAGCCTCTCATCCCAAGTTCACAATGACGCCGACGCTCTTATTGACTACATCATGGTGACGGTGACCGAGAAACATCTGGCGGGAGCAACTGACAACGCAGGCCGCGAAGTGCTTTTTTGGATGCGCCATTTCTTGTATCGTTCTCTGGCGCTCTATTCCGATGCAGCAAAGTCGTATGCAGCTAAGTATCAGTTGTCAGAAGCAGAACCGATTATTGAGGACAAAAGGCAGGCAATACTGGCGGCCCTAAGGCGTATTGATGATGGATATCCACTCTTGTAGATGGTCTATACCTTCAGATGCAACCTGATTTAGACGCTCTTTCTGCTGGCGCACCGAAGCGCGGCTTCCGAACCGATCTTGTATTTTGGTCGCATGATCGGCCTATCCTGTTGCCGTGCGAATGCGGCGCGGTTCGCGCGGCAGCGCTAATTTCGAGCCCTTGCGTTCACAAGTAGTCAGAAAGTCATTAAGCTGCTCCTGGCTGTACAGAACGCGAGTCCCAATGCGAAAGAACCGAATTCGCCCGGCCTCCCGAGCCCGCAACAGAGTGATGCGCGAAATACCTAAACGCGCAGCGGCTTGTTTCTCTGACATTAGGTTGTGGTTATCCTGATAGTCATTCATAACTCCCCCAGTTAACTAAGACTTCATCAGTGGTTTCGCTATAGGGCGAATTCAAATTCGACCTCCTCAGACTGTGCGGCATCATTCCCACGCACTTCAGCTTGTTCGTAGTTGTCCAAAGTGCTTTCCTCGAGACCGTGATTGAACCCAGAGTCTGCTCGATCCAGAAGGAAATCTTGACTGGATTCGTTGCGCGGGTTTTGACGTTGACCGAAGCTTTCTTGCGTGGCTTCCAGCGCCATCTCTTTATCGACCCGCCGATCCAGAGCGCCGCGTAATTCTTGAATCGAGTTTGTGTAAATGATCGCGTCCTCTCGGGCTCGCGAAACCGCGACATAACCCATGCGGTCATTGACCAAGATTCGCGATTCGCTCGTGTCGGCGTTAATCAGGACACGATCAACTGTCGTTCCCTGCGATGAATGGCTGGTCACAGCGTAGCCGTGATCGATATGACGAAAGTTATCCTTCTCGAAGCTGACTTCGCGCCCGCTGTCGAGCTTCACCGTCAGTTCTTCATCACCAATCTTAGCAATGGTTGCTAATTCGCCATTGGCGATTCGCTTTTCAGTAAACGGCGCCCGGAATTGAATGCGGTCGCCTTCCGCAAATTCACGCGCGGCTTCGCGATAGACGCTCACGCCTGAAAGTCGCTGGGGGTTGTAAGTGAGTTCGCGCCCGTTTTCGAAGTGGACTGTAATCTCATTCTCTGTGTGATTCTTTGCAGAGACGAGCGCATAGTCGCCAACCTCAACGCCATAGACCTTGCTCGCGTGGTTGTATCTGAGGATGTCCTCACTGGGCACGTACGCATTTGCAAAAGTGCGTTCGGTGCCGGTCATGTCCTGACGATTCACGTAAACGGTCATTTGGTGATCGTCTCGGCTGACCTTCCCGTCGCGCTGGAGCTGTCTATGAATGAGTGAGTTAAGTTGGACTCGCTCTCGATTGCGCGGCGAAACGACGAGCGTACTGTCCGGGCTTTCGCAGTATGCGCTGGCGATTGCCTTAAGCCTTTTCTTTGTGTCGGCAATCTCGACGATCCTGCCCTGTCGTTCAAGGCTGTCGATCGCCTCGCGCATTTCCCTAGCTGAAAGTTTCTCGACGGTGCGTTTTAGCTCAGGTTTTCGCTGCCGGACGATCTCACTAAGTTTGACAGTCGCCATTCCGTGCTTTTGAAACTGCTCGAACGGCGTCCCTGCTTCAACCGCTTGATGCTGACGGCTGTCACCAACGAGTAGAACTTTGTCCTGGGACTGAAGGCGAGCGAAGAACTTGTGAAGATTCCTGGTGCTGGCAAGTGAACTCTCGTCCAGCACGAAAAGCCGATTATGATTCGAGGGCGCTTCTTGTCGCCGGCGAATGAACTTCTGTAAGGTCTCGCTCTGAATTCCACTTTCTGCTAGCTGCTTGGTCGCACGGGTGGTCGGCGCAAAGCCGCGCACCTCGTGTCCCTCCTTTTCGGCTGCTTCCCTCAGAACCGATAGGGCTGTGGTCTTGCCTGTACCGGCTCCGCCTTGCAAGCCAATGATCTGATCGCGGCTGGTAAGGATCTGCGCGACCGCTATGCGCTGGTTGTCATTCAATCTGAGTTGTTGACGTTCGGCGATAGCGTCAACTGTCTGTTGCGCATCGTTGCCGATAATCGGGCTGTGTTGCCTTTGGCCGTCCAGCATGGTTTGAATGTTGGACCTTTCCATTTCCAACATTCGCTGCGTCGTAGCTTCTCGTGGTTTCCGTTCGCGAATGATCTCAACGAATTCGCCGCGCTCAATTCGTCCATGAAGCTCGGTCGCAACTGCTTCGTATGTCGTTAGTCCAATGTTGCGCCTTAACGCATCGGCCATAACTTTCCGCATGTCAGTGACGGCCTCGCGTTCAGTTGCATTGTCACGAGCAAACGTAACGGCTTCCTGCGCCCGTTTTGTGATCTCATCCTGAGAGAACTTAATTGGCTCGCGTTGTCTTGCCTGCTCAACCGAATGCCGCGCCTGGTTGTCGTAACGCGCATCCATTTCCAGCGCTCGCTCTCTCATTTCTCTCTGGTCATAGCGTTTGCTTGCCCGATCGTTGCGGGCGGCAGCCTGGTTCAATCCGGCACCTTCTTTGACGGTGATTCCCTGTTGCTCAAGGCGTTCCTTCATTGCTGCCGCTTCTTTACGTAATTCGGCACTGCGAGGACTGCTCTCTTGTAAATACTCCTTGCTGAATCCCTTGATCTCAGGCGCACCCGTCCGCGCGTCAACTTCGATTTCATAACCGAGTTTCTGAAGTCTCTCGGCTAGGTTCACTCGATAGAGAGCGGTTGCGTATTGCTGGCTTCGATATAGCTCAAGCGGCTGTAAGGGCTTCGTCCTTCCGTCATCGGTCCGCGTCACGTTAAAGATGACAACGTGTGTATGAAGCTGCGGCGCGGCATAGCCCGTTTCGTGATCAGGCCGCGCTGCCGTGTGCTCGAATTGCGCCGCAACCATCTTGCCGGTGGTGACTGCGGGCTTGTTGCCGCCCATGCGTGCTTGGGTGAACTCCTCGAATATTTTCAGTGCTTCATTGACGGCTTCTCGGTGCGCGACTCTGATTCGTTCGTCGTTTCCAACGAGCGCCGCAAGCGATACCGACTTAGGCGCGCTGAAGGTCGCGTCCCAACCCGCTCGGTGTTCGCTTGTCGTAATCTCCTCGCCATATCGGTTGACCTCTTCTCTTGATTTAACTGGTCGAACGAGCTGCTCGCCAGTGTGCGGGTCTTGTCCCGCAACCAGCCTTTCGTATTGTTCGCTTCCGACTTCTCCTTTCAGTCCCCACTCTTCAGCCAATCGGCCATACCACTGTCCACGGACTTCGCCCGATTCGCTGTAGTAGTTCTCCTTCGCGCTGATGAACTCCTGCCGGTAGTAATCCTTAGCCTGTCCACCGGAGAGCGCTTTACTCATCGTCATCATTGGCTAAACCTCGTCCCAATCAAGCTCCTCCGCTGTCTCGGGTCTGATCTCCTCAGAGGAAATTGCTGATTCGGTTTGTTCGTGCGTCGGCGGTTCTACCGCTACTGGCGCCGGTGGTGGTTCCACTGGCTGCTCAACGACAGACCGAACGCTCCTTCTCACGAAAGCGTGAGCAACCTGCTCCCGCTCTACAGGCTGAATGCGAAAAGGCACAACCGCATCCGAGTATTTCCAGTAACCATGAAGGTTTCGCAGCGCCATGATCTGCTCTTTGCTCACAACCGAGCGCCTTTCGGTAAAGGTCGAGTAGTTGATTGAATCGCGCCCATTGGCTTGTACGGTCGCAGTCGTTCCAATTCGTGGCCGCTCCTTTTCTTCTTCTCCGATCATCTCGGAAACCCAACGCGCCGACTCCGGCTCGTTGCAACGGAAAAGAATCTTTAGGTGAGGCGCGGATAACATCGTCGCTGCGTTGCGTCCGTAATGCTCTTCAAACTGCGCCTTGTTCTGTGTTCCTAGAATCAGCTTGAGGCCGTACTTCCGTCCTTCGACCAAAACGGCTGATAGCGCAGGCAATCTCTTTAACGAGTGAACCTCATCCACCACGACCCAGCATGTGTGTTCTCTAGAGGCGGCTGGCGGCGTGGCCATGAGCCGTTTCATCAAGATATTGATCCAAGCGGCTTGAAGTGTTCGGAGTGCGTCGCGCGTGTCTTGGGTAGAAGTAATGAAGATCCAACCGCGCCTTCTGTGCGTCCATCCTGTTAGACTGAACTTTTGTGAACAATCATCCAACGAAGGCAGAAGCTTGAGCGACTCGCCTATTTCGGATAGAGTCGCCAGCACGCCGCCTCTTTGTCCTTTCGCATCTTTATCAATCAGGTGCGCGTGTTCGGTCCCCTTTACGACTTCATCGATTAGCTTTTCATCCGTGAGCGTTTCAACAATCCGCGCGGCATTGGGTTTGAATTCCAGCATGCGCGCGAAGATGCTGCGGGCTGATTTGATGAAGAACTGTGTGTTTGGTGCGCTGTGGTCTCGATCTGGAAAGAAACTTTCGGCGATGAAATGCCGATCGGTCGCTCCGGCATTCGTGTTCTCATAATCAACTTCCAGCGTCGGGGACCAATAAGGACACCGCGCATCAAGCGGATTCAAAACGATGTCTTGTCCCGGCTTGAAATAGTTTGTAATGAACTCCCCGGCTGGGTCATAACAAACAACCGCTTCCGGTGGATGGCGTTCGGCGATCTGAGCCAAGAACTGTTGGATGACCTGGGTCTTGCCGGTGCCCGGATCGCCTAGCAGAAGAAACCCTTCAGTCTCTTCCTCACGCGGCACGGGTAGCGGATAAGAGCGCGCGTCCATTCCGATCAATTGTCTGAGTGCGTCGATCATATTTCACTCCCCTGGTTGTAACTCTTGAGGGCTACGCCAGCTTCTCGGCGGTACTCGCGGGCGTATTTCTTTGGGGAAAGTTCTTTCGTTCCTCTGATCGGTTCACCCTTCAGATAGAGTCGCTGTGCGACGGCATCAAGAATCGTCAAACCGATCGTTCCGAAGATGAAAATTAGGATTGCGCCCAACCATGCCGGACGCCAGATATCGGGAATGCTCTGCCCCTCATAAATATGTTCCTTGAACCATTCGTACATGTATCGGTCACCGGCAATGCCATGTAGCCAATAATATTTCTTGTGCTCGATTCCTCCCTTCAACAACAGAATGGGACGATGATCCTTGTCGAGCTTTATGTGTCCTTCGTCGTCGTACACTGGCTCGATCTCGTCGTCTTTGACATAAAGTGAAGCTTCTTTCTTGGTGCTGGCATCGATCACAGTGCGCGCGAGCGTCGTGTACTGTGATCTCGAATTCGCAAAAGTGCCGCGCCAAGTGCTCTTGAAATATTGTTTGAAATAAACGCGCTGCATAACCGTCAAATTGATGGTCACCCAATAGCGGTGAATGACATATGCACCCGCGCCAGCAACCAAGAACATCACGACCGCATAAGCGCAGAATCGGCGAAATGCATTTTTCGACCGCGTTCGACCTTCTTCGGTTAAGAACCGTAATTTCGTCTTCATGGCACACTCCCTCCTTCCGCCAAATGCGAATTTTCGAAATTCTTAATTTGGGTGCGACTGAGAGGGTTGGAAGGCGCGACTTTCCCAAGGCTCGTCGGTCGCTGCGCCGGAGATCCTGTTAACGAAATCTAATTCTCCGGCGTCATTTATCTACAGACGGAAGTTTCGTTAAGAAATCTCAGTCATGCAGAAATTTATTTTTCCAAAGAACAAAAGAGCGCGTGACCCAATCGCGCTCGCACACTTCGAAAAAAAAGGCTCCTATATATTAATGACGACTCATTTCGCGTTTTCCTCGTACCGGCTCACGAAAACACTTCAATTTCTGGCACCCGGCCTAAAAAACTCCCCCAATAGATAAGGTCGGCACATTTTGCGAAATGCTCGTACCCGCAAAAAATATTTTTTCGCTTATCGCCGGAAAGTTGATCTTTCGTTTCCTGTGGTTCTCCCTCGTTATCATCATCTAGCTTGCCTACCCCCCTCCGTTCGCGCGGCCCTCAAAACTACGCTTTACAAGTCTCGTTCCATGCTGTCTATAGACGGAAGACTTGTGCTGAAATTCCACTCCCGCCAAAATTTATTTTCAAAGAATCCTTGGCACCTACTAAAGACGCGACATTTGGTCAGAAATTCCAGTGACCGCCAACTTTTTCCAAAACATCTTCCGTATCAATCGCTCTCAACTATTACTAGACGGGAGTTTTGGCCCGAAATGCCACTTGGCCCAAACTTTTTTTGCGACGCGTCTCTCATCCCTTTCCGTTCTTTGCTGTCCATTACAGTTCCCTCAGTTTCTTACGGCACGACGCATGCGGTGATTTGAGCTGGCACTTTGTATTTCGTTGTCCTCACCGATTTCTCACGCTGATTCAAACGACCATTCAAACGCTCCGGTGTGTTGTGAATAACGACAGAGTATGTGAAACACAACACCCTCGCGTTTGCGTTTTCGGCGCACAAACGGAATACGTCTTTAGCTGGCGCGCCATTCGACCAGCTTGCACTATAAATCAATTTTGAGGATCCGTCTGTGTTGTGCAACACAATTGACTTTAGCGTGGTTGGTGGGAGTTGAGCAGTCTGGTCGGTGTGTCAGAACACACTCTAGAAGATATCTAAATAAACTCGTTTAGCGAGGCAAATCTACAAGTCGAGAGCAAACAAGAAGGCCGTTTCATCGCCTCGCAGCCTCGATGCGTGTCAGGCAAGTAATACCATTCGAGATCTTACACCTTGGTGCCGGAAATTCGGGTGGTAGCATGATTTCAATTTCTGCTGTCAGAAGTTCGATCTGAAGTTGTTACACCTTCTACTAATGTTTTACGGTAATGCGAGTAATGCTTGACGATGCTCTTGCCTGATCGTGGGCTCTAGACCATGCCAACTACAGATTCTCCGAGCGTCACGATTTGGGCTTTCCTAAGTGCTGTCACAAAGCATTGGATCGCTCTAGTGCGAGGGTGTGCGTTGGTGGTACTTCTAGGAATTTTTGAGGAGATTAGCGGGAAGGACATCCCACTTAGTGCATACCTCTTTTGCTGGCATCACTCTCTTGCGCCGCGTGTTATTTCGCTTGGCGGGACGCACAAAAAGAGCGAACAACCGTCCCTGATGCGGGCAGACAAAGAGGCAAGATGATTGCTAAGCGACTAGAGCAACTCATTAAGGAGACCCTCTCGTCACGCCTCCTTGTATAGCGATACAGCAAGTCTCGCCGCTTTTGTGTGCGATTTTTTCTGTTGTGCGATTTTTCTTGTCGGCCAGTTCGCTTAGTGATATAAGTCCTTCGTTCTAGCACCTTCCCTCGCACGGAGGCTCCCAGTAGGCTCGCCAGCTTGCGCCATCTTCAATCGGATCTCCGGAATCGTTCAGCAGTTGTCTTTTTGAAACGTGGCAAGCTGACCTTCGCCTATGGGTTGTTATCGTCGCCATGGTCCTTGGAACAATTCTAACAGGCGCATCAGGAAGTAATCTTGCGATATCGAACAACTTCCGCGCCTGCACACAAATGATCAAACTGCTGATAGACCGCACCATATTTGCGATAACCCAGGAAGAAGGATAACGTGATACAACGTATGAAATAGACAAGCCACCTCAAAAAGGAGCCAACGTTCGCTATCTGGACTTGGAATTGGATTGCCAATAACAAACCTACCTTCGGTGTGGTTGTGGCTAGGGTCAAAAGCGGAGGACCGGGGGAAGACGGCCCCAGTGGTGTGGATTTAGTGTTCAACGTTCGACCCGCCAAATCCGGTAAAGAAACCATCGCACCTGTTTAAATGCTTCGCGGGGGGGAATTGAAAGACTTACTTGGTCAGCTCTATAACGGGTTCCTACTACGTGACGTACTTGGGTACGTAGTACCCGGTGCGTTCGTTCTTGGTTGCGTGTTTCACTTGCTTTCCGTAATTACAAACACACCACTTACAACAATCTACAATGGGATTCCAGACAAAGCTTTGATTTATTTTTTCCTGATTTGCCTGTGCTACATATGTGGGCATTTTCTGTCAGGCATGTTCTTCCATGTTCCGTTGTTTAGATGGATGTTTAGCTATTCCCCCCGCTTACTACCTGCTGATTATCCGGAAGTACCTATCGAGCAAGCATGGTCCACCCACAGAGCCGAGTACAGGAAGGCGTGTGAAACGATAGGCCCGTCAATGCAAAGTCATATCGAACGTCACGGCGCACTAGTTCATTTTACTGGCCACGTTTCGGCCAGTTTCCTATTTTCAGCTATCTATATAAGTGCTTTTTCTATTTATAGCTTTAATTTTAGAATACTTGCGTACTTGACTCCTATTTTGATCGTGTTTCCAGGCGTATTCATTCATTATAGACGCCTCTTGATCGAACGATATTACCTTGAAAGATCCGCGATCAAGTCGGCAACTATTCCCAGTGCTGGCACAATTTTGCAAAGGCTAGAATCAATGGAGAAGTAGATGATTGACGCCCTCTCGTTAAGCAAGAAATTCTGGCCGATTTTAGCGCTAGACCACGGCTTGACCGTTGGTAATGATGCTGCCGTTTCGATGTACGCCCTTCCTGGTGTATTGGATGGCTGTCGAAAAGACATCGGCGCTGCTGTAATGACTTATGGTCTGGCACGATTTATCCGTAGCCAAAATAGCTTACCATTAATTATTCAGTGCTTTGGCGCGCCTCTAGGGCATCCGAAGTTTAAAGTCTGTACCCTGGAACAGGCGCTTAAGCTAGACGCTCGAGGAGTAGCAGTTCAAGTCGACTTTAGTTTGTCTAAAGAGGAACTGCGGTGGCAACTCCAAAGTGTGTCAATACTTGTTGGTCAAGCCCATGGAGCAAACCTGCCCGTACTCTTCATGATTAGATCACAAGAAGATACCGATCTTACTGAACTGTCCAAGTCTATTCGATTCTGTATAGAGCTGGGAGCAGATTTAATCAAAGCCAGATGTGACGTACTAGACCGCAATCAAAAAGGTTACGCTGAGTTTAGAGCGTTTCTTGGTGCTTCTCCCCCGGTCCTGCTAGCCGGAGGTGCGGCGAACAACGACATTCTGTCTGAAGTATCTGCGGCGCGTGAAGTCGGTTTTTCCGGTTACTGCATTGGTCGGAATATCTTCCAAGCGAGTAATCCGTCAGCTATGTCCCGTATGCTACGCGAAGCGTGGCTTAAACCTGTCAAATAGGAGTGTTCTACTAGTGGCAAATAAAAAAGTAAACCCGGTTTCCTTGAGAATACCTACCAAAGCATATAGCCAAGGAGTTCTTGTGCCTTGCGGACAAAGCAACTTGCTCTTCATTACTGGGCAGTTACCTCAAAATATCGATGGTGAAATAATCCACCAGGGCAACGTTGACGAGCAAGTAAGGCTTGTTTTTTCAAGGATTTCTGAGATCTTAAAAGAAGCTTCAATGTCCTTCGATGATGTTGTGAAGCTTCAAATCTATGTGAGAGATATCACTTATGCGAAGACTGTATCCTCGATTCGGGATGAACTCTTTGCAACCAGCAAGCCTACAAGCACACTCGTCGAAGTATCAGGCTTTGTCAAAGAAGGCTGCAGCATTGAGATTGATGCAGTTGCAGCGAAACAAACCTAATCTTCTGTACAGAAGATGACATAACGGCAAACCAACCAGCGGACGCGCCAAAGAGCGCGCCGCTGATGGTGCCATTATGCGACTGGAAGCGAGGTATTGATATTGTCCGCCAAGGTTGCTTTGATCACCGCCGCGGGAAGCGGTATGGGAGCCATGATTGCTCGCAAGCTTGCCGATCTCGACTACAAAGTCGCGATCCTTTCGTTGTCCGGTCGTGGTGAATCCCTAGCAAATGAATTGGGCGGCGTTGGTGTAACCGGATCAAACCAGAATCCTGCAGATCTCAAACGTCTTGTTCAAGTGACGTTGAACTCCTTCGGTGGAATCGACGCGGTCGTCAATAGTGCCGGCCACGGGCCGAAAGGCAAGATACTCGACATCACCGACGACGAGTGGCACTTGGCAATGGATGTCTACCTACTCAACGTCGTTCGGATCGCTCGTCTTGTTACGCCGCTACTCGAATCTAGAGGCGGTGGATCGATTGTCAACATCTCAACGTTTGCGACGTTTGAACCCGATCGGGCATTTCCAACTTCCGGAACTTTGCGGGCAGGCCTTGCTGCATTCACAAAACTCTACTCCGACGAATACGCTCCGGCCAATATCCGCATGAACAATGTCCTGCCGGGCTTCATCAATAGCGTTCCAGAAAAACAGATGTATCGCGATCGCATTCCGATGGGCCGATACGGTACGACGGAGGAGATTGCGCAAACAGTTGCCTTCCTCTTGTCCGATGGAGCGAAATACATCACTGGTCAAAACATTCGCGTTGATGGAGGCATCACCCGATCTATCTAATACTAAAATAACATGGCGTTGGACCGGGGCTGCAGTAGCGCACTTTGCAACGCGATTGGTTCGGCGAACGTTTTCAGTCTAAGCAAAGTTATGATAAAGGATGATGATACCACGGTATCAGAATGGTATGGCATGTGTGGTAACTGTGATTGGATGGGTGAAAAGCATCCGTCGCCTGCCCAAGCGCAGCTAGACGTGGACGACCACATAGACTCCCACGCCGAACACGTCGCAACGGTAGTCCGAGGCTGATCGCCTTTCCAAATCTGATTTCTGGTGGCGGCCCAACAACTCGCTGGGCCGCAAGGGCGGCCAACATCGTTCCGATGCGACTCAAGGATGAAGATTTGAAAGCATTCACAGCCAGCAATCAAACTCTGTCACAATTGATGCGTGGCACGTTAAGAGCCACAGTAATGTTGCAACCAAACTCCAATAGATTCTCATGACCAGCAACTTACTAATCGGAATTTTCGCCAGCATCATTGGTGGACTTGTCACAACTGCATTACTGGCAGTTCTGAGATGGGAATTGAAGCGATTAAAAGGCGACACCGAGCGTTTGAGTTATTGGTTCTACACTCACCTCAAACAAATTGTAGTCGTCGGCGTTTTAGCAAACGCCTTCCTTCTCGCCTGGGTGCTTCTGAGATTTCCGACGGTCAATATTTGGTCTGTACTCTTTATCGTTCTGTCCGTCGTTTTGATGGGTTTCGAGATTGGCGTTTTCCTGCTAATCCGAACGATAGAGGGAGTCATAAAAGCCATCGCCAATTTTCTTATGAAATTAGGCGAGAAATCGACGCCGAAGATTTAGTCATGTTTTGCTCGTGTCGAAGCTCATTTCCGACGAGACAAGAGTCCGGCAACAATTTCATCGCCTCGTTCCTCGACCTGAGTTGTGATCTTTTTCCAAGCGGCTGCGGTGGGCTTTTCCCCACCAAGTATCAGCTTGAACCCATGCCCCACAAGGTAACGCAGCCGCGCAATTTCACCGTAAAGTATCCGCTCATTTCGTGCCAGGCCAGAGCCTTCCTGCAAGGCGTCAACTAAGACTTTGCGACACCATGTATTCGGGTCCAGTCCAGCTTCGGCGGCTAATTTCTCGACTTGTTCGTATTCCTCACTAGTCACGCGAAACGCGACGTTTCGGGTTCTCACAGTCTTCTTCTCAGCCATCAGATTCCTTCCTTCCGCACCTGAAAAATCACCAGAGTTTTTCGTTAGCAACTCTGCTCACGTTTGTGATCCAGTCCTAACGATTGTAACCGACGAACCGCTAAGTGCGGCAGACGCGCGTGTTAACAAAACGAGGCGGTTGCTCACAAACGTGAGCGACGCAGCCCGCTTAGAGCGGGGTGACGTGTCCCATTTTTTCAGGTGCGCAGCACCTTGCTTTGGTTAGTGTACTGATGCCCGGCTGAATTTGAACTTTGGTAACGTGCTTCAGCGAGGGAAACGTTCCTTTAAAGGCCGTTAATCGGATTAGCTTGGGTACTTCAGGAATTGAGCAAAGTTTACGCCGTCTCCGGCTGGTCGCACATCGCGAAACAGTTTGTGAGTTTCGGTGGACAATTCGAGGCTGATGCATCCCTTGGCGGTCCGCACAACTAGCCGACCCAGGTTGTCTTTCATATAGGATTTCGGAACCTCAAGATAGAAAAGCTCGTCGGATCTGTCGTTATAAAGTAGCAGTCCGATTTTTGGGCTTCCGGGGCTGTCGAGCTTGGCCAGCGGAATGTCTAGCCACCAAACATCTTTCGCTGAATTAACGTTCGCGAAGTGAATACTCGATGCGGCAATCTCGGACACCTTACCGAGTTTGACCATGCGAGCAATTGCCTGGGCTTTATTCATGGCATTCCTGCTCCAGTTAGTTCGCTTCGAACCACCATTCGGCAAATGTATCAAGCAACAATTCGCCCAACGGTCGAGCATCTGCGGTTTCTTCTGGTGTCGGAAATCGTCGATACAATTTGCATAGAAGCCACATTCCAATGGCGTCGGCAGGAGTAAGTTCAATCTGCTCCTGGCTAGCGGATTTCAGAGAGCCCTCAACAAATTGTCGACAGTCGCTGAACGCTAGTGAACCTTCGGGGTTCCACCCGTCCAGCTTCCGGAGGACCCTACCAGACGTGATTCCATCAATGGTTTCCTCGGACACACGCTGCCCGAGTGCATGCACAGCCGCAAAAACGCCGGCAACAGTCATAAAGAAGTTCCAATTCTCAACGTCAGCGGTTAGAGCTTCCGGCAATTCCAGCTTCTGTACAGGCGAGGTCAAAGAGGCAACGGCGACAGAGTGCGCCATCATGACTAGTGTTTCGCCTTTTTCGAGCAAAGACGCGGGCACGTTCTGGACTATCTCAGGCGCTTCCACGCCCGACAGGAGCCCACATTCTTCAAATGTCATGAGCACCATCGGCCGACTAACCCACATCCATGGTGACCAATCCGACTTTAGAGCCGCGCTTATCTTAGGAACGAAAGGCTCAATTGCACTCCTGGCGTCACGAAGGTCCATTCTGTGTTCTATCGGATCTGATCCATCAGGCTTATGAAGAAACACGATGGTCTCGCGGCTCATTCGGTTCTCAGTCCGATCATAGTAGAAGGGTGACGCAAAATCGATATCGAACTTGGCCGTGTGAAATACCTTAAGGGTTTCGATGAAGATGTCATCGTAACCGTCTTGGGCTATCTTGATTTTCTCTATGAGTTCATCGCGAACAAACGCGATTCTTAACCGATAGCCCTTGAAAACATGATCGGCGCGGTCCGCGCCGACTTCCAATTCTATTTCGCCAGCAGCATTTTCATACTTGAGCCAGACACAAAATTGCTTCTCCATGTCGTGGTAGAGCAAGTCATGGCTTGCGCTGAAGCCTTCGCTACATTTCGGGCACTCTTTCCAGAATAGCGACTCTGATAAGATCTTTTCCTTTAGATGAGGACTTACGGTGACGTTCGCTGAGATCCAGACGTTGTATTCAGATGCAGCGTGGCAGTGAGGGCATCGAATCAACGCTTGTGTCACTTTGCTCACGATACGCTTATACCTTTGGAGCTGCGGTAGGTGCAAGAGTCAGGAGAATCGTGAGGCAACCGTCACGAAAGCGGCGCGAGTAAAACTCGCGCCGCGAATTTTGCGTTGAAGGATTTGTTTACGTTTCAATCTGTAGCAGGCTCATCTTGTGCCAGAAGTCCTGCTCGAAGAACTTGGTTAGCTGCGCGGAAGATTTTCTGTGCGCTCTTTTCGGGTATTGCATTCGCGTCGTAACCGATTCCTTGATAGAGCCAATTCTGCAAATACCCGCGACAGTAATCCGCTCCTTCAAGCTCCAAGGCTTCACAGCACAAAAGCGCTACGGCTTCGGCTTCCACTTCGCGCAAGTTCCTCGGAGTTTTTTCCATGTCGGAGAAGTCGGATTCCAAAGTGTGGCCGATCGTGACGTGGGCCATCTCATGGAATAGCGTCTTGTGCGGAAGCTGGGCCACAGGATTGATCGCAATGCTGCGCTTGCGGGCAAAGCCTTGACAGTTCCCGTCGACGCTGTCGAAGGAAATCATTTCAATCCCGAGGGCCGCCAACGCTCGCTTTGGGTCCCATTCTGGCGTTACTTGCGGCTCAGGGTCTTGACCTTCAGTCTGACTCAGCACAAACCATCGCGCCTTGTAAACAAAACTGGTGAATGTGCCTTCGCAGTCTGATTCGTCCTCGGGCGTATCGCTCTTACGCTTGCACGTGATCGGCATGCACAGAGTTAATGCTCGCTCGCCGCGTTTGACGTGTCGTCCAAGGTCTTTCCACTTCGGAAACGTGTTGATTGGCCCAGGCTGCAACCCTCGCATCTGACATTGCACCAGCGCGAGCAATTGGTTTCCCAAGCTATACGAATGAAACGCGCTATACGCTTTCATGATCAGGCCAGGCTTGTTGACTGCTTCCACTAGTAACGCCGACCATTTCGGGATGTCTGTTGTTTGTCTTTGATTCTGCATTGTCGTTAGCTCCTTCGTTGGTTTGTTTTTGAGAGAGTGTTTCCCCCTCGCAGCGAAGAAGATCGAAACGACTGGGCGCTCATTCGCATCACCCGCAGGGGCGTAACGAAGTGGAGCACTTGGAGCGAAGCGCAGAGTTGTGCGAATGGGCTGTCGTGAAGAATCGAAGCGAAGAGGGGGAAACTTAATGGAATCTGAGATTCTGTGAGTTCTAGAAGTGGATGCGAATGAGGCCCGAATGATATCGAATTATTTTACATTGGTGCCTTTACGAGTCTTGGCGGCTTGTTCGGCAGCGTCTCGGCAATGAGGGCTATTACGACGAACTCAATCCGAGCAGCGCGCCGGCTGACGAGCCAACGATTACATAGAAGTTGTTCCACTCGGTTAGCTCTGACAGGTGGTCAATATAATCTCTCGTGCGGTAAGTGTTCGAAGAGGAAGATGGTGACGCGGTTGTTGGTTCTCCACGCGGCAAGCAGCATATCTCGCTGGTTAAGTGCAGATTGCATCACAACTCTCCACGGAGTGATCAAAACCGACGCCGAACGAGAACACGATCAGTCTGTTAGCTGCATCACATGGTTAGCCGCCTCGTTGCGATTCATATCAAATGTTCCCAGTTTCCGCTGGATGCCTTGCCTATAAGACGATCGATTTGCATCCGACTCCATTCACTAGTTGCAATCTGTCTCACTGCATCATTCACTTTGGAGTCATCCTCGTTGTCTGTCGCCCAGTTCGCGACGTTAGAAGCAATCGTCATAAACAAAGCCTCTTCTATAGGATTGCTCGACGCCGGCCTGAGCCCAAATTCCATCATCGTCTTGATCGACCGAGCGCTTTCTGAATATTCTGCGTCTTGTTCGCTGAGTTTCTTGTCAAATTCAGCAGTCATCTTCTGCTTTAGGTCGTCTGGCCAGTGAGCAAAATATGAATCTATGGCGGTTGAAGAAATCACGGGGCGCAGATAACCTTGTAGGAATTCTATCTTAGCGTGGCTGAGGGAGGCGAATGCCTGCCGCATCGCCATGTGCATGAAAAAGTAAAGAAACTCGTAGAAGATATAAATCTCGCGCTCCGTTCGGCTCTCCTCCGTTGGTGCTTCAATCAAGGGCTTTGTGGTGTCACGGCAGTTTGTAGCTGCGCGCACTATCGCCATGCAAATATCCTTGAGAGGCTTAGTCTGGAATTGGACTTGCTTCAGCCCGGACTCGAAAACCGGCGGGTCAAGCTTTCTCTGACTCTCGTCCACGATGTCAGAGGCAAGAATAATTTCGTCGAGCCAATACAACGCAAAGGTGGCGGCACGAAGCGCGTTATGTTCGTCAACGCCAATGTCAGCCAGCCAGTCCCGCGCCCAAGACGGCGTCTTACCAGGCCCTTCTTGCTGGCGGTCCTGTGTAAGTGAGATTAATTGCCTGATAGCTGTTGTCGCCGCATGCAGCGCTTTAGCAAAGGGCAAATCCTGATTCGCAGAGGCGTACGTTAGTCGTTGAAGGTTCGATATCACCTCGGCTAAACGCGCGTCTTCTTTTTGCTTGTGCTCCAACGTCATTAGAATAAGCGCAAGTCTGAATAAGCGCGTCTTAACAAAACAACGTTCAGCAGCCGCGTCTTTCAGCCGTGAAACGGCTTCCGGTCGTCGGCGAGTCGTGTCTTCGATGTAATACTGGCGAAGTACCTCCGCCATCTCAGTCGCAGTCATCGTTTTTAGGAACTCTCACCGTAGAATTTATCCAGTGTCTCTTTTATGTATGTACCGTCGCGGCAACTCAAGCGTGTTGAAAGGTTCCGATTGCCTTGCGGCTACCAACTGGCGAAGTTTCTCTTCATAAGCTTGGAGGTTTGGAACATCCACAAGGGGAAAGAAAGTCATCATGTTCTCTTGAAGAAATGAATAGACGTTCCGACAAATGCTATAGGCTAGAGTTTCTTCGTCATCCTCTCTGGAGCCCGACGGTGTAAAGCGAAGGCACGCCTCGGCACACAATCTTTCATACTCAGCAAGGGACAACTGTCTGTGGTTGTTCATTTCTGAACCGCGATCCATTTCAATGAAAGCAACCGAACATCAGAGTCGACGCGGCGGCGCGAATCAAAGCACCCTCCGCCGGACTGTTCAAGATGCGAAGTGCGCTACCGCGCCTTCCGGTCCAACTTCGATGGCGACCGCCGGATTCAATTCGTCGATGCCGCGTCCGCTTTGTTCCGCCGTAGAGTCCAAGTGTCTTCCGTAAGAACGTCGCCAATCAAAGCGTCAGCGCAATCAACAAAGGCTGACAGCGCTTCGGCGATACCTTTCATCACCACGCGGAAAACAGCGTCCTCTTGGTCAGCGGGGACGTCGTTAAGTAAATAGTTGATTACAATCTCGTCCGCCAAGTTGTAATAAATTCCCTTGCGTTTTCCGCCGGTACCAGTTGCAAATACATACTCTTTTAGGTCAAGAGATTTGAGAGTTGTTTTGGCCACATCTTCATCATAGTGAAAGACCAATTTATCTCTCATTCGTTTTAGGATTGTCTGACGCAACTCCTGGATCTTTGGATCGGCGAGGAGCTGACCAAATCCGTCGCGGTAGGAATCCCGATCGCCGAAATGCTTCTGAAGCCGTTCGGCGACGCAGAATCCTTCATGCAGCACGCCCGCGGCGAATAGGAAACCGTTGATATTCTGGCGCCGTCCAGCCGGCGTCTCATCGCCGCTGTAATCAAGTAAAGAATTGAAGCAGAAATAAACCGCATTAACGGCACGGGCCAGATTCAGCAGGTTTGCGAATTTTTTGTCGGACCGCAGTTTGTCAAAGTCTTCCTTCGAAGTGTATATCTCGCGATGATCAGTTTCGTTTTCCATAGAAATAACCAAGTCATCTAACGCCAGAGTTGACGCGGCGGCGTGAGTCAAAGCGCCCTTCGCCGCACCAAGCTAGTTGCGAGAAGGCGCGCCCCCGCCGCTCGCGCCCACCGATTGTTATGCGGCGCGTTAATTTATGGAGATCACTTCGTCTTTATTCCGGCTTCCTTTGCTGATTTCTTCCAAGCACCGTGCAAACCATCAGCGACATCTTCTGCGCGTAATTTGATCCTGTCGCGATACTTACCAAAAGTGAGTCGCTCGCCGAAGTTACCCTTCCAAAGAGTCGCACCACTTTGCGACTTGAGATACACAGAAGCCCTTGCCCTTGTCGTTCCTTCTTCTAACTGGGTGGCAAGCGATCCGCTTAGGAGGGCATCAGCGTCGTCCGGATTGTCGACGATGGTGAAGCCCTTGCCTGATAGGTTCTCACGCAGTAAGAGGCGGAAGCGCTCAGAGTCGTCGGATTTTCCCATTCCGTCAATATAGATCTTCCGAACGTCGTAGAGATTCTTGACCCCAGTCTTCGGCGCGGTTTTTTCCGGCGTAGTGACATCTCCTTGGTTGTTTTGACCGGGTGCCTGCACCATTGCCAAGATGACAGCGTCCGGCATATTAGCCGTTTTCAATTCCTGCAAGGCAGCGGGAGAGGTGTCAAACTTAGAGGATGAGTTCCTTATCTTTGCAACTATTACGTCCGTTGCGAGGCCCATTTTAAGAAGTTCGATTACATCCTTGTTGGTGAGCGGCGCGTTGGATTGGGATTGGGCTTGTGCACGATACAGCGCGCCCAAAAGGATGAAGAGAGTTGCCACACAAAATATTTTCTTCATTTGAAACTCCTTTGAGACGAAAGGGATGCGACATAACGATCAAGGCCGCGCGTCCCTGATGCAGCGCGTGTTGGATTGCCGCCGTCAGCCCCGCCGCGTTGGTTGATTGACTTTGCGATTCACGTCTTCAAGCACCTGGATGAGAATTGGCAATGCGGATTTGAATATGTCGATGTACCGTTCGTGGTGATCGCCGTGCCGAATTCTGATGCGCTGTTCGCTTTGGTCAAAGACTTCGTAAACAGGTTCACGTCCAGTGCTTACCGCGCCGACAAGTTTTGGGTCTTTGTAATCTTCCATTGAGTGTCTCCTTGAGACGAGGAAAGCAATCCAACATTCTAAGTATCTCTCAAAACCGTCCCATAATACGCTGAAACGCTGCAATCCATCACCGTGGATGGAAAGAAACCGGAGCGAGCAGGTGCGAGGATGTGACGCGGCTCCGGTCATCTCGGTCTTCCCGGAATAATACGGATAGACACCCTCTCACAAACCTTCTTCAACCCGAGCGCCTACGTCGTCAGGATGCGGAGAAGCCGGCTCACGACTCGCTCGTCGCTGTTTCGGTTTGCCCGCTTGGAATTCTACCCTTTGATCGCTCCGCCTCAGGATTAATGAATGAACTCCACCTGCGATGCTATACTGTCCGAACGCTGAGAGGAATCGCTTATGACCCAAACCGTTAGCCTAGATGAAGCTCAAAATAAGTTACCAGACTTGCTAGCAGACGCTTTGGCAGGTAACGAAGTAATAATCACAGAGCACGGCACGCCAGTGGCGCGCCTGGTTCCGGTTGTAGCTCATTCTAAAAAGAAACGAGTCGCGGGTCTTAATCGAGGAACGATCTCAACGAGTGAAGATTTTGATGAACCCTTGCCGGATGAGTTTTGGCTCGGCCAAGAATGAGACTTCTCCTCGACACTCACGTTTTCATCTGGTGGGCAGACGACCCGGAAAGGCTGTCGCCCGCTGCGCTCGCTGCTCTGGAAGATGAAGCTAACGAATTACTCCTTAGTGTCGCCAGCGTTTGGGAAATGCAGATCAAGATTCAGTTGGGTAAATTAAAACTGAGTTTGCCTCTGAAAGAGTTAATTAAGAACCAACAAGAGACCAACAACCTTACGGTTTCGCCTGTGGCATTACCGCATGTTCTGGCGCTGGAAGCCCTGCCATTTCATCACAAAGATCCATTCGATCGTTTGCTGATTGCCCAGAGTATTGAAGAGGGCCTTACTCTTGTGACGGCCGATTCGCAGTTTTCAGCTTATTCGGTTAAGTTGCTGCAATGATCGCCCGTCGATGGGCGAGGTATGTAAAAGGGGACAAAGGAGGCCTGCCAGCAAAGAGCCGAACAGCATCCCAGCCTTATCCCGGAAAGCTCTCATCAAGCCTTGCGAAACGAGATACGCGTCTATTGAGCAATCTCTGAGAAAGCCTCAGACTCAGTAAGACCTTGAGCGACGACAAAGATCCTAGATAAGATGCGGTCTATTGTGGCAGCATAGAAGACAGGTCAAATGAGCAGCACACCTGAGCTTAGACTTAGGCCCGCGCCGGTGCCGCATCCGCTGTGGAAAAGAAGTGTGTGCAACGCCCTCGGCGTTAAGCGCAAGGCATGGCGGACAATTCGCCAGCAAGTCATAGACGATGCCGCAAGCACATGCGAGTACTGTCGGGCACAATATGACAAGGGCATGATCTGCCACGAGGTCTGGGACTACGACGACCAAAACCACAGCGCAACGCTGATCGCCTTTGCCTTAGTTTGCCGAGATTGCAATTTTGTTCTCCATCCCGGACTTGCCCTTGAGGTTGGGTATAGGCAGGAAGCGCGAGCAACTGGCTCAATTGCTGTCCAGGGTGAACAAGCAGTAGCACATCTCGCAAGAGTAAACGGAATTAGCCACGCCGAAGCTATGGCTATACTTACTCGCGCTTTCCACGAGCATTCAAAGAGATCGCGGCACCCTTGGCAAATTGGAATAGCTGTTCATATGGTTGAGAAGTATCCGGCTCTCGCGGACTTGAAGCTGTAATTGTGCGGGTCTCCCTAACCGCAAAAGGAAAGGACTCACGATGTACTGCGCAAAGTGCGGAAAGGAATTACCAGCCGGTTCGGTGTTCTGCCTGCAATGTGGGAGTAATTTAAGGACTACTGCAATCGAACCAACTGGCAAAGCCCGAAGCGGCATGATTGCGGGACTTTCAATAGGTGCAGTCATAGTTCTCTTAGGGATTGTACTCATTGCTGGCGTCGTGGTTGTCGCGTACGTATACAACGAATCATCGAAGCGAGACGTAGGAGCAAACCAGCCGGTCCGCCGAACTACAATCAATCCGATCAGACAGCCAGAACGCGTGACCATAGTTGACAAAGCATTTCCTGTAGGCGCGCATCAGTATGTCTACTACACGCTCCCTCTTAAAGCTGATGTCACTCACGTTACCGGGCACTTCACGGCGCAAGGTGGGAGCAACGATATTGAGGTCAGCGTGCTGGATCAGGATGGCTTTACAAACTTCTCAAACGGACACAACGCGCAAACCTATTACAACTCCGGTGGGTATGTGACCACAGGAAGTATTGATCTCAATCTGCGATCCGGCACCTATTACGTTGTGTTCAATAATGCGCGTGCGATGCTCACCAACAAGGTAGTCACCGCGAAAATTGAACTAGAGTTCTAGACCGGCTCAAAACACTATGACAATGTTTGTTCGCCGTTCATCTTCTGCGACTGTGTCAGTTTACAGTTTGAGATTGTACGGCTTCTGAGTGGAGGCGGCTTAAGGCTTCGGCATTGAAAGCTGCAAGGCGATTAGCCGCTTGCTGTACGGCTTCTCCGGTCGGATTTATGTAGCGCGTGAAGGTTGTCATTTGGGTGTGGCCGGAGATCTTCATGACTTCAAGCGGTAGAATTCCTGCCTGGATCATTCGCGTCAATGCTGTGTGACGAAGATCATGAAACCTAATTTCAGTAATCCTTGCTTTCTCACAAGCTGAGCCCCAAGATCGCTTCACAGTATCAACGATTCCAAAAACCAAGACCTTCGGGTCTTTCGGACTCTGTTTCCAGAGTCGATTTAATTCATCGTGAACGCGCGGCGTCATTGCGATTGTACGAGCGCGGGCCGTCTTGCTGTTCATAGCGGTGACTGTAATGGTTTCTGTTTCTAGATCGACTTCTCGCCAGCGAAGCTTTAGGAGCTCGCCTCGTCTCATACCTGTGTCCAAAGCGGTTATCACGAGAGGCTTGAGGTGTGCTCGTTGATTTGTGCATGCTTCAAGCAACCGTTGCTCTTCGGTGAAAGTTAAGACTCGCTCACGTCGGTTTTCATCTGCTTTGCTAATCAGTGGTTGTCCCTCGGTGAATGGATTGTCGCTAATCCATCGTTGTCGCTTAGCGAAGCTCATTACCGCGCGCATTGTCTCTAGTTCTCTATTGACACTCGCGATGGCGCGTACTTTGTCAGTTTTGATAATGACCCACTCCCCTGCCTTGTTCTTTACTTTTCGCGTTACTGGCTGTTTCAACCGCGCTCGCTTGAATGATTCCAGGTCGGCATGAGTGATATCTCGAATGCGCTTGCCGCCAAAGCAACCAACGAGAACCTCCAAAAAGCCTTGAGGAGTTTTGTATGCTCGGAGCCCCGCAACCTTGCGCTCGCCGTGATACTCTGCCGGAATTAGTTTGTGCTCCTTGTAGTATGCCGCCAGTTCTTTGAAAGTCATTCGCTGACCGTCGAGGCCGCGATCGCCACGCTCTTCCAATTCCGCGAGAAGGCCTTTTATGATGAACCGCGCTTGCGTTCGATTCTCAGCGCGGCGCTGTAGCTCATGACGCTTGCCGTCATTGCCGACATAAGTTACTCTCGCCCAGATGCTGCCGTCTTTCCGTGTTCGGATTGAACCTCTGCGTTCTTTTGCCATACCTAGTTGGTCTCCCGCGCCCACATTCGCGCCCACAATGGAGTGCAATGCCGGGATTATCGGTGATAACGCGAGAGAACGCAATAGGTATTATTTGCTAGAGAAACCAGAGATTTGGCGATTTTTGATACTCGCCGAAAACGGCTGATAACGGGATCGTACGAACTTTTAACCAGTGGGTCGCAGGTTCGAGTCCTGCTCGGCTCACCACTTTTCCTGAGGAAAAGAGCAACTCACGGCCATCGGCGACGATGGCCGTTTCCCTTTTCTACTCATCGATCTACTCTTCCAAAATGGGTTTCGCGCGCGAATCGCACCAATTCCCGTGGAACTGCGGTTACTGCCGGCTGGGTGGAAAACTAATTTCGAGTCGGTGAGGAAGCGATTAGTCAGTGAAGGGCTCATCGATATCGCCAAGAATCCTCTCACCTTCCCGCAAAGAAGCGAAAGGCTTTCTCGCGTATCTGCATTCAGGAAGAGCCGTTCATAACCTCGCTCCGGCATGCTGGTATGAAACTGCCGCCCAATTAGCATTCGTCTGCTAGCGAGGCGGTAGTTGCTGCCTGTCCTTCCAGAAAACTTAATCCGCCGTCCTGGCCGGCACTCAACGCAAATCCTCAAGACACATCTACAGCCTGGTGTCCTTTTCAACAGTGCCGTTGTGGATGTCCACAGAGAGCGTTGTGGCTGTCCCTCGTACTTCAAACTCGTCGTAGAGTTATCTTCAGGGCGTATGCCAGTTCACGCCCAAACTGCCTCACGCTCTACCCGGGGAATTCAAAAACTGTAAGTACGAGGAAGAATGATTACGCAACTGAGACTGGAATTTCTGAAACTGATCCGTTCCAGGAGTTTCCTTCTCTCCTTCATCGCACTGACGATATTCGTGGCTTTGATGCTCTGGGGATTTTACTCTTACGCCGAGGCCAAGGCCGGCGAACAGGTGACGGCGCAGTTCAAATACACCTACGAGTCGAAGACTTATTTCAACGGCCTGACCTTCGCGCTCTACTCAGTGATGTTTTCCTTCAGCTTACTGATCCCCATCTTTGTGGCAATGACCGCGGGCGCGCAGATCGCCGGTGAACGGCAGGCTGGTACGCTGCGCATGATCTGCGTGCGACCGGTCTCTCGAGTCTCGCTGCTGCTCTCAAAATTCCTGGTCATAGCTTTCTACACGTACCTTTTAATGGCTTTCTTTATTGGACTGAATTTGCTGGTGGGGCTGGGCTTCGTGGGTTGGGGCGATCTGCAACTGTACCCGGGCGCGCTCAATCTCGTGGATGAACCTGGCAAGCTGATGCGCGACGAAGCACTTTGGCGTTTCGCCTACGCCAGCATATCCGCAACGTGGGCACTGTTGGTGATTGCCGCTGTTGCCATGCTCTTCTCAGTCTTGTGCGAGAATCCGGTAATAGCCACTGTGGCGACCCTGGCTCTGTATTTAGTGTTCCACATTACCGGTCGCATTGAGTTCTTTGAGCATTTGCGGCCCTACTTCTTCACTACCGACATGGACTTTTGGCGCGACGTGTTCAAACCGGTAGTCCCCTGGCAGAGTCTAAGCCACTACGGCAGTGTCTGCGGCGCCTACATCTTCGGTATTCTGCTGTTGGCGGTAGCAATCTTCGATCGGAAGGACATAACCAGCTGAAGATGTGGGCCAAGATTCTGTTGACTGCTCTCTGCTTGTTGATGATTGGGGCCGCGATTCATTTCGACCCGTCGCGACAACGCTCGCTTCTGGCCTCGGGTCCCGCCGATGGTCCTCATCTGCGTTTGATCACCTGGAACATCGGCTATGCGGAACTTGAGGACGACAGCCGCGCGCACACGAAAGACTTGCAAGCAGTTGCTGACACAATATTGAGTAACGATCCGGACGCCGTCGCGCTGCAGGAGCTGACCGGCGCCGAGCAACTCAAGATCTTGCTCGGTTATCTGGGCGGCCGGTATAGCGGAGCGGTGGCGCCGCTTGGCAACTCCGATCGCGTCGAAGCAGTGCTCGTCAAAGATCGCGACGCTCGTTTTGAACAATTGCCGGCCGACGGAAAATACGCCATTGCCGCGTCGTTTCATCTTCGGCCGCAATTGCCGGAAATCGTGCTGGTGAGTGCCCACGCCGATGCCTTCAGGGCGACCCGCAGGCGAGCGTTTACCGGAGAGGTGGTTGACTGGGCCCGCAGGTGCCCACGGGGATCGATAGTTCTTATCGGTGGTGACTTCAATTTCGAGCTGGACGCAAAAGACGAGTCGCACTTGTACACGGACAACGTGAAAGATGATAGCGAGGCATACAGTTATGCGCTGAAGTACTTTCGTGATCTGGGCCGAGATGCCGGATACACGGCAGTTAATGACCGCCGCATCGATTATCTCTTCGGACCGCCTGAGATGGTGCTGCTGCGCCGCTCAGAAGTCTTGCGCAGCGCGGGAGCCGGTCACATGGACCATTGGCCTCTGTTGATCGAGGTCGCTCTCTGAATCCGACAAAGTCCAACTCAAGAGCTTCTCCTGGAATTATCTCTTTATGAGGCCAGTGGTTTTACAAACTGAGCAATTGACCAAGAAGTATCGGCGACGTGTGATTGTGGATCGCCTGTCGCTGATGGTTGAGGGTGGCGACATTTTTGGCTTTTTGGGCCAGAACGGCGCCGGAAAATCCACGACCATTCGGATGGCGCTGGGGCTGGTGCGCCCAACTTCCGGGCACGTACGAGTGCTCGGATACGACATGTCTCGCCAGCCGCTCCGCGCGTTGAAGCGCATCGGCGCGATTATCGATGCGCCGGCCTTTTATGAAGATTTTTCCGGGCGGCAGAACTTGCGGATGCTGGCCGCGATGTCCGGCGGCGCAAAACGAGAGCGCATTGAGACGGCACTCGAGATCGTCGGCTTGCGCGAGCGCGCCTGCGATCCTGTGCGTGTCTATTCTCATGGAATGCGGCAGCGTCTCGGTATCGCACAGGCGCTCCTGCCTGATCCCGAGCTGATCATTCTGGACGAACCGACTGACGGACTCGATCCTCAAGGACTTTGTGAGATTCGAGTGTTGATTCGCCGGCTGCGAGATGAACTTGGTCTTACGGTCTTATTGTCGAGCCATCTGCTCCATGAGGTCGAGCAAATCTGCAACCGAGTGGCGATCATTGACGAAGGCCGGCTGCTCTATCAGGGCCCGGTGGAGGATTTGATTGCCAAGGATAACTGGATCAAGTTGAGAGTCGATCGGGTAACAGAGGCATATGAGTTACTCGTAAGGAACCCGCGGCTTTCCCTCAGCCGGAACGGCGACCAATCTCTCCACGTGAAGATGGCCGACGAACAGATTCCGCTGGTTAACGCCTTGCTGGTCCAGCACGGCTTCCACGTGATGGAGCTTTCGCCTCAACGCGAATCTCTTGAACAAGTATTTCTGCGTCTCACCCACCAGGCAAGAACCCAGCAAGCAAGAATTGTGTGAATGACCCGCGAACGTGTATAGCCACGAGACCTCAAGCGTGGTAGCGCGCCCACGTGCTGTGATTCATCACGTCGCTTCTCTACCACCAGTATGAATAATCCAAAGCCAGGGAACCGGTAAGAGAAAGCGACGCAACGTTGATCGAATTTCTTCTGTCCGGTCCAGGGGCAGACAAACGCTACCGTGGAGCCGTTGATGTCAAAACTCGCGACCGCAAGAAGATTGTTCTCAATGTTCTCAAGAGGGATTCAAACACGTTTCCAGCCGGGATTTGTCTTCAACCGCAAGACGCTCATCGTCCTGACGATCTCACTTCTCTTTGTTTCCTTCATCGGATTGTGGCGAATCAGGGATCGCGCCCAGCACCAGCTTGAGGAGGAACGCGCCCGGCTCGAAAGGCAGAACGTCGTTCCTTTTGAAAGAAAGTTGCGTCCCTCTTTAGCAAGCAAAGAACTGACGGTCTGGCAAGGTTTCAGAAACAGCAGAGCGGTAGCCCGGTTCAAAGACTCGTATTTTGTCGCGACGGATGGCGGGCTGGTTGAGCTTGCTCCTTCAGGGACTCTCTTACAACATTACAGCGTTCTTGATGGGTTGCCAGAGAGCGATCTGCTGAGCCTCGCCTCGCTTGGCGCGAAGCTTTTCATCGGCACGCGCACTCAAGGCCTGGTTGCGTTCGACGGCGAACGTTTTGAACGCTATCGGTGGACGGATCGTGCTCCTCAAGCAATCAGTGTTCTGTTGGAAGAGGCAAACCGGCTGCTGATCGGCACAACTGCGGGAGGACTAATTGAATTTGATGGTCAGCAGTTCAGAGAGATCAAGGTTGGCGCCGATCACAAACGACTATTCGGAATCAACTATCTCTCAAAGAATGGCGCGCGCCTCTTCGTCGGCACTTTTGCCGACGGCCTGTGGGTTGAACAAGGCGCGCGCTGGTCTCAGTTCACGGTCGCGGATGGCCTGCTGTCAAATCGCATCCTTGGAGTAGTAGCCAATAGTGAGAACCTCTTCATTGCCTCCGATTATGGCTTAACTGTAGCTCCATTCTCCAATCTTTCTGCAGCAACGGATCAAACGTCAGCGAAAAGCTTTCGCACAATCGCCATCTTGCCGTCTCTGTCCGGCATGGTTGAGTTCGGTTCAAGCATTTTGCTTTGCAAGGATGACGGAGAAAGTTTCGCGCTTTCAGCCGACGAAGACTTGCCACTCTTACAAGTCAACCGTATTGCCTGGAACAGACCTGCCGGGGTTGCCGGCTGTCGTTTGACCGTCCTCGGCCAGGAAGTCTGGCTGTTGAGCAGCGAGGGAATTCATCGCGCGCAGATGGAAGAATTGGAAGCTCTCAGCAAGACGAGGTCTCTGCCATTTTCTCCTTTTGGCCAAATCGACAGCAGTCAATTACTCGCGACCAATTTAATCTCAGCGCTCAGGTTGGATACGCAGGGCAGGCTTTGGGCCGGAAGTTTTAGAAACGGTATCGACGTCCTCCTTTCCGGCGGAAAGAAGTTTGCGCACCTTGAGTCTGATGATGTGCGCGAGATTAATTTCCTGGCGGAAGATCGAGAGGCCAAGACCATGCTGGCCGCGACTTCTCAGGGCTTGCTGCGCTTCAATGCGGACTTGCGAGCAATCGACCGCTGGTCAACAGCAGATGGTTTGTTGAGTAATTCGGTATTGCAGGTGGCGCAGACCTCAGCCGAAGCTATGCTTGAAGACAAAGCAAAGGGGCGCAAATCCATCATCGCCTGCGCCACAAGCAAAGGACTCTCGCTCGGCGTGCCCGGCAGACTGCGCGGTCTAACGACAGTGCAGGGCCTGCCGAGTAACAGCCTTTATACGCTGTTGCTTCAGGGTCGAAACATTTACGCCGGCACCCTCAACGGTCTCGTATTAATCGAAGACGGCCGAGTCATTCGCATCTTCAACGACACTAATTCAAATCTGACGCCCAACTGGGTCACCGCTTTGTGCCTAGTTGGGTCTCGTCTATTCGTCGGCACCTACGGCGGTGGAGTTTTCGAGCTGACTCCAGCCGGAGAGATACACAGCTTTGCCTCGGAGGCCGGGCGATCGGTCGTCAACCCGAACGCGATGTGGACAGATGGCGCGCGGCTCTACGCCGGCACGCTCGACGGAGTTGTCATCCTTGATCTTCATTCGCAGAAGTGGACGCACGTCACGGAAGAGCTACCGTCGCGCACGGTACTCAGCATCACGGGCGATGAAAAATATGTTTACTTCGGCACTACGAGCGGTATCGCCCGTGTGGCGCTCGCCTACTGGAACCCAGCAGTGTAAAGGAGCCGAAAGACAATGCCACGACAGAGACTGAAACGAGGGCGCATGAGAGTGGCGTATCTCTGGGTGCTCGCCTTCGTTTTCTTCTTGTTACTGCTCAGTTGGTCATCGCGGCCTGGCTCAGCTCAATCGGGGGCCCTGATTCCTTCGACCGGCAACAAACCGGATCCAGCCACACTCTCGTTGCAGGTGATGAAGGTGGATGTATTGATAGACAACCAGCACGCCCGGGTGCGAGTGCTACAGATTTTCGACAGCCACGTTGCGCAAGTGCTCGAAGGGAAGTACCTGTTTGCGCTGCCGCCACCAGCTTCCGTCTCGGACTTTGCGGTCTGGGATGGCGATATGCGCATTCCCGGCGTGATGATGGAAAAGCGCCGGGCCAACGCGGTGTATAGCCAGATCAAGCAGCAGCAGGTTGATCCGGGATTGCTCCAACAAGATGACGAGCACGAAGGGAGTTCGGCCTTCTCCGCCAAAGTCTTTCCGATACCGGCCTACGGCACTAAGCGGATCGAGATGGAATACACCGAGGTGTTGCCGGTTGAAAGCCTGACCTCTCACTTCACCTTTCCGTTGAAACCATCATTCGGCGATCCGCAGCGTGTGGCGGAGTTCACTCTGCACGTTCACGTCATGAGTGATTACCCGATCTCGCGGCTGGCGCCAGGCATTGATACTTATCCGCTCAAGGTGACGAAATCCGAAGCGAACGAATTTGAGGGCGAGTTTCAGGCGCGTGAACTGGAGCTGAAAGAAGATTTCGCGTTCGATTATCACATCAACGTTCCGGAGAGTGCTCTTTCGTGGATTGCTTATCGCGCTCCGGAACAGATTTCAGCTTATGACCTCAGAGACCCGGTCCTCGCGGCGCGCAACCCGGACGGGTACTTTGAAGCGCGAACGATTTTTAACCAGCGGAGAGTGACTGACAACGCGCCTCAACAAGATTCCCAACAACCGCGAAACATCATCCTGCTGCTGGATACTTCGCTTTCCATGTATGGCGAGAAACTCAAACGCGCGGTTGAAGCGTTGGACTATTTCCTGCACTCGTTAACGCCGCGGGATCAATTTGATCTGATTCTCTTCAATGAAGAGCCATCTGCTCTTTCACCATCTCCGCTTACGGCCACGGCTGAGAATGTGGAACGCGCGCTTGATTTTATCAAGAGTTCAACTCTGGGCGGCGGCACTGACCTCCGCAAGGGCCTCGCTAAATCGATCGAAGTAGCCGCCGCTTTCCCCAAGGGAGAACACAGCATCGTCCTCGTCTCTGATGCCAATCCGACTCTGGGAACGAGAAACTTGAAGCAGATAGTACGAGCGCTCAATGCCGGAAACGCGAATGCGCCGGCGGCCAGAGTGTTTGCTTTCGGACTGGGGAGCGATGCGAACGGCGCGTTACTCGAGGCGCTTGCCAAAGCTGGTCACGGCTACTTCGCGCGGGCGCGCGAGACTGAGGACATCGCGACTGCACTCAAGATTTTCTTTGAGCATGTGGGCCGTCCCAGTATTGAGAACCTGCATTTGACGCCGGCCCAGCGAGACAATCTCTATCAAGTCTATGCCACCGGTGATTACAGCTTCGATGGTTCGAGTCTCGCATTCGTCGGGCGCTATAAACAGCCGACGGCTCAGACCACCGTAAGCGTGCAGGGGCAATACGGGACGGAGACGATCAATCTTTCGCGCAGTGTGGGCTTGCCGGAGTTTGCGGACACGCATGAGCACCTGCCGCGACTCTGGGCGCGCGCGCGTGTCGATGCGCTGCTGCGCGAGATGGACACGAACGGCGAGCGGGAAGACTACATCGCGGAGATCATTCGCCTTTCGGAAAAATACAAGTTCGTGACGCCATACACTGCGTTCATTGCCGCGCCGCGCGCACTCTTGCGTCCACGATTAATTCAGCCTGGCGATCCGGTTTTGCGAGTGAAGACAGATGAATCGATCAACTCCGTCTTTGCCGTGCTGCCGTTTGGCGAGACGCTCCCGCTCAAGTTCTTGCCTGGCGAGGACGTTTGGGAAGTCAGGTTTTTCGCCCCGGCCTGGATGCCTGACGGGACCTATCGCTGCCGCCTTTTGCTGACAGACAAGAATGGCAACGGCTATCAGGAGGAGAAAAGCTTCGTCATCGATAGTCACGCGCCGAAGCTGAAGCCCAGAATCGAATCGCAAGCTGTGAGGGCGGGCGATGATGTGCTGTTACGTGTCGATGCGGACAGCGATACGGCGCGTCTGGTGGCGCGGATGTATGGCGCGCAACCCCTGCAGCTCTTCTGGTCCAACAAGGAGCAAACGAACGTGGGCAAGTTGCGCGTGCCACCAAGCCTCGCGGCGGGACGCTACACCATCGTCATATCGGCTGAAGATTTCGCCCACAATCAATCGAGTGCGGAAATACAAATCGAAGTTTTACCACGATAGTGACTAGCTCCGTAGGAGCGACATGTTTTCAACGGATGGACCAATCAAGCAAAGCAAATAATCCGCTCCTATGGAGGTGCCGGAGTTTTCCGAACCGGCGATCCATGAATATTTCGGCCCGGCGGGACTGGGCGCATGCTAGTAGACATGGATTCGGTCTTCGCGCGAACTTTGTCTTTGTAGCTCGGCTGCTGGGCGTGGCGCTGCTGGTCACCTTCTTGTCTGTCGCCATCTTCAATCCGTGTCGCATCGTCAGCGCCATCAACGAAACGGAAAAAAACCGCAGTTCAGTGGACGAAAAGGCCGCGCTCATCGACTCGGCCCTATATACACGCGTCGAATTCTTCGGCGCGCAGGCGCTGGTGCCCTATCCGACCGCAGCAGCGCGTGATCGTCTCGCCGCGGTCGAAGCGAAATATTCAAACGACCCGCAGATCAATCTGAAACTCTCGCAACTCGACGAAAAGCTGGGCCGTGAAGCAGAAGCCGTTGAAGAGATGCGCGCCTTTGTCGAGCATGAGCCAGACAAGACCAAGGCCCTCGATACGATGGCTGCCTTCTTTGACCGGAGGGCGCAATTCGCTGCTGAGGCGGAAGCGCTTGAGCGCCTGCTGCAAGTTGCTTTGCCGGAGCGGCGCGTCGAGATTTTCGGACGGCTAAGCGACCTGGCCCAGACACATTTGCTGACAAAATATCTCGCGCCGGTTTTCTATGAGCAAACCCTCGCCCAGAACCCTTCGGCTTTTGAGATCATCGAGCAGTACGTACAAAAGCAGGTAGCGGAAAGGAACTATCCCGAGGCACTCAAAGTTGTGCGGCAATACAAGGAGCGTTTCGCTGATCGCCGCGCCTTCCTGATCGAGAAAGAGGCAGCCATCCTCGATGCAATGGGCCAGGAGAGAGAAGCCGAAGCAGCCTATACGAAGGCCTTCGATCCGTTTTGGCCGGTGGAACTGTCCGACAAGTTCTATGAATTCCTGAAAGACCATGATCGTTTTCGCGCCTATGGCCATGAGTTGCGCGAGGCCTTTCGTGGCAACCCGGCGGATTTCGAGACTGCCGTCAAACTCCTCCATTACTCTAAGCACGCCAACAGGGATTCGCCTGAGGTGTTTGTCCAATTGGAGAAGGCCCGAGCTGCGCGAAAAATCAGTTGGAAACAAGACGAGTCGGTTACTATCACGCGACTCTTGATCGCGGATGGCTACGCGGATGCGGCCTCGCGCTTTCTCTACACCCTCTATCTGAAGGGCGAGATGAAACCCGGCAGCGCTCTGCGAGCGAAAGTTCTCTATCAGCTCTTTGAGCTTATGTCGGATGCGAGTGAGGAAAGACTGTCTTTGACGCGCGGCGATCTGAGGTTCTATCAGGACATCGCCACCGCGGACCCGCACCCGGGCATGCTGGGCGGAATTCTGTCACTCATCCTTTCCGACACCAATCCAAAAAAGGAATTCCAGGTCGAAGAAGAGCGGGCGGTCAAGCACTTCAACCGCGCGGAGGCCTATCGGATCTTCACCGCTTACAAGCAGGAATATCCAACTGCCCCTGAACTAGCCCAGATGTATCTCGACATCGTGCGGCTCTACACCGCGACGAAAGAGACAAAGGTCGCAGCCGAGACTCTGGCCGAATTTGAAAACCGGTACGCTGATGCGCCGCAATATCCGGAGGTCGCTTTGAAGCTGGCCGATTGCTACGTCGCTGCGGGTAAGGTGGGCGAAGAGCGTGCGCTGTACCAACGCCTCCTGGATTACCTGGGCCGCCACCGGCAGCCGGGGGCGCTGCTGATCCCGAGCTCAGAGCAGACACAAGCCACTGGACCAAACGCGCCGGCCCAGGCCCTGGCTATCGACTCAGAGCCGACGGAAGTCAAGCCAACCGTGATCTTTGATCCCGGCGCGTCGAACCCCGGCATCGAAATCTCAGATGAGACAAGCACTGCGGACAACAGCGATTCATCTGACGTTCGCAATTCACATTCACAATACCCGGATTACCTGGTCGGCTCGGATAGCTCGGCGAACTCTCGCCGGAAACGTTCGCGAACTTTGATTGCCCAGCCGGCTGGAGTTGAGTACGCCACTGTTTTGGAACGCTACGTGGCTTCGCTGGATAAAGAAAATCGGACTACCGATATTCTGGCCCTCTATGCCGGTGAGATTAAGAAATACGGCGCCGAGCAAGGTCTGTATGAACAAATGCTGCAATGGCTGGGTCAGACCAATATGGTCGAAGAGCAGTTGCGGGTTTATCAGGAGACGCTCAAGAAGTTTCCGACGACGATGTGGCGCGACCGCATGTCCCGCTGGTTCTTACGGCAAAAAAGAAATCAGGAGTTTGAGGCCTTCTCGCATGATCTGCTCACAAAGCTCAACGATGAAGAGGCTGAAAAGTACCTGCGCAAATTTGTTGATTCAGGCGCTAATGTCAACGCTTCCAGCTTTGACGCCAATCTCTACCGAACTCTTTACGTTCTGGCGCACGAGCGCTTCCCGCATAACCTGACTTTCGTCAACGGCCTGTTGAAGTTCTACGTCGCGCACAAAGAGTGGCCGCAGTGGCGCGCCCTCGTGGCCGAATATTATTTTGAGTCGCGCGAGATTAGAGATCAATTTCTTTCTGATCTCTCCAGTCGGGGCGAATTGCATGCGTATTTTGATCGCGCGCGCGAGACTTGCGACAAGGCACAGTCTGACGCCGCGGCACCTTCGCTGTTGCCGTACAAACTGTTTCGCGCGGACGCCGCCGTTTGGCTTTCCAATTATGAGGAAGCGATTGATGCTTACCGGGAACTGAACAAGCTATACCCGAACACGCCTGAGTTCTCTGAACGTCTGATCAGTTTCACTCGCTCGTTTGGTCAACACAATCGCGGTTCTCTGGAAGAGGCAGGTGCCGCCGCGCATGCTCTGGCTAATGCCATTCCTTCTTCAGCAGACTATCGCACGCGCGCCGGCGAGATTCAGGCAGAGTTGGGCGACTACAACCGCGCGCGCGCAGAGTGGGAACAATTAGTTGCGCTCGGCCGTGGCCGGCCTGAAACCTACCTCGATACCGCCACCATTTACTGGGACTATTTTCAGTACGACGACGCCCTGCGCACGATCAGAACTCTGCGCCGGCAGACGAACGACGAATCACTCTACGCCTTTCAGGCGGGAGTAATCATGGAAGACAAACATCAATTAGGCGCAGCCCTGGCCGAATACATCAAGGCGCTCGCCGACGCCGATTCCCAGGATGAACAAGCGGCGGACATAGGCCGAGCCAGGAAGCGGCTGGTTAGTCTTTCAAAGAGACCGGGTGTGTGGGAACAGATCGTGATCGCGTTCAATCAGGAACGCCGCCGAAATAATAATTGGGAGTTCATCCTGGAGTACGTTGATTTTCTCAACGACGCGAAACGCTGGCCGGTGGCCTCGGGACTGCTTCGTCAGGAAATTGCGCTCCGGGCTTCACAACAGTTCCTGCGGCGCGCTCGTGATCTCTTTGCGGACAAGAAGGATGCGAGCGGAGAGATCGCGGCGCTCAGGCGTCTGGTGGCGGTCACAAGTAACGCGCGCCTGGCCATCTCGTACCGCTTGCAACTGGCTGAAACTTATCAGCGGGTGGGCCAGCGCAGCATGGCGGCGGCGGTTCTTCGTGAACTGGTCCAAAGATTTCCGACCAACTACGGCGTCTTGAGTGAAACTGCGGATTTCTACTGGCGCATAGGCTTGCGCGAAGACTCGCTCTTCGTTTTGCGGAGCGGCATGCAGAGAGGCCTGGGCCGGTTTCATTACCTTTTCGGTCGCAAACTCGCGGCCCAACAGCTCGAGATGAATCATGTGGCAGACGCTGAGCGGGTGCTCACCACACTTAATAACGAGGATCGGCTCAACCCGGAAGTCTTTCACGAACTGGCGCGGCTCTATGTGCGCTCGGGAAACCGAAATGCCTTGCGACAAAGTTTCAGCGCGACGCTGGCGGCCATCAACAAGCAGGACCTCGATATAAAAGCGATCCATGCACAGGTCGCCGACTTGCGCGAGCAGATGATCGAGGCCTTCACGCGCTTAAGAGACTACGGATCAGCGGTCGAACAACACATCGAGATCATCAATCGGAAACCTGAAGATGAAGAGAAAGTTGACACGGCAATCAACTATGTCAAGCGATACGGCGGCGCCGACACACTCCTCAACTATTATCAACGCACGGCCAAGCAGGCTTACAAGAACTATCGTTGGAATGTGGTGCTGGCGCGCATCTACGAAGCGAAAGGCGATTTAGCCAATGCCGCGCGGCAATATCGCACGGCGCTGGATAATCAGCCGGAGATGCTCGAACTTTACGATGCACTGGCTGACATTTGCACGCGTGCCAAAGATTACGACGCCGCGCTCGCATCGCTCAACAAAGCGGCGCAGCTTTCTAATGATGACCCGCAGTACATAAAGCGCATAGTCGAAGTGTTGGAGAAGGCCGGCCGTCATCGCGAGGCCGAGATCGCGCGCCAGAAGTTACCACACGAAGAATCAAAAAAACTCTCAGTCGGCGATCAGTTCGCAGAGGCAGCCCGGCTGCGCGGGAGCGAAAGAAAGCGCGCCATCGCTACTTATCGTGAAGCCTTCAATGCCTTCCTGGCCGATCCGTTCAAGCACGACTTGAAGGCGACGGAAATCACCGGTTACGTTCAGACTGTTCGTGATGAAGAGCCGCTCGATCAGATCATGCGGCGACTCTGGGAACTGCGTTCTCGCATGGCGGCAGAGTCCGTGCGCGCCGATAATCCGCAAGCTGGCAAAGCACGCTCTCTGTTGGAGGTCATAGATGGCGCCGTGCCTGAAGCGGTGGGCGGCGTGGCCGCGGAAAAAGCTACCGGCGATGAATTGTCGGCGCTGTTCGGCGTTCTAAAGCAACAGATCGAAGCCACAGTGCGCAACGGAGGAGACCAGACCGGAACCCTCGCCTTTGTGGAGAACCTGGGAAGCCGCGCGGGCTTCGGCTCTCTCGAGGAGCAGATCCTGGTTCAGCAAAAGGATGTCGCGTACTCGTCGGGTGATTGGTCCTCCTACCACAGCCGCCTGACGGCCCTCGTTGATTTCTACAGCGAGCGCGGAGCGTACAGACGGACCATCGACATGCTGGAGGCCGAGCGTGCCCGCGACTCGGCCCGCGACAGCTTTGAATATTGGCGAGCGATTGCCGAAAACGCTCGACTGATCGGCGATCGCGATCGTGAATTACAGGCGCTGAGATCAAACTACCGGCAACCGAATGCTAATCCGGCATCGCTTCCGACGCAGCCGGACGCTTTAGTGGATCGGTACTTGGAGGCTCTCGACGAGAACGGTGAAGCCGGCAAGAACGAATTGCTTTCCTGCGCCCAACAACCCACGGTGCATCAGCTCCAGCTCGTCAACTTCATGCTCCGCAAAGGAGAGAAGGAACTCGCCCACCTGGCGATTGAGAATACACCCTTGTCAGTTGCCTGGAAGTCTTCTCGTCAGGCTGAGGCGAGTCTCGCCCTGAGCGAGTTCAGCGCGACCAACGAGAGTTACTTTCTCACTGCGCTGCAGTTTCAGCAGATTGGTCAGCTCGTTAAGCAAAACCCTGACACGACCAGACAATTGGTCGGGGACGATTGGTTCCACTTTTCCAGAAGCTATGGCCAATGGCTTTACTCGTCAGCGGACGAGCAGCAGAAAGCGAAATCGAGCTCCTTCTTGCCGGCAATGATCGAGGACCGGCCACAGGATGTTAACGAGCAAGCGCGGTTGGGGCACTGGTATCTGGATCAAAAAGATGCGGCGCATGCGCTGGAGCGCCTGCGGTTGGCCCACGAATCGCAGCCTGAAAACAAGACGGTCGTGGCGGATCTAGGATCCGCGTTTTTCCTCATCGGCGATCAGAGCCAGGCAAACGAGTTGTGGGAGCAAATCATCCGTGACGAGCCTTCGCTCGATGATTGCAAACTCTATCTGGATACGCTGGGCCGGCACGATTTGTCCGAACCAGCGCGAAAGCGATTGACTCCGCTGCTCACGAAACGTTTGCAAGAGAACTTCAGGGACGAGGACGAATACGACTCGAACGAATCGAAGAAGAAGTTCGAGCACTTGAAAGCGCTCATCCGGGGTCTCGCTGTTTCGTTCGCGAAAACAAACAATGAAGCAGCACAGTCACTCTCACCGGTGGATGAAGCGGCGAAAGGGGCCTTCTTCCGCGGACTATGCGAGGCCGCGCCGGATAATCTGTTCCTGCCAGTGTTCTTGATCAGAGAGGCACTTGTTTCTCCGAGCGAAGCCGCGCCTTTTTACCGCCTCGTCATCGCCCGCAGCTCCGGCCTTAGTAGTTACGAGCGTGACTATACTTACACGTCTCAGCAACAGACATCTTGGGATGATTCCGGGATGGAAGAAGCACTGGATCATCTGACCAGCTACAAACCCGAGGACCCTAGCAGCAAGAGAATCAAGTGGCAGCAAGAATATCTTGAATATCTGCTCGGGCGGAATCAAACGGCAGAAGCGCGCCGTCTGATGGCCGCGATTGAATCGAGCATCAAGCACCGTTATGCACGGCCGGTCTGGCTGCGTCTCGCCAGTTTCAGATTAGATATCCGCGAGGGCCGTGTCGCTCAAGTCTTTGATGGTCTCGCGCATTTGGCAGGCATTAAGACCAGCGCAAATCTCACTTCAATCAAACCGCCGAGCATTGAAAGATTGAACGCGGCGGCAGCGTTGCTCCGCAGCGAAGGCCGCGAGGCGGAAGCGCGTGCTTTGATTGAAGCAGCGTACGCGCGCGAGATTGCGTTGGCGCAGTACGAGCCGGCCTACTTCGTCGCCCTGGCAAGCATCGCCTTCGAACGAGGCGATGCGGCGCTCGCTCTTAAGTGGTTGCAATCGATGGTTAATCTGAGCAAAGAGGAATTGAGAGCAGAGACAGCGGCAGAATTGGCTGCGCTGCCACTCGTGAAGGCCCATGCGGTTGAAGAGCCGGGCGCTGAGCTGCCACCAACCGGTCAAGGCGTCGAACAAACGCAGGCGCTGCGTCTGGCTGCTGAAAAGGCAGGAGAGTTTGCCTGGTTCGACGCCGCGCTTGCTTATCGCCAGCAGTTGTTAAGCCTCTCGCCTGACGATGAAGAGAATCGGATCGAGTTGGTGCGATTGTTGGCAGCAAACAAGAAGACAGATGAAGCCATTGAAAATTTGGCAACGATCATCGGCGACCGTGCCACGACTAGAAGTGCGCGCTGGCAGGCCCTTTGGCTGGCCCCGGAAATCACCGCCCAAAGCCCCGAACTTTGGACCAAGCTGCGAGAGCGCGTGCGAACTCTCAACGTAACCGACAGCGAGATGGAGGTTGCGCTTCAGTCGCTCTCCCTCGCGTCGACCGGCCGGACCGACGAGGCGATCAAAATCGTCCTGGCGACCGAAAACACTAACCCCAATCCTTATCTGAGATTCTTGCGAGCCTTCCTTGAAAAGAAGGAGGGGCGCGACGCGGATTCATTAGACAGTTTCACGAGGGCTCGGACTTCAAGCCGCGAGTCATCCGTCTGGCAGCCTTTCGCATTCAGTGAAGATGAGCCGCTCGAACAGATCGTTCGACTCTATCTCAAGCAGAACCAGCCGCGCGCCGCGTTGAAGCTGGCTGAACGAGCCACCGCTTTGCAGCCGAAAGCGAGCGCGGCCGAGCCTGCTGAAAGTAAACCGGGCAAGGTTGAAACAGATGAGTCAGGAGTTGAAGAGAGTAAGTATCAGACGCTCCGCGTGCGGGCGGCAATGCGGCAGAGAAGTGCGCGTGCGGAATTGCTCGGCCTGCTTTCCGCGGCGGCTGAGCAAATCGGAGATCTAAACCGAGCTACGGAACTAGAGAAAGCAAAGCTAGTTTTTCTTGTGAAGATCGCAGACAAGCAAACCGCAGAATTACGTCTTGAGCGACTGCGTGAAATGCAGCGAAAAGTTGAGCGACAGCCAAAGCCTTCGCTCGTAATAGACCAAAGGCTGGTGGGAAGTCAGTAGCATCAGTCTGGACTACTGGATTCGTGAACAGGAGATCACAGTGAGGTTCTTAAGAGTGAGGTTTAAGAAGTGTCTGAGACCTAAGCCGCTCTCGATCATCGCTCTGGTGCTGATCGTCTGTGCAGGGCTGTTCGTTTACGCCAAGACTCGCTCAAACAAAAGCGCGTTCAGCCTGGCGGAAGATTTTCCGCGAGGCGCACTGGTTTACGCGCAATTCGGAGATTTACCAGCACTAATTAAACAGTGGGACCAGTCACGTCTCAAGCAGCAGTATCTGGACAGCACAAACTACAAGCAATTCCAGCATCGGCATCTGGCTTTGAAGTTGATTGAGCGCTGGGAAGAGTTCAATAGCGCGATTGGTTTTCCGCTAGACACTGCGGCAATTAGCGGTGCGGCTGACGCCGGCGCGGCCATTGCGATTTACGACATTGGGCGGCTGGATCTGGTTTTCATGGCGTCGATGAGTGAAGAGAAAGTGGCGGCCACAAAGTTCTTCAAAAGCAAGGAGCGGTTTGAAGAAACAGAATTGCCGGACGGAACAACTTACTATCGTCATGAGGTGGAAGCCGATCGGGGACGACAGAAGCAGGCACTTGTTTTCGCCGCGGCCAAAGGACACTTCATTCTGGCGACAAATGAACAGTTGTTGCTTCGCGCGATAGCCAACATCAACGGTAAGTCGCACAAGGACAGACTCTCGGATGATCCGGCGTTCAAGACATTGAGCGCGGTAGTGAACCCTCATTTCGTCACCGTTTGGGTGGACCAGGCGAAGCTCAACGATGATTACTATTTCAAACATTACTGGTTAATGCAGAACGTGGACCAGTTGAAGGCGGTTCGAGCCGGCATGTTCGATCTTGAACTGCAAGATGGACAATGGATCGAGCGCCGCGACTTCCTCACCACGGGAAGAGAGTCGAGGAAGAGTTTCCCAATTGCTGCCGCGGAGATTGCACGGATGCAGGAGCAGATTCCGGACGATGTGCCGTTTCTAAAGGTGGAGTCTCTCGGCGGCGACCCGACTCTGCCAGCGATACTGATTCATGACACCCTTTTGGATGGACCATCACGCGAGCAAAAGCAGCGAAGTAAATCCTGGTCCTGGGAGTCGTATAGTGACAACGAGTTTTACTCCGCCTGTAACGAAGATACCGAAGAGTATGATCGCTATTCATACTTGAGCCCGGAGTATGATTCCATGATTAATGATCCGCATGACGCGAGAGTTAGCGAGAAGGAGGAACCGGGAGAAAACCCTTTGCGGATCGAGTTGGAGCACCAAATTGCGGCCCGGTTGCAACAGGCCATTGAACCCGCGCACCCGTTGGCGGCGGTGGTAGCGACCCGTCCACAGGGGGTTGCCGGTCCGCTCTTTGTAGAGTTCCGCAGGGTCGCAATCCTTACGCTCCAGGCCCCGGCAAACTTGAATCGAGATATTCTGGAAGAGGCAATCTCAAAAGCGGCGCAAAGCCGCCTGACTGTTGCCGGCCCAAGTGTGGACTTAAAGTGGGTGGGCCATGATGCAAACGATCAATCATGGCGTGAGCTTGAACTACCGATGCTGGGGTGGCATTTCTGCTACGCATTGCGAGACCACGAACTGGTCCTTGCCAATAGCCCGCAACTTCTGAATTCCGTGCTTGGCGCTCGTGGCCAGAAACCGGACGCACAGATGCAGTCCGGCTCATCGCTCGACGATCTGACAATCATTCGCCTCGATCAAAGGAAGCAGGCTTTCGATGACGTCATGGGAAAACTTGACGCCGAAGCTATTAAGGCCCGTCAACAAACTCGTAATAAGAGTAACGAAGGTTCGGATGAGTCGTCCGCTGAATTCTTTTCGGGTAGTCTGAGCAGCTTGCTCGATGTCGCTTCCGCAGTAAGGCAGATTGAGATTAAGAGAAGTTCGTTTCCCAACCGTCTGCATGAGGAGATAGATTTCATCTTGAAGTAGCGACAATAAGCAGATCCGCATTTCAGGTCAGGCTCGTCTGGTAATCCGAAGCGGGCAATTAACCGCAACGGACGCAGAGGATTTCGCAGAGGACGCAAGGGTTTTCCTCTGCGGGATCCTCTGCGTTCTCTCCGTTTCAATCCCAACGTTGGTTTCTACTCAGACTGTAGACCAGATTATCTTTCCTGGCCCTTGGGCAGCAGGGATCTAACTCTGGATAAAGAGGCGAACAGTCGCCCTTGCCAGCCTCCATCCTGTACATATAACCTAGTCCAGCCTTCCTGAATCTTGTCGGACACTTTTCCCAAGGAGCATAGAGATGCGAAAGAAGATTCTCTGGATTCTGATACTTGCCGGAGTGGGATTCGGCGTTGCGATACAAAACGCTCTCAATCAAAACGTTCACTCTCAGGGGCGTGGCGCCCTCACTCCGGAAATGATCGCGCGGAGAAGCTCGCTCGAGAAAGAACTTCAGTCAGTCGCGATAGTCGAGCGCAAGCTCATGGTGCCGATGCGTGACGGCAAGCGCATGGCAACGGACGTCTATCGCCCGAGAGATACTTCAAAGAAATACCCCGTGATTTTTGTTCGCACGCCATACAACTTCAATTTCTGGGACGTCCGCAACGGCCTGCCGAGCGATATGACAGAAGAACTCGAGGCCGTCAAGCGGGGGTATGTCTACGTCGAGATGAACGAGCGCGGCCACTTTTTCTCCGAGGGGAACTACGACATCCTGGGCCCGCCGCTCAGTGACGGGGATGACGCGTTCACGTGGATGGCCAAACAGCCCTGGTCGAACGGCAAGGTCGGCACGATCGGATGCTCCTCGACCGCCGAATGGCAGTTGGGTGTGGCGGCGCAGGGAAATCCGGCGTATGCGGCGATGATCCCACAGGGATTCGGCGCCGGTGTGGGACGGGTGGGGCCGTATTACGAGCAGGGGAACTGGTACCGCGGCGGCGCGGTCCAGATGCTGTTCATCGCGTGGATCTACGGTGAGCAGAACCAGGTGCGGCCGATGTTTCCGCCCGACACGTCACGGGAGGATCTGATTCGCGCGTCGAAGTCGTTCGATCTGTCGCAGCAGTTGCCGCGGGTGGATTGGTCGCAGGCGCTGCGGCACCTTCCCGAGAATGAAATCATTAAGGCCGTGGACGGGCCGCATGGAATCTTCGCCGACAAGATGCCTGTCGACACCGGGGGCGCTATGATCCAGCGGGTGCCGAACGATCCTGCCTGGTACCGAGGCGGATTGTGGCACGACAACATGAAGGTCAACGTCCCGGGTTTCTGGTTCATGTCGTGGTATGACGTGTCGGTTGGGCCCAACCTGGCCGCATACAATCAGGTGCGAAAGACTGCCCGGCCTGAGATTGCCAACCAGCAATACGCGGTGATCGCGCCGACGCTCCACTGCTCCTACAAGCGCGCGACGGAGAACACAATTGTCGGCGAGCGCAGCGTCGGGGACGCGCGGCTGAACTATGACGAGCTGACCTACGCGTGGTTCGATTACTTTCTTAAGGGCGAAAACAACCACATTCTCGAGACGATGCCAAAGGTGCGCTACTACACGATGGGGATCAACAAGTGGCAGACGTCGGACACGTGGCCGCCAAGAGGCGCGCAGTCGATGAGCTTTTTCTTATCGAGCGGCGGCAAGGCCAACACACTCGACGGCGACGGAGCGCTCAGCGAGGCAACGCCAGCAGCGGATGCTCCGGATAAGTTCGACTATGACCCGATGAATCCGGTGCCGTCGTACGGCGGGAATGTTTGCTGCACCGGCAACGCAGTGCAGGGCGGCGCCTTTGATCAGCGCAAGATGGAGGCGCGGCCCGACATACTGGTCTACACGACCGAGCCTCTGAAGGAAGGGATGGAAGTGAGCGGGGCTATTGAGGTGACGCTGTATGTCTCGTCGGACGCCAAGGACACGGACTTCACAGTGAAGCTGATCGACGTGTATCCGGACGGGCGGGCCTACAACCTTGACGAGACGATCCAGAGGCTGCGGTACCGGAATGGATACGATAAGCCCGTTGTATGGCTGGAGGCCGGGAAGGTTTACAAGGTAACGCTCCAGCCGATGAACACGAGCAACTACTTCGAGGCCGGGCATCGAATTCGGCTTGAAGTGTCGAGCAGCAACTTCCCGCGTTTTGATCGGAACCTGAACACAGGTGGGAAGAACTACGACGAATCAAAAGGCGTCGTCGCGCACAACGCCGTCCATCATTCGAAGCAGTATCCTTCAGAGGTGAAGATCACGGTAGTCAGGAAGTGACTTCCAGCCTGCGAAGCAGGCGAAAGCATAAAGCCTGGGGCGTCAGCCCCAGGATCGACGTGAGAAATAAATCTAAGCCCGCGGAAGCGGGCGACAGTCCGAATGCTGTCGGTGCTTGAAGTCCTCATTAACTACGCGGAATGAACCGAGAACGCTGTCGCCCGTTTCACGGGCTCAAACGAATTCTACGATGCCTTGTACCTGGGGCTAACGCCCCAGGCTTTATGCTGGCGTCCGCTTCGCGGACTGTCGCGTAGCGACGGTTGATATTCAATCGTCGCTGACGCGACGAGATCGAATTCCTGAGATTTCCCTACCCGGCGTTGAAACGCCGGGCTAAATTCATGCCGACGCTACGCGTCGAAAGCATGCGCTAAGGAAGCATCTGTCAACAAAGCTGGCAACGGACCGTCTTCACGCTGAAGGCGTGAAATGTAATAGCCCAGGGCAAAGCGCGTAGCGCGACGCCCTGGGAATCGATGACCAATTTGCTCCTTGAGCCCCGTACGGGCGAAATAAATCTGTCGGACCAATGCATCCCGCGCCTTCAGCGCTCGATGATCTTAATTGCGCCGTCACCTGGGCCGTTGGCCCAGGCTTTTGCATTTCGCGCCGTTGGCGCTCGGCAAGAGACAGCGTATTTGTGTCGCGTAGCGACTGATGACTTTAGCCCGGCCTTTCAGAGGCTGTGTCAAAACTCGGTTGCGTGGAGGCAAAGAGATAAGGCTAACCGCAGAGGTCGCGGAGTTCTTCGCAGAGGTCGCAGAGAGAGGCGTGCTCTGCGTTCCTCTGCTCATCCCTCAGCGCCCTCTGCGGT
>JBGQGG010000026.1:0-81843 GCA_041497335.1 Pyrinomonadaceae bacterium | reverse complement strand
TTGCTCCTGTCCTTGGGCACTCTTCGCTGGTCTCATGTTTTGCAAGCTTTCTTCACTTGAATTCGCAAAGCTTGCAAATTTTACCCCACCTCTCTTACCTTGTCGCTCACTATTTACCTTTAAGATTTCACTTGATCAGGCACGACTAATTAGCTTGATCGCCCCGGCAAATGTAGCCTCAGCTAAAGTCGCCGAACGCCTCGGTGAGAAGGTTGAAGGCAAGACTGAAATATTCGGAAAAGAAGTCCTTATTTACGGCATTGGACGCGAGCAGTGGGTGGTGCCTTAGTTCGCGGTTGAAAGTTCAAGTTGCTGGACAACATCAACGAATAGCGGCGAGATTCTCTACGGCTCGATCGCCATACGCGCGACCGTGGACATGGGGATGCGCTCGATCTTTCCCGTCTTCAATACGATGACAATCATCCCGCCTTCGACCACCACGCGGCGGACGGTCGACATCGGCCGATCGATCCTGGTTCCATCCTTAGATTCAATTATCAGATGAGCGCCGGGCAGTGGTCCTTCCTGAGTATTCGTTTTGGCAGGCGTTTCTAACTTGGCCGGCTCTGGCGCGGCCTTCTCTTCCCCGGCGCCGGCTTCTTTCTTGGCCTCATCAGTCTTCGCTTGTTCGGTCTTTGCTTCGGAGGTCTTTGCCGCTTCTGTGTCGGGCTTTGCAGGTTTCGGTCTAGCCGGACGCGGTGTGCGGCCGCGCGTATTGCGAACTGTCGACCTCGTCTGCTTGGCTTTTGCGGCGGCGGCCTTCTTAGCCGCTTCCGTTTCTGCCGCGGGTTTCTCTGCTGCGTTCTCTGCCGGTTTCGTCTCAGCAGTCACAGGCGGAGTTTCCACGACGGGCTCAGGGATTGTCGCGCCCACGGAGGACAATCGCTTTGTACCTCGAGTCGAAAGCGCCGAGTCGCTCTCAGGCTCAGTGTTTTCGGCGACGGGAATGCCGCCACTGAATGGCGCGAACGAGCCGCCAAAGCGCACATGATATGTGCCTTCTGCATCGCTTGGCGTCCGCGCTTCGACGCGCAGAATGAGGATCTGGTGCCTGCGCAGATAGATGCCCTTCGTCACCTCTGGCGACTGTGAACTCGCGTAGAGGCTGGTCTTGATCAGCGGCCTGAAATTGACTGCCGTAAAGACATCAATATCTCCGTTCAGATTCTTACTGCTCATCGTGATCAGAACGTCCCCCGGATTTCCTTCGAAGGCATAGAAGTGACGCGTCAGGCGGGAATCGCCAAGATCCAGCGCCGCAATCCTTCCATTGATCTCGTTTGCAAGTACGGGTGTGGGAAGACTCTGATCAGAAGACTGGGCACGGACAGTCTCCGTAAGTGCCCACAGTACGACAGGTAACAAGAGGGCAATAAAAACTCTCTTACAAAACTGCACGGTAATCACCAAGGCAAAAACTGAAGTACCTGTTAGCCGCGGTTCAGATTCGAAAACAAAACTGGCGGAGACTTCGGCAACTCTCTCGGGCCTTTGCAAGCTGAGCCGGTCGAGAGAGAACTAGATTACCAGATTTCGTCTCAGGATGGTTCACCATTAGTACAAACGCAAGAAGACATGCCCGCGAGAATCGCAAGGCATGTCTTCTTGGTAAATTGAACCAATTCTAAGGAGCGGTCTTAAAAGCTTGTACAGACTTTGACCGGACTCGCGGTTTGGCCAGCCAAGCAGGTTCTTAGGGCTGCAAGAGCAGCTGCGCTAGCAGCGGCTGCGGCTCTAGCGGCTGCGGCATCGTCCGAAGCATTACCCGCCTTCCGCCAAGCAATTATCCCAAAGATTATGCCGACGCCACCCAAGACAATCCCCGGGATGTCACCGTTATCAAAGCTGCTTCCTCCCTTACCCTGAGGCGGAGCAGGCACATTGGAACCGCCTCCCACGGGAGTCCCGTCGGCACCGAATACCGTACCCTTGACGCCTTCGACCGTTGTAACCGCCGCATATCCCGAAGAAATATTGACGACCACATTCTTGAGGTCGAATGTAAGCGTGACGTTCGAACTCGGCGCAACCATGACCGTGCCCAGCTTCTCCAACTGCACGGTGGCCCCGCCCGCAGCGGGAGTTACCAATTGAGCGCCAGACAGAATGATTGTTCCGGTGATGGCATCGCCGCCATTCACCAAAACGGGTCTGTTGCTATTGGTTATCAGTTTGCCAAGCAGGACGTTCTTACCTGAAGCTGCAATTCCGTTGGCAAAAACAAAAACGTTGCTAACTGCGATCAGTACTAACAACGACAGAATTCTCGAAGGACGTGCGCGAAATTGCATAATCTTAACCCTTTCTTATTTGGAACTGGAGACAGTCAGCCAGACCACACTCCCCAATCTCGAACGACGTTCTGTGGGGAAGCCAAACTTTACGCGGCTTCTCGGTTAAAGTCAAGACCTTTTTAGCTTTTTTCCGTTAAATTCTTCAACTAAATAGCTGTCGGCGTCGGCCGCACGCCTAGTGTCCCGAACTGGCAGGGGACCCCTCGCCTTTGCGGCGGGCCAAACCAGCCATTCGCCTGCCATGCCCAGCTGGAGCGACTCTCCCGAGGGAGGATGCCACCCCCTCTTTCAGCGCAGCGCCCCCTGGCTGCCCTAATTCTTCACTAGGGAAAACCTGCTCAGCCACAGTTTGCCAAAAATTGGACATGGGCTCTGGTTACAGCTCAGCCGCTGGAGCGCTATGATCACAGCGGCGGTGTTCGAATCGGTGGCGAAATCCACCTGGTAGGCGCTCCATTCACTGTTCCCGGGAGAGAGCGGCTTTGACTGACCCAGGATTGTCTTGCTTCCCCCATCGAAGGCGAGAATCACGGGGGGGCCGCCGCTCACAAGATCTTCTGCCCTTGCCATAAAGTTCAAGGAATATCGGGTTTTTGACTGAAGCAGAACCAGTTGATGGATCAGATTTCCAGGCGCATGCTCGCCGCTGAATTCGACGCGAACACTTCTGGCGCCGGGAGTTGGCCCGGACGGATCGATCGAGACCACGACCTTTGGGGTAGGCAACACCTGCCAGCCGAATCCGGGGTCATTCTGCAGGATAGGTTCCAGGAAATCCCCGTTCAGAAACTGACCTGGGCCGCTGCCAACTGGCCGGTTGTGGCTTATCGCCCAAGCGGCGTAGGCATCAGAAAACAACTGGGCCGCAAGCAGTCCGGAGATGGTCTTCTGCAACAGCGCGCGCTCCACTTCGTCTCCGGGCTCACCTGCTTGTCTGACCTGGCGAACGGCATCTGCTCCTTTTCCGCGCCCTGCTAGAAAATTGGCCAACTCAAGATGGCTTCGTTTGGTCGGTGGTTGGATTAGAGCTTCAAAGGCTCTGACATCGCTGTCAGCCGCCACCCAGGCAAGTTGGAGCAGTTCTCCAACAAGACTCGGGTTGCTCTTGGCCGCGAGCCGCAACTCCGCAAAGGCTTCCTCATATCGCCCTTGCCTGAAAAGAAGACTGCCAAGCTGCCACCGCGGTTGCGCAAAGAAGGGAGCCAGTCGGACCGACTCCCTGAGAGCGGCGTCGGCCCCTGTTTGATCCCCCAACCGGTCGAGGGTTACACCCAGATCAAGCCACTCGTAGTAGTGATGAGGACGCAATCGCGTGGCCTGCTGGAATTCCACCACCGCATCGCTCAGTCGTTCCTTGTTTACTAGTGCAAGCGCCCGCGTGTAATGCGCTTCCGGGTCGCTCGGAGCCAGTCTAACGGCCTCGTCCGCGGACTCCAGCCTCGACTGAACAATAGCGCTGAATGAGAAGAGCCGGGAGAGGCCGGCGTGTGCGGCATCATGGCTAAGCCGGTAGCCGCCGATTAATCCTAGTAACGCAATCGAAAAGCGCAACAGAGAGAGAAGAAGATGCCGTCGTCCCATTTTTTTGTTTCAGCCGTGAATCGACTCGGTGCTTCTCATGGTTGGGTTAACCGACCCTCCCTTGATGCAGCAGTTCATTCGTCTTTCGGTTCGTCCGGCACCGCTTCCACCCTAGCGACAGCAATAACCACAAGCGCCGCAAAAACGACTGCGATGCTGGTGAGCTGAAGACAGAAATCTAGAATGCTGTGCACACCAACATCCAGGATCCCGGCCACCGCGCCCAGGCACGCCGCCCGTCGGTAAGCGTCAACAGAACCCCAGGAGGATCTGGCGCGCCTGATTACCATGACTATGAACCAGCCAGCCAGGCCAACCGCAACAACACCTCCACTGGCAGCCAAGTCCAAATAATCATTATGTGCCTGGTCAAATTTCAACCTACCGCTAGCGATCTGGTACTCAGGAATTGCCAGGAAGTACGCGCCAAAGCCAACGCCGGTCCAAGGCTGATGCTTGATGAGCATCCAACTGGCACGCCAGAGATCGACTCGCCTTGTATCACCAGGGGCGACCTGACGAAACTCCTGCTCCTCTTTCAGTCTGTCAAGGAGCCGCTCCCCGCCCATCCAGAGTACGCTCGCCGCCAGCGCGCCGAGTATCAAGACAATGAGTGATATGCGAAGTAGCGGTGAAGAAGGGATGAAGGTCAACCACGGATGCCGCCTTCCATCTTCCCTCGACGACCAACGCGCGGAATACCAGGACAGGGAGACAAAGAGCAGGAAAACGGCCTGGCACATGAAGCTGATGACACCGCCTCGTGAGTTCGAAAAGACGAATGCCGTCCATACAAACAAACCAATCGACATATAGATTAGCGCACGATCACGCCGTATTCCGCCTCCCAGCACCAGGCCCGCCAGCAGCGCAAAGACCATCTCCATAAGGTATGAAAAGGCGTTATGGTAAATGAACTGTCCGTACCCATCTCCCTTAAAGAGGTATGGCAACAGGAATCCGTCTGTGGTTTGAAGGAGCTGCCGTAGAATTCCAAATAGCGCACTAGCCAACCCTAATCCTATCACCACTCGCACAAGCCAACGGAGACGTTTCGGAGTCGAGGTGTGAAGCAGCAACAGCCCTAGGAACAAGGTTAGAGCGAGGGTCTTTACCGCCGTAAGATACGTTTGGTACGGGTCAATACTAAGCGTATGATAGGAAACGCTCTGCCCGTTTCCCGTCGCCAACCAACTCCCGGGCAACTCGACCGTCTGTGCGAAGGCATAGGTCGTTATTATTATCAGCGGCAGGAGTATAGAAAGGCCCTTAACTTGCCAGCTACCTCGAAGAAGAACCTCGAATATCCATAGTGCCGTGAGCCCAAAGATCGCACACTCAAATACAGCTTCCCACCACGGTTCGACGGTTCCGTAAGGAATCGACGTAAGTACAATCAACCCCAGGAGGCAAGAAAAAACGACCTTGTCGAGCAGTTTGGCGGACCACTCCAAAAGACCGCGACTAGCTTGCTTGGAGAGCATCGGCACTTTAAAGGAAGAAGACGACGGAGATCGAACCATGTCGATTAACCTATCCCTCGTGAATCTAACACACAGCTCTCGGTAGCACTGTGCTCCTGGTTCTCAATCGTTAAAGCCCGATCCTTGAGCGGCTAAGAACCTGCGGGTTGCCATGAAGATTCTCCTCCTCAAGAAGCCGCAATAAGTAGTGCGAATAGGCGGTGTCCCCGAGCCCGTTTGCGAGGTTCAGTAGTTTTTCTCTTTGGATATATCCAAGCCGAAAGGCGATCTCTTCGGGGCACGAAATCATCAATCCCTGGCGTTCTTCAACCGTCTGGACAAAGTTCGACGCTTGCAGCAAGGACTGGTGGGTACCTGCATCCAGCCAAGCTACTCCGCGTCCGATTAAGTCGACCTTGAGCTGACCTTTCGCAAGATACAGCTTGTTAAGGTCGGTTATCTCTAACTCCCCTCGCGCTGAGGGTTTGAGACTTGCAGCAAGTTCGACAACCTGCCCGTCGTAAAAATAAAGACCAGGCACCGCATAATTCGACCGTGGTTTGAGCGGTTTCTCTTCAATACTGACAGCCCGTCCGCGTTTGTCGATTTCGATGACTCCATAACGTTCGGGATCACGCACAGAATATGCGAATACTAGCGCGCCTTCCTTCAGGTGCGCAGCCGCTTCCAGTTGTTCCGGTAATCCTTGACCGAAGAAGATATTGTCTCCCAGGATCAAGCAAACGGACTCTTTCCCGATGAACTCGCGATCGATCAAGAAGGCCTCGGCAAGACCGCGCGGTTCCGCCTGGACCGCGTAAGAGAGACTTATTCCCCAGTTGGCGCCATCGCCGAGCAAACAACGAAACGCTGATAGGTATTCAGGCATGGTAATAATCAAAGTTTCTCGAATGCCGGCAAGCATTAGTATCGAGAGCGGATAATAGATCATCGGTTTATCATAAACAGGTAGCATCTGTTTGCTTATGCCGATGGTTAAAGGAAAAAGACGAGAGCCGCGCCCTCCTGCCAAAATGATACCTTTCAATTCAACGCCTTTCTTAACGTATGCATGATCGGTGATTTTACTCCGTCGCTATGTTGAGCCAAAGCGGCTTTCAAGAACATCACTCAAGAGGATCCTCGTCAACACCGTCTAGACCAAGCCTGCTCAACATGTATTCTCAGTCGAAGAGATCGGCGTGATGCAGGGGCAGGCCGTTTGAATCCTTGGCAGACAAGAGCGGCGTCCCGGAAAGAGGCCACCTGACGCCCACAGATGCATCGCTCCTCCCGGCGGTTGGCGGATTTGATAGTGCATGCCCCTGAGCGTACTCTTCCGCGAACCTGAATGGTTGTCTCGAACAAACTGTTCGCGAATACCGATCTCGGCAAACTTGCGAGCCTGATAACTTTCCAGAAACAATCCGCGATCGTCGCTGAAGAGTTTTGGTTTGATCAGCAGGACATCTGGAATCTCAGTACGTACGAATTCGATCATAACGGAGGAGAAGAAATCTCTAATCTCTTGTGGTTCGAATCTGTCAACGCATTGCCGTGGAAGATCTTTCGGAACTTGAACACAAACAGCCTGTAGTTCTACTCTCCAAAGCTACATAGCCTGCCTGGCAATGGACCTGGACTAGGGATTACGCCCACTTAGACGCCACAGCATATATCTCATAGCCTGCTTGTCGCGCGTCATCATGGAACATCCTCACCGTATCCAAAGAGTACTCCGCCAAATCTTTCCCAACAAGCGAAAGCTTCTTCAGAATATCATTTGTCGCTGTAATGATGTTGCACCCAATGGCATCTGCCTGAAAGATATTCAGTAGCTCTCGGGGACTTGCCCAGATCAGTTCGATATTCGGCGTCGCTCCCAACACTTCTATGGCTGTGGACATGAGAGGTACGGGATCCCTTCCCGTATCGGCAATTCTGCCGGCGAATACTGAAACGTAAGACGATGGACCTCCCGCGAGACACTCAGCTACTTCACGTACCTGCTGTAAGGTCATCAAGGCGGTAACGTTCACTTTCACGTCCGCCTGCGCCAAGCGGCTAATTACATGATACGTTGGCCTCCCTTTGGTGTCAGTTATGGGAATCTTCACGTAGATCTGGCTGCCCCAACTCGCAATCTCCAATGCCTGTCGTTCCATCTCTACGATCTCATCTGAAAAAACCTCGAGTGAGATGGGCCGGTCCGGGATAGCTGCGATGATTTCTTGCGCGAAAGCGCGATAGTCTTGGACTCCGGCTTTACGCATCAACGTCGGGTTGGTAGTAAAACCCTTGATCATGGGATTGCGATACATTTCGAGCATTCCGGCTCTGTCAGCTCCGTCGGCGAATATCTTAATTTTCAAATCGGCCACATTCGTCATTTTTGTCCCCCTTCCGGCAAAGACGCTTTGCGCAAAACCCAATCCACGATCTCAGTAAGCGAGCCCACCTGCTTGTCGAAGCTCTCGGGCATCATCTCAGAGTAGCCATATTGAACGAAAATCGTCTTGCACCCCGCTCGACGGCCGGCTTCGATATCCTTCCAACGGTCGCCGACCATGAAACTCTCCGACAGATTAATCTTCCAATCTCGAGCGGCTTCCAGAAGCAAGCCAGGCTCCGGCTTGCGGCAGCGGCAGTTATCTGAGTTGTCGTGATAACAGACCCTAATATCATCTAAGCACAGACAATCGAATAGAACTTGATTAATCGCCCCGACAACTTCCCGCGTCTGTGTGCCTCTGGAGACGTCGGGCTGATTTGTCACCATGATCAGCAGGAACCCTGCCCTGTGCAAGTCACGACAGACGTCGCTAATGCCCGGTAGTATTTCCAGTTCTTCCAAACTGGAAGGAGGATAAGGCTTGCCATTTCGTACGACGGCGCGATTAAGCACTCCGTCTCGGTCTAAAAAGACGGCCCGTCGGCCTACCGTGTCGATTCCCATTTTGTCTGAGTTGCTTTAAGAATCGGATGCGATACCAGCAAGTGCCAGATGACAGCTTGGAAAGCTTCTGCATGCGGCGTTACGGTCTCAGCATTAATCGTCGGAATGATCACACAGGCGTCCGCTACTCTGGCTGTATAGCCACCATCTCGACCGACGACGCCCAACACTTTCGCGCCTATCTCTTTGGCGTATTCTAACGCCTTCACCAAATTCGGACTGATGTTCTTCTCGAGATTTCCTCCACCGACTGAGAACACGAATAACATGTCCCGATCTTTCAAGCGGCTGGTCTTGAGCCACTCTACAAACACAGTTTCCCAGCCTTCGTCGTTGGTGCGCGCAGTTAATTCGGCAACATTATCAGTTGGCGCGTAGGCTTCGATCCCGACGATCTTGCGGAAATCATTGACTGCGTGCGAACAGTTCGCGGCACTTCCCCCAACGCCTAAAAAGAACAAACGTCCCGCGCGGGAGCGCAACTCGGCCAAAAGACTCGCTACCTTCTCAATAGCGGCCACGTCTAATTCGGCAATGATCTGGCTGGCCTCACCAAGGTGGTGTTGTGTGTAGGTCATCCTGGTCGCATCCCGCTCTTGCAAAGTACTTTCTCGTTTCCTCCAGACCGGCCGGCGAGCCAATCTCATAAAATCGCTGCGCTACCTCAAACCCAGCCAGTTCGTTTTTCGCTAGCAAGTCTTGATAGATGATAGCCAAATCTAACAACTTGTCCGTTGGATATTCTTTGAGAACGCTTGATCGCAATACCCCAAGACCATAATCGATGTGTTCCATTTCTGGGGAATAGAGCCGTTTGTCGTAAAGCCGGATGGATCCACTCTGGAAAAAAACGTTACTCCGATCCCACCGACCCGCATTGCGAAAGACTGTCATCAAGCCTGACTTCCCACTAACTTTAAAGGCCTGGATCACCGCCTCATAATCACATTCTAAGTACGAATCACCGTAAAGAACCAAGAACCCTTCACCTAACAAGGGCAACGCTTTTCGCACCGCACCGCCCGTCCCCAGCGGCTGTGCGCCATCAAATACATAGTGCAACTTCACGCCCCAGCGGCTTCCATCGCCCAGAATTGCTGGAACCTGCTCACCCAGAAATCCCAAACAGAATATGATCTCTTTCAACCCATGTTGACGCAGTAATTCAATTTGCCGAACTGCAAATGGCTTGCCGCCAACATCCAATAGAACTTTCGGAATACGATTCGTCAGAGGTCGCAAACGAGTGGCCATCCCCCCTGCTAATATGGCTACGGGGAGACTCATCCTAAGAGGACTTTCGTACCTTCAAAGTCAAAGGCGAAACGCACTTCGTCCAGGCCCGCCTGCTTCATCGATTGTCGCAAACGTCTGCGATCCTCTGCATAAAACATTAGAAAACCGCCACCGCCGGCACCCACCAGCTTGCCGCCAATTGCGCCATTCGCGCGTCCCATCTCATACCACTCATCAATGTGTGGATTACTCATGCCTCCGGAACGTCGTTTCTTATGCTCCCAATGTTCATGCAAGATTTCTCCAAACACGGGCGCCTGGCCTGCTTCCAAGGCCCTCTGGCTAGCGAGGGCGAGTTCTTTTACATAATGAAGATTATAAAGCATCTCCTGATCTGATTTCTGAGTACGAGTGTCCTGGTCTCTAAGGATATCGCCAGCGCTCCTTGAAAATCCTGTAAAAAAGAGCAGCAGATTGTCCTCCAAATCGTAGAGAGTGTCCGTGCTAATCTGGAGCGGAACAGCCTCAACCTCACCGCCGGGATGGAAATGAAAGCAAGTTAACCCGCCATAAGCAGCAATGTACTGGTCTTGCTTACCGATCGGCTCCTTGAGTCGGTCGATCTCAATCTCGCAAGCCATACGTGCAAGGCCGTCAGGATGCACAAGGCGGCGGCCGTGGGCATAGAGAGCCTTCAATAGCGCCGTGGTAAAGCTACCCGATGATCCCAAACCAGTGCCGGCCGGGATATCGGCCAACGTAGTGATTTCAATCTGGGGCGCGTCCAACTCCAACAGACGAATTGCTTCCCTAATAATCGGATGCTGAACCTCGTCTGCCTGCGCGACATGTTCCAACTGAGAGTATTTAAGAAAGATGCCTGGCACAAAAGGGCGCATGACAGTCACATAGACATATTTGTCAATCGCCGCGGCGATTACGAAGCCACCGTGTTGACGGTAATAAGAACCTAGATCCGTACCCCCGCCTCCTAACGTAACGCGCAATGGACTACGTGTAATAATCATATGAGACTCAAACGCTGTGGGTAAGGCCTAAGGTTAAGACTTTATTGAACTACCTGAAGCACAGTCATAACTTGAGCTTTGATATATCGCTTCAACAACGCGCAGCGCGGCATAAGCATCCTCTAAACTGGCTGATGGTTTGCGTCCCAGTTCTATGTCATCCAAAAACTCTGCAAACTCTAACTGCCAGGAGGTATCCGCCATGGGATATTCCCAAATGGTTGTCTCTGGGGGACCCATCTCCGGCAACATCCTATAGTAAGCCAACCGTTCTACTCCGTAGCTGCCGCCAAGTCCCTCTACATGCAGTTTTGCGTTCCGACCGTAGATTTCCAAAGAGAATAAATTCTTCCATTCAGTGCAACTTACATGCAGAAACGCAACTTGCTGCTGGGGAGTCTTGAGAAGCATGAACCCATTGTCATCAACAGGCATTTGCCAAAAATAGGTATGCGCAAACCCCTGAACCTCACTAAAATCGCCCAGAAACCAACGCGCCAGATCAATTAGATGGACGCCCTGATCTATGAGCTCGCCTCCGCCAGACCTCGCTGGGTCGGCCCGCCATTCCTTTTCGTAGCCGGGGCGCCCACCGTGCCCGTAGCGTCCGCGCACGAACATTATCTCTCCCAGAAGATGGGCCTCGGATAGCTCACGGGCTTTGCGTAATGCCGGATGGTAGCGATGATTAAAACCTACGCGCACTTGTACGTGGGCATGCTGTGCCGCTTCCATCACAGGCTCTAATTCGCGGGCAGTTCGGGCTGCTGGTTTTTCGATCAGTACATGCTTACCCGCCTGTACCGCTGCTCGACCCACTTCAGCCAAGGTGTCGTTGGTAGTGGCCACAATCACTATGCTGACATCGGCGCGATCGAGAATATTTCGCCAATCCGCAGTGGCAAAAGCACCGGGCTCGGTGCGCGCCAGAGCCTGCGCTCGCTCTGGAATCAGGTCCGCGCAAGCCACGAGCCGGGCCGAACCCAGGGCTCTGGCACGCTTCTGCCCAATCAACCCGCAGCCTACAATGCCGACTCCAAAACCAACATTACTCACCCCAGGTTAACCCCCGGTCTTTTGGCACAATCCGCCGTAACGTGTAAACATCTGTCTGCTGCAAATCTTTCAAATGTTGGGGCAATGTCTCCCAGGGATCCCACATCGCACTAAGCAATTTGCCGGTCACTCCATCGCTCGCTGCCGATCCGAGAAAGACAGCCAAGTCTGCTCCTCTTTCTAAAGGAGCGCCACCGTCAATCTTCTGTTTCAACGCACGATCATAAAACGCCTGGCCTACTGATTCCGGTCCCTCTGCTAAAACCTCCTCCAGGAGACGAGTATTCAACGGCCCTGGCGCGATTGCGTTTACATCAATGTTGTCTTCACGCACCTCTTCAGCCAGCGTCTCGGCAAAGCGTATTATGGCTGCCTTGGACGCTGCATAAGCACTAATACGTGGCAAAGGATTGGTGGCGCCGCCACCTGATAGTTGAACGATCTTGCCATAATGATGCGCTTTGAAATGTGGTAGCGCCGCGCGACATAAAAGCACCGAGCCAAATAGATTTACTTCGATCGCTTTAACCCAGGCGGACCAGTCTACATTTTCTATCAATCCTTTGGGACCGTAAACACCGGCGTTGTTAACGAGGATATGTACTCGAGAAAAAATCCGAAGGGCGGTCGCCATCAAATGCTCAACATCCTCAGACTGCGAGACGTCGGCAATTTCCGTCTGGATTATTTGTTCAGGCGACGCTTGGGCAATGAGCTCGTTACGCGCCGTGTTCAACGCTTGGGCATCACGAGCACACAACAAGATGCTCGCCCCCGCTGCCACATAGGCGTGCGCAATAGCTAACCCAAGCCCCTGACTACCACCAGTGATGATGGCTGTGCGCCCTTTAAGAGAGTAGGTCATGAGAACATGAATTACGGCGAGCGCGATGGGTACCCTGCGACGCTGACTAATGGCAAGTGGGAATGATCACAGCAACGCCTTGCCCACGGTAGCATATCGAATGCGTGAATCGCTCCCAAGCGTCTTCTCTAAGAAGCGGTTGGGATCAATTACGATCGGCGCGCGCATGGCTGACACAATTGTTTCGGCATCCAAAGTTTTATACTCAGGCCATCCGGTAGCCAACACCAGCGCCGTTGCACCTTCCAAGGCAGCTATCGGTGTACGGGAAAGTATGAATCTTTCCGCCAGCTCATCGGGCAAAACTTTTATCGCGGGATCGTGAGCCTGTACCACTACGCCTTGCGAACTTAACCATTCACATAGTTCTACCGAATCAGAGCGCCGCAGAGTATTGGTCCCAGGCTTATAGGTAAGTCCCCAGACCGCCACTTTCTGATCTCGCAGATGGCCCAGCAAGGACTGCAACTTCCGATGCACCCAGGTCCGATGATTCAGGTTGCTCGCCAGCACCGCGGAAAGGATCTGAGTTGGCTGGTTATGCTCAACTCCGACCCGCTCAAGAAATGCCACATCGCGCGCGAGCGTACCGCCCGCGAAGGCTGCTCCCGGATTTAGATAAGCGTTCGGGCCGATGCGTATCTCACTCTTCAAGCCGCGCTCAACCTCTTTTGCATCAGCTCCCGCTTGCTCACATAGAGTCGCCACCTCGTTAATAAAAGCAACTGAGGTCGCCAGGAATGCATTCAACGCGTGTTTCGTCATCTCCGCTGACTCGACCGACATCCACTCAATGCGGCTCGTAAAGGGCTGTAGCAATCCCATCACACGTTCTTTATCATTCACGAATGACTTGTTAGCACCTGGACGCAAACCCACCACGACCCTGTCCGGGTCAGTGAAAACCTCAATTGCTTTTCCGAGCCGCAGATTCTCGGGCGAATATGCAAACGATACCGGCTTGGCTGGACAGGTCTCAGCATAGCCTTCTTCTAAGCGACGCGTCGTGCCGACTGGTAGCTGCGAAGAAATTAAAACGAGGGTTCCCGGCTCTAAGAAAGGAAAGAGCTGAGTGATTCGAGCAAAGACAAATTCAACATCAGCCGCATCGTTCTCATCTACTGGCGTATCGTAAGCCACCCAAACCACCTCGGCCCCACCTAATGCCTTTGCGACATCTGTGGTGAAAGAGAGATTTCTTTTTGCCAATCCCTGTTTCACCAGGTCTCCCAGCCCAGGCTCAAAAAGTGGTGGCTCGCCAGCCTGCAAAGCCTCAATAACTGTATTATCAAAGTCCAGCCCTACCACCTGATGCCCTCCAGAGGCGAGACATGCAGCAGTAACCGTACCTAAATGCCAGAGGCCAACCACGCACACCTTCATGCTCGCCCCTCCAGTACCCAGGCGTTCTCCTGCAAGTATTCTAATGTGCGAATGACACCGTCCCTGATCGAAAGTTTAGGTCGCCAACCCAGCGCGCGAATCTTGCTACAATCCAAAAAGATGAAGGGACTATCCCCAATCCAACCGCGTTTCCCTCCGGTATAAGTAAGCTTCGGCGTCATGCCAAGGTGTGAAGTAATCCAACCAATCGAATTGTTAACTTCGCAAAACTCATCCGTTCCCAAATTGAAGATGTTCACCTTATCCTGCGCCCGCTGAATCGCCACCAGGATGGCATCTATGCAGTCTTGGACGAAGAGATATGATTTGCGTTGTTGACCATCGCCCAAGACACGTAATTCACCAGGATTTGACTTCAAGCTCTTGTAGAAATCAAAAACGTGTCCATGGGTATATCGTTCGCCAAGAATAGAGACGAAACGGAATACATAAGCTTGAAATCCAAAGCCTTCACAGTACGCCTGGAGCAAACTTTCACCGGCCAACTTAGAGGCGCCATATAGTGAGGTCTGTATTGGAAACGGCGCATCTTCAGGAGTCGGGAAGATCTCCGGCTCGCCATAGACCGAGCCGGTAGAAGAGAAAGCAATGCGACGGACGCCAGCGGCTCTCATCGCCTCAAGTACATTGAAGGTGGCTAGCGTATTCTGCTCCAGGTCTTTACGCGGGTGCTCGGTGCCGAAACGCACATCAGCGTTGGCGGCGAGATGGAACACGAAATCGCAGCCATGCATTGCTCGCGCGAGCTCTGGCAGATCCAGAACATCTGCCTCCACCAGCGAAAAGTTAGGCGAGGCGTTGGCTTGCTCTAAGAATTGCTTCTTACCGGTAGAGTAATTATCATAAGCGACTACCGTATGGTCTTCCTGTAGCAACCGATCCACCAAATTACTTCCGATGAATCCGGCGCCTCCCGTAACAAAAATCTTCATATTAACTGTTCGTCGCTCATGACGTTCTTCCGATTACCATTCTGCCGCTATCACCATCCTGTTCCCGCGATTACGGCCTTCACCGTCCAGAACAGGATTTTGATATCCAACCACAGCGACCAATTATCTATATACTCGAGATCCATTGCGACCCAATCATCGAAGTTACTAATCTTATTACGCCCATTGACTTGCCACAGACAGGTAATGCCCGGTTGAATGCTCAGCTTTCGTTTGTGCCAGAACTCATACCGCTCAAGTTCGTGGCGGAATGCCGGGCGGGGGCCAACCAGGCTCATATCTCCTTTTAATACGCTCCACAATTGCGGTAATTCATTAAGACTATACTTTCGTAAGAACCTTCCCAGTGGCGTGACCCGCGGATCATCTTTCATTTTGAAGACCGGCCCACTCATCTCATTGTGTTCAGCTAAATCACCCTTCATCTGATCGGCATCCGGAATCATTGTGCCGAATTTGTAGCCGGTAAACTCAACGCCACTTCGACCAACGACACGCCAATGGTAGAGAATTGGCAGGTTTGGTGTGGTCAGTTTTATCAGGATAGCAATCAACGCCAATAGCGGCAGCAACAACACAAGCAGCACGCCTGAGACGAGGATATCGAGGAGACGCTTAAAAAAGAGTGCTTCTGAGTCCCAGGCATGGGGTCGCGTCAGCACCACGGCTGGAAGGTGTAACGGCTCGGTGTGATACAGCATCTTCAAACTCTTACGCTCTTCGAGTATCAGAGCCTCAGGCACGATTCGCAGCGGCATTGCGAAGTAGTCGCAATCTTGAATTACTTGCTTTATCCACTCACCTCCCGACACAGGGTGAATAGCAATGACTTCATGGATCGGATGGTGTATCAGCAAATCACCTAGTCTCTCCACATCACCTAGCGCCATGAGAGCCGGCACCGCCTCCTTGCCGTTTTCGTGATTTGATAGATAAACTTGATTTGGACAAACGCACAAATAACCGTATGGCCGATAGTCGTGGGTGGAAATATTTTCGCTGAAGTACCGCATCATCCACTCAATCGAGGTCGTGAGGCCGATAAGCAAGACATTCTTGTGATAATATCCGGCTGCCCGTCTTGCCGTGAAATACTTCCGCAAGGCCAGACGGTAAACAATCAGCCCCACGCCACTGAACAATGTAAACACGAAAATGAGTAAGCGGCTCCATCCCGAACTCTTAAAGGTAAACATCACCAATACGATCATACTCAACCCGGCGAAGATGGCCATCAGGTTAATGATGATAATTCGAGTGAGAGATAATTCGAGTAGTGACCCATGGCTCCCCGAAAGACCTATAACCATAAGCGTCGTGAGAGCCATGACCAAAAGAATCCAGAGCGATTCTGAGAGAGGAGGCAACTGACCGCTCCAATTGGTGGGTACGGCCAAAAAATCAGACCAGGCTCGGAGGCGACTTCCGGGCTGAAAGAAAGGCCCAAGGTAAGGAATCAACCAATGTGAGGCCGCGAACGCGGCGCAAAGAATCGTTAGATCAAAGAGCCAGAAAAAGCGGCGTGGAATCATACTGTTGCCGAAGCATTCTCCACTCTATTATTAACAACCTCGAGCAGAAACTTTTCTTGCGCTGATACGATCTCCCGCTGGTCGAAATGTTTCTCCGCATACTGGCGGTTGCGTCTCCCCATTTCCGCCAGTCTCGTCCGGTCAGCCTGGAGCTGGTTGACAGCAGTTGCCAAAGCCGTTGGACTCTCGGGGACGACGATGATACCTCCGTGAGATTCCCGCAACAAAGTAGCTGCCTGGCTAGAGTCGTTCACAGCTGCTAACACCGTTCGCCCCGCCGCCATGTAAGTCAAGAGTTTAGACGGGATCACCGTGTCTTTCATATTGCCTAGTTGATTGAGCAAGAGAACATCAGCCGATGAAAACATCGCGGACATTTCCGCTCTAGGTTGTAGCGGCAGAATACGCACTCGTTCCGCGAGATCGTGTTTAGCGATGAGGGTTCGTAGCGTCGGCATTAACTCACCATCGCCCACCAATATCCATTTGACAAAAGGACATTCATCTCTGAGAAGCTGCGCGGCCTCAACCACGTTAGTTAGCCCTTGCTTGAGCCCCATACTACCCGAATACAAGACGACAAAATCATCTGGCGAAAGGTTACGCTCTCTTCGAAAGCGGCCATCCGCAGGTAGAGGCCTAATCAAGTCCAGATCTATAGGGCTGCGAATAATCCGAACGCGCTCAGGTGGATAGTCGTGGGCGATCAGCGCCTCTTTAAAACTCTCGCAAAGCACCATTGCCCCGCTCGCGCCGCGATAAGCTGAGAATTCCACTCTATCCAATATCTTTTGGAGCCATCCGAATTTGACCATCTCCACATCGGCAGCAGCTTGAGCGGCCAAGTCATTTATGTTTATGACGTACGGGACGCGGCGTAACCATCCCATCACCTTTGCGAGCATCGCAACGCTAGGCTGTGCGCCGACGTAGACGATCACACTACAAGAATAGAGATACAAAACCCCCACGAGCCCAGCTAGCAAACAAAAACTCCCCTCCATAAACAAACGCTGGATCATCTGACCTGCGCGACGGGGAATAAAATGGGTTAGCCGTATAACCTGTACGCCATCAATAGTCTCATGAGCGATAAACTTACCACGATAGTCCGGCCAACGTTTCCAATACGGTGCAAAAGGAAAGCCGGTTAGTACTGTCACTGGATGACCCCGGCTAACAAGATATGCACAAGCTGCAGCCACGTGAGGCGCAAAACCAGTCGGTTCGGGAGAATAGTTGATTGAAAGAAGCAAAACGTTCATACATCAACGAACAAGGTTTTCATATTCTGAAGATCCCTATCCAGGGCCGCATGGATTGCCTCACTGCTGCGCACGCCCGGCCCTCAAGGTCTCTTTTGCAATAGGCCCATCTGTAGTTAGGATTAAGTTCACGTGGCCGCGCGGAAAGCATAACTGCGATCATCAATGTATTGAGGCTCAATCTCTCCCTCAACCGGCTCAATCGCTATTGCCTGACGACAGTAACCTGCGGCCTCAAGCAAGTCTATCAATTCACCGCGAGCCACACCGCGATGAACTTCAACAACCAGCTTTGGCTTGTATTCATCAAGTAGTCCAGCCATCCCCCGAAGCGCTTCGATTTCCATGCCCTGCACGTCAATCTTAATACCATCAATCCGCCTGTCATCACCGCATATCTGCGGCCACAGCAAGTCAAGGCGTACGGTCAAAATCGCCTCTTTCCATTCGCCTCCCTGAATCGTACTATCCACCATTCCGCGCACAGTTTGCACCTGCTCCAATTCCAAAGATTCTGGCGCGGCGAGCGCCATTGGCACCACAATTAACTGTGGGATACGGTTTATTCGTCGAGTCTCCGATACGTAACCAGCCGTGCTCAGCATCGGTTCAAAAGCGAAAACTTTGCCTGACGATCCGACCAAACCGCTCAAAGCAATCGCCGTATATCCATAATGGGCGCCGACATCCAACCAGGTCTCGGCCGGCCTTACATTCTTCGCAAACCAATCTAACAGCGGCCGCTCAGTTCTTCCGGTAATGGCCGCGGGATAGTCGTGCCACGAGGTAACAATCGATTGGCCCCGTAAAGGGCCAGCCAGGATCTTATGCGGTCGAACAGAACGCGGCAAGCACGATCTCACGAGAGATTTAAGTGTTCTATTCACGGAGAAAATCCTTGATCGGTCTTTCAAGTCTTCTTAGCATCATGATGAGTCTCGCTCACCGGACTACCTTCTCTAATACACACTAGATTGGCGTATATCTCGTAACTCCTCCTCAATGCTTCCGGCACGAGACTACGGGATTTGCGATTCCAGCGGAAGAATTGATAACCAAGACTCGCCAAATAATCACGCAGATCTGCGGCCCGATAACCAAAATTATATGTGGTCTTATCGGCAAACTCACAAACCACCACTGGAGGATTCGGTCCACTGAGTAGCCTGCGGGCTCCCTTCAGCACTCCAAGCTCTGCGCCTTCAACGTCCAATTTGAGCAGATTAACCGTAGCCAACCCTTCCGCATCAACATACTCATCCAACGAAATGGTCTCCACGGCAACCTGGCCCAAAGGTGTGCCTACCCAATCCTGCCTTGACAGGGAATTCATGGCATTCTGCTCGTAGAGGAAAAGATTGGACGTCCCCGACTGTTCCGCGACAGCCAGTTGATTCAAATTAATGCAGGCGAATCCATTCAGCTCTACGTTGGCTTGCAGTTGTGCAAAGGTGCTCGGCGTTGGCTCAAATGAATGAATGGCCCCACCCTTCCCAACGTGCTTTGCGCTCAACAGTGAGTAAACTCCGATATTTGCTCCCACGTCGAATACAATCATTCCTGGTCTCAGATGGTGTGAAAAGAAATCTATCGTCTCTAGCTCAAACTGGCCCAGGTATAGATCGCGCGAAACATTGCCCTGCGGTAGATACCGGACGGTGACACTCTCACAAATCTGCTGCGTCAGAGTAACGCCTGATCGAAAGCGCTGAAGAAAAAGCCAATGCACGAATCGTGGCGTCGCAAGCTGTCGGGCTCGCCGCAGCTTATACTTGACCATCTCAACCGTGTTCTGCATTAGCAGCCTCTTCCAGAACTTGAATATACCTGCGTGCTTGTGTCTCTAATGTGAAAGCTCGGGAGCGTACACGGCCACAGGCGGCCATATGATCGCTCAAGAGCGGCTCTTCCAGAACCCTGACTATCCCCGCAGCAATAGCTTCCACACTATAGGGATCAACCAGCACTCCACAGTCCTGGGCAATCTCAGCCATCGTGCCCACGTCGCTCGTGACCACCGGACACCCCAGACTCATGGCTTCAAGAATGGGAATGCCAAAGGTCTCGGACAGCGATGGCATGACCATGACCGCCGCCTTTCGATATAGATTCGGCATAAGATCATCGGCCAAGTATCCAGCGAAAATCACGCTGTCCGCCACTCCCAGGTCTGCGGCCAGGTCCTGCAGTGCCTTGCGCGTTACCCTGACGGTGTCGCTGCCAACCAGCATCAGCACATGGGGAACGGCGCATCGCTGCTTTACTCTTGCAAACGCTTCCACCAAACGAAACAGATTCTTTTGCCAGTAAAAAGCCGACACGGACAATATGATCGGGCGCCCCTCGACCAGGCCGCATACCGGTGACTGGCAAGGCTCACCGTTCGAACCGTCAACGTGAGACGACATATGCGATGGCAATCCATGGTAAATCACCCGGACGCGGTCGGGAGAAACGCACCCTCTCTCAAGAATGAGCTGCCGACTGACATTGGAGAGGGCAATTACTCTGTCCGCTTTCCTTAGCGACCTGGTCGCAAATGTTCGCAAATAGATCAGATTAGCGCGCGAGTATATCTTTGGGAAATCAAAATACTGCAGAGACTGCATTACCACAACGGAAGGGGTCTTGAGGCGTAGAGGGAGAATGTTGTTCGTCCCTAAGAACACATCCAATCCCGCTCGATCAATGATGGTCGGATAGGCAAGCTGTTCGTAAATGACGCGCCCAAGACGCCTCGTTGGGACGGCTTGGCATGGCCAGACTTGTACAGGTAAAGCATTTACTAAGTCAAGCGAGTCAGCCCAGTCAGGCTGAAACAGAACGTATTCATGCTCTGGTGCCGTTTTGTGCAGCCACGTTACGAGGTCAGTCAAGAAATGGCGCATACCGCCAATCGTGTACTGACTTGTAGACAGGCCAGTTGAAACATTGTCAATGCCGATGCGCATCGCAATTCTCCAGGCACTTGCACTTGTGATAGGGCCTATCCATTTCCATCAACTGCACTGTTGACTCGACCAATCACGCCAGTGCTCGTCTCGCGCCCTCAATGTCTCTATACTCATGCGGGCATAGTTGCCATTCAGTATTTGCCAGGTGATATAAACAACAGGCAATATCCGTCGCAGTCTCATGGGAGGCCAATACAGTCGACGGACACGTTCGAGTTCCTGAACCGCCAGCCTCGTCTGCGACACAGTCTTTGAGGCTGAATGTCTACGGAATCCGGAGAGCCATGAGTTGATGCAGACGTACTGACTACCGTTGAGCATCATGCGGATGTATAGATCATTGTCCATCACGTAATGCAAATCTCGGTGAAGCCCCTCCACTGCCTGATAAGATCGCCGCGTGAAAAAACTGCCGGGTTGATTGATGACGAACATCCCATATCGGCCGAACCAGGATGCTTGGACTGGATGTCGTTTGCAGCGGATGATGCGGCCCGCTTCATCAATGAGCACATAGTTTCCGCCAAAAATATCGCCCAATGGACGCGAAACAAACGCCTGCGCGACCTGGCGCAGCGCACCAGGCAGCAACAGATCGTCGCTATTAACCCACCCCAGTAAATCACCGCTGGAACGATCAAAACCCTGGATAAGGGCGTCGGTTTGCCCCTTGTCAGGACGGCTGTGCGAGTACGCGAGACGATCAGAATAGCGCTCAATTATTTCCACGCTCCCATCTGTACTCCCACCATCTAGCACCATAAACTCCAGATTAGGGTAGTGCTGGTCCAGCACAGAGCAAATCGACTCCTCCAGATAGGCCGCTTGATTGAAGGACGGCATGACAACCGTGATTCGTGGATAGCTGTCCAATCTTATCTCCTAAGTACCACAGGCCGACAAACTACTGCACCACACATCCATCAATGACAAAGATATGACTACGCATAATTACTCCCCGGCACAAACGCAGCAAACGTCTAATTACAGTTGCATCCTCAGACGACCTGATCGTGTTAATTACCTCTGCCTGAGTCACATTCAAGAGCGCCCGAATGTATGGCGCATAGATTCCCCTGCGTACCGCCCTGGACGGTCTAACTGCGTAATTCGCCAGACGAGAATCATATAGCCAACCAGTAATCTGCTTAAGCGCATGGAAGTGAAAGAAGACAAGGGGTTGTTCATCAACCCAAATACGATCCCCGCTTCGCCCGACGTTATAATTGGCAAGATTGTAAGGCCCTAGGTTTGCCCCCTTGTGATGCAAAACAAGAACGTTATCAAAGAGACTGGGCCACTGATCCAGGTACTTTTGATCGGCAAATCGCCCGTCTTCACAGCGGTCATAGCACCATTCGAGACATCGCTCGCGCCACCAGCGCAGACAGGCAAGGGCGTTTGCATCGCGCCTGAAGGAGAGCCAACCCACGTTGTAAATGCCAAATTTCTCTAACCAAAGCAGCTTTGGTGCATACCGGTGCGCAACAATTGCCACCGAACTGGTGGCGATTTCATCGTAGATTTGAGCCGGATCGCTAAAGAAGAAAAGGTCGGCATCTAAGTAGGTTATAAGGTCCACAGCAATATAGCGATCCAATATGAAAAGCGGCAACGAAGGAGTGCAGGTGAAATAGTATTCGACTAGAGTTCTCTCTTTTTTGGCTCTTTGTAATTGCTCGTCGCCTTCCTCGAATTCCTCCAGGGTGATTAGATGGACATCGGCGAGTCCCATTTTGGAAAGAGCCTCGTAGCAGGCTCTGTCCATACACAATATCCAGAGTTGAAATGCACGGCAGTGTTGTCTCAGCGACCAGTAAAGAGCCAACCCTCGCGAGAGATAACCATGATCAAAATAGGTGCAAAAATAGTACATTAACCTGTCCCGGCGGCTTGTTTAGACCATTGAACAATTCGTTCACATACTCGCTGAGCCTGTTCATCTGTCATCTGAGGATACATCGGAAGGCTGACGATCTCGCGGCACACCTGTTCACTGTGCTGCAGTTCACCGTGAGCGATTCTTCCGTGGTAGGCAGGTTGCAAGTGCACGGGATCTGGATAGTGAATCAAAGTGCCGATAGAGTTCTCCTTTAAGAACAATCTGAGATTATCCCGAAGCTTGCTCCGTACGACATATTGGTGATATGCATGACGCGCGTCGTCTCGCACTTGAGGTAGTATCAACGGTGTGGCTGCGAGCAACGTGTCGTAGATGCGAGCAAGCTCACGACGACGAGCAACTTCTTCCTGAAGATATTGCAGTTTGATCCGCAAAACAGCAGCTTGAATCTCATCTAACCTTGAATTCATGCCGGGCAGGTGACTGATATATCTTTCCCGCCAGCCATATTCCCGCAACAAGCGTACTCTTTCTGCCAAAGCAAGGTCATTTGTCACGACCGCTCCCCCATCACCTAACGCCCCCAGATTTTTTGTCGGATAGAAACTGAACGCGGCCAAGTGCCCCCACGTGCCGGTCATGCGCCCCGCTACGCTGGCCCCGTGAGATTGCGCGCAGTCTTCGATAACATAAAGGCTATGGTGCCTGGCGATATCCATAATCGCCGGCAAATCAACCGGGTGACCATAGAGGTGGACAGGAATAATAGCTTTGAGTTGGCCTTCAGACCTCAGACTTCGGCGAGATACTTCAATCGCCTCCTCTAATCGCTGAGGATCCAGGCAGAGAGTCTTGGGGTCAATATCCACAAGCACAGGCGTTGCGCCAGCCAGCTCAATGGCAGCTACGGTTGCAACGGCTGTGTGAGAAACTGTTATTACTGCATCACCGACACCGATCCCACAAGCGCGCAGGGCAATATGCAGAGCATCGGTCCCGCTGGCAACGCCGATGGCCTGAGCCGCGCCGAGGTAGACAGCAAACTCTTCCTCAAATGCCGTTCCTTGTTTTCCGTGTATGTACCAACCAACGTCGAGCACCTGACTAATGGCTAGATCAATCTCAGGCTTGTGCGCGAGATAGCTGGCTAAGGGATCGGTCTGGGGGATAGCAGTCATGGCCGGTGTATCTTCTCAAACATAGTCACGCAAATTTTCACGATAGAAGGCCAGCGTGCGGGCGAGCCCTTCCCGCAGTGGCACTCTGGGCGCCCAGCCCAGGGCTGTACGAATGGAAGCGAAGTCTGCATAATAATCGCCGATGTCTATGCGTTTGCGGTCGGTCGGGAAGCAACGCGCAACATATTCGCCATCACCATTGATCTGAACGATCAAGTCAGCGAGGTCTTTCAGACTGACGACACTCTCGCCGCCCAGGTTGAACACCCGGCCATTGGCTTCCTTATTAGCAGCGGCCAAAAGAAGAGCACTCACAGCATCATCCACATAGGTGAAATCCCGCAATTGCTCCCCGTCCCAAACCTCAAAAGACTTACCCTCAATGAGAAGTCGTATCCAGATGCCCAGGAAGGTCTGACGGGCATCTTTTACCCGCATGCAAGGACCATAGGTGTTGGTCAGTCGTAGCGCACAAGCCCCGATGCCATAAACGTTGTTGTAAAGAATGTGATACCACTCGCCTGCCATCTTGTTAATGCCATTCACGTCCACTGGTCGCAACGGATGTTTCTCGTCTACCGGCAGATAGTCGGGCTTCCCATAGACTTGACGTGTACTGGCAAACACAATCTTGATTTCCGGGTTGTATTTTCGGCAGGCTTCCAGGATTGAAAGTTGCGATCGGGAATTGATCTCAAGGTCGGTATGGGGATCCTGCATAGAATCCATATGGCTGGTCTGCCCGGCCAGGTTGAAGAGGTAGTCCTGGCCCTGTACCAGGTAGCGCATGCTGTGCTCGTCGCGTACGTCGGAAATGTTGACCCGCACCTTGCCCTCAATGCCGGCTATGTTGAATAGGTTACCGCCGTATTCGGGGATCAGGCTGTCCACCAGGGTGACATTAGCCCCTAGCTCTACCAGCCGGCGGGCCAGGTTGGAGCCGATAAACCCCAAACCACCCGTAATTACGACTCGCTTACTACCAAAGTCCATAGTTTCATATAGACGCTCTGTCACGAGATGAGTTTGAGGAGCCGGTTTATGCCGCGCCTGCATGTGGATTGCACTCGAGAGTGCCTTATGAGAGAAACAGGTTCAGACTTCATAACGCTGGAAGTATCGTCCTCCCCAAAAACCCGTTCATACTCAAGAGCTACATCAAGCGCGAAGCCAAATTGTTTATCGAGCAGTGCGAAAACCCACAACAGTAGATAGTCGCGTTGGTCAAAATTGCCCTGAGCCAGCCATTCAATTGTTCTCAAGTATCTGGCTTCGCACCAGGCCGGGGTTTTCTTGACGGTTCTCTCAATGAATCTGTCATCAACAGATCGGCCGGTCGCGCTGATTGTGCGTAATGTCGATCTTCTCATCCGAACAGTGCCCCGAACGTCCAAATTGGACAACCAAAAACCATGTTGAACCAATTCCCGGTGCGCATCCACGAACAGATCCTCACCGTGGTACGCATCTATCAAACCCGGCTCGATGTCAACCGCGAGAATTCGGGTACGAGTTTGATCCCCCAAACTGTTAAAGAGCCGTAAGTCAGTTCCTTGAGAGTCCGTTTTAAACCAGTCTACGCCTGGTAGGGATAAGCGCTCCATTACTGAATCCAACGACGTTGCTCGAACCGTCGCTTCGCTCTCAACAACGAACAGATCCGAAAAAAGAAAGTTAGAAAGGGCTTCATCATCTGGCTGCAAAGTGCTCGAACAGTACGGCGATCTGGTGAGATAAAACCGAACCTGCTCGCTCGCCTTATCACTTGTGACAGCCTCGTTGATAACAAACGATTTCCAAAAATTACCGTCAGAAATCTCGTGGATTTCCCTCAGGTCTGGATCAAAACCCACATAGATGGAATGTTGAGCGACCTTCTTCCAAATCTCCGGTGGTGCTCCTGACGCACCAACATCAACCAGAATAGGGCGCACCTTGAATCTCGAAAGCAGGCGGTCAACAGATTTGGTCATCCATCACCACTTTCTAAACAAGTCAATTGACATCCAGGCGGGGTGTCTCTCTGAAGTTCGCTGGACCTTCCATAGCACAAAGGCAAGTAAGAGCGGGTTCCTGAGTCCTTTTCTTCACAGTTTTTCAAGACACCACACTAGATGAATGAAACAAAAATCCCCGATACTCGTTTTGCTCAGGAGCACTACAGATAAGAGGTCTATGGCCAACGACAAACTCACGCACCAACGTCAACCCGATTGCTTCGGCGCACTTCAGAAATTCCTCCAGGTTAAGGCACCACCCCAGATACTCAGTCTCATAACCATAAGAATACGGACGTTGCACAAATACAAAGGATGGAACTCGTGACACTGTAGGCAAGCCCGTGATGTAGAGGTAACCATGTGTTGCGTTAGCCAGGCCAGCGAGTAAGCCTGACCAATCCTCAGAATAATGCAAAGACGTGCTAGCCATGACAAAGTCATAAGTTCGATCCAGGCAGGTTTCGTCTGCGCAAAAGTGCTGTGCGGGAAAAAGTTGCGCTCCATACTCGGTCAAGAGCGGCATGTCCTTGCAGTGATACTCGATTTCTACATGGGGCAGCAGGGCTTGCGCCAACACATAATAATGGCCGATGCCTCCACCCCAATCAAGCATGGAAAATGTGCTCACATTCTGAGCCGCAAGCGCGGCGCAGTAGGCAAACGACATTGCTGTATTGTGATTGATAAGGTCTGTTTTGCCAGTCAACGCAGACTCATGAGAGAACGCAATGGGAGTTGTCCCTTGAATCATAGCAACAAATCTAGGCCATTTCTGCTTGTAGACTTCCAACACACTCTCCACATTCCACCCTTTGACCTTTGACGGATGCAGGTCGGCATAACGCCAACCTTCTGGTACATATTCCCAGTCTCGGGATTTGGGGCGGGAAGCCAATTCATGCAGAAAACGCCATAACAAAGGGGGCGCCAGGTCCTGGAGGAATTGTTTCATTAAGGGCATTGGGTGAGAAGAGGTTCCACAAGATTATCGAACTCTCGCATTCGGTGATAATAGGTGTGCTCACGTAGTGTGCGGCGCTGCCCGGCAAATGCAATCGCCGATCGCTCAGCTTCGTGTTCCAGATAATACCGTATGAGTTCGCAACATTCCTCAGAGCTACGATATGCTACGATCTCCTTGCCCGGCTCGAATAACTCCGCCAGATTATCTTTCCAATCGGTGACCAGGAGAGCGCCGACGCCAGTGGCTTCGTAGAGGCGCATGTTGTTAGCGTAGTTCTTCGCAAGGTTGAGGTGATGGTTAAGAGATATCCGAGCGTTGTACAGCTTTTCATACATATCAAGAGCCCAAGCTGGCCCGCGATAAGTAGCCCGCAACAGAGAATCAGACGTTAGATTTTCAACACCATATCCCCACCACTCCACGTGCAGTCGTTGAGCTAACTGTTCCAGTAACCTGATTCGATCACTGTGACTACGCGAGAGCCCACCGACAAAGACAACATCATGAGGCTTGGTTCGCTTGAGATGTTCAAGTACTTTGGGTTCAAAACCAAGGTTAAAATAGGCACTGCGCAGTCCCTGCTCCTTGAAGCGTTGGACGTAGTGCGGAAACGACGAAAGCATTAAATCGTATTGACTAAAATCGGCCCGGGGCGGGATGGGACTGGCAATTTGCGCCGTTATCAAACGGACATAAGGGCGAATTTCTCGTAGAAAACTTACATCGGTGGCGCCTGGATTTTGAAAATGGATCACATCCGGCCTATACGCTCTTACCTGTGCCAACATAATCGGATATAGCGAGTCCTTACCTAACCATGGAACGGGTACGCCGCGGTAGGTCCGGAGCTGCATCTTGTACCGCAAGGTTAGGCCGTGTTCTTGCGCCCACTGCGACTGCAAGGGATGGCAATTGGGAATTACTTCAGCCGCTTCATGGCCCAATTTCTGCAGGTTCGCTGAATAATAGTCCGCCGTGCCGAAACACTGATCCATCAAAGTACGCCATTGTTGATGATATGGCTGCCGCTCCAGCCCCGGGTTTCGAGCATAAACCGTTTCAAGGAATGCAGGGTAATATGTATCAACTACGAGGACTCTCACAGCATTGTCTGCTCTAATCGTCCAGCGTTGGCAAATGGAGAATGAGGATATTGTCTCATTCAATCTACCTATTTAGTTGCCGGAAGACCTTGAAAGCGCACGGGGAGCAAAACCTGTTTCGAATCGTACGGGTACATCCAGCCGAGAGTAGTGCGCGCGAGACGCAGAAAGTTTTGCCAGGATGCAAAAGAGCGCAGGGACGGTCCACACGCCATACGATACGGCAAGCGCATCAAACGGCGCGGTAACTGCAATTATCAAGCTCCCATAAACAGATGCATATGCAGGCCAGTACAGATATGGGTCTGAAACAGCATGTAACCATCTATCAATGACTAGTGTTCCAGCGACAAATTGCACGGTTGGGAGCAGACCCCATGAGCCGTAAAAAGCCCATCCTGTGGCCATGAGATTGGCATTCAATCCAAACCTCATTCCGGTAGCCAGCATTGAAACTTGGTACGGCAGATACCCAGTTTGCGTATAAGCTACGCCAAAAAGAGAGCTGAAGATGTTGCTCTGACTAAAGCCAAGAAAACTCATCCGTGCAGGAAAGACGTAAAACCAGGCATATGCCGATTGAGAAGGAGTCAGGAACAAACGACGACCAACCTGAGCGACGGTATCCATGAAACTACTCGAATAGTTCGAAAAGGAGTACATCCAAAGGATTATCATTAGACTTACCGCAGCTCCGATGATTGTGCGAAGCCCGCCAGAAAACCACAATCCCACCTTCTGGCTTCCTTCCAACCTGGATTTGGTAATCTTGATTGCGATATAGGTGACCGCAACCATGATCGCGTAAATCGCAAGCGGGGATTTGGCAAAAGACTCTAGTTTGACTAGTGCAATCATGCTAGCAACAGCTCCAAAACACACCAGCACAACCCAGCTTCGTTTGTACAGAAACGCCGAAAGCAACAGTAGCGACAACGCTGGAACAATACTGGTCTTGAGAGTATCCAACTGCGATGTCCAAAAGAAAGGCATGAAATCGTCTCCAACCCTATGCGTGAGGTATTCCGAGAGTGAACTAAAGCCATATGGCAAAATTGTGAGAATCTCGTTCAGACCTCCCAAAAAAATCAGATCGTACGTCAACATGATCGTCGAACCAACCAGCACAATCCGGAAGAACGGAGACCGGATTACTGGCGTTATCAAGCTGCCGGGGCTCGGTGGTCTGCTCAACCCACCAGAGCGTCGATCAAGCCATCGTAGAAAGAACATCACTCCCATAAACAGGGCGACAGGTAGAGATGTGAAGACCATCGAGAAAACAAACAGCGCCATAAGTGGCTTCTTGAAGCCCTGGAAGCCTCGTCTTGACGAAACAGGATCTCGAAGCTGTATCAGGCAACCTCCCGTCAGCAACAAGGAGCCGATCACTTGAAACTCAAGCATCGCGTCAAAGGCACGCTCGTCAAAAGGCCCATAAAACAAGATTTCATCCGGGACCCAGTAAGCCCCCACCATATGTAACACGACAAAAATCAAGGTCATCATCGCCATGATAGAGCGCCCGCTTTTGCGTCGGAGTAGCCGCAAAGAGACAATAATTGCCAGCGCGGCAACAAAATAGTTGATCAATAACATAGCGTAGGCATTCTTAACCCCAACACAACCGTCCTGACCTAAGAGTCCATCCTGGCGCTCACATTCGTCGGGCTGCGTTAACGGTCGCGCCAGAGACGAGGCCATTGTCCTCATCCGCCTCGTTTAGTCGCTTAATGGGAAAAACTGCACACTGAAAATGATCTTCCCAGTTGAACATGACATTGAAAACATCTTCATTTTCATAGAATAAAGCCTGCAAAGGGTGACGATGCCGGCCCAGAATTGTCTCTCGCCAATAAGGCGAACGCACACCGTCGAGTTGACGCTCCGAATACTCGCAGAAAATCAAAGTATCGCCCACTGCCATAACGTGCCACTTGTGCATTCCACGGGCCCAGGCAAACAACATATCTTTGCCAAGAGTCGGTGTCTCTATATATCCCCGTTTCCCAACCCGCATCAATTCCTGACAAGCTTTTGCAGGATCATCCATATGTTCAAGTACGTGAGAGCAATAAATGAAATCAACCGACTTGTCGGCAAACGGCAGATGACAGATATCGGAAACTAGGAACGGTCGCTCGTCCCGAACCAACTCTTCCGTACGATGATGGCTTGTTCCCAAGTAGTGATCAGTAAGAACCGTGGCATATGGGAACGGATAGTGTCCTGAGCCAATATCTAGAACGACCCAGTCAGGAAGGACCTCAAAGTGGTTGAATCTCTGCTGATACTCAAACCGGTCCGTATCCGAATTCCGATCAGATCGCAACCCATGTACTTCAATGCGCAACGGCAAACGTTTTAGCACGGCCCTGAGTATTCTCTTAAGGCTCAACTTTGACATTCTCGAGGTTAGCACTCCTCCTTATGATCTGATTCACCGACCCTAGCAGACGCCAGAGGAGAGCCTGCCTATCGGCCCACCCGGGCGTCAGGCGACTAATGGAGAGCATGAAGGTCAGTGCCAGAAAAAATAAACCGGCCCCGTATAACCCTGCCAAGCCCAGGCCCGCTTGTCCTCCAATGCTATCCCAAACGATCGAAAATATGATTGTCAAGATGATTCCCACAGCCACATTTGGAAAATAGCTCGAGAGATAAACTTTGAAAGAAACATCCTCCCTAAAAAATCGCTTCCACATCATGAGCAGGACAACCAAATGCGTACCACTCGCGACCACCACGCCCCAAGCTGCGCCTTCGAGACCAAAACGTGGAATCAATATCAGACTAAAAGCAATGGTGATCGTTCCTTGAACAATGGCCACGAAAGCCAGCCATTTCGTCTCACCTATCCCCATCAAAAAGAAGCTGGGCACAATGAAAGCGGAGGTCCCCACTGCACTGATACTAACCAAGCGTAACACCACGAAGCTATGAGTGGCATAAACGGGTCCCAACCATACCAGCAGTAATTCTTGAGCTAACACAGCCAAAGGCACTAGCAAAGAAATTGAGACCATAGTCAATAGCCACCCGGCCAACAGAACTACCCGACGACTCTCCCGCTGCCTGCCCTGACCTACTAACGTGCTGACCATGGGGAACAAGACTTGTCCCAGGCTGTACGAAACGGAATAAACGCGCGACGCCAGGTTCCAGGACACCGTATAGAATCCCACTGCCGCAACAGACGTGAGCACTCCCAAGATAAAGCGCTCAGCCTCATGACCAAATAAGCTACCCATACTTTCAATCGTTTGCCAGAATCCAAAGCGGAACATGCGCCGGAAGGTCACCCAATCCCACCGGGGAAATAGACTGACATCCGGAAGTAGTTTATGTACCATAAAAATCCAGCCACAAACCATCAGCGCTGCCACAATAGTCTCGTAATATATTAGGTCCAGCAATCTTCCACCGCGGTATAAACCAACTAGCCCGCCAACGGTAATGAGTGTGTTTGAAGCCACGTTGCCTATATTGGTCAGATCATATCTCTGCAAAGCGGTCGGGACGCCACTGAACGTGCTCGTAGCTTGCTGGATAAACCATCTCACCGCTATCCAGTAAATGCTGAGACGACCAACATTTTGTAAAGTCAGCGGAATTGAAAAAACACGGGTCACCAGTACATCCGCGCTCATCACGAGCAGCAGTGCCCCAATCCCGCCGACCATCAAACTGAAGGAAAGCGCTGTGTGCAAATACCGTCCGGTCTGTTCCCGATCTCCGCGCCCTTCGCTTTCGGCAATATATTTCACGGCCGCCGGAGTACTACCGAAATCCAGCAGATTGAGTGGGGTAATTATGATTCGGAGGAGCATTAATAAACCAAATACATCTGCCTCAAGCCTGGTCACATAGAGACGGATTGTGATGAGGGAAAACAGGACCGTGAAGATAAAGCCTCCAATATTCCATAACGAGTTTCGAGCCACTCTCCCAAGCAATCCATGTCCGGCTAAATGCTCTCCAATCTGCACTCCTCTATCTGCCATGGTTATGTCGTTTCAATACTGACCACAGCGGGCCTGGTCTCGTCATCGGATCGCCGTAACCCTTGAGGAAGCGTCACGTGCCCTAAAGCCCCCCATTCATGAGTCACGATGCCCCCGAACGTTATTAAACATTTGGAATGCTATCTGCTCTGCATTCAATTACGAGCGGCTGGTCTTGCGCCGGCTGCTTCGACAATGGGCCAGGTCGCACGAAGCGGGTCCCTGTACGGGCCAATCTTCTCGACGGGAATCGGTTTGAACCCTACCTTGAGTGCTGGTGAGTTAGGGCGCAGGTGATAATCATCTTTTTGGGGATTAACAAATAGCGGGTCGGCAACGAGAGAATGCCGGTCAAACCCAAGCGCTTGCCACTGCACCCACTGCTGCTCGGCGTTGACATTCTCTATACCGGTAAGCAGTGGCAAGCCAAAGTGATAGACAAGGTTGTAATCGCACTCAAAGGAATCATACGGCAAGTTAGCATGTTTGTAGAGCTTGGCCTGCGGCCCTTGATAGTAAAAAATATTGCGCTGCAGTTTGTTGTTCGCCATCGGCACAGCGTCTTGCGGAGACGGGCCGCGCAAACCACGATACTTGCTCCAGCCAGGTAACGGGCCATACTTTTTGTATCCCTCAACCATCGTCGGTAAGGTGTTGATGTATTGGGCGCTGGTTTTAGGCCAACCGTTCATTTCGACCTGCTGGCTGGTACCATCGATGAAGATGTTGTTTTCAACCACGTTATCGCGACCGTTGTGCAGATGGATCGATCCCCGAATCGCGCGCGCTACGACATTACCGATTATATCCACGCCACTTGCGTTATCATCGAGGTAGATCCCCCAGGCAAAGTACGGCGAGACCCACTTACCATTTTCCCTGCCGTAGCCAAGGACGTCATGAATATAGTTGTACCGAATAACCGAGCCGCGCGGCGTCAGCCAATCACGGCCATCAACGTAAATGCCACCAGTGTCGCAGGTTTCCAGGCTCACATGGTGAATATGGTTGTACTCAATTATCTGATCATTGCCTTCGAACATAATGCCGAATCGCGGGCAATCGTGAATGAGATTATGCGAAGCGCGGTTGCCAACCCCTGAAATGTCCACGCCCACACCTTGCTTGTACAACCCCCCCACATGATGAATGTAGTTATTGTCGGCGTAATTACCTGCCGCCGTGAGCGTCTCGCGCTCACCACCCCGCAGAATAATCGCGTTATTACCGACTTCATAAATATCATTGCCGACGACTCCGTTGTGCTTCCCGCCGTCAACCGCAACAGCTGCGACGTGGCTGTCGGCGTATCCGCCTACGTTGCGGACAATGTTTTGCGCGATCAGGCAATCGGCTGAATCACGCACGATGATCGCAGTGCCCTCGCCGCACTCGATGGTGAAGCCGCGTAAGGTGATATTTGCAGCACCGTCGATTTCCACCAATGTTTCCAGCACTGGCGCATAGACGGCAGCACTTTTCCAATCCGCCGGTGGCCAGAAATAGAGCGTCCCCGTTGCACGGTCCAGATACCATTCGCCGGGCGAGTCCAATTCTTCCAGAGCATTGCGAAAGAAATAGCGATCGCCCGCAGTAATATCGTAGGAGGTATCGGTGGTCAGGGTAATGATTCGACTCTTCAAATCAATTGAGACGATTCCAAGAATATTGTTCCACCAATTGTAGCGCGCAAATATCACGACCTCGGCCGCTTCGGGATGCTCCCATTTCCGCAAATCCTGCAGGCTAAATTGGAGAGTGCGCTTGCCGCTGTCTGAGGCACTATAGGCCCAACCCCCGTTAAGATCATGCGGATCGAAATTTGGGTAGCGTGCAAGAACCTGCCGCTTGCCGTTGAAGAAGAGTTGACGGAAATAGACGTCCCTGAAGCCCTGCGCGCCGACATCGGCTTTGAGAATCTGTCCCTTGTAAGCACTGAAGCCCGTGATCCGGCGGCCGCCAGTAAGCACCACCTCTTCGTTCCGATAAGCGCGATAGACGACCGGAGCGTCAGGTGTGCCGGAATCGCTTACCCCCAGCTTAAAGGTTTCTGATAGCGGATACACGCCGCCGCGCACTAACACGGCGATTCCTCCTCCGCCAATCGTGCCCTTAGCCTCATCAGCCTTCGCCCTACGTATCGCATCGCGCGCGCCTTCGAGCGAAGAGAAAGGTCCATCGGTCCTGTTTCTATTTGGCACAGGCAAAGTGCCGGTCCACGCATTGTTGCCGTTCGTCGCCACAAAATACTGGCCCGGTTGTGGTTTGGGTTCCTGTTCCTGAGCGGAGCCTGCCCTCTCGAAAGCAGGTGTGAGGAGGAGAAGAACTAGCACAGGTAAGAGACTTGCCTTCCCCTGTTTTTTAATCATTCGGATTTCAAATGCAGACTGAATGTCGTGGCGCACATCGGACCGCCATTAGTTCACCAGTGGCAATACACTCAAGAGGTCAAACACCCCGGTGACGGAACAGATGGTCATCAAGTACACGAGGATATTCACGATTGTTCATTACATAGCCTTCTGGCCATCGGCAGGTGCTTCCCTGCCGTTGTGAGAATGCTGATAATTACCGTAATAGCCACCGTAGTAATAATAGGAGTGCGACCCACCTGCTTCCACCCTGTTCAGCACGACGCCGATTATTCGGGCGCCCACATCTTGTAAGAGCTTGCGAGCGCGCGCAACAACTTTGCGCGAACTCTTGCCGCTGTGTACCACCAGCAATACGCCTTCCACCATCGTTGCAATCAGGACTCCATCGGTAAACGCGGCCACCGGCGGCGAATCAATTACCACGTGTGTGAAGTTCGGGGTCACCGTGTTTATGAGTTTTAGCATCTGTTCGGAACCGATCAGCTCGGCCGGATTTGGCGGTACCGGTCCGGCCGTAAGAATAAACAAACCGGATTCCTCATCGTCTTGAATAGCGGAAGATATCTCGCCCTCCGACATTTCGCTCGACAGCAGTGCGCTCAATCCATGATTATTTGCCAGATTGAAGATCGAATGAATGCGGGGCCGGCGCATGTCCGCATCGATGATCAGTACTTTCGCCCCGGTCTGGGCAAGACTAATGGCAGTATTGACAGCGGTGGTTGTTTTACCTTCCGAGGGCACGCTTGAAGTAATGAGCAAAGTCCTGGGCGCTCTGCCGGCTGTTGATAACAGGATCGACGTACGAAGGTGGCGGTAAGCTTCAGCCACCGGAGAACGCTTATCGAGTTGAGTTAACAGTACCTCCTGGCTGGGGCCACTGCCGTTGCTGGATACCAGAGAGCCATTCTTTGACGAGGCCGCGAGTGCGCGCTTGGTTTTTGCCGCACCCACCTGTGGAATAACAGCCACGGATGGCAAACGAAGGAAATTCTCGACGTCTTCTGTCGAGCGCAGACTATCGTCAAGATACTCGATTAAGAAAGCCAGCCCAACGCCGCAACCAAGCGATAGCAGGAGCGATAATCCGACGATCAAGGTTCGCCTGGGCGCAACTGGTCTCTTCTGGGCGATTGCGTAATCGACGACGCGGATATTATTAGGTGTTCCGGTGATTACAACGTCGTTCTCCTTCATACGTTGCAGCAGCCCGTCCAGGAGGCTCTTATTAGTTTCGATCTCTTGCTGGATAATGCGATAGTTAACCGCTGCTTCATTCTGCGTTAGAGTCTCGGCACGTTGCTGGTCGTAGGCTTTGCTCAGCGCCTGCTCAGTTCCAAGGGCTTGACGATACCGTGTAGCAAGATTAGTGGTCACGACCGTGGTGGCGCGGGTCCGCGCGTCGTTAATTTGTTTTTCCATGACGGCAATCTGCTTGTCGATTTCTTTAACCGCCGGCCATTTCTCCGTGTTCTCCACAAGCAGCTCCGCCCGCCTCTGTTTCAGGTCAGCGAGCTTCAACTGTGCGTCGGTAGTAAGTCTAGTAGCCGACGGAACTTCTCTTTCGGAGATTCCTCCTTCCGCAAGAGCTTCGGCTGCTCCGGGCTGAAGGCTGGCCTTGTAGGCGGCTTCAGCAAGCTTCCGTTCATTTTCCGCGACTAAAAGCTGTTTGTTTAGGCCTGCGAGCCTTTCCAACACGGTGTTCTGATTAGCATCCAGCGAGAGGATTTGATGGCTCTTGGCGTAATTGATGAGTTGCTCCTCTTTGCTTCTATTGGTGGATTGCAGCTCGGCAATGCGCTTCTCAAGATAGCTCCCAGTGGTGCCACTCGTCTCGGTCTTCTTCTCAAGATTCTGGTCTACAAAAGTTTGCGCTATCGTGTTGACAATCTTTGCGGCCAATCGAGGATCGGTAAGCCTGTAGCTGATGTCGATTAGGCGGGTCTCGCGAACTGTAAGCCGCGTCTCCTTCACGGGTTCAACTCTTACTGTCTCCTGGAGATTATCCACGTAATCCGAAAGGCGTTCTGCCTCCTCCAGATCTTGCGCCGTCGTAGAGGAAGAAGAAGTAATCGGAAGCGCATCAGATGCCGAATGCTTGGAATCGGTATTCGCCTTAAACCCCAGCATGCTCCGAATGTCGGACCACCTGGACTTGCCTCTTGGCGGATTGTCCCGCAGAAAGTCCTGGTTGTGTTCCAGATCCAGATTCTTTGCAACCCGGCGCAGCAAACCGGGCCCAGTCAGGATCTGAAGCTGCGTATTGAAATAGGCGGGATCGTTGCTCTCGCCGCTCAGGATCACTGAGCTGCCTTTGGACATGCCTCCAAGTAACGGGTTCGTGTTCTCAAGGTCGACCTGGATGCGCGCCTGAGCTTCGTATATGTCAGGGCTTCTAATTAGGTAGATCGCCACGAGCGTCGGTATGATCACCGAGATGCCGATGATAAGCCACAAATGCTTACGTACGATTCGCAAGTAGTCCAGCAGGTGTACGCCCTGCTTATCCGCGTTGTCATACGCATAACTGACATGCGCGGGCGCATTGCGGCCGTTCCTTTCCTCCCTTTCCAAGGTGCTCTGCTCATTCCGGGTTGAAACAACGCCTGGCCTGGATCGTTGTGTTGATAGTTGTGTTGATTCGTTCATTTTGGGATCGGTTTTGATAAAGCCCCTTATGAGGCGGTTGAGAAACTCGCCAATTCTTGAGTGCGGCGACTTGTCGCCGCACTCCAAAGCTAGGGAATGGCACGAACTACACCCTGCGAAACGACCGCGGGCACAACACCCGTCAAAATGCCAAGAATCGTCTTGCCCGTGGACGCACCCACTTCCACTATGTCATCGGGAAGCAAAAGAATGTCTGCTGCTTTCTGTTTCTGGATGGCTTTGAGGTCAACAAGAATTTCCTGCTTGCCATCGCCTCCGTTGACTTGCCTGATAATGCGAACACGGCTTGTGCTGGCATCACGCGACGGCCCTCCGGCTATCGCAATTGCCCGTGAAATCGTTATTGGCTGATCCCTCAAAAAGATTGCCTGTGGCACATTAACGTGACCGATGACGAAGACCTGATCAGCTTCAAGTAGAGAGACTATGTCGCCGGGCTGCACAAAGGGGTTCGATCCTTCTTTTCCTTTCAGCGTATCATACAGCTTGTACACGCTGACCTCCTGAGTAGCAACGTCACTATTGCTGTCAGACCCGTTAGTTTCGCACATATTAGGCCCGCCAGCATGAATGATGTTGATAACTCGGCCTGCTCTGGGGGCGGGTCCGCCGGCGAAGCTCAGAAGCTCCAGCAAACGAACACGCCTTTGAAGCCGGAACTGTCCGGGCGCGTTAACTGCTCCAATTACAGCCGCGGGACGCGACTGGAAATCACTGACAAAGACCTCGACGGCGGGATTGTTTTTGTATTCTAAATATAACGTGGCGATCTGGGCGGCGAGTTCGCTCTCGGTTCGGCAGGCAGCGCGCACGGCTTCATCGATCATGGGGATGCGTATCATTCCGCGCTGATCCACGCGCACGGCCCCCGAAAGCTCTGGCGCCTTCCTTACCAAAATAGAAAGCACGTCGCCAGGGCCGATTCTGTAGCGAGTATCCTCGGAAGAAACCGAAGTGATGGCTGTGGAACCAGACGGCTTGGCCAGCGTTGAGGCTGGTTGTGCATCGGCCGCCAGCATCAACATCGCAGTCACTAAAACAATTGCGGCGCACCGAACCGACGCCTTCCAACAAACAGCGAAAATCAGGCAATCAGAATTACTTGTCATTACTAGATACCTCAAACTCGTTTTGATGCAACCGGGTCTCCCGCGCGTGTTAACAACACGCGCCCCACGGGATAACCGCACATTTCTAATGCAAGATCGAATCAACGAACGCAACGCCGCGCCCCCGACGAACTTTGTCTTCCCCTCCTTGGATTCGACTGGAATCGACTGCGTCAATCTTGCGGCCCCTACCAGTTTAATATTTCGCAAAACAAAATTCCACCCGGCATGTATGTCCATAGCATTTTTATTGCTTGAGAGAAGACTCTTGCCTTACTGCTTGAAACTATCAGGTGCTCACCTCGCATAGTGTGCTCAACCTATTACAACGCTGAGTCTATTACTCTTTCAAGCACAATTCCACTCTGGTATGAATGTCCGTCAGGAAAAGACCCTGACAAGTTCATACAAGGACCCCGAAGGGAAACCTCTCACGCGAGGTGGCGTTCAGTGCGCTGCGACATCCAGAAAACAAGGATCGTGGCTTCGCTTTTTATCCAACACCGATGGTGTCCAACAGCCGTGAAAGTCACCGAAACTCTACTCCTAGTGAAGAAGTTCGGCTATGTACCGGATCGCAAATGAGCTTAAAACCTTGGCTTTTTGCTATTTCAATGCTGGATGCCGGCCCGCAAACAAAACCTTCTCCGTTCCGAGTTGGCGCAAATCAAAATGGGAGCACACGATTAGAGCCACGCCCGGAATGAACCCCTGCCAGAACTAGTCAAAGGAAGGGCGTCGCCAACTATGCGCCAAACTTACAATTTCATTTCCATGGAACAGTACGAACTGGAAGCCAACCGAGGCCGTTGGAGGTCTGATCATTAATAAAGGAGGTGTAAGAGCGAAACTCTCAAATACCAAGATTGCCCGTCCTATTTCATGAAATCCAAGAGCAACGAAGAACTTTAGAGTAATCATGGGTTCGCGCGAAACTCTATAGCATCTCGACAGTTATTGTCAATGGCTCGAAGCGCGGTTTACAAGAAATTCAGTGGCCTCCCAAACTCCCAAAAAAACCTCGTTTGACAACCCGGCGATTAGTAACTTCTTGTTCAAACTCGGCAGTGGGTCCCACTTTTAGTTACACCCTTGATGCGTTTGATACAGCAGACCGCCGTTTCGCTTTTCGCGTAGATCGGATCCTTAGTCCTTAAGCATACGGACGGCAGTGAAGGTGCCAATCTCTGAACGAAATTTGTAGGGGCTTTCTTCTTCGTCAATGTTGGTGACGAAGATAAATTTACCGGAAATGGAATTGTCGGAATCAAATTTACCATTGAAGATCACCGTTCCTATCTCTCGACAACATGTGCCCAGCGGCAACTCGACCTGACCTGCAAAGCTCACGCGACCATTGGTCAATTCTGACCACACCGCTGGTAGAGGATCTGCAAGAGGTTTGCCATCCGGTCCGGTATCCAGAAGGCGAAAAGAACTGGAGCCGTTAGTCTTCGAATCGAATATTAGGTTTTTCTGTACTCCGCCGGAGACGACAAACTTTACGCCCAGCGCCCGGGGAGTCTTGCCGCCGGCGCCGTCCCCGCCTGCGGCAAACGAGCCTGAACGGCAACCGTCATCACGGCCAGAAGAATGAAGACAAATCTCATCTGTCGAAGCATTTTCTTAATCTCCGAATAGTTATCAAAGAGGCGAACTGCCGGTAGTGACGCGACAAAGGCGGCCAGTCGCTGACATCAGACTAGCCGCCTCGCCGTTTCTTAGCTTGAGGGCTTTCAGTCTGTCCAACCCTTCGGTTCATATTGAAGGCCGAGCGGAACAGTTAAAAGCCGAACAAGCCGTTAGCTGCCTGGTCCAATCGGAGTGCAACCTGCGCAACCGTTCGCACCATTATCGTTAATCGAGTTGTTCGAGAATGTGTTGGCAGAGCCTCCGGTGCTAATTAGCACACCGGAACCAACGTTGCGGTCAATCTGGTTTTGGGCAATCGTAAGGCCTGAGGAGCCTAGGTTACCAGCGTTACCCACCTGAATGCCATTGTTACCATTCAGCGTGATCTGACTTGCCCACACGTAGACAAAGGAAAAGCCGCCGGCTGCAGAGCCATCAGAGAAAACCCCGTTGTTGGCGTTGTTAGAGAAGACGCAATTGCGGGCTGTAACTCTGGCGCCGCTTCTTGCGTGCAGGCCATTTCCATTGCCCGAGAGCCGGACATTGTCCAACGTCACATTAGAGGCACCTGCAGAAGCAAGTACATTGATTCCGTCAAGAGTGTTGTCTCTAATTACAGAGTTTCTTACGTTCAGTTGGACGCCGCCGGTGTCGGCTACGGTGATACCGTTACCCGTACTAAACCTGAAGATTACACAATCTTCGACGTTCACGGTCTTGGCAGCCAGGACATTTATGCCATGCACTCCGTTGCAGGCTCCGTTAATGGAAAGGCCACGGATTGTGATGACGTCCGTACTCGTGTTGGCGTTGATGATGATCCCGGTGGTAAGTGACGCCAGAATAGAGCCGAAGGTCCCGGTGCCATCGATCGTAATTGACTTGGTGATGGTCACCGCGCCAAAGCCACCCGGATCGAGGCAATCAATTTCGCCGCAGGGTGCGGTCTTGGAGATTGCGCCGGCAAAAGTTTTGCAAGGCGCCGTGCGGCTGCAGGGGTTGGCATCGTCTCCGACGCCGGACACCCAGGTACGGGTTGCTTGCGCCTGGGCCAACGAGGCAAACGCGAACATAAAGGTCGCGATCACCAGTATCTTAATTGTGAACCGAAACTTGTTCATTTGGAGTCTCCTTTTTTCTTTGAAAGTTGGGGATGGCCGCCAGTAGAACACGGATCAGTTCCGGCCACTGTTGCGCCGAGTCTTCCCATTGTTGCCGAATCGTCATTGCCATGTTTATTTCATGACCTCCGTAATCCTTAACAGGTCACGGACCAAAAATCAAAGTCCAGATGTCTGGCCAAATAGTCTTCAGCTGAGTGTCGTAGTGGATCATTCCACTATTTCCAACTGTGAGTGTTTTCCCCGCAACAGTACCGAACAGTGGCGCCGATCCCGAAATATTCACACCGGTCTGAGGAGCATAGACCACCAGTTGGAGGCTGGAGCTGTTGCCAAAGTTCACGCCAGTGGTTCCACTGTAACTCGACAGTATCCGCAGATTGCTCGGAATTAGGGTCGTGTTGGGTAAGCTGGTTGCGCCGCTGGTGTTCAAAGTGCCTGTCAGCTTAATCGTGACGGGGCCATTGACCTTTAGCTGCCCACTATTGGTTAAAGTCAGGTTATGGAAGCAGTAGTTGCCGTTCGCCAGCGTCGCATTGTTGATGCCACTCAGGGTTAAGTCACCGGTGCTTGCGTTATACGAATAGGTCCCGCTAATTCCGCTGTTCGGACTGTACGGAGGCCCGCAAGCCGGTACTGAAGGCAGCGTCATCACCGGCGCCAACGCGCCATTGGTGATTGTTCCCCCTATGATCGCACTGGCGCCCTTGGAGACGGTGGCCCCCGCGGTGGCATTGCCCGTTACCGTGGTTGACCCGGTCATGACCACTCCTACGCGTGTCGAGCGAACGTTGCCGGATACCTTCCCACTTCCGGCGATCGTAATCGTGCCATTGCTCACGATGTTGGCCAGCGCGCCCTTCGTTGCCGGATACCCGCCGGTGGAGTCGTAGCTGTCTACGAGTCCTGAGCCGGAGATCGTAACGCTGTCCAGACCTATGATCGAGGTCAGGGCCACGGTGACCTTGAAGGAGCATTCTGCGAAGTTACCGGACGCGTCAGTCACCCTAAAGGTGTTGGTGGTCGTGCCGACTGGGAACGTGGCGCCGCTATCCAACCCGGCTGTCCGAGTAGTTGTCGCGCCACCACAGTTATCCGTACCGACCGGCGCTGTGTAAGTGACTACTGCCCCATTAACAGCAGGATCGAAATCGGCAACAATGTCGGCCAAACAACTGATTGTCGGCGGCGTGCTGTCAATGACGGTGACCGTCTGCGTGGCCGTGCCGGTATTGTTATGAGCATCGGTGGCCGAGTAAGTGATGGTCGTTTGCCCGCCCGGGAAGACGTTTCCGGATGGGACGCCGCTGCGCGTCGTGCTAACAGCACCCTGACACGAATCAGTTGCACTTGCGGTTCCCAGCGTGGCATCGCTTACCGTTACGGTGCATGAAGTAGCACCAGGACCCGTGTATACGGTTACATTTGCCGGAGCAGCAACGATCGGCGCCGTGGTGTCAACGACATTTACAGTTCGCGTGACGGACGTGGCCGCATGACCTGTCGGGTCCGTGGCGTTGTAGGTGATCGTGTATGGCCCGACCACGTTAGCATTGACTGTCCCTGAAGCTGTGGCTGGGAAATCGCCAGCACAGGCGTCATGCGCCGTTGCGCCTGGATCGATGAAGCTGGTGTGGCACTCGACCGTCATCGGATTCGCTCCGAGGATCTCGATTGTCGGGGCGGTGTTGTCCGGCTCGACCGTCACTGAGCGTGTTGCGGTCGACGTCAAGTTGTTGGCAGTGGCCGTGTACGTGATGGAGTAGGTTCCGGGTGTGTGGACGTCAACCGTTCCAGACGTAGTCACTGGAACAGACCCGCCACAAACCGATGCGGTCGCGCCGGGATCGGTAAACGTCGCGCCACACTCAATAGTGATTTGATCGTCACCGATGAGCGTGATGGTCGGGGGCGTGTTCGCAGAAGCAGGCTGATCTACTTCATCTTCAGGGAAGTTGCCGACAATCACTGTTCGAGTGGCCGTGGCCTGATGACTTCCATCAGTGGCCGTGTAAGTGACTGTGTAGGTCCCGGCTATGTTCGGATTAACCGATGTCGCTCCGCCCGGACCCGAAATCGAGCTTGAAACGGGCTTGGGACCGGCGCAACCGTCACTAGCTGAAACGCCCGGGTCGGTAAACGGCGCGCACGAACCCTGTTGGATCTTGTACGGGTTGGCCCCGTCAACCGCAATCGCCGGGGCTTCGCTGTCAGAGACATTTACCGTGCGCTCCGTGGAAACGGAGTTAGGATCTTCCGTCGCGGTGTATGTGATCGTGTAGCTTCCAACTGCCGGAGCGTCCGGATTGAAGCCCAAAGGATAGGTAACGGTTACCGGCACGCTCTGACCCGTGCCGTTGACCGCCGAAGCACTTGGATCGTTAAAATCAGTGCCGCATTCGACTGCCAGCGGATTCGCGCCGTTGAGTGAAATTGAAAGTCCGCCGGGATTGTTAACCGTGATCTGGAAACTAACCGCCGCGCCGGTTTGGGCGCTGCAAATCGCAGTGCTCGTGCCCACCGGAAAGAACGAACCGGATGACGGGTTGCAGCTAATGGCCGGAATTGTTTCTCCGTTTTCGCCCGTGGTTGTTTGACCGCAGTCCCCGGTCCCCGTAGGAGTCGCATACGTCACAATCGCTCCTGCTTGCCCCGCATCAGCATCCACAGTAATGTTGGCGGGCGTCGAAAGCTGACAGGCAGCCGCAATGACCTCCAACTCTGCCGTCGAGCTATTGTTGTCAGTGTGTGGGTCAGGGGTCGTGCTGGATACGACCGCGGTGTTGGAAATAACGGTGCCGCTCGCAACCGCACCTACTTCATAAGTGGCAACGAAAATAGCTGATTCGCCACGATTCAAACTTGGAATTGTGCAGACAGTGTCACCGGTGCCGCCAGCACTCGGGTTAGTGCACGTAAAGACCGGCCCGGAAAGCTCGTCAAAAGATACAAATGTCGCGTTCGCAGGCACGCTGTCCGTCAGTTGTACTGCCGCAGCGGCGCTGGGTCCTGAGTTCGTCACTTGTAATGCGAAGATGACTTGAGAGCCAGACGATGCATTACCTGAGATCGGACCCTTGGAAACCGAGACGTCAGCGCTTGGATTTGCCGCGTCGATTACGGTAAAGGAGGTTAGCCCCTGCACCGAGCCGCCAAAGGGTTCGAAGAGAATGACGCGCCAGTCGCCAAGGCTTGAGGTGGGCGAAAGCGTGAACGTACTGGTGCCTGATCCAACCGGTACATTCTGAACAGCAACAGAATTGGCGTTAGACCAAATGATCCGCCAACTCGGCTGCCCACCGGTGACCTTTGCGCAAACGGTCTTGTCGGCATCCTGGAGATTAAAAACCGTTTGCGGGGTCGTACAATCACTGGCGTAAGTCGCAACCGTCACAGGAGACGACTGGGGCACCGGCAAAAATGACGGCGCACGCAATATCGTAGACATGCCTGCGGACCCGGCGACCCGAGCGACTTCTCGTGGCAATTGATTGCCCGGGGCAGCAGCCTGCCGGCGAACAAGAGAGGATGCGCTCGAGCCTACAAAAAACACCCCGGCCATAAGCGCCGCCAGGACCAGGCAGGAGCCGATTCGGACTAAGAAACCGGCTGACGTACTCTCTAGTACCGTGTTAAGACCTGTTAGCTGCATGGCGTTCGGGTCGCGGGATTCCATGGCGAGTCTCCTTTTGAACTTACTGCTTTGAGGTTAACCAACCGAGTGGACTTGGAAGTTTCTCATACGGCCAAAGTGTGGTTAATACCGTGACGACAACCTGAGTGCTTCATTGCATGAGGCGGTGCATACTATTAGCAATGAGAGTTGCTGTCAAGGGTAATTTTCTTAAAATGATTCGAGTTGCCCCTATAGAATTTCCTCATACCTGCAGTAAACGGGCTCAGCTTGAACGCGCCCAGGCCTCGGTCGTCCAGCCTAAGGCTAAGCAGCTACGGGGTATTAGACATGCGAGTCGCAGTGAAAGTACCAATCAGCGCTCGGAATCCAATGAGACTCTCTTCGTCCACGGTGCCCGTGATAAAGATCGCTTTACCTGAGATGGAATTGTCTGAACCAAACTTGCCCTTCAAGAGCAACGTTCCCAGCTCTCGACAGCACGTGCCAATCGGCAACTCAACCTCACTCGATAAACTTACTCGGTCGTTAGTAGTTTGTGACCAGGTTGCCGGTTGAGGGGCAGTTGCGGGCTTATTATCCGGTCCAGCGTCGAGCAGCAGAAAAGATCCGGTGCCCTTGGCTTGTGAATCGAATACCAAATTCTTTTCACCTGAGCCCGACAGAGTAAACTTCACTCGCCAGCGACCAGAGAGATTCTCAACTGTGTTGGCGTCGAGACTGGCTCGAGTCAAGCTGGGCGGAAGAGTGACCGCCACAAATATTAGAATCAAACACGCGCACAAGAATTTCATCTCCTGATCCCTCCAACAAGAACTTACTGATCCGAAATGACGACTTTGTTAGCGTCAGATTCTCGAAGCGCGTCCGGAAGACCTTTGAGATCGGCGATAACTGGCACGCCTTCGAAGGTAGTAAGTACGCCGCGGGCAAAACTTCCGTTTTCAACGAGGTCGATGACGCGTCAACCAAGTTCGGGACGTGCGCTCATCTCTCGGATGCATGCGGCGTTCTCCGGTTCCCGACCAACCATCAGCGTCGGAATCAGATTGACTCCGCGCCGATGCATAATCAGGCTGGCCGCTCCGGAGAAGCACTCGTACTGCTCCGATGCTAATCAGCGCTAACGGGCACCGCGCGCGAGTCAGAGAAAGTACCATACGCAACCCCACCACGACACATGAAGCCTGCGGCCACGATTAACAAAGAGCCGATTGAAGTGGCCGTGAAGCGGATTCATACCAATCGATCGTCTTTTTCAGCCCATCCTCCAGAGACGTCTGCGCCCGAAAGCCAAACTTCTCGAAAGCGCGCGTCGTATCAAGCTGACGGCGCGGCTGGCCGTCAGGCTTACTGGTTTGCCACCTCACTTCCCCCTCGAAACGCGCCAGGTGCTTGACGATTTCGACCAACTCTCTAATTGTCACTTCGCGGCCGTTCCCCAGATTGACGGGATCGCTTTCGTCATAAGCAGCCGCGGCTTTGACGATTCCTTCGGCGCAATCTTCTACGAACAAAAACTCACGCGAGGAATTACCTGAGCCCCACACTTCGATGAAGTTATCTCCAGCGCGGCGCGCCTCTATGCATTTTCGAATCAAGGCTGGTATCACGTGCGAGGTTTGCAGATCAAAATTGTCTCCGGGACCGTAAAGGTTCGCCGGCAACAGAAAGATCGAATTGAAGCCGTACTGCTGACGATATGACTGGGACTGGACCAGCATCATCTTCTTCGCCAATCCGTAGGGCGCGTTCGTCTCTTCAGGATAACCGTTCCAGATGTCGTCTTCTTTGAAAGGAACGGGCGTGAATTTTGGATACGCGCAAACCGTACCGGTGGCCACGAATTTTTTCACCCCGTGCAGCCGCGACTGTTCGATGAGCTGCGCCCCCATCATTAAGTTATCGTAAAAAAACTTTCCCGGGTTTTTCTGGTTGTGGCCAATGCCGCCGACGACTGCCGCCAGATGAATCACCAGATCGGGCCGCGAGTCATCCAACATCCGGATGATGGCGCTCTTTTCGATCAGGTTGTATTCGTGGCTGCGCGGCACGAAGATCTCAACCTCGTAGGCCTTCAGCTTGTCAGTCACAAACCGCCCGAGAAAGCCTGCGCCGCCGGTTACTGTTACTCGCTTGTAAGGGAATGTATCGTTCACAATCAAGAGATGTTTAGAGTAACATCTTCAGTTGGGTTCTTCCTTAGCCATGCTAAGCCCGACTGAAGTCGGTACTCTGAACACGCGTTGTCCAAATTACCTCGTCATCGGCTGGCAGCTTGCCCAAATGCCTCAGGTTGGCCTATGTTATCAAAAACTCTAGCGCCGCTGAAATGCTCTTGCGCTTGACTGTCTTCTTTGAGTCCGCAGACGCTTCTCGGCATTACCGACAATCGACCAATCAGGGAATCATAATGACCAAGACCGCTTTGATATCAGGCATTACCGGGCAGGACGGCTCGTTTTTGGCCGAGGTGCTGCTTGAAAAAGGCTACGACGTCTACGGAATTATTCGTCGCTCGTCTTCCTTCAACACTGATCGTATCGACCATCTTTATCAGGATCCGCATGAAGAGGATACGCGCTTGCGTCTGGTTTACGGTGATCTGAACGACTCGAGTTCGCTGAATACCATTCTGCGCCAAGTGCAACCGGACGAAATCTATAATCTGGGCGCGCAATCGCACGTGCGCGTGAGTTTCGACATTCCCGAGTACACCGGTGAAGTCACCGGCCTGGGAACGGTACGTCTTCTGGAAGCGATTCGCGAAACCGGTATGAGCCCTAAGTTTTACCAGGCCTCGTCGTCTGAGCTTTACGGGAAAGCGGCTGAGACACCACAGACCGAAACGACGCCCTTTTACCCTCGTTCCCCCTACGCCTGCGCCAAGGCGTACGCCTACCACATCACGGTGAACTACCGCGAATCGTACGGGCTGTTCGCCTGCAATGGAATTCTCTTCAATCACGAATCAGAGCGGCGTGGCGAAACTTTCGTGTCCCGCAAAATAACGCGCGCCGCGACCCGCATCAAGCTGGGATTGCAGGACAAACTATACATGGGTAACCTCGACGCGCGGCGCGACTGGGGTTACGCGCGCGACTATGTCGAAGCGATGTGGCTGATCATGAACGCCGAAGAGCCGGATGACTATGTAGTCGCCACCGGCGAAACGCATTCCGTTCGTGAATTTCTTGAAAGCACATTCGGGTATCTCGATCTCGACTGGAAGAAATACGTCGAGATCGATCCTCGTTATTTCCGCCCCGCCGAAGTCGATCTGTTATTGGGAGACGCCGGCAAAATGCGTCGCAAGCTCGGTTGGGAACCGAAGGTCAGGTTCAACGATCTGGTCAAACTGATGGTGGACTACGATCTTGAATTAGCAAAGCAGGAAGCCCAGGCGCGCGAGCTGAAGCACGCCGGTGCCGGGTATGAAACAAGTTGGGGAGTCAATTAAGATAGTTGGGTTCGCTTTAACACCTTAGGTCCAGTTCCGACGCCGGAGAGCCCCGTAGCAGTTCCAGGTGATGCATGACTATCTTGATTAGCCGCGCGCGCACTAGAGCGGCAGCCTCAGCCGTGCTTCGCAACCGCGCCGCAGAGGATGATTCTCGAGGGTTAGGGTACCGCCATGGGCCTCGGCGATCTGGCGCGAGAGGACCAGTCCGATGCCGGAGCCATCCGCTTTAGTCGTGAAGAATGGCACGAACAAGTTCGCCGTGCTGGCCAGTCCCGGTCCTTCGTCGCTGATACAGAGTTCAAGCTGCCCGTTGTTCTGCGTCCAGCCAAGCTCGACGCCACCGCTTGTTTCGAGCGAAGCATCTACGGCGTTGCGTACCAGGTTGATCAGCAACTGTTCCAGTTGCACGCTGTCGCCCTGGATTATCATTTCCGGACCGGAAACTACTTTGACCGGCAGACGCGTCTCCAGGCTCGCCACCCGGCGCAACAGCTCGCCAAGGTTTAGCGGCTCGAACCGCGGTTGCGGTAATCGCGCCAGCTTTGAATATGACTCGACAAAGCGCGCCAGCGAATCGGCGCGCGAGGAAATCACCTCGAGGCCCCGATGCATGTCATCGCCCCAATCAGCAGGCCGAGGTTGACGACTGAGCAAGTCCGCCAGACTGCCGGCAACCGATTTGATCGGCGCCAGCGAGTTATTCAGTTCGTGGCCCAGCACGCGCAACAGACGCTGCCAGGCAGTCCTCTCTTCTTCGCGAAGCGTCTGACTTAGATCTGTTAGGACGAGCAACTGATGTTGCGCGCCGCCTTCGCGGAAGGTACTGCGACGGATGTCCCAGCGGCCGACGCCGCCGGGAAAAACCATTTGCATAGTATGCGGGCCGGCTCCGTCGTCTCGATTCAAGCACGAGGCAAGTCCGAGCTCGTCGCTGGTGCGACCAAGCAAGCGCATGGCGGGCCGGGCCAGCAACTTCTCCCCTGCCCTGTTTACCAATCTCAAGCGCTGATTACCATCGAACGCGAAGACTGCCACGTCAATCTCACCCATGACTGTGCGCAACAGTGCGGTGGCTTCGAGGGCGCCCAATCTTTGCTCGCGCAATGTCTGTCCGAGGTCGTTCACCTCGAGCATGACTTCGCCCAGCGCGTCACCCGTCGCCGCGCGCCGCCCGCGAATGGAATAGTCGCCTTCCCTAATGGCCGCCAGGATATTTGAGAGAGTTTGCAGCGGGCGAACAATTCGCTGTTTGAGATTGAAAGCGATGCCCAACCATAAAAGCACGAGCAGCAGATCGACTGTCCACTGCAATCGGATGGAGTAGCTGTCGTACCACAGCAGAAACGCAACCAGAAAAACGGCAGGAAAACCAGCAGCGAGAGCCAGAAGCGTGATTCGTTTTTCGAATCTCAGTCGACCGCCACGCTTCAACGCCGGGTCGAGGCTGGAAAAACTCGAAGAGTTCTTTGGCAGCTTGGCAGAGGTGCTCACGCCGATATGATAACAAACAAGGTGGCACAGACTTCAGTCTGTGATCGTCGATCCGCGCAATGAAGTCAGTACCACCTGCGAAAGCAGGTGGGACGGGCCGTGAACCACTGCATTGAGGTTTTTATCCACCCGCTGACGCAGGTGGTACTGACCTCATTCAGGCTGTGCCGCTAAGACAACCCATACTTCTGCAAGCGGCGGTAGAGGGCGCTGCGACTTAGGCCGAGCGCCTCGGCTGCGCGATTGGTGTTTCCTTCAAAGCGGGCGAGAGCTTTCCTAATCAGTAGGCGCTCAGCCTCTTCGAGGCTCATTTCATCCAGGCGCGCTGACAACTGAGCATCTGGGGTGGTTTGCAGCGCCAGATCGAAAGCGGTCACGACCTGGCCAGAACTCATCAAGACGGCGCGCTCAATAACGTGGTCAAGCTCGCGCACATTTCCGGGCCACGAATGGCCTTGCAGAGCCTCGAACGCTTCCGGTGTGAAGCCCATAATTGGCCGGTGATAACGTTCGCGGTGTTGCTGCAGAAAATGCTCCGCCAGCGCCGGAATGTCTTCCTGGCGATCGCGCAGCGGCGGCAAGTTCAGCTCAACCGTGTTGAGGCGGAAAAGAAGATCCTGGCGAAACCTGCCCTGGGCGACCTCTGCATTCAAGTCGGCGTTAGTTGCAGACAGTACGCGCACATTCGCCTTCAGTGTTTTCGAAGAGCCCACTCGCTCGAATTGACCCGTTTCCAAAACGCGCAAAAGCTTTGGTTGCAGATTGAGCGGCACGTTCGCGATCTCATCCAGGAACAGAGTGCCGCCATCGGCGAGTTCGAACCGTCCGACGCGATCGGTCCTGGCGTCGGTGAAAGCGCCGCGCACATGGCCGAACAGTTCGCTTTCAAAAACGCCTTCGGCCAGCGCCCCGGCATTCAGCGAAATCAGCGGCTTTGATCGTCGCGTCGAAACGGCGTGCAGCGCACGCGTGATCACTTCTTTTCCGGTGCCGTTCTCGCCGGTAATTAGAACGTTTGCGTCCGCGGGTCCAATCCGCTCAATGAACTTAAGGACCCCCTTCATCGCCGGTGATTCAGCGACGATCTGCGGAGTTTCGCTGGACGGCTCAGACACGCTATCGCGCAGGGCCAGGTTCTCGGCTTCCAGGCGCTCTCCGCGACGCAACGCCTCAGCCAACTCAACCTGTGTGCGCAGCACTGCCAGCAGACGAGCATTGTCCCAGGGCTTCTGAATAAAATCGCGCGCCCCGCGTCGCATGGCCTCGACTGCCAGATCGACGCTGCCCCAGGCCGTCATCACAACTACCGGCAGTGTCGGATCGACGGCCCGAATTCTCGTCAGCAAATCCAGCCCTTCACTGCCAGAGGTCGTGTCGCGAGCGTAGTTGAGATCGATCAAGATGACGTCGAGTTCCTGAGAGTCAACCGCTTTCATGACCACCGCAGGCGACGAGGCGGTTTCAATCTGAAAGCGTTCGCCCTTCAGCAGGAGACGCAACGCCGCGATGACGTCAGCTTGATCGTCGGCAATGAGAATTTTGGGCATTAGCTGGGAAAACTCTTCTAATCAAATATCCGCCAAACATCATTTTGTCGTTGATCGCCCAACCGGTCGCTCGCGAGACCTGAGCGACAAGTTGAAGCTTGTCGGACATCATAGACTAAAAAGTTTGTCCTGACGCCCTCTCCCTTTGAGAGAAAGTTTGGAGTTCCGACTTCAGTCGGAGTTTTCCTCTCCGTTAGCAGACCCGACTAAAGTCGGAACTCCAAACTTAGCTCCGGGAGCTATCAAATTCGAATTCCGAAATCCGCAATTCGAAATTCTTACTCGTACCGCAACGCCACCAGCGGATCGAGTTTCGTCGCGCGTCGCGCGGGAATGAGACACGCCAGCAGCGCGACGACCATCAGCAACAACGCAATCGCGGCGAACGTGGCCAGATCAGTGGCGCTGACGCCATACAGCAGGCTCTTGACGACGCGCGTCAGCGCGAAGGCGCCTGCCAGGCCAACTGCCACTCCAATCAGGGCCAGCAGCATCCCCTGTCCGACTACCAGCCTCAGCACATTGTTGGCTTGTGCGCCGAGCGCCATCCGGATCCCGATCTCATGCGTGCGTTTACTCACGCTGTAGCTCATCACGCCATAGATACCCACAGTTGCCAGCACCAGCGCGAGCACGCCGAAGCCGCCCAGGAGCAGAGCGCCGAAGCGGGCCGGGAACAGGGAGATGTCGATGTTCTCGCTAAGCGTAACTACGTTGAAGGGAGGTAGGTTCGGATCCAGAGTCTGCACTTCGTGCCGGACGACGGCAGTCAAATTCTTCGGGTGCCCGTTGGCACGCACCAGTAATGTCATCACAGGCGAGTAGCTCTGCTGATACGAGAAGAAAATGAACGGCGCTGGGTCTTCACCCAAAGAGAGATATTTGCTGTCACTTACCACGCCGATGATTTCGCACGAAACTGTCTGCCCGCCGCGACGCATCACGCGTAAACGTCTTCCAATGGGGTCGGCGTTTGTGAAAAATAAACGGGCCATTGTCTCGTTGATGATCACAACGCCCGGTGTGCCTTCACGCATCTCCGCCGTAAAGTCGCGTCCTCGCACCAAAGGAATGCCAAGCGTTTGAAAAAAGTTTAGGCCGACGGCGTTATTGCCAATGACGGGAGGATTTTCGCCGGGTGGTGGTTCGTTACCCTCGACGATGGTGGGCGCAGCCAGCGCCGGAGCGTAGAGAAAGCTGAGTGGCGCGGACTGCGCGATGCTCGCCCCCTGTACGCCGGGCAAGGCTTGCACGCGCCCGACCAGTTGCTGATAGAACAATCTGCTTTTGATTTCGTCATAACCTTGCGCGCCCGTCGCGAGTGATAAGGCCAGCACCTTTGAGGCGTCGAAACCTGGATTAATCGATTGGGCGTTGCGCAGGCTCCTGAGAAACAGCCCCGCACCGATCAGCACCACCAGTGACATTGATACCTGTGCGATGACGAGCACATTGCGGAGGCTGAGGAGACTATGTCGGTAGCCAAACGCGCTGGATTCATCCTTTAAGACGGGCACGATTTCGGGCTTTGAGGCTTGCAGTGCCGGAACCAATCCGAAGATGGCACCGGCCAGCAGCGAGAATAGAAAAGTGAAGGCCACTACCCGCCAATCGGTCCTCACGTTGATGTTGATTGGCAGTGGCACAGAGGGTTTCAGAGCCATTAACACATTGGTGGTCCACATGCTCAGAACCAGCCCGGCGCTGCCGCCCAGAAAAGCCAGCAGTACGCTCTCTGTCATCAATTGGCGCACCAGGCGACCGCGGCTCGCCCCCAGCGCCAGCCGGATCGCAATCTCCTTGCGGCGCGCAGAGGAACGCGCTAGCAAGAGATTGGCAACGTTGGCGCAGGCAATTAACAAGATCAGCGCGACTATACCCAGGAGGATCCAGGTGATGGGGCGCAGGATGGCGCGAAAAGAGGGCCGCCCATTTCCGGCAGCGTAAACAATGACGTGACGATTCGCATTCGTCTCCGGGTGCGCGAGCGCAAGCTGGGCGGCGATAGTATCCATTCTGGCCTGCGCCTGCTGCAAGCTGACCTCGGGCTTGAGACGGGCCATGACGTTAAACTGGCGTGCATTTCGATCAGTGAACAGACTCCGGTTTCCGTTCGCGCCAATCGAGCCGCCCGCCAACTGATCGCGCATCGTCAGTGGCATCCAGATGTCCCGCGGAAAGGCTTCTTCGGCACCAACAAAACCTGCCGGCGCAACCCCAACGATCGAGAACTTCTGTCCATTCAGGATTACCGGTTTGCCAATGACCTCCGCATCGTTGGCAAAATGTCGCTGCCACAGTGCATAGCTAATCACGGCGACTGGAGCGGCGCCGGGAATTTGATCTTCTCCTGGAACAAAGCTGCGGCCACGTGCCACTTGGACGCCCAACACGTCAAAGTAATTGGCCGAAACCAACACGCCCGGTACGCGTTCTGCCTCGCCCGCGCTTCCCAGATTCAATGGGACCCAACTATATGCCAGGATGCCGGAAAACATGTCAGCCTGGCGGCTATAATCCAGATAGTCGGGGTACGAGATGGGACGCTCTCCATCGTTAAAAAGCCAGACGAGCCGGTTAGGCTCGGGCACGGGCAACGATCGCAGAAAGACCGAGTTGGCCATGCTGAAGATCGTCGAGTTCGCGCCAATACCGAGTGCCAGCGCGAGCACAGCGACAGTTGTGAACCCGGGATTCTTAAAGAGGAGCCGAACGGCGTAACGGAGATCTTGGATCAATGTGCCCATGATTTTGTTTCCTATTTCTTACTGACGCCCTCTCCCAGCGTCCGACAAACTTCAGTTTGTCGTTGATCTCCCCGATCAGTGTTCGGCGCGGTGAGCGACAAACTAAAGTTTCTCGGACATCACAGGCTGAAGTCTATGCCACTTCCTACTCGTACTTCAGCGCCAGCAGCGGATCGACTTTGGTTGCTCGTCGCGCAGGGATGTAACAGGCAATGCCCGCCACCAACGCCAGAACAACTGGAATGATCGCAAACGTAATGCGATCTGTTGCGCTCACTCCGTAAAGGAAACTCGTCAACAACCTGGTTACAATCGCCGCCGCCCCCAGTCCAAGTGCGACGCCGCAAGCCACCAATCCCATTCCCTGTCGCAGCACCAGCCTGAAAACATCGGCTGCCTGCGCGCCCAGAGCCATGCGGATTCCCAGTTCGCGCGTACGCTGGGAAACAGCGAACGACATGACGCCATACAAACCAATCGAGGCAAGCACCAGCGCCAGCGAAGCAAAGATGCCAAGCAGAATTGCACCCATTCGTGCCGCGTAAAGTGAATTGATGATCCATTCATTCATCGGCGTCGGGTTGTTAACGGGCAGGTTCTTTTCGAGCGATTGCACCTCGCTGCGAATTGCCGTGACGATGCTCGAGGGATCGCCGGCTGCCCGTACGTGCAAGGTCATCCCGGTTTCATGATTCTGTTGGAGTGGCAGATATGCGACCGGAGTCGGTGGTTCGCCGAGCGTAAGATATTTGCTGTCGTGGACAAGGCCTACGATTTCTCTCCAGGGCCCTGCCGTACCGTTAAAGCTTATCCGACGGCCCATGATTTCCTTTCCGGGAAGATGCCGCTGGGCGAAGGACTCATTAACAATTACGACGCCGGGCTTATCTTCGGTGTCCTGCAAACTGAAATCGCGTCCGCGCAACAAGCCGATGCCCATCGTCCGAAAATATTTAGGACCGACGACGTTTGAACTGACTGAGTTGGCATCACTGCCCGTGGGGCCCGCGCCTTCGCTGCGAAACTGATTGTCCGGGCCCGCCCTTCCTTCAATCAGCAAACTGCGAACTGAGGCGCCTCCTCCAAGCGCAACGATGCGTGCGACACTCGCCGATTCGACTCCGGGAACCGCCTCGACTCGCTCAACTACCTGGCGGTAGAACTCGCGACCCTGCGGCTTGGTATAACGCAGCAGATTGATGTTCAGTGGCACCGTCACAATCTTCTCGGCGTCAAAACCCGGGTCGATTGCCTGGGCGCGGCGCAGGCTACGCAAAAACAGACCGGCGACGATCAGCAACACGACCGACAATCCAATTTGCGTAACCACCAGCAGATTCCGAAGGTTGAAATAAGCCTTCCGATCGGTAACTGTCCGCGATTCATCCTTGAGCGCGGGAACAATTGCTGGTCGCGAGATACGCAAAGCAGGCGCTAATCCAAACACGATTCCGGCGAACAATGTCAGTCCCAGAGTGAAGAGCAGCACTGGCATATCGATCGAAAATTGCGGCGTCAGTGGTAGCGCGCCGGCAGGAGGCGGCATTGCTCTGAGCGAAGAGGCGGCCCACCACGCGATGAGTAATCCCAAAACACCGCCCAGGGTGGCGAGTAAAACGCTTTCGGTCAGAAGCTGGCGCACGATTCGCCATCTGGTCGCGCCAATTGCCAACCTTATGGCGATCTCTTTACCGCGCGCCGAACCACGCGCCAGCAGCAAGTTGGCTACGTTCGCGCAAGCTATCATAAGCACCAAACCGACTACCGACATCAGCAGCCAGGCTACTGACCCCAACTGTCTACGCTGTTCGGGATCGTCGCTCTGGCTGAAGGCAAGAACCTTCACGCCACGATTGCGATTCGTTTCGGGGTAGGCGCCCTCCTGCTGCTTCGCAATCAGCGCCAACGTTGCCTGCGCTTGCTCGATAGTGACTCCCGGCTTGAGTTTGCCGACGCTGTATAACCAGCGATTCCCGCGCTTCTTGAGTAAGTCGGGATCCATCTCGCCGGAATATCCGGCGCGCGGTGGACGCACAACGGCCTGCATCATCATCGGCACATACAGATCCCTGACGACACCAAGTTGCGCGCCACCAAATTCCGGAGGCGTGACTCCGATGATCGTAAAGTTGTGACCGTTGAGCAGCAGTTGCCGCCCGACGATGTTTTGCTCGCCACCAAAACGACGCTGCCAGAGACCGTGACTGATCACAGCTATGGGGTGCGCGCCAGGCATCTGGTCGTCTTCCGGAAAGATGACGCGTCCCTTCTCTGCCACGACTCCCAGGACCTGAAAGTAATTGCCGGTTATGACGGCTCCGTTCACCAAGTCAGTTTGATCATTGCTGTTGAGGCTGGCGGTGATTCCGCCCCAGGCGATCAGACCGTCAAAGACATGATTTTGATCCCGCATCTCGGCGTAATCCGGGTAGGAGAAAAGGCTGCCGGGATTGCCATTGAAAACGTAGACCAGGTTCTCCGGATGTGAGACGGGCAGCGATCGCATCAACGTAGCGTTGACGACGCTAAAGATCGTACTGTTCGCACCCACGCCCAGCGCCAGCGTAATTACCGCAATCGCAGTGAAAGCAGGATGCTTGAGCAAGCTTCGGAAACCAAAGCGAATGTCCTGGATTAGAGTCTCCATACTGTCAAACCGCTCCTTCCGTTTCTTCCTCTCACTTAGGAGGAGATCTGCGCGGGAACTGCTTCTCTCTGAACTCCCTCTCCCTTTGGGAGATAGTTGGGGAGAGAGCATTAGTGTCGAACACAGCCAACGCTACGGCCCCTTTTCCCCGGCCCGGGAGAAGGGAGATATCAAATTCGAATTCCGAAATCCGCAATTCGGAATTCTTACTCGTAACGCAGCGCCACCAGTGGATCGACCTTTGTTGCGCGCCGCGCCGGTATGTAACAAGCCATGAGCGCAGCGCTCGTCAACAGCGCCAGCGCGACCGCAAAGGTGATCGGATCGGTGGCGGGCAAGCCAAAGAGCAAACTCTTCATCACCTGAGTCACTGCCAATGACACCGGCAAGCCGATGACGATGCCCAGCAAAACCAACTTCATCCCCTGTCTCAGCACCAGCGCCAGCACGTCGCGGCCCTGCGCTCCCAGGGCCATGCGGATGCCGATTTCCCGAGTGCGCTGGGCGACTGACCAGGCAGTCACTCCGTATATCCCGATAGTCGCGAGCAAAAGCGCCAGGCCTCCCAGAAAAGTTGTGAGCGTAGATAGGGCGCTGGTGGAAAGGACACCCTTATCTTTCGCGATACTCTCTTCCAGCGTCATCACACTCAGACGCAACACGGGTTCGAGCCCGTAAGCCTCTTTGCGCACCACCTCTTTCAGACCGGCCGCCGCGCCCGTCGTACGTACCAGCAATGAAGTATCCATTTCTCCCGGTTGCGCCTGTGGCAGGTACAGAAATAGTTCGGGAGTTTGGCCGACACGATACATTTGATTGTCGCGCGCGACCCCGATGACTTGCGCCACCGGAAAGACGACTTCGTTTCCTTCGCGCACGCGCTTCTCCAGCCGCAGAGTCTTACCGAGCGGGTTCTGACCGGGCCAGAGGTTGCGCGCTGTTGACTCGGTGATGATCACGACTGGCGCCCTGGCATTAACCTCTTCCGCCGTGAAGGCGCGCCCTTGCACCATTGGAATCCCGACAGTGTCAAGGTAATTAGCCGGTATCCCTTCAAAAGGAGCGCCGTCAAATCCTGTCGGGCTTGTTCCCGGCGAATCCGGCAAAGTGATCACGGCGCGACCGCCAAAGCTGCGATCAAGGCTCACCGCCTGGACACCGGGCAGGGCGGCCAGCCGATCCATCAGTTGTTGTTGAAACAGCCTGGCGCGCGCAGCGTCATATCCGCTCAGTTCCAAACTGTAGCCGACCGAAATCAACTTCTTCGTCTCGAAGCCAGGATTGGTTCCCAGCACGCGCCTCAGTCCGCGCAATAACAATCCGGCCGGAACCAATAAGACCAAACAGAGCGATACTTGCGAGACAACAAGCGCGCTGCGTAGCCTGGAACGCGAGGCGCGTCCGCTGAGGCTCGCGCCTTCTTCCTTGACGACCGTAATTAAATCGGGACGAGTCGCGCGCAAGGCCGGCGCCAGGCCGAAGGCGATGCCGCTCACCAGCGAGAGCAGGAGCGCGAACCCTAAGACACGCAGGTCCGGCGAAAGGTCGAACGCCAGTCTGGATGCATCGCTTCCACCGTAACGCGTGAGCGCCCACGCCAATAGCAGATCGAGACTCCACCAGGCGAGCAACACGCCCGCCGTGCCACCCACTGCGGCCAGCAGGAAGCTCTCAGTTAGTAATTGCCGGATCAAGCGCCAACGACTCGCGCCGAGACAAAGACGCACGCCGATCTCTTTCTGCCGTGTGGCCGAGCGCGCCAGCAGCATATTGGCGATGTTGGAACAGGCAATCAGCAGTACCAACAGGCTTGCGCCCAACACCATGGCCATCAGCCTCCAAATTTCATTATCGCCCTGAAACTCAGAAATTGAAGTGACGGTGACGTTCCTCTTTCGCTCAGGCGCTGGGTTCGCTTGCGCCAGTTGGCTATGCATCAAGGCCATCTCAGCTCGCGCTTCAGCAAATGTTTTGCCTGGCTTGAGACGCGCATACAGGGTCAGCCACTCGAATTGCTGCCCGCCAAACCAGTCTCGCCGCTCGACCGCAATCTCCTCGAAATAGACGGTCGGCATCGTCCCGCGCATCATCAGCGGCACCCAGATGTCGGGCACTTCATACTTGAGTCCGACAAAAGCGGGACCAGTCACACCGATAACCGTGAAGGGCTTGCCGTTCAACTGTAAGCTTCGCCCCAGAATCTGCGAGTCTCCGGCAAACCGCCGCTGCCAGAAATGATGGCTCAGGACCACGACTGCATCCCGCCCCGGCACACGGTTTTCCTCAGGCGTAAAAAAGTGCCCGAGCTGCGTGTCGCCGCCGAGCATGGAAAAGTAATTGTCGGAGACAAAGCTTCCTCTGATCTCCTCGGGTTCCGCGCCCGGGGTCTTTTCTCCGAGCAGGAATTTCTCGTCCTGCTGGGCAATCAAATCAGAGCAGACCTGTGTGTGATCGCGGAAATACAAATAGGCGGGAAACGAGAAGGATTCCTCGTTTCTCACGCCCTCTCTTCGCTCACTCTCATACCGAAGCTTGACTACAGTATCGGGGTCTTTGACCGGCTTGGGGCGAAGGAAGATATTGAAGCCCGTAAACAGCGCCGTGTTGACTCCGATGCCCAGCGCCAGGGTGACGACCACGATGAGCGTGAAGCCCGGCTTCTTCCTGAGCATTCGCACGCTGTAGCGCAGATCCTGAATCAAGGTTTGCATGACGACTCCTGATTATTCGTAGCGCAACGCTGTCAACGGATCGACCTTCGTCGCCCGCCGCGCGGGTATGTAGCAGGCGACAAACGCGACCGCGGCAAGCAACGTCGAAACTCCGACGAACGTGAATGGATCTCTTGTGCTGACTCCAAACAGCAAAGTGGCCATCACCCGGGTCAGAGCAAACGCGCCAAAGAGACCGATCACGATGCCCACCAGTGTCAGCGTCATTCCTTCTTTCAGGACCAACTTCAATACCTGGCTGGTTCGCGCGCCGAGCGCCATCCGCACACCGATCTCGTGGGCGCGGCGCGAAACGGAGTAAGCCATCACGCCGTAAATGCCGACTGCTGATAGAACCAGAGCCAAAGCCGCAAACAGACCAACCACCAGCATTGAGAAACGTGGCTGCGCGACTGAAGCGCCAAACACTTCCTCCATCGTGCGGACGTGGGTAACGGGGACGTCCTTATCAAGTGCGCGAACCTGTTCGCGCACCGCCGCAGCCATGGCCAGCGGCCCACCAGACGTGCGGACCAGGACAGTCATTCCGCTGTTAGGAGATTGCAGCTGCGGCATGTACATAGCCGGCCGGGCTTCGGCGTCGAGGGCCGTCTGTTTAATGCTCCCCACCACGCCGATGATCTCGCGTGGGTCTTTTTCAAAGCCTACGGTGAAACGCTTGCCGAGGGGATCTTCGTTGGGCCAGCAGCTCCGCGCCAGAATATCGTTGATGATGATTACCCCCGGCGTGCCTTTGGTGTCCTGCGTGGTAAACTGTCTCCCCTTTAAGAGAGGAATCTGTAACGTCCGAAAGAAATCAGTGGTAACCGTCGTGTAGTCGGCCTCCGGCCGCTGACCTTCGGAAACCGACCCTCGTCCTTTAATGATCAAGTCGGTGCTCTCGAACGCACCCGTTAATGGCAGAGTCACAACGGCGCCCGCACCGTCAACGCTGGGTAAGGCCTTGATCCGATCCATGAGTTGCTGAAAGAAAGCAGTCTGTTCTTCCTCTTTCGCATATCTCGATGGCGGGAGATTCGGCAACTGAACATCCATCGTCAGGAGATTGGCCGGATTGAAGCCGGGCTTCACTTCCAGCAAGCGGACGAAACTCTTTATCAACAGCGCCGCGCTCACCAGTAAGACGAGGGCCATGGCGATCTCTGATACCACGAGGAGACTGCGCAGGCGGTTCTCGCGGAAGCCCGCGGTGGTTCCTCGCAAGCCTTCTTTAAGCGATTCGTTCAAGTCCAGTTTTGAGGCCTGCAATGCCGGCGCCAGACCAAAGACGACACCAGTCACGAATGAAACCAGCAGAGTAAAGGCCAGTATCCGGCCATCGACGCTGACCTCGTGAATGCGAGGAACGTCCTCCGGTATGAGTGACACGAGCAAAGAACTTCCCCACACCGCTAAAAGAAATCCGAGCGCCCCACCGGCCAGCGATAACAACAGGCTCTCCGTAAGTAATTGTCGTATGAGCCGAAACCTCCCGGCCCCGAGAGCAGCGCGGATAGCGATCTCTTTCTGTCGCGAAGTGGCGCGAGCCAGCAGAAGATTCGCGATATTGGCGCAGGCAATCAGCAATACGAAGGCGACCGTGGCAAGTAGGACGAGCAGCAGCTTCCTGATCTTGCCGACCATCTGCTGGTGCAAAGGAACAACGTTGACGGTGTAGCCGACACCTCCGAGCGGGAGGTTCTGTTCCAGCGCGCGCAACTCCGACTCAGCCTGATTAGGCGAGACACCTGGTTTGAGCCGGCCGATGAGGGCCAGGTTCAAATTTCCCTGCTGGCCTTTTTCCTTGTCGGTTAATGCGAGTGGCATCCAGACGTCGTTTTGCAGCGCGAACTGAAGACCGGAAATCATGTTTGCCCCACCGGGAAACTGAAAACCCTGCGGCATAACGCCCACCACCATGACCGTCTGTCCGGTGAGCGTCATCGTCTTGCCAATCACATTTTGATCAGCGCCAAAATGCCTTTGCCAGAGACCATAACTAATAATCGCAACCGGTGCGCGGTTCGGCATATCTTCATCCGGCGTGAACGCACGACCCAGGATCGGGCTGGCGCCGACGGCGGGAAAGAAATCGAAGGAGACACGTGCGCCGCGCAAAAGCTCCGGCTCTCCTCCGCTCGTCAACTGCCATCCCCACGACCTGAATGCGGCGAGGTGCTCAAACGTGTGGTTCTGATCACGCAGGCTCACAAAATTTCCGGAAGAGGAAGGCAGCTTATCGGCAGCCTGTGCCATTTTCGCTAGGAAACCCCAAACCATAACCACTCGCTCAGGGTCTTTGAACGGAAGTGGTCGCAGCAAAGTCGCATTCACCACACTGAAAATCGCCGTATTGGCGCCGATGCCCAGCGCCAGGGTGATCACGGCAATGGCCGTGAAGCCCGGATGTTTCCAAAGCGAGCGGACGCCGTAGCGAATGTCTTTGAACAATGATTCCACGATTCACATCTCCGATTGCCGATTTCCGATTGCCGATTACCGATTGTTTCCTTTGCCAATCTTCGGCAGTAACTTGCGACAGCGTCAAATCGGCAATTGGAAATCGGCAATCGCAAACGCCTTCACTCGTATCTCAACGCCACCAGCGGATCGACTTTCGTCGCCCGACGCGCCGGAACCAAACAAGCGCCGAACGCCACGACTGCCAGCAACGATGGAACGACCACGAACGTCGTCACGTCGTAAGCGCTGACCCCAATCAACACCGCTGACAACACGCGCGCCAGCAAGAGTGACAACGCAAACCCGATTGCCACTCCGACCATCGCCAGGCGCATTCCCTGGCTCGTGATCAGCCTCAACACATCACCGCGCTTCGCGCCGAGGGCCATGCGAATGCCAACTTCGCGCGTGCGCTGAGAAACGACGTAGGCCATCACGCTGTAAAGCCCCACCGCTGCCAACAGCAGGGCTACTACTCCGAAAGCGAGCGCCAGAGTCGCCGCCATGTTCGGCGCCCAAAGCGCCCACGTCAGGTGCTCGGTCATCGTCTTGATCGAAGACAGCGGGATGCGGGCGTCAATCGTTTTCACCTCTTCGCGAATCGAATTAACCAGACTTCGTGGATCGTTAGTCGTGCGCACCATCAGCGTCATGCCGCTCGCGCCTCGCTGCGCCATCGGCGAGTAGTAGTAAGGCTTTGGATCTTCGGCCAGCGCGCGGTACTTTCCGGTCCGGGCGACGCCGACGACTTCGATCGCGTCGCGACTCTCGGCCCCGATAAAGATGTGCTTGCCGACGGCGTCTTCGCCCGGCCAGAGCATCTCCGCCATCTTTTCGTTAACGATGATCACGCGCTGTGCGCCCTTGCGATCACGCTCGTCAAAATCGCGCCCGGCGACCAGAGCAACCTGCAGTGTCTTGAAGTAACCGGGGCTGACTACATTGTTCATGATGTTGCGGCCTGCGCTGCCCGGAGCGAGACTCTCGCCTTCTTTCAAAATTGGTCCGTTGGAATTCGAGCTGTCGCCGAGCGGAACCAAACGCGCGACGCTCGCCGCCTGCACACCCGGCAAACCTGCAACACGTTCAGTGATCTGACGAAAGAAATTCTTGGTCTGCTCTTCGTCATAGCCAACCAATTGGGGATTCAAAGAGACCAAAAGGACTCCCTTCGTAGCGAAACCGGGATCCATCTTCTGCGCGTTACGAAAACTCTTGATGAATAGCCCACCACAAACCAACACCACCAGCGACAACGCCACCTGGGCCACTACCAAAGAGTTTCGCAGCGTTAGCCGGCGGCGCTTTCCTGTCTCACCCGCGTTCGCACCGCCCTTGAGTACAGGTACGATCTCGGGATTCGAGGCATGCCACGCGGGCGCGAGCCCAAATACAACTCCGGTCAAGAGCGATACCACCAGAGTGAACCAAAGCGCCCGCGCATCAAGCGCAAAGAAATCGTTGACCAAGTTGTAGGGCAGAACGGGAATGAAGCCCTGCATCAAGGCGGTCACCCAGTAGGCCAGCAACAATCCTAAGGCCCCGCCGAGCACTGAGAGCAGCAAGCCTTCAGTCAATAGCTGTCGAATCAGACGCGCGCGACTCGCGCCCAGCGCCAGGCGCACACCAATCTCTTTACGACGCGAGGCCGCGCGCGCCAGCAGCAGATTCGCTACGTTCGCGCAAGCTATCAGCAGAATGAGCCCCACGATCGCCATGGCGATGGCGCCCGCGCTCTTCATGACAGCCGCGGCATCGCCCCAGCGGCCGTCCTGCTCCGTCTTCAGGGTTACCCGAGTTGTGTTTGCTCGCTCGTTGGGATATGTTTGGTTGAGACGTTGCGCGATGCCGGACATTGCGGCTTGGGCCTGTGCTCGCGATACACCGGGCTTCAAGCGCGCAAATACGTTCATCCAGTGGCTGCCGCGTTCACTCAATTGTTTGGGTGAGCGGTCGATCTCTTCCACCATCATCATCGGCGCCCAGAAGTCGAGCGACAAACCAAACTTCGTGCCCTTGAAAGATTGCGGTGCAATACCGATTACGTTGTACGCCCGCCCGTTGAGTTCGACAGTCTTGCCGACAAGGTTCGGATCGGCGGCGAAACGACGCTGCCAAAGGCTGTGACCAAGAACCACGACGGCTGCCGCGCCGGGTGTCTTGTCTTCGTCCGGAGCGAACGTGCGACCAAGGATGGGCTTGACCCGCAGGACATCGAAGTAGTTGCCGCTGACTACCTGCCCCCAGATCACATCGTTCTGGTTCTGGGCACTGATTGCAGCCTGGATGATGGTCTCAGCCACGATCCCCTCGAAGACCGTGTTCTGATCGCGATAGTCGACAAAGTCCGGATAAGAAAGATCGTCCGTGGTGCCGCGATCGTCGGTGACCTCGAAATAGCGAACCAATTGATCGGGTGCGGGCACTGGCAACGGCCGGAAGAGAAAAGCGCTGACGCCGCTGAAAATCGCCGTGTTCGCGCCGATGCCTAAGGCGAGCGCCAGCACCGCGACGATCGAAGTCCCCGGTGACTTCAGCAGCATGCGGACGCCATAACGAAGATCTTGAATGAATGTGTGCATCATCGTGTCCCTTAGTTTGCACTCTCTGAGTCAGGCATTTCCCAATTGCGAATTATTCGAGTGCTGATCGTCAGCTGCGATTTTCGACTTGACTCAAATCGGCAATTGGCACTGAACTTCACTCATATCGCAGCGCCACCAGCGGATCCACTTTTGTTGCGCGTCGCGCCGGCAAGTAACAAGCCAGCAACGCCACAACGAATAGTGTGCCGGCAACGAGCGCAAAGGTTGCCGCATCGTTTGCTTGTACTTCGAAAAGCAGGCTCCGCAACAACCGCATCAGAGCGAGCGCCGCCACCACTCCGATCGCCATACCTGCGAGTGCCAGAAAGAGGCCCTGCTTCAAGACCATCTTGAGAATGTCAGACGCTTGTGCGCCCAGGGCCATTCGCACTCCGATGTAATGTGTTTGTTGGCTGACGGAGTACGAAACGACTCCGTAAATCCCGATCGAAGCCAACAGCAAAGCCACGCCCGCGAAGATGCTTATCAGCAAGGCCGGAAAGCGCCGCATGAACGCGGCCGGCGAGTTGCTGATTAACGCTTCCATCGCATTAACGCTGAATATCGCGACGTCTGGTTCCAGCGCGTGGATTTCGTTGCGAATGGCGCCGGCCAAAGCCGCGGGGTCGGCGTTTGTCCGCACCACCAGGTTTGTTGCGATGCCCGGGATTTGCCTGTACGAAAAATAAAGGACTGGTCTGATTGCCTCATCCAATGCGCCAATCTTGACATCCCCAACCACTCCGACGACCTGCACTGGCGGCGCTTGGGCTGACGTGAAAACCAGCCGGCGTCCGATCGGATCGCGGTCGGCAAAAACTCTGTCGGCCAGGCTTTTCCCGATGATCACGACACCTGGGGCATCCGCTTTATCGCGTTCATCGAACATACGTCCGGCGATGAGCGGAACGCCCAGCGTTTGGAAATAACTTTCGCTGACAACGCGGAGGTTGGCTTCAATCTGCTGTCCGGGCGGCGGAATGGGATCGCCCTCGATTTGGAAGCGCGTGGTGTTTCCGCCTTGGAGGGGCAGATTGTCTACCGTGCCCACGCCGGTGACTCCAGGAAGCGATTGCACATGCTGTTTCAATTGATCGTAAAAACCAACCTGGCGAGTGGCGTCAGCATATTTGCCTGCCGGCAGAACGACTGTCATCGTCAGCACGTTTTGCGGATTGAATCCCACATTTGCCTGCAACAACCGCAGCAGGCTTTTCATCATTAGCCCAGCCCCCACCAGCAGCACGACGGCCAAAGCGATCTCCGTCATAACGAAGGTGCTGCGGAGGCGGTGCCCTGCTCCACTTGACGTATTACGGCCGCCTTCCTTAAGCACTTCGCTCAGTTCAAGTCGCGAAGACTGGAGCGCTGGAGCCAGGCCGAAAACGATTCCCGTCAGCAGCGAAAGTCCGAAAGAGAACGCGAGAATGCTCGCGTCGATTCGCAGTGTTTTGAGGAACGGCAGCGCATTGATCTGGCTGTCCGGCAGCACCGCAACCAGGGCATCCACGCCCCAGTAGGCAAGCATCAATCCGGCCGCGCCGCCAGCTAACGAGAGTAGCACCGACTCTGTCAATAGCTGCCGGATGACCCGCCACCGACTGGCGCCAAGCGCCGCGCGAATAGCAACTTCCTTTTGTCTGGCGAGCGATCGGGTGAGAAGCAGACTGGCGACGTTGGCGCAGGCAATCAGCAAGACAAATCCGACAGCGGCCAGCAAGACCATCAGTATCGGTCTGACCTGCCCTACGACCTGTTCCTGCAGCGGGACCAGCTTGAGGCTTGTTCCGGCGTGCGAATCCTTGTTTTCCTGCTCGATGCGGCTGGCGATGACACTCAATTCTGTCTGCGCCTGTGCGACGCTCACGCCTGATTTGAGCCGCGCGATGAGGTTGGTTCCGTGCATGAAGCGACGCGTCAACTGCGCATCGGTCGGTTGATACGGCCGCCAAAGATCAGCGGGTCTGAGTGCGAACTGAAAACTTGCGGGCAGCACACCGATTACTGTGTAACTCTCGCCGTTGAGCGTCAGCGCCTGGCCAATAATTCCCTCATCACCACCGAACCGGCGCTCCCACATTCCATAGGAAAGCACGGTTACTCGAGCGGCGCCCGGTTTGTCTTCGCCGGGCCGAAATGTGCGCCCGATAACCGGCTCGACGCCGAGCACTGAAAAGAAGTTCGCGGTTGCCGCGGGAGCAAACACCCGCTCCGGTTCGCCGCGGCCCGTCATGATCGCTCCGCCTCCGGTGTACGCTGCGAGCCCCTCACAAACCTGGTTCTGTTGATAGTCCTGATAATCCGGATAAGAGAATTCGCGCTGCGCAAACTCCCTCTGCGGCGTGCTCTCCCAAAGGTGATAAAGCCGCTCGGGTGATTTGTATGGAAGCCCACGCAGCAACCCTGCATCGACGACGGTAAAGATTGCGGTGCTAGCTCCGATGCCGAGGGCCAGCGTGAGCACTGCCACCAGGGTGAAACCGGGCTTCTTGCGCAGCATGCGCAGCGCATATCTCAGATCGTAATAGATTTCAGCGATCATTGGACTCTCCTACTCCCTCTCCCTTTTGGGAGAGGGTTGGGGAGGGCTTGAGTGGTCGGACCGCTCCAGATTCGCCCCTCTTCCCCGGCCCTTCTCCCAGAGGGAGAAGGGAGATATCAAATTCGAATTCTGAAATTCGCAATTCGAATTTCCTATTCGTAACGAAGTGACACGGTTGGATCCACTTTCGTTGCTCTTCTGCTCGGCAGGTAGCAGGCAACCAGCGCCACCAGTACGAGCAGGACGGAAATGATTGCGAAGGTCGCCGGGTCGGTCGGCTCAACACTAAACAGCATCGTCGCCATCAACCGCGTCAGACCAAACGCTCCGACCAAACCCAGAGCAACGCCAATCAATGTCAGCATCATTCCCTGCCCTATCACCATTCGGAAAACGTCTCGTGGTTGCGCGCCGATAGCCATACGAATGCCGATCTCATGCGTGCGCTGGGTCACCGAATAAGACATCACTCCGTAGATACCCACGATGGCCAGTATCAGGGCGATGCCCGCAAACAGGCTTAGCAGCGTCAGGTTCAAACGTTCCGGCGCAACTGAATCAGAGCGAATCTCGTTCATTGTGCGAATGTTGTAGATAGGCTGATCCGGATCGACTGCCTTCACTTGCTGGCGCATCGCCGCGATCAATTGATTAGGATCAGTTGAAGCCTTGGCGATCACGGTCATGCCGCTGAAGGGCATCTGAGCAAACGAGAAGTAACCCTGGACCCTCTTTGAGTCCTGATTGAGGCCTTCCATTTTTACTCGCCCGACAACTCCAACGACGGACAGCACTGGGGCGCCGGCATCAGTGCCGAGTCTGATTCGCTTGCCGACAGCTTCTTCGCCGGGCCAGTACCGGCGGGCAAACTCCTCGTCGATAACGATGACGTTGACGCCCGCTATTCCTCTCTGGCCTTCGTTGAGTTTGCTGAGGTCACGTCCCGCCAACCAGGATCGATTGTCGTGTTCGTTGAAATAGCGCCCGCGCTGGAGCGGTATGTTCATGGTGCGAAAATAATCCGGCGTGACAAGACAAGCCTCCATCAACGGTGTCTGGGCGCGCGGAGGGATCGGCTTCCCATCGACGATGAATGAGGTTTGCCAGCCGTTGTTGCCGAGCGGCAGGCCAGAGGCCGCCGCGGAGCTTTCGACTCCCGGCAACCCACGCACGTTTTCCAGCACCCGCGTGAAGAACTGATCGCGTTGCTCTTCAGTCGCATATTTCTTCTGCGGCAGAGAGAGGGTAAAGCTCGTCAGGTGTTCGTACGAAAAACCCGGGTTGACCTTTTGCAAGCGATAGAAGCTGCGAATCATCAAACCCGCGCCGATCAGCAACACCAGCGTGGTGGCGACTTCAACCACAACCAGTGAACTGCGCAGCCAGTGCCGGCGCGTGACACCACGGCCGGTCTCTTTCAACGTTTCGTGAACATCCACGACTCCGGCCTGGAGTGCCGGCACCAGCCCGAACAGAATTCCCGTCAGAAACGCGATGCCCAGCGTAAAAGCCAATACTCTCCAATCGAGATTGATTTCACGCGAGCGAGGAATGGCGTTCGGACTTATGTAAAGGATGAGTTGTATTCCCCAACGCGCAACGAGTAACCCCAGAGTGCCACCTATCAACGCGAGCAGAACACTCTCAGTCAGCAACTGGCGGGCGATGCGCCAGCGGCCGGCACCCATCGCGGTGCGAATAGCCATTTCTTTTTGTCGCGCACTGGCCCGGGCCAGCAACAGATTCGCGATGTTCGCGCAGGCTATGAGGAGCACAAAACCCACGGCGGCAAACAACACCCATAACGTCGGGCGGACATCGCTCACGAAAATTTCGAGCAGCGGTTGCACTCGAACACCGTTGCCCGAGTTCGAATCGGGATACTGCTTCTCAAGATTGGCACCGATGTTATCCATCTCCGCCTTAGCCTGCGCGATCGTCACACCCGGCTGCAGGCGCGCGACTCCGTACAAGCCCGGATGATTGCCACGCTGTTGCCAATCAGGAGCGCCGGACAATTGGCCGACGGGCACCCACATCTCGACGCGACTCGGAAATTGAAAGCCCTGGGGCATCACCCCAATCACGGTGTAGCTTTTGTTATTGAAAGTGAGCTGCTGATTCACTATGGCCGACTGTCCGCCGAATCGCCGTTGCCAGAGGCCGTAACTCAGTACCACGACCGGCGTACCACCGGGTTTATCTTCTTCATTAGTGAACACACGTCCGATTGCCGCCTGGACGCGCAACGCGCTGAAGAGATCCGCAGAGGCCTGCGCCGTGAGAATGCGTTCGGGCTCACCGCCGCCGATTAGGTTGTAGCTGTTGCGGTTGTAGACGCCGATTTTCTCAAAGACATGATTCTGGTTTCGCCAGTCGGTAAAGTTTGGATACGAGACCGAAATCTCGTCCATGGTCTTGGCGCTCTCAGACAAGAAAACCAAACGGTCCGCTTCGTCATAAGGCAGCGGACGCAGGAGCACTGCATTGACCACGCTGAAGATCGCGGTGTTGGCGCCGATTCCGAGCGCCAGGGCCAAAACTACCACGAATGAGATTCCCGGATTCTTCAGCAACATGCGCGCGCCGTAGCGCAGGTCTTGCCATAGTGTGTGCATTTTCTTTTTCCTTCAATCACTGGGTTATGGGTCCGATAAGTCCCATTGATCCTATTAGGTCCCATCTATTCGTAACGCAGCGCCACTAGCGGATCGACTTTCGTGGCACGCCGCGCGGGAATCAAGGAAGCCACAATAGCCACCAGGGCAAGTAAACTCGCGACGACTGCGTACGTAAGCGGATCAGTCGGCTTAACTTCAAACAACAGGCCAGTCAGAAACCGAGTTAAGAGGATGGCTCCCCCGAGGCCCGCTACCAATCCACCGAGCGTTAACACAAGTCCCTGTGTCAATATCAAACGCAAAACATCACGAGATTGCGCTCCCAGTGCCATGCGAACGCCAATCTCGCCGGTGCGCTGCGTCACGTCGTAATTGATTACGCCGTAGATGCCGATCGCCGAAAGAATGAATGCGAGAGCGGCAAACAGGCCAATCAGAAAAGTATTGAAACGTGGCTGCGCTACTGACTCTGAGAGCAACTGCGTCATGGGTGCGAATCTGGTCGGTCCCTCTTCGCTGTCTACCGACTGAATCTGAGCGCGAACGGCAGATATCAAACTCGATGGATCAGTTGTCGTCCGCACGACGATCCGCATGCCGGGAAATGGACTCTGCGCGTGAGGCACATATGCCTGCGGCCCCGCTTCGACGCCAAGGCCCTGGTACTTTGCATCGCCCACGATGCCCACGATGGTTCGTACTACACCACTAATCGTCAAGCGATGGCCCACCGGATCCTCATTAGGGAAGAAGCGACTAGCAAGCGTTTGATTGATCACTACCACACCAGGCGCTTCGGAGGTGTCCGCCTCAGCTATTGTGCGACCGCGTATGACAGGCACGCCTAACGCTTCGAGGTAACCGGGTGTTGCGGGCATATAGATCGCCGAGGGCGGCTGTGTGCCCGGTTCCTGGGGCCGACCTTCTATTGTGAAGCCAGAGCCTTGCTGAATGGATGAAGGTGGCAAACTGGTGCAAGCGCCCGCCGCAACCACTCCGGGCAACGAACGAACGCGCTGCAAAGCTTGCTCGAAGAACGCAACCTGCTTTGCCGGATCCTGATAATGAACGAACTGCAGACCGACGGCCATCGTCAGTAAGTTCTCCGGATTGAACCCCGGATCGACGTCAGTGAGTCGCTGAAAACTTTTGAGCATTAGGCCCGCCCCGATCAGCAGGATGACGGCCAAAGCAATCTCGCTCATTACGAGCAAGCTCCGCAGACGTTTGACCCGCGCCAGCCCGGCAATGCCACGCCCGCCTTCCCGTAACGACTCATTCAAACTAAGCTTCCGCGCATGCCATGCCGGCGCTGATCCAAACACCACGCCCGTGCCAATAGAGACGACGAATGTAAACAGCAACGCCCAACGATCGACACTGACGCCCTCGAGTCGCGGAATGTCTTTGGGAACAAGTCCGAGCAACAACTGGACGCCCCAGGTCGCGAGAAGCAATCCGATCAATCCTCCCAAAGTAGAAAGCAGGACACTCTCGGTGAGCATCTGACGGACCAGTCGGAATTGACCGGCCCCCATTGCCCGGCGAATCGCAATCTCGCGATCCCGCGCCGCCGTGCGCGCCATCATCAAATTCGCCACGTTCGCACACGCAATCAACAGAATGAACCCCACTGCTACAAGCAATACAACCAGTGCTTTCTGGTAGTTGCCGATCATTTGCGTACGCAAGGGCACAAGCACAACGCCCGTTCCGGCATTCGAATCCGGGTAATCTTTGGCGAGGCGTTCGGCAATAGTGTTCATTTCGGCCTGCGCCTGTTCCTGCGGCACACTTTCCTTCAAACGCCCCACTACTCGATATGCGTTTAGCGAACGGCTATTAATCCAATCTCCCAGCGAAGCCCTGGAGCTGATGTCGTAGAGCGGGGCCATACTGCTCCAGAGTTCGATGTCGGGAGTCGGAAAGCGAAACGAAGCCGGCATCACGCCGATGATGGTGAACGGTTCTGCGTTGAGGTTTATCGTTTTGCCAAGGACGTTTTGATCACCATTAAATCGCCGGCGCCAAAGCACGTCTCCGATCACTGCCACCCGCTCGTGCTCGTCGGCCGGCTGCAACGCTCGCCCCAGCACCGGCTTCACTCCCATCACCTCAAAGAAGTTGGCGGTGGCAAAGACGCCGCGCGTTTCATCGGGCCCTTCGTTTCCTGATACGTGAAATCGATTGAACGCATAGGCAGCGAAGCCACTGAAGAGCTGCGCCTGTTGCTGCCAGTCGCGGAAGGTTGGCATCGCCGCGGGATATTGCGAGCCTGGGCGTCTTAGATCTTTGGTCCAAACACCGACCAACTGCTGCGGTGCGGAATACGGCAACGGGCGAAACACAATTGCGTTAACTACACTGAAGATGGCGGTATTCGCACCGATGCCGAGTGCCAACGTCAACAGCGCCACGAAGGTGAACGCTCCATTCTTTCCCAGCATGCGAACGCCAAAGCGAATGTCTTGTAAGAGTGTTTCCATGATTCACACTTCCGATTTTCAATTTCCAATTGCCGATTGACTCCCTCTCCCTTTGGGAGTGAGTTGGGGAGGGCTTGAGTATCGAGCCACCCAGCCACGCCCCTCTTCCCCGGCTCTTCTCCCTGGGGAGAAGGAGAAATCGAATTCGAATTCCGGAATTCGCAATTCGAAATTCCTATTCGCACCTCAGCGCCACCAGCGGATCGACCTTCGTCGCGCGGCGCGCCGGAATGTAGCAGGCCAGCAAGGCCACGCAGGTCAGCAGCAGGGCGACGCCGGCAAGGGTGACCGGGTCGTTCGCACTCACACCAAACAGCAGGTTCTTCATCAACCGCGTCAAAGCGAACGAAGCAATCAACCCAATCGCCACACCCACCAACGCCAAAACCATACCCTGCTTCACGACCAGCTTCAGCACGTCACGTGCTTGCGCGCCCAGCGCCATCCGCAGACCAATCTCATGTGTGCGCTGCGAAACGCTGTAAGCCATCACACCGTAAATTCCGACTGCCGCCAGCAGCAGTCCAAGCGCCGAGAACAAACCGAGCAGTGACAAATTGAACCGTTGCGGTGCAATTGAGCGGCTTACCAACTGTTCCATCGAGCGAAGATTTCTAACGGGCAAGCTCGGATCTAGCTGGCGCATCTCACTTCGGATTGCGGCGCTGAGCAGTAATGGATCGCCAGTCGTACGCAAGACAAAGCTGGATTGGCGCAAGGTCGCGCTCACGCCTTCGGCAGCCTGGGTCATTGGGACGAAAACGGTCGCTGGCGCAGCTACGTCCAGACTTCTCTGCTTCGTCTCGCTGACCACGCCGATGACGCGACGCATCGCCGGATCAAAGCCGACGTACAGTTGCTGGCCGAGCGGTTCAAGGTTGGCAAAGTTTCGGCGCGCAAACGCTTCATTGACGATGACTACGGGTTCAGCGCCGATAGTGTCGTTCCGATCGAACTGTCTGCCCTGGCGCAGGGCAATTTTCATCACTCGGAAATAGTCGGGTGAGATCAGGCGGTACTCCGCCGAGCCAGTCCACTCGCTCTGTCCGGCTAACCGGTAAGGCATGTTGAGCCACCTATCGAGGGGCAACTTGTTGGTTACGGCGGCGGCTTCGACACCGGGCAGACCGCGAAATCTCTCGAGCCCGCGCGAGTAGAGATCATTCATCTTCGCTACGGTGTCGTAGTTCTTTCCGCGAGGCGAAATCTGGAAGCTCAGCAGATTTTGCGTCTCAAAGCCCGGCTCAACGTTGCGCAAGTTGGCAAACGTCCTGAGCAACAAGCCGGCGCCGACCGTTAGCGCCAGAGCCAGCGCGACTTCCGTAACGACCAACACGCTACGCAAACGTCCGCGGGCACTGCCTGCGCCGATCTTGCTCGCCCCTTCTTTGAGCGCGCCATTCACATCCACGCGCAAGATGCGCCACGCCGGCGCCAGACCGAAGACGATGCCAGTCAGGAGGCTGGCCGCCAAACAAAAGGCCAATACACGCCAATCGAAACTAATTTCGTCAGCGCGCGGAATCATGCCTTCGGGAAGCAGCGTCCGCATGGCATCCAATCCCCAGATCGCCAACAGAAGTCCGCCGCAGCCTCCCATCAGCGCAAGGAGCACGCCTTCAGTGAGGAGTTGACTAATCAAACGCCAGCTACCGCCACCCAGCGCCATCCGAATCGCCATTTCTTTCTGCCGCGCGGCCGCTCGAGTCAATTGCAAGTTGGCGACGTTCGCGCAGGCAATAAGCAACACAAAGCTGACCGCGCCAAGCAGAATCCACAGCAACTCCCGCACGTTGCTGGTCATATTCACCCGCCAGTTTCGCGCTCCGAAAGTTTCGGTATCTTGCACCTGCTTTGGGTAAGTAGCGCGGAACTTTTCACACAGCAGATTCAGTTCAGAACGAGCCTGATCTGTGGTAACGCCTGGCTTCAAGCGGCCGATGACAGTCCAGTTGTGCCCTTCGTTCTTACTCGCCGGGTTGACGCCCATCGGCACGAAGACATCCTGCGCGCCGAAGTATTCAAAACCGGGAGGCATAATTCCGACGACCGCACAGGCATTGCCGTTAAGGCTGATTGTCTTGCCGATTATTCCAGTGTCCGACCCGAAGCGTCGACGCCACAAACCGTCGCTCAGAATCACCACGTTTTCACCACCAGGGCTGTCTTCGTCATTTGTGAAGCCGCGTCCCCTGGCGGGAAGGACGCCCAACACGCGAAAGAAATCAGCCGATACCCTCCAGCCGCGGATGTATTCGCTCTGGCTTTCATCGGCCAGATAGGTGTTCGATCCCATCTCCTGCGTCGCAGTTACCGCTTCAAACGACTGGTTGTTGTCGCGCAGGAAAACGAACTTCGGCTCGCTGAGAGCATTTACCTCGTCGCTGCCGGTGTAAGCGCGTCCCGCCTCCATCAGCTTTTCCGCTCCGGGGTAAGGCAGCGGACGCAATAGCACAGCATTAACGACAGTGAAGATCGCCGTGTTCGCGCCGATGCCCAGCGCCAGAGTCATGACGGCAACAAGAGTGAACCCTGGTTTCTTCAACAGCATTCGAACGCCGTACCGCAGGTCTTGCCAGAGTGTCTGCATAAGCTACCTCATCAAGAATCAATCAGTGTCCGACAAACCTTTAGTTTGTCCCGACTCCCTATCCCTTTGGGAGAGGGTTGGGGAGGGCTTGAGTATCGAGCCACCCCGGCTATGTATGCCCCTGTTCCACTACCCTTCTCCCAGCGGGAGAGGGAGGTAATCAATTCGACAATTGCAGTTCGCAATCAACCATGAGTTCATTCGTACCTGAGCGCCACCAGCGGATCGACTTTCGTCGCGCGCCGCGCGGGGACGTAGCAAGCGAGTAAGGAAACGGCGACCAAAAGAGCCGACGCCACAGCGAAAGTAGTTGCGTCGGTTGGCGTCACGCCGAATAGCAGCTTCGTCATCAACCTCGTCAAGACAAACGCGCCGGCTAAACCGATCGACACGCCGGTCAGAGCCAGCTTCATGCCGTTACTCAACACCAGCCTCAACACATCGCTGGTCTTTGCTCCCAGCGCCATGCGTACGCCAAGTTCATGCATGCGTTGCGTGACGGAGTAAGCCAGGACGCCGTAGATGCCCACGGTCGACAGTAGCAGGGCCAACGCCGCGAACGCGCCCAGCAAGACCGCCGAGAGACGTCGCTGCGAAACGGAATCGGCAACGATCTGATTCAACGTCTTCACGTTTGGTATCGGCTGATCCTTATCGATCTCGCGCACTTGAGCTTTGATCGCCGCGACGGCGTTGGTTGGATCGCTGGTAGTCCTGATCACCATGGTCATGGCTGATGAGGGATCCTGCATGAACGGCTCATAGCTTTGAAATCCCGAGGCCACTTCCAAACCGTCGTGCTTCACGTCGCCAACCACGCCGACGACTTCCTGCCAATCGTTCCCCCAGGCAAGGCGTTTGCCCACCGGGTTCTGATTGGGCCAGAAGTGCAACGCCATGTTTTCATTGACGAGGATCACGCGCGGTTTGTTGGCCATGTCCTGCTCAGTGAAAAGCCGCCCGGCGACTAACCGAATCCCCATTGCCCTGAAATAGTCAGGCGTCACGATGTATTTCTCGCACTCGGGTTCCTGACCCGCGGGAACCGTCTGACCTTCCACGCGGAAGGTCCCGTTCATTCCTCCGCCCGCCAACGGAAGATTGTTGATAGCGCCAACTGCCTTTACTCCCGGAACGGCCGCGATACTTTGTAATGCCTCTTTGAAGAAAGTAGAGATCTGCTGGTCTTCTTTGTATCTTGACTGAGGTAGAGAAATAGGTACCGAAAGCACACTCTCAGCATCAAACCCTGGATCGACATGGCGCGCCAGCCAAAAACTCTTGAGCATCAGGCCCGCGCCTACCAATAACAATGTGGCCAAAGCTGTTTCGGAAACGACGAGCAGGCCAAGTACGCGTCGGCGTCCCACATCAGCAGTGCTCTTGCGGCCGGCCTCTTTCAACGCTGCACTCAAAGTGGCGCTGGTTGCTTGCCAGGCGGGGATGAGGCTGAACAAAAAGCTGGTGACCACGGTCACTCCGGCAGTGAACGCAAGGACTCGCCAGTCGAGATTGATTCGATCCGGCCGCAGAACTTTCGTGGGCCAGAAACTAACCATCAAATCGATCCACCACACTGCCAATGCCATGCCCAGCGCTCCGCCAGCGAAAGCAAGCAAAAGGCCCTCGGTAAGCATTTGCCTCACGAGCCGCATCCGACCGGCGCCCAGCGCCAGACGCACCGCGAATTCTTTGCCGCGGTCCGAGGCACGCGCGAGCTGTAGATTGGCAACATTGCTTGTGGCGATTAGCATCACGAAGCCTACTGCGCCCAATAGCATCAGCAGACTGGTTCGCAAGTCGCCAAACAGTTGCTTGTTAAGCGGAACTAATCTGACACCCATTTCATGTTCCGGATAAGCACGATGCAAGCGCTCCGCGATCACGTCCAAATCAGACTGAGCTTGACCAATTGTGAAACCGATCTTTAGTCGGCCCAGCACCACGAGATAGTTAAGACCGCGCTGACGCCAGGGAATGTTTGGCTCAAGGGGCACCCAGAGTTCACTTCTGGTGATGCCGCTGAGATTTGGCATTTGGGGCGGCATAACACCGATAATCGTGTAGCTCTTATCGTCGAGCCGCACGGTCTGGCCCAGCGCGTCCTGCGCGCCGCCGAAGTGCCGCTGCCAGAAACCATAACTAACGACGGCTACCAGATTGGCGCCCTGATGTTCCTCGGCCGCAAAAGCTCGGCCCAACAAAGGCTGGATGCCGATCGTCTGGAAATAACCTTCAGTAACGGCCGTGACTCGGAGCCGCTCAGGCTCTCCCATTCCCGTGAGGTTCAGGTTCCTATTAAAGTACGCCGCCATCGATTCGAACGACTGATTCTGTTTCCGCCAGTCATCGAAATCGGCGTAAGAAACCGGATTGTCGTTTGCATCGCGCACCTTACCGAAGACTATGGCGAGACGGTCGGGATCCTTCAGCTGGAGCGGCCGCAAGAACGCCGCATTAAGAATGGAGAAGATCGCCGTGTTCGCACCGATGCCGAGCGCCAGCGTCAAGACTGCAATCGCAGTGAAGCCAGGTTTCTTCAACAGCATTCGAATTCCGTACCGCAGGTCTTGCCACAGTGTCTGCATCTCTTCCTCCGGTTCGAATCACCCGTACCGCAACGCCACCATCGGATCGACTTTCGTTGCTCTCCTCGCTGGGATGTAGCAAGCGACCAGCGCGACCAACGCGAGCAGGAAAGCCGCGCCGGCGAACACAGCCGGATCGGTCGGCTTAACTGCGTAGAGCAAACTCGCCAATACTCTGGTTAGGGCGAAAGCGCCGGCTAGTCCGGTCGTTATTCCGATCGCGATCAGAATGATTCCCTGGCGCGCGATCATCTCAACTACGTCGCGCCTCTTTGCGCCCAGCGCCATACGCACACCTATCTCATGGGTTCGTTGCGTGACTGAATAAGACGCGATGCCATAGATTCCGATGGTCGCGAGGATGAACGCCACTGCCGCGAATATCACGAGCATCAACATCGAGAATCGCTGTTTCGAAATGGAATCGCGGAGCGCCTGCTCCATCGTCATGACGTTGTAGAGAGGCTGGTCCGAATCGACCGCCCAAATCGCGCGCCTCACGTCCGCGGTAAACTGACGCGGATCTCCTTGTGTGCGCACGGCGAGACCCAGAAAAGGCGGCGCCGCCTGCTGATAGCTGAGGTAAAACTCGGGCGCCGGCGGCTCGGTGAGCCCCCAGTTCCTGATGTCCGCAACGATGCCGATGATCTCACCGGGCTTGGCCTTCGCGTTGCCAATCAGCAATCGCTTGCCGATTGGATCTTCGCCGGGGAAGAGCATGCGCGCGACCGCCTCGTTGACGATGACCACACGCTGGGATTTCTGGTCGTCTTGATTGCCGAAGTCGCGCCCTTTCAACAGCGTCATGCCCATCGCGCGGAAATAGTCCGGGCTGATCACACGATAATCGCCGCTGCCCTGGAGTGTATTGGCAGGCTGTCTTCCTTCGACATAGAGACGGAGGATCATTCTCCCCTGCTTTGACGCGAGCGGAATGTGATTAGCTCCGCCGACCGACAGCACACCCGGCACATTCCTGATGCTTTCGATTATCCTTTGATAGAACTCGGCCTGCTGCTGTCTGTCCTTGTATTTCAACTCTGGCGGCGAAATCTCCAGCGTGAGAACGCCCGAGGAATCAAACCCCTTCTCAAGCGACATGAGATTCCTAAAGGTTTTTAGCATCAACGTAGCGCCCACGAGCAGCACCAGCGCGATGGCTATCTCGGAAATGATCAGAAGTTGTCGTAGCCTCGATCTGCCGGCATGACGGCTCTTACCGCCTTCTTTCAACAGATCATTCAAGTCAGGTTTTGAGAATTGCAGCGCGGGCGCGAGACCGAACACAACTCCAGTGAAGAGCGATACGCCGAGGGTAAAAAGCAAGACGGCGCGATTGATCTCAATCGTATGGATCTGTGGAATCTGTACTGGACTTATTGAGACCAGCGCATTCAGGCTCAGCCACGAGAGCAGGACGCCGGCGCCTCCTCCCAGCGTCGCCAGTAGGATGCTCTCCGTCAGAAGTTGACGGACCAATCGTCCGCGACTCGCTCCGACTGCCGAACGAACGCCAAATTCTTTCTGTCTCGAGGCCGTGCGCTCCAGCAGCAGACCCGCCACGTTCGCGCAGCCAATCAGCAGCACGAATCCAACCGCGCCGAGCAATATCCACAGGGCCGGCCCGACGTGCTTCGAAAACTCCCTGCTTAATAGAGTGAGACTTATGGGGTCGACCTTGTAACTGGCTTCCTGCTGCACGCGCTGGGTGATGGTGTTCATCTCGAGCTGCGCGCGCTCGAGCGTAACACCTGTCTTCAATCGCCCGATGACGTCGATGAAAATTCCTTCCTTCGCCATCAACTCGTCATTCCAAATCAGCGGCATCCACATCTCTGCCTTGCCGTCGTATTGCGGGAACTCGAATCCCTGCGGCATTACGCCGATGACGCTGAAGCTTTGGCTGTTGAGCTTAACGATCGTGCCGATTACGTTACGATTCGAATTGAACCTTCGCTGCCAGAGGCCATGACTGAGAACGACTACCCGATCGCCTCCGACCTTGCCCTCCTCTGCAAGAAAGTTGCGGCCCAACATCGGATTCACACCGAGCACGGGAAAGAAATTCGCCGAGACTCGCGTCGTCAGAATTCGTTCAGGCTCTCCGCCTTCGGTCAGGTTGACGCTGCCCTCGGGATCGTACGCGGCCAGACTCTCAAACGACGTGGTCTCGTTTTCCGTGGCCAGGAAATCCGCGGGTGACTCTGAAGAGGTCTTGATGAGATGGTAGCCGCCAGTCACTACCACTAACTGCGACGGCTCGGCGAACGGCAACGGCCGTAATAGCACCGCGTACACCACACTGAAGATCGAAGTGTTAGCGGCAATGCCTATCGCCAAGGAAAATACGGCGATCAGCGTGAAGCCCGGCGATTTCACCAAAACTCGAATGCCGTACCGAATGTCTTGAAACAGAGTTAGCATAAACACCTCGCCACAATCACAGACAAGAGTATGACAATGGTTACTCGTATCGCAGCGCCACCAGCGGATCGACTTTGGTTGCACGCCGCGCGGGCAGATAACTCGCAACCAATGCAACAGCGATTAGCAGCGCGGCTACGGCCGCCAGTGTCGCTGGATCGTTTGGGCTGACCCCGTAGAGATGGGTCGACACCAGGCGTGAAAGCCAGTAGCACCCTATGAGACCAAACCCCGTCCCCCACACGACCAATGCCAGCCCTTTCACTAAGATCAGTTTCAAGACATCTTTCTTTTGCGCGCCCAGCGCCATGCGAATTCCGACTTCGCGCGTACGTTGAGCCACGGAATAAGCCACGACTCCGTAGATACCAATCGCGGTCAACACCAGCGCGAGCAATCCAAAGAACGCCAGGAGCACGCTCTCCATCCTTTCGACGTAGAGAGATCGTCCTACGTGCTCGAATAGTGTTCTGGTGTTGAAGATGGTAAGCGCCGGCTCGAGTGAATGAAGCTGAGTTTGAATCGCGGGCGCGAACCTGACCGGATCGTTTGCGGTGCGCACCAACAAATTCATGCTGGGTCGATAGGACTGCGCCAGCGGCTCATACATGGCCAGCCGGGGGGCTTCACGAAGATTGCGATATTTGGTATCGGCTGCGACCCCAACAACTTCAAATGTTGTGAGGCCGTCGTTGAAGGTGCGTCCGACCGGATCTTCTCCCGGCCAGAACTTCTTCGCCATACTCTCGTTGACGATGGTTACTTTGGCGGACTTATCCGTGTCGATCAGCCGAAAGTCGCGCCCTCTAAGCAATGCCAAGCCGGTAGTCTCGAAGAAGCGCGGACTGACCCCAACGATGTCGATTGAAACGTACTGGTCGACGGCCGGTTTTGTGCCATTCGCCGGCCGCTCCATACGGCTGCCGCCAGCCGATACCGGCAGGGCGCTGGCCAAACTCACTGCCTGAATTCCCGGGAATGCAGAAAGGTTTTCCAACGCCGCTGCATAGAAATTCTTGCCGCGGCTGTCGTCGTATCCCTGCAGATCCATGTTCAGGGACATCGCCAAAACGTTGTCGCCGGTAAATCCCTTTTCGATTGACTGCAGTTTCCACAGGCTGCGCAGAAACAGACCGGCGCCGGCCAGCAACACGAGCGACAGCGTCACCTGAGTCACGACCAGGAGGCTGTGGAGCGATGGGCCGCGGCGAAAGACAGGCGTGGTGGCTGAACCCTTGAGCACAGGCACCAGATCGAATCGAGATGCGCGCAGAGCCGGTATCACGCCGAACAGCAAAACGGTCAATACGGAGGCAACTAAGGTGAATACCAGGACTCGCGCATTTGGCGTGACATCGAGATCCAAAGTGCCACCCACGCGAGTCCGCAAACCTGACGCGAGTCCCGAAGTCCAGAGCGCCATCAGGAATCCGAGCGCACCACCGGCCACGGCAAGCAACAGGCTCTCAGTCAGCAGTTGGCGCACTATTCGGCGACGAGTAGCACCCAGGGCGAGACGAATCCCGATCTCTTTTCCTCGCGTTTTAGCTCGAGCCAGCAAAAGACTGGCAACGTTCGCGCAGGCAATTGCCAGGATTAGAAAGACTGCTATGAAGAGCAATGTCAGTGGTCGCGTCAGCTCGGCAACGTAGACTTCATTACCGCCGGCCGCCTTACTCAAAGCGGCCTCCCACTTACCGCTTTGGCGGGCCTCCTCGGATACGCCGGGGAGCAGGGCGGTGAGTCGCGCCTGTGCCTGTTCAATCGTGACGCCTGGCTTTAACCTCCCCGCCAAACTCAACCAGCTCACCTGGTCGCTCGTGAGCAGCTTGGGGTCGCCTTCAAAATCCGCCCGGTGCGGCAAGGCGAGCCAAACGTCCGTCTGCATGCCGCGCAGTAACCCGGAAAATTGCCTGGGCGCTACGCCCACGACTGAAAAAGTACGACCGTTCAGCGCGATCGTTTTTTGCAGGGCACCAGGCTCGCCACCCAGGCGTCGTTTCCATAACGCATAGCTAACCACTGCGGTCCGCGCGGCGCCGGGTCGCTCGTCGCTGGGAACGAATGCGGATCCGATTGCCGGTTGAATACCCAGCACCGAGAAATAGTTAGCGCTCACAAACTCGGCGCGGATTCGTTCCGTTTGATCGCCGGCGGCGAGGCCCAGACTGGTATCGACATACGCCACCATCCCGGAAAGGACATCGTTGTGGTCGCGTAAGCCGGCGTATAACGGATATGAGAAATCGGCATGAGGTTCGCCGCCAGCTTCGCGCGTAGCGATATCCACAATCTGCTCCGGATTCTGTACCGGCAACGAACGAAGCATGATCGCGTCCAGCAAACTGAACACTGTCGTGTTAGCGCCAATCCCCAAAGCCAGAGACAGCACGGCGACAAGGGTGAATCCAGGCGTCTTGGCCAACATGCGGATGCCATAGCGGAGATCTTTTATCAGTGTTCGCATTAGTCCTCCGAGCTGTCTGTCAATTCGATTTCCGATACTTAATTCCCTCTCAATCTGATCATGCGATATCTCCAAACCCGCTCTCTTTCAATTCTCGCTTGGCTTCCTCGATCTCGCGCCGGTTGGCGCCGGCTTCTTCCTCGACGATCAGGCCGTCAAAGAGGTGGACGATACGATCGGCGTGTTGGGCATAACGCGGGTCATGCGTCACCATGCAAATCGTCGCCCCGCCACGGTGCAATTCGCGC
>JBGQGG010000025.1:0-84948 GCA_041497335.1 Pyrinomonadaceae bacterium | reverse complement strand
TAACCTGAGAAAACTCCTGCGAGTTTTCTTTTGGCTCATTTTTGGTTCGCCTGAGCAAGACCTGGAAATCAATCTCGCGCCCGTGGGTGGCGGCTCAATGTCTCCGGAGATCTGAAAATCGCTTTTTTCAGGCTCGACTAATTACGTGATCGCGACCCAGCTCAGTGAAGGCGTAGGCGAGCGCTCGCTGCGCCCCTTCCGTCGCGTAGCCCTTGCCCCAACTGTCGCGAGCAAGAGTCCATCCCAACTCAAAGGCCGGCCAACCAATCGGGTTCAGAAAACCGATTCTTCCTACCAGGTTGCCGGTGCTTTTTTCTTCGACCGCCCAGATCCCATAACCGCGAAAATACCAATGGCCCATAAAGTAAGCCATCTGGCGCCAGACTTCGATATCAGTCAATGGTTGCCCGCCAAGAAAGCGCATTACCTCAGGGTCACGGCACATCTTTGCGTACTGCTCAAAGTCATCTTCACGGAGCCATCGCAGCAGAAGACGTTCAGTCTCTAAAGTAATCTCGTTCATCTGCCTGGTTGTTCATTTTGAGTACCGGCGCACCACCAGTGAAATCGGTAGCCCGATCCCGAACATATGGATTAGCAATCCGCCCACAAGTGTGGGCCACGGATATGACATTCTAAAAGAAATGGCGGAGAGCGGCAGGACGACGAAATTCATAACAAGGTAAACGCAAACGCCATACAGAATGCCGCAGATGACCGCCTGTGTTACGAGAAGGCGAAGCTGGCGACTCGCCAGGTAGTAAACCGCGGCCACGATGAATGCAATCAGGAAGTGGAAGACCCCGCCGAGTGCCGCAGTTTTGGCTCCGCCGGTGAAAGCCTTCGCGCCCAGGGCCCCACTGGCAACCGATTGCAGGATTCTAACCGGGCTGGTCCCGCGCAGAACGTAATTGTAGATACAGGCGTAGGTGATATCCAGCGTCCCGGCGGTCAGACCGCCGATCAAGATCGGCAAAATTGCCCGGGAAGGTTTGTTTGAAGACACCATAGCCTCAACTCCTCTGGCTCTTATTTATTTCTCAAGAGCGTTACTGCTTTCGCCACGGCGGGATCATTCTCAAATGTGAACGTATCCCAATCGGCGTAAAGTTCGACGTCGGGTTTGATGCCTTGTCGCTTCCAATCGGCATGAGAATTTATCGGATCGAATCGCTCCTGGGCAATCCACGCCTGCGATCCGTCTGGAAGGTTATAGCCGTGCAAGGTCTCAGTACGCCCGGCGGTCGCCTGCCCGACTATCCTGGCCCGGCCGATGTCCTTCAACACACCAGAGAAGATTTCACCATAATCGGCACGGGAGATGCGACCTGAGAGCGCACCAGGATGACGTCACGTGGCGGGCTTCCGGGAGACTGCACCTTGAGAACGGCGGCGGATCATTCCGGACCTCGCGTCCGCTGTTGGTAGACTTTTCCATCCACGACCATCGTGAGACTAGTCCATAGCAGTGATGAATAATCTTCGCTTCACGTTCATAACTGATTGGGCTGACTTACTTCCGGGCCTCGCTGGCTAAGTTAATTCCAGTGGCCCCTGCGATCAAGAACGGGGAGAAAAACTTTGACAGCTCTCTGAAAGCTCTGATAATGATGCCAAAGCAATGAATACGATCCGCCGTCAAAAGGCTCTCCCATCATGTTTGGGAACAATCGTCCTGGTGCTGTGCTTTTTGACAGGTACCGCAGGCGCCTCAGGCGTCCCGGCGACGCCGTGTAATCAAACGAAGTCTCAGAGGGACACCTGGGTAGTAGGAAGAGTTAACGCTCTCATAAGCGCGGCGCGGGCAGCGTATGAGAGGGACAGCGCGCAATCCGCTTACGAACGACTGCTGGATAACATCGCGGGGACTATGCGGCGGTGTGGCCTGGCGCGCGAAAATGATTTCGTGGCACGCTATCCAGAGTTCGTTGATTACGTGACGACGCTCTCCCTTGAGCTCCGGGCCGATCACGAACTTGGCTTTACCGTTCCGGATAGCGTGTATTTTACCGAGACACGACAGCACGTAACGATTCCGGATTTCCTTTTGACCCCGGCGTTCCTGCGTGCAGTCAGTCGTAATGAAACGTTGAGACAGGCAAAGGCGATGCTACAGGAACTCAACGTCGGTAGAGCGGCCGACGACAAGCTCTTATTTTTCAGCTACAAGTCGCGACATCTGGGAACACCTGATAACCCGGACAGCTTTTGGCGGCTGCTGATCGTCGTGCCGGGGAATGCGGCGCAGAAAGTTCCGGAAAAGTGGGTGCAATTCGGCGTGCCCGATCCACGGGCGCGCGCGCCGGTCCGCAACGTTTCGGTAGTCTCGGTGCTACCTGGCGCTGAAGGCACAACCAACGCTTACTTCAAAGACTATTTTCGGACCTTTCGGCGGAATGGCTCGATAACCATAAAGGGCCGTTGGGAACTTGGTGAAGGTGACGACAACTGTGCAATGTGTCACAAGAGCGGCGTCCTTCCAATCTTCCCGGAGAACGGCAGCGTGAGTCGCGACGAGCAGGAGACAGTGCAGACAGTTAACGAGCGTTTCCTCAAGTACAGCAAGCCACGTTTTGATAAATATCTGGATGCGAGCAAGCTTGGTCCCGGTCTCGGCTCAAGGGGCGCGAGCAAACCTCCTGATTCTTTAGCACATTCGACCTCGACATTTGGAACTGATGGCGTGAAGTGCGGTGCCTGTCATCAACCGAACGGACTCGGCTCGCTGAACTGGCCGATGGATCGAGTCCTCATAAGCTCGTTCGTGAAGGGCGGCCAAATGCCTCTCGGTTACAAACTCCAACCGGCCGAGCGCAATCGGCTCTACCAGAAACTCATACAGGAATATTTCGCGGTTGACGATGCGAATCCAGGGATTCTTAAGGCGTGGCTGTTGGGCCGGAATAGGTAGCGCGCTCGGCGTGTTACACGCTCAGCGCTTCGCGTTTTGGGGCCCCAGGAGGCCCATTCCTCTGCATGTAAAGCCTCGTTGAAAGACCGGCGCGACGCCAAAGATTGTGCAAGGGCCGACATTAAGCCTGAGAAAATCGCCGGGCTTGCGCGTGCGCATCGCCTGATACTGTTTCTCATTGCCGATTACAAATATGAATAAGCGATAGTCGCCGATGATGTTCACCAGCGAATTCTCGTCACTCGGAGCTAACTCTTGCGCAAGAATGAAGGTGTCCCCGGTCAGCGTCACTCGTTCAGGCAAGAGTAGAGTGGCAGCGAAGTAAACACCTCTCATGTGATCGCCGACCTGAACACTCGCTTTCATCTCCGGCATTCTCGCCAACGCCGGCGCCAGTTCATCGCGCCAGTCATCACGGAGCAGCAACTCAGGATCAAACTGCACGTGTTTTTCTTTTAGCATTTTGAGCGCCGGTTGGAGCACTTTTCTCCTGAACGCTCCAGTTTCCTGCTGCGATGAAACGCGCTGGCTTCCCCGAAGATTGGCCGAGAACCTTGAATGAAGGGCAAGGGATAAGCAGAACCGCTAACAGGGCGGCAGACCAGCACCCGCGTGTTGTGCCGACACTCGATCGATCAGCAACTAACTCCGGTTTGTCCCGTCTCATGGTTGATATTGTTGTGGGGCCAGCGACCTATTTCTTTGCCGCCTTCAACTCTGTCAGCTTGTCCCGGAACTGCGGCAGGTCCTGATTCGTGGGATCTATCTTCGCGAGTTTATTGATCATCTCTTCGGCGCCCTTTGCGTCTCCCTTGCTCAATAGAACTGCGCACAGTCCGTCCAGCACCGGAATATCAGCAGGCTTCTTGAGTAGCGCAGCCCGGTACCATTTTTCGGCGGCGTCGAAATGTCCGGCATCCATGTTCGCGACACCCAACATTCCCAGCACATCAAAGTCATTCGGCTTCAGCTTGTTGGCAACCAGGAGGTACTCGATCGCCTGATCGAATCTTTGAATCTGATATTCAAGCTTGGCGGCCGTGAGCTGGGCTTCAAAATTATCGGGCTGTTCGCGGGCCTGCTTCATGGCCTCCTGAACCTGTGTGAACATCTGTTGCGGGTCTCCGCCCTGATCACCGCCGACAGGGGGATGGTTGGGCGGAAGGTTCTGTCCGGGCTGTCCGGCTGCCGGTGCGGCTCGTTGGGCTGCCTCACGCTGGAGGATTGAGCTGGCCAGCAGGAAACCAAGAATGAAGCCCAGCAGGATGCCGATAATCGCAAAAAGCAGGTTGTCTCTAGTCATGGTTAATTTCGGAACAGTGGCACGCTTTTGGATCAGACCCAGCGTTTGGAGTACCGCCTTCAGGCGGAAAGGGAACCGCCTAAAGGCGGCACTCCAAACGTGCCACGACTATTGTTCGACCGGTTTCAGTAGTCCGCGAAGTTGCTCGCGGAGTTCCGGGTTGTCGGTGTGACCGTGACGGACAACAGCGTGGTTTACGGCGGTGTCGAGCACCTCTTCTTCGGTGCCCTCGACCCGCAGTGTGCAGCCGCTCTCACTCGGATAGTCGCGGCAATCGATGGCTTTTCTATCTGACATGATTAGTTACCTCTCGATGAATGTCCGACAAACTTCAGTTTGTCGTTTCTGGATTTTCCCTCTCCCGGCTGGGTAAGAGACTGACGGGTACAAGCCCCGTCCAACCCTCCCCCAAGCCGGGGAGGGAGCCGGCAGCAAGTTCATTTCGAACCTTTATCACCGGCCAACTTCTTTGCCTTGGCGATTTCATCCGAAACGGTCTGCGCAATTTCGGAACCTGGTGGTAATTGCGGCAGCAGCTTCTGCCAGTAATCGACCGCCTTCCGGTAGTCGCCGGCTTCAAACGCGGCGCTGCCGGCGAGCGCCAGCGCCTTCTGGTTCTTCGGATCTATTTGCAGCGCGCGATTGACTGCCTCGGTTGGTTTACCGGCAAGGCGTTGGCCGCTGCTCAGCGCCAAGGCTTCTGCGTAGTCCGCCCATACGCTCGCGTCACCATCGTTCAATGCGATGACCCGCGCGTATGCTGATGCCGCGTCGGCGAAGCGCTCCATCGAAGTGTAGCTGCGCGCGAGCATCAGCCAACCTTGGGCGTCGTTCGGGTTCTGTTCCAGTCGTTTGGCCAGCTTGTCTACGTTGGCAGCGATCTGCTGATCACTCATTGGACCGCCCGGCTGGCTTACCTGCGCCGGAGTTTCAGCCGTGGGCAAAGAGGGAGAGAGCCCTTTGGGATCACCGACCACGAGGTAAAAGGCGATCACTCCAATCGGTATGGCCGTGGCTACGCCGTAGGCAAACTTTCGCGTGGCCGGCGACGGTGGCGGGGCCGATCCAGAGTCCGCTACCTTAACGTCTTCGAGCAGACGGCGCTCAAGCTCCTCCTTGTCCTGCTGATACTGCTCCTCGCTCATTAATCCGTTCTTCAGATCAGCTTCCATCTCCTTAAACTGGTCCTTGTAAATCAGGACGTTTGCGCCGCGCATATCGTCGCCCTGGTTACTGTCGGCCTTCTGCAGCAGCGGCGGCAGCACAAACCAAAGCGCCAGGAGTATGAACAGAGCAGCTATTATCCAGAAGGTTAACATTTCGGTTTCGATGCAGCCGGCAGGCTGCGTATCATAACAAAGAGTCGCAAGCTAAACAGCTTGCGCTACCTCTATCCAACCCCTTATCCGATTTCGCCTCGCAGGATTTCTTCGGCCCGCTTACGCTCATCTGCGGTGAGCGGCTGGTCCTGAATAAGCTCACGGCGGCGCTTTAGATAGCGATAAAGCACCCCCGTGCCGGCGATCAAAAGAATGAAAGGTCCGAACCAGAGTAGATAAGTAGTCCTTTTCACCGGCGGATTGTACAAAACGAAATCGCCGTAGCGATCGGTCAGAAACGCGACGATCTCCTGATCGCTTTTGCCGGCCTTCATCTGTTCGCGAATCTGCCGGCGCAAGTCTTCGGCCAGGTCCGCCCGCGAATCGGCCAGCGTCTCGTTCTGACAAACCAGGCAACGCAACTGCTCGGTCAACGCTTTCATGCGCTGCTCGATTTTCGGATCTTCGTTGGGCTGCGCCTCTTTCGCGGTTATCGCGCCCGGGAAACAAAGGAACACCAGAATGAGAAGCACGACGTGTTTCATTGGTTCAACTGTTTCGCCCGCGGCAGGATCTCTTTCTGCCACACGTCCTGGGTAAGCGGCCCAATCTGTTTGAATCGAATCACTCCGTTGCGATCGATTAAGTAACTCTCTGGCGCGCCGTAAACGCCGTAATCGATCGAAACGCGACCGTCGGGATCAGACACTGTCAACGTATACGGATTGCCTTCTTCCTCGAGCATTTGCATCGCCGCGGCACGATCATCTTTATAGTCCACCCCATAGATCGGAACAGCGCCGGTCTTTGAGTACTCAAGCAGCAGCGGATGTTCTTCGCGACAAGCCACACACCATGTTCCCCAGAAATTCAATACCCACACTTTGCCACGCATCTCTTGCGGCGAGAAGGTCTTGTTTGGCTCGCGCAGTTGACTAAGCTTGAAGTCGGGAGCTGGTTTGTTGATGAGTGGCGATGGGACCTCATGCGGATCGCGCTGAAGGCCAACCAGAAGAAAGGCGACCAGGCCGATGAATAGCACCAATGGTAAAAGCAGAAACTTGTTCATTGGAAGCGAGCGGCTCTGCCGCCCTCAGTGCGGTAAGGCTCTGGCCTAAACCGATCTATCTCCTTTCGAACCCCTCTATTGCTCGACGCTGGCAGCCGGGGATGCCACTGCGGCGAGCTTGCCGCCGTCCTTCGGTTCCAGGCTCTGCTGCTCTCTCCTGGCTGCAAGTGAATAACGTCGATCGGTAACGGCGAACCCTCCACCAATCGCCATCAGTAATGCGCCGCCCCAGATCCAGTTAACCAACGGCTTATGATAGACGCGCACTGTCCACCCGCCGCCGGGGACTTCTTCGCCGAGCGACAGATACAAATCGCGAAAGACGCTGCGATCGATGGCCGTCTCAGAGGTCACGTTCTGTGATGCGGTAAAGGCGCGCTTTTCCGGATGCATCATCGCGACCTCCGACCCGTTCGTAGTGACTGCGATGTCGGCGCGCACGGCCTGAAAGTTCGGTCCCTGATACTGAGAGAGACTGTTCAAGCGAAACTCATAGCCACCGACACTCACGGTATCGCCGATGTTCATCTTGACGTCCTTCTCGGTCTGGTAGCTGGTGACGACGGTTACGCCCGCAATGAACACCGCCACGCCAACGTGGGCCAGGTGCATTCCGTAATAGCTGCGCGACGGCGCCCTCAATTTAGTGAGCAGACTCGATTCACCGGATTGGCTTCTGACTCTGCTCCAAATGTTGTGCAGAGACGTAAAGACGATCCAGCAACTGAGCAGCAGTCCCAGGCTGGCGCGCCATTTCCAACCGCCAATTACAAAAGGCAGCAGGGCGGCAGTCACCAAACTCAGCGCGAAGGCCCAGCGCAAACGCACCGCCAACTCGGGAACCTTCGCCTGTTTCCAGCGGGCAATTGGTCCCACGCCAATCAGGAAAGCCGCCGGCGCCATCAGCGGTACGAACACGCTGTTGAAGTAAGGCGGGCCGACCGAAAGCTTGCCGAGGTTCAGCGCATCGATGAAAAGGGGATACAACGTGCCGAGCAGGACCGATCCGGCGGCCACGACCAGCAGCACGTTGTTGGTCAGCAAGAGCGATTCGCGCGAGAAGATTTCGAATCTGGCGCCGAGGCCGACCTGCTTTGCGCGCCAGGCATATAACGCGAGCGAACCGCCGATGACAACCGTAAGAAATCCGAGAATGAAGATTCCGCGTTTCGGATCAGTTGCGAAGGCATGTACTGAACTGAGAACCCCGGAACGAACCAGGAACGTTCCCAGCAGACTTAAAGAGAAGGCCGCGATCGCCAGCAGCACCGTCCAGCTTTTGAATCCTCCGCGTTTTTCAGTTACCGCCAGCGAATGAATCAACGCCGTTCCTACCAGCCAGGGCATGAACGAAGCGTTCTCGACCGGATCCCAGAACCACCAGCCGCCCCAGCCCAATTCGTAATACGCCCAGAAACTTCCCAAAGCGATGCCACAGGTCAGAAACATCCACGCAACCGTCGTCCAGGGCCGCGACCACCGCGCCCAGGTCGCGTCGAGCCGCCCGCCGATCAGCGCGGAAATCGCAAAGGCAAAGGCCACGCAAAACCCCACGTAACCCATGTAGAGCATCGGCGGGTGCGCGACCATCGCCGGGTCCTGCAGCAACGGATTCAAGTCGCGACCGTCCGGCGGAACCGGAATCAATCGCTGAAACGGATTCGAGGTCAGCAACATGAAGAGCAGAAAACCCGTGCTGATCGTGGCCATCACACCCAACACGCGGGCCACCATTTCGCTCGGCAGATGATTGCTGAACAGAGTCACGGCAACCATCCAGATGGTCAGCATGAACGTCCAAAGCAGAAGCGAGCCTTCATGCGATCCCCAGGTCGCGGCCAGTCGATAATGAAGCGGCAACTGTGAGTTGGAATTTGTGGCTACATTAAGTACCGAAAAATCATTGTTGATGAACGAGTACGCGAGACAACAAAACGCAATAGCCACGAAAATGAATTGGGCCTGTGCCGTGGGCCGGGCCATCGCCACCAGTTGCGGAATGCCGCGGGCCGCGCCAATCAAAGGCAGCGTGGCCTGCGTTATTGCCAGCATGAGCGCCAGAATCAGCGCGATTTGTCCGATTTCAGGAATCATATTTGTGTTTTGGAGCCGCACTCCAAAAAATCCTACTTTGATAAAGTCTTTCCGGCCTCATTGGCCGAGTTCTTGATCTTCTCCATGTCTTTCGCCTGGTCCAGAGCCCGCGCAGCCTCGGGCGGCATGTAGTTCTCGTCGTGCTTTGCCATGATTTGATCGGCGTAAAAGACCCCATCAGAACCCACACGTCCCTGCGCCACACAGCCGCGGCCTTCTTTGAAAAGATCGGGCAGGATTCCTTTGTACACCACCGGAATGGTGTTCACCGTGTCCGTGACCGTGAAGCGAATCGTCAGGCCATCGGTGTCACGCTTCAGGCTTCCATTTTCAACCAGCCCACCGATGCGGAATGTTTTTCCGATAGGGGCTTCCTTTGTCGCGATCTGCGTTGGACTAAAAAAGAAGACCAGATTATTTCGAAATGCGCCCAGCACGAGCGCAGTTGCAAGACCGAGCGCGGCCAGGCTGGCTACGATAAAGATAATTCTCTTATGACGCTTTTTCATTGAATTTCCTAATATGAAGTTTCAAGCTGCGAACTTTGATGTTCAAGCTCCGGGGGAACTTTCTCGTTTCGCCAGATCGCGTTTGCGCTTGAGCAGCATCAGCACTTCGCCGCCCAGCAACACAAAAGTGACGCCATACGATCCCCAGACGTACAGCGCGTAACCCCCCATCGAAAAAAACTTTGACCAGTTCATATTTCTAGCTCAACGCTACAGCTTCGGCCAGCCATGGCGCCTCGTGCTCCCTTTCTCGAATGATGTAGCGCACGCGCACCAACACGACGGCGATCGAATACATCCAGCAGGCCGCAAGCAGGATCAACATTGAGGCAAGCATCGATGGCGCCATCTTGAAACTCTTTGCGGTGATCGTCGCACCCTGGTGCAGGCTGTTCCACCACTGCACCGAAAAATAAATGATGGGAACATTAATCAAGCCTACCAGAGCCAGTACGGCTCCGGCGCGGTCGGCCCGGCGCGGATCATCAATCGACGATTGCAGCGAGATAAACCCGATGTAAAGAAACATCAGGATCAACGTTGAAGTCAGTCGCGCGTCCCAAACCCACCAGACTCCCCACGCAGGCCGGCCCCAGAGCGAACCGGTGACCAGCGAGATGAATGTGAAAATTGCGCCAGTCGTCGAAATGGCCGTGGCCATCATCGATGCCAGCCGCGCATTGAATGCCCATCCGATGCCTGCGTAAATCGCCATCAGCACATACAGGAACATTCCCATCCAGGCGGCCGGCACATGGATGAAGATTATTCGATAAGCTTCGCCCTGCTGAAAGTCAGTTGGTGCGACAAAAAACCCAACATAGAGCCCCACGATGAAAAGCAGGGCCGTCAAGAGGGCGAACCAGGGGATCATCTTGCCCGCGAGTGGGTAGAAGTTCGCAGGCGCTGCGTATTTATACCAATTGATGCGTCCAGAACTCATCTTATTAAGCCTTGCCGCCGCTCTGTGCGTCGGAATGCCTCGCCGAGACAATTATCATTCCACAGATATCTTCAAAGCCGCGCTGGTTGCCCAGGGTGCAAAGACCAGTGACAAAACCACCGTGGCGGCGAGTAGCAACAGCCACGCTTGTGGGCTCGTACCACCAACACTGGCCTGGACCGCGCCAGTTCCGAAGATCAGCACCGGGATATATAGGGGCAAGACGAGCAAAGCTACTAAAACATTTGCGGCGCGCAGCCCCAGTGTGAGGGCCGCGCCGATTGCTCCTACTAAGCTCAGGACCGGTGTTCCCAGCAAGAGAGACACAACAACTATCGCCAGGCTATTTTCCGACAAACCGAACTGAAGTCCAAGGACAGGCGCGATGATTACCAGTGGGAGCTCAGAAACCAGCCAGTGCGCCAGGGTCTTGCCCAGGACTATCAGGTAAGTGGATTGGGGCGTCAACAGAAGCTGCTCGAGCGTCCCGTCCTGATAATCATTACCGAACATTCTTCCCAGCGACAGCATTGAGGCCAACAGCGCCGCGACCCAAACTACACCCGGCGCAATAGTCTTGAGCGTTTCTCTTTCGGGACCGATGCCCAGTGGGAAGAGGCTGACGACGATCACAAAGAAGAAAAGCGTGGCCAGTACATCTGCGCGCCGGCGCCAGGCGAGAATCAAATCTCGCCAAACGAGCCATCCGAACATTGAATGAAGTGAATGCGTGCTCACTGGGAAAGCCCACTAGAAAGATTTATTCGCTGTACCCGATCCGCCGCCAAATTCAGGTCCTGATGCGTAGCGATGATGGCGATGCCGCCTTTAGTCAAGTGGTCACCGATAAACCGGCTTGAAAGCTTTATCGCCGTATCATCCAGCGACGTCAAAACTTCATCGAGTAGCCAAAGCGTGGTCTTCGAAGTTAGTAGCCGGGCCAGCGCTAGCCGTCGCCGTTGTCCGGCGGAAAGAAAACGCACCGGCAGATTCTGTTGACGACTTAATCCGAGCTGCTCGAGGACTATCTGCGCCTCGGGTTTGTGCAGGGCATGGCCCGCGACGCCATTCGCGATGCGAAGATTCTCGATAGCGGTCAACTCGTCTTTCACACCGTTTTGATGGGCAAGATAAGCGACTGCTCCCGAATATTCCTCGCCGAGCGACCGGATGGTCTTTCCTTGCCATCGAACTTCACCCTCGGCCGGCGCCGCCAACCCGGAAAGAATCCGCAGCAAGCTGGTTTTGCCACTGCCGTTTTCGCCGCGCAATTCGATCAATTCCCCGGGATTGGCCGAGAAACTCAGACCCTTAAACAGCCGGCGAGTGCCGCGTACGCAGCTAAGATTGATTGCTTCCAGCATGGCGGCTCTATGGCTGAGACTGGTTGGAAAGGAGAATCGATACGAGAACGATCTCACTCGCGGTTAAATTGCCGCCCCTTCCAGTAATCCGGTCTGCGCGTGTTGGGCGCGATGGCGGCGATCCAGATCGCGTCCTGCAATTCAAGATAGAAGATGCTATATGGAAACGCCCAATTACGTAACGACGAAACTCTGTGGACTTGTATTGACAGCCGATTTGCGGATATTGGTTGACTAACTTAGCAGCTCGCTCCACGTCCCTGTAAAGCCTCAAGCCCAGACCTGTCTCTCGCATCTCATAATATGCAATCGCGGCGTCGAACTCAGCCTGGGCGTCATCGTGAAAGATAATCGGCTTCACGAATACTTCTCGCGCAACTTATCAAAGACAATTTGCGCTGATTCTCCCTTGGCATCACCTTTCTTAATCTCTGTGGCTCGTCGCGTCAATTCGGCGTCCCAGCAAGCCTCAGTTTCCAGGTCCCACCCTTCTTCAAGCGAGTGGATCAGGAATTGAGCCAGTTCGGCTCGTTCTGGAATTGGCAACTTGGCGAGCTCGACTTTCAGTTCTTCTGCAGCTTGAGACATATCTCGAACTCTCCTTGTGCGTATCAATAAACTCTGTCATCCAACGTTGTGGAGTAATCTGACACCGGACATTATAGTGTGCAAACCAGCGAGCCGCTAGCTTCGCGCTGTTATGCTTGTACAATTGACCGATATCACTTGTTTGTAATATCGTCGCCAGCCTCGCAAGCTCTTGGTTCTGTCACTTCTAGTCAAAGGAGTCTAAGCAACATGAGTCAAGTCGAGTGCCTTGGTATTACCATGAAAAACTCGGATGGAGTTTGCGCTTCAGATAAGCGGGATTGAAGGATCGCTGAAAATAGTCAACATGCCCGACAGCCAAACTAACCAAGCAGTGAATCTGATCGCCGAGAGAGATGCGAGCGCTCCCGAACGAGATCGCCGCGTACTGGAACTCTATGAACAACTCGTTGAAATCGAACAACGGCTGATTCCAACCGGCCTGCACGTATTTGGTCGCGCCTCGGAGCTTCAGGAAAAAGCAGATCTGCTGAGGATGGTCGCGTCCTTCGATAGACCGGAGCACGGCGCGCGCGCATTGCCAGGACTGGTCGCAGAAGCGCTGGGCGTCGATTGTTATGACGCGTTGCTCCACGAGACATCGGCAAATGAAACGAGAGACCTAATCGACGGCATCGTCTCGGAAGCAGTTCGGCAGTTTTGCGAAAGCGGTGCGGACACGGCAGTCAGATGGCTGAAGTCGAACGCAAGTGTTGACCGCGAAGAGTCGCTTCCCACTTTCCTGTTGCTTGCGAACATTGCGGAACAACTTGAATCCAATCACGAGCTCGAGTCGCTGATGCGCGCGTTGCGCGGTGAATACATCGAGCCCGGGCCCGGTGCCGATATCGTCCAGAACCCGCTGGTCCTGCCAACAGGCCGCAACACCCACGCGATCAATCCTTATTCAGTTCCTTCTCAAATGGCATTCGCGCGCGCACAGCACACAGCGGAGGCTTTGCTTTGTCGTTATTTTGATGAACACGGCCGCTATCCACGCGCCCTGGCGCTGGTGCTGTGGGGGCTGGACAACATTAAGACGCAAGGCGAAGGCGTGGCGCAGGCGCTTCATTTACTCGGTGTGCGCCCGGTTCGTGATGCGTTGAATCGCGCCACTGAGGTTGAGGTGATCTCTCTTGACGCACTGAAGCGCCCGCGCATCGACGTAGTGATGACGGTCTCAGGCATCTTTCGCGATTTGTTTGCGCCGACGATGGCGTTACTCGATAAAGCAGTTCGACGAGTTGCCACGCTGGACGAACCCTTGGACATGAATTACGTACGCCAGAACGTCTCGGAAAAGATCGATGCTGACGGTACGGAGTTTGACGACGCAGTCACGCGAGTGTTTTCAAATGCGCCCGGCAACTATGGCGCGAATGTGAATTTCATGGTGATGGAGTCTCAGTGGGACACGGCTGACACGCTTGGCGATCTCTTCGTCACGCGCAAATGCTTTGCTTACAGCCGCGACTCGAAAGGACGGACAATCGAAGGCCGTGAAGCTCCCGACTTGATGGATCAGGCGCTGTCACGCGTCGAAGCGACCTACCAGAACATCGATTCATTCGAAGTCGGGATCACCGACGTCGATCATTACTTTGAATATCTCGGCGGCATTTCCAACGCCGTTGAAAAACGCGCTCAATCTCGTCCGTCGATCTATTTGTCTGATTCGCTTTCACCACAGACGAAGATTAGATCGTTTGAAGAGACCATTCGGCTTGAGACGCGCGCGAAGACTCTGAATCCCAAGTGGTACGAAGGGATGTTGAAGCATGGCTTCCGCGGTGTCGCTGAAATAGAAAATCATGTTGCGAATACTTTCGGCTGGAGCGCGACGGCAGATGCTGTAGATCCGTGGATTTACACCGACATTGCCAAAACGTTTCTGTTGGATGCGACGATGTTCAATCGTTTAGAAGAATTGAATCCGCACTCCGTCCGTTCGCTAACGAAGCGCCTGCTCGAGGCGCATGACCGCGGATACTGGAATCCCGACGAGGAGATATTGGAAAAGTTGCGGGATCTGGTGGACAACCTCGAAGGTCAGCTTGAGGGAGCAGAGTGAAAGTTAACGTTCTCTACGTCGGATCAAGTCTCCTTGCGCCGGTCCGCGCCGCAGAGCGCGAGATTAACCGTCAGCACGATCTTGATCTGCATGTGGCGGCTTACAACTTCGGCTCGGCCTTTTCCGAAGAGGAGTGGCGCGCAATCGAAAATGATCTGCGCGACGCGGAAGTTGTCTTTGTAATCCACGTGATGAATGGCGAGAACGCCGGGAGGCTGATGCCTCTGCTGGATGGCTTTCGCGATCGCCATCGCGCGGTCGTGGTGATCAACTGCATGCCCGAACTCATGCGCCGGACGCGTATGGGTAAGCTGGATTTCGAGCGACTACCGGGCGGTTCACGCAAAGGCGCAAAGACGCAAAGAGAAGATCATGAGAGCGTTCAGAGTGCAGCGGGGAAGGCGACTGGTCTGCTTCGATCCGTTGGTTCGTGGATTGGCCGCCAGGCCAGGGGCAATGGAGGAACGAATGGTCAGGATAAGGGTCATGGTCGCGCGCAATACCTGAAGTTTACCAACCGTCTGCCGTCGCTGCTGCGATTTGTTCCGGGCGCGGGACCGTTACGCGATGTGAAGAATTACCTGATGATGTTTTGTTACTTCCTCCAGCCGACGCCGGCCAATATTCGTGCGATGCTGCTATACGCGTTGAAGCATTATGTCGACGACGAAAGACTGAAGAGAATCAAGATTGCGCCGCCCGAATCGATGCCCGCCGTAGCGATCTATCATCCGGATGCGCCGGAACTTTTCGAGTCGTTCTCATCATTTGAGAAATGGTATGCGTCAGCAAGGTAAAAGGAAAAAGTAAAAAGTCAAAAGAAAAACAAACCGCTGGATCCAAAGTCCACGATCGGCTTGTTACTGATGCGGCCACAGATTGTCAGTAACGCGCGCAAGCACTACGACGGTTTGATTCGAGCGATTGAAGCGGAAGGGCTGAGCGTGATCCCAGCCATCTCAACGCTGATGGACAATCGGGAAGCGTGTGAGAAGTTTCTCATCGAAACGCCGTCCAAAGGCCAACGTCCAAAGTCCAACGCCAACTCAAAAGCGAGGGCAACTGACAACGAACAACTAACTACTGACAAGAACATTCGATCACGAGTTAGCCAAATCGTCTCGCTGACCGGCTTCAGTTTCGTGGGCGGGCCGGCGATGAATGACAGTGAAGCGGCGGCAGGGTTTCTGAAGGAACTCAACATTCCGTTTCGATCGATGGTGAGTCTGGACACGCAGACAATCGAATCGTGGCAGGAATCGTTTGCCGGATTGAACCCCGTGCAAACGGGGATGCAAATCGCGATTCCGGAAATTGACGGCGCGACTGAGCCGTTCGTATTTGGTGGTATTCCAGCGCGCGGAGTCGAGCCGGCGCCTCTGGAAGATCGCTGCCTGCGCATCGCACGTCGCTTGAAGCGTTGGCACCGCTTGCAGACCGCTGAACGCGATCAATTGAAGATTGCCCTGACGCTCTATTGCTTTCCACCAAACAAAGGAAACATCGGCACGGCCGCCGACCTCGACGTCTTCGCAAGTCTCTTCGATCTTCTCGGGCGAATTAAAAGCGAAGGCTATTGCGTAGACGTGCCCGAGAGCATCGGTGCGTTACGTGAGCTGTTGCTGGGCGGAAACTCGGAAGGTCTGGGCGCCACGGCGAACGTGGCTTACCGGATGCCTGGCGATGAATACTTGCGACTGTGCCCGTTCGTCAATGAGATTGAGGCTGAGTGGGGCGCAGCACCCGGAACAATCAATTCATTCGGCGGCGACATTCTGATTCAGGGAATCACCCTCGGGAATGTCTTCATTGGTGTTCAGCCAACTTTTGGGTTCGAAGGTGATCCAATGCGCCTGCTGATGGCCAGGGGTGGAACACCACATCATGGTTTCGCTGCCTTCTATACTTATCTGGAAAAGGTCTTTCAGGCGGACGTCGTAGTTCATGTCGGGACCCATGGAGCGATGGAATTCATGCCCGGGAAGCAGGTGGGACTGTCAGGCGCATGCTGGCCGGACCGGCTAATCGGCGAGCTGCCGAACATCTATATCTATAGTGTTAACAATCCCTCGGAGGGTACGATCGCCAAGCGTCGCTCGTACGCTGAACTTATCTCATATCTAACGCCGCCGATTGAAAACGCCGGACTTTACAGAGGGCTGGCATCGCTGAAGGAACTGATCGGGAACTACCGGCAGACGGCGGACGAAGACGAGCGCGAAAAACTGTTTGCCGCAATCGAACAACAAAGCCATGATTTGAATTTCAACCTTGCGGTGGATTAATAAACCCCGCGTTTGCCTGATATCCGTAATCCAGATTCTCCCTTCTCCCCCTGCGAGATGGGTTGGGGAAGAGGGGATAGCTGATGCTGTAAGCCTTAGAGCCCTCTCCCCAACCCTCTCCCAAAGGGAGAGGGAGAAAAGAAAAAGAAACACATCCTGGCAAACCGAACCAGATCTTCAAGCAAGCTAAATCTACTCATCAATCAACGTGGTCACGTAAGCTTTGAACTCATCAGGTCGGAGGCGGTGTCGGAACGCCTCGACGCCATTAATGAACAAGACTGGTATCTCGTACTGATAACGAGCAAATAGTTCAGGTTCGCTCTCGATGTCGACTTCCTCCAGAGTGTAAAGCCCGGCGCAGCCCGCCCTGCTCATCTCGGCCTTCATTTTTTCGCAAAGACCACAGCCGGGCTTGGTATAAAGAACGACGCGTACTCTCGGTTCCACTTCGTTTTTTCGCCTTCGGTAAATGCTGTTGGCCAAACGGGGCCCTTCGGAATATTAACTATCCTCTTGCCAACGCCGCCGCGAAAGATGTATAAAAGTCGGCTGTCGCGGCAGTTTACAACTCTTTGGTCGCGGCTGCACTTCTAGTGAACAAGGCTGAATTGGTTTTCACAGAGACATCAATCCCTGTGTCGCGGGGAATTGTATACTTTTCGACGCAATCCCCTGCGTTGACGTGTGAGCGCTGCACAGGTGAAAATCGATCGGCAGGGGGCGGGGGTTTTCTGCAATGGATAGCAATTTGAAGGAAGTGAGTTCAGCAGTCGCCGCGCCGCCGGCGGCGAAGGCCCCGGCCAAGCCCGCCGGGAAGGCTCCATCGGTCGTCATCGAGTCGGTACCCGATCCGCCGGTGAACAAGACTCGACGGCGAATTGTCTGGTTTAGCATCGCCGGATTTCTGACTACCTGCTTCTTGATGTTCATACGGTTCTTTCTGCCGCGTTCCATAACTGAACCACCCAGCACTTTCAAGATCGGCTTTCCGGGCGACTACGCCCTGGGCGTCGATACCAAGTGGCAACAGCTTTATCGGATTTGGGTAGACAAGACCTCCGATCGTCTGTTCGTGGTTTATGCGCGCTGTACCCACCTGGGATGCACGCCTGACTGGAAAGCGAGCGAGAACAAGTTTAAGTGTCCCTGTCACGGCAGCGGTTATGACAGCGAGGCGATTAACTTCGAGGGACCGGCGCCGCGGCCCATGGATCGGGCCCACGTCGAGCTGGATCCTGAAGGCCAAATCGTCGTAAACGTCGCCACGCTGTACAAATGGGAGAAGGGCGTCCCGGCGCCCGGAGAGTTCGACAAGCCCGGCGCCTTCATTCAACTGTAAGCTATGGATTCCGAGCACACGGAAAAGAAAGAAACGAAGGAGCTAACCGGCGGCAGGACCGACGTCGGTTTGGTTGAGCGCGCGAAGGAAACTGCGGCCGCGCTCAAGGATCGCGCTCTGGAAGAGGCCAAAGACTACAAAGACCCACAGCAGACACAGGTCTGGAAGTCGATCTTTCGCGTGTCCCACGAGCGTTCCGATCCACGCAATAGATCGCTGGCAGTTCTTTCCAACGTCTTTCTCCATTTGCATCCTGCCAAGATCAATCGCGACGCGGTACGTTATCGGTACACCTGGGGAATGGGAGGAATCACCTTCTACCTCTTCATCGTGCTGACATTCACCGGCGTGCTGCTGATGTTCTACTACCACCCCACCAAGGTTCAGGCATTTGCCGACATTCTTTTTCTCGAGCACGACGTTCCGTTCGGAAAACTTCTGCGCAACATGCATCGCTGGGCCGCGCACTTGATGGTTATTACCACCTGGTTGCACATGTTTCGTGTGGTGTTGACGGGCTCGTATAAGAGGCCCCGCGAATTCAACTGGTGTGTCGGAGTGGTGCTGCTGGTGCTAACGCTGCTGCTTTCGTTCACCGGATACCTGCTGCCTGACGATCAGCTGGGCTTTTGGGCGGTGACCGTGGGAACTAACATGGCGCGGGCAACGCCGATGCTGGGGAACGAGGGACCGTTTGGCGCCCAACTGGGTCTGACGCCGTACAACGATGTGCGCTTCGGTCTGCTCGGCGGTTCGATCGTGGATGCGAATGCTTTGCTCAGAGCATACATCTGGCACTGCATCGGAATCCCTCTGGTGGCTTCGATCTTTATGGCGGTGCATTTCTGGCGCATACGTAAGGACGGCGGTATTTCAGGGCCGGCGCCGGTCATGCTTGAGTCTGAGATGAGAATGCCGAAGAAGAAGTGAACATTTTCCATTTCAGATTTTCCATTTGCAATTGAACATTTGACTTGGAATTTGAAATTGAGTTTTTAGAGCTATTGGTTCTTGATTTGAGATCTCAAACTTGAGATTTGAAATCTGAAATGGATTTAAGATGGAAACCCCGCAGCCAAATTCGCGTCGCAACAAGCTGATCGGTCTAATCGTTGCCGTGGTGCTGCTCGGCCTTTTCGTCTACTCAGTCCAGGATTGGCACCAGATTTGGAAGATTGTTTCCGCGCCCGACAATGTTCCGATCGTCGCGATGTTGTTTCTGGTCCCGTTCTTTACCTGGCTCGGAGTCAAACAGGCCCGCGCTAACGATAATCTAATCGGCGAGCTGGAGGGTGATGCGAAGCTGGCCAAGACGCACCATCGCAAGGTTGAGCCGTGGCGGCCGGGCTGGGCCAAGGAGTTGCACGTTTGGCCCTATCTGGTTCGCATTGAGTTTCTGGCGGCCGTCATTGTGACGGTCGTTTTGTATGTCTGGTCGATTACGCTAAACGCGCCGCTTGAAGAACCGGCCAATCCTAATCTCACCATGAATCCGTCGAAGGCGCCGTGGTATTTCCTCGGACTGCAGGAAATGCTTGTCTACTTCGATCCCTGGATTGCCGGCGTGGTAATGCCCTCGATCATCATGGTGGGGCTGATGGTATTTCCTTACGTCGATTCGAATCCGCTCGGCAACGGCTACTACACGCTCAGGCAAAGACGGTTTGCGGTCAACATGTTCGGCTGGGGCTTTCTGATGTGGATACTGCTGATCGTCATCGGCACCTTCATTCGCGGGCCGGGTTGGATCTGGTTCTGGCCGGGAGAGACCTGGGACCACAGTGCGGTGGTCTTCGATCGTAACCGCGACCTACATGAGATCCTGGGAATGACGCCGGCGAATTTTGCGGGCCACCCCAGGCTGCTTCCGTGGGTGGTGGGAATTTTCGGATTTCTGGTGGTCAGTGCTTTCTTTTTTGCCGGAGGGTTGTTCTTTCACTGGCTGATGCGGAGAGGGCCGTTACGGTTCATCTATCTGGTTTCACCGAAGCGACTATGGGCATGGGCGAAAACGCCCGATCCATTTGAGTTGAAGCTTCTGGCCAACACCAGCATCCTGCAGTACATGACCTTTCAGTTTTTCGCCGTGAGTGTCTTGCTGGCGATGCCGGTCAAACTTTTCTTACGTCTGGTATTTACGATCAAGTACGTCTGGGTGACTCCGTGGTTCAATGTCTGATTGGGGTCTGAGCGTGATTGAGGAATCATAAACTGTGGCAGAAACTCCGGAACCGATCGAATCCCTGGTCAAGAAAGAAGCGGAGCCGCAACGCGATCCAATCGTCAGCCGTTCGACGAGCGCGATCCTACTCATCTGCACCCTGTTGTTGATGTTCTCGGCGGGTTGGGCTCTGTATGACGAGGGATTCGGCCAGCGCCCATGGCGGGGAATGCAGCAGCAATTCACCAAGCGCTATGTGGCTTATCTCAAGAGCATCCGCAAGGACGCGGGTAAGTCTGAGGCGGAAGTAAAAGAGACTCCCGAGTATCAACAGCTCGATGAAGAAGCAAAGACTGCGCTCGACATGGTCAAAACCGATCTCGCTGAAAAAGATCGGCGCGTACGCCAGATTCAGGCGAAGCTTGATGCGGTTACCGAACCTTTCCAGAACCAGCGCGGAAAGATCGTTGTGATTACCTACAAACTAGAGACGTCGCATGGCGGATTCTGGCAGCGCCGGTTTCAAAGTCAACTGGATGCAAAGAAAAAAGAACAGGTTGCGGTTGACTTACCCGCAGAAGGAGACGGAAAGCCCGCCAGGCAGAAGATGGACTTTGCGCAACTTGAGCAGACGTTCAACGAGTTGCGCGATCAAAAGGCCAAAGTGCTGGGCGAAAAAGCCGAGTTGCTGAAAGAGCCCACGGAGCTGGCCAAGAAGCGTGACGAGTACCTGAAGAATCACGTCAGCCTGCTGCCGCAGAAGAGCATCGACGACCTGATTCGAAAGAACGAAGACAGTTTTGATTACACAATCCTCGGCCACCAGATTAACGTCAATCAGTTCGGTATCGTTGATCGCTGCGAGATTTGCCACCTGGGGACGCGCGAGAGTCTGACCATCAAGGCCTCGGACATGGCTCCCGGAGGGCCCGGCAAGAAGCCCGACGATCTGGCCAATGCTTTCGTCAGCCATCCTCGCAAAGAACTTTTGCAGATTCATAATCCCGAGAAGTTTGGCTGCTCGGCCTGTCATGGCGGCAACGGTCGCGCCACGACCAGCGTCGTAAAGGCGCACGGCCAGAACCCGTTCTGGCTGCATCCGCTGTTTCATAAAGAGAACGCCGAGGCGGGCTGTCAGATGTGTCACGCGAACGACCGCGTGACGCAGGGAGCGGACACCCTGAATCTGGGCAAGGATCTGTTCTACCAGCGCGGCTGCGTCGGTTGCCATCGGATGGAAGCCTTCGATCGTGAGGGTGACGCGCTAACCAACGCGCGACAGATGATCAGTCAGCTTCAGGAACAAATCGGCGCGAACGAGCGCCAGGCGAAACAGGACACTGACGCCAGCGCCAATGCCGGCGACGACACCGAAGTGCAACGGCTGCTGGCGCACGCGGACTCGCTGCGTGTTACCAACAGCCAGTTGGCAGCTCGCATCGACGAATTGAACCTGCAGACGCGTTATCTTCAGCAGGACCAGAAGAAGGTCGGTCCTAATCTGAAAGACGTGCGGCTGAAACTGCGCAAGGAATGGATTCCTGCCTGGCTGAAGGACCCACAGGCGTTTCGTCCCGGCACCAAGATGCCCACGTTCTGGCGCTTTGCTGAAGACGGTGAAGAAGGCGCAGAAGACCTGAAGGCGGTTGCGGCTTACCTGTGGCAGCAGAGCTTTGACGGCAAGGTCCCCGCGCAGCAACAAGGCGACAAGAACCATGGTAAGGAATTGTTCGAGTCGCGCGGCTGTCTCGCCTGTCACTCAATTGGCGAGGACGACAACAAGATGGGTGGCACGTTTGCTGCGAACCTGACAAAGGTCGGCGAAAAGGACAACTATGATTACATCGTGCGCTGGATTTACAACCCGCGCGAGCGCTGGGCCCCCTATTGCCCGAAAGAACACCGAGACCTGACACCGGAAGATTATTCCAAACATGGTTTGCCGTTCCTGTTCGATACCGAGCTTCATTCGAAGTGTCCAAATGATGGCGCTGAGCTGCAAGTTCAGAACATGACGGTGATGCCCAACCTGCGACTTTCCGAGCAGGATGCTCGCGATATCGCAACCTATCTGTTCTCGCTCTCGTCTCCTACCCCAGGCGCCGACCTTTCGTTCATGGACGATCCGAAGTTGGTTGAGGACGGGAAGGCGGAGATCAAACAGTACGGCTGTGCCGGCTGTCATGAAATCAAAGGCTTCGAGGAAGAACAGCGCATCGGAAAAGAGTTAACGACCGAAGGCGCCACACCGCTCGAGCGACTCGACTTTGCTTTGATAACGCAGGACGCCGAGTATGGCCGCGACCCGCTGAAGCTGCACCCGAAGGACAAAGAACAAGAGTGGTACAACCACCGTGGCTTCTTCGAGCACAAGCTGGCGGAGCCGAAGATATACGACACCGGCAAGTCGCGATACCTCGAGCCGAAAGATCGCCTGCGAATGCCGAAGCCTTTCCTGACTGAAGAATGGCGTACAAGTCTGACAACGCTTTTGCTCGGCAGTCTGGGAGCGGAAGGCGCTAACGTGCCGGCGGCGCTCTTCTACAGTCCCCCGGATCAACGGCGTCAGGACATTCAAAACGGCTGGTGGGTAATCAAGAAATACAACTGCATGGGCTGTCACGTCCTACAACCCGGTCAGCGCGTGAGTGTCTATAACAATTCAGCCGAACCCACGATGATCAGTGGCGCGGGACTCTATTCTCTGCCATTTTATTCAGGCCTGAAAGAGTTTCTGCCGCCGCAACTCACCAGCGAAGGCGCGCGTGTCGATCCTGATTGGTTGATGAAGTTCTTGAAAGATCCTTCGTTGATGCAGGCAGGCGAGAAACCCGCGCAACCGTCGTCGTCGTCCGCAGCGCCGGCAGCATCTCCGTCATCTTCGCCGGCAAGCGTGGGTGCCAGGCCGGCCGCGAGCGCGAATGATCAGAGCGGTGGCCGGCTGATATCGCAACCCGGCGCGAATCGTAACGGCGTGCGACCTTATCTACAGGTGCATATGCCGACCTTCAATTTCTCGCCGAACGAATTGCGGGTCTTGGTGCGGTTCTTTATGGCCGTTTCATCGCAGAACGACCCATACATCAAAGACCCGATGGATCCGATGACGGAATCTGAGAAGTCGATCGCGCGAAACATTTTCGTCTCAGGCACGCCGTGTCTGAAGTGTCATATCACAGGCGAGCCGGCGCACGACGCGAAAGCCATCGCGCCGAACTTCCTGCTGGCCTCGCAGCGTCTGAAGCCGGAATGGACGTTCCGTTGGCTGCTGGATCCGGCGCAGATTGCCCCGGGCACGGCGATGCCCACAGGATTGTTCAAGAAAGATCAGGATCGTTGGGTGGTCAACCTGCCGAATCCGCCATCGGACGTATCCAGCTATCACGGCGATCACGCTCGACTGCTGGTGCGTTACATGTTTCTGATGACGCCGGACGAACAGCGGCGACTGTTATCTGCGTCGCCGGCGGCCCCGCCGGCTGCTGCAACCCAGCCGCAGACGTCACCGAAAACGGGCCGCAATTACGGAACCCCGACTAGTCGGGGTAGCGACCGGGTTGATCTGGCAAAACGCGCCCGCCGAAAAGCGGGCTTGAGAACGCTCGCGCAACTTCGTCACGCGCACCGGATAGCGCGGAAGCAGCTAATCGACAGTTCGAAGCAATATTAATCGGTGTTGCAGGCTATCCCTCGCCTTACGAACTAGGGTATGCTTAGTCGCTAAAATTAGAAGTCATTTTTCAATGGAGGAATCAAGAAAGTTATGTTTAGCAAACGCGCACGATTGTGGCTGGGGTTGATCGCCACGCTGAGCCTGCTGTCGCTGGCGTCGTCATGTGGTGGCCCCAAGACCGAAGATAACACCAACACGGGTGATAAGAGCGGGAAGGCTTACACCCCGAAAGGCGACGAAGGCACCGTCACCGGCAAAGTCTCGTACACGGGCGCCGCGCCGGAAGCGAAGAAGATCGACACGTCCGCCGATGCAGCTTGTACGTCGAAGAGTCCGAATCTGACGACAGAGGATTGGGTGGTTAAGGACGGCAAGCTCGCTAATACGTATGTGTACATCAAGGACGGAACCCTGGCTGATGGTTCGAAGATTGGCGACTGGACATTCGAGACGCCATCGACGCCGGCCACGCTGGATCAGAACGGCTGTCATTACAAGCCGCACGTTCTGGGTGTAATGGTGAATCAGCCGATCACGATTACGAACAGCGATCCGACCACGCACAATATTCACTTCACGCCGAAGAGCAATCCGGACTGGAACCAGTCGCAACCAAACGGCGCCGCGCCGTTGACGCACAAGCTGGCCCGTGCAGAGGTCCTGGTGCCGGTCAAATGTAATCAGCATCCGTGGATGAAGTCGTACGTCGGTGTGACCAAGCACCCGTTCTTCGCGGTCAGCGCCGAGGATGGCAGCTTTACGCTCAAGGGCGTGCCGCCGGGCAAGTACACCGTGGTTGCGTGGCATGAAGGTGGAGCGAATGGCACAGAGAAGACGATGGAAGTAACCGTTCCCGCCAAGGGTGCGGCTACCGCGGACTTCTCGTTCGGCGCGACGGCTCAGGGACAGCCGAGTTCTCTGCAGATGTTGCCGGCGATCGAGTTCCCGATGCTCGGCAAGCACTAAGAACATTGTCGATTGCCGATTTCCAATTGCCGATTAAGTCTTAGACCCCGGCAGGCGGAGACAATCGGCAATCGGCAATCGGCAATTGCTAATCGAAAATGTCTAAGGGTGTTCATCGCTTCGCATTGCTGGTGGCGTGCGCGACGTTCTTGCTCATAATTGCGGGTGCGAACGTCACCAGCCATGACGCGGGGCTGGCAACGTCTGATTGGCCGCTATCCAACGGCCAGGTCTTTCCCAAGATGGTCGGCAATCTGTTTTGGGAGCATGGCCATCGTTTGGTAGCAACGACGGTCGGGTTGTTAACCATCGTCCTGGCGGTTTACCTGCAGCTTCGCGAAAGCCGTACGTGGATAAAGCGTCTGGGTTGGATCGCCCTGGCCGGAGTCGTCGCCCAGGGCCTGCTCGGCGGTCTGACAGTTAAGATGAATCTGCCGCTGGCCGTTTCGGCGGCGCACGCCACCCTGGCACAGTTGTTCTTTCTCATTACAGTCAGCCTGGCGGTGTTTACGTCGCGAAGGTGGATGGCGCCGGCTTCCAGTGTCAGTGAAGACGGTGAGGGAGTTTCGATACGCGCTTTGTGCGTTATGGCGTTGGCGGTGATTCTCACACAGTTGGTTTTGGGCGCCACGCTGCGACACTCAGCGACGTGGGACAAGGATCTGCCGACAGGTTTGCTGCTCGCCCATGTGGGAGGCGCAATCGTGGTAACACTGGTGCTGGGAGCCACTGCGGCAACTGTCTGGTTGCGGCACCGGACCGAAAAGTATTTGACCAGGCCGGCGTTGGTCGCGGTGTCGCTCCTGTTTATTCAGTTGCTCCTGGGGTTGGCCGCATACCTTACGCGCGCGGCATCGCCCTACGATCCGCAACCGCTGAATCCGATGATCTCGGTGACGGTGGCGCACGTGGCCTGCGGCGCGCTGGTTTTTGCGACGACGATCGTTTTGACGCTGAGAGTGTTCCGGGTTTTGCGGGTAGATCGCCAGGAGTATGTCCTAGCCCCGGCATAACGTCGACGCGCCGCAACTGTTCGATAGGTTTTGGTTTTCGGGTCTGTAACGCAAGCTGTTAGCTTGCGCGCAAACTAACAGCGCAAACTAACAGTCTGCGTTACATCAAGCGAAGAACGTTCTCAGAGTTCTCCGGGTTTTCTAAGTTTTCGACACGAGAAGTAATCTTTCATGAAGACTCTTGGGATAGAACTGCATCCAAACGCTGCTGCCGAAGCCGTCGCGCCGCCGAGCGCGAAGGCCCGGGCCGCCGCCTATATTGAACTGACCAAGCCCCGGATCACGTTTCTGATTGTGCTGACTTCAGCGGCTGGTTTCTGCCTCGGCTCGCGTGGAGCAGTTAACTACCTGACCTTTGCGCACGCGATGATCGGGATCGGTTTGCTTTCATCCGGCATGGCCACGCTAAACCAATTCATGGAGCGCGACCTCGACGGCCTGATGCTGCGCACTGCTGAAAGGCCGCTACCCTCGGGCCGGCTCTTCCCATTCGAAGCGTTGTGGTTCGGTGTCACGCTCACGCTCACCGCAGAGGTTTATTTGGCTCTGTCCGTGAATCTTCTCACGGCGGTGCTGGGCCTGGCGGTGATCGCGGGCTACCTGTTTATGTACACGCCTTTGAAGACGCGAACTTCGCTGTCGACGGCGGTCGGGGCTTTTCCCGGAGCGATGCCGCCGCTGTTGGGTTGGACGGCCGCTCGCGGCGAACTCGACATGGCGGCCTGGGTGCTCTTTGCGATCCTGTTCCTTTGGCAGTTTCCGCATTTTCTGGCCATCGCGTGGATGTATCGCGAAGATTATGGGCGAGCAGGGATTCGCATGTTGCCGGTGGTTGAGCCGGATGGCCGGGTGACAGGACAGCAGATCATTCTGTTCGCGCTGATGCTGGTGCCTGTCAGTCTGCTGCCGGCTCTCCTGGGAATCTCGGGCAGGTTTTATTTCGTCGCTGCCCTTACTCTGGGTCTGCTGTTTCTTGGTACCAGCATTCGGGCCGCGCTCTCAAAATCGAATCAGCATGCGCGCCAATTGCTGCTGGCTTCAGTTCTGTACTTGCCGTTGTTGTTTGGTGTGATGGTCTTGGATAGGTAATAGGTCCTATAGGACTCATATGACCTATGCACTTTCCTTAAGGAGATAACCGATGGGACGCGTTCTTGGAATAGCCATCTGGATCATAACGCTTGGCTCCGTTTGGATGTTTGTCAGCAAACGCTGGTGGTTTCCCGAAGCCATCTCTGAGCACGGTCCACGCGTTGACAGCCAGTTCATGATCACGATCATCGTCGTCGGCGTGGCTTTCGCCGCGGCGCAGATCGGACTGGGCTGGGTGGTGTGGAAGTATCGCGATACAACGAGCACAATTCGCGCCACATATTCGCATGGAAACAACCGGCTCGAAGTCGTCTGGACCGTAGTCACTGCAGTCGTCTTCATCAGTCTCGCCGTCATGGGACAGAGAGTCTGGGCCTCGCTTCATCTGAACTCGGCGCCCCCGGGATCTTATCGAGTTGAGGTAGTGGCGCAGCAGTTCAGTTGGAACTTTCATTATTCGGGCAAGGACACCGTCTTCGGCCGCACGGATCCGAATCTGATCGATGATTCCGCGCTGAACTACGTGGGTCTTGATGAAACTGATCCAAACGCCAAGGACGATTCGGTCGTCTCGACCTTGGTAGTTCCGGTCAATCGCCCGGTCGAGCTGATCCTGAAATCCAAGGACGTAACCCACAGTTTCTTCGTGCCGCAACTGCGATTCAAGCAGGACCTGGTTCCCGGCATGGCCATCCCCGTCCACTTTACGGTGAACAAGATAGGGAAGTACGAAGTAGCGTGCGCCGAGCTTTGTGGGATGAACCATTACAAGATGAAATCCTACATGCTCGTTTTGCCCGAAGCCGAGTTCAACGAACTGGTCGCGATGCCGCAGGAAAAGTTTCAAGCCAGGAAAGACGAGCTCCTGAACAAGTATCAACTACCGCAGTACTGAGTTTCGATTTTTGCCCTTTTCAGTTTAGAGGAGAACCGCAATGGCAGAAGCAGCTCACGAAGAGGTTCATCGGCACCCGGCACCGACGAGTTTCATTCGCAAGTACATCTTCAGTCTCGATCACAAAGTGATCGGCATCCAGTACATTCTGCTGGCGCTGACCGCGGTCGTGGTGGGGCTGGTCATGTCGATATTGATGCGCATGAACCTGAGCTGGCCGGGGACTCACTGGCCCATTATGGCCACACTGTTTCCGACGGGCGCGCCCGGTGGGATCATGAGCCCGGAGTTTTACCTCTCGTTGGTGACGATGCACGGCACCATAATGGTTTTCTTCGTGCTCACTACCGCGCCGCAGGGCGGGTTCGGGAATTACTTTCTGCCGATTCAAATCGGCGCGGAAGACATGGCGTTTCCGTTCCTGAACATGATGTCGTTCTGGGTGACATTCGTGGGCTTCATAGTGCTCCTGCTAGCCATCTTCGCCGAAGGTAACCTTACGATTGGTGCGTGGTTCTCAAAGCTGGGTGAGTCTTTTGCAGCGGGTAGTGGGACGGTCGGGCCGATCGGCGGGTGGACCGGGTATCCGCCGCTGAGCGCCCTGGGTAAAGTCAGCGGGCCGGGCCAGGGCGCGGGCGTGAATTTGTGGATCATCAGCATCGCCATCTTCTGTATCGGGTCGTTGCTGGGCGCGCTGAATTTCATTACCACGTTACTCAACATGCGTACGAAGGGAATGAGTTTGATGCGCATGCCGCTGACCTGCTGGGCGTGGTTTACCACAGCGATATTGGCGCTGCTTTCGTTTCCTGTGTTGCTGGCTGGGGGCATCCTGCTGCTGCTGGATCGAGTCGCCGGCACGAGCTTCTTCATTCCCGGCGGCTTGTACGTGAGCGGCTCGCTGGTACCGCTACACACCGGCGGGTCACCTCTTTTGTGGCAGCACCTCTTCTGGTTCTTTGGCCACCCGGAAGTTTACATCGCGATCCTGCCGGGCATGGGCGCGACTTCGCACATTCTTTCGACCTTTGCGCGCAAGCCGGTCTTCGGGTACCGGGCGATGGTGTTTGCGATTTTTGCCATCGGCATGCTGGGCTTCTTCGTCTGGGGCCATCACATGTTCATGAGCGGCATGAGTCCGTACTCAGCCATTGCGTTTTCAGTCTTAACGCTTTCGATTGGCGTACCTTCAGCAATCAAGACGTTCAACTGGCTGGGCACGCTCTGGGGCGCAAAGATCCGGTTCACTACGGCGATGCTGTTTGCCATCGGCTTCGTCTCACTCTTCGTGGCGGGTGGAATCACCGGACTGGTGCTGGGCCAGACGTCTCTTGACTTCTTCTTTCACGACACTTACTTCGTGACGGCGCACTTCCACCTGGTGATGGGTGTGGCGTCGATCTTCGGAATGTTCGCGGCGACGTATTTCTGGTTTCCGAAAATGTTCGGCCGAATGATGAGCGAAAGCCTGGGCAAGTTCCATTTCTGGATCACCTTCATTGGCGTCTATGCCATCTTCGTTCCGTTCCATGCAATGGGGATGCTTGGTATGCCGCGTCGCTACGCGCAGTTTGGCGAATACGAGTTCTTAAAGAATGCGCACGGGCTGGTTCTGTTTGTGACGATCGCGGCGATCATCACGGCGGCTGTTCAGATCGTGTTCTACTTCAACTTTTTCTGGAGCATGTTCAAGGGCAAGAAGGCCACGGACAATCCCTGGGAGGCGACCACGCTCGAATGGACTACGGCGACGCCGCCACCGCACGATAACTTTGCCGGCGTAGTGCCTGAGGTTTATCGCGGCCCATATGAGTTTTCTGTGCCGGGAGCGCCGAGGGATTTCATTATGCAGACTGAACCCGAAGGGGCCGAGATTGGCGCAGGCTTAGGAGAGGCAAGCGGAAATGGCGGCAGCGGTCACAAGCACTGAGCGGATAATCGACACCACTGTCGGCGGCGGTCCACGCCTTCGAGAGGGTAATGGTCTTCCGAAGAATGGCGAAGGAAACCGTCAAGAGGGTGGCGATTCAATACGCTTCTCACCCGATCGCTATCGCATCGGCGTCTGGGTGGCCATTGGCAGCATCCTGATGCTGTTTGTGGCGCTGGCCAGCGCCTACATCGTGCGCTCAGCGTCAGGGAATGACTGGCAGTCAATCGCGATGCCGAAGGTTCTCTGGCTGAGTACTGCGCTGATTCTGATCAGCAGCATTACGATGGAAGTCTCGCGGCGATCCTTGAAACGGCAGAGTGACGCGGGCTATGGCCGTTGGCTGATGATTACGGTCGCACTTGGGCTCGGATTTTTGGCGTCACAGATACTCGCATGGCGACAGCTCGTCAGGCAGGGCGTGTACCTGGCCAGCAATCCGTACAACTCTTTTTTCTATCTGTTTACGGCGGCGCACGGTCTGCACCTGCTCGGCGGCATTCTGGCTTTGGGTTATCTGTTACTGCGCACGACCAGTAAACGCGGCACGCTCGAAGGCGAACTGCGACGCACAGGTGCTGCTGACGCGGCCACGATTTACTGGCATTTCATGGACGGCCTTTGGGTGGCCCTGTTTTTACTTTTGTTCCTTTGGAAGTGAAAGTTGTCCGACAAACTTTAGGAAACTCTGAACCAGCTACTGAGGGATTGTCACGCAGAGGTTGGTTTGATTACTCCCTTCTCCCTTTGGGAGAAGGGCCGGGGAAGAGGGGCGTAGCTAGGGCGGTTCGACACTCAAGCCCTCTCCCCAACCCTCTCCCAAGGGGAGAGGGAGTCAGGACAAAATAAATAGTTTGTCGAAATCTAGTTTCGAACGACAAGCTAAAGCTTGTCGGACAAAACACTTTTTGGAGGTGACCGGTGGCAACTGAAGCACAGGCTATTTCGGGCGATTGGGGTGGAGGCACGCTGCCATACCGCGTGGGCCACAGAAAGCTGGGCATGTGGCTTTTCATCATGTCCGATTCGCTGACGTTTTCTGCGCTGCTGATTGGTTACGCGTATGTGCGCGCGTCCAACGTCTGGCCGACGCCATTCAAGTTTTATCCCAGCATCATATTTTCGTCAGTCATGACGCTGGTGCTCCTATCATCCAGCTTGACGATGGTGATGGCGGTGTCCGCGTCTTCGCGCAAAGAACGATCGAAGGCCCGCAAATGGATTCTCGCGACGGCGGTGCTGGGCGCAACCTTTATCGTGCTGCACATGATTGAATGGCGGCATTTGATCTCTGAAGGGTTGTCACCGTTTCAGTTGCCGGCCGAATGGGCTGAGAAGTGGCCGGGCTCGACACCACTGTTCGGCGCGACCTTCTTTGGCATCACAGGCATGCACATGCTCCACGTCGCCACCGGCTGTATTTATCTGCTGGTCGTCGCCGGGCGGGTCAACAAACTGAAGCATGAAGATGTCGAGATCAGTGGACTGTACTGGCACTTTGTCGACCTGGTCTGGATGTTCGTGTTCCCGATGATCTACTTGTTGTCAATCGATATGACGAAGTGAGCGGCTTTCGGACTTTAATCTGAGGCCGGGGATTGCTCTGAACGTGAGCAAATCGCACAGACTGAAAACTGTGCCACATGGGAGATACGAGATGAGTTCACACGCAACGGACACTGAAGAGCATTTTGCCGGCAGCAACCGGTTATTCCTTTCCGTTTGGGGCTGGTTATTGTTATTGACCGGGTTTGAAGTATTTCTTGGTTACATGCAACTGCCCGTAGTCTACATGCTGGTGATTTTGATGGGCGCCTCGATCGTTAAAGCGGCGCTGATCGTGGCTTACTTCATGCACCTCCGGTTCGAACGCTTGAATCTGGTTCTGACGATTATCCCCGCACTCGTCATCGCCATTTGCCTTATGCTGCTGGTCTTTTTCCCGGACAGTTTCCGAGCCAGAAACATGCGTTACCAGGGTCCGGCACAGCCGTCGGCGGAAAGCCATTAGAATTTTGAGAATGCTCAGCCAGACTCAGAAATCAATAATGCGTTCCATCTTGACCGCGATTTGCGTGGCGTTGCTGGTCGCATTATCTTCCGAATCCGCCCTGGCCCAATGTGTGATGTGCCGCGCATCGATTGGGGGAAACAGCGCGTTCGTCAGGAATTTGAATATTGGCATACTGGTCCTGCTGGTGCCGCCGGTTTCCATCTTTTGCACGATCTTTGTTCTGGCTTTTCGTCATCGCAGATCCAGTTGAAGAAACAAACGAAATACAAAGTGGACGACCAAAGCCAGTTGCTGAATATCGACGTCGAGAAGCGCACCACCCGTGGGCGGTCTTGTCCGGTCTGTGGCGGGAAGATTATCCCGTCTGAGCGCGCGGTTTATCAGAACGCCGCTGATCCCGCCGCAGTATTTCCGTCGTGGATGTGCGAACGGTGCGGGTACGAAGAATTGGTTGAGCGGCCGCAGAAGGCCGCAAAGAAGCACTAAAGTGGCACAGACTTCAGTCTGTGATTATTAGTGTTTAGAGGCGGACCGCCCGCCTGGTCGGGCTGAAGTTTGTCGGACACAAGAATGAAGCGCGAGGAATCATTATTGAATCTGATTTGCGTCGTCGCCGCGGCGGGATTTTTTGCTCTCATCGCTTACAATCTCTTTGCGGGCGGCAGTATCATCAGCACCGATGGCCTGTTCTTCACGGTCGTGCCTTTGGTGCTGGCCCTTTCGTTCCTGGCCGTTCCGGGCATGGGCTTTCTGCAGCGCAAGCTGGAAAAAAGAGCGGGGCTGACCGGCGGAGGGCCGCAACCACGTCTAGCGCCGGCCGGCGGTGGTCATATTGGTGGTCCGAGTATTCCTGCTTTGAAGGACAACAAAGGGAGGGCTATGCCGCCGGACGTGAGCCGCATGGTCGCGGAAATGAAAGCCGGCCGGGAAAAGAAATAACGGCACACACGCAAAAAGTCGCACAGACTTTAGTCTGTGTTCTCCTTCAACGTGCTGCACCACAGACTGAAGTCTGTGCCACATTCGAATTAATGACAGACTACTACTCGGTTCTCCCGCATCTTAATGCAACCCTAAACGCCTCGAGCTTTATCCTCTTGTCGAGCGGCTATTATTTCATTCGCCGCAAGAGAGTTACTGCTCATCGTAACTGCCAGATCGCGGCCCTGACGGCTTCGGTGCTGTTCCTGATTTCCTATGTCGTCTATCACGCACATCATGGAACGACGCGATTTACGGGGCAGGGAATTGCGCGGCCAATCTACTTCACGATTCTAGGTACGCACACGTTTCTGGCGGCGGTAATAGTGCCGTTTGTGATCATTACCGTGCGCCGGGCTCAGCGGGGCGACTTTCTCCGGCACAAGGCGATTGCCCGCTGGACGTTGCCGATGTGGTTGTACGTATCGATTACCGGCGTCGTGGTTTACTTGATGTTGTATCACCTTTATCCTTCCCGATAGCCTTAGTTCGGAGTTCCGCCTTCAGGCGGGCTTATGAGGAAGTAGGGCCCGCCTGAAGGTGGAACTCCGAACTATTCAAAGCGGCGTCGCGCTGCGCTTGCCGCTGCACTCCAAATGGAGACCTTTTCAGACTTGGACTTTCGATGGACGGTGAAAAACCCTCGGTTGCAACTCCGCCAAAACCTCGGCGCGCCTCTTTGCCGCTGATCATCCTGGCGGCACTGTTTATCATCGTGCCGTTCCTTACCTGGTATGTCACATGGTTTGGCAGAAATATTTCAGACGATGAGATCGCGACCTATCTGGCTGACGAGAAGAACCCGCGACACATCCAGCATGCCCTGTCTCGAGTTGAAGAACGAATCGAGCGCGGAGATCCCACCGTTAAAAAGTTCTATCCCCAGATAGCCGCGTTGACGAAGAGTCCTACGGCCGAGATTCGGAAGACGGCCGCCTGGGTGATGGGTCAGGACAATAAGTCGGAAGAGTTTCATCAGGCCCTGCTTACACTGTTGAATGACACCGAGCCTCTGGTCCGTCGCAACGCCGCCTTGCAACTGGTTAGGTTTGGTGACGCTTCCGGCCGGACAGAGTTGCGCGCGATGCTGCAATCGTTCGAGACAAAGTCACCGATCGCCGGGACCGTTGTTAGTGTCTTGTCTCAGGGGTCGAAGATTAGTGCAGGAGGTTTGCTGGCGAGGATACGGAACACGTCGAATGAGGCGCAGGAATTTCGTTCACCCCTCGATGGCTCTATCGGCACAGTGTCGGTGAAGGAAGGAGAAGCTGTTGGGCTGGGTCAAACAATTGCCTGGCTAATACCCGACCGGGCTACAATAAACAGCGCGCTGCAGGCCCTTGCTTACGTAGGCAGCAGGGATGATTTGCCCCTGGTGGAAACGTTCTCGCAGGGAACCGCATCGAGCGATACTGTAATCAAGCAGCAAGCGGCATTGACGGCTAAAGCGATCGGTAGCCGTTCACAATCAGGAAAATAAGGGCTACTGCCCAACCACGGCGGGCCGTAGCCCGCCTTAAACAAAATGCTGGTGCGGGGTTTCATCGTTAACTGCGGGCGGCTCAGGAGGCAGGTCCGGCAGAGCGATGCCGTGCACGGCTTCCCAATCGTCGGTAGGTATCATCTCAATCGCATCCCACGGACAGCCATCGAGGAACGCTCCGTCGGGTCCCTTACTCGTACACTTCTGACATCCGATACAGAGATAAGGGTCGACTTCGATACGGCCGAACGGCGGGTGATCTTCGTCCGAGATCCAGAACATGCAGGCATCGATCGGGCAGTACTCGATACAGGCCGGCGAGCCCGCGCATCCGGTGCAACAATCAGTGGTGATGGCCAGTATGCGCGGCCTTTTCTTCCGCGTCGCTTTGCCGTCGCCGACTGACATCGGCCATTCCTTTTCTACAATGTCGAACACTGTTGGTGTCTCGCTCCCGATCTCTCAGTTGCTATTCCGATCGCTCATACCTTAGCACACGGTCTCGGCTTCGCTCAACGACTAATAAAACCGTCATCGCCTTTGCGGATGATGAACCAATAGCGGAAAATGTCATCGCCGAACATGCCCGAAGCGGAGACGGTCGATGCGGTACAGGGCGTAGTGGGCTCAAGCTCGCAGGAAGAACAGAAATTGAAAGAAACGCTGCTCAACATTGGCATGGCTGTCGCGATTCTCGGCGGTAGCTATGCCATCATGCATTTCTTCGCGCGAGCAATGTACCTGCGCTGTGGAGCATGCGCGACTCTGAATGCCAGACGGCGCACGAATTGCCGTGCTTGCGAAAACCCTCTACGATGACACCCACAGCTTTATATTCGGCTGGCCTTGTACCTGCGCACGAGAAAGCGATCTATCAGCGGTACCGCGACGGCGACAAACGGCAAGATGTGAACCGGGCCCGAGGCGTGAAATACCAGGAGCCCGAGAACGTAGAAAAGCAGCAGGACTACAAAAATTATCCAGGCCATATCTGTCAGGCTCCCATTTCACTTAGTCCTTACCCACGCATCCCGGGTATTATCCAACTAATTTCAAAATGCCTCCAGCTGCTCGGGCAAATTTTCGCTTGCCTTCAGCCGCCGACGAGTGACCACTAACACCCCGGCAAAAATCAGTAGCGACGCAATCACGGCCCGCCAGCTTAGCGATTCGCCGAGAATCAACGGCGCCAGCGCAAAGGCAAACAGCGGCTGCAAATAGATGTAAACCACAACGGTGCTCGGCGGCACGCGCGCCAGGGCCCATGCGTTCAGGTAATACGCACCCGCAGTCGGCAGCAGGATTACGTACAAGATCGCCAGCCATACGCCCAACGAAACGCTGCGGAGGGGAATTTGCGCCATACTAATTACGCCGACCGGGACAGTGGCGACGCACCCGACGACAAAAATCCAGGTGATCACAGTAAGCGCGTTGTATCGCTTGACCAGATCCTTCGAGAGGGCGATATAGGCGCCGTAGCAAAGTGAGTTCGACACGATCAATAAATCGCCGGCGCGCGTAGCGGAGGAAAACTGGGCCCGCCCCGGCCCGATCAAGTAGAACACTCCAGCCGCTGCCAGCGCGATGCCGAGCACGCGTCGCAGCGAGACGCGATCCGTTCCCAGAGCGACGCCGACGAGCAGGGTGGAAACCGGAATGGTGGTACTCAGCAGCGTCGAGTTGATGGCTGTTGTTAACGAAAGGCCTTTGACGAACAGCCATTGATTCAGGATCAGGCCAAGGATGCTCGACGCGATCAATAAAGACCAGTCGGCGCGCTTGATCGGTTGCAGCTTCCCGCTGATTCTGGCGAGGAGGAGGAATGTTAGAGCCGCTCCGGCGACCCGAAAGCCTACCAGGGCTATCGCCGGCACGGCCCGTAAAGCAATCTTGCCGACGATGGGCCAGGTAGCAAACAGGATCTGCACCGCAATTAAAGCCAGATGCGGCGCCGCGGCGCGGTTGGATCCGGAAGTGCGCACCATGGTCGGATTTCAGTCACAAAAAAGATCGGGAGCCATCCCGATCTGGAATCAACAACTGGTTGAACCGCGGTTTATCAGCTTAAGAAAAGATACAGCGGGTTCTCCATGATCTGCTTGAATGTCTGCAGGAACTGAGCGCCGGTGGCGCCATCAACGACCCGGTGATCGCAGGACATGGTCACGCGCATCGTCTGCCTGATCACAACTTCATTTTCTTTCACGACCGGGCTTGGCGCCATGGCCCCGACCGCCAGAATTGCGCCCTCAGGCGGATTGATGACGGCGGTGAATTCATCGATGCCGAACATTCCGAGGTTGCTGATCGAAAAGGTAGCTCCCGTGTATTCCTCAGGTCTAAGTTTCCGGGCGCGAGCGCGCTCTGCCAACTCCCGTACTTCGCCGGCTATCTCCAGCAAGGATTTTACGTCGGCCGCGCGCACCACGGGAGCAATCAAACCGTTCTCCGTGGCGACGGCAACGCCTATGTCGGCGTGCTCGTAGTACCTGACAGTCTTGTCCTGAAACGAGGCGTTGACTTGCGGATGCTCAACCAAAGCAGCCGCGGCGCCTTTGATTATGATGTCGTTGATACTCAGTTTGATATCGGGGTTCAGTTCGTTAATTGCACGGCGCATGTCCGCGGCGCGTTCCATGTCGATCTGACTGGTTAGGAAAAAATGCGGCACCGGGCCAAGTGAGGTCACCAGGCGGCGCGCGATGGTGCGGCGCATCTCGCTGAGCGGTTCGTCCCGGTAAGCTGATGGGCCGTACACTGCGCCTTTCCCAGCCGGTCGAATCAGGCCCACCGCGCGCAATCCTGGGCCAGTGGAGACCCCCGCGGGTTTCTCAGCCATGGCGGCTTCGACGTCGCGTTTGACTATACGGCCGCCCGGGCCGCTACCCTGCAGGGATTTGAGATTGACGCCGGCTTCCGCGGCCATCCGGGCCGCGATCGGCGAGATCAGTTGCCGGCCATCGTCTCTCGATGATTGGCGAGCAGGTTGGCTTTCCCTGGCGGTGGCTGAAGCCTCGGAGGTTGGAGCGTCCGGTTGCTTCGCAGTCGACTCAGACTCTTCTGCTGCGGGCGCCGCCGAGGTTTGCGGAGACTTTCCATTGCCGGCGGTGAGCAGCGATGAGATGTCTTCATCAGGTTCCCCGATGATTGCGATCGGGTGTCCGAGCGGCGCACTCTCGCCCTCGTTTATCAGAATTTTGCGCAGTACACCGTTAGACAGCGCCTGCATTTCCATAGTCGCCTTGTCGGTATCAATTTCGGCGAGCGGCTCTCCCATCGAGACCTTGTCGCCTTCTTTCTTTAACCAGCGCGAAAGCTGGCCCTCTTCCATCGTGGGCGACAGCTTCGGCATTACGACTTTTGTGGCCATCTTGGTTTACAAATAAGCAACTTCGCGCACGGCTGCTATGACTTGTTCAACGTCAGGAATCGCCAACCGCTCGAGGTTCTTCGCGTAGGGCATCGGCACGTCGGCGCCTGAAACACGCTTTACCGGCGCGTCGAGATAGTCAAAAGCGCGCTCGTTGATCTCAGCGCTGATCTCCGCCCCCACGCCGGCGAACGGATGGGACTCTTCGGCAATAACCACCCGATTGGTTTTCCTGACCGACTCGACTATCGCGTTAATATCGAGAGGTCGAATCGTTCGCGGATCGATTACCTCGCACGACAGACCATCCTTCGCGAGCGCCTCCGCCGCTTTCAGCGCCACAGGTACCATCACTGACCGGGCGACGATCGTGGCGTCCGTCCCTTCGCGCTTAACTTCGGCAACGCCAAGCGGAATCGTGAAATTTTCATCTTCCGGAACTTCACCTTTCATTCCGTACATGCGCTCCTGTTCAATAAAGATTACGGGGTCATCATCGCGAATCGCGCTCTTCAAAAGTCCCTTTGCGTCGGCCGGCGTCGAAGGCATGACTACTTTGAGACCAGGGAAGTACGCGTACCAGGATTCAAGCGCCTGCGAATGCTGTGAAGAAACCTGATAAGCCGAGCCCCCAGGCCCGCGAAACACGATGGGAATCTTGAATTGCCCGCCGGACATGTAGAGCATCTTGGCGGCGGAATTAATGATTTGGTCGGTAGCCAGAATCGAAAAATTAAAGGTCATGAATTCGATGATCGGACGCAGACCAACCATGGCTGCTCCCACACCCAGCCCGGCAAATCCAAGCTCTGTAATCGGCGTGTCAATGACCCGTTTGGGGCCGAACGCTTCCAGCAATCCGCGAGTGACTTTGTAGGCGCCCTGATACTCGGCGACTTCTTCGCCCATCAAAAAGACGCTCCCGTCCCGCGCCAGCTCCTCGCGGAGGGCCAGGTTCAAAGCATCGCGCATGGTCATTACTGCCATTTGTCAGTTCTCGATTCGAACAGCTTCAGGGACTTGCGTAGACGTCTTTGTACAACTCGCTTGGATCCGGTTCCGGACTCTCCTCAGCGAAGCGAACGGCGCGCTCGACCTCTAACTTTACCTGCGCCTCGATGTCCGCGATGTCCTTGTCGGTCAGGATGCCGTTCTCTTTCAAGGTGGCGGTGAAGACCCTGATCGGATCGCGCTCCTGATATTTCTCGATCTCCGCACGCGTCCGATAATTACCCGGATCGGACATTGAGTGGCCCATATAGCGATAGGTACGCGCCTCGATCAAAGTGGGCAGGTAATCCTCTCGCGCTCGCTTTATCGCGCGCCGTGTCGCCTGCCGCATCGCGAGCACATCCATGCCGTCGACGAATTCGGATGCGAGTTCATAGGCGCGGGCCTTCTGCGCTACGTTCTGAAACGACATCGCGCGGGCCAGCGAAGTCCCCATCCCATACCGGTTGTTTTCGCAGATGTAGATGCACGGTAGTTTCCACAGTTGGGCCATGTTCAGCGATTCGTGAAAAGCACCCTGATTGACCGCAGCTTCACCAAAAAAACAGAGCGTAACCTGATCGGTTTCCTGGTACTTGGTTGCGAAGGCAACGCCGGTGGCCAGGGCAATCTGTCCGCCCACAATCGCGTGGCCGCCGAGAAAGTTGACGCGCTTATCAAACAGATGCATTGAGCCGCCCTTGCCTTTGGAGCATCCCCCGGCCTTGCCATATAACTCGGCCATCACGGCTTCCGGCGAAATCCCCTTCGCAATTGCCTGGCCGTGCTCTCGATAGCTGGTCAGCACATAGTCATCGGGGCGAAGGGCCGAGATAGCGCCAACGCCAACTGCTTCCTGGCCGATGTACAAGTGACAGAACCCGCCGATTTTCCCCAGGCTGTAGGACTCGGCGCACTTCTCTTCAAACCGCCGAACCAGCAGCATCAGGTGAAAGATCTTCACCAGCGTTTCGCGATCTTCTTCAATTGCCGGCGACTGGGGGCTTGTCTGGTTGGCCAGGGCTGATGGAGGAGCGTCGAGAACTCCGGTTGCACCGCCTGCCGGAGTATTCGACTTTTCTCTTCGCTCGGTAGTTTGGCTGCCCATGAAAAGCGTTTGTGCCCGCTTAATGTGAATCGGCCAGCTTATTGCTGGCCTGGAACGATGTTGGCGCGAACTCACGCGATTATACGCGAGACCCGCGGTCTGACAAAACAGAGAAAAGAAAAAGCACGCCAGCCGAAGCTTGGCGTGCGGGATAATACTGTCTGGCGAACCTTAGGTGTAATGGTCGATCCTGGCCGGCGTCGGCATGTTCGACAGGCTGATCAGGTTCTTGCGGGTATGTTTGTCACGCTGCATGTTGCGCGCCGCGGTGGTGAGCAATTCTTCAGTGGTTTCGCCATTGTCCGGGAAACAGGCTATGCCGGCGCTAATCGAAACCTCGACCGTCTTGCCGGTTCTGACTGAAAACCTATGCTCCGCCACCGCCTTCCGGATGCGCTCAGCGACCATCTCAGCCATTGATTGCGAGGCCATCGGCATGATCGCGACGAACTCGTCTCCCGCATATCGGGCAAGAATGTCCATCTGACGCAGTTCTTTTCGTATTACCCGCGCGATGCTGGCCAGCAGACGATCACCGATCGCGTGGCCCCATTGATCGTTGATCTGCTTAAAGTCATCGACATCCATGCTGATCAGGGCGAGTGACTCGCGGTTCAGACGCTGGCACTCGGCCAGCCTCTGCTCGAGCATCATGTAGAAGCCGCGGGCATTGGGCAGCTCGGTGAGCGGATCTGTTAAAGCACTCTCTTTGGTCCTCTCAAAGGTAATTGCATTGTTCAAGGCCGAAGCCGCATGTTGGGCAACTGACTCGAGCAAGCGCACATGCTCCGTAGTATAGGACGTTCGGCCTTTGGAATAGAGAGAGATCGCGCCGAAGGCCCCGTCTTCGCGAATCAGTGGCGAAACCAGCACGCCTCGATAGCTTCGCGATATATCATCGGGCAGCCCCACCAGGTCAAGCTCGGGTGAGGAATTACACATTGAGCGGGCGTTGGCGATTACCCAGCCGGTGATACCGTCACCGACACTAATACGCCGAGCTTTGAAGAGATCGGCGTTGTCTCCGACCACGTGCATGGCAACAGCTTTTCCGGAGCGATCGTCAACAACGAAAATGATGCACGTATCGAAGGGAACGATAGCGCGCAGTTTGTTGGATACCAGGGTGACCGTGTCGTGCATGTTCAGTGAGGATCCGATTGTCTGCGCTATCTCGTGCAGCGCGAATACCTCGCGCTGGGCTTGGGTGATTGACCGGAAACCAAGGTTGCCGTCGGGGGTCCCGAGAATATCGGAAGCGAGCCCGGCGTCAGGTCTGGCCTTAGTGAGCAGGTCTATGTTCTCCGACGGCACCTGCTCCTGAATGTCCCCAGCATCGATCAACTGGTCGAACTCGATCACGTGCTTGGTGAAGAGCCCAACCACCTTTGGATCGAAAGACGAGCCCGACATTTTTTGCAGCAGCGTGAGCGAATCTTCCCGCTTCATGCCTTTGCGGTAGGGGCGGTCGCACCGCGTGGCATCGTAAAAGTCGACAACTGAAATGATGCGTGCGACAAGCGGGATCTGTTCGGCCTTTAGGCCTTTCGGGTAACCGCTGCCGTCCCATTTTTCATGGTGATAGCGCACGATGTCTTCGACTGGGTAAGGGAAGTTAACTCGTTTCAGAATATCGCCGCCCACTGTGGGATGAATCTTCATCTTGGCGAATTCAGCCTCAGTCAGCTTGCCCGGCTTGTTGAGAATGTACTCAGGCACGGCAAGCTTTCCGATGTCATGCAGAAGCGCGCCGGCTACGAGTGCTCGTAATTCCTGGTCCTTCACTCTCAAAAGCTTTCCCATCTCGGTGGCATAGATCTGTGTGCGACGGACGTGGCCATGGGTGGTCTGATCCTTAGCATCGATCGCGATTGCCAGTGATTCGATCGTGTTCATGTGCAGATCGGCGATTTCTTCTACGTAGCGGACCTTCTCAAGCTGCGCGCGGGTGACTTCGCTGACTCGCTTTTCATTGAACCGAAAAAGCAGATGAACCAGTACGATGATCAAGGCTCCGACAAACAGGAAGGGAACTCCAGCGCCGTGGATGGCGGAGAAGAACAGCGCCGCTGAAGTGACGTTTGCTACCTGAGTAATCAAGGTCCAGATCAGACTTTCTTGCGAAACCGTGCCCCGGCCCTGACCCGCATAGAACGAATTGAAGGCAACCGTCCCAAAGGTGCTGAGGGAATACTGAACGAAACCGAAAACGCAGAGGGGGAAAAGCAGCAGTTCGAGAGCCGGACCCGTTTCCTTTCCTTCCAGGGCGCCACCGGCAAGGGTCAGAACCATGAATCTGTAGACCAGGGAGGCGACAAATGTCGAGATTACAGAAGTTCCGACGGCAAAGACCTTCGGCCAACGTTCGGCCAAAGAAAACGACGAGATGAATCCGACGATAGCTGCGAGGATGACGGCAGGCCCCACGCTGTTTGACGGCGCGGTTGTGTACATCATAACGGACAGGAATATGAATGCGTCGGCGACGGACTTTTGGGTATGACTTGTACCATCAACGTTGGTTACGGGAACCGTGAACCTGCTCGATAGAAGGGTCAAGACCAGCAGGGCCACAAACGACCCCAGTCCACTCCGTCCGAGGAGGGGGAGGCGCACTGTGGACACGATTCCCAATATCAAAATCGGGCCCCCCATTGCGGCCACGCAGCCGACCAGCAGCAGACTCTTCCAGTTTAGTTTTCGCATCAGGTAATTACGCTTGCTTCCTGGTGATTTGGGTTCCAGTCCGGGGAGGAGCCGAACAGAAACAACTGAGTGTTTACAGGAGCCTGGCATTGGCCAACAGTGTTGGCCCTCTAGAGAATAGCTGTCCCAGGGCGGTCTAGTCAATAGGTTTGTGGGTTTTCGGAGGGCAGAGGGCCGCGCCAAACTGACTGGGGCGGCTCTCTGGGTCTAGTCGTGGGTCGCAGTCCGGACGAGTTGATTCACCAATTGCTCCGGAGTGTGCACCGGTGTCTGGCAGGTATTAGCCTGGCAAACAAACGCCGTGGGTTGACCAGCAAGAGCGTTGCGACCGATGAAAAGCGGGACAAGGGTGGCGGCCCGGTCCTGACCTCGAGTGCATAGTGCTATTACGCGGTTCGGGAGGTATGTCTGCCAAACGGCACGGAAGAGATCGTGAAGGCTTGGCTCGGGGGAACCCACAATCACGACCTCGAGCGGTGAGTCGAGATAGAAGTCCAGTGCGCCAAGGGCAAAACCAAACGCTGAAGGGTACCTGCGAATCTGATCGGCCACCAACCGCAGCACGGCCGTGGCGCGCCGGCGATAGTCCTCGTTTCCGATGAGCCGGCCCAGCCTGAGCAGCGAGAGCGTGGCGATTGAGTTACCGGAGGGAGTCGCGTTGTCCATGAACTCTTTCGAGCGGACGATTAGCTGCTCGTGACTGCTGCCTGTAAAGAAGAAGCCGCCGGCAGTTTCGTCCCAGAACTGTTCGATCATCTTGTTGGCGAGAGAGACGGCAGCCTCGAGCCAGGTTAAGTTGCCGGTCGCTTCGTACAGAGAGATCAAGCCATGGATGAGGCAGGCATAGTCTTCGAGGTAAGCATTCAGTCTTGCCTCTCCGTCCTTGTACGTCCTGAGCAGTAGGCCGTCCTTTTGCAGATGGCTGAGAAGAAAATGCGCGTTCGCCTCAGCGACGCTCAGGTAATCTGATCGTTCGAGAATGGCTGAGGCCTCAGCGAAGCTTGCCAGCATCAGGCCATTCCATGCGGTCAAGACCTTTTCATCTCGGCCCGGCTTGATACGTCGTTCGCGAAGCTCGAAAAGTTTTTGCCGGCCGGCGGCGATGACTGCATGCAACTTTTCGGCGGAAACGTTGTGTCTTGTCGCGACATCTTCCGGGGAGGACGTGATATTGAGGATGTTTTCGCCTTCAAAATTTCCGCGGTCAGTAACGTTGAAAAAATCGCAAAAGAGACTGCCATCCGACTCTCCCAAGACCTTGAGGATCTCTGCTCGCGACCATACGAAAAACTTTCCTTCCTCGCCTTCAGAATCAGCGTCCTGACTCGAGTAGAAGCCGCCGTCAGCGTCGGTCATCTCACGGATCACATAATCAAGCGTTTCTTCGGCCACGCGGCGCGCATCCGGATTCCTGGTTACCTGATAGAGACGCAAATACAGTTGCGAGAGCAGAGCGTTGTCGTAGAGCATTTTCTCAAAATGCGGCACCAGCCATTTAGCGTCCACCGAATAGCGGTGAAAGCCGCCGCCAAGTTGGTCGTACATTCCGCCTTCGGCCATCTTTCGCGCGGTGTGTTCGACCATCTCCAGGGCTTCAGCTGAACCGGCGCGGTGCCAGGTACGCAGAAAGAACTCGAGATTCATCGCCGGTGGGAACTTGGGCGCGCCGCCAAAACCGCCATTGGTGCGGTCATAGTTCGAAGAGATACGCCGAAAGGCGCCGTCGAGAATTTCCGTCCCGAGTAATTCCCGGGACGCTTCGGCCAGGCCCACGCGCCGTAATTCACCCAGCATCGCGGTCGCAGTACTGGCCACCTGATCTTGTTGCGAGCGATAAGCCTCGGCCACGCTCGAGAGGATGCGTGGAAATCCGGGCATGCTATAGCGGTCTTCGGGTGGGAAATAAGTCCCGCCATAGAAAGGGACGCCGTCGGGAGTAAGAAACATCGTCATTGGCCATCCGCCGTGGCCGGTCATCATCTGCACGGCGCTCATGTAGATTTGATCGAGATCCGGTCGTTCTTCACGATCGACTTTGATATTCACAAAGTTCTCGTTCATTAGTTTGGCGATGGCTTCATTCTCAAAAGACTCATGCTCCATCACGTGACACCAGTGACACGCGGAATAACCGATGCTGAGCAGGATCGGTTTGTTCTCTGCACGCGCCTTAGAGAGCGCCGTTTCGCCCCACGGATACCAATCGACCGGGTTATGGGCGTGCTGAAGAAGGTAAGGACTGGTTTCGTTGATTAAGTTGTTTGTATGGTTGTTGTCTGTCACCCTTTGTTCTCACTTCCGCGTAACCACGGCTTTTTCCTGCTTTGTCTATCCTTTGAACCAATATTTTGTGTTCCTGGCCCAGGTGGTATTTGGGTAACGGCGATGCAGCAGGTCGTAGGCAGCTTTGGACCAGCGGCCGGTTTCCTTGTCGGTGCAACCATAGCGGGTCGAGCGTACGGCCAGGTGCAGCGCCTCAGGTGCGCGAGGATCAGCCGGATTTTTCTCTGTCCATTCGATCGCTATGCGACAGAGGTAATTGGGGGCAGTTCCCAGAGCTTGAAGAGCGGCGAACTGTTTTGAAGCCAAAGCCTGAGAAGGCCTCAGAAACTCTGGCGGCGTTACTGGTTTAGGCTTGGGTTTGCCGTCTTCGTCTTCGCCTTGAGATGCGGCACCAGACATGGACATCGGGGGCTCAGTGCACCACCAATTGTCGCGATAGCTGTCGATTTCATCCATTGCGGTCGTGCGTCGGATACCGGCGGTGACGTAAGGCCTGAAGCCAGGAAACTTGAGCGACAGATAAGCTGCGGCAAAACGCCTCGCGTCAGGCGTGGTAGCCTTTTGATATGCCCCGACGAAAGCTTTCAATTCCGGATACATCTCCTGAAAAAGAGGAGCAGCCTGGGCGGCGGTCTCTCGTTCGTCGATCATTGCTGCGCGCACAAATGCGGCTTGGGCCACGTCTCCGCGCAGATTCGGCGCGAGTGTCTTCCCGCGAGCCGCGTCTTTGATGATCGCGACCGGCATCAGCTTATTGAAGGCATTCGCGGCATCCAGATCGAAGAAGAGCTCAACGCCTTTAATAGTGTCCTTAACCTCGCTTTCTCCTTCCGGAATCTCACGCCCATCGCTGTCATCGCTGAAGCCCGCCGGCATGCGTTGAGCGCTCTGCAAAAACTCATCAAGGTTTTGCGCTAACCTCAAACGCTGCGACAGTAAGAGATTCACTGCCGACGGCGATAACTTTGAGCGATCGTTTGCGAGAATCTTGTCGAGCAGAGTGCGCGCTTCATTGGCGCGCTTACTTTCAATTAGCAGGCGCACGCTGTGAAATGCCAGGGAGGCAAAAGCAGGCGAGTTGTGGTCAACACTCATGGCCGCTTTCAACAACGCGTCAGCCTTCGGATGCAGGCCGCTGACCTTCGTCATTGCCGCTACGAGCCAGGGCAGGGAATGATCACGCTCCCACGCCTGAATTGATAGGTCCAGTCTGCCTGGCGAATCCTCTTGCAACGCGAGTATCCAGGCGGTTAGTGGATCAACCCAAACAGTTTCCCCGCTAGCCAACGGTGACGGAACCTTCTTCTTAGTAGTTTCGGCGTCGGGCTCCTCAAGAAACTTGTCGAGCAGCAAGGTGTAGTCCCAAACATCTTGTTTGAAATCGGCGCTTCCGTCTCTCTTTACGAGGGCGTGGGCGATTTCGTGAAGTTTTTCTTCCGGGTGCAGACGCAAACGCACAAGGTTCAATAGCCGTGTGGCTGCATGATGAGATGCTTTGAGTGAGTCATCTTTAAGAATTGCGTTAAGTCGGGTTTCGGCCTCCGTGAGTGCCGGCCTTCCTTCTTCTTCTTTTTCGGCAAAGCTTCCCTTACGTAACATTGAACGCGCGGCGAGATATGCAGCCGTGGCACGCCAGGGCGAAGAACTATCGTGGGCAATTGAATCAAATTGCTGCTTTGCTTCGTCAAGACTGGTTGAATAGAAGTTCGCGGCCGCGACTTGATAGGCGCGATCTGCGCGAATGAGAGGATCCTGATCGGGGCGTGCAGCTTCGGGAATTTGGCGACCCGCTCCGCAGTTCGAGAAAACTGTATCCTGCGCGCTTACCCAATCCCGGACGGCAGCACTGTCGGCGCCGAACCGTCTAATGCGCTCGTTCAAAGTAGCTTCGGCATTTTCAAAGGCGTCCTGTTGACAGTTCAAGTAGCTTTCGTACTCATGCGGCTTCTCTCGGTTGCGATAAGCTTTAATCTCCGGCGGTTCGGCTAGATTGGGCACTTTCTTGCGGGCCTCAGTCCATTTCTTAATCCACGCGTCGTCTTGTCCTTCCCAGGCGAGACCCAAGCGCTCGTCCCAGACACTCTTGATGGCCTTTGCTTCACTGTCACTCAGGCCGTTCCCCGCCAGATTTCGATACGCCGCGACCAGATAAGATCGAGCCCAGTTGGGATCTACGACGCCGAGTTTGCCGGCGGCAAAGATCTCGAGCGGGAAATCAGGGTGCTTCGAAAATATGAAGATTGCGTTGGTGAAAAACGGCCCGCATGCTTGCGTCCGAAAGGGCAGCAGGAATGAAACTGAAGCGATCAAGGCGAGCGCGACAAGCGCTTTGCACGAGTTTCTTGCGATCATTTTCTTGACTCCAGAATCGCGTGGACCGAAACTTCGGTCCACGGGTCAGGGTTAAAAACATAGAGCCTTCGTCCGCGCGAAAGATTTGAACGTGGCTCGTCTGTTGAGACGCCATAGCTGTGGCGACACGGCGGCGCCATAAAGTCCTCGCCCGAATCCAGCCGGTTAACAATTTGATTTCCGTCGCCGGCCATCCGAAACAGCATGGGCACGGCTTCATCTATCGGTAGATCGGAAAGCCAGTTGTCATAAGTGCACCACGACGCGAGCGCGGTGATCGACAAACTGATCGGGTCAGGCAAACGCCGCCGCACGTCAGCAATAACCTCGCGATAGAACTTTCGTTCGGTTAGGGTTGCGTCAAAATCTATCTGAACGTGCGCAACGTTTGGCAACCTGGCCATCTCGGCTATGGCATCGGCCAGCTTCTGCCGTTGTTGATCCGACAACTCCGGCTTATTAACCGAGTCAGTCTCGACCCGAGCCACCGCTACGACCCTGGTGCTTTCCGGTAAATTCAAAGGTTGCAGCCGCGGCCGCACAAATACTTCACCGGATCGCAGACGGATCGTCCGAGCCAGGAATGCCACACCGGTTTCTTTTGGATCGATAAAGCGCAGATCCGTCGGCCGCTCCCACGCCCACAGAATGACGCGTGGGAGTTGATCCAGACGAGCGGTGGTTACGGGTGTGTTGCGTCTGCTAATAACCGAGCTGACTTTCGAGAACCCGAACGCAAGCGACGCAAGCAGCAACGTTACGCCCAACAGGGCTAGGATCAGTTTTTTGGCAGGGACTTGTAGCATACGGCTTTACTGTCACCGGCAGGCGGCAAGTTTACCTCATCAAATCCCGCAAAAGAAATTAAGTCTGGATCGAGTCAAGAAGGTTCGGAGTTCAACCTTTATATCGCTCAAGGGCGCACTGGCCAAACTACCGAGCCGGCAGGAATCAACAAAAATATGGAAATGCGTTTCGTGATCTTCGCATTAGAAACCGCTAGCCCGCGTAATACTTGTTTGCCCTACAGTTTTCGGGTGGAAGTTTCTCGGCTATTGGTGCATTATTGGGCCACTAGAGCGACATCAACGACTTCGCGACTGATTTTACGCACGACTCGGAAGCAGAAGGTTCCCTTAGGGAGCTCGATGATGCACAACTAACGAACTACGCGAAACGTGCGTTAGTAATTGCGAGAGGTACGTAATACCAAGGATGAATCGGTTCACCGAGTCCGTGGTCGAAGAAGCTGCGCTGTCTTGGTTTGGCGAGCTTGGCTATTCACCTTTGCCGGTCCGGAAGTCGCACCGGGCGAAGCTGCCACGGAACGAGCAAGCCTTGGCGAAGCTATCTTGCCCGAACGATTGCGCGCGGCGCTCGGGACACTGAATCCCACGGTAGCTGCGGGATCACTCGATGAAGTATTCCGCAAGCTTACACTGATTGAGTCTCCATCACTCATTATCAACAACCGCTCGTTGCATCGCTTATTGGTTGACGGCATTGCCGTGGAATGCCGTCGAGAAGATTGCAGTGTCGGTGCTGAGATTGTGCGTGTGATCGATTTCGATGACCCTGACGCGAACGACTGGGTAGCGGTGAATCAGTTCACGGTCATCGAAGGTCAGCGCAATCGCCGACCCGACGTTGTGATCTTCGTGAACGGTCCCGCTGGGCGTTGTTGAGTTGAAGAACGCTGCCGACGGTGACGCGACTCTCTGGGATGCTTTCAATCAGATTCAGACATACAAGCTGCAAATCCCTTCGCTCTTTCTGCATAACGCTGTCGCGGTGATCTCCGATGGCCTGGAGGCGCGCGTGGGAACGATTAGCGCAGATAAAGAGCGCTTCATGCCTTGGCGCACGATTGAAGGTGAAACACTCGCGCCCGTTTTCTTACCGCAGCTTGAGGTGCTGTTGCGTGGCGTTTTTGATAAACGTAGATTCCTCGATCTGCTTCGGCACTTCATCGTGTTTGAGGAAGACACATCAGACGGCACGATCATCAAGAAGATGGCGGGGTATCACCAGTTCCATGCGGTGAATACTGCGGTGGAGGCGACGTTGCGCGCTGTTGGCGCGCGGCCCTCAGGCTACGCGCCCTTACCCCTGGCCCCTCTCCCAGAAGGGAGAGGGGAAGAAGATTTGGAAGGGTCCGATCACTCTAGTACTACGCCCTCAAGCTACGCACCCTCTCCCCAGCCCTCTCCCAAAGGGAGAGGGAGTAAGGCAAGGCAGTATCGGGGCGGCTACGCCTTTGCCGGATTGGTGGAACGCGCGCGGGAACTTCGGAAGACGCAAACGACTGCTGAAGCTTTGTTGTGGGAGCTGCTCAGAAATCGGCAACTGCTCGGATTCAAATTCAGAAGGCAACATCAGTTTGGTGACTACATCGCCGACTTCTATTGTCACGAAGCTCAACTCGTGATCGAGTGTGACGGTCGTGTCCATGATCCCAACGAAGCGTGGCATCACGATCAGGAGCGCGATGCTTATATGATCGCGCAAGGCCTGCGTGTGCTGCGGTTCCCAAACGAGCGCATCTTGAGTGACACCGAGAATATCCTCGAAGAAATCGCAGTCTTTCTCCCCTCTCCCCTTGGGAGAGGGGCCGGGGGAGAGGGCGCGGAGTCTTCGGAGCCTGAGGGCCTACAGCACGAAGCGGACACAGTGAATGATCTTCTCCCTTCTCCCTCTGGGAGAAGGGTTGGGGATGAGGGTGTTGACCAGCGGCGACAGGCTGGCCAGATCGGAGTGATCTGGCACACCCAAGGCTCCGGCAAGTCGCTCACAATGGTTTTCTACGCGGGCCGGCTAGTGCTCCATCCGGCGATGGAAAATCCGACGATTGTAGTACTGACCGACCGGAACGACCTGGACGAACAACTCTTTGGAACATTCTCACGCTGTCAGGACTTGCTCAGGCAAACACCGGTGCAGGCGACGAGCCGCGAAGACTTGCAAAAGAAACTGCGAGTCCAATCGGGCGGGATTGTGTTTACGACGATCCAGAAATTCTTTCCAGACGAGAAGCGCGCGGTGTTTGGCGATTACATCAGCATCTATGACATACAGCGCGCCGTCGAAGACAAAGCGACAGTGCCGATCTATTACGAAGGCCGGCTGGCGAAGCTGGGGCTTGATGAGAAAGAAAAGCCGAAGATTGATCCCGACTTCGAGGAAGCCACCGAAGGCGAAGAGGTCGAGCACAAAGAGAAGCTCAAAACGAAGTGGGCTGCGCTGGAAGCGGTTGTCGGCGCGGACAAGCGTTTGCGGCTGATTGCTGATGACCTGGTGCGGCATTGGGAGGCGCGGCTTGAGGTGATGGACGGCAAGGCGATGATTGTCTGCATGAGCCGTCGAATCTGTTACGAGCTTTATGAAGCGATTCGCAGGCTAAGACCTGATTGGCATGATGATGATGACAGCAAAGGCGTGATGAAGATCGTCATGACCGGGGCCGCACCTGATCCTTTGACGTGGCAACCGCATATTCGCACGAAGAAGGTGCGAGAAGATTTGGCAAAGCGGTTCAAGAATCCCAACGATCCTTTCAAGGTCGTGATGGTTCGCGACATGTGGCTGACGGGCTTTGATGTCCCCTGCCTGCACACAATGTACGTGGACAAGCCGATGCGCGGACATGGACTGATGCAGGCGATAGCGCGCGTCAATCGCGTGTTCCGCGATAAACCCGGGGCGGCCTCGTCGTCGATTATCTCGGCCTTGCGCAGGACTTGAAGAAGGCCCTGGCCGTTTACACCGAGAGCGGCGGCAAGGGACGCACGGCTGTGGATCAGGAGGAAGCTGTCGAAGCGATGTTGGAGAAGTATGAAGTCTGCTGCGTTCTGTTCCATGGATTTGATTGGTCGCTTTGGACGAGAGGAACGCCTGCACAGAAGCTGGGCCTGTTGCCTCCAGCACAAGAACACATACTGAAAGAGGCTGACGGGAAAGAGCGGCTGCTCAGGTCGGTGAATGATTTGTCGCTCGCATTCGCGCTGGCGGTTCCACATTCGGAAGCGATTAGGATTCGCGACGACGTTGGATTCTTCCAGGCAGTTCGCTCTGCTATAGCGAAAGAGACTTTCGAACGCCGGGGAACGGTTGAAGAGATGAACTTCGCGATTCGGCAAATCATCTCGCGCGCAATTTCGTCGGATGAAGTGCTGGATATCTTCGCGGCGGCGGGCTTGAAGAAGCCTGACATCTCGATTCTCTCGGACGAGTTTCTTGCCGAAGTTCGGGGGATGCCGCAAAGGAATCTCGCAGTCGAACTCCTGCGTAAGTTGCTGACTGAAGAAATCAAAGTTCGGTCACGAAGGAACCTAGTGCAATCGCGCTTGTTCTCGGAAATGCTGCAAAAGGCCATTCTCAAATATCAAAACCGCGCAATTGAAACGGCCGCTGTAATAGAAGAACTGGTCGGCCTCGCACGAGACATGCGCGAAGCTGCCAAACGCGGGGAAGAGCTGAATCTGACGGACGACGAAGTTGCGTTCTATGACGCACTGGAAGTCAACGACAGCGCAGTGAAAGTTCTGGGCGACGAAAACCTGCGGATCATCGCTCGTGAGTTGGTTGATACTGTGCGGAGGAATGTAACCATCGACTGGACCGCAAGAGAGGCTGTCCGAGCAAAGCTGCGTACGATGGTAAAGCGAATCCTTCGGAAGCACGGCTATCCACCTGACAAGCAAGAGAAGGCTACGCAGACTGTTTTGGAGCAGGCGGAGTTGCTTTGTAAGGATTGGGCTGTCTAGTTCTCACAATTCTGTATGTGGATATTTACGACATACGCATTACGTTTTGCCGCTTTACTGGGTGGCCTGCTCTTGATCTATGTGGCTGTCTTCTTATACGAAAACGAACAAGGAAGGATACAGAATGCTCTCGAGGATATATGGCTGAAGATTGCCGATCTCCAGGAGTCAACCGTCTCCCAACACGTAGCCTTCATGCGCATAGTTGCGCGCGTTACCAACTCAGGTTTGGATACGTTACTTGGTAGGAAATTGTTTTCTCTACGGTCAATAGGAGTCGCGGTTTGTTATTCGCTTGCGTCGGTGCTTCTTGTAGACTTAGGCTTTTCAATAATGGAACATTGGCCGACAGGCTCTAAGTTGATTTTGTTTGTTTTGATTTTGTTTCTCTTGGCTTACAGCACCCTACCCCGCTACATCAACAGGCCTTTGATTCTGAGGGTCTGGTTTTCTTTCATAATAATATCCTACATGCTTATTAACATTGTCGGCATTCTTTATTTCACGGGCGGGAGATTCAGTAGTGAGATGGGAAGCTACTTTCTTATGTTTGCTCCCAACTTCTACATCGGACTGGCAATGGGTGTTGCTTGCGACATCTTTTTCATAGCTCTTCTCCGTAAGCTCCTACGCTGGATGTCAGAACAAATATCGTTCTCAGAATTGGCCGCAGTAGCTCTTATTAGCTGTTTGATAGCCTTCGTTTTTTTTATCGGTCCGATGAGTCCAACTGTAGTTAAGACAACGCTTGAGTATCGAGGAGCAATTCCTTATGACTCACCTTTTCCAATTCTATCAATGATCAGAGGTCCAGCTCGAATTGCTATTATGTCGAATCTTTTTATTGGCATAATCGCATTAGCTTTTGTCGCTCTTGCCCTTGTCATGCTCGCCCACAGAGTCTTCTGGCCAGCATTGTCTAGACCGATATATTCATTACAGCGACTCGGTATTGCTCGACGCGGCAAACTGTTCGGAACGGTTGGGAGTCTGTTAATCGTAACGGCTGTTGGGGGAGTTACATGGTTGGAAAAAGTGGTTGAGAAACTCAGTCCGTTCTGATTTTGCAACGCGTACAATCAATCCGGCTTCGCGTGATTTCATGCCATTAGCGCGTCTGGTATACTCTCAAAACTGAATGCTCATTCATTTTTGCATCGCGATGGAAGAGTGAGGCATTGATGGAACGCGAGAGTCTGGAAATGGATGTGGTTTTTGTCGGCGCCGGGCCGGCCAACCTAAGCGGAGCGCTGCATCTGGCACGCTTGGTGTCTGAACAGAATGATGCCGTCGGGCGCGGAACACGAGAAGGGAACCCGCTTGGCGAAATTCAGATTGCAGTTATCGAAAAGGGCTCGGAAGTAGGTGGCCACATTCTGTCCGGCGCGGTTATGGATCCGCGCGGACTGGCTGAACTGATACCCGACTTTGTCGACGCAGGCGCGCCGCTGGAATCGCCCGTCAAGGAAGACCATTTTCTTTACCTTACAGCCAGGCACGCGATTCGATCGCCAATCACGCCACCGCCACTCCAGAATCATGGCTACTACATCGTCTCGCTCAATCGTTTGACGGCATGGCTGGGTGAGAAGTGCGAGGAAGCCGGCGTGAATATCTTCCCGGAATTTCCCGGCGCAGAGATGCTTTACGACACGTCGGATCGCGTCGTGGGTGTGCGCACCGGTGACAAAGGCATCGACAAGGAAGGAAAGCGCAAACCCAATTTCGAGCCCGGCGTCGACTTGCTGGCGAAAGTCACGGTGCTAGGGGAAGGGGTTCGCGGATCGTTAACCAAGAGGCTGGTTGAGCGTCTTGGTCTTGACCTAGGGCACGAGCCGCAGGTTTACAGCCTGGGCGTAAAAGAGCTTTGGGAGTTGCCCGACGATCGTTATCCCACGGGGAGAGTTACCCACACGCTCGGATTTCCTTCCGACCAATGGACGTATGGAGGCGGGTGGATTTACGGAATGCAGAACCGGGTCTTGAATCTCGGATACGTCACGGGTTTGGACTATCGCGATCCGCTGATTGATCCGCATGCAGAGTTCCAGCGTTTCAAGTCGCATCCCTTCCTCGCCAAACTGCTTGCCGGCGGCAAGATGATTCGGTACGGCGCCAAGGCGATCGCGGCGGGCGGGTGGAACGCAATGCCCAGGCTTTACGCTGATGGAGTCTTGATTGTCGGCGACAGCGCCGGCTTTCTCAACGCCGCGCGTTTGAAAGGAATTCATTCTGCGATCAAGAGTGGAATGCTTGCGGCGGAAACGATCTTTGCGGCCTTGCTTGCCGGCGACTTTTCAGCGAGCAAGTTGCAGCGTTTTGAGACGCTGGTTGAGGAAAGTTGGATTACGCCCGAGCTGCGTCGCTATCGAAACTTCCACGCCGGCTTTCGTCACGGGCGCTGGCTGGGAATGGCGAATGCCGGCTTGCAATACATTACCGGCGGGCGGGCGTGGGGAATCTTTGATCGAGATCATCAGGAGCCGGGCCATGAAGCTATGCAAAAACTCTCGGCTTACGGTTATCGCGGCGACGACGTTGCCCAACGGTATAAAGACTTTCGTTTCGACGGCCAGTTGACCTTCAACAAGGTGACCGACGTCTATCATGCCGCGGTCGCCCACGATGAGGATCAGCCGGCGCACCTCCACGTGCTCGACACAAACATCTGCGCTACCCGGTGCGCCGAAGAGTACGGCAACCCATGCCAGCGCTTTTGTCCGGCGGCCGTTTATGAAATGGCTGACAGCGGCGACGGCCAACGACGGCTGCAGATCAACTTTTCAAACTGTGTCCACTGCAAGACGTGCGACATCATGGATCCTTACCAGATTATTAATTGGGTAACTCCGGAAGGCGGAGGCGGTCCGGATTATAAGGGGATGTAAGAAGGAAAGTTGTGATTGAGTCAGCCGTTCGGATCCATTTTCCATTTCTCATTTGACAGCTATCATTCGCCATTGATGATTGGGTTTAGAGTGCCGATTTCAGTCGGGTGTTTTGATCGAACAACCCCACTAAAGTTGACACTCTCAACACCCGTCATTGATGGTCAATGATAGCTGTCAAGTGAGAAATGGAAAATGGTCCGCCCTTCGCCGTCTAAGCGGAACTTTCTACTAGGCCCCTTTCGCCGGCTCTTCGTCGCCGTCGTGCGTAGTGTGAAACAAGATCTTGCCCTGGATCACCTCTTCCAAAGCGATCCGAGTGGGCTTATGTTTGGTGGGATCGATATCGATGCGTGGGCGCGCCCCGCGCTGAAGTTGCTTGCTGCGCTTGGCGGCCAAAATGATCAGACGATACTTGGAATCAATCTCCTGCGATTGCGTCTGTTCGGTCGACTCGTCAATCTCTTCGTGTGCTTTTGCCATAATATGTATGCGGACCTCCGATGGTCATGTCCGATAGACTTCAGTTTGTCGTTGGTGCTTTTGCGTTGTTTAGAGTCGGGTTACCGCCCGACCAGGCGGGCCGCAATGCGCTTTAAACCACGGAGCGACAAACTAAGGTTTGTCGGACAACTGCCCAAAATCTGTCAACGTCTCCTTGAGCCTTGCTTCCTGCCGCTCAAGCCTGGCGCGTTCGGCGTAAATCACCGACGCCAATTGCTGAGAAGCGCGGTTGATATCATCGTTTAGAATCACGTACTGAAAACTCTTGTGCTGCTCAACTTCAGCCGGGGCGCCGCGCAAACGTCTTTCCAAATCCGCCGCAGAGTCAGTGCCTCGTGACAGTAGTCTCTGTCGCAGCAGCTCAAACGATGGCGGCAGAATAAAAATCGAGACCGCGTCGTTAATTGTTTCACGAATGCTGGCCGCGCCCTGGACATCGATCTCGAGGATAATGTCGTGTCCGGCAGAGAGTTCACGTTCCACCTGTGTCTGGCTGGTCCCATACAGATAGCCGTAGACATTTGCCCATTCAAGGAACTCGCCGCGTCGAATCATGTCTTCGAACGCGTCCGTCGAAATAAAAAAATATTCGCGGCCGTCCTGCTCAGTTCCACGCGGCGCGCGAGTTGTGTACGAAACCGAGTAACTTACGCCGGGCACCGTCTTTAAGACACGATCAATCAGAGTGCCCTTGCCGCCGCCCGACGGCGAGCTGACAACAATCAACATCCCGCGCCCGCTGGCCGCGGTCGATACTTTTGGATCTTCTGCCCTGATCAGCTCATTCAACATTTTGCACTTGTTCACGCAGTTTCTCAACCTCAGCCTTAATAGCGAGGCCTGCGTCTTTGATTGAGATTTCGGTTGACTTGGCCAACACTGTATTCGCTTCGCGATTGAGTTCCTGGAGCAGAAAATCGAGGCGCTTTCCAACCTCGCCCGGGGCGTCCAACGCCGCGCGAAATTGTTCCAGATGGCTGCGCAGCCGCGCGAGTTCCTCACTAATGTCGCTGCGATCGGCCAGATACGCGACTTCCTGTGCCAGCCGACCGGCGTCGAGTTCCAAAGCTTGACCTCCGCGAGCAATCAGCTCGGCAACTCGTTTTTGCAACCGTTGTCTATATGCATCGGCCAGCCCGGCAGCGGCCGCTTCAATGATTGGTACTTCGGCCTCGATTTTCGCGACGCGCACTCGCATCTCTTCCGCCAACGCAGCGCCTTCGCTTTCTCGCATCTTCTCGAGACTGTCGAGCGCTTGATCAAGCGCGAGTTCCAGCCCGGACATGTTCACTTCGTCCAAACCGTCCCGCGCAGGTGTCAAAGCGCCGGGCAAGCGGGCCACAGAGCTGACATCGATATCGCCGGCAAGGTTGAACTGCTGCTGAATATCCCGCATCGCGCTGACATAGCCGGCAATCAAAGGGCGATTGACCTCATAGCTAGTCGAACCGGTGCGCTCAAAATTGATGCTGAGATCGACTCGGCCGCGCGAAAGCCGCGCTCCGACGCGCTTTCTAACGGTCATCTCAAGCGGCGCCAGCTCCTGACTGGCGCGAAGATGGATATCAAGATAACGATTATTCACCGTCTTGATCTCAACCCCGACTGTGAACTCTTCGCCGCTGGCTGAGCCGCGGCCAAATCCGGTCATTGATTTCATAACAGTTAGCAGTGAGCAGTAAACAGTAAGCAGTTGTAAGACAAATCGCTAGCGAAGGCTCTTTCGAAGCCCATACGTAACGGCTACGCATTCACCCACGAGGGTTTCTGTATCTTCGAATGCTGTATCATCGAGATAACCACTGCTTACAGCTCACTGCTCACTAGTTCCTCTTCTTCGTCGGCGAACTGCATTTCATAGAGCCGCTGGTACTGTCCGCCGCGTGCCAATAACTCAGCGTGTGTGCCCTGTTCGATAATTTGACCGCGCTCCATGACCACGATCAGATCGGCCCGGCGGACAGTCGATAAACGATGCGCAATTACAATGGTCGTGCGGTCCTGAATCAGGTTTGCGATAGCGCGTTGCACTAGTTGCTCAGATTCGGCATCCAGCGCGGAGGTCGCTTCATCAAGGATCAGCATCGGAGCGTCGATCAGCACCGCGCGCGCTATCGCCAGCCGTTGCCGCTGCCCGCCGGAAAGAAAAATTCCGCGTTCTCCGATTATTGTGTCATAACCATCGGGCAGCTCGACTATGAAATCGTGCGCCAGGGCGGTCCTGGCGGCGTCGTGAAGCTGCTCCTCAGTGGCATCGGGCCGGCCGTACGAGATGTTATACCGCACAGTATCGTTAAAGAGAACGGTTTCCTGGGTTACCAAAGCCAATTGCTTTCGTAAACTCGCCACCCGCGCATCGCGAAGATCTATTCCGTCCCACAGAACCGCGCCGGAAGTCGGATCGTGAAAACGCGGCAAGAGCTTCGTCAGCGTCGATTTGCCGCCGCCCGACTCTCCTACCAACGCCACCATCTTGCCGGCGGGAACCGTCAAGCTTACACCGCGCAGCACCGCTCGCGCTTCGTCTCCATAGCCAAAATGCACCTGGCGAAATTCGATCTCGCGTCGCAGCGGGGGTAAGTCGACGGCACCGGGCTCTTCTTTGATCTCGGCGTGCTCATCCATTACTTCCCAGACATGATGAGCAGCCGCCAGCGCTTGTGACATCGAATTCTGAAGCCGCGAGAGCTTTCGCATCGGATCGTAGCTGCGGGCCAGAAAAAACATGAAGGTGAGAAACTGGGCGGTGTTCATGCGGCCGAGTCTGATTTCGCGCTCGCCAAAGAAGAGCAGCGCGACCACGAAAAGCACGCCGATCAATTCGATGATCGGAGGCGCCATTCCTGAGATGCTCGCCGAGCGCAGATTAGCGCGTCGAATACGCTCTGCCACCCTGGTAAAGCGATTTCGCTCGCGAACTTCGCCGCGGTAGGCCTTAACAATATTTTGATTGGCCAGCGCCTCCTGGGCTGTGTCTGTTAGACGCTTGCTACCCTCGAAAGATTCGCGCGCCAGTTTGCGCAGAGAACTTCCAAAGCGCATCGTCAACCCGGCAATTGGCGGAGCGATTAGCAGCGCGCCGAGAGTCAGGCGCCAGTTGAAATAAAAGGAGGCGGCCAGCAAAGCGATTAGGGTGAATCCCTCGCGCAGCATGTCGCGCAGGGTGTGTGTCACGGCAGCTTCGATGGCCGCGGCGCTTGAGATAAGTCGCGAAACCAGGTAATTCGTCCGATGACGTTCGAAGAACTGGGCCGACTGTGAGAGCAGGTGACCGTAAAGATCTTGTCGTAGTTTCAGAATGGAAGATTGCCCGACATAGGCCATCAAGTAAGTGGAAAAGTATTCGGCGACGCCTTTAACAATCGTGAAAATGACCAGCAGCAGCGCAATTCCTCGCCAGGCAGCCAGACCCGAAGGTGGGATTATCTTTTCCAGTCCGAAAAGTGTGGGGGTGCGATGTCCGCCCTGAGCGAAAGCCTGATCAAAGATGGGTACGATTAGGGCGCCGGTGGCGCTTTCCAGCAAGCCCACGACGATCATTGCGAACGTAGCAATAGCGAAGGTGCCGGTGTGGGGCAGAAGATATCTTAGAAGCCGCCGAAGATCGCGCATCTCTAGTCAATGCCTGGATCGGTTATCGGGAAGGGAATTGAAGTATGGTGCACGATGACAACCACGCAATATACTTAGCTTAAACGTTTGACGTCAAGGCAAAGCCTGTACATACTAAAGCGAAACCCCTGAGGCTCCAGACATCAAACCAGGGCTGGCTTTGGACCGAGCCGGATTGTTTATGATCGTTTCGGTTTGAAGTAAGCACAAGGAAAACTACTGTGGATCCGCAACCGACGAACACAAACGCTAAAAGGTTAATGATTGTTGATGACGACGTCGAAATGCGTACGCTCCTGGCTGAGTACTTCCGGCGCCTGGGGTTTGAAGTCGCCGAAAAAGAGAACGCCGCCGCGGCGCTACAGACGGTCACGACCGATCGTTTTGACTGCTTCATTCTTGATGTCTCGATGCCGGAAATGTCGGGCCTTGAGCTGCTAACAAAGTTGCGCGCCCGCGGCATTGATACGCCAGCCCTCTTCCTGACGGCGCACGATATGATCGACGATAAGGTCGCTGGTTTCGAAGCGGGCGCTGACGATTACCTTGCCAAGCCTTTCAGCCCGCGCGAGCTCGAATACCGGATCGAGGCGCTCTTGCGCCGGGGTCAGCTTTCCAAAGAGGACGGCGGCGATGAAGATCGATTGGAGATTGGGGACCTGGTGGTAGATAAGCGACGCCACGAAGTTTCGCGGGGCGGCGCCAGGATCGATCTCACTCCGCTTGAGTTTCAGATTCTGGAGCTGTTGGCATCAGAGCCAGGTCGCGCCTGGTCGCGCAATGATCTGCTCGATCGCGTCTGGAGCACTGAGTACGAAGGCTATCAGCGAAACATCGACCCGCATATCAATCGGCTGCGAAAGAAGCTGGAGGCGGATCCCAAGAATCCCCATTATGTGCTGACCGTTCGTGGCGTCGGTTACAAACTCAACGAGAACCCCTGACTCGCCAAGGGCTGCAAGAGAACGGCGTGGGAACGAAGGCCCAATTCGTCGTTTGTAAGTAGGTGACGATGTACTGTTCAGGCCACCTCCGCGTTCTGGTTTTGTCTGTCGCAATCCTTTTGCCCGGCGCTATTCCAGCGCTGGCGCAGGACCCGCAGTTACAGAACAGTTCCCAAATCGATAGCACCACTACGGTGCATCTTCGGTGGGGCGCGCGGCCCGGCGTTTCCCGTTACCGGCTCCAACTGTCGCGAGATCGCGGCTTTGCCGACATCGTCTTCGATCGAGTCGTGACCGGAAATGAACACCAACTCAACGATCTGTCGCCGGGCAGGTATTTCTGGCGAATCGCGCCCTTGACGACAAAGCTGGGTGAGTTCTCTTCTGGCGCACCCATCGAAGTTCGCCAGCAAGCTGCTCAAGAGGGCCCGGTGAGGCGTCAAAGCACGCCGCTGTTTGATGATCCGGCGAGGACGAACACTACAGCCGTAAGTCCGGCCACAAATGCGATCACAGCTCGCGGTGGTTGGCGCGCGGCGGTTGGTGATATTGCGCACCCCGTCCTGGCGCATCTGCGTTCATCCGACAGATTGGACCTGGTAGGTATCAATAGCGATGGAGTGGTCTTTGCGCTGGATTCAGCCAGCGGCATTGCTCTCTGGAGCACGCGTCGAAGGACGCAGGCTAACCCAATGCGAGTCGCGCCGCCGCTCCTGCTCAGATCGCGTTCAGGTGTCGATAACGTGGTCGTGATGTCGGGCACGAGTGTCAGCGCGATTGAAGGCGCGAGTGGTCGCGAGCTTTGGCGGGCTACTCTGCCGGCTACCGCCACGAGCGGAACCGTACTCGACGATAACCGCGCTTCCGAAGTCTTAGTCCTGGATAATTCGCTCCAACGGGTCTTTATTCTCGATGGGAATAACGGAAACATTCTGTCTCAGATCAGGTTGCCGCATCGCGTCGTGGGCGCGCCTGTTGCGATGGTTGGTCAGGGCGTGGCTCGGGTGATGATTGCGTATGACAGTGGACACGTTGAAATACGGGATGCGGCAGGTGCGGTTGTTCGTTCAGGAGACGCCGGGAGTGCTGCAACTACCCCGCCCCTTTACGTAAGCGGGCGGCGCGGCGATCTAATACTGGTTGGCACCAGGGGCGGATTGACGGCGTTGACCGCTGACGAACTTCGCCCTCTGGGAATGGTTGCGATCAAAGACGATGCGCCCCGCGGAGTCCTGACGGCCCAGGACCTCGATGCCGACGGGTTTCCCGAGGTGATCATGATGACCGATCGCGGACGTGTGGTAGCAGTCAATGCCTCCGACGGTAAGGCGCTCTGGGATGCAACTGTGGGGAGCGAAACCGAGACCGTGGCTTTCGCCGACGTCAATGGCGATCAAGTGCTTGACGTTGTAATGGCCGGCGGTCAGACCTTTGCCTTAGCGCTATCGGGACGCGACGGGTCAGTAGTGTGGAGAGACAACGAGCCGCCAACGTTTGTTGCGAACCACGCCGCGTCGCTGGCGTCCCGCGCGGTGATTGCGGTGCCCTACGGATCGGGTGTCCTTCTGATTGGGGGCGATCCTTCGCACACGGGGTTGCGAGCGATCGAGTTTCCCAGGGCAACGGTCCGGCCTAACCGCTGAAGCTCAAGCCCAAGGTAATCTCAGACGACAAGGGAGTCAATTTCGAAATGCTCTGGATCTTTGTTGCCGTCTTGACGGCGTTGTGGCTGGTCGCAAAGTTTCTGCTGCACAAAGGTGGCATGGTCCACGTCCTATTGCTTATCGCCGCCTCCGCGTTTGTTGTTCAGTTCCTGCAGGACCGCCGCACAAAAGCTTACGAAAAATCGCTCACCCGCTAGCGTACCAGCCTTCTGCGCGCAAGCTTACGGCTCGCGTACGTCCTGGAACTTGCCAGTTCGCCGACGGTTCGGCAACAATGACCGAGGGTTTGGCATCAATCCTTCGGACGGCGTTGACCGCGGTCTGATCGTTATCAAGCAAGTTGGCCGGGAGTTTGTTGTATGAATAGACCTCTTAAATCATTAGCAGTTTCCGCATGTTTGGTTCTCGTTGCCGGTGCGGTCGGAGCGTTTGCGCAAAACGATGCTCGGCGCACGACGACCGCCATCACCTACCCTTTGGATCAGACCATCGAGGTCCCGTTCCATGGCACGACCCGCCTGCCGCGTCTGAAAGGTTCCGCGAAGGTCAGACGTCAGGGACGGCGAGGCACACGTGTTGAATTGAACATCGACAACCTGCCGCGGGCTTACGAACTTGGCGGCGTTTACACGACGTTCGTCCTGTGGGCCATCTCGCCCGAAGGGCACGTCGATAATCTTGGCGAGATAAAGCGCAGCGGCAGCGGGCTGATCGATTCGAAGATTGACGTCACGACTCCGCTGCAAACGTTCGCCCTCGTCGTTACTGCTGAGCCGCACTTCCTCGTAAACTCGCCCAGCCGCATGGTGGTGATGGAGAACATGGCGCCGGTGGCGATCCGTGGCGCCCAGGTCGAAACCTCGATGATTCAATACATCGGCAACACCAGCGACTATTTTCGGGATTCGAACGTGCCGATGATCGCAGAGTCGGATTTTCGCGATATTCCGGTGGCCCTGCTGGGCGCGCGCCAGGCTGTTAACCTGGCGCGTTATGCCGGAGCCGAGCGCGATGCACCCAACGAATTCCGCACGGCCCAGGCCGATTTGCAACAGGCCGAAAGCGCTTTGCGCATGCGGCAGTCCGATGGAGAAATAGACATCCTCGCCCGCCGGGCGATCAGCAGCGGTGCGAAAGCGGAAGACATGGCCCTGGTGCGTCGCGCCTCACGCGAACGACGCGAAGAAATTGAGCGACGCGATCTCGCCGTGCGCAATGCTGAAGAAACCGCCGCAACGGCTAATCAGGAAATCTCGAGATTGAAAGGTGAGCTCGACACCGAGCGTCACGCTCGTGACCTGGCCGAACGGGACGCGGTTAACGCTGCTGAGAAACTGCGCGACGCGCGCACGGAAATCGCGCGGCTGCGCGACGAAATACAAACTGTGCGTGCTGAGGCCGAGGATGCGAAGGTTCGGCTGGCGCGGATCGAGGGTGAAAAGCAGGCGGAGGACGCTCGTCGCGCTACTGAGAAGCGCGCCGTGGATCAACGCGCTGCTGCCGAAAATCTGAAACGGGCCTTGTCTCGTTTTCTGACGGTGCGCGATAACAATAGTGGTATGACGCTGGTGGTTGGCGAAGCGCTTTGGGTGAATCCAAGATCGAGCAAACTGGTCGGTGCATCCGTGGCGAAGCTTGACCAGATTGGCGCTCTTCTCGCCAACAATCCCGACTATCAGATCTCGATCGAGTCTTTCACCGACAATCAGGGTGACGAAGGCGCGCTGCAACAACTGACACAGGATCGGGCAAGAGTTTTATCTGAGCGCTTTGCTGCTGCCGGCGTGGATGTCACGCGCATTCAGGCCAGCGGCATGGGCGGGACGAATCCAGTAGCTCCGAATACCACGGTTGCCAGCCGTGCTAAGAATCGCCGGACGGAGATTACTCTGACGCTAAGCGGGCAATAGCCAACCCGTAGGAATTAACCCCGCCTTCATGGTAGCACCAGCCCTAGCAGACTGTCCCCATTAACTTCCTAACTTTCGGAGTAAGCAGTGCCAGGATCGCGGCGGAAACGAGCAGACCGACCGCGATACCGCCGTATAGCTTGACCAGCGTGCCGGCATTGTTCGACACGAAGAAGCCGGATAAATAGCCGGCCAACTTGCTGCCAAACGAGGCGGCAAGAAACCACACGCCCATCATGACTCCGACCAGCTTTACCGGAGCAAGTTTAGTGACCGTGCTAAGGCCAACCGGGCTGAGGCACATCTCTCCGACCACCTCTAGAAAGTAAAGACCGACCAGCCAAAGCGGGCTTATCTTGCCATAGGCTGTGAGCGCTGCCGCCGGAACCAGAAGCAAGTAAGCTGACCCGATGAACAAAAGGCCCAGCGTAAATTTGACCGGGCTGGATGGTTGGCGCGTACCCATTCGGACCCAGAGCATAGAAAAGATCGGGGCGAGCATAATCACGAACAGCGGCGTGCACGACTGCAGCCAACTCGAAGGAAACCTCATTCCAAAAACCTCAGTGCGCACCAAATCTTTGGCAAAGAGATTCAGACTTGCTCCCTTCTGTTCATAGGCGGCCCAGAAAAGTATTGTGAAGACAAAGAAGATAAAGATGGCGCCAATGCGCTTCCAGTCCGCGCGCGTCAACGGCGCCTTCGCAGCCGCCGGCTGCGCACTTGCTTTCTTAGCCGCAGTTTTCCGGCGCACCTCAGCGAGCCGTTTGCGATTCAGCACAAAGATGATCAGTCCCAGGCACATCCCCACTCCGGCCGCGCCGAATCCCCAGTGCCAGCTGGTAGTGACGTCAAACCCCATCGACGCGACAAAGCGCTTGAAACTCTCGCCCTGGGCCATATACCCGCAAATAAGCGGGGCCAGCACAGCTCCGATGTTGATGCCCATGTAAAAGATCGAGAAGCCGCTGTCCCGCCGCGGATCGTTCTCGCCATAAAGGTTGCCGACCATGGCGCTGATGTTCGGCTTGAGGAATCCGGTTCCGATCGCGATGAGCACCATGCCCGCGTAAAAGGTGGTCATCGAGTGCACGACCATTGAAAAATGTCCGCAGGCTATGATGATGCCACCGATGAACACTGCCAATCCGGCGCCCAGAAATCGATCCGCGATCAGTCCACCCGGTAACGCGGTTAGATACACAGACATCGTGTAGGTTCCGTAAATCGAGGCGGCGTGCTTCGTATCAAAACCCAAGCCACCCTGCCCAATCGGAGCAACCATATAGAGCACGAGAATGGCCCGCATACCGTAGTAGCTGAATCGCTCCCACAGTTCGGTGAAGAAGAGCGGAGCCAGTCCGCGCGGGTGTCCGCCCAGACCGGAAGTGTCAGGGATAGTGACGATCTCATTTGTCGTGTCCATGAATGTACAGTCGCTCCTCTTGATTGGCTGGCAGAGTATATTGATAGCCGGCGGAATAATAAAGATTGAACAGCCTGCCTCTACTGACTCAGCCCAGGAATGATATTCTTTGGGCAGAGTTCCCTGATCATGTCAGCAGGTTGACTCTCCTATGACGCTTCTCGAAGCCCTCCAACTTATCGGCTACAGCCTCGGCGCAGTCCTGCCGCTGTGGATGGGCTATCTGCTGTTCAAGCAACGTCTCGGGCTGGTGCCGATTCAGCGACTGCTACTCAGCCTGGGGTTGTGCATGGTCGGTTGGCACGCCGGCAATCTGGTTGTTACGCTCCGCAGCTTGCTCGGACTCGACGCCGGTCGTTGGGTCACGGCCCTGCAGCTAGCCAACACAATTGCCGTCATCAGTATTACCCTTTGTTACTCACTCTTGCTGCACGTTCATATACACCTTTGGGCGAGCTCGCACTCCCGCAATCTCACTCGCACTGAACGCATACGAGTTTATCTTTCTTACATTCCCTGCCTGTTTCTGTTTGTCACATTGCCGCGCATCTGGATCGGTCCTTACCAGCCGATGATCGCGAAGCTGTCGATGTTCGTACTGCCGTTCGCGGCCTGGGTCGTGTATTCGCTCGCGGTTGTCGCAACTACCGAACTGCTGGTAGCGCACCGGGCGCTGTCATCCAGTGAGCGGCGCATTCTGCGCACCCTCGCCGGGTCGTTCATCGTCATCGCAGTTTTGATTCTGGCATCGCTGGGCCTCGGGTTGGGTAAGGGAACGGTGCCCGGTCAATACCTTCAGACTGTCGCCAATCTGGGATCGCTCTTGCCTACGGCATTGCTGACTTACTACATCTATCGGTATCGCTTTCTTGAACTGATCATCAAAGAGAGTTTGATCGTCGCGACCTTCGCGGCCGTGGTGCTGGCCGTCTATCTTTACGGGATACGGCGCATCAGCGACTGGGCGAACTCGAGATACGGCCTGCGCGCGGGCGTCATCGAAGCGATTCTGATTCTGGCGTTGACGTTGCTGGCAGCCCCGCTGCGCGGCTGGCTGGAGAAGCGATTTCGCGCGTTGTTCGAGCGCGAGACGGCACTCTACCGCGAAGTTGTAGCCCACATTGGCGCGCATGCTGGACAGTACCGGCAGCTTCCTGAATTGCTGGGTTTCATTGAATCACAAACCGCCGGCGCGCTTTCACTGCGTCGCGTGAAGATTGTATTACGGCAAACCGAAGATGAGCTACTACCGGTGCGAGGCCGGAATTCTGAAGAGTCCTTGTGGATCGAAAAGCTCTTAAAGAGGATCGAGGCCGCCGGCGTACCTTCATTGGAACAGGACCTGGTTTTGCGAGAGCAGGGATTCAGCATTGCCTACGCTTTGCGTCGCGAAGATCAAAACGCCGGATTGCTTTTGATCGAAGCTTCGCCAAATGCTTTAACTCCGGACGTGCGCGCCGTGCTGGAAGTCCTCGCCGGTCAGGTCGCGATCGCGATCGAAGACTGCCGCCTGTTTGAAGAAAACGTGCGCCTCGAAAGGAAAGTGGCTGAAGGCGAACGGCTGGCGGCCCTTGGCCAGATGGCCGCAACCGTGGCGCACGAAGTGAAGAACCCCCTGTCCGCGATCAAGTCGATCGCCCAGGTGATGAGCGAGGACGAAGCGCTCAAGAGTCAGCACGCGCGCGACCTGAGCTTGATTGTCGGGGAAACGGATCGATTAAGTAAGAGCGTGACTCAGTTGCTCAGTTTTGCGAGCAAGAAACCGCCGGCAGCTGCGCCTAGCCGCGCCGACGAGTTGGTGCGAAGCATAAACGGTCTGTTTCGTCCTGAGGCTGACGAACGCCGCATCAACCTCCAATATCGCAGCGGCGAAAATGTTGAGCTGGACGGAGTGCAGACAGCGGCAATTCGAGATGCTCTGTCAAATTTGCTTCTGAACGCTCTGCAATCTACGCCCGCGGGCGGCACAGTCGCAATTGAATTGACGGCCGACGACACCGAAATTGTTTTTGCGATCAATGACACCGGGCCAGGGATCGCGGCTGAGATGCAGGCGAAGATTTGGGAACCGTTCTTTACCACCCGACAACGCGGCACCGGTTTAGGCCTCGCGATCGTGCGCAAGCGCATGGAAGAAGCCGGAGGCTCAGCGCGCCTCGTGGCCTCAAAGAACGGGCAGGGCGCGAGGTTTGAGCTCCGTTTGCCGGTAGCGCAAGTTGGTAACTTGCGTCTGCGATAAAACACAAGTTAACAACTTGCGCTACGCCCTTTGTTTGGAACTTTCACTCCACGTCAGCGTGTGAGCATCGGACGAGCAACCAACCTACCGCGAGCAATCGCTACTTTCAAATCTAAGTAAGGAGAAAACTCTTGATGAGCATTACAAGTGTACGTCGTATCATTTTCTGCGCGCTGTTGGGTGTGGCGCTAGTGGGCTTATCGGCACAACTGACCCTGGCGCAGGACTCTACTCAATCGCAACGCGTACCAGCGAGTGAGGATCAAACGAATCTGGACCTCGAGCTATACGTTATTGCCGCGACGAACCAGCAACCAAGAGAGGGCAAGATGCCCGCCTCGCTCGATCCCGTGATGAAGCAACTACGCGAGACGCTCGCCTTCAAGAATTACAGTCTGGCAACAACGTTGGTCAATCGGGTTAAGAATGGCGGAAACCTGAGCTTGAACTGGATTGTCAGCCCCAACTCGAATCCTCCGTCCTCAGCGAGTGCCACACCGACCTTCAATCAGTTTTCGATCACTCAGTTAAAAATAGCGCCGGATGGCAATGGCAGACAGGTCATTCAGATGCTCAGGTTTAGCTTCGGCTCGAGAATTCCCATCCAAACCGGAACGAACATCGCGGCATCAGGCACCAACTCGGCGCCAGTGTTCGTGTACGAGCATGTCGGTCTGGTCACGGACATCAGCGTCCACGAGGGCCAGCCGGCGGTCATCGGTACGCTAAATATCGGGCCGTCGGGCGAAGCTATCGTGCTAGCGGTGCTGGCGAAGCGAGCAGTGAATTAAGTCGCCCGCGCTCTGGCACGCCACGCGCAAGCAAAACTCCTCGAAAAGTATTAAACTCTGGGGGAGTTAGCATGGAAAAGAACAGCTTGCGATTGTTGGTGGTGGACGATGAAGAGGGGGCGCGTTATGGCATTAAGCGCGCGCTGGAGGCCTTCGGGCATGAGATTGATGAAGCCGAAAGCGCCGAAGCAGCGCGCGCGTTAATGCGTGAACGCAAGTTCGATCTACTACTGCTCGATGTCAATCTGCCGGGCATCAGCGGCCTCGAATTCCTGAAAGAGCTGCAAACCGAAAGTGAGACCGGCAAGACCGAAGCCCCGCTCGTGATAATCATTACCGCGCACGGGTCCGAGCGCCTGGCTGTCCAGGCCGTCAAGAGCGGCGCCTATGACTACATCTCGAAGCCTTTCGAGCTTGATGATCTTCGTCTGGTCGTCAAGAACGCTTTTGAGACCCTCCAGCTTCGGCGTGAGAACCGCTCACTCCGGCGCCGAATAGAAATCGAAACATCACAGCGTGGTGCACTGATCGGAAATTCCGCGGCGATGCAGAACGTGCGTGCGATGATCGAAAAGGTCGCCGACACTGACGCTACCGTGTTGGTCCGGGGTGAATCAGGCACCGGCAAAGAGTTGGTCGCGCGTGAACTGCACGACCGCAGCACTACGCGGAGCGGCGGCGCATTCGTCGCGGTAAACTGCGCCGCATTGCCAACCGAACTAATCGAATCGGAGCTTTTCGGGCACGAAAAGGGTGCATTTACGGGTGCTGCGGCACGCCGGCGAGGAAAATTCGAACAAGCCAACGGCGGCACGCTCTTCCTGGATGAGATCGGCGACATGAGCGCAAACGTTCAGGCCAAGCTGCTGCGCGCGCTCGAGGAACGACGAATTGAAAGGCTCGGTGGCGACGAATCCATCCCGGTCGACGTGCGTATCGTCAGCGCGACACATCGAGCGCTGGAGGAAGAGATTGCCGAAGGAAATTTTCGCGCGGATCTGTTCTATCGGTTGCGCGTGGTCACTATAGACATTGCTCCGCTGCGCGAGCGTCCGGAAGACATTCCGGTTTTAGCCGAAGCCTTTGCTCGTCAGGTTGCCGAACAACATCGTCTGCCCGAGCGGCCGCTGGGTCGCGACGCGCTGCGAAAGTTAATGGAGTACGATTGGCCCGGCAACGTGCGCGAGCTGCGAAATGCGATTGAGCGCGCGGCGATCATGTCTGAAGGTCCTGAGCTGAATGCGCTTGATCTGAGCGAACCGCCGGCGCAGAAAGAGCCGTTGGCCGCGATTGAAGTTGGTGCGAACGGCAATTTGAGTGTTCCTTACACCTCTGATTTTCGTGATGACCGCCGCGAGTTCGAGCGCCGTTACATTGCCCGTTGCCTGGAAGAGTCGGGCGGCAACGTGACCCGCGCGGCCTCAGTTTTGGGAATGCACCGGCAGTCGCTGCAACACAAATTGAGAGAGCTGGGACTGGGCCGGCGTTACGTCGCGGTCGGAGCTGAAACGCAGGGAAAAGCAGACAAGTGAAAGCAAAACTCGACGCCATTCTCCATCGCGAACAAGCTGAGTACCTGGATAATCTTCTGCCCGCGAGCGACGGATTGCTCGCGGAGATGGAAGCCTTTGCGGCTGAGCATCGCGTACCCATTGCCGATCGTGAGGTTGCGCTGTTTCTGGAAATCACGGCGCGAGCGATCAACGCGCGGCGCGTGCTCGAATGCGGAATGGCGATCGGGTACTCGGTAATTCATCTGGCGCGCGGGATGACTGACGATGGATTGGTGATCACCATCGATCCCAGCGACGAGATGATCCGAGCGGCGGAAGGCTATCTGTCCCGAGCGGGTTTGCGGGAGCGCGCGCGGATCGAAAGGGGATACGCGCTGGAAGTCATACCGCGGCTCGACGAAACATTTGATTTGATTTTCCTGGACGCAGTCAAAGAAGAGTATCGCGGCTATCTGGATCTGGCTCTGCCAAAGCTGCGCCCTGGCGGCGTGGTCATCTGCGACAATCTTCTGTGGGGTGGCCAGGTTGCGGGTGAGATCCGCTCGCCTGATCAGAAGGCATCCACCGAAGCGTTGCGCGAATTCAACCAATATTTCGTCAACCATCCACAACTGCGGGCAGAGGTTTTGCCGGTTGGTGATGGTCTTGGCTATGGCGTGAAGCTCTAGTGAGATTTCACGGCTCCGTTAGGAGCCGGATGTTTATAGCAATCCATATTGTTTACATCAGCTCCGTTAGGAGCGAAACTTATTCCGTTCCTAACGGAGCTCTTGGGGTATGAACGATCTGGATCTATAAATATTCCGCGCCTAGCGGCGCTGAAATCACTTGATCATTTCTCAAACAGTTGAATCGTATTCGCAGGTTGCCTCAGTTATTGCCAACGGCGGTGTCATCGCCTTTCGCACGGATACCTTCTACGGCCTGGGCGCCGATCCTTTCAATCGAGGCGCGGTTCAAAGAATCAAACAGCTCAAGGGCAGCTCGAAACCCATCCTCGTAGTCATCAGTAATCGTGAACAGGTTGGTCGATTCATCTCTGCACCATCACCGGCGTTCGATCTGCTGGCCAGAACCTTTTGGCCGGGCCCTTTGACGCTTATCGGCAAAGCTGCCCCCGGAGTACCTGAGGAGATCGCTGCGGGTACAGAAACTATTGGCGTGCGTTTACCGGGCGATGATACAGTGCGCATGTTTGTGCAGGTCTGCGGCGGAGCTTTGACGGCCACGAGCGCTAATCCTTCGCACCAGGCGCCCGCAAAGACTGCCCAGGAAGTTCGGAACTATTTCGGTGACGCGGTTGATCTGATTGTTGACGGTGGCGCAGCGAGAACCGATCAACCGTCGACAGTCGCGGATGTCAGCGACGTCGAGCCCCGCCTGGTTCGCGAGGGCGTGATAACCTGGTCAAAAATCCAGGCAGCGATCGGCCAAATCAGAACACCTTAAGGACGCGTCGATGGATTTCACTGAGCTGAGAAGACACCCGCGGGTTATCGTGGACTTCTTTGCCGATTGGGGCTGGGGACCGGAGTGTGAGTACTACGACAAGTTAACCAGTCTGAGTCTCAGCGGATGTTTCCTGGCCACAAAGCGCGAGCTGCGCGCGGGACAAGAGATTCATATTAGATTAACCGAAGAACCCGCCGGTACGATCAATCTCAAGGGCGCAGTGCGATACCAACTCCGCGTGATGGAGGGCGCGCCGCCGACCGGGGCAGGCATCGAGTTTATCGGTGTCTCGAGCGAAAGCGAACAGAAGCTGCAGACCGTCGTTGATAATTACCGATGAAATTAGCCGCGGATTCACGCGGATAATCAGATAGGAATATCGCCGCACAGAAGCGCAAGAAGCACGCAGGTAAATCTCGAACTCTATTTGTGCCTGATCTTATCCGCGTTGGATCTCCGTTAATCCGCGGCTCACTTCCCGACCGTTAAATCTTTCACGAATCCCCAATCACCGCTGGCGTTAACGTGAATGTTACCGACATTCTGTTTGGAGATGACCATGTTCGCTTGGTACCACAAGGGAAACACCGGCACGTCACGGCTGATGATCTCCTGCGCTCTTGCGTAGAGGGGCGCTGCCTTCGCATGATCGTAGGTGTTCGCCGCTTCGGCCAGCATTTTGTCCAGTTCAGGGTTGCTATAGCGGCTGCGGTTACGGGACGCGCGTGTTTCGGTGGGAATCTCAGACGAAGCGAATAGGTCACGATAAAAAATCGGATCCTGGTTACCGCCTACCCACTGCCCGTAAGTCATCTGAAACTGCCCGCGACGCAGAAACTCGAAAAGGACGTTGAGTTCCGAAGTCTCGATCGAAACGGGAATGCCGACTTCTCTCAGGTAGTTCTGTATCACACCGGCGTACTGTCGCGCGGAAGCGCTGCTGCCCGAGACTCGAAAGATGACTGGCTTTGCGAAACGCATCTGCGGACCGTCCCCGTCAGGATCGCGAAAGCCTGCCTCGTCAAGCAACTGCTTCGCCTTGTCGGGAGCAAAGTGATAAGTCTGGCCCTGCACGTACGCCCACGATCCTTCCGGCAGGATTGAATGGGCAATTGCGCCCTGGCCCAGGGCCAGGTCGCGGATCATGCTCTCACGGTCAATCGCGTAGGCGATGGCCTGTCTTACTTTGACGTTATCCAACGGCGCCTCGGTGGTATTGAAGGTGAGCAAGTTCAAATTGGATCCGACAAACTGGTGCACCCGCAGATTCGGATTCTGACCGAGCCCTTTGATAGCGTCGGGAGAAAGGCTGGTAGGCAATGGCGCGATATCCACGCGACCGCTTTGCATCTCGGCCTGCAGTTGGTTTGATTCGCTGATGGCGCGCGTGCGAATTGCCGGGATTTGAGGTGCGCCTTCCCAGTAGCTCTGGTTCGCTTCGAGGTCAACGACCTGTTGGACCTGATCATAGCTCTTGAATTTGAATGGTCCGGTGCCCAGGGGATGCGTCTTCTGCGATTCGTAACTGTCTTTCGGAATAATTGCGATAGGCACAAGGTTAGGAAGCAACCCGGTCCACGGCTTGTTAAGACGAATAATGAGCGTGCGGGCGTCAGGAGTTTCGACGCTCTTGATGTAAGGGCTGCGGTTGCCGGGTCTCTTGACGCCCTCGTCTTCCGGTACCGGGGCACCGGGCGCGGGTGGCAAGGGTTCAAAAAAACTGGCGGCCTTCGCAAACGTCGACGTCAGCACGGTGTCGAGCGTGTACTTGGCATCGGCAGAAGTAAATGGACGTCCATCATGGAACGTTACGCCGTCGCGCAAGGTGAACGTGAATGTCAGACCGTCTTCCGAGCGCTGAATGTTCGACGCCAGTTCAGGAACATAGTCAAACTTCTCGTCCTTCTTTACCAGTGAGTTGAACATCAATGTGCGCACGCGTTCGCTCGCGGCGTCAACTGACGGCGACCCAATCGGATCAATAGTCTTGAGGTTATCGGATAGCGCAATCACAAAAACGTTACTCTGGCTGCGCCTGCATGCCGACGGCAATAAAATGGCTATCAGCAGCAAAGAGGTTAAGCCGAGACACTTTAAGAGACGTGCTGCCGGTCGGCAACCCGATCTCTGTCTTGAGTTATTGCACATTGGACTCTCCCGGATAGCGATATTCGAGGGTCTCGTTGAGCTGGCTTATTTCATTCGCAAGCTGATTGTACCTGTCCATATCCAATGGCACCGGCGGCTTGGCCAGAGCTTTGGTGGCAGCAATGCGCTTCAGGGATGCCTGAATCCGTTTCTCGTTAACGCGGCCTTCACGCGCGGCCTCCACCAGGGCGCGGTAGCCGCGGCGGATTGTTGCCGGTGTCGCGCAAATCAACAGCATGTCCTCACCGGCAAGAAAAGCACGCACCGACGCATCTTCAATTTCGCAGTGCTTGGCGATCGCACCCATTTCTAAATCGTCTGTCACGACCAAATGCTGGTATCCGAGTTCCTGGCGCAGAAGATGGGAAACGATGCTGGGGCTAATCGATGCCGGCTCGATCAGTCCGCTGGTCGTGCCCTTCTTGATATCGATGTTGGGAAAGCCACCATGGCTCACCATTACCACGCGGACGCGATCGTCGGCGCGCTGAAACAGCTCGATGTAAGGCGCCAGATCCTGTGACAGCAAATCATCATGAGAGAGGGGCACCAGCGGCATCTCAATGTGCGAATCAACTGCGCCGGCGCCGATGCCGGGAAAGTGTTTCAAACAACCAAGACACCCGGTGGCCTGCAGGCCGCGCATGTAGACCGTCGTATAACCCAGAACTTCACCGGGCGAGCGCCCGAACGAGCGTGAGTAGAGGCCGTTGGTAAGTTGGCTGCGTTCTTGTGTAATGATCGACATCACCGGCGCAAAGTTAATATCGAATCCCAACATAAGCAGGACTTCGCCGGTGACCCGGCCAAGCGCTCGCACTCCGGCCAGATCGCCGTGCTGGCGAATAGCGCGCGCCGAAGGCATCGGTGGGAAAATCTCGCGCAGACGATCTACCAGGCCGCCTTCCTGATCGACTCCGCACAGTGGCGCTATTGGCAACATCGCGCGCGCGCTGTCAAGCAACCGGCGCACCTGTTCGGCCGTCTCGATATTGCGCCCAAACAGAATGATGCCGCCGGGCTTGATCTCTTCGATCAATGCCCGCGCTTCTTCGTCCAGCTCGGTGCCGGGAAGACCGATAAAAAAGAACTGTCCTATCTGCTGTTCGAGTGGTAGTGAGTAGAGTGTGTCGAATTGCATTGATTATGATGGCCAGGTCTCTGGATGAAATGACGCCAGCTAGCTTACGACACCAAACGATACCGATTCAACTAAAAGCGGTTTGGAGTAACGACTTTAGTCGCCTCCTTTTACGCTAATAGCGCCAACTGAAGTCGGTACTCCGAACTCCTCTGTTAGAATATCCGGACGATGAAAGCGATGATTCTCGCTGCGGGATACGGGGAGCGGCTCTGGCCGTTGACCTGCGATCGCACCAAGCCGGCGCTGCCGGTCCTTGGTAAGCCCCTGGTCGGCTATGTTGCGGAGTACCTTGCGGGGCATGGCATAAAGGATGTCATAGTGAACCTGCATCATCAGCCTGAGTCAGTCAGGAGAGCGCTCGGTGATGGCAGCCAGTTCGGCGTTAGATTGCAATATGTTCACGAGCCCGTAATCCTGGGAACCAGTGGAGCGTTGGATAACGCGCGACAGCTTTTGGAAGGCGACACCTTCGTGGTTGTGAACGGAAAGCTGATTACTGACCTTGATTTGAAAGCGGCGTTGGAAACTCATCGGCGAAAGAAGGCCCTGGCCACGCTGGTACTCCGCCCAAACCCGAAGTATGAGCGTTTTAGCATAGTTGAGACGCGCGAGGGTCTGGTCAGCCGCTTTGCCGGAATGCCCGGGCCGCGGTCGCCAGACTCGAAATCCGCGCCGCCCCTGATGTTCACCGGCATTCAAATTCTGGAGTCCCGCATTTTTGATTACATTCCTCGTGGAGTCTTTTCACATTCGGTTACCGAGGTGTATCCGCAAGCGATGGCCAGAGGAGAGCGTATTGCGGCGCACATCGCCGAAGGAATGTGGTACGAGCTTTCTACGCTGAAGCGATATCTGGATATTAGTCTGGCGCTACTGCGCGAGCGCGACGTGTATACAGGCGTGAATCCGGCGATTCATGAACAGGCAGAAGTCCATGAAGCAGTTTTGTGGGACAACGTGACGGTGGAAGAAGCAGCGCATGTGCGGCGGGCAATTCTCGGCGATGGAGTGCGCGTGCTCTCCGGCGAACGAATTGAAGATGCTGCGGTGGTCCGGGCCGAACTTGTATCCGGAAAGACAGCGCCCGCCAAGGCCCTCAAGGGGTATGTTAAGGGAGAAAACTTTGTCGTCTCATTATCGCAGTGATAAGATTTGCCGATTAGACCGACAAGGCTTCTGTAACGGATGATGAAACGTAACTTCGCTTTGCAGGTTTGTCTCTTCGCTTCATGAGTTCGCCAATTCCAACCAGGCCGACCGCGTTCACCGCGAGCGCTCGTGAACGGCTTGTGAGCTACCTGGCGGAACGCCAGAGCGCGCGAAAACCAGAGATTGTGGCCCTGACCCCGGATGCCTCGACACGGGAGTACTTTCGCATCCCCTGGGAACGCGGAACCGCAATTGCCGCCGTCTACCCTGAAGCATTCGACCCGGAGGTCCATCCTTACCTCGATGTGACCCGCCTGTTTCTCGATTGCGGACTGCCCGTGCCTGAAGTTTATGAAGCTGACGGAGCCAACGGGATCATCGTGCAGGAAGACCTCGGCGACAATCAGTTGGTTCAGGTCTTTGAGACTGCTTCCGATGAAGATTGCGAAGGCCTGCTTGAACGGGCGATTGAGATCATTGCCTGTATTCAAGCGGCTACGGCCAGGGCGTTTGAGCGCAAATCGGTCGCGAGTCGTCTGGCATTCGACGAGGCCAAGCTGGCCTGGGAACTGAATTTCTTTTTTGAGCATTACTTTGGCAGCCTGCGCGGCGAAACATTGCGGCATGGTGAAGCCGCAGAATTGAAAGTCGAACTCAATGACGTCGCCGCCGAGTTGTCGGCGTGCCCGCGAGTTCTTTGTCATCGTGACTATCACTCGGCGAACCTGGTGGTCGACAAGCACGGGAACATGCGCATCGTGGATCACCAGGACGCTCGCATGGGTCCGGCCAGTTATGATCTGGTGTCACTGTTAATGGACCGTCAGCCTGCGCCACCTTCGCTGGCCGAGGTGCGCGGGCACCGTTTGTTTTTCCTCGAGGCTCGGCGCCGGCAGGGTCTGGATGCGATCGATCCGGACGATTTCGGCAAGGAGTTTCGATTGATGACGATTCAGCGCGGCTTGAAGGCAATCGGGACTTTCTCGTATCAAACTGCGGTCCGCGACCGGGGCGCGTTCTACGAGAAACATATCCAACCAACTTTCTTAATTGTGCTGCAGGCCGCCGAGTGGCTTGAGCGCTTCCCCGTTCTGCGGCGGATGATTAATGAGCGAATCGGCCTAATGTAGTTCGCGAAGTGGACGAACGAAAATAGCCCGCCGATTCATCGGTGGGATCAGTGGCGTAGTAAGAATCCAAAGTCCGCGAAGCGGACGACTGAGGACAGCTTGAGTTTGGTATATCGGTTTCAGCCGTCCGTTTCACGGACTATTGGGTCTTACTGAATCCGAATCCCAGCCCCAAGGTGTCGGGGCTCGGCTATCATCAAACGTCCGCTGCGCGGACTTTACACGAATCGTTTTTTCCAAACTCGTATTTACAACCAAATGCAGACTTACATAAAGGATTTATTCAAACACATTGGCGAAGAAGTCACGCTAAAGGGCTGGCTTTACAACCTGCGTTCCAGCGGGAAACTAATGTTTCCACAACTGCGCGACGGGACCGGCATTGTGCAGGGCGTGGTGGCGAAGAATTCGGTGTCACCGGAAATCTGGGACGCGCTCCGGCCTCTGGGCCAGGAGTCTGCGCTGATTGTCACCGGTCGCGTGCGTGAAGACAGCCGCGCACCGGGTGGATTTGAAATCGACGTCAGCGACGCCCAGGTGGTGCAGAGCGCACACGACTTTCCCATCACGCCGAAAGAACACGGCCCTGAGTTTCTTCTGGACAATCGGCATCTGTGGCTGCGCTCGAAAAAGCAGCACGCGATCCTGAAGGTCCGTCACACGGTGGTGAAGGCCGTGCGCGATTTTCTCGACAATGACGGCTTCACTCTTTGTGATACGCCGATCTTTACGCCGGCGGCATGCGAGGGTACGACCACGCTGTTCGAAGTCGACTACTTCGGCGGCGAAAAAGCCTACCTGACACAGTCCGGGCAGCTTTACAACGAAGCGACTGCCGCGGCGTTCGGAAAAGTCTACTGCTTTGGTCCGACTTTCCGAGCTGAAAAATCGAAAACGCGTAGACACTTAACGGAGTTCTGGATGGTCGAACCGGAGATGGCTTACGCGACGCTGGATGACGCGATGAGCCTGGCGGAAAGAATTCTCTCGTATATCGCGGCGCGCGTGCTGGATGAGCGGGCGGAGGAATTGAGAACTCTCGAACGCGACAGGTCAAAACTGGAAGCAATCGTACCGCCGTTTCCGCGTCTGCACTATGACGATGCCGTGAAGATGTTGCATGAAGGATTCGAGCAGGGCGCTATGGAACACAAGTTCGAGTGGGGCGGGGACCTCGGCGCGCCGGATGAAACTTTTCTTTCCAGCAAGTACGACAAACCGGTGATGGTCCATCATTACCCGGCCGCGGTCAAAGCTTTCTACATGAAGCGCGATCCGGAACGGGAAGAGATTGCGCTCGGAGTCGACGTGCTGGCGCCCGAAGGCTATGGCGAAGTAATCGGCGGTGGTGAGCGCGCCACGTCGGTCGAGTTTCTGGAGCAACAGATTGCCGCGCACGGCCTGCCAAAGGAAGCGTTCGAATGGTATCTGGATCTGCGGCGCTACGGCAGCGTGCCGCACGCGGGGTTCGGCATGGGCATCGAGCGCTGCACCGCATGGATGTGCGGCATCGAACACATTCGCGAGACAATTCCGTTTCCGAGGATGCTATATCGGTTGAAGCCTTAGGTGATCCGACAAATTTTCAGTTTGTTGGGCTTCGCCCGTGGCACAGACTTCAGTCTGTGATTGTCAGTATGAAGCGAAGTGAAGTCAGTACCACCCGCGTCAGCGGGTGGGCCGAACACTCAACGCGCGGGTTGAATGCTTGACCCACCTGCTTACGCAGGTGGTACAGACTTCATTACGCGGGGTCCCAATTAACGACAAACTGAAGTTTGTCGGACATCAGATGGACGAGCAACTCCGAACCGAATTCAACGAATGGGCCCGTGCCGGTAAGGGCGAAAGCATGGAGAAGGGCCATCGCCCGGTTGGTGAGCAGGCAATCGAGCTCATGCGCGTACCGGCGGATGCGCAAGTGCTGGATGTCGGCTGTGGATCGGGATGGGCGACTCGCTTGCTCGCTCAATATGCCATGAATGGTCGGGTAACGGGAATCGACATCTCGGATGAGATGATTCGAGTCGCGCGTGAGTCTTCACGATCGTTCGCCAATATCGAGTTCCAGGTAGCCAGCGCGGAGCAACTTCCGTTCGGAGACGGTGAATTCATGCATGCATTTTCCATGGAGTCGCTTTATTACTATGCGAATATCTCGCAAGCGCTCGGCGAAGTTTTTAGAGTCTTGAAAACCGGTGGACTATTCGTCGCGGTCGTCGATCTTTACTGGGAGAACGAAGCCACGCATCAGTGGATCGATAACTTGAATGTTCCGGTCGAGCTTCTGAGCGTGGATGACTACCGATCGTTATTTATCGATGCTGGTTTCGTAAACATTCGCGACCAGCGTCTGTTCGATCCCACACCGGTTCCGGAAAACTACACTGGCAGCTCTTTCAAGAGCCGAGAAGAATACGAAGAATACAAGCGCACTGGATCGTTAATGATAAGTGGCGAGCGCTGATACTGGGAACGCGGGCGCCCTCGCCCGCACTGAGCGCGAAGCGCGAACGGAGTTGTCCGATAGTTGACTGCCGTGAAACAACCTTGCGCCTGACGGTGGGTTTCGGGCGAGGGCGCCCGCGCTCCCATTTAGCCAGATGAGCGAAACACGAGAACGAATCGTAACAATCTTTGGCGGCTCAAAGTGTCGCGAGACCGATCTGGAATATGCGCAGGCCGTCCGTGTGGGAGAATTGCTCGCTGATTCAGGATTCACGATCTGCACGGGTGGATACAGTGGCGTGATGGAAGCGGCCAGTCGTGGCGCGCATGAGCGTGGGGGTCGCGTGCTCGGCATCACGATGAATCAGTTCAAGTCTGAACCGAATCGTTATCTTACTGAAAAGGTGCCTTCAGAACATTTCTATGAGCGCCTGCAGAGATTGATTACGCAATCAGTTGGCTATATCGCGCTCCGGGGCGGCATGGGTACAGTGACGGAAATATCTCTGGTTTGGAACAAGTTGCAGACTCGGGTGCTCGAGCCGCGACCGCTGGTCCTGCTTGGTGATTGCTGGCCGCCGATTGTGACAGAATGGCAACGTCATCTTGCAGTGAGCGATACAGACGTTCAGATGCTTGAATTCGCCGGTACGCCGGAAGACGCCGTGGCGATCATTAAGGAGAAATCAAAAGACGTCGTGGTATAAGGGGAGCAATAGGTCCTATTCGACCTAACTAGAAGGACCTATAGTACCAGAATGAAGCGTTGCCCCAAATGTAACCGCCAGTATGAAGACGACACGCTGAGGTTCTGTCTCGAAGATGGAGCTGCGCTGTCGGTCGTAACTCGTGCTGAACCTCCGCCTACTGAGATTCTGCCTGCGCGCGGCCAGCCCACTCTAAAGTCGTCCGCAGAGCCGACGATTCCTTCTTACCCGAATCTCGGAAACATACGTCCAGTGCCCAGCGAGGCGCCGCAATCAAATCCTATCTTGACCGCCGGCGTTATTGCGATCGCCGTTCTGCTGCTGGCCCTGGTGGGTATTGCGGCCTATTTCGTTCTGCGGCAATCCGGCGGGACTGAATCCGCGCAGGCCAACCAGAGCGGTACCCCGACCGTTAAGGGTGCAAGCTCTCCGGGAAACAACAACCAGTCGAAGAATGAAAACGGGCCCAACAACCAAAGCTCGCCCGATACTTCCGAGCAAACCAACACCACGCCTTTGAAGATTACGGCCAGTGCGTCCTCGATTCGCTTAGCAGTACAGAGCAACACCTACTACGCTGCCAATGCTATTGATGGCAAGCGCAGCACGGCATGGATCGAAGGCGTGGACGGCCCGGGACTGGGCGAGTGGATTCGTTTCGATTTTGATCGTGAGATCAACCTGCATCGGATTCTGATCCAGCCCGGCTATTTCAAGAGCCCGGCGATCTGGGCACAGAACAATCGGCTTGCCACCATAACCGCTCAGTTTTCTGACGGCAGCTCGCGCGATTTGAACTTCGACAACCGCATGGACAGTCAGAAAGTCGATGTCGGCTCAGTGAAGACGCGTTGGGTGAAGTTCATCATCAAATCGGTTTACTACGGCACGGATCCGGATACAGCGATTTCTGAAGTGGCGTTTGAGTGGGAGCCGTAAAGCGACGCCCCCCAGCCGGCGCAGCTGACGGCGTATGACCGCGAAGCGGTCACAGATAATTGCCCGGGGGCAGCGCCCCCGGATCAAGAAACACGAAAGAGCCATGACCCTGAGAGGGTCACAGAATCCCCGAACAATGTGCGACCCTTTCAGGCCCGGACTTAGCCTGCACGGTGGTCCGTGGGCGTTGCCCACGGCTATTTCCTGGGAGCCTTTCAGGCTCGAAGTGAACCCTACACCTTACAGATTGCTTCATCGCGTACGAGACCCTTAAGATGAAGTGGTAATGTGCTGGACGGCTCCGCGTGATGCATGACTAATACTCTGGATGAACAACAGACCAGTCGCGATCTTCCGGGAACAGGAAAAAGCGTGAGCCTCCTCGGCGTGCCTCTGCACTTTGGTCAGAGCATGGCCGGGGTCGATCTGGGCCCGGGCGCAATTCGCGTCGCCGGACTGGTCGAGAGAATTACCCAGCTCGGATATGAAGTCAATGATCGCGGCGATCTTCCAATTGAACGACCGAGGTTAGTCCCGGCCGCCGGCGAGAAGCTGAAATATTTGGCAGAGATTCACGTTGCCTGCGAGCACCTCGCGACGCAAGTCGAACAAATCGTTGATGCCGGCGAGTTGCCGATTACTATCGGTGGCGACCATTCCATCGCGATTGGATCGCTGGCCGGAGTTACCAAGGCTTTCCGCAAGCGCGACGAACGATTGGGCCTCATATATTTCGACGCGCACGCGGACATGAATACGCCGGACACTACCCCGTCTGGTAACATTCACGGCATGCCCTTGGCGGTGCTATTAGGATATGGCGCGCCAGAGTTGGTGAACGTCGGGGGTTTTGCCCCCAAGTTCGATCCGCGTTTGTGCGCGCATGTCGGCGCGCGCGATCTTGATCCAGGCGAGCGCGAATTGATCCGGCGGTTAGGCATGCGTTTTTTCACGATGCGCGAGATCGATGAGCGAGGCCTCGCCGCCTGCATGGACGACGCGATTCAGATCGCGGGGCAGGGAACTGGTGGTTATGCGGTCACGTTTGACGTGGACGCGCTCGATCCCGGCGATGCGCCCGGTTCAGGTACGCTGGTGCGCGGCGGTTTGAGTTACCGCGAAGCGCATCTGGCGATGGAAAAGATCGCCGAGGATGGCGGGATGCACTCGCTCGAAGTAGTCGAGATCAATACCGCGCTGGATGTGAATAATCGCACGGCGGAACTGGGAGTTGAGTTGATACTGTCGGCGCTGGGAAAGACGATTCTGTAAGTGGCACAGACTTCAGTCTGTGTTAGACAAACGCAATCACAGACTAAAGTCTGTGCCACAGAAAATCGAATGACTAAAAAACTTCGCATCGGCGTCATCTTTGGTGGTCGTTCAGGTGAGCATGAAGTTTCGATCCGCTCAGCGCGGGCAGTGATCGAAGCCCTGGACGCCACGAAGTACGAAGTTGTCCCCGTAGCCATCACCAAGGAAGGGAACTGGTTGGCGCCCGCGGCCGCCGCAGAGTTATTGCCCGCGACAACCCAGCGGCTGCTTTCGTCGCACACACGCAGCGGGAAAAAGGAAGACGTGACAATCGTCGGCGACCCTTCACGCGCCGGGTTGGTGCGCCTGAACACCAACGCCGGCCCGGCCGAACCAATCGATGTTGTGTTTCCGGTTCTGCATGGAACTTACGGCGAAGACGGCACGCTCCAGGGTCTTCTGGAGATGGCGGCCGTGCCGTTTGTCGGTTGCGGCACGCTCGCGTCCTCCTGCGGCATGGACAAAGTAGCGATGAAGGCGCTTTTTAAGAATGCCGGCTTGCCCATCTGTGAGTACGCGTGGTTTTTGCGCACAGAATGGGAAAGCGAGCCGTCAAAAGTTTCTCGCCGAATTATGCGCAGCATTGGTTTCCCCGCCTTTGTCAAACCCGCCAACCTGGGTTCGTCGGTTGGGATCTCGAAAGCTACGGACAAAGCTTCGCTGTCGCGTTCCATCGAGCTGGCTGCGCGTTACGATCGCAAAATAATCGTTGAACGAGCCGTCGAAGGGCGCGAGCTTGAGTGCGCCGTCATTGGCAACGACAAACCGCAGGCGAGCCTGCCCGGCGAATACGTGATCCATGACGAAGCCGCGCGTTTTCTTGATTACACTGAGAAGTATTCCAGCACCGGCAATGTTGAGTTCGTCGTGCCGGCGAAGGTTTCAAAGGCCACCGTGAAAGGAATTCAGCGGATGGCCGTCAAAGCTTACCAGGCTATTGATGGCGCGGGACTCTCGCGGGTTGATTTCTTTTTGCGGCGGGATGGCGATCTGCTGGTCAACGAAATAAATACTCTTCCCGGACTAACCGACGTGTCCGGTTTTCCCAAGATGTGGAAAGCATCGGGAATTCCCTTTCCTCGCGTAATAGATCAACTCATCGAGTTTGCAATCGAGCGGCACCGCGAGCGGGCCCGGAACGAAACCAGCATCTAGCTAGTGTCCTGTCTCTAAAGTTCGTTGACAAAATCGGGACATGCCCGGTCATCGATCAATTAAGCAAACTTCTGAGACAGCACACTAGAGCTGCCGGGGAGGGCATAAGCCGCAACTCAGCCCCGCCTGGAACGCGACTCCCGAGACTCTCCATGCGTAAGCGGGGCACCTCATCACGCTGAAAGCGTGAAATAAGATAGCCCAGGGCAGAGCGCGAAGCGCGACGCCCTGGGATCAAGCCCCACAAAAAACCCCAAGCCCGCTTCAGCGGGCGACAGAAAACCTCACGCTATTAGACTTCAAATTGGCAGTCCCGCAATGCGAGGTCACTACGCATCAAGCGGACTCTTGACGCCGCGTCCCCCTCGGTTCAAAACGTGAGTGTAGATCATAGTCGTTCTGACATCCTTGTGACCCAAAAGCTCCTGCACAGTGCGAATGTCATAACCATCTTCCAGCAAGTGGGTGGCAAAGCTGTGTCTAAACGAATGACAGCTTCCGTTTTTCTTGACGTCGGCGGCCCGCAAAGCTTCTTTCACGGCGCGCTGTACGTTCTGCTCAGCGACATGATGCCGTCCCGTCTTTCCTGATTTGGGATCAATCGACAGCTTGGCGGCCGGAAACACGTACTGCCAGACGAAGTTCGTCGCCGCGTTCTTGTATTTTCTTTCCAGAGCGTAGGGCAGGTGCACGGCGCCGTAGCCCAGCCTCAGGTCGTAATTGTGAACTTTCCGCACGGCCACGACTTGCAGCGTCAGTCGATGTTTTAGCGCTCGTGGCAACATCGTCACTCGATCCTGCTCACCTTTACCGTCTCGTACCCTAATCTCCTCGCGAGAGAAGTCGATATCCTTGATCCGCAATCGTACGGCCTCCATGATTCTGAGACCCGACCCGTAGAGCAGGCCGGCAATCAGCTGCGGTTCTCCCCTCATCTGCGCAATCACGGCGTTGGCTTCGGATTTTGTAAACACAACCGGCAGCTTTCGCGACTGTCGTGCCCGCTCGACGCCCTCGATGTTCGGTAATGCCATTTGCAAGACCTGCCGGTATAGAAACAGCAGGGCATTGAAGGCTTGGTTTTGAGTCGAAGCCGCGACGTGATCATTGACGGCGAGGTGGGTAAGAAAAGCGCGCACTGCGTCAGCGTCAAGTTCGCGGGGGTGGCGTTTGTGATGAAACAGGATGAATCTCCTAATCCAGTTGCGATAAGCTGCTTCCGTGCGGAGACTCAGATGCCTGAAACGAGCCACTTCGGTGACTTGATCGAGCAACTTTTTCTTGACCATAATCGATGCATCTTAACGCATCTAAAGTGATTATGATCGCGGTCAAGACCGACTTAACTACAAAGGCTTGCCAGCGCTAAAGAACGGAGTCTTAGCAATAAAAACACTCTTTGATGAAGGAGGGGACGGCTTGATGTTTTATGACGGGATTGAGCGTATTATGGGTCGTCACCCATATTAGCGGTTGTAGCGCTATTATGGCGCATGATGAATAATTAATAGTTCGGCGTCTTAATCTAGATTGATGACAGATCCCACTGCGACATCCTTGATGGAACGGGTTGTGAATAATTTCAATTCGGTCGATCGCGTCTTGAAGTTCTTCTTGCCACTGGCGGGGCTCACCTGTTTACTCAAATTCACAAATAAATTGACCCTGTCAGTCAGCGGCCTTGAAGTTCCAACAAAATGGGCGTGGGCCGTTTTTGTTGTCTTTACATTCGCTCATCTCTTTACAACTTGGCGGTTTCAACAATCTGCTCGGCAGTTCACGCAACGCAGTACTGCCAGTGATCGTCAAAACGTGTTCGACAAGATCTCATCTTCCGGAGGGCCATGGATTCGAAATCTCTTGCCTCGAAGAAAACGAGGACATTTTTATCGGATGAAGTTGCGTGACCCCTCAACCATTTTTTCCTATGCTGCTGCGGTGGTTATGCTTGTTGCGATTATTCAGTTCGACCTTGATCATCCGTGGCGGTTCACCAAATACTCTCTGGTTGCGCTCGTAATTGTCATTGCCAATTGGCTAATTGGTTCCCGTTGGGCTGTTACGATTTCTGAATTCGCCGGCGACGGTGAACACGCTAATGTTGCTTTTGCAGGACCAAACGCTCCCTTGTCGCTCTAAACGACGCCGAACGTATTAAGAATTAGTGTGGGGCGGTGAAAGGGTCAACGTTGAGTAGGCTCAAGCGAGCCGCCACACAATTCGGTGTTGGACTAAGCCGGATTAGAGGCTACTTGGAGTTTGAGTAAAGAAGTTGAGGGAAGGATGCGG
>JBGQGG010000024.1:0-86178 GCA_041497335.1 Pyrinomonadaceae bacterium | reverse complement strand
GACGACGGACGTGACGGGAATAGCGCACCTGCCGGAGGGAGTGGAGATGGTGATGCCGGGCGACAACGTGGAGATGAACATCGAGCTGATTGCGCCAATCGCGATGGAGAAAGGCCTGCGGTTCGCTATTCGTGAAGGCGGCCGCACGGTCGGGGCGGGGACGGTCTCTGAGGTTGTGGAATAAGACCTATAGGACGTATAGGATCTATGCTTAACGAAAAAATCAGAATCAGGCTAAAAGCCTACGATCATCGGGTGCTGGATCAGTCTACGACTGAGATTGTCGAAACGGCGAAGCGCACCGGAGCGCGCGTGGCCGGGCCGATTCCACTCCCGACGGTAAAGAACAAGTGGACCGTTTTGCGTTCGCCGCACGTGGATAAGAAGTCGCGCGAGCAGTTTGAGATCAGAACGCATAAGCGCTTGATGGATATTCTCGATCCTACTCCGCAGACAGTCGATGCGCTGATGAAGCTGGACCTGCCTGCGGGTGTGGATGTTGAGATCAAGGCGTTCGGGAAGAGTTAGGGCATTGCCGATTTCCAATTGCCAATTTCCGATTGGCACTTGGCAGTCATGAATTGATAAATCGGCAATTGGCAATAGGCAATCGAAAAATGATTAACGGAATCATCGGCAAGAAAGTTGGGATGACGCAGTTATTTGCGCCCGATGGCACGGTCACGCCGGTAACGGTTATTAAGGCCGGTCCCTGTGTCGTGGTGCAGAAGAAAACTGCCGGCGGCCGCGACGGTTATGATGCGGTGCAGATCGGACTGGTCGAAGATCGGCCCATCAGATTGAAGAACGTCAACAAACCGATGCGCGGCCATTTCGAGAAGACTGGGGGCGGCGTTCCGCCGACCCGCGTGCTGAAGGAGTTTCGTCTTGAAGCTTCGGATGACGGCACCAACGTCGGCGACAAGATCCTGGTGGATCAATTCTCAGACGGCGACATCGTTGACGTGGTCGGTAAGTCGAAAGGCCGCGGGTTTGCGGGAACTATCAAGCGTCATAATTTCAATCGTGGTCCCGAAACGCACGGCTCAATGAACGTCCGTGCTCCCGGCTCGATTGGGGCTTCGGCTTATCCTTCGCGAGTCATGAAAGGGATGCGATCTTCCGGACACATGGGCGACGAGCGCGTGACCGTGAAGCGACTGACGGTAGCGCGCGTTGATGCAGAGAACAATCTTTTGATGATTCGAGGCGCCGTACCGGGCGCTAACGGCAGCGTCGTGGTGGTTAAGAAGGCAGCGAGACAGGCGAAGAGGTAGCGAGAGCGACGGACCGCAGGGTTCTGTTGTCGGAAGCGGAGGTTCGGTTATGCCAACAGTCAAAGTTTTGGACTTGGAGAGTAAGGAAGTTGGCGAGATCGAGTTGGCTGACGCGGTATTTGGCGTCGCCCTCAACGAGCCATTAATTCATGAGGCGGTGCGCAGCTTTCTGGCTAACCGACGCGCGGGTACGTCGGCTACGAAGACGCGCGGCGATGTCTCTGGTTCAGGACGAAAGCTCTGGAAGCAGAAAGGCACCGGCCGGGCGCGCATAGCCAGCTTGCGCTCGCCCCTTTGGAAAGGCGGCGGCAATGCACATGGACCGCAGCCCCGCGATTGGTCGTACAACTTGCCCAAGAAAATGAGGAAGAGAGCAATGTGCTCGGCGATTTCCGAGCGCCTGCGTGAAGGTAATCTGATCATCGTGGACGAGTGGAAGTTCGATCAGCCAAAGACTAAAGAGTTCATAAACACTCTGGGCAGTTTGAAGTTGAGCGGCAAGACGCTGATTGTCGATTCGCTGAAGAACACTAAGTTAATGCTCGCGTCGCGAAACGTGCAAACGGCCAAGGTAGTCAACAGCTACGGCGTGAATATCTATGACCTGGTGAATCACCAGAAGCTGGTGCTGACGCCCAGGACCGTGGAAGAGCTGACGGGCATATTGCAGCCGCGGGCCAGGGACGACGAAGAGCATTACCGATCACCCTCGGACGAGGGCGAAGGCGACGCGACCAGACCGCCGCGCCGGATATCGAGGAATAGAGGAGCTGTGGCGTAAGCAATGCGAACCGTTTGGGACGTCATCAAATCGCCGGTGATCACTGAGAAGGCTCTGGTCGCCAAAGAAGAGACGCAGGACCGTCGTCAGTTGCTGACGCTCCGGGTCGATCGACGCGCCACCAAGCCTGAGATCAAGAATGCGGTTGAGTCGATCTTTCAGGTCAAGGTTGATAGTGTGCGTACGGCCAACTACCTCGGCAAGATGGCCCGGCGCGGAAGACACGAAGGCCGCAAGCCTTCGTGGAAGAAAGCGTTCGTGACCTTGAAGCAGGGCGAGAAGCCAGTGGATTACGGGGAAGCAATTTGAGGTTCCGAGTTTAGAGTTTCGGGTTTCGAGTTAAGAGCAAACCCGAAACTCGAAACTTGAAACTCGAAACTTTTAAAGCTATGGGCATCAAGAAACTAACACCGACATCGCCGGCTCGTCGCTTTCAGACTTATCTGACGCGCGACGAATTGACTGCGGGCGCAGTGCCGGAAAAGTCTCTGCTGGAACCGAAGACGCGCATTTCGGGCCGGAACAATAACGGCCATATCACGGTCCGCCATCGCGGCGGTGGACATAAACGGTTCTATCGTATTATCGATTTCAAGCGCGACAAGGACGGCGTGCCCGGCCGCATCACGCAGATCGAATACGATCCGAATCGCTCTTCGAATATTGCCCTGGTTACCTATGTCGACGGCGAGAAGCGTTACATCATCGCTCCGGTCGGGCTGGAAGTTGGCAAGACGATCGCGAGTGGCGAAGACGCCGACATTCTTCCGGGAAACACTCTGCCGATTCGCAACATCCCGCTGGGCACGCAGATTCACAATATCGAGCTGCGGCCCGGCAAAGGCGGACAGATGGCCCGCGCGGCGGGATCGTTTGCCCAGTTGTTGGCGAAGGAAGGTTCTTATGCCCAGTTGCGCATGCCTTCGGGCGAGGTGCGGCGCGTCCCGGTTGAATGCCGGGCGACGGTGGGCCAGGTGGGCAATGTCGAGCATGAAAATATCTCTCTGGGTAAAGCCGGACGCACGCGCTGGCGCGGCATCAGACCGCACGTGCGCGGCGTAGCGATGAATCCGGTAGACCATCCGCACGGCGGCGGTGAGGGCAAAACCTCCGGAGGCCGCAATCCGGTGACACCCTGGGGACAACCGACGCGCGGATACAAGACGCGCCGGAACAAGCGTACGAAGAAAATGATCGTTAGAGATCGGAGAGTCAAGTGATTTTAGATTTTTGATTTGCGATTTTCGATTGGCGTTAGGTTAAGGGACGACCGCTGATCTGAAAATCAAAAATCGGCAATCAAAAATCGGAAATTAAATCATGCCACGTTCAGTAAAAAAAGGCGCCTGGGTTGATAAAGGCATTCAGAAAGTCGTCGACCGTATTCGCGCGGGTTCACAACGGCCGCAGGTGATTCGCACCTGGTCGCGGCGTTCGACGATTACGCCTGAAATGGTCGGGATGACGTTTGGCGTTCACAACGGCAAGCGACACATTCCGATTTACATTACTGAGAACATGGTCGGCCACAAGCTGGGCGAGTTTGCGCCGACACGCACGTTCAAGGGCCACTCAGGAACCAAAGCGGATAAGGCGGAAAAGACCGCGAAAGTGTCCGGAGCATCCGGGTCTTCTGCGCCAGCGCCAGCGCCGGCAGCATAAAAGAGTATAGGTGATATAGGACCTATAAGACCTATTGAGAAGAAGATGGAAGCAAGAGCAAGCGCAAAATATCTCCGCGGATCGGCGCAAAAGGCGCGCCTGGTCATCGACATGATCCGTGGCAAGAACGTCAACCAGGCGTTGGCGATTCTGCGTTATTCAAACAAGCGCGCCGCGCTGGGAATTGAAAAGTGCGTGAAGTCGGCGATCGCCAACGCGAACGAGGCGGCCGAGAAAGCGAACATCGCCGTCGACCCGGACGAGCTCTGGTTGAAGCTCGCGTACGTAGACCGAGGGCCGACCAAGAATCGCCGTCGCGTGCGGCCCGCGCCGCAAGGTCGTGCGTATCGCGAGCGGAGGCACTTCTGTCACGTAACGATTCTGGTCTCGAGTGACAAGCAGGACAGCGCGGCAAACGGCAAGTCCGGCGCGACCACGCCGGCCGTGAGCAGGCGAGCTAAGCGCGGTGGCGCCGCGGCTGCCCCACGTGCCAAGCGCGTCGCGTCGAAGGCTGAAGTTGCTGATAGCGCGCCGGCAAAAGGCTCAGCCAAGACGGGCGAGACAAAAGCCGCGGCTGCGAAGAAGGAAGCGAAGGGCGAGGAGAAACCTGGTAAGACTGCGTCGAGGTTGGGCAAAGTGCTGCGCCGGAAGAAGACTGCGGAGTAGGGTGTTTTTGAGTCTCAGATTTCAGATCTCAAATCTGAGTTCTCAAAGGTGAGATCAAGTTTTCAGCGACGGGTTTTTGGAAAAATCTCAAATTTGAGATTTGAAATTTCAACAGCAGCGAGAATTTCAACAGCGGAGAAATAAATGGGCCAAAAAGTTCATCCATACGGTTTTCGCCTCGGCTATAACAAGGACTGGCATTCGCACTGGTTTGCGAAGAAGCAGTACGGCGATTTTCTGATCGAGGATCTCAAGCTGAAGGCCGAGTTGAAGCGGCGCTTTACGGGCGCGGGTGTTTCGCACGTGGACGTTGAGCGCGCGGCGAATCGCTTAAAGATCATCATCTACACGTCGCGACCGGGCATCATCATCGGGCGAAAAGGTTCGGAGATCGATAAGCTGAAGGGCGACATTTCTTCGCGTACGGGCCGGGAGGTTCTGGTTTCGATTCAGGAGATTCATAAGCCGGAATTGAATGCCCAGTTGCAGGCAGAAAAGATCGCGGCGCAGCTTGAGAAGAGAATAGCGTTTCGTCGCGCCATGCGAAAAGCCGTGGAAGAATCGCTTCGTTTCGGAGCACAGGGAATCAAGGTAAAAGTCAGCGGCCGGCTCAACGGAGCCGAGATTGCCCGCAGCGAGTGGCATCTGCAGGGCCAGTTGCCTCTGCATACTCTGCGTTCGGACGTGGACTACGGTTTCGCCGAAGCGCATACGACTTTCGGCGTGATTGGCGTAAAGGTTTGGATCTATCGCGGTGTGATTCTGGACGCGAACGCGGCCATGGCCCGCGGCACCGGCACTGATCCGATTAACGAGACCCGCGGGCCGGGGCAGCGCGAGGGCCGGCCACGTCCGGCGCGCGCACGTAGAGACCGGGAACGGACGGAGAGATAGATCAGCCATGTTGATGCCGAAAAAAGTCAAGCATCGTAAGCAGATGCGTGGCCGAATGAAGGGCGTTGCGCTTCGTGGCAGTCTGATCAGTTTTGGCGAATACGGATTGAAGAGTCTCGAGTGCGCCTGGATTACCGATCGTCAGATTGAAGCGGCGCGCATCGCCATGACGCGTCACATTAAGCGCGGGGGCAAGATCTGGATTCGCATGTTTCCCGATAAGCCGGTAACCAAGAAGCCTGCTGAAACTCGCATGGGCAAGGGAAAAGGCGCGCCCGAATACTGGGTCGCGGTGGTAAAGCCGGGCAGAATCCTTTACGAGATCGAAGGCGTGGACGAAAAGACAGCGCGCGATGCAATGAAGCTGGCGTCACAGAAGCTGCCGATCAAAACCCGGTTCGTGACCCGCGCCGAGCAGGAAGGGGGCGCCCTTTAAATAAGTTTCAAGTTTCGAGTTTAAGGTTTCAAGTCAAATAACATGAAACTTGGAACTTGAAAAGGCGGAGACGGCGAACGAAGTGAGTTATGAAGAGACGAGAAGAAGTTGATAAGTATAGGGACTTGCCTGACGAAGACCTGCAAGCGGAAGAGGCGCGGCTGAAGGAGTCGCTGTTTCGTTTGAACTTCAAACTGGCGCTGGGCGAAGTCGACGCAATCAAGAAGATGCGCCAGGAAAGAAAATCTCTCGCGCGGGTTCGCACTATGGTGCGACAGCGAGAGATACAAGCTGGAAAATAACGCCGAAATTGCGCCGGCGACTAGATAGCACACGCGGATAACAAATGTTTAGAAGGAAAAAGAAAGAGGAAGCGGTTGCACCGGTCTTGGGCGTGGAAACTCCCGTCGAGGACGTGCGTCCGGAAGTGATGGCTGCCGGTGAAGGCTCAACCAGTCGGCTCGTTGCGGAAGAATTGGCCCCGGCCGAAGATGCGCCAGTGGCTGCCGCGGCTGCGGAGGCCGGGGCGGCGGATGCGAGCGCCGGCGTGAAGTCTTCGTCCCGCGCGCGCGGAAATCGCGTGCAGAAAATCGGCATCGTCTCGTCCGATAAAATGCAGAAGACCGTCGTGGTGCGAGTGGATCGTCTGGTGTTGCATCGGAAATATCGGCGCTATGTACGGCGCACGTCGAAGTTCATGGCTCACGATGATTTGGGTTCAACTACCGGCGACCGCGTGCGGATAGTGGAAACGCGGCCGCTTTCGGCGCATAAGCGGTGGCGAGTGGTAGAGATTGTGCAGAAAGCAGCGAAATAAGAATAGGGGCCGGGTGCCAGGTGTCAGGGGTCGGCAAGAGCAATAACTGACCCCCCCCGACACCCGAAACCCGACACCGCGAACGGAGTGAGCAGTGATTCAAATGCAGACCTCTCTCGAGGTCGCAGACAATTCAGGGGCGCGACGAGTCGAGATGATCATGGGGATCGGCGGCTCGACCGGGGCGATAGCCGGCCTTGGCGATCGGATTAAGGTCACGGTGAAAGAGGCCTCACCCGACGGCACTATTAAGAAGGGTACCGTGCAGGATGCCGTAATCGTGCGGACGCGTAAGGAAGTGCGGCGGCGCGACGGCACCTACATCCGGTTTGATCAGAATGCCGCCGTCCTGATTAAGGAAGACGGGACGCCGATCGGGACTCGTGTTTTCGGCCCGGTCGCGCGCGAGTTGCGCGAAAAGAATTACATGAAGATAGTTTCATTGGCGCCGGAGGTCATTTGATTGTGAAAGCCAGAAAGCGAGCGAAGATTATAAAGAACGATCAAGTGGTCCTGGTCGCCGGGCGCGACAAAGGCAAGCGCGGTCGCGTGCTCGCGGTCGCACCCATGCGCGGCAAGGTGAAAGTGGAAGGCGCCGGAATGATCAAGCGGCATCAGAAGCCTGCGGGCAATCGCGGCGGCGGGATCATAGACAAGGAAGCCTGGATCGACATATCCAATGTACAGATTGTCGATCCGCAATCGGGCAAGCCTTCGCGCGTGAGCTATAAGATCGACGGTGATGGAACGAAGTTCCGCGTGGCCAACGCCAGCGGACATTCGTTGGAGAAATAGCAACCGTAACTTGGGCGCAGGATAGGCCCTATACGTCGAATAGGCCTTATTTTAAAGACAATGGCACGACTGAAAGAGCGCTATCAAAAGGAAGTCGCACCGGCGATCGCCAAAGAATTTGGGATCAAGAATCCCATGGCGGTTCCGCGCCTGGCCAAAATAGTTGTCAACATGGGTATGGGCGAGGCTATTGCCAACGCCAAGATCCTGGACACGGCGGTGGAAGAGTTGCGGGCGATTGCCGGACAAAAGCCGGTGATTACCAAAGCCAAGAAATCAATCGCCAGTTTCAAGTTGCGACAAGGCATGCCGATTGGCGTAATGGTAACGCTACGCGGCGAGCATATGTATGAATTCTTTGACCGTCTGGTTTCGGTGGCGCTGCCGCGCGTGAGAGATTTTCGCGGCGTTTCGCCGAAGGCATTCGACGGCCGCGGTAACTATACGATTGGAGTTCGCGAGCAGTTGATCTTTCCCGAAATCGATTTCAACAAGGTGGACAAGCTGCGCGGGATGAACATCTCGATCATAACCACGGCGCGCGACGATGACCAGGCGCGCGCGCTGCTGAAGGCCCTGGGAATGCCGTTTAGACAATGACGACGTGAACCGTAAACCGTGGACCGATAACAGAGGTGTCGGTTTACAGTTGACGGTTCACGGTTCACGAGGTTTATGGCAAAGAAATCATTAATCGCGAAAGCGAATCGCAAACCGAAGTTTTCATCCCGGGCGTACACTCGCTGTAAAAGGTGCGGCCGGCCGCGCGCTTATCTGCGCAAGTTTCATCTGTGCCGGATTTGCTTTCGCGAGCTGGCGTTGCAGGGACAAATTCCCGGCGTGGTGAAATCTAGTTGGTAGAAGCATTGCCGATTTTCGATTGCCGATTTCCAATTGGGTTTTTCAATCGGCAATTGGCAAGTGGAAATCGAAAATGGAGTTAAGGAATGACTGATCCTATTGCCGACATGTTGGCGCGAATTCGGAATGCGGTTTCCGCCAAGCATTCGCGCGTCGATATTCCGGCGTCGAAATTGAAGCTGGAAATCGCTCGTATCCTCAAAGAGGAAGGCTATATCAACAACTTCGTCGTCAAAGGCGAAGGCGCAAAGCGAGTGGTTCGCATTTTTCTGCGTTACGACGCTCGCGGCACGTCCTCGATTACATATCTGGCACGAGTGTCGCGTCCGGGGCGGCGAGTTTATGTAAGCTCGCATCAGATTCCGCGCGTACTGGGCGGTTATGGCGTCAACATTGTTTCCACCTCGCGTGGCTTGATGAGCGGTAAGACGGCGCGGCGTGAAAACGTCGGCGGAGAATTACTGGCGGAAGTCTATTAACATTGCCGATTGGCAATTGCCGATTTCCGATTGATAGATTTGATTTCAATCGGCAATTGAAAGTCGGAAATTGGAAATGAATTATGTCTCGTATTGGAAAAAAACCGATTTCGATTCCTAAAGGCGTCACGGTGGCAATTCACAGTGGCGAGCTCGAGGTGAAAGGCACGAAGGGTGTCCTCAAAACCCCGATTCCGCAGGGGATCACTTTCAAGCTTGAGGGCGAACAGTTGATCGCCGAGCGTGCCTCTGACGAGCAGACCGCGCTTCACGGTTTGGCGCGGGCGCTGGCGAACAATGCGATCCAGGGCGTCACCGGAGGCTTTACCAGGCAGATGGATGTCGTCGGAGTTGGCTACAAAGCTGATGTGCAGGGCCGCAAGGTTGTCTTCGCACTGGGATACTCGCATCCGATTGAGTTTCCCTTGCCTGAGGGAATCGAAGCCAAGGCCGAGCGCCTGACTACTAAGGGGAGCATTCAGCAGTATCAGACAACCCTGACGGTTTCCGGTATCGACAAACAGAAACTCGGGCAGGTGTGCGCAGAGATGCATAAGCTGCGAAAACCTGACGCCTACAAAGGCAAAGGCGTGCGTTATGCCGACGTGCCGCTGAAGTTGAAGCCGGGCAAGACCGGCAAGTAACATTTCCGATTTTTGGTTGCCGTTTCCGATTAGCGTTTTGGGATCGTCGAATCGGCAATTGGAAGTTGGCAATCGGCAGTGATTAAGATGGCGAACAGAAACAGAGCAGAAGTTAGAAGGGCGGTACACCGCCGCATCCGGCGTAAGGTTCGTGGTACGACTGAGCGTCCGCGGCTCGCGGTGTATCGCAGCTTGAATCACATCTACGCGCAGATAATTGACGACGAGAAGGCCCAGACCATAGCGGCCGCGTCCACGACGGAGAAAGCTTTGGCGGCAAAGACCGGCGGCAATGTCGAAGCGGCCAGGCGCGTGGGCCAGGCGATCGCTGAGCGCGCCCTGGCGGCGGGAATTGATCGCGTGGTATTCGACCGCGGCGGCTATCTTTACCACGGCCGCGTCAGAGCTTTGACCGACGCCGCGCGCGCCGCCGGACTTAACAAAGACGAAGTGAGCGAGACCGAAGCAGCAGGCGCTGAAGAGGCGAGTGCGAAAGAGGCTGATGCTGACGAAGCGAGTCCTAAACAAAAACGTAAGAAAGAAAAGAGTAGCAAGGACAAAAGTACGAACGAAACGAGCGCGAAAGAAGATGCTGGTTCAGTTTGAAAGAGTGGCACGGGCGTCCCGCCCGTGAATCACGCGCAAGATGCGCGTGCCACAAACTGAACCACCACGAAAGAAGAGCCATGAGACAACCCAAGCAGCGAATAACAGCTCAGGGACTTGACCTCAAAGATCAGGTCATTTCGATAAATCGGGTGACCAAGGTTGTGAAGGGCGGAAAGAATCTGTCGTTCGCGGCTCTGGTTGTCGTCGGCGACGAATCCGGCCACGTGGGCTTTGGCACCGGCAAGGCGCGCGAAGTGCCTCTGGCAATCAAAAAAGGCGTCGAAGCGGCCAAGAAGAATCTGATTCGAGTTCCGCTGATTGAAAATACCCTGCCGCATCAATTGATCGGTCGCTTTGGAGCTGGGCGCGTGCTGATGAAGCCGGCCTCGCAGGGAACCGGAGTGATCGCCGGCGGCGCAGTGCGCGCCGTAATGCAAGCGGCCGGTGTTCGAGATGTGCGCACGAAGGTCCTGGGATCAACCAACCCGCACAACGTCGTGCGCGCGACTTTCGATGGTCTGCTTAAGATGAAAGATCCTCTCGAGGTGGCCCGCTTGCGCGGAAAGCAGGTTGAGGAACTTTAGAAAGTTTCAAGTTTCAGAGTTCAAGTGACAGCTATGCTTAGAAAAGCGAAGAGTCCGGAAGAGAAAGCTAAGACCAGAAGCAAGAAGGCCGCATCTGCGAAGATTCGGATTCAGTATTACCGTAGTACGATTGCGTGTTCAGTGAAGCAGAAGGACATAGTCCGCAGCCTCGGTTTGCGGAAGCTGAATCAAATTGTGGAGCGTCCTGATACGCCGTCGATGCGCGGGGCGGTTACGAAGGTGCCGCATCTGTTACGGATCATTGAATAGAATAGGAAAGATCATTTTCCATTTCTCATTTTCCATTTCTCATTTGCCATTTGAACAACGGTTATTGGACACCGTGTTTGAAATGACCAATGATAAATGTCAAATGACAAATGGAAAATGATTGGGAGCAAGCAATGGCACTCAGTCTTAACAATCTCCGACCCGCAAAGGGTTCGACTCACCGGAAGAAACGTCTGGGGCGCGGACCCGGCACGGGGCTGGGCAAAACGTCCGGCCGTGGTGAAAAAGGACAGAAGTCACGTTCCGGCTATTCGATGAAGATCGGTTTCGAGGGCGGCCAGATGCCCTTGCATCGTCGGTTGCCCAAGCGAGGCTTTACGAATATCTTCAAGAAGAAGTGGATCGAAGTCAGTTTGGCGGCGCTGGAAAAAGCGTTCGCGGAAAACGACGAGGTGACGCCTGAAGTTATGCACCATCGGGGTATCATCAAGAAAGCGAAACACGACATCGTGGTGCTCGGCAATGGCGAGGTTTCCAAGTCGCTGAAAGTCTCGGCGCACCGCTTTACGAAAAGCGCCCGCGAGAAGATTGAAAAGGCCGGCGGCGCCGTCACGGTAATCGGCGCCTAGTGCCGCAGACTTCGGTCTGCGATCGCCGAACAAACAAACAGCACAGACTGCAGTCTGTGCCACTCCAATATGGAAAAGTTCCTAGCTGCCGTTCGCAACATGTTCAATGTGCCGGATCTGCGCCGGCGGATTCTGTTCACGTTGGGCATTCTGGCCATTTATCGCCTGGGGGGGCATATCTCTGCCCCCGGCATCAATAAGGCGCGGCTGGACCAGGTCTGGCACGATGTCAGCGGCACTCTGCTCGGCGTGCTGGATCTCTTTTCCGGTGGCAACTTCCGTTTGATTTCGGTCTTTGCGCTGGGCGTTACTCCTTACATCACGTCCTCGATCATTCTGCAATTAATGACGGTGGTCTCGCCGCAATTGAAGAAGTTGCAGGAAGAAGGCGAGATGGGACGCCAGAAGATCAATCAGTGGACTCGCTATCTCACGGTGGCTCTGGGTGGTTTGCAAACTTCGTTCGTGGCTCACTGGCTGCAAATCAACGGCGTCGGCCCTCCGACCTGGGGATTCCTTGCCACCACGGTGCTTACGCTCACGACCGGAACCATTTTCGTGATGTGGCTGGGTGAGCAGATCACCGAGCGCGGCGTCGGAAATGGAATCTCGTTGCTGATCTTTGCCGGCATCGTGATCGGTTTACCGCGCGGCGTGCAACAGGTCATGGGTCGCGTCAGCGGCGGCGATACGCTGGAGATTCTGGGAGTGATAGCACTGGTGCTGGCGCTGGTGGCGATTATCGCGTTCATTGTTTTTGTGGAAGCAGCCCGGCGGAAGATTCCGGTCAGCTATGCCAAGCGCCACGTCGGGCGTCAGTTGGTCGGCGGACAGCAAACGACGATGCCGCTGAAGCTGAACATGGGCGGTGTCATTCCGGTGATTTTCGCTTCGTCGGTTTTATCGATGCCGCAAAGTTTGTTCTCGGCTTTTCCACCGAAGAACCCGGCAAACTGGTACGCGAAGATATTTACATTTTTTCAGGTGTTTCACGCCGGCGATCCTTACTACGAATTGACCTTTATGACGCTGATTATTTTCTTCACTTTTTTCTATGTGTCGATCGTCTTCAACGTCGAAGAAGTTGCCGATAACCTGCGCAAGCATGGCGGCTTCATGCCCGGGATTCGGCCCGGACGGGCTACGGCTGAATACCTGAATACAATTCTGACTCGTCTGACGACGGTCGGCGCAATCTATCTGGCCATGGTTGCCTTCTTCCCGCAATTCATGCTGAGCGGATACAAAGTAGCGCGCTTGCCACTCATCGGCACCTGGCTCGATTCGTTCGTCAGCACCACGCCGGGGTTGTCCTGGATTCCCACCGGCATGGGCTATCAATTTTATTTCGGCGGTACATCGCTGCTGATTCTGGTGGGCGTGGCCATGGATACCGTCGCCCAAATAGAGGCCCAACTCGTGATGCGTAATTACGAAGGGTTCCTTGGTGGTGGCGGAAGATTGCGCGGGCGCAGAGCCTGACAGCATATTCGATCGCCAAATTCAAATTGCCGATTGAAATCGTTCTATCCGATTAGAGGCCAATCGGAAAATGGCAATCGGCCAGCCGTCAATCCTTTATGTCCAAGATCATCGTTTTGATGGGCGCGCCGGGTGCCGGCAAGGGCACGCAGGCGCGCTTGCTGCAAGAACGTCTCCATTTGCCGCAGATTTCCACTGGCGATATGTTTCGCGCCCTTGCTGAGACGCAAACGCCGCTGGCAGAAGAAGTGCGGTCTATTCAGCAGGCAGGACGGTTGATTCCCGATGAGCTGGTGATTCGAGTAGTCGAGGATCGAACTGCGAGGGATGATTGCCGCGACGGCTACATCCTCGACGGGTTTCCCCGAACCGCAGCGCAGGCCGAAATGCTCGAGGATCTGGCTGACCGGCAGAACAAGAACCTCAGCTCGGTATTCATTGACGTTCCTTTAGAGCTTCTGGAAAAGCGGGCGACCGGTCGGCGCAGCTGCCCGATCTGCGGAGAGATCTACAATTTCTATTTCAAGCCGCCGAGAGTGGATACCAAGTGCGACCGTCATCCGGAGGCGCAGTTAATCCATCGCGCGGACGACACGGCGGAAAAGGTCCGGGTGCGTTTGGAAACCTATAATCGCGAGACGGCGCCGGTGCTGGATCACTATGAGAGCACGGGCCGTTTGCATCGAGTAGACGGAACCCGATCGCCGGAAGAAACCTACACCGAAATTGAGGAGGCACTGAACCGGGAAGTAGCGCAGACCTAGGCCGCGTTTCGAGCACCCAATGATTATTGGAAAGTCCCAAAAAGAGATCGACAGAATGCGGGTGTCTGGACGGCTCGTGGGACGAGTGCTGCAGGAGCTGCGCGCGATGATCCGGCCTGGTCTGACTACTATTGAAGTTGACGCTACGGCCGAGAAGATGATTCGCGACGCGGGCGCGTATCCGACCTTTAAGGGTTACAACGGATTTCCGTTTTCGATCTGCGCTTCAGTCAACGAGCAGGTTGTGCACGGCTTCCCATCGAGTTACGAATTGCAGGAAGGCGACATTTTTTCCATCGACGTGGGAGTCACCCTTGATGGATTTGTGGGTGACACAGCGGCCACCATTCCGGTGGGGACCGTCAGCGAGGAGCGGCTGAGATTGATTCGAGTTACCGAAGAATGCCTTCAACTGGCGATCGAACAATGCCGCGTGGGGAACCACCTGGGTGATATTGGCTGGGCGGTTCAGTCGCATGCTGAAACCCATGGGTATTCGGTCGTGCGCGACTATGTCGGCCACGGCATCGGGCGGCGCATGCACGAAGATCCGCAGATTCCAAACTACGGAAAGCCCGGCAAGGGTCCGAAGATCAAAAGGGGCTATGTTTTCGCGGTCGAGCCGATGATCAATCTGGGTGTGCATCAGACCCGGACCCTGAAGGATGGTTGGACGGTCGTAACGATCGACGGTCAGCCCAGCGCACATGCCGAACACACTATCGCCATCACTGAGGAGGGACCGGAGGTCTTAACGTTGATCGGAGCAGGCGATCGGCTCTCGACGGAATTGGCAGGTGTTTCGTAATATTTTGCGCGGTTTGGCAATTGCATGGGGGCCATGCTACTATGTGCAATTTGCCAGCGTAAGTAAAAGTGTCCTTGTGTCTGTATGGCGAAGGAAGAGGCGATAGAGGTCATGGCCAAAGTCCTCGAAACGCTGCCGAATGCAATGTTTCGGGTCGAGCTTGAAGAAAGCCAGCACCAGGTGCTGGCGCACATCTCAGGTAAGATGCGCAAGCATTTCATCAGAATTCTTCCCGGGGACCGAGTGTTGGTGGAGTTGTCGCCCTACGATTTGAATCGCGGTCGCATCACTTATCGGTATAAATAGATAGAGAGTGTCAAGGTGAAGGTACGTTCATCCGTCAAAAAGATTTGTGATAAGTGCAAGGTGATTCACCGCAAGGGCGTGGTACGCGTTATCTGCGTCAACCCAAAGCATAAGCAGCGACAGAAGTAGAAACAGTAAGCCTGCTGGTTGTTCGGATTAGCGGGTGTCAGTTGTCGGGAGAAGAGAGATAAATGGCTCGTGTTGCAGGTGTAGATCTTCCGCCTAATAAGCGTGCAGAGATCGGCCTTACTTATATTTACGGAATCGGCAGATCGCGTTCGGGGTCGATCCTCAATGAGGCGCAGGTCAATCGCGACATCAAGATCAAGGATCTTAGCGAGGAAGATCTGAGCCGCATCCGTGCGGTGATTGACGCCCAGGGCGAGATCGAAGGCGATCTGCGCAAGCGGGTGCAGATGGACATCAAGCGTTTGATGGACATTGGCGCCTATCGCGGGTTGCGGCATCGTCGCGGGCTGCCCGTCCGGGGCCAGCGCACGCACACCAACGCGCGGACACGCAAAGGGCCACGGCGCGCAACGATCGCGAAGAAGAAGGCGCCTGGCAAGAAGTAATTTCATATGGCCAAAGCAACCACCGCTGGAAAAAAGAAGGTCTTTCGCAAGAAAGAGAAGAAGAACATCCCTGTCGGGATCGCATATGTTGCGGCGTCGTTCAATAACACGATGATCTCGATCACCGATCTTGAAGGAAATTTGATTGCGCAATCATCATCTGGGGCGCGCGGGTTTCGCGGGTCGCGCAAGGGCACGCCGTTCGCCGCTCAACAGGCGGCCTATGAGGCGGCTAAGAGGGCCACGGAAGCCGGCATGCAACAGTGTGAAGTACGCGTCAAAGGCCCGGGTGGCGGACGAGAGTCGGCGATCCGCGCGATCAATAACGCCGGTATTCGCGTGACGGCAATCCGCGATATTACGCCCATTCCGCATAACGGATGTCGCCCCCCGAAACGGCGTAGAGTGTAAAAGATTTCCGATTTCCGATTGCCGATTTTCAATTTGCTTCAAAGCTTAAATGAATCGGCAATTGGCAATAGGAAAATGAAAATGACTTTGACCTAAAGGATGAAGGGCTCCGGATAATTTCAGATCTCAAACCTGAGATTTCAAAGACGCGGCCTGTAAACTTTTCCGTCTGTATTTGGACTGGAGGCAGAAACGATTGGCTAGGTATAGAGATGCGGTGTGCCGTTTGTGCCGCCGCGAGGGCGCAAAACTTTTCCTCAAGGGAGACCGCTGCTACAAACCTTCCTGTCCGATTGAAAAGCGCGGCACTCAGCCGCCCGGGCAGCATGGTAATTCCATGCGTCGCGGCAAGGCGCTGGCGGGCTACAGCCAGCAGTTGCGGGAAAAACAAAAAGTCAAAAGAATTTACTTCATTCTCGAAGGACAGTTTCGCAACTACTTCGAGCGCGCGCGCAAGTTCAAGGGTGTTACGGGCCCGACCCTGCTCATTTTTCTCGAGCGCCGTCTCGACAATGCTGTTTATCGTGCCGGGTTCTCGACCTCGAGGCGCCAGGCGCGACAATTGGTGAATCACGGCCACATCATGGTCAACGGGCGCAAGGTGGACATTCCGTCTTACCAGACCAAGCCTGGCGAAGTGATCAGCGTCAGGGAAGCAAGTCGCAAGAACGTTCACGTCGAAGGCGCCTGGCAGACGGCGGCCGGACGTGGCCGGCCATCCTGGATCTCGGCTTCTGGAGCGGAAATGAGCGCGACGATTACGGGGTTGCCAACGCGGGAAGAGATAGACCGCTCAATCAATGAGCAACTGATTGTGGAACTTTATAGTAAGTAAACGGCGCGCCCTGCGGCGAGTGACAACGAAGCGCGCTACAGGGTTGCACAACTTCTCCTCAAATTTTCTGACGGTACGTTATGGATCAAAACAATCTTTGGACAGGATTTCAGATGCCGCGTCGCCTGGCGGCGGACGGCGAAACGTTGACAGACCGCTATGGCCGGTTTTCGGCCCAGCCGTTCGAGCGCGGCTTTGGGACAACGGTAGGTAATTCGCTGCGCCGAGCATTGTTGTCTTCGATCGAAGGCGCGGCAATCACGGCGGTCAAGATCGAGAGTGTCGAGCACGAATTCTCTTCTATCAAAGGCGTGGTCGAAGATGCCACCGACGTGATTTTGAACCTGAAGCAGGTGCCCTTTACGCTGCACGGCAACGAGCCCAAGACTTTGACAATTTCCAGGTCCGGGCCCGGCGAAGTCACTGCCGGCGACATTCAGGGCGACGCCGATGTCGAGATTCTCGATCCGGCTCTTCATATCGCGACTTTGAGCGAAGGCGGTTCGCTAAACATCGAGATGCGGCTGAAACGCGGGCGGGGATACGTGTCTGCGGATCGCAATTTTGACGAAGACCTCTCGCTCGGTTATATCCCGATCGACTCGGTGCATACGCCGGTCAAGAAAGTGAACTACTCAGTCGATGCGGCGCGCCTCGGTCAGAACACGGAATATGACAAGCTGACTATCGAGGTCTGGACGGACGGCTCGGTCAAACCCGACGACGCCATAGGTCTGGCGGCAAAGTTGATCAAGGATCACATGGCGATCTTTATTAACTTTGAGGAAGACACCGAAGATTACAGCTATCAACAGCAGGAGCGGGCGCCTTTGCCGCGGAACGATCAGTTGGATCGTTCAGTAGACGAGTTGGAGCTGTCCGTGCGTTCTTATAACTGTCTGAAGAATGCCGGTATCAAGACGATTCGCGATTTGGTGCAGCGCTCGGAACGCGAGATGCTCGCGACTAAGAACTTCGGCAAGAAATCCCTGGGTGAAATCCGCGATATCCTCCGCGGCATGGGCCTTGATTTTGGAGTGCAATTCGACGAACAAGGGAATCCCATTCCCGGCACTGGTGGAGGAGAGATTGAGGACGACGGCGGCGAGGATGAATTTGAAGCCGCCGTGCAATAGTCGCGCAGTAGGACGAAAACACCATGCGTCATCTTAAGGCCCATCGAAAGCTCGGGCGGACCACAGAGCATCGCATCTCGATGTTGCGGAACCTTGCCACGTCGCTGATTAATTCGCGCGAGGACCGCATCGTTACCACGCTGCCGAAAGCAAAAGAGCTGCGCCCATTTGTCGAGAAAGCGATCACTCTGTCTCGTCGCGCGGCCAGCCTGGAAGGAAACACGGCGGAAGTTGGCGGACTACATTTGCGGCGCCAGGCCGCGGCTTTCTTTCATTCCGGGAATTACCGGCGCGCAATCGCCACCCGGCGCGGTCAGACGCCGCCGCCACGCACTGCGGGCGTCGCTGCGGTCCGGCGTCTTTTTGACGAGTTGGGCGAGCGCTTCAAGGATCGTCCCGGCGGGTACACGAGAATAATCAAAATGGGACGACGCACCGGCGATGGTGCGGAGCTCGCCATTATCGAGTTGGTGGACAACCCGCGCGAAAAAGAAGCCCAGGCCAGCGCGCGCAAGCGAACCAAAGGATCGACAAAGAAAAAAGCCGGCGAAACGAAAGCGACCGAGACCGCTGCGGATACAAAGGAAGAAGGCGGAAGCGAGGAATAGGCAGGCTCTTTAGGTTAGCCCCGATCGGCTATTTTGGCCGACATCGGGGCTCTTGCTTTAAGTAGCGTAAGCGGACCGGCTTCAAGAATCCGGGCCGGAGGCAGCCGTTGCCAAGGAGCGTTCAATGTCAACCGGAGTCAAGAGCGCGATGGGCGATCAGGAAAACAACCAGTCGGAAGGTGTGCCGTCATCGCAGGAGCGGCCCTTAGAGCACGGACATCGTGATCGTGATCGAGGTCGCCGGCGACATCGGAATCAGCCCAGACATCTCGAGGCTTCGATTAATATGCCCGAGCTCCGCGAACTAATCGACCTCATCACTGAAAACGGACTGACGAATTTTGAACTGGAGCGCGAGGGATTTCGCGTGAAGGTTGGTCGGGGAACAACTATTGAAGACGCTGCTGCTCTGGCGCCGCTGCTTCCGGCCGGAGCTGAAAAGCAGATCGCCACGGGGGCTGGATCGCAAGCGGCCAGTGCTGTGCAAAGTATTCCCTCGTCCGCGCCGGCGCACCCGGGCGCTCAGGCGGAAGAAGCCGCCTCGGAAGATCAGGATTTGCACATTATTACCTCGCCTATCGTCGGAACTTTCTACCGGTCTCCATCCCCTACGGCGGAAAGCTTTGTGCGCATCGGCAGCCAGGTCGAACCCAACACCGTCGTGTGTATTATCGAAGCGATGAAGCTAATGAACGAGATCAAGGCAGAGACCACCGGCGAAGTTGTCAAGATTTACGTTGAGAACGCACAGGCCGTTGAGTACGGCCAGCCGCTTTTCGGAATCAAGACTCAGTAGTTCAAAGTCCAAGGTCCAAAGTCCAAAGCCCTGGCGCCGTGCTGACCTTGGACATGGGACCTTGGACTTTAGACTTTAGTTATGACCACCGTCACCAGACCATTTCGCAAGATCCTGATCGCCAACCGGGGCGAGATTGCGTGCAGGATTATCTGGACTTGCAAAGAAATGGGCATTCGCACGGTCGCCGTGCATAGCGACATCGATCGCGACTCGCTGCACGTGCGCTTTGCTGACGAGTCTGCCTGTATCGGACCAGCGCCTTCCGCGCAAAGCTATCTGAACATCCCGGCCATCATCAGCGCGGCCGAAATTTTTAATGTGGATGCAATCCATCCGGGTTATGGGTTTCTGGCTGAGTCGGCGTACTTTGCCGAAATCTGCGAAGCCTGCAATATCAAATTTATCGGGCCGCGGCCCGGTGTCATTCAGTTGATGGGCGAGAAAGTTGAAGCCCGGCGCGCGATGCAAGCAGCCGGCGTCCCCATTCTTCCCGGCAGTCCCGAGGCGCTGGAGTCGGAAGCAGAAGCGATCAGGCTGGCGCGCCAGATTGGTTTTCCGGTGATCGTGAAAGCTTCGGCCGGCGGCGGTGGCCGCGGCATGCGCGTGGTGCGCGCGGAAAGCGAACTCGGGCATGCGCTGGAAACGGCTTCGAACGAAGCGGCTGCTGCGTTCAAGAATGGCGACGTTTACATTGAGCGGTTTGTTGAGCGTCCGCGGCATATAGAGATTCAGGTGCTGGCCGACGAATATGGCGAGTGTGTTTACCTCGGCGAGCGCGAGTGCTCAATTCAACGACGCCATCAGAAACTTTTAGAGGAAGCACCGTCGCCGGTAATGACTCCGCGGCTGCGTCAGGAAATGGGTGAGGTCGCCATGGCCGCCTGCAAGTCGATCGGTTATTCCAGCGCGGGCACGTTCGAGTTTCTACTCGACGAGGACAATCGCTTCTACTTCATGGAGATGAACACTCGCATTCAGGTTGAGCATCCGGTCACCGAAATGGTGACGCTAACTGATATTGTCCGGAACCAAATTCGCATTGCAGAAGGAGAGCCGCTGGGTTTTGGCCAGGACGACGTCATAATGGTTGGCCATGCCATTGAGTGTCGCATCAACGCTGAGAGTCCCGATACTTTCACCCCTTCGCCGGGGACGATAACGACTTTCAATCTACCGGGTGGTCCCGGCGTGCGGGTTGATACTTATGTCTATCCGGGTTATCGAGTGCCGCCCTTCTATGATTCGATGATTGCCAAGGTAATTGTTCACGCCAGGACGCGCGAATTGGCGATTGCCCGCATGCGTCGCGCGCTGGACGCGATGGTGATCGAAGGAATCAAAACCACGATTCCACTTCACCGGAAGATTATGGACGATCCGGATTTTCAGGCCGGAAACATCTCCACGTGCTTTATGGAGGACTTTCTGGGTGGCAACGGGGCGAAGGAAAGACCGTTGGTAGCGGCGTCTGCCGCGTTGACTGGGGGCTCTGCGTGAATTTATAATGCTCGACTTTTCGGTAGTGAGTTGGGCGCGCTGATAGGGACTGAGAGAAATTATGTCATTCGCAATCATAAGGGCAGCTGGAAAGCAGTTTCGCGTGGAAAAAGGCGCCACCGTGCGCGTTCCCTCGCTGAAGCAGGATATTGGCGCATCGGTGGAGCTGGAGGTACTGGCCGCGGCCGATGGCAAGGAAACCAGAGTGGGCGCGCCAATGGTCGATGGAGCAAAGGTCACGGCCACCGTCCTGGATCATGGGCGTGCTCCCAAAATCATCGTGTTCAAGAAGAAACGGCGCAAGCATTACAAGAGGACCAAGGGTCACCGGCAGGGATACACGACGTTGAAGATTGAATCGATTGAATAGGAAGGATTGCCGATTGCCGATTTCCCGTTGCCGATTTGATCAAGTTCTCAATCGACAATCGGAAATCGAAAATCGGAAATGAAGTCATGGCTCATAAGAAAGGTGTAGGCTCTTCGAGAAACGGGCGAGACTCGAACTCGCAACGGCTCGGGCTTAAGAAGTTCGGCGGCGAGCGCGTGCTGGGCGGCAACATTCTGGCTCGCCAGCGCGGCACGAAGTGGAAACCTGGTAAGAACGTCGGTCGAGGCAAGGACGATACCTTATTCGCCTTGATTGATGGCGTCGTGAAGTTTGAAGAAAAGGGCCGCTCCGGCAAATTCATCAGCGTGTATCCAGAGACACTAGCCGCCCCGGTATCTTAGAATCAAAGTTGTTCTTAAGTATTCAACTTAATGCGACGCTCGCGCCGAATTTTAGCTCAGCGGGCTCGCATTTTTGCTTTTAGATTCACGTGTTCATAGATCGCGTAAAAATTCGTATCCAGGGAGGCCACGGCGGCAACGGCGTGACGGCGTTTCGCCGCGAGAAGTTTGTGCCGCGCGGCGGGCCGTCGGGCGGCGACGGAGGGCGCGGTGGTGACGTGTGGGTCGTGGCCGATGCATCGCTGAATACGCTTCTGCATTTGCGTTATAACCCCCTGCACATCGCCGGTCGAGGGATGCACGGAGAGGGAAGCAATCGTTCTGGCAAAGAGGGCGCCGACGCGATTGTCCGTGTGCCGGTCGGGACCCAGGTATTTGATCCGCGTACGAATGAACTGTTGTTTGACTTTGAAGCCGATGGGCAACGCTGGCTGGCCGCGCGGGGCGGTCGCGGAGGTTTTGGCAACGCGCACTTTACCTCGTCGACGAATCGAGCGCCGCGTTACCACCAGGAGGGTAGCGAGGGCGAGGAGTTTGAATTACAGCTCGAACTCAAGCTGTTGGCGGACGTCGGGCTGGTAGGCTTTCCCAACGCGGGCAAGTCGACTTTTATCTCGACCGTTTCGGCCGCACGACCAAAGATTGCCGACTATCCGTTCACCACTCTCGAGCCGCATCTCGGCGTGGTCGATCTCGGAGACTTCCGCACGTTCGTAATCGCCGACATCCCCGGATTAATCGAGGGCGCGCATGAAGGCCATGGGCTGGGCGATCGCTTTTTGCGGCACATTGAGCGGACCAAGCTGCTGTTGCATCTGGTGGACATGTCGTCGGTGTCCGGAGGAGACCCGGTAACTGATTACGACGTCATTAATCGCGAGCTCGAGGCTTATGATCCACGGTTGGCTTCGCGCCCGCAGATTGTAGTGGCAACGAAGATTGACGCGGTTGATGAACCCGACCGGATTGAACGATTGCGCTTGCGGGCGGGCCGGGATGGAAGAGAGTTTTTCGCGATTTCATCCGTTACGGGCGCCGGCGTACGCGAACTCATTACGTCGGTTGGGCATGAAGTTGAGCAGCTTCGCGGGCATTTAGCGGAACGACAAGCGGGACAGTCTGATGACCTGCTGCTGGTTGGCAGTGGAAGCTCAGGATTCTGATAAATCGCGCGGGCGCCGCGGATCTTTGGGGTCATTTGGATTAGTGGGGGCTTCGCTCTGAATGATGGCGTTGCGGCGCGCAGCTATTTACGGTGGCACCTTCGATCCGGTGCATAAAGGCCACGTCGAAGTGGCCCGCGGGGTTCTACAGTTGTTTGAACTTGATGAAGTGCTCTTTGTCCCGGCGTGTGCGCCGCCACACAAGGTGGGCATCTCGTCCCCGTTTCACCGGTTTGCGATGCTCGCGCTGGCGACTGAGCATGAGCCGCAGTTACGTCTCTCGACCATCGAGCTGGATGAACCGGAACGGCCGTACGCCGTCGACACGGTCGAACGGATGCAGAATGAAGTCGGGTCGACCTGGCGCCTGTTTTTCATGATCGGCGCGGATTCGTGGTCAGAGATTACGACCTGGCACGAGTGGCAAAGGCTTTTGAAAATGTGCGACCTGATTGTGGTCACGCGGCCAGGATATGAATTGAGTGCGAACCTCCCGCCCGAAGTCGCGAATGTTGTGGATGTGCGGGGCATGAGCCGGCAGGAGATCTCAGAGTTGCTAAGCAGTGATAGCGGGCCCCGCGTTTTCTTGACGGACGTGGCTACGGTAGATGTTTCGGCAAGCAGGATTCGCGCGGCTGTTCAATCAAAGGGCCAATCAAGTGATTGGACGACGCTGAAAGAAATGGTGCCGGCACCGGTCGCCAGCTACATTGAAAAATACGAGCTTTATAGGAATTAGATGAGTCAGAAGCTAAAAGAGAAAGCGTTGAGCCCCGAAGTTCAGGCGGCGTCGCTGGGCGCGCGGGGGGAAGCTACGGGGGGCGACCTGTCCAGTTTTGATGAGCGCATTCGTCGGGCTTTGAGCGCGGCAGGAGAGAAGAAAGCGCTCGATCTGACGGTACTTGATCTGCGCGGCATCGCCAGCTTTACCGATTTTTTCGTCATCACCACGGGGACGAACCGCCGGCAGTGCCAGGCGATCAGTGATGAAGTTGTCGAGCGGTTGAAACGCGGCGGCACGCGCGCGGCGCGCGTCGAAGGTTTCCAAACCGCGGAGTGGATCCTGATCGATTACGGCGATTTTGTAGTCCACATCTTCGATGAAAAGGCGCGGCGCTTTTACGACCTTGAACGCCTGTGGCGCGAAGCGAGACGCATCGATGTCTCGCCGGAGCAAATCGGAGCTGAGATCTCAAATTTCAAATCTGAAATTTCAAATCTCAGATCTGGAAGTCCAGATCTTTGAGAGAGGAACAGTGATCGAGATTGTGGCGTTGTCGGATGCGATGCGTGAGGCGGTTGGCCTCGCTGAGCGCGTGGCCACGACCGACGCGAACGTCCTGGTGACCGGCGAGTCCGGCGCCGGCAAGGACGCCCTGGCCTCGTTCATTCACTCGCGCTCACGCCGGGCTGAGCAGCCGCTGGTCAAGATTGATTGTGCGACTTTGCCGCCCGACCTGCTCGAAGCCGAGCTTTTCGGCTACGAGCGTGGCGCGTTCACCGGCGCGACTGAGGCCAAGCCGGGACGGCTGGAAGCGGCGCATCGCGGCACCCTGGTGCTCGATGAGATTGCGCACCTGCCGCTGGACGCGCAGGCCAAGCTCTTGCGCGTGATCGAACACCGCGAATTCGAACGACTGGGGGGACGCCGGACCATCGAGGTTGACGCGCGGCTGGTGGCGCTGACCAACGCTGATCTGAAGAACGCGGTCGAGCGGCGCGCTTTTCGTGACGACTTGTTCTACCGGCTGAATGTGGTTCAGATCCAGGTGCCCCCGCTGCGCGAACGGGCCCCGGATCTGGATGAGTTGAGCAAAGGGTTCCTGCGGACCTTTGCGTTGAAGCATGGCCGGGTCGCGAAAGCATTCACGCCGGAAGCGCAGCAGCTTCTGCGGGCTTACGATTTTCCCGGCAACGTTCGCGAGCTGGCAAACATCATTGAGCGCGCGGTAATTGTTTCGACCAACGCGCAAATCGAAGCCGGCGATCTGCCTGAGAGTACGCGGGTGGCCGCGGCCCAGCGAAAACGGAAAGTTAGCCGGCCGACGCTGGCCGAAGTCGAAGCTGAATATATTCGCGAGACTCTGGCAGCGACGAAAGGCAATAAGACTGAGGCGGCCAGGATCCTCGGTATCAGCCGTAAGAATCTTTACGAGCGGCTGGCGCGGGAAAAAGCGGAAGTCGGAGATCAGAGGTCAGAGGTCGGAGATCAGAGGTCAGGGGTCACGACAGCAGACGACGGAGGATAAATGGCAGCGGGTCGAAAACACAAAGGATGCGACTGATCTCCAACCTCTGACTTCTGAACTCTGACTTCTGATCTCTGCCGTATGCGCATCCGCTTCATCTGGCCGGGCAAGACGAAAGACGAGCATTTGCGGGCGCTCGTCGCGGAATATTTGAAACGGCTGACGCGATTTGTGCGTTGTGAAGTGGTTGAAACGCGCGCCACCGCAGGCACCGATCCGGCGAGCGTGGCCAAGGAATCGCGGCGAATTCTTGACGCTATTCCGGCGGGAAGCGTGGTGGTCCTGCTTGATGTGAGAGGCCGCGAGTGGAATTCGCAGCAACTGGCGGATGAAGTGCGGCGTTGGCAAGACGATTCGGTTAAGGAAGTGGTAATCGTGATTGGCGGACCGGAAGGAGTCAGCACGGAACTGGCCGCCCGCGCGCAGAAGCGCTGGCGCTTGTCGCGTCTGACGCTGACGCACGAAATGGCGCGGGTCGTGGCCGTCGAGCAGCTTTATCGCGCTTACACCATCAATCGCGGATTGCCTTATCAGAAGTGAAAAAGCAAGAAGTCAGAGGTCAGAAGTCAGAAGTCGGAAGGCGGAAGTTGGATTAATAGTGATGCTCAAGTCAGAAGAGAACATCATTTTCTGACCTCTGACTTCTGTATTGAAAGTGGAGGACTGGACGAAAGAATGGACAAGAGGAAATCAGCAAAGTATCGGGACAAGTTACTGGTTCGGCGTGAAGGCTTAGTGGGCCAGGTGCAGGCCGCCGAAGCCTATAGCCGGGAACGTGACGCGGAAGCGACCCAGGATCCGGCGGACATGGCCGCCAACGCCTACACCAAAGAGTTGATGATGTCGATGTCGACAAATGACCGGCAGCTTTTGGAGTCGATCGACGCCGCTCTGTATCGCATCGAAGAAGGGGACTACGGGAAATGCATCCACTGTGGCGACCCGATTCAGGAGAAGCGTTTGGAAGCCGTACCGTGGGCGCGGCACTGTCTGCGTTGCCAGGATCTGAATGAGCGCGGATTGCTGCACCGAGAGGAAGAGTAGGGCTTTAGCGGATTCCGATTTCAGATCTCAAATTTGAGATCAAAAATCCCAGATGACATAATCGCGGCCTCCTGGAGAATTCCGGAGGCCGTTATTTTGTCTGTTCCCCTCTCCCACTGGGAGAGGGGTTAGGGGAGAGGGTTCGCGAAGCGAATGACGCTCGCCTGAAAAAATCTCATCATGTCCGTAATAACTCTCACCAGCCATCTCTACGACGCCGCGCTCGCGCTCGTCTATCCACAAGCCTGCGCTGTGTGCGCGGCCAGCGTTGAGTCGCGTCAAGACGGCGTTGCTTGCATATCCTGCTGGCGCGCCACGCGTTTGTTTGATCGAAACGACACCCTCTGTTGGAAGTGCGGTGCGTTTTCTGCCGCCGCGGTCAGTGAAGATAAGCGCAGGAGCATCCGCTGCGGCGCGTGCGACGACGATGCCTTCACCGCCGCGCGCGCCTGTGGCTTCTACGAAGGGGCTCTGCGGGCGTCAGTGCTGGAGTTAAAGCGGCAGCCGCATGTTGCCCTTCGGCTGGCTCGCCTGATGTTCGCAGCGCAACAGCGAGCACCTATTAATAGCGCTGACTTGATCATCCCGGTTCCGCTGCACTCTGAACGTGAACACGAGCGTGGTTTCAACCAGGCATCGCTGTTGGCCCGCGAACTCGTGCGCCTGAGCCGCCTGCCGCTCGACGAATACAGCGTGGTGCGGCGCATTCACACTGACCGGCATCGCGCCGGCATGGACGCCCGCGCCCGCCGTGATAGCGTGGTGAATGCTTTCGCCATTCGCCACCCGAAGCTGGTCGTGGGCCGGCGAGTGTTGTTGGTTGACGACGTGTTCACGACCGGCGCTACCGTTTCTGCTTGCGCGGTCGTGTTGAAGAATGCTGGTGCGGAAGAAGTGTTTGTGTTAACGATTGCCCGAGCTTAGTCCTTCCAGATGTGGGCGAGCCCTTGCTAACGCGCGGGCTTTTGCTCCACCGAAGCGCTAGTTAACCTGCAGTGTATTCAAAAAAGTCTGAACACCATTGTGTATTCCAACAATGTAGAGTGAGCGCCGGCCGTCATGATCCGGTCCCAGCATATAAGTTCCGGCAACGCCGGTTTGCTGAGACCTCTCCCGGATGAGGCGGTCTAAATAAGATTTCACGCCTTCCCGTGTCGGTCCACCGCCCGCAATTGCATCGCGAACAAGGTAGACCGCGTCATAGGTGAAGGCCTCGCCGTAGTCTGCGTCGTGCCCGGTGAACTCTCGGTAATCCTTTAGGAATTTTGCGGTCCTGGCGTCTTCACTGCTGGGCAGGAAAAACTGGGAGACGCGGACACCCTCCATTAATTCGGAATTGGCTTTGGCAAACGCTGGGGGGCCGAGTGAATCTCCGCCCAGAATGCTCGATCCCAGGCCAGCCTCGCGCACGGCGCGGATCGTAAACCGCCCCGCATCAATCCGCTGAAACAGGACCACGAGGTCGGGCGCCCCTTTCTTCTTGAGACCTATCAGGGCCGAGCGGATCAGTTCCTCGTCGTCCTTCTCCAGCACATTGCGGTGCATGATGCTGGACACGATCTCGCCGCCTTGTTCACGCACCCGTTGCTCGAAGAGTTGAGCCAGACCTCTGCCATAGTCGTCATTAACATGAAAGACAGCGATGCGCCGCTTGCCCCAATCTTTCACGGCATAGTCAGCCAGCGCCGGTCCCTGAGCCGCATCGGAGAGGCAAAGCCGGTAAGTCCAAACGCCAATATTCGTAATGGCCGGATTGGTAGCGATGGTAACGATCTGTGGAACCTTGTGCTGATTGTAATAGGCCGCCGCCGATAAGGTCGAAGAGCTATCGCTGTGGCCGATCACGGCAACCAGGTCTTTCTCTTCCGCAAACTGGGATGCCCACCTTAGAATATCCACGGCGTTGAAGTGGCTCACCACTTTCCACTCCAAACCCATCAACTCGATGGGCACGCCGCCGATTCCGCCGCTCGCATTGATCTCTTTCACCGCCAACACGGCGGCTGGATGGTTGCCCGCACTCAACGCGATGCCGATCACAATGCGCTTCGGTTTTCGGCTGCAAGCTGAGGGCAGTATCAACAGTGCCAATATCACCAGCGTTATGATTCGTTTCATTGGACCTCGACTCCTTGACCTAGCATCTGTTGAACCAGACGTGAATAGTCGTCCCACATAAATGGTTTCTGAATACGGGGAGCAGTAGACTTGAGGAAAAACTCTGAGACGTTGATTCCAATCATGTCGCCTGACACGAAGAGAAAATGTTTGAGAAGGTTGGGTCGATTTCGTCCGACCCACTCGTAAAGCTGGATTCCGTCCACTGTGCCGGGCATGCGCACGTCGGAGATCACCAGGTCCACCTGATTAGATTGCAGATAGAGTATCGCCTCTGCTCCGGAGGGAACGCCGGCAGCTTCTACTCCGAGGTCGGCCAGGAATGAAGTCTGCATGCTAACCAGCGTCTCTTCATCATCAACGACCAGGGCCTTGTATTTCTGGGGAACTTGTTCCATATCTTCCTCTTTCTCTGCTGGCTTCATAAGCACAGTGGCATCGCCTTTGGGCAGCAAGATAATGAAGTGCGCACCCTGCTCCCAGTTCTCAGCGCGAATAGATCCCTGATGTTCTTCGACGATGCCATAGCAAACGCTCAAACCAAGGCCCGTGCCTTGACCCACTTCTTTGGTGGTGTAGAAGGGATCGAAGACCCGCTCCGGCTCGCGCAGTCCCGTACCGTTGTCCAGGAATTCCAAACGGACTTGACCATTGTCTGAGGCGGTGCGGATCCAAATCTTTCCGGAGCCTCCAGCCTCACGTATCGCATCGTGGGCATTGTTGAGCAGGTTCAGGACGACCTGAACGATCTTGTTGGGATCGGCGCGGAAGATTGCGTTGGCAGGATCAAACTCTCGAATCAACTCTATGTTGCGCGTCTTTAATTCATATTCCCGGAGTTGCAGGGCCTGTTCCACGACGTCATTGAGCCTGACAGCTTCGAGACGCGGTGTCTCCTGCCGGGCAAACTGCAATAAGTTGGCGACGATCTTGCGGCAGCGATCGCCCTGCAGGTGCAAATTCTCCATTAACTTGATCTCGTTGGGGTCGCCACCTGCGGCAGTGAGCCTTCTCTTGGCAAGTTCGGTATGTCCCATGATGACCGTCAGCGGATTATTAAGTTCATGTGCTACGCCGCTGAGCATGCGGCCAACTGCGGACATCTTGGCAGCCTGAATCAGTTTCTGCTGCAAATCCTGGAGCTGGCTGGTCCGCTCTTCAACTTTGTGCTCCAGGCTGGCATAACTTTCCGCGAGTGAAGCGGCCATGAAATTGAATCCGTGCGCCAACTGGCCGAGTTCATCCTGCCGCTCCACATTGGCACGGGCTGAGAAATCGCCCTGCCGGACCTGATTAGCTGCCTCCAGCAGCAAGCGCAAAGGCTGCAGGACTCTGCGCCGCAAGAGTATGGTGAAAACCAGCAGAGAGATAAGTAGGTAAGCAGCGAGGCCGTATATCGCCCTGTTCGTAGTACTCACGCTTTCGTTCAGTTGACGCTGCACCTCGCGCAACTTGCTGGTTTCAAGATCATTCAGGCTAGCGAACTCACCACCAATCTTGTTCTCAAGACTCTTCATGTCACGGAGGCGGAGCACGGCTTGGGTGCGATTATTGGATTGCAATAGATAGTAGATTTGCAGCGCCTGAATCCCGATTTCTGATTGGAGGGTCTTGATTCGTTCGACGGTGAGCCGTTCTTTAGGTCCGATATTTAGCTTCAGGTAACGACTCTGCTGTTCGCCCAACTCGAAGTTGATGGCGGTAAACCTGCTCGGAAAGCTTGGGTCTAGATGTTCGAGTTGCTGATAGACGAGATTGATCTGTTCGTTGAGCTTGTCACGCAGGTCCAGATTGAGGGACGAAGTGTCCTGCAGATTTTGTCCGAGCCGCGAAGCTTCGGTGGAGAACTCCGCGAATTTGTAGGTAAAACGAATTGAGAAGACGACCACCAGCAGGAAAGTCGTGCCGAGCAGCATTAGAAAGAGTTTAGAGACTGGGACGGATCGCATTGGGCGTTCAGGACACTTGTGTGGACTAACGCCCCATCCTTGAGAACCACGGGGAGGCGTCCAGAACACATTTTTCCGATTGCTATTGAGTCTAGAACCTGCCGTAGCAGGCTCAGAGACCCAGTATTTGGCGGCGTAGAGTTGCTTTGCCCTTTGACCGCAACGAAGCCATAAGCGTGGCTTCGAGTTAGAGGTGTGTGCACACACTGTGCCACTGGAGTGCCTCGCTGGGGATTTGCGGCATACAGGGTTAGGTGGAACAAACAGACCAGGGGCCGCGTCTTGCCCGTCTGATGCTTGCGACACAGCAACGAGCACCTTTTAATAGAGCCAAATTGATCATCCGCAGGAGTTTAAAGCCGCTCGTCTTCACGCTGAAGGCGTGAGATGTAATAGCCAGGGGTAAGCGACGAAGTCGCGCCACCCCTGGATCAACCCCTATGAACACCCGAGGCAGCGTTGTCTCAAATCAACTACGCAGATAGAATCCAAACACCATGACCCAACTCAGAACCCTATACGCTGCAATCGAACCCTACGACACTGGCCGTCTGAAAGTCTCAGACATTCACGAGATGTATTACGAGCAGTGCGGTAGCCCTAACGGCAAGCCGGTGGTGTTTCTGCACGGCGGGCCGGGTGGGGGACTCGTGCCGGAGTACCGGCAATTTCACGATCCAAATGCCTACCGCATCGTGCTGCTCGATCAGCGCGGCTCGGGACAGAGCACGCCGCATGCTTCTCTCGAAGAGAACACCACGTGGGATCTCGTCTCGGACATTGAGAAGCTGCGCGAGCATCTCGGCATCGACAAGTGGCAGGTCTTCGGCGGTTCGTGGGGCAGCACACTCTCTCTGGCTTATGCCGAGACACATCCCAGTCGTCCGACTGAACTCGTGCTTCGCGGGATCTTTTTGTGCCGGGCGAAAGAGATCAAGTGGTTCTATCAGGAAGGTGCTAGCTGGATCTTCGCCGACGTGTGGGAGGAGTTCCTGAAGGTCATTCCTGAGAACGAGCGCGATGATATGGTGAGCGCTTACTATCGCCGTCTTACCAGCGATGACGAGCAGGTTCGAGTTGCAGCCGCGCGCGCATGGAGTATCTGGGAAGGCAGTACGTCAAGACTCTTCTTTGATTACAAGTCGATCGAGAGGTTCGCCGATCCCCAGTTTGCGCTCGCCTTTGCGCGCATTGAATGTCACTACTTCATGAACAACTGTTTCTTTGCCACCGAAAATTACCTGGTCGATAACGTCGGTAAGATTCGTCACATCCCCGGAGTAATCGTGCAGGGACGATACGATGTTGTCTGCCCGATGACCAGCGCCTGGGACCTGCACCGCGCCTGGCCGGAAGCGGAACTCCAAATCACGCCCGACGCGGGACACTCGATCATGGAGGCGGGAAACACCAGTGCGCTGGTGGAAGCGACGGACAAGTTTCGGTAGGAATGCCAGGTGAACCTTAGTGTTCTTAGTGTTTTTGTGGTAATTACCGCCACGGTTGATTCACCACAAAGGCACTAAGGGCACAAAGACAGGCAGAGGAAACCGTACGAGTCTGACACGCTGGGAGCGCCTGCCACCGCGACAATTTTGACACTTTCCGCCGGGCTCGCGTAATATCACCATCAATCATGAACGCGCGCGTGCTAGTCCTGAATGCTTCTTTCGAGCCGATCAACGTGTGCACTGAGCGGCGCGCGGTGGTCATGATCTTTAAAGGCGTGGCGCGCATGGAAGAGCACAACGGTCATATGCTGCATTCCCAAAGGATCGAGATGCACGCGCCTGCTGTCATCCGGCTGACCGAATATCGCCATATTCCGTTTGAGCGCCGCTCGCTTTCTCGTAAGAACATCCTGCTCCGCGACCATTCGTGCTGCCAGTATTGTGGTAAGCAGTCCGCGCCGTCTGAGCTGACGCTGGACCACATCGTACCGCGTTCGCGCGGTGGAGAGTCGGCGTGGGACAATCTGGTTGCCTGCTGCAAGCGCTGCAATCATCGCAAAGGCAATCGCACGCCGGAAGAGTCGGGGATGCACCTGCTGCGCCGGCCGCGCGCATTTTCACTGCACGTCAATCGCCAGATCATGCGCTATCTGGGCCGCGCCGACGAAACCTGGCGCAAATATCTTTTCTACGAGTCCGATGGCGGCAGCGATCTGTGCGTGCGCGCGTAGAAGACGGAAGGAGAATTGCCATGAATGTGGTGCTATTAGAAATATTGGGGAACCCGACGATCATAATCCTGGTTGTCGCCGCGATCTTTTTGTTATTCGGCGGCAGCAAGCTGCCGCAACTGGCGAAGGCGCTGGGTCAGAGCAAGAAAGCTTTCAAGGAAGGAATGGACGACGCCGAACGCGACGAGAAGCCAAAATTGGATTCGCGCGCCAAGCTCGAGTCGGTTGACGACGAGGCGCTGTTTGAAGAAGCACGCCGTCGCGCCCAAAATATACGCGCCGAAGAGAGTAAGAAGCTTGAGCATTAGTTGGAGCCAAATTCACCGAAGCGCCTGACAGGGCTCAGTTAGTTTTGTTCTTCCTACCTAGCACCAGCGTCGCCTTCAGCGTCAACGAAAACTCTCTACTGTGCCGTTCCTCATCGATGATTTGGGCTACCTCAGAAACAACCCGGTCCCAATCGCTTTCGGGCAGGGGACCGAGCCACTTCGGTAGCAGAAAATCCGTAATCAGAGGCGACGCCAGGAACTGCTCGCCGGATTCGTAATCGAACTCCTCAATCGCCATCGAGGAAGTTACGCTTTCCAGACCTGCCTCCTGGGCCCAGTTCTCCGCGTCCGAGATTGACGGGAGATCGGTGATCAAGCGTTCAACTTCGCTGCCTCGATCTTCCGGACCGGTGCGTACCAGCGCTTCCCAGTAGATGGAAAAGAACTCACCGAAGCTCGACGCGGTAGGAAGCCACCAGGCGACCGTAGCCGCGGGCTTGGCGACGCGAACCAACTCTCTCAGCACCGGCTTCAAATCCGTGGACGATGTCAGTGAAGCATCGCCGAGCACCAAGTCGAACTGAGCGTCACCTAACGACAGTGCAGTCGGGTCTTCACGTTGAAACTCGGTCTCCTGGCGCAACACTACCGCTTTCGCGCGCGCGAGTTCCAGACACTCATCCTCTTCATCCGCACACAGCAGTCTTAGTTTTTCGCCCCGCGCGTGCACGGCCAATGCGTGCCCGCCCGCCCCGGCGTTGACGTAAAGCGCGCGGCCCTCCTTTGGCAGCTCAATGTGCTCGTCAACCAGGGCTGCGAAACGCTCACCCCAATCGGTCGCGATATAAAGGTCGTGGAGGAAGGCGAGTTCTTTCTGTGACTTGGAGTTCATTGGCCAGGGCAAGAATAGGACTGATAGGCCAGCTAGGACCTATTCTGGTTATCATCATCGTAGTAGATTTTCCCCTTCAACTTCTCGGGCAGACACGACATTTCTTCTTTCGCCCCGGCATCGCTGTGAACGTAGCGATAATCTTTGCCGTAACCGAGGTTCTTCATCAGAGGGGTAACCGCATTTCTGAGATGCAGGGGCACCGGCTCGCGCGCGGTTTCGGTGGCGTCGCTGTGGGCCGCGGAATAAGCACGCATCACGGCATTTGATTTCGGCGCGCGCGCCAGATAGATCGTCGCCTGCGTCAGAGGGAACAGCGCTTCAGGCAAGCCGATCAGTTTCGTGATCTCGGCCGCCGCGGCGGCCTGGACCATAGCCTGAGGGTCGGCGAGGCCGATGTCTTCGGAAGCCAGAATACAGAGTCTGCGGGCGATGAAGATGGGATCGGCGCCACCTTCAATCATGCGCGCCAGCCAGTAGAGCGCGGCGTTGACGTCAGAGTTGCGCAGCGACTTGATCAGCGCCGAGGCCAGGTTGTAATGCTCTTCGCCGCCTTTGTCGTAAGCAAACTGCGCGCGCCCCAGGGCTTCAATCAAGGTTTCGCCGGTAATCGATCGCACGCCTTGTTCGTTCGGTCGAGTAGCGGCGACGGCAGCTTCCAATGCGGCCAGGGCCATGCGTGCGTCGCCACCCGATGAATGCGCCAGCCGAGTAATCAGTTGATTGGAAAGTTCAGGACTAAAGCTCCCGAGTCCTCGTTCTTTGTCCGCCAACGCGCGACGCAGGATTGTTTCCACTTCTTCTTCGTTAAGCGGATTAAGTACCAGGACGCGACTACGCGAAAGTAACGCGCTGATTACTTCAAACGAAGGATTTTCGGTGGTAGCGCCGATCAGCGTCACGGTTCCATTCTCAACCGCAGGCAAGAGCGCATCCTGCTGGGCTTTATTGAAGCGATGAATCTCATCAATAAACAGAATCGTGCGTCGTCGTCGTTGACGATCCAGACGCGCTTCGGCAATCGCGACGCGCAAATCCTTCACGCCGGAGAACACCGCCGACAGCGCCACAAATCGGGCGTCGGTTCTCTCTGCCAGTAGCCGCGCCAGCGTCGTCTTACCGGTCCCCGGCGGCCCCCACAGAATCAAAGATGGCAGCGTGCCTCCGCCTTCGATCAAGCGCCTCAGTACTCGGCCCTCTCCTACCAGTTGTTCCTGTCCGACGAACTCGCTGAGTGTGCGCGGACGCATGCGATCAGCGAGGGGCGCTGCCGTGGTGGAACCGGCAGTTGAGCTTTCGAGCTCAGACATGTCCGGAAACAAGGTTGTTGCGCTTCGGTCTGGCATCATTTTTTGTCAGCGTACCATAACCTTGAAGCTCGAGACACCCCGACCATTCGCTACCCTTGACTGAGCAGTCACGGACAAAGCATTTGGCTCGGTGGCGCTGATGGCGGATAATGCTGCCCGCTCGATTCACGTCCGGGAGGTTTCGACCAATGGCAGAACTATTCAAAATTTCTCGCCGCAGGTTTGCGCACCTGCTTGGCGCAGGCGCGGCGTACGCCGTTGCTCATCGCGGGACTGCACTGGGCTCGGCATCGCAGGCCGCTGGGCCCACCGTGCCTTTGACAGATGCGACCAGCATTGTCCGTCTGAACTCGAATGAGAATCCTTACGGGCCGTCGCCTCTGGCGCTCAAGGCGATGACCGACGCGTTCAGTCTCGCCTGGCGCTATCCGGATGAACATGCAGACCTGCTGATTGAGACACTGGCGAAAATCAACGGCGTCAATCGGGATCAGATATTACTCGGAGATGGTTCCGGCGAGATTTTGAAAATGTGCGCATCGGCATTCACCGGGCCCATGTCATCACGCAATTACCGGCCAGTGCCGCTGGCCCGTCCGACGCGTGGTGGCGCGCTGACCTTCACGCCGGGCCGCGGAAAAATGATCGTTGCCGATCCAACCTTCGAGGCGATTCTCAATCATGCGCGCGTCAACAGCGCAGAGATCGTGAAAGTTCCACTCACCAAAACCTTCAGCCACGATCTGGCGAAAATGCTGGCCGCGGCGAGTGAAGGTTTGATTTACGTCTGCAACCCCAACAATCCCACGGCCAGCATCACTCCGAAGAATGAACTGCGCGAGTTCATTGCAAAAGTTCCACGCCGGACAATGGTTCTCGTGGACGAGGCCTACTTTCACTACGCAGACAGCCCGGACTACGAAAGCGTGATTCCGATGATCAAGGATCATCCAAATCTGATCGTGGCACGGACCTTCTCAAAAATTTACGGAATGGCAGGCCTGCGCTGCGGCTACTGCGTGGCTCAAAATGAAACGATGCAGCGCCTGCGGCCGCATCAAACATGGGACAGCGTAAATATCATGGCGCTGGCGGCGGCAATCGCCAGCCTCAGCGATACCGATCAGGTAACATATGGCCGGCGATTGAACAGCGAAACCAAAAGGGAGTTAGTTCAGGAGCTCGACGCGATGGGCTACCAGTACATTCCTTCACACGCAAACTTTATGATGATAGATGTGAAGCGTCCGGTACGTCCGCTGATCGATGCTTTGAAGCAGCGCGGCGTTCAAGTCGGCCGCGCTTTTCCTACATTGCCAAATCACATGCGCGTAACCATCGGCAAGCAGCCCGAAATGGAAACGTTCCTATCGGCGTTTCGACAAGTAATAGGCTGAACCTTGATCCAGAGGCGCGAAACCGACTAAGCACTGACAACCGACCACCAACCAATTAGAATACCTGGCATGATCTCTGCTCAAACAGCCCGGAGGGCAGTGTGGCAACCACTGTGGCAACTCCCCCGGCGCTTTGATCTGATCGTCTCGCTAACCAAGCGGGAGTTGGCGGGACGTTATCGCGGTTCAGTGCTGGGTATCCTCTGGGCCTTGCTGACGCCGGTAGTAATGATCGCGATTTTCACGATCATCTTCTCCGGGATCTTCAAAGCGAGATTCGGCGAGAACAGTTCGCAGTGGGACTATGCGCTCTATCTTTTCTGTGGGCTGCTGCCCTGGAACGCCTTTCAGGAATCTTTACAGCTTTCGTCGGGCACGATCGTCGCGCACTCGAATCTGGTCAAGCGGGTGGTCTTTCCGCTCGAAACGTTGCCGGTTTCGATCTCGCTGGCGGCGGTAGCCAATCAAATGTTTGGCACTGTCGCATTGGTCATTGCCGCAATTCTGCTTCGTCGCGAGATGCATGCGACGATCGTTTTCCTGCCGCTGCTGGTTATCCCACAGCTAATCGCCACGTTTGGCGTCGCGTGGCTACTGGCATCGCTGGGGGTCTTTGTTCGCGATATCGTGCAGGGAATCACGCTCGTTTTGATGGCCTGGATGTACCTCACTCCTATCATTTATCCCGAGGCGCTGGTGCCTGAACCCTATCGCAGTCTGGTAAATCTCAATCCTTTCACCCCCCTGATTCGCAACTATCGCCGGATTATCCTTGACGGCAGCCTACCTGATTGGCGGGGCCTGGCATATTTTGGTGTCTTTGCAATAGTTAGCTTTCTCTTTGGATACTGGTGGTTTGCGCGAAGCAGAAAGAACTTTGCGGACGTTGTCTAGCCTCCTGTCGCCCCGAAATCAGCGCGTTGACAATAGTTGGCCGAAAGAAAACAGCGTTGACACTGGCTGTTTTTGCGTGTTAGCGTAGAGGGGCCGCTGAGCTTTCGTGCGGCTTCGGTATGCGAAATTTCCTCAACGGCGTTAGGCACCCGACCTCGCCTTATTCATTCCAGTCTAAGAGTTCGAAAACATGACGTTCGATAAGGTAAAGACTCTGCGTGCGGCCGAGAGATACCTGGAGTTGGGTAAAATCCCGGCGGCTGTCAAAGAATACTGCAAGATCGTCGAGGACGAGCCAGACGATTTCACCACCCTGAACATGCTCGGCGACCTCTATGTCCGCGTCGGCAATCAGCCCGCGGCGGTTTCCTGTTTCCGCCGCATAGCCGAACATTACCGCGATCAGGATTTTGCCCTCAAGGCAATCGCGATGTTCAAGAAGATCGACCGCCTGCAGCCTAACGATACTGAAATCGCGACCCACCTTGCCGACCTTTACGCCCAACAGGATCTGGTCGTCGAAGCACGCGCGCATTATCTGGCCGTAGCTAATGCTCATAGTAAGGCGGGCGCAACACATGAATGTCTGGAAGTCCTTCGCAAGATCGCGGATCTCGATTCTCAAAACACTGAGATTCGCATCAAGCTGGCTGAAAGCTACTTCAAAGAAGGAATGAAGACGGAAGCGGCTGCGGCCTTTACGGAAGCCGGCCAACATCTGTTGGCGCGCAGCTCATTTGACGAAGCACTGGAAGTATTTGGAAGGGCTCTCGAGCTTCGTCCGTCCGACCGTGTCGTGCTCAAAGGACTTCTGGCCGCGCACAGCGCCCGAGGTACCGCCGATGAGGCCGCCGAGATAATCGGACGAGCCTCGGCAGACAATCCGGAAGACGTTGAGTTGCTTTCAATGCTCGCCAGCGCTCACGTCGAAGCTGAAGACCCACTGCAGGCCGAGCAAGCCACGGCTTCACTGGTCGCAAAAGAACAGTCGGCTTACTTGCAGTACATCGATGTGGCGCGACTGTATGTCCGGTCCGACAAGGTTGAGGACGCAACCCGCCTGGTTGCCGGAATAGCCGAGCAGATGCTTGCCGAACGTGAAGACAATCGATTGCTCGAGCTGCTGGACGAATTACTGACATGTGATTCCGACAATGTACAGGCCCTGCGTTTGCTGGTTCGCGCTTTTTGGTGGCAGCGCGACATGGAGAAACTGAAAGCTGCGCTGGAAAGATTGGCGGAAGCAGCAGAAGCAGCAGGTCTGGTGAAAGACGAGCGATATGCGTTGACCCAGTTGACGCGGCTGGCTCCGGAGCAGGCGCATCACGTTGAGCGACTCAAACAACTTGGCGGCGCCGAAGAGGAAGCCGCGGCAGAAATTCTGCCGGAAATGGAATCCGCGCGCCAGCCTGAGGCGGAAGCAGATCCCCAGAGCAGGGACGAGTTCGTCTTCGATTCGCCGGTAGCTTCAACCCCGGTTGGCGAGAGCGAATTTGAATGGAGTCCGGTCACAGACATGGCCGATCTCAGGACGGAATCCGGCGATGAAATTGAAATAGAACGAGGCTTTAGTTTCGAGACCGTCGTTGCCGAGGAGCTGCCGCCGAATCCCGATGAAGCCGTTGCAAAGCAGGCTGGTGATGACCGGGCGAAAGATGCTCGCACACAGGAACTCGAGAGCGTGGATTTCTACATTGCGCAAGGCTATGCAGATATAGCGCTGGACGCGCTCGACTTACTGGAGCGGCAGTTTGGAGCGCATCCAGACATCGACCTGCGCAGGCGGCAACTCCAATCCATGGATGAAAACGCCGGATCCACCGCGGCCGAATTAACCGAGTCGATTGATACCGGCAGTTTTGTTCAGCCGAAGGAGGAATTCGAGCTCGCGTCGACGGAACCCGTTCTTACTTCAGAAGTTCCTGTCCCGAGCCGGGACGTTTCGTCCCCTGTGTCCAGGGGAATTGACCCCGGCCTGGCGGAGATATTTGAGGAATACCGCGTGTCGGCGGAAGGCGAATCTGACTCTAACGGCAACGGTGATTACGAAACACATTACAATCTGGGCCTGGCTTATAAGGAGATGGATTTGTTCGAAGAGGCCCTCGAAGAGTTTCAAACCGCTGCGGGTATGGTCAATCCGGATGACGGTACCGCGCGCTATTTGCAATGCTGCAACCTCCTGGGCCATTGTTTCATGCAGAAGGGCGTGCCCCAGCTGGCGGTAAAGTGGTTTAATAAGGGATTGAATAGTGCGGGCGCCTCGGAAGACGAGCGCCAGGCTTTGCGCTATGAACTAGCCGCCGCTTACGAGCAGGCTGGTGATCTAGAGCGCGCCATCGATCTTTTTACCGAGGTTTACGGAATTAACGTTTCCTATCGTGGTGTGAATGAACGTTTACGAGTGCTGCAGGCGCGCGCCAATGGAGAGAATGGCAATGCCGCGCGAAACCAGAACCACGAGCAGCACGTAAACTGACTTTTGCGCTTCGTTTAGTTTCTATCGACCCGTCAGCGCATGCGCGGGTTGCAAGCTTGCGCAAGTGTGCCTGTTTAAGGGAGTATGACGAATGTCTTCGCGGCTTTCGGTCATCTTTTACATCATTCTCTGTCTCGAGATTGGCATCGTTTTGACGGTCCTGCCCTGGGTTCCGCATGGTTGGTTGGGGCTCAGCGACTGGGGGAATAATTATTTTCTGCTGCTGGCCGCTCATAAGACCGGTTACGGCGTGCAACGGTTCGTAGCCTCAGGGTGGGTGCGGGGCACAGTATCCGGAATCGGAATTTTGAATCTCGGAATGGGTGTTTGGGAGTTAATTAATTTCCGCCAGACGGTGCGAGCGCTGGACGCAGGGCTGCCTTCTGTGGAAAGCTCGGGCCGGAAAATGCCCAAACGCGTTGCGGCCGATGGAGTTCAACCTGCCAAAGCCGATCCTTTATCTGATTACCCGCGGCGCAACCGCTGAAACGACCACGCCGGCGAGCGAAGAGTTTCGCAACATCCAGCTTCAGGTTTCTGCCGCCGTCGCCGCCGGCATTCAACTAATCCAAATCAGAGAGAAGAACCTGCCCGCTCGAGTCCTCTACGAGCTAACGGGGAGAGTAGTAGCCATCGCCCGAGGAAGTTCGACGCGCATCCTGGTCAACGATCGCGCTGACGTCGCTGCCAGCGCCGGGGCGCATGGCGTTCATTTAACAATGCATTCACTTAGGCCGGAGCTGATCAGAAAAACGTTCGGGGCGAATTTCTTAATTGGCGCATCAACTCATTCCCTGGACGAAGCCCGCGAGGCGCAGAAGGGAGGCGCCGATTTCGCAGTCTTTGGGCCCATCTTCCCATCGCCATCAAAAGAAAGATATGGACCGCCGCTGGGCGTGGACCGATTGGCTGAGGCTGTGCGCGAATTGGCGCCGTTTCCCTTGATTGCGCTCGGCGGCATTTCGACCATGAACGCGAATGAATGTCTACGCGCCGGAGCCAGCGGGATTGCCGGCATTAGTCTGTTTGATTATCAGGACAACTGGCAGAACAACCGGCAGAACAACCTGGCGGCGACGGTTGCAGCGATAAATGGTCTTGTCCGAAAGTCTGATCTGACGGGAGTGGCAAAGTGACAACTAAACTCAAGAGTCGAATTCCGTGGCGCGACAAACTCGAGAAACCTCAGGAACCGAAGTTGGTCAAGATTCCACCCAAGATGGCCCGGTTTGGCAAGGGTACGATGCTGATTCCCACACCCAAACTGGTGGACCAACTCCTGCGGCGGATTCCAAAAGGGAAACTGGTCACGGTCGGGGAAATCCGGAAAAGACTCGCTATGGATTTCGCGGCTGATGTGACTTGCCCGCTGACGACCGGCATCTTTGTGCGCATCGTCGCGGAAGCAGCCGAAGAAGATCGTGCGAACGGCCGGCAGCGGGTTGCGCCCTACTGGCGCGTTATCAAAGATGACGGGAGCCTCAATCCGAAATTCCCTGGAGGAGAGCAACAGCAAGCTCAGCACCTGCGGCGTGAAGGTTTTTCAGTTGCTCACGAAGGCAAACGGACCGTTGTTAAGGATTTTGAGAAGCGGCTCGCCGTGCTACGCTAACTGCCCCTGTTTGGAGTTCCGCCTTTAGGCGGCTGAGTTGATAGTCCGAAACATTCCGCCTAAAGGCGGGACTCCTAACTCTTTGGCCTTTCGAGTGGTAAAGAGTTGGGTCCTTGAAACTCGGCGGAACTGGCTACACGATTAACGTAAGGAAATACATTCCTGCAGATGCTAACTTCCTCAAGTGCTTCCCCGGTCGTACTTACCATAGCCGGTTTCGATCCTTCCGGCGGAGCGGGGATCATCGCTGACATTAAGTCCATCGTGGTATTTGGTTGCACGCCTGTCGCCGCAGTGACTTCGCTAACTCAGCAAAATTCCGAAGCTGTCTTTGGCGCTATTCACCAAACTGCGGACTCTTTGCGCGCACAGATTTTGCCACTCGCCAGAGAATTCCGCATCGCCGCAGTTAAGATTGGCATGTTGCCGACACGGGAAAGCGTCATGGAAGTTGTGCGCCTCATACAAGAGACGGAAATGCCCGCGCCTGTGGTCGACCCGGTTTTTCACTCGACATCCGGTTATGAACTGATGGAGCCGGAAGCGAGGAAAGTGTGGTTGAGTGAGTTGATGTCCCTCGCTCGCCTGATCACTCCCAATATTCCGGAAGCTGAAACCCTGGCGGGAATGAGAATCACGAACGAACACGATATGTGCGAAGCAGCGCACAAATTGCGCGAGATGGGTGCGCGCGCGGTGCTGGTCAAGGGCGGACACTTGAAACAGAGGTCAGAGGTCAGAGGTCAGAGGTCAGTAGGAGTCGAACCTAACCGTCAGGCAATAGACGTCCTTGATGATGAAGGTTTAGTTACAACATTTCGGGGCGAGTGGATCGACTCTAGGCCGGTGCGCGGCACAGGGTGCATGCTTTCATCAGCAATAGCAGCGTGCCTGGGTCTGGGAATGGACTTGCAAGGCTCCGTCGACGCCGCGAAGCGATTTGTCGCTGATGCGATCCGCTACGCCCCTAGGTTGGGATCCGATGAGGTGACGCTGGAACTCACTGAGATGACCGGGCCCGAGAAATAATTGTGGCACGCGCATCTTGCGCGTGATTCACGGGCGGGTCGAGCACCCCAGCGGGGCTGCCCCGCCGGACCCCGCACGCCCGTGCCACTTTTCTAACTGCATCAGTCCAATTCACTCGACGGTGACTTTCTCCATCTTCACTTCTGAAACCGGCCGGTCACTGCGATCAGTCGCGGAAGTCGCAATCGCGTTAACCACATCCTGTCCTTCGGTCACGCGGCCAAAGATTGTGTAGCTGGGCGGCAGCGGATAATCAACGTGCATGATAAAGAATTGCGAGCCATTGGTATTAGGGCCGGCGTTGGCCATGGCAACCGTACCCGCCTTGTAGCCGCGACGATAAACTTCTGAAGTCGGATTGATCTCGTCGGCAAATTTCCCGCCCCAGGCCGATCGGCCACCCCGACCGGTACCGTCGGGATCGCCGCCTTGAATCATGAAGCCTTTGATGCAGCGATGAAAGATCACGCCGTCGTAATAGCCTTTTTCGGCGAGCAAGCGAAAATTCTCAGTTGTCTTGGGCGCGTCTTCTTCCAGCAACTCAAACTTAATTGTCCCTTTGTTGGTTTGGATCACCGCTGTTCGATTTGGCATTTGGTCTCTTTTCTCCTCAGTTTTCGCAAAAATGTGAGTGCAAGCTTAACCTCGCAGAGATGAAAGTGCACGTGGCGAACGCTCCTTCCCTTTAATTCGCCGCAAGATTCTCGCTCCACCTGACGCATTGGCCCACAAACAGCTATCATGATCGGCCCGGGACTGGCAGGGCGGCTTTTGAAACTTTGAAGGGAATCGTAAGGAAACTCAATGAATGTCACACATCTGGAATGCGCCGCATGCGCAGCGAAACACGAGGCACGGCTGTTGCGCAACCTTTGCACCAAATGCGGAAAGCCGCTGCTGGTTCGTTATGACCTGAAGAGTGCGTCGGTTTCTTTGACAAAGGAAAGCTTGAGAGATCGAGGCCCGGATCTATGGCGTTATCGCGAGGTTCTGCCGGTCGAGTCTGACGAGAACATCGTCACCCTGGGCGAAGGATTCACGCCGCTCGTGCGCGCATCGCGACTCGGCGCCCGGCTGGGCTTGACCAATCTTTACATCAAGGACGAGGGGCAGAATCCGACGCAGAGCTTCAAAGCGCGCGGCATGGCGGCGGCGGTTTCGATGGCCAAAGAGTTGGGCGCGCATAAGCTGGCGGTACCCTCGGCGGGTAACGCGGCGGGCGCCCTGGCAGCATATGCGGCGCGTGCAGGCTTGTCAGCGCACATCTTTATGCCAAGCGATACGCCGCGAGCCAACGTCATCGAGTGTGAACAGACGGGCGCGCATGTGACTCTGATGGAGGGACTGATCACCGACTGCGGCGCTGAGGTCGAGCGGCGTAAGGAAGCCGAAGGTTGGTTTGACGTCTCGACTTTGAAAGAGCCCTATCGCATCGAAGGCAAGAAGACGATGGGCTATGAATTGGCTGAGCAGTTCGACTGGGAACTGCCGGATGTAATCATTTATCCGACCGGCGGCGGCACGGGATTGATTGGGATGTGGAAAGCGTTTGATGAAATGGAACAGATGGGTTGGATCGGATCAAAGCGGCCACGCATGGTTACGGTGCAGGCAGCGGGCTGCGCGCCGATCGTGCGCGCGTTCGAAGCAGGGAAGCGCTTTGCTGATGAGTTTCCCAACGCCCAGACAACGGCGTCGGGCCTGCGCGTGCCCCGGGCGATTGGAGACTTTATGATCATTGATGCGTTGCGGGCGTCCGGCGGAACCGCAATCGCGGTCACCGATGAAGAGTTGATCGCCGCGACAAAAGAGATTGGCGCCGCTGAAGGGATCTTTTGTGCGCCTGAAGGCGCAGCGTGTTTGCCGGCATTGAAGAAGTTGCTCGATGCCGACTCCGTACAGCCCGATGAGCGTGTCGTTCTGTTCAATACGGGAAGCGGCGTGAAGTATGTCGAGAGCTTCTCCAGCTAAGTCCGCGGCTTTGCCGCTTGATGTGCGGGAAGGCTCTGCCTTTCCAGCCCGAAACTTGAATTTGAAATAATGGAGTGGTTTGAATGAAGTCTCTGATCTATCTTTCGATGCTTTTCATACTCGCGGTTCCGGCCGCAGCCTTCTCACAGAGTGCGCCAAATTCCTGGCTCACCGAAGCCGAGCGGGCAAGGTTTGAAACCCTTCGCATCGCGGGCTCTGAAGCGCTCTTCAATCTCGACTATGACACCGCCCGCAAAAGCTTCAAAGAAATGGCCGAAGCGTTTCCGAATTATCCCGCCGGGTCGCAGTTTCTGGCTGACAGCCTTTGGATCGAGACTCTCTACCAGACGCGGCGGTTGCAGTCTTCCCTTTACGGCGGTGACGATACTTTTTATTCGACGAGCGACGACAAGGCTGACCCAAAGGTGGTAGATCAATTTCGCACCCTGACCCGCCAGGCGCGAGTGCTTACCGAAGCGCGTCTGAAGCAGTACCCGCGGGACGTCGAAGCCCTCTACTTCCTCGGCGCCATTGAAGGATTGAAGGCTGCGTTTGAAGAAGCAGTCGAGCGACGCCACTTCGCAGCTTTGAAGGACGGTTCCGACGCCGTGGATCGACATCGGGACGTAATCAGGCTTGATCCGAATTACCACGACGCCGAGATTACGATTGGTCTATATGACTTCACGGTTGGATCGCTCCCGTTGCCAATTAAGCTCATCGCGGGGGTCGCCGGCTTTCGCGGATCGAAAAAGCGTGGACTGGCGACCCTCGAGCGCGTTACCAAAGAAGGCCGCTGGGTGCGCGACGAGGCCCGGACCCTGCTGATCGTTTTGTATACGCGCGAAAAACGGTATGCGGAAGCCGCGGCCATCGCGCGCGAGTTGGTTGCGAAATATCCGCGCAACTATCTCTATCGGTTGGAAGCTGCCGACGCCTTAGTGTTGCAGGCGGAGCTGGAGCGGAAGGCGAACCAGGGCACGGCGACGACTGCGGCCGAGGCGGAAGCCTTAGCTACCTTCGATTCGCTTTTGAAGGACAAGGCAGTGCGCGACACTGCAGCCCGCGCCTTTGATCTGATTCATTTCAAGTACGGCGAAGCCCTGATGACGGCAGGTCAATACGATCGCGCTGCGAAAGAGTTTCTGGCCTGTGCCGAGGTCCCCGGCGCACAGCAGGGACTGGCGACGATGGCGCACTTGTATGCTGCCCGCGCGCTGGATTTGGCGGGCAAGCGCAACGACGCGATGACGCAATACCGCGCTGTTCTCGGTCGTCCCAATGTTTACGATGCGCACGATCAAGCGCAGTCAGGATTGAAGGAAGCGTTCAAGAAGAAACTGACTTAGGATTCGTCGGCCTTCGAAAGGTCTTCTCTGTGTAACTCTGTGAGTCCTCTGTGCCTCTGTGGTGATGATTCGCTTTTTCTTACCACAGAGACACAGAGAAACACAGGGGATGCACAGAGAGTTTGCGGAGGTTAAGTCCTATTTCTCACTCGCTCGGTTTCTTTCTCAAACACGAACGCCAGCGTTTTATAAATCAGCTTCGCGCATAGGAACGCCGAAGCGCTCTGTCCCTCCACGTAAGAGTATTCCGTTAAGTCTATCCCCACGACGCGCCGGTTGCGCGCGAGCGTGCGAATCAGACCAATCGTTTCGTACCACCCGAGCCCACCTGGTTCAGGCGTTCCGGTCGCGGACACCAGCGAGGGATCGAGACCGTCGATGTCGATGGTAAGGTAAACACTCTCAGTCAAACCATCCATCGCTTCGTCCCACCAATCGTCGCGTCCCACGATGTCTCTAGCCCAGAAAATTCGCGTCGGCAACTGATCTATGGCCCGTGCTTCTTCTGCTGATATCGAACGAATGCCGCACTGAACTGCCGGAATCCGCAGGTCTTTAACGACTCTGGCCATGATCGACGCATGCGAGTGCGGCGTGCTGTCATAGGTGTCACGCAGGTCGGCGTGGGCATCGATTTGTAAGACGGAAAGGTTCGGATACTTCTCCGAGTGCGCGCGGATGACCGGCCCGCTGATTGAGTGCTCGCCACCAATCATCGTGATGAATTTGTCGCTGGAGAGAAGTTCTTTCGCGCGGTCGTAAAGCGAGCCCATCATGCGCTCAGGCGGATCGAGCGACGGCGATTCCTCCAGTGTGTGAATGCCCAGCTTGTAGACTTCCGCGTCGGTCTCTTCGTCATAGAGTTCCATGTTGCGCGAGGCGTCGATGATCGCCCGCGCGCCCTGGCCCGTGCCGCCGCCATACGAGACCGTGCCTTCGTATGCTACGGGCCAAACCAGGATGCGCGAGTTGTCGAAGCTGGAAAACTCTTCTTCGGCAATGCCGCCGAAGTTCATGGGAAGGGATTGTGACTCGGTCATGTGCGAAGTTTAGCGAAGGTGGAGAGGAGAAGCCAGAAACAAGCGAAGGAGAGGAACTGGCAGGCTGAGCCCGATTCATCGGGCTTACCCAAAGGGTTATTAGCCCAGCGCTTTCTAGCGCTGGGTCACTGGGCGATATCGTCACGGAAGCGCGCTTCAGCGTGCTTACCATCGAGCGCTTAAGCGCCCTGGCTGAAGCCACCAACAGGTAAGCCCGCTGAAGCGGGCTACATAGATTCGTCTCGCATCTTTACCCAGCCGTAAAACGGCTGGTCTGGAAACCATTCGGGGAAGCCGCGTGAACGCGGCTAAATAGGCGCCGTTACGGCACTTCGATGATCAAGTCTTTGCCGCTGAAGGTGAAGTTCGGCCGGCGGCGACCCTTCATGTATTTTGCCGCGGTCTGTGAAAGGGCGGTGATGATGATCGGCAGCGCGATTGTCGCGTCGCAGTTGACGTACGACGTCAGCGCGCCGCGACCAAGCTTTCCGTAAACCAGCGATTCATCGAACGAGACGGCACTGGAACGTCCACCGGGATGCGGCGCGTCGGCGGCGATTTGAATCGCGTATTTATGACCGTGAATCTGCTGTTTGAAGATGTGCGCGGACATTTCTGTCTGGCGCAGGAAACTCTTGGTGATGCCGCCGCCGATGTTAATGACTCCGGAGACGCGGGCGCGGATGGCGACCTGCGCCATGTCCAGCACGTCCTGCACGATGTCGAACTGAAAGTTGTTCTTCTTTTCAAAGCGCGAGCCCGCGATGCCTACCGCGATGCCGCTCTCGGTAATCCCGGGACAAAATACCGGAACGCGCGATTTGTAAGCTGCGGTCAGCACGCCGTCTTCCGCCGCGATCTCGGCCAGTTCGCGGCCGAGCAGATGCAGGAACTCGCGGGTAGAGTAAGGCCGCGACTGATCCAACTGGCTGGCAAATCCTCCGACCCACTCTTCGGCTTCGTGATACTCCTCTTCGCTGGCCAGGAGATCCCACATGCGATTGATCTGGGCCGACTCAAGCTCGGCATCGGTCATGTTCGGGTGGGCCTGAAAATGATGACGTCCGAGCGTCTCGTGCAGATCGTGAAAAATTACCGAGCCTGACAGCACTAACACATCGACAAAACGGTTCTTGACCACGTAAGCCAGCAGCCGTCGCATGCCCGGGGGTATCAGAGCGCCGGACGCGGCCATCATGATCGTCGTGTTGTCGCCCAGCATGTCCAGCCAAATGCGATGCGCTTCGGCCAACTGGCGGCCACCGAATCCGGTGCCTTCCATCTTTTCCAGCAGGCCGGCTACCGACCGGTCCCGATCGACTTGCACGGGACGGGTAGGAATAGTCAGGTACTTGCTGGGTTTTGGTTTTCGCTGTGTCACCATAAGCTCGTTCTAACCTCTTTCAAATGTCCGACAAACTGAAGTTTGTCGCTAATGCGTGCGGATCGTTTAGAGTCGGGCTTACGCCCGACCAAGCGGGCAGTAGCCCGCTTCTAAACCACTTGAGCGACAAACTGAAGTTTGTCGGACAATTCTTAATAATCATGACGCCGCCGACCCTTGCCGCGGTTACCATTAAGTCCGACGTACGTGTAGGCGTCGAAGCGAGATTCATAAAAATTCACCAGTTCCGCGCCTTCAGCCTCGCTTAGTTCGTCGTCCTTGATTCTCTGTCTTACCTGGCGGCGAAATCCGTCATGCAGCAAGCCGCGCTCGTAGCGCGCGCCCCCCGCCGCTTCGCCGACAGTCGTGCCGCGAATCACTTTCTTGATGAGATAGCCTTCTTCGTCGATGTGGATTTGCGCTTCATTCGGTACACCAAAAAGGTTGTGGTTATTGCCCATTACTTCCTGATAGGCGCCGACCAGCATAAAGGCCAGGTAGTAAGGTTCGTCCGGGTCGATCTTATGTAACTCGAGCACCTGCTTTACGTCATGCAGATCGATAAATTTGTCGACGACGCCGTCGGAGTCACAGGTGATATCGCAAAGCGTGGCGAACTCAGTCGGCGTTTTGTTCAAGTGCTGGATAGGAACGATCGGGAACAACTGACCGAGCGCCCAGTGATCGGGAACGGATCGAAAAACAGAAAAGTTGGCCAGGTACTTTGCGCACAAGAGCCGCCTCAGATCGCCAAACTCTTCGGGGATGTATTTAGCCTGCTGCGCGTAGCGATCGGCGTGCTCGCACACGTCCCAGAAAAGCACTTCGCCCTTGGCGCGATCCTCCAGAGAGATCAGTCCGAGATTGAAAAGCGTGAACAGCTCTTCGCGATGTTCGAGCGCGTCGTGATAGTACTCGCGATAATTCTTGATCGTGATGGTCTCTCGCAGGTCACCCAGTTCAATCACCACCTGCGGATCGTCGTCATCAATCTCTATGGGAGTAATATCTTCGACAACGGTCTCGATCTCCTCCAGCACGTTGGTCACCAGAATCGCATGATAGGCCGATAGAAAGCGGCCCGACTCCTGGATGATCGTCGGATGCGGAACGTTCTCGTCGTCGCAGACCTGCTTGATCGTGTAGATAACATCGTTGGCGAATTCCTGCGAATTGTAATTTGCCGAGGATTCAAACGCCGTCTTCGAACCGTCATAATCGACGGCCATGCCGCCGCCGACATCCAGCAATTCAATCGGCACCTTCATCTGATAGACCTTGGCATAGACGCGCGCGGCTTCCTTCATCGCGTTCTTAATGCGCTTGATATCGGTCAACTGCGAGCCGATGTGAAAATGCAGCAGCCGCAACATGTCGATGTGGTCGGCTTCTTTCAAGCGGTTGATTACTTCCAACAACTCGGTAGTCGTCAGACCGAACTTAGCGGCTTCACCGCCCGACTTTTCCCACCGCCCCGAACCTTTCGAATAAAGCTTGACCCGCATGCCGATTATCGGCATGTCGCCTTCAGTCTGATCGGCGATACGCAGGATGTGATCAAGCTCGCTTAGTTTCTCCACGACGATAACCACGCGCTTGCCGGCTTTGGCGCCGGCGAAAGCCATTTCGATAAACTCTTCATCTTTGAAACCGTTCAGCACCAGCAAACTGTCGGGCGATTGTTCGAGGGCGAGGGCGGCATACAGTTCGGCTTTCGAACCTGCCTCCAGGCCAAAGTCATAACGCGACCCTTCGCGCAAGTACTCTTCAACCACGGAGCGCTGCTGATTGACCTTCATCGGGTAGACGCACATGTGCGCGCCCTGGTATTCGTATTCGCGGATCGATTTGCTGAAAGCGCGTTGCAGCTTGCGGACCTGCGCGGCCACGAGTTGCGGAAAACGGAGCAGCACCGGCGCCGAGATTCCACGGCCCGCCAAATCTTCGATAATCTCCTTCAGGTCGGCGGAGCGTGGATCACCGTCGGCCGGGCGCACGATGAGGTTACCCTTCCGATTTACATCGAAATAGCCAGCACCCCAGTTCTCAATCCCGTAGGTTTCGACAGTCTGTTCGATCGCGGTGGTCAACTAGCGGTCTCCTGGGTATGCTCTTTCGCAAGCGTTCCGCCACGGCAACCCTTTGCGTGGCTGCTATTTCCGGCCGGATAGCGGATTTTAGGGGTTGAACCTTGACCGCAGAATGTAACAGAAAACGCGGGGTGGGTCTATAACTTTTTTGTGGCGGAAGATTAGCCTCAAGCCGCGAGGTTCTTTGAGCTAAGTTGTTTAAGCAGAGAAAGACATCATTCTCGGATTGCTAAAATAAAGGACCCGCCGATGACAGTCGACAGGCCCTCTTTCTGTTCCAATTGACTCTCTATCAGGGAGACTGCCATTTCGATCAAGCACGAGCCAGGCATCATCGGAATTCATTGCGGTCCATGAAATCTTGTTCGCAACTCCGTCGCCATTGAAATCGAAGTTGACGCCGCCATTCGCATTCGTCAGATCAAAACCGTTTCCTGATACATCAATTAAGATCGGAGTGTCATCAGAGCAGAGTCCCTGGAAGCAGACGTATTCAGAAAGCTCGCCACAATCAGCGTCGGTCTCGCAGGTGCCACCGCCGCCACCGCCTTGGCCGGCGCAGTTTCCGCTGGGACAACAGCAACCGCCCTCGTAGCAGTGTTCATAGACAATGGGACTGCCGTTGGCGTTACAAGTGCCTACTTCGTGGTAGCACGTGTATGAGATGAAGGGGCTGCCACAGCTACACGATCCGCTACATGTTGATGGTTCCGTCACGGTCCAACCGTTTGGACAATTTGGGTTGCCGCCGCAAGCTTGAGACGTCGGGAGGACTGCGACATGCCAGAACGCTCCAGACAGCAATACGATTCCCGTTAGACTGAAGCACCGTACTTTATGTTGGCGAGGTCATATCTCATGCCTTCGACTCCTAAAACAGTGGTAGGAATACGGCAACGAAAACTCTGTGCGGTGGAATAGGCTCGCACCTGCGCGCGCTTTACTACTCCTGCGCTTGTTTCGCAATCTGTTCGTCCATCTGGCATTGCAGAGCTTGAGCGGTTTCGTGTTGCCCGGCTTCCTCCATCGTTGCGATCTTTTGTTTGAAAAAATCGTAGTTGACGAGCAAGTTAGGTAAGGCGCCGAACACGCTATCGTCGGGATCACCTGGTGTTATTTGAACTGCCTCGATGATACTGACCCCAAAACTTCCAACTTTGACGCCCCTGATCTCCTGACTGTCTAATTCAGGGGCGCAATACATATCAAAATAACCACCATCGTCATCCGGAAAGCGGAGCACATAGGTCTGATAGCCTAGCACCCAATCATCTCTTAGGAAGTTCGGATAATTATGCCCATCGTTGATTGGGACATAGGATGTCTTCTCTTTTGGCGGCATTGACGATAGAAAGTTCAGTGGGCCCTGGGGATTGTTAATCGAGAATACGCCCTGACCTGGAATGCCGAAAGTGATGTCCTTTTTTACGACTCTTCCAGTCGCGTGGTAGTAGGTCCTCACCGCCTTAAAGGTTCCGTCTGATTTCTGATACTTGATCGTGTCTGCATACGCGATCTCGTTCGGGAACGGATTCAATCGGGGAATGAATAGCGTGTTCGTATCCCTGGTTCTTAATGTGAATCCCTTTCTGTGCCCTAGCTGCGGGCCATTCCGTTTGTGCAGAGAGTATGCGAAACCTGCTGAGACAGCCCCGATGACAAATATCGCTATCGATATCGCCCTGAATCTGGCAAACGATTTATTACTCATCTCTTTTTCCTCATTTGTCGTAATGACTGGCTGGCTTCCTTCTTAACATCAGCAGCGCGGAAGGACAACAGGGACTGATTAGCGAATCTTAAGATTCGTTGGCGAGTCTTAAGATTAGGCTAGCTTTCGCCGCCTCTTGTTGCCCGGTAGCGTTTAGGGGAGAGCCCGAACCGCTTTTCAAAGTCACGCACGAAATGACTCAAATCGCCGCAACCAACGCCGCTGCGATTTCCTTGATGCTTAACCGCGAGTGATCGTCATCCTCTAAGAGCTCACGGGCTTTGTCCATTCTCAATCTATTAAGGTAGCGCGCCGGTGTTTCACCAGTCTCGGCCTTGAACAAGACACAGAAGTGCTGCGCAGTTAGCCCGGATTGGTGCGCAAGTTCTTTCTCTGTCAGTCTGGAACTCAGGTTCTGTTCCATGAATTTGATTGAATGCTGAATGCGGGAGTCCATGAGAGATCCCCCGGGGATCCTGGGTGTTCCCACGGGTCTAACAATCGCGAGGGTGCGGGAACTATAGCGCCGCGGGAGAGGCATAGCAAGTAACTCGCTTTGCTAGCTGAAAACTAAAAAGTATCTATGGTTCGAAAATTCTTGGCGAAAAGTTCTTGACATCGCGAGTTTCCCAACTATAATGCCTGTTTTTGTTGCGCGCCGTTGATGACGCTTTTGCGCTTCGCAGACTGTCCGTTCCACTATAAGGCTTCGCACCAACCACCGCAGAGGGGCGAAGGTCAACCACGTCACTCACTTTTTTTTCGACAGGAGAACAAATGAACGCTAAAACTGTGTTGAAGTACGCCTCTGAACAGGGCGCAAAGTTTGTTTCGGTTCGCTTCACCGATCTGCCGGGCTCGTGGCAACACCAGAGCTTTCCTATCGGCGAACTAACGGAAGACACTTTTGAAGATGGGTTTGGCTTTGACGCGTCGTCAATTCGCGGCTGGGCTGCAATCCACGAATCAGACATGCTGCTGGTTCCGGATCCATATCGCTTCTGGATGGATCCATTTTCCATCGAGCCAACGCTTTGTCTGGTGGCCAACGCGGTCGACCCGATCTCGCGTCAGGGTTATGCCTTTGATCCCCGCACCGTGGCCGTCCGCGCCGAAAGTTACCTCAAAAGCGCCGGCATTGCCGACGTCGCCAACTTTGGCCCGGAAGCCGAATTTTTCGTTTTCGACAGCGCTCAGTTCTACAACGAACAATATAGCGCCGGCTATTCAATCGATTCCGACGAAGGCCACTGGAACAGTGGCCGGGACGCAAACGAGGCCCAGGGTCCTAATCTTGGCCACCGCATTAGGCCGAAGGAAGGTTACGTGCCCGTGCCTCCGATGGACACCTTAAGTGACCTGCGTGCTGAGATTTCACTGACGCTGGCAGAGTGTGGCATCAAAGTCGAGTGTCATCACCATGAGGTGGCTACGGCTGGTCAGTGTGAAATAGATTTTCGCTATTCGACTATGCTGGGTACCGCAGACAATCTGCAAATATTCAAATACGTAGTCAAGAATACGGCGCACAAGAACGGCAAGACAGCTACCTTCATGCCTAAGCCTTTGTTCGGTGATAACGGCTCGGGAATGCACTGCCATCAGTCTTTGTGGAAAAATGATAAACCCCTCTTCGCCGGCGATGGCTACGCCGGGCTATCAGAGATCGCGATGCATTACATCGGCGGCCTGCTCCGGCACGCGCCGGCGATTGCCGCTTTTGCGGCGCCGACTACTAATAGCTACAAGCGGCTGGTTCCCGGGTTCGAAGCCCCGGTGAATCTTGCCTATTCGGCCCGCAATCGTTCGGCGGCCATTCGCATTCCCATGTTCTCGACTAACCCGAAACTGAAGCGCTTGGAGTTTCGCCCACCAGATCCGTCCTGTAATCCTTACCTGGCGTTTTCCGCCATGCTCATGGCCGGGATCGACGGCATCCAGAACCGGATCGATCCGGGCCCTCCGCTTGATAAGGATATCTATGATCTGTCGCCGGAAGAGCTGAAAGACGTGCCGAGCCTGCCAGGTTCGCTTGATGCTTCACTGAGCGCTCTGGAAGACGACCACGAGTTTCTGCTGAAGGGTGACGTGTTTGCGTCGCGAATGATTGAACGGTGGATTAGTTATAAGCGCGAGCGCGAAATTCAACCGTTGCGCCTGCGGCCGCACCCACTCGAGTTCTCGATGTACTACGACGTCTAGTCTACGGCCGGAGTAACACGCTCTCAGGCAGCGGATCTTTGGGTCCGCTGGGGTCCCGCAGGAGCAACCGCAAAGCGGTTACCGCATACAGCCCAGAGTTGCCGCGCCACGCGGCTACCCGCTCTGTGCCTTAACCGCTTCGCGGTTAGCGGCCCCGATTCGTGCCCGTCCCCTTTCCACGCCCAGTAAGACCGATTACTCTTACTCAATCAGAGGTTCCTGAGTCTTCGGACACCGTCGGGCTAGCTAGCCTCCTCACTCGCCGCGTAATATATCGCCGTGGCGGCTACTGATGAAATGGTCGAGCGGTTGCTGCGCCAACTGCCTGAATCTCACGCGGCGCAACTTCTCTTCGATCACCTGGTGCGTCAGCACGAGCACGTTCGCCGGTTATTTCAGCGCGACCCGGGATTGCTCTCGGATGTACTGGCAATCGCCGCCTGGAGTCCGCTATTGGCTGCCACGCTGGAGCAAAACCCCGACTACGTCCCGTGGCTGCAGCGTGAACGGGCCAGTCCGCGCGTGCGCACTCGCGAAGAGATGGGCGAATCGCTCGCGCGCTTTGCCCTGACCAACTCAGGCCTTGACCCCCACGTCCTCTTGCCGCGTTTCCGCCGTCGCGAGTTGTTGCGCACTTACCTGCACGACATTCGAGGCATACGCACAATTGTCGAGACGACGGAGGAGCTGTCGAACCTGGCGGATGCGATCCTCGAATATGCGCTGAACCTGTCACGGCAACGACTGGACAATCGTTACGGTTCCCCGCAAGGCACCGACGCGCGCGGGCGCATTTTGAGCGGGGAGTTTTGCGTCGTCGCGCTGGGCAAACTCGGTTCTCGCGAGCTGAACTACGCATCGGATATCGATCTGATCTTTCTCTACTCAGATGAGGGCGTTACTTCGGCCGGCGGCGCGCGCGGGCAGATCACCAATCGCGAGTACTTCGTCAAGCTGGCAGAATCACTCTTACGCGTAGTCAGCGAGTTGACCGGCGAAGGGGCCGCCTATCGCATCGATGTGCGCCTGCGTCCGCACGGACGCGTAGGCGCACTGGCTTGTGCCCTTGGTGAAGCCGTCCGCTATTACGACGAAACCGCACAAGACTGGGAACTACAAGCTCTCATTCGGGCCCGGACCGCCGCCGGGTCGCAGCGACTCTACACGCAGTTTTCCCAGCGCGTGATCGACCGCGTCTTTCGATCTGATGTCAGTGTCAGCGCGGCGCTTGCCAGCGTGAGCCAGGCGAAACAGAAGATCGATCGCCAGCGCGAGCGCGACGAGAAGGGCCTTAACGTCAAACTCGGTCGTGGCGGCATTCGTGAAATCGAGTTCATTGCACAAGCTCTGCAAATAGCCTATGGCGGTCGCGATCGGTGGTTGCGCGCGCCGCATACTCTGATCAGCCTCGGCCGTCTGGCTGATCGCGAGTTGATTTCCGATGTCGAATACACACAACTATCCGACGCCTACCATTTCTTGCGCGCGCTCGAACACCGGCTGCAAATGGAGCACGGACTGCAAACCCACTCCCTGCCGATCGATCGCGAGCGTCGCGAGCTCGTCGCCCGGCGGATGAAATTTTCCGGTGAGAACGCGCTTGCCGACTTCGAGGCTGCGCTGACCACACACACATCGAAGGTCCGCATGGTGTTCGATCGCGTATTTGCTCATGCACAGGTTACCTCACCCGCTGACCCGAGGACCGGCCACACATCCGTTGCAGTTGGTGATGCGGGTTTCGCGGATCCAGATGAGGCGGGCGCGCGCCTGGCGGCTTCAATTTTTCTGAAACATCTCGCCCCCAGTAACACAAAGCCCGGCAACCACGATCTCGCCACGCTGACCAGCGTCCTGCGAACTACCGCCGATTTGTCGCTGAATTCCCACCGGGCTCTTTCGCTCGCGACGCGATTTGCCAGCTCACTCGACAAGGCGAGCGAGCCACAGACTGTTACTGAACCGGAGATCGAGTCGCTGGTGCGGCTTTGCGGCGCGTCTGAGTTTTTCGGCGAAATAATGGCCGGCAGTCCGGCGCTCATTCACACCCTGACTACGGATGCCCTTACGGTCCAGCGGCGCGATTACCTACGCGAACTAACCGCCTGCGTCACACAGCAGCAGGGCTTTCGCGCGGAACTAGGCGCCCTGCGACGCACGTGGTCGGGTCTGCTGGTTGAGATTGGCGCGCGCGATGCCACGGGTGAGCTGACGCTTCCGGATTTGAATCGCCTGCTGACTGAACTGGCGGTCGCAGCCATTAACGTGGCGCTCGGGATTGCGCTCCGCGAACTGGCAAGGCGCTATCAGACTTTGGCGGCCAGTCCGCGTCTCGCGGTGCTCGGCCTGGGCCGCCTGGGAAGTGGCGGCATGGACTATGGGTCGGACCTGGATGTCGTGATCGTCTACGACTCAGTGGCGCCTTCGCCCGTTGCCGGACTGACTCATGATGAGGCTTATGCCCGCCTCGCCGAGTTGCTGATCACCGCGTTGTCCAGCATCACGCGTGAGCGATATCTTTATCGCGTCGATCTGAGGCTGCGTCCCGACGGCCAAAAGGGCCCGCTGGTCACCGGATCAGAGGCCTTCATCGCTTATCTGAAAAAGCGGGCCGGTTTTTGGGAGTGGCTGGCGCACGTAAAACTGCGGGCGGTCGCCGGGAACCTGGAATTCGGCCGCGTGATCGAAGCAGAGGCGCGCAAATTGATTCACGAATTGGCGCATAACTCCGACCCCGATCAACTATGCGCCGAGACGCGGCGCCTGCGCGATCGCCTGGAGAAAGAAAAGACTACCGGGCGTAATCCCGGGCTCGACATCAAGCACGGTGCGGGCGGCATGCTTGACGTTTACTTTGCCGCGCGCTATTTGCAGTTACGTGACCACGTGCAGGATGATTACGAAGACAGATCTACGCCGGCGACGCTGCGGCGGTTGCTGGCATCCGGTTCCCTGGATGAAACGAACTTTGTTACTCTGGATGAAGGTTACGCGCTGTTGCGTTCAGTTGACCATCAGTTGCGTTTGATGGTGGGTCGGTCGGGGCGCCTGCCTGCGCCGGAGCATCCGGCGTGTCGCGACCTCGCTCGCCGGCTGGGGTACGACGGCGCGGGAGAGTTAATGAAGGAACTCACCGTGCGTATGACCGGGATTCGCCGGGCGTACGAGAGCATCATGCGCTGCGAGGCCGATCGAGATGGAGACTAATAACAAGTGCCCGCGCTGTAGCGAGGGACGCCTGCAGAGTTGGGACGCGCTCAGCGACGAAGAGCGTGAAGTAGTCCGCCGTCTGCCGGCTTCCGCCGAGTATTCTCTTGACGAGCGCAAGGCAAGGCATCGCTGGTGCAATCGCTGTTGGTACGAGGAGAGCCTTGGCTCGGCAAACCTTGCCTGAACTGACTTCTGATCTCTGATTTCTGACCTCTTGCGCCCAAATGTTTCGCGTCAAATCTTCCTTTAAGACTCAACTTGAAATCAAAGCGCCGTTCGCTAAGGTGAGCGACTTTTTCCGCAACCTTGATAACTTTACCGAACTGCTCGGCGGGGTCGAGAGCATTCGGCGGGAGTCGGGCGGTGTGATGCGCTGGACGATTGCGACCGACACGCCCGTCGGGCTCGTGCGTATGTCGCTGCCGGTGCGACAGACCTCGCCGCACGTAAATGTGATTGAGTGGTCACCCGCAATGCACGAGACACAGAACCTGATGCGTTACTCGCTGAAATTTGAAGAGCGAAAAGGAGTAACGCTGGTAAGCGTCTCGCAGCAGGTCGAGCTGCGCCGCAAGCGCGCCTGGGACTTGCATCCAGGCGTGGGTCTGATGAGCGAGGCGCGCCTTAGCTCTGCGTTGCAGCGGCGCATCAACGAAGCGATCGAAGGTTTTCTTGAGCGAGTAAGAGAGAAGCTGGAGGCCGGCGAAGGCAAAAGGAAAAAGTAAGAAGGAAAAAGTAAAGAAGGAAATCCCTGGGCAACACCTGCTCGATCTTACCTTTCCAGGCTCTCTCCTCTTACTTTTGCCTTTTTACTTTTTCCTTTTGCCTTCGGCTTGACCATAGCTAATCATATTTGCCAGCATGCGATACGCGCCGGGGATGCCCGCGCGCAACTCGCGATACCAAACCATGCTGGTGTAGATGTAATGCCCGCGGCCGTAATCAGCGACGAGCAGTCCGCCCTTTAATGGCGCTTCACCGGGATCGTTCGATTGCAACAGCGCGTGATAGTTCGCGTCCCATTCTTTCGGATAGTAGAGCCCGCGTTCCTGGATCCAGTTCGCAAAATCTTCCTGACCCATCTTGTTGGGAGAGTTAAGCAGGGGATGTTCCGGCTCGATGAAAGTTATAGGCGCAGTCTCATCTGTGATGCGTTCGTCGCCCAGGATCAGTTTGTAGGGCGCAAGCTGCTGCGGCCGGTTGCGTCTCGGATCAGGATTCCACTCGTTCGACTTGTGATAGAAAACGATCAGCGTCCCGCCGGCGTTCGCATAATCAAGCAGCTTCTGATTGGCCGCGATCAATTCCGGCTGAGATTCATAGACGCGATTGTCGACGATAATGGAGGTGAACTTCCGAAGGTCAGCCGTCTTCACTTCATCAACACTCAATTCCTTGGATTCCACGCCGAGCGCGTTGAGCGCATTCGGTAAGCTGAAATCAAAGCCGCGGATGTAGCCGACGCGGAGATTGGGAATCATGCGCGCGTCGGCGTAGCTTACGACAACGGCCATAGACTCTCCAATTGTTTCCCATGATCCATTCTTGGATGGCCTCTCTGTTCTAAAAGCTAATTGGTAAGGCCGATTGAGTCGTGGCGCGGGACCACTTCCGCTCCTGTGTACCGGAATTAATGGAATAGGGAATTTGAGGTTCACGCTTTGAGTGGGCGCAAGTCTGATAGTTTCACCGGTCGATCGATGCAACCCCAAGAGAATACTGTCCTCAAATGCGGCCTCTTTGCAGGCAATCGACTCACAAGGTGCAACAAGCTTTGGAATCACACGACCCCGAAACTCTCGGCGTTCGTGGTTAGTTATTTTGAGAGTGAAATAAGGGCTCGGGTTTTGAGCAGATACAACCACGGCTTGCGGAGTAATGGTAGTAACTTCAACGGCTGGTGCAACATCAACACTGGTCGCTCCGCTAACGGCGAACTGGATGCCGGCGAGATTGATAACTACAACTTCCCTGAATTCATCTCCGAATATCCGACCGTCATAGAGATGCTGTGGGTGCGGCAGACTCGGCCCGGTGTCCGCCGGTATGGTCCAATCGTCGGTTACGGAACCAGAATCATTCGGAGGGAAAGGGCTAGACCCCGTATAAAGAGTCTTTACATTACGTTTACCCGCGAAGAACGTGTAGCTGTACACGGTCACCGGTGTCTCACCGTTGTTTGATATCGTAACTGTGAAAGTTGTCTTTGAGCCGGGACTGACAACCTCATCGCGTGGAGTTGTTCTTGCCGTGATTCTTGTTACGGCAGCGAACGCATCATCCAGTCGCTGATCCATTCGTTCGAAGCGCGGCGCATCATCTACCTTCGCGGGTCGAAATTGCGCGCTCTTGCGGACGCCAACAAGAGCATCCAGAATTCGCTGGCGCTCGTCGATGGATGCCGTCAGTGGCCGGTTATCAATCATTGGCGGCGCAAGTTGCTTTGCGACTTCCTCCGGCAAGCGCAAACCATCAAGAAAATTATGCGAATCCTGCGGCAGCGGCTCCGCGCCTTTCGCCTCGCGTACGAGGCGATAGCGAGTTAGCGGAAGCTGGCCCGGCGCTGCGCTTTGTCCTGTGAAAGACCGAAAACGCGCGGCGAACTCTGCGAATGTCTTTGGCCAGGGCCCCTGCGTGGCATGTTTCTGCAATGCGCGCAGCGCCTCCTCAGCGAAGACCGTGTTGCGGATCGGATCGCGATCGTTCGGATCGATGGTTACGACAGGTGCGTTGTCGGATTGCGCTGCATTTCCGCGTGCGCGCACAAACAGTCTCTGCACTTGCCAGACGGTTACGCCACTCGTCAGTTGTTCGGGAAAGCGTTTTGGATCGGCGGCGGCATCAAACGCTTCCAGTTCGAGCCGGGCAGTGGCCTGATGATGACCGTGGTCGTTGCTGGTCGCGGAGTGGTTCGTAATGATCACATCGGGGCGAAGTTTTCTGATTTCAAGGACCATGCGGCGCAGCGCTTCGTCGTGTCCCCAAAATTTGAATGCCTCATCGGCGGATTTCGAATAACCAAAATCTTTCAAGCCGAGAAAATGTGGTTCTGATCCCTGGATCTCAGCCGCGGCCATCGTCTCGCGCGCGCGAATCGCCCCCATTTCCTCGTAAAGCTCCGGCCCGATCGCGTTCTGTCCGCCTTCACCGAAAGTCGAAAACAGACTGACGGTGTGCGCGCCGTATTTGCGCCGCATCACGATTAGCGACGTGCCGTCTTCGTCATCCGGATGGGCGGCGATGCACATCACCGTCCAGGGATTAGTCAGATCCAGCAGCGCCTGGTAAAGCGCGATGCGATCTTCAGGGGACGGTTGAGTTGTTGTCTGCGCGCGTTGATCGCGTAGCGGGGTGGCTACCAGAAGCGCGAGACAAAATAGCATTACCAAACTCGGCTTCGCGTACGATGTCAATGTTCTGTTGTCCGTGATCATGAATTGTCCCGAGGTCCGTAGGACCGAAATACTTATAGTACAGCGAACAAATTAGAACATGAAGCTCCTTTAGGAGCGAAATGGATGTCGCTCCTACAAGGAGATGAATCGAAACTTACAGGTCGCGGTTCTATAAGTATTTCGCTCCTAACGGAGCTAAGAGCAGGCGTTAGCCCGACCGTGCGTTGGGCTCACCGATCGCGCGTTTTAGAGCCCTCCCTAACGGTCGGGCTAATGCCCCCGCCTCAAGACTCCTCCACAAGATTGCTCCAGGACATAAGAACTGAGAACTCGACAAGCAGTCTTTTTTCACGTAAAGAGTCTGCTAATGTCCAAGCAAGCGGAAGAGCCGGCGTCGACGGCCGCGAACGACGCTGAACGGCAACTGATCCGCGGCGTCGGCCTTTGGGGCGCGACGACGCTGAACATGATCGACATGATCGGAGTCGGGCCGTTCATCACCATTCCGCTTATCATCGCAGCCATGGGCGGGCCGCAGGCGATGCTCGGCTGGATTTTGGGCGCGCTGTTGGTCATCTGCGATGGCCTCGTCTGGGCCGAACTCGGAGCGGCCCTGCCCGGTTCGGGCGGTTCTTATCGCTATCTTGGGGAGATTTACGGCGCGCGAAAGTTGGGCCGCCTGATGTCGTTTCTCTTCATCTGGCAACTTACATTCAGCGCGCCGCTCTCGATTGCATCGGGCAGCATCGGGCTGGCCCAATACGCCACGTACATCTTCCCCGGACTCGGTCATGAAACAAAGGTTACGCTTCCCATCCTGGGTAGCGTTGAGATTAACGCGATTCCGGTCGCGCTAGTGGCTATTGCGGCCGTGGGTCTGGCCGTCTTCCTGCTCTATCGCCGGATTACTCTGATTGAACGGCTGTCAAAGTTCTTATGGGTCGGCGTGATGCTGACGATCCTCTGGGTCATCTTCGCGGGAGTGACGCACTTCAAGCCCGCACTCGCGTTCGACTTTCCGCCCGGCGCCTTCGCCTTGCGCCCCGAATTTTTCACTGGGCTGGGCGCGGCGCTGCTAGTCTCCGTTTACGATTACTGGGGCTATTACAACGTCTGCTTCTTTGGTGGCGAAGTGAAAGACCCGGGACGGACGATCCCACGCGCGGTGCTGTTTTCGATCCTGTTCGTCGCGATCATTTACATCGTGATGAACATCTCGATCCTCGGTGTTATCCCCTGGCGCGAGTTTGCGGGAACGGCCAACACACCCGCGCAGCGCTACGTCATCTCCTCGTTTATGGAACGGCTGTACGGGCCAAGGGCCGGTCTCGTGGCTACGGCGCTCATTATGTGGACGGCGTTCGCGTCCGTTTTCTCTCTGCTCCTCGGCTACTCGCGCGTGCCCTTTGCGGCCGCGCGTGACGGCAACTACTTCCGCATCTTCGCGAAGGTCCACCCGCGCCATCGCTTTCCTTATGTCTCGTTGCTGGTCATGGGCGGAATCGCAACGCTGTTCTGCTTCTTCCGGCTGGCCGACGTGATTGCGGCGCTCGTCGTGATTCGGATTCTGGTGCAGTTTCTCGCGCAGATTGTCGGCGTGATCGTCTTGCGCATGCGCCGGCCCGATTTGCCGCGGCCGTTTCGCATTTGGCTTTATCCGCTGCCGGCCCTGGTGGCGCTCGGCGGCTTCATTTACGTGCTTATCTCGCGCAAGAATTTTCTGAGAGAGGTACGCTATGCTGCCGTCCTTGTCGTTGTTGGTCTCACAATCTACTTCATCCGCTCACGCATGCGCGCTGAGTGGCCATTCGAAAGCGCTAAACAAATACAAGGATGACGTTGTTTCAGGACGGATAAAAGCGCAACAGGTTCTTACAAACTGCGAGTTTGTTCTCCTACAGTATCAAGGATTCCGAGCGGCTAATCCCCAGATTCCCACGGCGCTCAGTAACGCTTTTCAATTTCCAGATCAGCTATGACCGGGAGGTGATCAGAGGCCAGCGTGTTGATTATCCACGCGCGTTTTGTTCGCACGCGATCGGTTGAGCGAAAGAAAATGTAGTCGATTCGCTTTGCCGGTTTGTCCGCAGGATAGCTAAAGCCTTCTTCAGTGCTGCGATTTTCAATCCAGGCGTCGCCGAATTGATAGCGCATCAGTTGATAAGCACGGCCCGCGGGAATGTCGTTGAAATCACCAACTACGATTAACGGACCCTTGACATCTTTCAGCGCACTCAAGAGCTGTTGAGCTTCGAACAGCCGGCCGTCGTCGTACTGGTAGTCCAGGTGCGTGGTAACAAAGTTCAGCAGCCGGCCATCAACGCTCACTTCCGCGCGGATAAAACCGCGGCGCTCAGCTTCGCGGGTGTTTTGAAAGAGGCGGTGATCCGTGGCCCTGATCGGAAAACGAGAGAGAATCGCCACGCCATATTGTCCGCCCTGATAGCGCAGGTTGAACGCGAAGGCATAGTCCATCTGCGTCAGCTTCGCGAGTTCAACGATCTCATCGATGCGCTGGGTGCGTTGTACGCCGCGATCGACCTCCTGCATGCCAACCAGATCGGGATGTTGCGCGTTGATGATGCCGGCTATGCGCGGCAAGTCAAGCTGCTTGTCCATGCCGACGCCGACGTGAATGTTGTAGGTCATCACGCGAAGCCTTTGACTTGAGGCGAGCGGTGGGACAGAGGTTCGCGCCGCCGGCGAGCTGAACATAACTGCGCCGAACAGCGCGATCAGTAGTGAAGCGAAGAGGGTCGTGCGCAGCATCGACACTGCCGGGCCTACGCGGCGGGTTCGGCGCTCTCGGGGTTGACGGTTTCAGCCGCCTGAAAACCAATCTTGCTATGCGTGCCGTCGCAGAAAGGCTTGTTTGAAGAAGCCCCACACCGGCACAGAGCAATCCTGGGCCGATCGTCGGTCGCAATCTTATTTCCCGCCGTGTCGTAAATGTCGACCGGGCCTTCGACAAGATAAGGCCCGTTTGGTTTCGGACGAATGGATACGTCTGCCATGTTTCACTCCTGATTAGATTGTTTGAACTGCCCGGCCATTCTAACACGTGGGATGTTTGGAGTACCGCCTTCGGGCGGCCCGCTCGCTGGGCTGGTGAGGCTTCCGCCTGAAGGCGGTACTCCAAACATTACTCCAAACATTAGCTGCGCACTTCGCACTTTTCCTTTAGACTAACGCGGATGCCAATCCTCCATGTTGCCCTGATGTTCATCGCCGCATTCTTTGCCGGCGTGGTTAACTCCATCGCCGGCGGCGGCATGTTGCTCGCGTTCCCGCTGCTGATCTGGTTAGGGCTCGATCCCAAGATTGCGAACGCGACGGGCACGGTCGCGTTGTTGCCGGGATTGGTTGGCGGCCTGTTCGGATATCGCCGCGAGATGAATGACAGTTCGTTGATTCTGATGCGCCTCGGTGTCATCAGCATCATCGGCGGTGGTGTGGGGGCGTGGTTGTTGATTGTCACCCCATCGCCGATTTTCGCGCGTCTGGTTCCCTGGCTGATTCTGTTTGCGACGATTCTGTTCATGTTGCAGGCGCCGGTGACCCGTTGGCTGCATCTGCCGGCCGCCGCTTCGGAATCGACAAAGGCGTGGTGGATCGGAGCCATGGTGTTTCAGTTCTTTTCGGCCAGTTACGGCGGTTACTTCGGCGCCGGCAACGGTATTCTGATGCTGGCGGCGATGGGCCTGCTGGGCTTGCACGACATTCACCGGGCCAACGGGATCAAGAATTTCCTGGGCATTTGTATCAACAGCGTTGCGGTGGTCGCCTTCTCGATTGCACATTTGGTCTCGTGGCCGAGGGCTTTGTTGATGGCGGTGGGCGCGCTGGCCGGGGGTTATTTCGGCGCCCGCACCGCGCAACGCGTCGGGCGCACGTTCATCCGGCGTGCAATTGTCGTGATCGGATTTGCAATTACAATTGCAATGTTATGGCGAATGAAATGACTATGGTGTTCTGATATACTGACGGCGAGGTATTAGGATGCCGAAACAAGCTCACGCCAGGACCAATCGTAAGAACACACAGCTCCCAAAGAGGAGTTCTGGCAAAGATTTACCCCTTTCTAATTCCGGCCGTGCCATCAATGCGGAAGATGAGCGCGATCTTGATGACGCTCGGCGCGCATTAAAAGAGTCTCAGCAAAAAGGTTCTATTCCCTGGGAGCAAGTGAAACGCGAACTGGGAATCTAAACCGTGGCGTATTCTGTTGCTCTCGCCCCTGCGGCTGACCGCCAATTCCGCAAGTTGCCGACTCTAGTTCAGCAGCGACTCAAAAGACACATTGATTCTTTAGCCAGTGCCCCGCGCCCGGCCGGCACGCTCAAGATGCATGGCGAGCCCGATCTCTACCGCATCCGAGTCGGTGACTATCGAATCGTCTACTATGTTTGGGATCGAGAGCGCGAAGTCTTAGTTGTTAAGATTAGAAACCGGCGCGAGGTTTATCGATGAACAAGCTCCCTCGCGATTTCTACACTCGCTCTGACGTTCTCGAAGTCGCCCGCGATCTGCTCGGCAAGAAGTTGGTAGTGCCAAACAAGAACGGCTCGCGCGTCGCCGGCATCATAGTCGAGACGGAAGCTTACCGTGGGCCGGAAGACCGGGCCTCGCACGCATACAATGGCCGCCGCACGCAGCGCACGGAAACGATGTACGGCATCGGCGGCACTGCCTACGTGTACTTCGTGTATGGCATGTACAACCAGTTCAATGTGGTCACGAGCGTCGCAGACACCCCGCATGCCGTGCTGGTGCGCGCCCTTGAACCGGTAGAGGGACTGGACGTAATTCGTCGTCGCCGCCGGGGGCGATCCGAATATGAATTGACGAGCGGTCCTGGCCGTTTATGTCTGGCAATGGGAATCGACCGCAAATTGGACAAGGCAGACCTGCTCGGAGATCAAGCCTGGATTGAAGAAGGAGCTTCGATCTCTCCGCGACTGATAGCGCGTGGTCCGCGCGTCGGGATCGATTACGCGGAAGGGTGGATCACAAAGCCCTGGCGGTTCTGGGTCCGCGATAATCCGTTTGTGAGTCGAATTGGCAAGAACAGGAGGATCGCGGGATCTTCACAGTGAGCTCACGTAGACGTTCTTCACCACAGAGACACGGAGGTTTCACAGAGGTTCACAGAGAAGAACTCTGCGGTCCTCTGTGCGATCTCTGTGCCTCTGTGGTGAACGTTTTTGTTGAGCGGCAGAGGCTAACTGGCGGCCAACTTCTGCCACACACTCGCTTCGCCATTTGTCTTGACTAGATCAAAAACCGCACGGTAAGCCTCAGCGTAAAGGGCGCGCATGTCCTGCTGCGAACCTGGCCGATCGAGTCTCTTCCCGAGTTCCTCTGTCGAGAGGGAGGCGCCCCGTTTCTGGTAGCGCGAAATCGTGGGGCCTTCGCCGGCGAGATAAAGTGCAAACCCTTCTTCCAGCCAACGAGGCGCGCGATTCTGACTGACCGTATCGATGACGACGTGTCCTAATTCATGACGCAGGGTCGTGGTCAGAACGCCTCGGCGTTTTAAGATTCCCACTGGTTGCAGTTCGATCCGGTATCCTCTGGTGGCGGCGGCGGCCCACCAAGGTTGGCCGGTGCGCGCGGTAAAGTCGCCCGTGCTTTCGTTGAGGCGAATCTCCAGCGTAGGAAGCCCGCCGATCGAAACCGAAGCGGCGCTGGCGCGGCGTAGAAAATCAGCGCGAGCAGTTTCCAGATTAGTTAAGACTCGATCCGCGTCGCGACGATCTACGTCGGCGGGATAGGTGACGCGGAAGTGTTCGCTTGATATGGCGAGGTATTTCTGGTCTGTCCCCAGTCCCGTAGGGACGAAATGTTGATAGACCGACGCTTTTGATAAATTCACAAGCTCCGTAGGAGCGTAACGTGATTGTCCGTAACCAGGTGTCGTCGAAAACATCACGCTCCTACGGAGCTTGCCCTTCATTACTGACTTCTGGGCTATAGACATTTCGCCGCTACGCGGCTGAGGGGTCTCGGCGACTACCTGTTTGGGGCGCTGTGTCCCGAGCAGCACGTCCGCCTTCCAATCCCCACTTGTGTAGTAACTGGAGGAGGCATTCAACCGCAAAGGACGCAGAGGATTTCGCTGAGGAACGCAAAGGTTTTCCTCTGCGTCCTCTGCGGGATCCTTTGTGTTCTCTGCGTTTAGATCCCAACCTTCGTTCCCATTCAAACGGGTTGCGATGCGATCATCTTTCTTCACCCTCGTCCCCGGAAAATACTTCTCCAGAATCCGCTGAAAGCTTGCCCCCCGTGCGGCCATCACGTGCGCGCCTTCCTGACAGAGGCCCAGGCCGTGTCCAAAGCCACTACCACGAAAGATGAAATTAGATCCTGAACTTGAGACTTCAAACCGCGAACTCTTCAGCAGATTCCATCCGAGCACGCGGCCCACGATAATCTTGAAGTCCCAGCCACGAACAGATTTTCGGTGCTCGCCTTCCAGCGTCATGAACTCCGCGCGGTCGGTTTCATCGCGCTTACTTACAATCACTTGATCGAGTCTGGCCCCGACATCGGTGCGGGCGTCACTTTGCAGCGCCCGCAGCAAGTCTGCCCGGGTAATCACGTCGGTCCAGGTGGCGTGCGGACCAGAAAGGCAATATTCATCGCGCACACCCCGCAGATATTCAGGCGGAGTCGTGCCCCAAAGCGTTCCGATGTTTGCCGTCTCGCCGCCGCATGACGCGCCAAAGTAGGCATCGACAGGTTGCCCGCGCGCGTCGGTCAGCACCTGACCCTCAGTTGCCCTAACGGCGTCGATCATCGCCGGGCTGCTGTTGCCGAGGACAAAGCGCTGGCAATGCGTAGTCGAACAAAAGTCGTAGCCATCCATCGCATGCCGGCCGCGGTTCCGGAGAGCGTAGGAGCGGATCGCAATGGCCAGAGCTTTCAGCGCTTCCGGCTCGGATTCCATACTGCCTTCGGCGCGCATCACGCCGAGCACGTAATCTTCCAGCGACTGTTCCTGGTTGATGTTTTCAGTCACCAGATGGATCTTGAATCCGGATTTCGAACTGCGGGATTCCGACGAAGTCTTAATGAGTTCGCGGCCATCGTCATTTCGCGGGACTGCGTTCGCATAAGCTTCGAAGATCGATTTCGAGAGCGCTGCCGCCTCCGATCCATGCGAGCGTTCCAGCAGCACGAGCACCGCAAGATCAATCTCGGACGCCGCAAGTTCACCCGTGGGTTTGGACGCGCCGGCAAATCCGACGAACCAGCCATTCGTGCGAAAGCCTTTCGCCGGCGGTGACGTCCCGGTCTTGCCAAGGATGAAAAGTGGAAGCGAATCCAGCCGGGCCTTCCTGGCAGTGCCGTAACGCACCGCCCCGGCCATGCCTTCAGTGATGATGGCGCGGTGCTGCGGAGAGATGTCGATCGCCGCGCGTTCGACCCTCTCGATCTGACCATCGCCCGTCAGGCGAGGTTGAAACAGGTGTCCGCCATTCACCAGCGCGGTATACGCCATCAACAACTGAATCGGCGTTACCTGAATGTGATCGCTTTCGCCGATCGCTTCGCGGGCATCGCAATCGCTTTGCCGCGATGCGTGGTTGCTTTCGGCTTGGATCCGTGCGCTGTTTCCGGTCTCGCAGGGTCGCAGTGTTCCGGCTACGTCTTCATCGAGTCCGCTGAGCTGGCCAAAGCCGAACTGTCGCACAGTTTCGATTAACTTGTCGCGGCCCAGGCGCTGGCCCAGGGTGGCGAAATAATAGTTGCACGAGTAGGCAATTGCCTGCGACGGCGTAAAGGGCGGCAGGTGATCTGCATGGACGCACGGCAAAGAGAAGCTGAGCCCGGTGAATCGTCCGGGACAAATCGTGCGGGAATCCTTCTCAATTAGTCCGGCCCGCAAAGCTGCCAGGGCGGTAAATGGCTTCATGGTCGAACCCGGCATGACGGCTTGAACAGAAGCCTGCTTTGAGTTCACGATCGCGCGCACGCGTCCGGTTTGAGGATCGATGATGATAATCGTGCCCCCGCGTTGGCCCAGCGCGGCGGTTGCAGCTTCCTGGAGGACTGAATCGATTTCGGTTTCGAGTTTCGAGCTGGGACGTCCTGACTTCTCGATCGCCCAAAGCCACGCCCAGCCGTCGGGTGGAAAAGGAAATCTCAGAAACAGGATCGCCGCACAGGCGCAAGTAAGCAGCAGCGCATGCTCGCGGGCCATGCGGTCGAGGTAACCAATGCCGGCGCGGGAAATCTTCAAGCGGGCGCCTCTGCGGGAGTATCCGGAATGGTGCTGACCGCGACTGCCGTAGGTGTTTCGGCTGCAGTCCTGGCCAGCGCAGACAGGGTCACGACCCACCCGATCAGAGTGAAAATATAGGCCAGCACCAACTGCGCAATGAAAAGGGCGAAGGCCGTCTTGAGACCCGTAACCTTAATAGTCACGAACAAAATCGCGTATGGGATTAGCACGAAGATGATCAGGCCAAGCGCGTAGATCAGCACGGAATCAAATGCCAGGGCGCGAGCCAGGGCATTGCCGATGCGCTTCAAAACCGTTTTCGCGCCGCCGCTGAGTGAGGTGCGCACATCGTGCGCGGCCACCTCAATCCAGAGATGGATGGTCGCCAGCGGTAGCACCAGTCCCAGCAGCAGAAATCGCAGAGTCGCGAACAGAACCGTCGGCACGTGAAGCGGTGGTGGTTTGGGCGGCCCGGGCGTGACCGGCAAACTGGCCACGGTCAGCGCGGGGAAACGCAGCTGCCACTTGTTCAGCAAGTAAACGAGAGCGTAACCGAGAAGAATGATGGGGATGGTGACAACGGCGAGCTTAATTGCGTCGAGAATGATTTTTCCCCATTGAAACTTCTCTGCACGTGAGTGCTGCAAGATCGCGGATTGCAGGACAAAGAACTCCAGGGGTATTAGCACGAGGAAAAACATTGTGACCAGGACTTGCCAGACCGTCGCCTCGCGGATTGAGATAAAGCCATACAACGTTACGAGCAGCACCGCGTAAAGAACGGCAAAGATGGCGAGGGCCAGTGGATTTGTTAGTAGTGATTTGCTCGTATTCAGTAAAGTTTTGAACGTAGTCATCATAATTGTCTCTTGAGTGCTGATGTTCGTGAATTCCTAACCGCAAAGGACTCAGAGGATTTCGCAGAGGTACGCAAAGGTCTTCCTCTGCGCCCTCTGCGTAAACCTTTGCGTTCCTCTGCGGTTAATTGATCCTTCATTGCCGTACTTGTTTGTGCGAAAACCAAAGCGGCGTCGCGCTGCGCTTGCCGCCGCACTCCAAATTTACTTCTTATCCAGAATCCGCAAACGATCGTTGCTGGTATTCGCCTGCACGGTCGGTTGATACATCAGTCCAGCGCGCGAGGGCGCGACGCGAAATTCGCCGGGCACTTCGACGCGCATTGCATACTGGAACGTCGCATCGCCGTCGAAATAGTTCTGAAAGATGACCGTGCGATTGTCTCGAAACTCGCGGTTGCTGTACCAATCCGTCCACTGTCCCGTCGAGTAGTTCAGATAGATACCGCTGACCTGCGCGACCTGTTCGGCACCCGCCGGGATTGGATCTTCGATCATCAGGTACTGCGCGCGCGAACCCGTAAGGTGCAGCCGCACCACGATCAAATCACCCGAGCGCAGTTCGCCCGTCAAGGGTTCGATCTTCCAGCTTGATTTCCCCTCCTCGTTTTCAGTCACACGCAAGCGCAGATACTCGCGAGTGATCTTCAAATTCGGCGACGCTTGCGCCGGGACGTTTTCCTCCGCGGTGAAGTATTCAAGCGCGGTCGAAACGTAGAGCGCGCCCCGGCCGTGCTTCACGATTCGAATTTGATTGCTGTTGCTGACTTCGCCGCCCTTCTTCGTAATCACGAGTGCCTGCGCGTTCGTTGCATCGCTCGCGCCAACCTTCTGCGCGGCGATCTGCGCGCCGTTCAGGTAAATCTCGAACGAGTAGTCCGGCGACAGCTCTTTGCTGGCTTTTAGATAATCAGTCAGACCATAGATCGCGAACGCCGTCTCTTTCGTCGATAGCCAGTAGTAGCCATTGCGCCGGTTTTTCACCAGCCAACGCGCAGCCTTGGGCAGCAACGAATTATTCGGATCGATTTGTGAAAGGGCCTTCAATGACAGCGCCGTCGCCTCGGCGTCCAGATAGACGTCGCGGCCATAGTCGTTGACCCGAGCAGTCTGCCAGTGCGCTTCGAATTCATCCGCCTGGGCCGCGCCCGCGATTGCGTTAGCAATTTCTTTCGCGCGACCATCCTTGCGCTCCTGTAGGGCTAAGGCGAGCAGCGCGCGACCGTACGGTCCCAGGCTGCCACGCTTCCCGTAAAGCTCTTCGAGGTAATGACCGTCGCTTTCACCGCTTTCGGTGTACGCGTAAATCATGTAAGCACGCGTTTCATCGTCGATCGGATTGCCATCGTCGCGCTTGCCGGCGGTGAGCATCGCGGCCAGTTTCTCGCGTCCTTTATCTCGCCGCCAGGCATCGATCTGATAACCGGCACGACCGGCCAATGTCAGTCCATCGACGACGTAAGCAGTCATGAACGGATCGGTCTTGTCGTCCTTCCACCAGCCCCAGCCGCCGTCATCATGCTGATAGGCGTAGAGCCGATCCATACCCTTCTGCACCTTCTTGTCCAAATCGTTCGAGGCGCGAATCTTTGCCGTCGGCACATCTTTCAGGGCCTGGGCAACGATCACATTGGGAAGGAAGCTGGACATAGTTTGTTCAGTACAGCCGTATGGAAAACTGGTCAGGTAATCAAGCGCTCCGAACAGCGTGCCGGCGATCGATGGCGAGGCTTCAATGCGCAGGATCCGCGCTTGAGCGTTCGGGTTAGGCGGAAGATCGAGCGAGACCGACTGTTCCGCATCATTCTGCGTCACCGTAGTCGTGTTTCCCAGGGTCTGCTTCAGACCATGCGGCACGATTTCCATGCTCATCTCGACGGCGTCGGACTCAGTATCCGTAAGCGCCTTGGCCAGCAACGTAAGCTTGCCGACCTGATCGGCGCGAACCCGCCAGTCAACCCGATGCTCGCCGTTCTGCCGGATAGTCACGGTCTCAGAAGGCGAATCGAGCATCTGGGCGCCGTTGAGGTCGAGGGAAATCTTCGTGGACTTCTCGCTCTTCAAAAAGTTGTGCACCACGCCTGAGATAGTCACTGTATCGCCTTCAGTCAGAAAGCGCGGCATCTCCAGACGCATGATTACGTCCTTACGAGCAATGGTTTTTTGTACTGACGAGCCGACCCGCGTGTCGGCGGTAACGGCGCGCGCCGTGGCCCGCCAGGTCGTCAGGTTGTCGGGCAGTTTGAAACTGACGGTGGCTTTGCCGTCGCCGCCGGTAACGACGTCGGGTTGCCAGAACGCAGTATCTTTGAATTCACGCCGGATGGTTGGTTCGGCGTACGAACTCTCGGTTTTGAAGTCGGCCAGTTGATAAGGGGACTTGTTGCGCGCCAGATTCGCTCCCTTGTCACCCGCATAGCCCGTGAAAGTGTATTGAATCGCGAGACTGGTCTGCACTTCGTCGTAACGCTTGCCATAAAACTCGCGCTTGATATTGCCGGCGGTGTCGGCCTGAATGCTGTAAATCGCCTCGTCAATAATTCCGAGACTCACTTCAGTGTTCGCCGCCGGCGAGCCGTCGTCGTTACGCGCCAGAATTGTGTACGACGCCACATCGCGCGGCTTGAACTCTTTCTTGTTCGGAACAATGTCGAGCTTCAGCATTTTGTCGCGCGCAGGCACGGCAAGCAGTTGACTCTGGTTGTACATGTCGCTGTCTTTAACGAACGACACGTCGAGATACACATTCGGCGCGTAGCGGCGATCGATAGGCACGTCGATCACGATGCTTCTTCCCGTGGCATCGATTTGTCGCACGGTCATGACTTCGGCCAGTTCGGTAGTCACCAATAAATGGGTTTTCTCCGCTGGTAACATCGCCAGAACGTGCGCGGTTTCGCCAGGTTTATAAGACTTCTTGTCAGGAACAAGCTTGATCGCCTTTTCGTCATAGTCGCGATATTCAAAATCCGACCATTCGCCCTTCTTGTCCGGCGCCCAGAACGAGCCACCGCGATTCACAATCTGTTTACCGTTCTCGTTGACGATGGCCTTGACATAAATACTGCCGGGTGAGGGAACTGTGAAATCGTACGTGGCATTGCCCTGGCTGTCGGTGTTCACATCAGCCGAACCCAACTCTCGTTCATGCAGGATGTAATCGTAGGACTTGTACTTGTAACCGTTGTACTCCTCTTCTTTCTCGATCTTCTCCCACTTCTGCTCGATAAACTTGAGCGTGACTTTTTCGGAAACCGGATGGCCTGAGTAGTCAGCCGTCTTAACCTTAACCTTCGCAGCGTCACCCTGATAGTAAAGATAGCGTTCAGGATAAGCGTCGGCGACAGTCTTGCCGCGCGTGCCGATGAATGAAGCCGCGCCCTGCATTTCGCGGCGCGAGGCGTCGGTGACCTGGGCTTCCAGCCGATATGAATAGTCCCACTCGTCTTTCTCTTCGGGAGTCGGCACCTGGAAGTCGATAATCGCTTCGCCGCGGGAATTGAGCGAGGCATCGCCTTCGGTAACGAGATCGCTGCCGTAGTAACCGTAGTCCTCTTCGTCGCCGCCTTCGTTGTCCGGGCCGGCGGCATCATCGAATTCGTCGCTCGAGTCATCGCCCCACCACCAGTGGTAATAGCGTTGCTTGTAGATGTAGTAGTGCACGTCGGCAGTCGTAACCGGCGCGCCGAAAAAGTAGTTCGCGCTGACCGTGAACTTCACTTTCTCGCCGACGGCGGCGAACTCTTTCGGTCCCGTAACCTTGACTTTGAATTCAGGCTTTTTGTATTCCTGAACTTCGAAGTAACCGCTGGATCTTGCTTCACCGATCGCCGCGGTAATGGTGTAGCTACCCAGCGGCGCTTCATCCGCGATGTCCACTTCGCCGCTGAAGGTTCCGCGAGTCGAGAGTGACAACTCTTTCTCGAACACTTTGCCGTTGTTGGGATCTTCGATGGTTACATTGACGGTTTTGTTATCGAGCAGTTCGTACCCGTTGCGTCCCCATTTGCGCAGGATTCCCTTGAAATAAACTTTCTGCGCGGGGCGATAGATGGGCCGGTCAGTGTAGATATAGCTGGTTAGATCTTCGCCGGACAGAACGTCGTCCTCGCCGCCCTCGCCGCCGAAGTAAAACGATTCGACGTCCGAGATGGCAAAGTTGTCGCGCTCCTTGGCCATGATCAAATAGGCATTCTGGGTTTGCGATTCGGGGTCGACATCTTCGGGCGCCGGTGCGGCTTCGGTTGATTCCGGAGCCTTGATCTCTGCTTTGAAGACACCGCTCTTGTCGGTCGCGCCGGTCGCCAGGGTTTGTTTTGCTTTGGTGACTTCGACGCTGACGCCTTCATGGGGGGCGCCGGATTTGCGATCGACGACGTAAACGACAACCTGACCGTGCTTCGTTGTCTTTTCAATCATGGTCAGGTTAGTAACGATGGCGATTGAATAAGCGCGCAGGTCCCCGTTCACGGCCTCGACGAGATAGACACCCGAATCCTGTTTGCCGAGGGAAATCATGCGGCTGTCGTAGTCGTTCTCAAGCGGGGGCAGCTTCTCGCGCCAATCTTTCACTTTCTGATCCGGATTCAACAGCGGAACACGCGCGTAATCGGCAACATTGAGCGGCGTGCGTTCGGGCGCGTTCTCTTTCCGGTATTTTTGATTGAACGTCTCTCGATGTTGTTTCAACAAATGCGAGCGCACGTAATCCTTGACCGCCGAGAAGAGCGAAATCTTCAGACGGTGCGTGCGTTCCAGAATTGAGACTCGGCTGCCATAACCCTGCGAAACCGCTTCCTTTTCTTTCTCACCCATTTGATGTGGGTCGTCGAGCCCTTTGAAGAACTTGGCCGGGTCCTTGACGCGATAGACGCGAAAATCCAGATAGTCAACATTCTGGTAGCTGGCCCACAGACGCGCCGTTTCGTTCGGCGAATAAGTGCGATTGGTCGTCAGGGAAAAGTAAGGCTTGCTGCTGACAACAGTTGGTGCGGGCGGGCCTGGCTCTGCCGGTGGTCGCGCGGCGCGTGAGCGAATGATGTTGAATCCGAAAGCGGAAACTACGACTGCGAGATAGATCGCCGCGGTCGCAAGGTAGCGGCCCAGGCGCGGGGTGTTCTCAGACACGGTTGATTAGCCTCCTAAAGCGGAAGAAAAAGATTCACCACAAAGACGCGAAGAGCACAAAGACAGGGCGGGAAAGCGACGGAAAGAAACACGTTGACAACTACAGTCGACATCGTTGCTTCTGAGCTTCGTGCTCTTTGTGACTTGGTGGTAATTGTTCATCGCGCCACTCGCCTTGACCGCCGCAAGCGGTTTTCGGCAACTCATTGAAGAATCTTCAGTCGATAAAACCCGATAAAGTTTCGATTGCTTTCCACCGGCCGCCAGCGCGGATCGGGATGACGGTCAAGCACTGAAAGCTCGACCTTCTTTACGGTTCCCTCATCTGTTGGTGACGAGCCGGTGTGATAGACGACCCAGTCCTGGGCGCCATTCGGCGCGATGCGCGGCGAGCCGAGAAGCACCATCACGTGATAAGGAAACTTCTGGACCCAGGGTTGATAGAAAAAGAGAAGATCGCCGGGTTGTGCTTCGCGCCGATCACGGCTGACATAGACGCTGTTGAAGTTCTTCAACGTGCGACCGTCCGCAAACTCCGAGAACCTGCCGTTGCGCAGATCGCTCTCATGAAAAGATCCAAAGTCGGCGCGAAAGATTTTCTCGCCAAGCGGGTTTCGATCCAGATCAAAGCCGGCCACATCCGGCGCCACCGTTTCATAACCTTTACCCATCTTTTGAAACCAAACGCGATCGTGACGACGCAGCGCTTCACGCATCGCGAATCGGACCAGGCCGGCGCAATCGCGCTGTTCGTCATTCCATTGATCGCTCAATTGATAGAATTGAATTTCGGCGATTGCCGTGAACCAGCGTCGAAAACTGTCGCGATCCTGAAACGTGCGCAACTCAGCCACGTCCGGAACACCGTCGTTGTCTGAGTCGATTAGCTTCGCATCGTTTGCGGTATCAGCGCGGGCGGGCGTGGTGTCGATTTCTGCTTTCTGCCTACTGCCTTCTGCCTTTTGCCTTGCCGAGGCAGGCGCCCCTGCGAATCCGCGAGCCCGCGGAAGCATTACGCCGAAGCTCCACGCAAGCGCTGCGAGCACAGTCACGAGGATGCTCGCTATCATCACCGAGCGTTTCGAAGGGGCGCGCATTTGAAAGGGGACTAGCATTGCCGCCTAGTATTACGATGAATATGTATTATCAGATACGCGGATGCTATCACGTATCCGTCAGGCCAACCACTGTAATATTCCGGCTGGGTACGCCGTGAGCGAGTGTGGATTCCCTCAGTCGCGGAGCGCGTGCTAAGCTGCGCACAATTCGCGCGCCACCATGGTCCTGTGACGTGCGGGCAGGCTTTCAGCGGATAGTACACAGACGACATGCCCAGGGAAAACGCCAACTCAGACGCCATTCTTGAAGCGATCAAGAAGGTCGAGATCGTGTCTGAACTGCTCGAGGACAAAAACAAGAACAATCTGAAGATGATTGCGGAAGGGAAAGTGTCCGGCGGCAAACAGATCGGTCCGTATGCGCGGCTGCTTACTTATTCGCCAGGCGAAGTCGTCATGAACCAGGGCGAATGGGGTGGAAATACTTTTTATTTTTCGGTCGACGGAGAGTTGCACGTCTATGTCACCGACGATGCTGGGGAAAAAAGGAAGGTCGGCGCCGTGCAACCGGGAACGTGCTTTGGCGAGATGTCGATTCTCGCCGGGGTGCCCCGCAACGCCACGATTGTCGCTGCTCCGGCAGGTGGCGACGTCGCGGTCCTGGAAATGGTGCGGCCGGCCCTCAGGCTTTTGCGGTCGCTGAAAAAATTTGCCGAGAAAGTCGATGCGACCTACCGGCTTCATGGTCTGGGAAACACGATTGCCACAATTCGGGAAGAGGCCGGCGAGTCCCTGAGCGCCGTCGAGTTGGTGGCCCTCGGCAATCTGGGCCAGTTTATGGCCTATGGCAAGCACCATCTTCTGGTTCAGGAAGGAAAACCCATTGAGAAGTTATTCCTGATTCGCAACGGCTGGTTGCGGCGCGTGCGCGGGGTGCCGATCTACCAGGACATCACTGAAGGGGCCGGGACCAGCGTACTTATCCCAGAGGACTTTCTCGGCGCCGGCAACTGTCTAGGATTGGAAGCACTCAGCGGCCAGGCGGTATGGCAATACTCAGCCGCCTTAATGGCGCGCACCGAAGTGCTGGAAATACCCCTGGCGGAACTGCGCGCGGATCGCGAACTCTGCGAACGAGTCTTACAAGCGTTCGCCGGCTTTTCGGTCGCCGATGATGATACGAGCCTGCGCGCTCGCGCTGAGACAAAAGCTCTGGCCGCGGCTGAGAAAGAAATCTCGACAGGCATCGTAGACGCCGTCAACCTGCTGGTAATGGACATGGATTTGTGCGTGCGTTGTGGTAATTGCTCGCTCGCCTGTCACAAGGTCCATGGTCAATCGCGCCTGCTACGTCGCGGCATACATATTGAACGCCCAAGGCAGATTGGCGGCAAAGATCTTCAGCACGTGCTTGCTCCTTCAGTTTGCATGCACTGCAAAGATCCGGAATGCCTGACTGGGTGTCCCACGGGCGCGATCTTCCGCGATCCCAAAGGACAAGTGGACATCGATCCGCACACCTGCATCGGGTGTTTCGATTGCGCGACCCAGTGTCCCTACAACGCGATCTCTATGGTTCCAAGGGAGGGGCCGCTCGTGGTATCCACGGGCTTTCTGATCCGGGTGCGAGGCTTGTTCAGCTTCAACGTGCGCAAGCCCACTCCGGTCTCGGTGGAAAACGACGACATGGTGGCGGTCAAGTGCAACCTTTGTGAGAGCACGCCGCTGAATCCAACCGGCTCCGGACGTCCGGCGTACTCCTGTGAGGAGAACTGCCCGACCGGAGCGCTGGTCCGCGTCAACCCGCAGGAGTATTTCGGCGAGATTGAAAAGACTCTGGGTCTCGTATTCCGAGATCAGACGCACGCCATCGGTCGCAACATACATAAAAGCGATCCCGTCGCCAGGCTATGGCACATCGGCGGGGGATTGGCGACGATCGCAATCGCAAGTCTCATTGGCTGGGCGGTTTTGCATTACGGATTCAACCAGCAACTGCGCGGAACATGGCTGACGATGCGCTGGGTGACGGGGCTCGTTGGTCTGTTGGGAATCGCCGGAGCGATGACCTATCCAGGTCGCAGGCAAGTGTATCGCAGACGCGCGGGCGCTCTGCGTTATTGGCTGCTGGCCCACACTTATCTCGGAGTTCTGGCGGGCATCGTTCTCCTAATACATGGAGGCAGTCACGGCGGCGGCTTGTTGACTTCAACGCTGATGCTCTGGTTCGACGCGGTCATCGTTACGGGGCTGTTCGGTCTGTTTTGTTACCTGATTGTGCCGCGCATCATGACCAGTATCGAAGGCGATCCGTTGCTGATCGAGGATCTGGAAGGACGCCGGGCTGAACTGCGCGAAGAGCTGGCGACAATCAGCGGCAAATGCGACGAGCAACTACGTGATTTGATCGAACGAAGAGTGCGGCGCCATTTCGCTTCGCTGGCTTATCTCATTAGGCAGTATTTGCGCCCTGAGGGGTTGACCGCCTCGTTGGCGAAAGGCCGTTTGCAGTTCAAAGCCGAAACGGCCGCCCTTGACGACAAAGAAAAGCGCAACTTGTTTTTGAAAGCAATTGAGCGGGCGGCGACCCTGCGACGGGTGGAATCGCTGATCTACCTTCATCGGCTCCTCAGAGTGTGGCTGGCGCCCCATGTTGTTTCTACTTCGGTGATGTTGGCTCTGATGATTGTGCACATAATTCAAGTGGTCTTTTTTAAGGTTCGCTGACGTGATACATGTCAGTGGTCAGTAGTCAGTTGTTAGTTGCTCGTTACCCGGCTTGCCGCGCAATGATGAATCGACTTTTGTGAGAGGAAAACAACTGACCAGTGACAACTGACTACTGACCAACCCGATGGAAGCTACCTTCATCATCATCCGCGAGGATCTGCAGGTCGATCCGGTGACAATCGTTGCCGAAGGCCTCCTGGTCGGTCGTCTGCCCACCTGCGAATTGCTCCTCAATCATCCGTCCGTATCACGTCTCCATGCCGGTATTACCAGCGCCGATGGTGACTACTACATTCGTAACCTCCGGCCCGGCAATCCGATCATGCTCAACGGCGCGAAGCTGGAGGAATACGAAGCGCTGGCTGACGGTGACATCCTCGGAATCGGGCCGTTTGCTCTGAACATCGGCGTCGGCCAAGGCACGTTGCTTATCAAGGTCTCGTTGCAAATTGCGGCGACCGCCGGTGATGCGGTCACGCGCAGAGAAGCATCCGGGCTTTGGGAGCTGCCGACGACCGTGCATCTGGAATTACCGAGCACGCCGCCCGAAGGACAGCCGGCAGAAGCAGCGCAAAAGAAGCCGCCGCCACGGAAAGCGAAGCCTGCCGCAGCCAGCTCCAAGGCGCTCGACGTTTTTTGGGACAAACGCATCACCGCGGCGACCAAGACGATCAAGCCGTCTCCGCTTTTTCCACTTAGAGGCCGTCCGAGCGGCAAGGCGCAGTCTGTGTGGACACCGACTACTGATCTTAAGAGACGATGGCCCGCTTCGTTGATGCTCTGGGGAGCGGTTCCGATCGCTTTACTGTCAGTGGCTGGCGCGCTCTTCTATGCTCCGGCTTTTGCGCCGGCGCCGATCTCAGACGCGCATACCAGATCCACCATGACGTTGTCGCCGCCGGTTGCTAATCGGGCGAACGCCGGTTCGTGCACTTCCTGTCATGCGCTCAGAGCGAGCATGGAAGCGAAGTGTTCATCGTGTCATGCGACGGATGCTTTTGTGGCCACAGTGACACGACCGCACATGAACTCAGGAATCGGTTGCGTGGCCTGTCACGCCGAGCATCTGGGAGCGGAGTTCAGTGCCATTTATGGGGCGTTGAAATCGTGCACCGATTGTCATAACGATAGCAACAAGAAACTCTACAACGGAAAGAGCGTCAGCACTCCGCATGGCGGGACGTTTGGTTATCCGGTTGTTAGTGGTCAGTGGAAGTGGACAGGGCTCGATCCGGAAGAAATGGAGCAGAGGAAGGGGACCTTAAAGCTCGAGCGCTTACCTACTGACAGCGAAGACCAGTGGCGCAGTAAACAGTTTCATGCAGTGCACTTGTATCGAGTTAAGGCTGTCGGAGGTCTCGCGGCCAACAAGAACGGCGAGTTGAGTTGCTCGAGTTGCCACAATTCATTCAACCCCCCAGACCTTGCAACTCCACGCACTACCTGCGGTAAGTGCCACAATGGTCAACCCGATCCACGCGCCGGCCGTCAGGTGATCGTGGCCGAAAAGCCCAACTGCACCTCCTGTCACGTGCAGCACCCGAGGGACAAGCGGCACTGGAACCCGAGTTTGCTGGCGAGCAGATAGATTTGGAGTGCGGCGTTGGTTCGGAGTTCCGCCTTTAGGCGGGGCTTGTCTGCTCAGAACTTCCGCCTGAAGGCGGTACTCCAAACAATCCGGCACTCCAAAGCTCACTTCGCGACGTGGCACTTCACACAGCCCTTCGGATCAGAACCTGAAGTCTTGTTAGCCAGATCGGGCCTGGCTTTGATGGCTGCGTCGTGGCAGGCAAAACAGTTGATGTGATAGGCGACTTCGTTGTCGAGTTTCACTTGCTTGTCGTCTTTTGTGATCACCGGAAGCGGTTTGCTGTCGTCACCGGCCTGCAGGTGACATGAGCGGCAGCCTTTTACCGGAGCGGCGGCGGCATCCTTCAGCACGTCGGCAGTGAGAGCGACATCTCTTTCCGAAGTAACGAGCGGTGGCTTCAGATTAGCTTTAGGCTGATCGGTGTGGTGACATTCGATGCAGGTGATGAGGGCCTTGCCATCGGGAGTGTAATTCTTGGTCGTGTGGGTTTCATGATCGAATGCGACCTCGCCCCACTTATCATCAAGGCTGTCGGTATCCAGCTTGATTTTCTTTGGCTGTTCTTTGCTTTCCTTGGGAATCTGCTGGCCCAGTGAAGCTGGCGTGCGCGCGGCCTGGCCTACCAGTGCGAGCGCCGTGGCACTCAGTCCAATCATCAACGCAATCAGCAACCGCCTCATGTTCGCACCCTCCTCGCCAATCTTATGGACGTGGTCGAAAGCTTGTCAATCCTGTTAGATGCTCTTATTGCGGTCATCGCGTTTAGAGCACATCAACTTTAGTTGGGCTCTTTCCCAGTCGACAAAGACCCGACTGAAGTCGGTACTCTAAACACCGCTGATTAGCTTCAAGTTCCCATCCTGAATGACTGTCCGGTGTGACATCGCTTGCAATTCTTGAAATCCAGATCTCCGCCGAACGATCGCTTCCCATTGTGACAAGTCGCGCAGGTGTTGTTTCCCGTGGGGAAGTGTTCCAAAGCGCGAGGCGAGCTCACCTGTCGTTTCTGTGGCAGTCCGGCGGTGTAGTTGTGGCAATCGGCACAACCCAGACGCTGGCGTGCGCCGTGTTGCGCATGACTGAAAGCGACACGAAACGCAGAGGCGTCGGTTGAAGTTCTTCCGTACGGCTTCTGATCGTGGCAGACGCCACACGACGCGATGTCGCGTCCATTCGATTTCGAGTTCGGAGTGTGACAGGTGTAGCACTGATCATGTGCCGCAAGCCCTGCCGGGATCGATAAAGCAACACCACGTCTCAGCGGTGCGCCGTGGCACGATGCGCAACCACTCTTCGGCCGCGCGGCGCCGGTCATGTGCTGAGCATGATCGAACTTCAGGTTGAAGCTTTCTTTGAATGTGTCGGGGAATGCTTTAAAAGGAGGGTTGTTGCTGCTCACGCTCACGTGACAGATCGAGCACATGGGAACGTTTGGCGTGGTGAACTGCGACAGATGGCAGCCGGTGCAGTCTTTGTGGCCGGGAAAGCCGGGCCGCGTGGAATTATCAGTCCGATGATGACAGCTTGAGCACGCAACGGACGCATGACGCTGACTGGTGTGCAGAAACTTTGAGTAATCCAAATCGTTACCCTGGGGCAGAGCCAGGAAGGAAAAAGGAAAAAGGAGAAAGGAAAAAATAAGAGCGATACCGTTGTTGCTAACCGTCATGGACTTCAGTGGAGCCAAAAGGGAAGCCGAAAGTCTGTGGACCAGTCTCTTCATTCTTGCCTTTTTACTTTTAATTACTTTTGCCTTGTCCTACTGCACCGCCGCGTCATGGCTGGCCGGGGGTTTCTTTTTTCCCACCTCCGCAGTATGGCAATACGTGCAGCTACCGTTCTTTTTCAACTGTGCGAGCTCTTCCTCAATCGTAGTTATCTTTGGATAGGTCGTCTTCTTATTGTCCTTGTGGCACGTGGCGCAGGTGGTAATCGGCACGTCGGGTGTGAGTCCCAGCAGAGTACTCGCCCTCGTAATATTTATGTGACAGGTAGTGCACTCCATAACGTGTTCGCCCTTGCCGCCTTCGTGGCTGTACATCGCTGAGATGCGTTTCGGCGCGAGCATCGCCACGAAAGAAGCGGCCGGCTTGTGGCAACCAGCGCAATCGTCGCTGGTCGGCTTCTGACTCTTCCAATGGCAGTTGAAGCAAGAATCATGAGCTTGAGGCATGGTCTTGAAAAATCTGTTCGGCTGGGCCGATTTATCAGCCGGTGGTGTGAGCGGCGCGATACTCACATTGTTATTTGCCTGGTGACAGATTGAGCAGTTGTTGTAGTCGGGTCTCTTCTCGTCGAGCGGTCCGGGTTTGAAAAATGAAGCGCGAATGAAACCCACAGCTTCGTTCGATGAACTACGAGGCCGGACCGAGGCAATCACGTTCTGATGTTTGTCGTGGGGAAACTCGATCGTGAACTGCCGTTCATCTTTCGGTTTTGTCACCTGGCCGGTGACATTCGGTCTTCCGAAGGCGAATCGCCCATCTTCGCGCGGCGCCGCCCGCACGTGGCAGACCGTGCAAATCGCCGGGCCCGTGCCGATGAAAGCCTGTCGCGTAAAGAACTGCTGTCGATGGCAACGGACGCAGGCGTCATGGTTTGGAAAGTCAGCGACATCGGGAAAGTCACGTTTTGCCGTCCATTCAGTTGGGACCTTGTGACAGGCATTGCAGGCGAGGCTTTTGTGCTTTTCAGATGAGTGAAGAAAGGTCGAGTACTTTGTGGCTGAACCTCGCGGCGCTGGTTGTTGGGTGGTCAATGCCGACACACGTTTAGGACGCCGCTTTTGAGCCGACGCCGTTTGTTCCCCTGACCAGTGTGGATAGATCAATCCGATCACGACCGAAAGCGCGAACAGAAGCAAATGGATCGTTGCTCGTTTCATCAAAAAACTTCCGACGACGCTTTGGTTCGAAGTTCCGCCTTTCCAGGCGGCGCTCATTTGCTCATAAGCCCGCCTGAAGGCGGAACTCCGAACAGGCGAATTCACTTCGCGGTCTGCTCACAAACCGGCAGCGGTTGCTCGACGATCTCGCACTTGACCTTCGGGTCCGTCTCGTTCGAGAGAGTGAAAGGACGGCGCATCGCGATTGCCAAGTCCACAGCTTTAACTTCTTTCTCGCAGGCCCAGAGAATGCTGGTTCTGCCGGTGTTGCTGCCCACAAGATTTGAAATCGTGTAGGTGCCGGGCTCGATATCGGTAAGATACGCCGTGCCCTTCCGATCAGTCATAACCGACATGACCCTAGTTCTGGTCGCGGCCTCAGCCTGCGTAATCAAATCGGTGATTACTCGCTGCCTTTGGTTGTAGAAGCCGTCACGAATCTCCGCCGGCAGATTGACCGCGAGCCAACGCCGCGCCAACTGCGGAGTTTTGAAATCGCGTAAACCATGATTGTATGCGGCCTGGAATTCCGGCACTGCCTCACTGCCACTCAAGTATTTCTCTTCAATCTCGCGGCAATAAACTGAGTCGCAATCGTTGTCGTCCAGCCATTTGATCAGGGCCTGGCTGGCTCCCTTGCTGCGGTAATAGCACTCGCGCGACATCGGCTGAATCGCTTTCAGTTGGTCGACGAAGTTCTTGTTGTCAGTCAGACCGCCTTTAATAAGAAAGAAGCGTTTGCGCGGCAGCTCTTTCGTTACGTCACCCGTCTTGAATTTCACTTTCAGGCGGATAACGCCACGAGGCGCCTGCGGAGTTTGAGTGTGGGTCACGAGGGAAAAGGAAAAAGTAAAAAGGCAAAAGGAAAAAAGTAGGATTGCGCGCGTGAACATGGTTGTCGGCTCAGTTGGTTCCCATCGAATAGTTATCAAGCCTCAAAACATCCTGTCGTGATTTTTTTCCTTTTACCTTTTGCCTTGCTCACAGGTTTGGGCTGCGCGGCAACTTAACAAATGGCAGACGCACGCTGCGCACAAAAAACTGGTCAGCGCGAATGTTGACCGATGGCGTGTAGCCGACACTTCCCGCGGCGGCGATCAAATCGTCCTGGTCAATGCCGTCGCCGCTGATGCCGATCGCGCCGACCAACTCGCCGTTCTTATAAAGCGGAATGCTGCCGGCAAAAATTTGCAGCCCATTCGCCACGTTCGGAAGCGAAGTGCAGGGCAACGATGCCCCGCCCAGAACGGCTTGCAAATTCGTCTTGATCAGATCGAGTTGAAGTCCGACGTTGAAAACGCTCCACTGACCAATTGGCGGACTGAAAGGCCCGGGCGCAGTGTTGTTGATGCCGTCCGGAAAGAAAGGACGGTGCAGAAAACCAATCGCGCGATCGCTGAGCGCAATGGCGCCGTTGAGTTGCACGCCGTCACTCGCGGCACGGGTAACGTAAGAACCAAAGCCGGCGCCGCTCAATAACGCTCCCGCATTTGCGCACGAAAAGAACGCGGCAGTGCGCGCCTTTTGAACTGACACATCGAATCCAAACACGGGCGCATCCGTCTGGCGGAACAGTCCCAGCACAACACCGTTAGTATCAACTACTGCTATCGACACACGCGCGTTGCTGCCGAGCGGCTGACGAATCGCAGCGCGCGTAATATTCGCCTGTTGGGCAGCATGCGCGATGATCGTGTTTACATCAGCAGCAGTAAGAGAGTTTGGCGTAACCGCGGGGCTGCCGACGAAGGGAAAGAAACGCGTGTCGACTTCCCCGGCGATGCCGCCCACTAACGCCGGCGTGAATTGTGATGGTTGGGCACCGCGAATGGGAAACAAAGGATCTACGGCGCCGGGCAAACTTCCGAACGCAATTGTGGGCGGACTCGGCGCGCTGTTGACGTTGAGATAAGCGAGTCGAATCCCATCAACCAGAATGTTATCGCCACGGATCAGCGAGGGAGCTTCGAAGCCGCGCGCGGCCGCCACCGCGATCACTTCTTCAAATGGCTGATCGAAATCGGACGGGTCGCGATCGACGGTGTAGATGCCATCCCCTTCGATGCCCACGCCGCCGACGGCTTCGCCGTTCTTGTAAATCGGCAAACTGCCGGGATCGCCGCTGAGACCAAGCGGCAGCCCGGGAATCTTAATGTCCGAGCAGGGAAGCGAAGAAAACTGTACGCCGTAGAGCGGACCGCCGGAACGAAAATCAACGCCCGGCGGAAAATGTTCCTGAATGATAAAGCCCGCCGTTCGCGCCGTGAAGGCGTTGCCGCGCGTGCTGAATAGAGACGCCGTGCCGGCCTTTGAAATCGCCGCCAGCCTTGCGGGCACCACAGTCCCATCAAGCCCTATCGGAACAAAGCCGGTGAGCGGGCTGGGAATTTGCGAAGGCCCGGGTCCCCCACCTCGAAATTGGGTAACCGCGGGCGCGCCGGTCATCTTGAAAACACCGAGGACGTTTCCTTCTCGGTCCGTGACCGCCACCGTGACCGGACGATTCAACTGAGCCGCTGCAGATACGGCCTGCGCAATAATTGTTTGCACTTCCGAAGTCGAAAGCGTGCCCGCCGTGCTTGCAGGTTGCGGCGGTGGCGTGGTCGCTCCCGGTGTGGGTACGGCGCCCGGGTCGTCCGGCGGGCCATCGCCGACATGCCCGATGCCGACGCGCACGCGATTGCTTTGCATCCCGTGCCAGGTAATTCCTACAAGGACATCGCCCTGGTCCGACATCTGGTCATTGAGCCGAAGGACGATCGAACTAATCCATTCCTGTTCAGGCACCGGCCCTACGTACTCAACTTCCAGTCGATAGATATGGTGTGCGCCATCTTCCGCGTCTGCCGCAACAGCAGTGGCCGTTTCACCCGGCTGCAGATTCAAACCCATCGCAAAGATCATGATGCGGGTGCGATTGTCTACACCCCAACTTACCGTCGAAGTCGGAGAAAAAGGCTCGCGGGTTTGCGTTACTGATTCGACGGCAACGGCGCGGGTCGAGGTGTCTTCGCTGATAAGAGTTAGCTTGTTGGCTTGCGAGTGGGTGAGTTGAGACAGGCCCTGAGTTCCGACAACCATGAGCGCGCAGAAAAATGTTGGGAACAAAAAACGCCTTCGTTTTCCGAAAAGCTTGGCTCTCATTAAGCGTACCTGAACGTCGAAGTACGATGTCGAAACGCGTTCCCGGGGCCTTGGCAATCTATCATTAAACGACAAGGAGTGAAAGCGTCTTTGCTTCCCGTTTTAGCAATAATATTTGGATTGATGATCGAAGAATTGCGTGCTACAACGCCGAGGGCGTTCGCTAGCCCGGATTATTCATGAACGAGACTTTTGTCATGGACAGTGTGTCGCATACGATCGAAAACACACTGTTACAGAACCGCGAGCGGTAGCGACCGGATGCGGCACTCAACAAGCACAGTGTCGTCACTCTGTTTTGCG
>JBGQGG010000023.1:0-86688 GCA_041497335.1 Pyrinomonadaceae bacterium | reverse complement strand
GCACCTCGCCCGCCGGCAACGTGCGGGATCGAGCCCGGACACGAAGTTCATCTTCTTCCGAGGCAGTCAATCGAATTGTTTCGCTGGACATGCCTCATGATACTATATCGCACTAGCGTATTCAATGTTACAGTCCACTAGTTGAGCCTCTAGCGAGCAGAGCACAAATTGGGACTGAAGTTCATAAGGATCATCTCGATTATACTTTTACTCATCCAGAATTTGAGCACACGGTATGGGGCGGGGTTCCTAAGAGTGCTGCACGCTCAGACGCTTCGTTACGCCATGCCGTAACAACATCTGTTATGAAGAAGTACTTAAGTAGTTTTGCATCAGATATCTACACAGCAAGAGGTCTAGATTCCCCTTTGGGTTCGACCGTATACTTTCATGGTCAGTTGCTCAAAACAATCAAGGCGGGCCTCAAAGAGGCCGACGTCGCGTTCCAGCTGAAGCTCCCCATTCTGGAGGACGTAAGCCCTGAGGTTCTTCTGAAAGTAAGGTCTGACGAGAAACCGCACTTTGAGAAGTTTCGTCAAAGCCTACGACTAGCTATCAAGCAACGGCTTGATAATGTCTCATCGGACAAGGCGACTGAGATTGCGGATGAGATACGGAAGGACATAATCGATCCCGCTCTTAACGATATTGAACTACGCTTGAAATCCGCAAAAGAAGTAGTCACCAAGAAAGCGGGCTTAAGCCTAACGCTTGGGGCTCTCACGACTACATTTGGATTGCTAACAGCTAATCCGTTCCTGGTTGCCGCAGGCGCGACACCTGCGGTCGGCTACACAATAGCTGCCGGACAAAAGTTCATAGAAGAAAAACGCGATATTGCTCTTTCTGACATGTATTTCTTGTGGCAAGCTCAAGAGCACAGCAAGAATCATAAGTGAATCGTGTGAATCACTCGGCCATGCATAACGTGGTTGGACCGGAGTGCGAATCACCGGGCTTGGCAACGAGGTTGCGTGCGCGCCCGGTCGACTCCAGACGTTAGCCAGTGTCTCGCAGATTCGAGTCGGCTCACCATTTTTCCTAGGATTACTTCACCTCGCTATCCAACAATTCAATCTCATCACTCAACCCGAGATACTCCCAACGCAACAACGCAATCGGCGCGTTTCCGTTCTTCCAAAGATAGTCGTGGAACGCTCGCAGGTTGAAGCTATCTCGTTGGTGGAGGCGAGCGTCGGCGAGGAACTTGATGATTTGGAGCTTGCCAATTTGATAGGTAATCGCCTGGCCCGGCGATGAAGCGAAAAAGACGGCCTCTTGCCGAGCTGTGCCGCGATCGACCGGCACTATCTTCTCCAGATAATCTGCGGCTTGATCGATCGTGAAGAGTCCCAGCGCCAGCTTCACATCCACTTCCACGCGCAGGGCCCGCAGCCGCATAAAGTTATACATAATCTCGCGCAGCTTTGGACTATCGTCGAAGAATCCGAACTGTAGCATTAGCTCTTCGGCATAGAAGCCGATGCCTTCATTCGCGCCTGAGTCGTAGTAGCGCCGGCGAATGTGATTCTCGTGCGCCCACGCGAGCGCCAATTGAACGTAATGCCCTGGCACGCCTTCGTGCACGATCAATGGTCGCGGATCTTTGGCGATCGACAGCGAGAAGTAATCAAGGTCCGGATGCGGCTTCTTGATGTAGCTGACGCCATCCTCATCCAGCCTCGTCGCTGAAGTGAGGTCGTCAGCCACACCCATGAAGGACAGCGGCTCGAGATATGCAGGTAGTGGCAGGTTGCGATAGTGCTTTATCCAGCCGGGTACCGTGAGAATGTTCTTCGCTTCCAGAAACTTGCGCGCTTTCTCCTCTTCAATGACTTCCCGCTCCATCTGCGCCGCTTGATCGGGAAATAATTTCAGTTCAGGCAAACCCTGATTGCGGGTTTGCTCACACGTTTCAAACGCGACCGATCGCTCCCATTCGTGTGCACCCATCACCAGTAGTTGTTCCGGGGTTAAGGGCATCAGAGCGACACGCTTGAGAAAGTAGATGTAAGCTTCGCGGCCCACCGCCGTATTCTCTGACATCCCGTCGAGGTGAGAATTTAGCCAGTCGTGAAACGCTTCGAGTGCGGCGATCGCATTACTCGTAACATCATGAAGCTCAGCCGTGCTGACGCCCGAAAGCAAGGGACCGAGTTCATCAGCCACCTTCGTGAGCCGTACTCTAACGTCGACCAATTTCTCTATCGCCGCGAGCGCGAATGGCTTTATGGCTTTACCCGAGAGATTCTCCTGCCCATCGGTAACCGTTTGTCTGAAGCTTTGCAGGGCTTTGACGATTGCCTGACTGCGCGCCTCGTCAAACGGCGGGGGCTTCAGCAAAAGCAGAAAGAGTAATCCCAGTGTCTGGTCAACGTAGAATCCGGGATTTCGCTCGTGAATGCACATAACATTCAACTCAAAATGCGCTCGCGCGAGGGCCGATCCAATCAAGCGGTGATCGACCTGCTGAGAGATGGGCCATGACTTCGAGTCAACGCTCTGCCGGCGTTTTGTGAAATCGGCGAGTTCGCGGCGTCGCCGCTCGATCGCTTTCCGCGACCAGTCGGGGACCCAATCGGGCGGTCTTTCAATTCGAGGGATATCATCACTGGAGACTGGTTGATTTGCCGCGCGCCAAACCCAGAAATCCTCTGCCAAAGCCTGCAATTCGCCGTAGCTTGAATTTACTTTTGTTGTCATCTCAATCCTATCCTTAATAGGACCGATTGGTCTCATAGGTCCTATTAGCTCTCAACGAGTCGCAGGGCCAGGAGGCATATTCTCCTCCAGAAAACGCGTGAGCAGTTCGAACAGGTGTCTGGTCGTGCCCTGGCCCTGACTGATGTCGTGGCGCCGGTTCGGATACTCCATCATCGTGAACTGTTTCCTGGCGGCTATTAACACATTGGCGAGGACTTCGGTGCCCTTGTAATGAACGTTATCATCACCCGACCCGTGCACGATGAGCAGCTTGCCAGCAAGGCCGGCCGCGTGTGTCACGGGTGAGCCACGGCGATAGTCTTCTTCGTTGTCCTGCGGCAATCCCATGTAACGTTCCTGGTAGATCGTGTCGTAGAAGTGTTGGTCAGTAACGGGAGCGACCGACATTCCTACCTGGTAAATATCCGGATAGCGAAACATCTGGTTTAGCGTCATCGATCCGCCGCCGCTCCAACCCCAGACTGCAATGCGTTTGGAATCCACAAAGGGCCAGCTTTGCACCACTCGCGCCGCTGCCGCCTGTTCCTGGGCGGCCAGGACACCGATCTGTCGATAGACGACTTTGCGCCAGGCACGGCCCTTTGGCGCAGGTGTGCCGCGATTGTCAAAACTCATAACCAGATACCCATGCTGCGCCAGCATCTGATGCCAGAGATAGCGAGTCGAGGCCCAACGGTCGAGCACCGTCTGACTTGCGGGCTCGCCGTAGACATAAATCAAAACTGGATAGCGCTGCGACGCGTCGAAGTTCGGGGGCTTGATCATCCAGCCATCGAGGGTTATGCCCTGACCGATATCCACCTTGATAAACTCGGGCGGTTTAGTTTCCAGCTCTTTGACCCTCGCGATCACAGTCGCATTGGGAGCAAGCTGGCGGACCGGCTGATGATCGGGCAAGTGAACCAATTCTATCGTCGGCGGCAAGCTGATGGTCGAATAACTGTGGAAGGCCCAGGCAACGTTCGGAGCGATTGCATAGGAGTGCGTGCCTGGCTGGCCGGCCGGACTAAGACGTTCGGGCTTGCCGTTCCCACTCAGTTCAGTTCTGTAGAGATAACGCTGGGTCGCGTTGTCCGGTGAAGCGGAGTAGTAAAGCCAGCCCGCTTTCTCGTCGACGCCTTCGATGCTAATGACGTCAAACGAGCCATTGGTGATGAGTTGCGGGGCTCCGCCTGCGCGCGTTGCTGCATAGACATGGCGCCATCCGTCGCGTTCGCTCAGCCAAAGAAAACGCTTGCCGCCCTCCAGCCAATGAACCTCGTCAATATCGATATCGACCCAGGCATCGTCCTTTTCGGCCAGGATGGTGCGGACCACTCCCGTCAGCCGATCTCCAATCATGACGTTCAATACATTCTGCCGGCGATTGAGCTGCAGTAACAGAATTTCATTGGAGTTCCCCGCCCAATCCATGCGCGCGATGTAGTTGTTCCTAGGATCGCCGGGAACGGCTAACCAATGTGTATTGCCGCCAACTACGCTGACTACGCCGACGCGCGCGGCGGAATTGGTTTGCCCGGCTACCGGATATTGAATCGTCGTGATCTTCGGATAGAGCGAATCGGTGTTGTTGATGAGGTAATAGTCAGGGACGCCCTCGGTATCCAATTGCCAGTAAGCGATGCTGCGACCGTCAGGGCTCCAGCGCCAGCCATCCCGCAGATCCAGTTCTTCTTCATAGACCCAGTCAAAGGTGCCATTAATGATTCGCTTGGAACCGTCGCGCGTGAGTTGCGTGATTCGATTATCAGCCAAATCTTCAACATAAAGATTGTTCTCGCGCACATAGCCCACCCGGGCCCCGTCCGGCGAGAACTTGGCAAACATCAAAGTGGAAGCTGCCGCGTCTTTGCCAAGCTTCGCCAGCTTCTTCGCTGTGATGTCGAAGACCCAATAGTCTCCGCGCGTGTTTTGCCGCCAAACCTGCTTTGAGTTGGTGAAGACCAGGAGCTTATGGCCATCTTTAGACCACGCGTAGTCGTCAATCACGAGCGGCGCCGACGCCTCTTTCGATATCAGCGAGGTAGCCGCGATCAAGACACTGCGCGCGCCGGTCGCTGCTTCATAGCGAATGATGTCGCGCGCCTCTTTGTTGGTGGGCGAGGGTTCCAGCGTGGTATAGGCGCTGCCATCGTCAAGCCAACGTGCCGGTCCAAAAGTTTCCGAACGAAAATCGTTCGAGCTGAATATCCGATCAAGTGTCAGGATCCGTTTGTCGCCCGGCTGACCGTAGACCGCCAACGCAAAGAAAACCACGGACGCTAGCGCGGCCCCAAATGATTTGAGTCTGCATTTCACCTTCGTTAGTCCACCTTTCGCACGGTCAATTTAGTCTTACGAAGGCGAATCATCAACTTCTGATCGGCAATGACATTGGATGCAACGCTGATCTGGCGCTAAAACCGCTTATAAGGCGGCTCTTCCAGTTGAGCTATGCCCCGCAAACGAGTTTCAGGTTCCAGGTTTCAAGTTCCAAGTTTGTTCGTCAGCCAACAAGTTAGGATTCGAACCATGAGACCTTAAACTTGAAACATGAAACCGAATGGTTGGTCGCGGCGGAAGGAGTTGGACCGTCATCGCTCGATTATCGATCGAGTGCTCTGCCGTTGAGCTACACCGTCCAAAGATGCTGCCCAGGCTGGATCAGCCTCACACCGGAATCTCGTACTTCGCCAGAAGCACAGTCACGTTGTCTATTCCACCGTGTTCCAAAGCGAGATCCACGAGAGTTTGACACGCATCCTGAGCGGGCTGGTCACGCATGAGAACTCCCGCGATCTCTTCTTCGTCGACCATCTCCGTCAGGCCGTCAGTGCAAAGAAGTAGCCTGTCTTCATTCAACAACGGCAGGTGCCTGACTTTCACATTAATCTTGCCTGCGCCTACTCCGATAGCATCAGTCAGAATGTGACGAAGATGATGAGTCGAGACCTCGTGTTGAGGGATCTGACCGATGTCTGCCAGAAGTTGTGAGTACGTTTGATCGCGCGTCAATTGCAGCAGCCGACCACGGCGGAAGAGATACACGCGCGAGTCGCCTACACTGGTCACAAAAAGATCACTACCTGCACTGAAGGCTCCCGTGAGCGTTGTACCCATCCCGGTCAATGAAGGATCTGCGCGCCCCTCTTCGATCACCGCTTCACCCACACGTTGATAGAACCGTGCCGCTCGCTCCGTCACCTCACGAGCGATCTGTTCGTTGATTCGTAGGTTCCATTTCCCGAATTGAAGACCGAGATGGGCCAGGGTGCTGATCGCCAGGCGACTCGCCACTTCCCCGCGGGCCGCGCCCCCCATGCCGTCGGCAACGAACATTGCGTAGCCCGATTCCTGAAAGTGCTGCGGCACGTCGCCCGCAGGCAGGTTGGTAAGCAGCGTCTCCTGGTCCCGACCAAGCCGGGTGATCAGATAGTGATCTTCATTGATGGGCCGCACCTTTCCCGTATGCGATAACCCGCCGAGCTCTACTTTGACAGTCGAAGAGAGAACCTCGAATTCCTTGTCTTCGATGAGTGGTGAAACTCGATACTCTTTCGTGTCTGTTTCTTTGGTCATGGTTCTCGGTCTAACTCATAAAAAGTGTCCAACCAGATCCGTCCAGGTGCGAAGGAGCAGGTCTTTCATGGGCCTACTCTCTGATTCCCCGCCCGAATGGGTGAATCGAATGCCGCCATGTTTACTGCCCGCAGCACGTCCTCGGGATGCGTTTCGGGGATTTGGTGGCCCGCATGTGGAATCACTACCAGCGCGGAATTCGCAATAACCTTATGTAAGTTAAGAGCATTTTGCCGAGGTGAGACCGCCAAATCCGAGTCGCCGGTTACGATGATTACCGGCGCATGGATCTTCTGGTACTGGGGACTCAGTTCCTGCAGGCTCGAATCTACCATCACGTCGTTTCGGATAAAGGCCTTGAGACGTTTCCGGTCCAGCCAAACGGCGGCGGCAGACTTCAAGTAATCATCAGGCACCGGGTCTGGCGAGAATGCATCTTTGAGACTCTTCTTGAGCAGCCTGCGGCCCTGAATTGCTTTGAGCATGATGATACACGCATCGCTGAGCAAAGGGATTCGCAGCAAAAAACCTAACGGTGCGTCGTGACGACGATCCGAGTAGGCAGCCGGCGCCAGCAGCACCAGAGCGGAAATGTCGTGCGGGTAAAGCAGCGCATAGGCGAGCGCGATAGCGCCACCCCATGAATGGCCCACCAGAATTGGATCTTTGACACCCAGCGCAGTGAGGGCCTGATGCAGAATCACCGCCTGCTCCTGGATCGTGCCCTTCGCCTGGCGGGACATCTTACTGAGTCCGTGGCCGGGAAGATCAAGAGCTATCGCGTGATAGTTGCGCGCCAACAGATCTAACGTACCAAACTCGAAGTCATGCAGGTCGCCGGCATTGCCGTGGATCATCACTACCGGCCTGCCACTGCCGCTTTCGACATAGTGCAGCTTTGTATTACCCGCGGTGACGAAATGTTCGGCAGTATCAGGCGCAGGAGCAGTGGTTTTATTGCTATCGAACTGGTGAGTGATTGATTGTGCCCGGGCGCGAGAGGCCAACCGAATGCTGCTCAGATTGAGGAGCAAAAAAATCAAACAGAACGCGACAATCTTCCCACGCATGGTCATCTCAATTTACCCAACTCGTGAACAACTTCCGACGTAGACATTTTTGACGGTCAGCAGGAAATACATGCGAATAGTCTCGCTGATTACCGCCGGGCATTCAAGAGAAAGCGGGCAGCTCCCCCTGCGCTGCCCGCCTACTCCGCGCGATCCCATCCCCCAGGGAACCGCACGGGAAGCTCCCGATCTCTTTGTTCCTGAAAAGTAATTGCGCCTGAGATCTGTACAATTAATGCAAAAGTAAGCGTCGATCAGACTGGTGCAAAGGGATAAAGCGGTCGGGACCTGAATCGTCCCAAGCGAAGGCGTTGATCTTTGTAACCGCGACGATATTCTCTGATAACGTAACCGTCGTTTTGGCGCGGTATCGGTTTCCGAATTCAGAGTAAGGTTCCCGGCTTCGACGCCCGCGGTCACCGTAAGATTGAGACTTTCGTTCGGCCGCCATTGAGGTTAACGCGGACGAAAGCCGTTTGACCCTGAGAGAACTGTGTAGTAGATTCCGCCCGCGTAGTAATAGCGTCCGCCGTGAACTGTGACCTCAGTTTCCGAATCATTACCGAATAATCCAAGGAGCAAACCAATGAGAATTAGCCGACCAAGACTCGCCGGGTTACTGGCACTCGCTTTTGTCTTTGTTCTGACCTCTAGTGTGGGTGCGTTGGCCCAGAATCAGGCCCAGACCGTCCTCAATGGCCAGCAACTGAAAATTCAGGGCATCGTCATCAAGCGCCATGCCGACTCGTTCAGGGTGCGGGACATCAATAACGTCGAAACCGTTGTGGCCTTGACGCCCGCAACCGTGGTGAGGACCCACCGGAAAGGCATTTTTGGTGGCGGAAAGACTTACGCCGTCAGCTATATCCTGCGCGGCCTACGTTTGCAGGTTGAGGGCGTTGGCAATGCCGACGGTCAACTGGTAGCTAACCTGGTCAAATTTGACGAGCAGGATCTGAGGGCTGCGCAGGCGCTCCAGGCTACGTTAGATCCGGTTGAAGATTTGGCCAAATCCAATCAGGCAAGAATCACAGCAGCAGAGCAGAACGAGCAGAAGCTTGCCGGGCAGATTCAGGAGAACACCGCCCTGGCCAATCAGGCGCAAGCAAGTGCCAATCAGGCGCAGGCCACGGCTGATGCGGCTATGAAATCCGCGACCATCGCCAATAACCGGATTAACGGTCTCGACGACTACGATCCGGTGCGCACGCTTACGGTCTATTTCAAACCCGGCAGCGCCGTTCTCCTGCTCACGGCCAAACAGGCCATCGACGGCGGGGCAGCGTGGGTGAAGACCCAGAACACGAAGGGCTGGGTGGTCGAAGTTGTCGGCTTCGCGGACTCGAGTGGCAACACGGCTTATAACCGCAGCTTAAGTGAGCGCCGGGCCAACGCCGTGATCGGTTATATGGTCTCGAAACACAATTTGCCGTTACAGCGGTTGGTCCAACCCTTCGGTTATGGAGAGTCAAAGCCCGCGTCAGACAACACTACGGCGGCGGGACGCGCAAAAAATCGCCGGGTCGAGATCAGAGTGCTTGTGAATAAGGGTATTGCGGGCACGACTGACTAGAAAGACTGAGCATGTTCTAAGCGAGAGTCTCTTCAACGTTGGAACGAGAGCACGCGCCCGCCGTCGCAAGGCGGCGGGCGCGTGTTTGATCATTTCGGGCCTGGGCCTGATTTCCTCCGATGGCAAATCGCCTCTGTGTCCTGTTAGGATTTGAACTTCAATGACCAGGAAAAAGGTCCCGATGCGCGCGGCCCCAGCCACCCCAAAAAGAGAAGAGCTGCGTAGTTCTCTGCTCTCTGCTTCCAGGCTACGGTTGCCGGCCGGGCTGCTGATCGTTTCGGCGATTGCCGCGGCGATCTGGTTCTTCGTAGTTCATCGCCGCGCCGCAGATGACACTCCGTCTGTCCAGAACGCCACGAAGATCAATGCTTCGTACGTCGATAATCAGACCTGCGTCGAATGTCACCAAAAAGAATCTCAGGAGTGGATCGGTTCAGATCACGAACGGGCGATGGCGCTGCCGAGTGACCAGACGGTGCGGGGCGATTTCAATAACTCACAGTTTAGCAACTATGGTGTGACTTCCCACTTCTTCAAGAAGGGCGGCAAATTCTTTGTCAACACTGAAACCGGCGATGGCAGTCTTGCTGATTTCGAGATCAAGTACACCTTTGGCATCAGGCCGCTGCAACAGTATCTGATTGAGTTCCCCGGTGGCCGGTTGCAGACCCTGGGCACGGCGTGGGACACCAACAAGAAAAACTGGTTCCACGTCTACGCCAACGAGAGAATAAAGCCCGACGACCCTTTGCACTGGACGAAGGTCTATCAGAACTGGAACCTGATGTGCGCCGATTGTCATTCAACAAATCTTCGGAAGAACTACGATCCGCAAACTGAAACCTACAAGACAACCTGGGACGTCATCAACGTCAGTTGTCAATCATGTCACGGGCCCGGATCGGCTCACGTCGAATGGGCGCGCCGGCATGAACCCCGCACCAGCAACAAGTCCGAAGCGATCGGAGTGGTGGTAAATCTGAAATCGGGAGATCCGCACGATCAGGTGACCGCCTGTTTGCCCTGTCACACGCGGCGGGCGCGGCTGACTGCCGACGACTGGCCTGGCCGCCCATTTCTCGATACTTTCCTGCCGGCGTTGCTCACTCCAGCGCTTTACTATGCGGACGGTCAGATCCTGGAGGAGGACTACGAATACGGATCGTTTCTGCAAACCAAGATGTACAACGACGGCGTGCGCTGTGTGGATTGTCACGACCCGCACACCTTGAAGAAAAAGGCTGAAGGCAATGCTTTGTGCGCGCAATGTCATTCAGAGCGGGCCGATCGGCGCTTCCCGAAACTAATACCTAAAGTCTATGACACTCCTGCCCACCATTTTCATAAGGCGAACTCTCCTGGTGCTCTGTGCGTCAACTGCCATATGCCCCCGAAGAATTACATGGTCGTAGATGCGCGCTTCGATCACAGTTTTCGCATTCCGCGACCCGATCTGTCGGTTAAGATCGGCACGCCGAACGCCTGCAACTCCTGTCATAAAGATAAGACGCCGCAATGGGCGGCCGCCGCGGTGGCCAAATGGTATGGGCCAAACCGGAGACAGGAGTCGCATTATGGAGAAGTGATCGCGGCTGCTCGTGCGAGGAAACCTGAGGCAGGGGCGAAACTGATAGCCCTGATCCGTGATGCGAACATTCCGGCAATCGTGCGCGCGACCGCCGTAGAGTTGTTGCGAAGCTACGGGCAGGAAGTAAACCAGGCCATGATTGACGCCACGAAGGATCCAGAACCGCTCGTGCGCGTTACGGCCGTCGACGGACTTGATCGTTTGACGCCGGACGAAAAACTCTCTGTAGTTACTCCGTTAGTGACTGATCCTATTCGCGCGGTGCGCATTCAGGCGGCCCGGGTGCTGACCGGCGCACCCATCGATCGGCTTGAGCCGGCTCGTCGTCAGGAGTTCGAGTCAGCCCTGGCCGAGTACAGGTTGGCCCAGATTTATAACACCGATGTCCCCAGCGGCAATCTCAACCTCGCCCTGATCGAAACGAATTTGAAGCAGTTTGACAGCGCGGTCGAGCATTACAAAACAGCGATCCGGCTGGACCCCGAGTTCATGCCGGCGCGAGTCAATCTGGGGAATCTGTATAACCAGTTGGGCCGCAATGCCGACGCGGAAACCGAGTTTCGAGCGGCAATCGAACAAGCGCCTGATAACGGGGACCTGCACTACTCTCTGGGATTGTTGCTGGCCGAAGAGAAGCGGCTTAATGAGTCGGCTGAGGAGCTGGGCAAAGCTGCAAAGTTGATGCCCGACCGGCCCCGAGTGCAATACAACTACGCGCTCGCCTTACAGCAAAGTGGAAAGATGAAAAAGGCCGAAGGCCATTTGCTGGGAGCTTATCAACTCAACTCGCAAGACCCCGACGTGGTAAACGCCCTGGTACTCTTTTACGTTCAGCAGGAAAAGTGGAACCAGGCATTGCCCTATGCTCAAGCGCTGGTAAGACTCACGCCCGGCGCTCCTGAACCATTGCAAATGCTCAAACGAATAGAAGCGGAACAGTCTCGGCGAGGCTCTCGGTAGTCGCGGGTTGGCCAAGATCTGAACCAGCGGTATGGCTGCTGGAGACGTAGCCAGCAGGATCACACTCGGCTTCAATCTTCGCTCGCCGACTCCGACGCGGCCATTCAACGTTTTCGGTTAAGACTAATGGACGCCACTCATTCCTGATCCCGAGACTGACTTTCGAGCTTGTACGTCGAAGGTTACGGCATGTTTTGCGCCCCACCCTGGCTGGAACCTGCTCAGCAATCACTCGGTTGGGTATAATGCTCGAACTTTAGCGCATGAAACAACTCGTACGATTTTTGTTCGGGCAAGAGTGGGCCGTTTTCACGAATGGCCAATTTGGCTTTGAGGTGCGTCCGCAGCCTGCGATCCTCGTTCCCCTGGCGCTGCTGTTTGGCGTCTTTATCTATTTCGTTTACATACGACCGCGAGCCCGCGTGACAAAGCCCACCAGGGCGATACTCCTCTTGCTCCGCACAACCCTCATCATGATGGTGGTGTTTCTGCTGCTAAGACCAGTGGTGGTCGTGTCGTCCGTCATCCCGCGCAGCAGTTATGTCGCTGTGCTCGTAGACGACTCGCTCAGTATGAAGCTCAAGGACATGCCCGGAGGTGAGAGCCGGCTGGATGCGGTAAAGCAAGCGCTCCTTACTTCTCCAGGCTCCGGGCAAGACTCTTTCATGAACCGCCTCGAGGAGAGGTTCAAGACAGACCTCTACGGCTTCTCTGGAGAGCTTGTCGGACTCAAAGATGGAAACAACCTCTATGGTGAAGGACGCAGTAGCGATCTCGGTGGGGCACTTGATGAGATCGGAAAGCGCTCGGCGGGCCTGCCGCTGTCAGCCATCGTGATCGCAACAGACGGCGCCGCGAACGTGCCGCACGACCTGGGAGCATCCCTGAGAGAACTGCGCGCTCGTGACGTTCCGGTTTTCACGATCGGCGCGGGCAACACATCCCGAAGTGTGGATGCAGAACTAACGCGCGTCAGCGTGCCTCGTCGCGTGCTCAACGGATCCAGGATCAACGTCGAGGCGTTGGTGAGCCTGAGCGGTTACAGTGCAACCAAAGTCCTGATTGGCGTGCGCGAAGACGGTCGCGCGATCAAGACGGAAGAGTTCAACCTGCGGGGTAATGAAACCCAGCCGGTAACCATTGAGCTCGCTCCGTCTACGTCCGGCTGGCACCGCTACACCATTGAGATCACACCGCTTGACGGTGAGTTGACCATCGAGAACAACAAACAGGAGTCACTCGTTGAAGTAATCGATGGACCGCTGCGGGTGCTTTATCTGGAAGGCGAGCCGCGCTGGGAACTCGGTAAGATTCGCGAATCACTTCAGCTCAATGAAAAGAACGTCACCCTGGTTTCCCTGCAGCGCACGGGCGAAAACAAGTTCTATCGTCAGGGTATTGCCAGCCCCCAGGAATTGGTAAGCGGCTTTCCAAAGACCGAGGAAGAACTCTTTTCCTACCACGGCCTGGTCCTCGGCAGTGTAGAAGCAGGTTTCTTTACCGCGGAACAGTTACGAAACATCGAGGCTTTCGTTTCACGACGAGGCGGCGGGTTGCTCGCAACCGGAGGCCGCCTGGCCTTCGATGGCGGCAAGTATGCAGGAACACCCGTGGCCGATTTGCTCCCGCTGGCGATCGATGGCCGCGCGACCGACGTAGCCAACTCGTTTGCTCCTGTCTTCAAGCCGCAGCTCACCGCCCAGGGACAAACGCACCCGATTACGCGACTCAATGAAGATCGCGCGCTCAGTCAAAAGACCTGGAACGAACTGCCGCCCATATCTGTGTCTGAAGTATTGACCGGTGTGAAGCCGGGCGCGACTGTGCTGCTTGAAGGCCGCCGGGTGGGTGGCGGCCCGACATCGTCTGCTCAAACCGTACCGCTGCTCGTTTGGCAACGCTACGGTCGCGGGCAAACGCTCGCCCTTACCGCTTCCGACACGTGGCGTTGGCGTATGAGGATGGACTCAAAGAGCAACGCGCACGAAACGTTTTGGCGTCAGATCTTGCGCTATCTGGTGAGCAGTGCGCCCTGGCAAACGGAGGTCCGCGCTGAGCAGGATGTCTGTGCAATGGACGACACCGTACGCATCGTTGCAGACATCAGAGACAAACGATTCAACGCCGTGAGCGACGCGCGCGCTACCGCCCGGGTTATCAAACCATCGGGCGCCACGGTTGACGTGCCGTTACGGTTTACGACGCTGAACGATGTTAACACTTACACCGGCGAATTCAGGGCGGACGAATTAGGCCAACATCGCATCGAACTCGTTGCCGCCAGCAATAGCACCGGCCCGGTGAGCGCGAATTCGAGCATTCTCGTCAGCGATCTGAATCGCGAGTTCTACGGCGCGGCCCAAAACAGTGATCTATTGAAACGCATCGCGGCCGAAACCGGCGGAAAATATTACGCGCCCGGCGATGTTCAATCGCTGCTGGACGACCTGACATATCGGCGAACGCCGTACTCGGAGCGCGTCACCAAGGAGCTTTGGGACATGCCGATAAATTTCATTTTGATTATTGGATTGCTCTGCGCTGAATGGTTCATGCGCAAGCGCCAGGGACTGGCATGAGCAAGCGTTTCACTTTTATCTTTGTCTCTCTGCTTGCCGCGATGACCGGTGCGCAGAACCCCGACCTGCTGCGTCAATCGCCGGGGCCCGAGCGTTCTGCGACTGCTCCTCGAAAGACCGCTCCAGCCGACCCGAACAAGTTTGCCGTCATCATCAACGGCGCGAGCGGCGAAGCTGCCTACGCCAAACAGTTCGCGCTCTGGACCTCGAATTTGAGCGCCGCGTTAACCGACCGATTTAGCTTTGCGAAAGATCGACTGAGGATTCTGACAGAGAAACCGGCCGATGGAACTGCTGCGCGCGCCACTGCGGAAGAAGTTAAGCAAACATTCGCAGCTCTGAAGTCTGAGCTCAATGCGAACAATGCAGTCTTCATCTTCCTGATCGGGCACGGCACGTGGGACGGTAAAGAAGCGAAGTTCAATCTGGTCGGACCGGACCTTTCCGCCACCGAGTACAACAATCTAATTTCGCTGCTGCCAACCAATCGCATTGTCATCTTTAATATGGCCAGCGCGAGCGGAGAGTTCATCAAGAGTCTGTCTGCAAAGGGACGTATTGTGATCACCGCCACGCGGAGCGGTCAGGAAGTCAACGCCACGCGGTTCACCGAATTTTTTATCGCTGCGCTTGGCGCTACCGATGCCGACGCGGACCAGGACGGGCATATTTCAGTGCTTGAGGCTTTCGCCTATGCAAATCGGCTGACCGCAGAATTCTATGCGCGCGCAGGCCGGCTGGCCACGGAACACGCGCTGCTGGAAGACAACGGCGACGGTATTGGCCACGACAAAGCCGAAGGTGGTGATGGGCTGCTGGCGAGAGTGACATATCTCGACTCGCTGAATGTGGAGCAGGCAGCAGCGAGCGCCGCGACGGCGAAACTATTGCGGGAGCGCACGCGCCTTGAGGGCGAAATAGAACAACTGATCGCGCGCAAGCAGGCTCTCGCGGAACCTGAATACGAGGCCGCACTCGAGAGACTTTTCATCGAATTGGCGAAGGTGAATCGCGCGATCAAGCAGGGCGGCTCATGAATGGACTGTGAGCGACCAGTCAGACCCGTGCGTCGCATTGGCTCCGGAGGAGCCCAATGTTTAAAGATACGGAGCACTTTTCAAAGAGTCGAGCTCCAGAGGAGCGAAATGCTTCCACCGAACGAGTAACATGTCGCTCCTCCGGAGCTGGCAAAATGTTAAGGAGCCTCGCTGGCTATAAACATTCCGTCCCTCCGGGACTGGCTTGTAGGTTTAGAACCCTCACTTGTAGAAACAAAGGGGCCGGACTTGATAGACAAAGAGACAGACCCATGTTGATTAGGAAGGCCAACAATTCATCTCGTTCTGCTTCTCGGTGTCTCCGTGTCTCTGTGGTAAATGTCTGCTTTCTCACCCTTCTTTTGATTGCGGTGGTTTCGCTTTCTTTCCTGCTTCCACGCGTCTCAGGCCAGTCGCAGTCAGACGAGATACCGGGCCTGGCCGAGTTAAGGAAAGGCGATTATGAACAGGCCCTGAAGCTCTTGAGCGCGCGTCTGGCGGCGAATCCCACAGACGTTGAAGCACAAAAGTACCTGCTGCGCGCTTACCGTGAAACAGGACGCTACGCCGAAGCCGAAGCGTCGGCCAAAAAGTTCTTGCTGAAAACTCCGGATGCCGGGTCGGTGCGTCACGAGTTGGCCGAAATCTTCGCGGCCACGGGCAGATATGCCGAGGCAATCAGCGAGTTTGAGCGCGCCGGTACCGACCTGGCAAAGTCGAACACTGCAAGCGAAAAGCTGCGGAGCGCATTGCGTCGCGCTGAAGTTCTGGAACTTACCGGGCAGGAGGATCGAGCGCGGGAAATCTTTCAATCGATTGAAAAGTTCTACAGCGACGCCGTACCGCAGGAGGCTCCAGAGCTAACGCTCCTCGCGCGCGCCCTTGTTCATCTGGAAAAATTCCAGGACGCGAACGACAGCTATCTCGAAGCAATCCAGGTCGATCCGTCGTACTTCGAGGCGCACGTGGGCGCAGGCGAGTTATTCACCGAGAAATACAACTACAGCGAAGCGGCCCAGTTTCTTGACGAAGCGCTTCAGCTCAATCCAAACAGCGCTCGCGCCCATCTGGACGTGGCCATCAACAAGAGTCTCGAAGGCGGCGAAGAGATGTCGGCCGCACTCAACCGCGCGCTCGCCGTGAATCCGAATCTGGTTCCGGCGCTGGTCTTCAAAGCCGGCCTGGCGCTGGAGGCGGGCCAGTTTGATGCCGCCTCGACGGGAATTGATAAGGCGTTCAAGGTCAACCCGCTCTCACTGGAAGCTCATGGTTTGCGCGCCGCGATGTGGTACCTGCAAGACCGCGACATAGAACCTGAAGTGACGGCGACGCTGGCGATCAATCCCCGCTACGGCGCCGTTTTCAACACCCTTTCTCATTACGCAACCATTACGCGCCGAACTGCACAGGCGGCCGTGTTCGCGCGTCGCGCTATCGAAATCGCGCCCGGACTTTGGGCCGCCCATCTCAATTTGGGTATGGCGCTGCTCCGGCTGGGCCAAATGGAGGCCGGCCGCGCCGAAGTTGAAAAGGCTTTCAAAGGCGATGCCTTCAACATCTGGGCCAAGAACACGCTCGACCTGCTGGACACGATGGCGGACTATCGCGAGACGAAGCGCGATCCGTTTATCATCAAGGCAGCCGCCAAAGAGAGCGATGTACTTTCCGGTTATGCCGCGAACCTCCTGGAAGAAGCGGCCGGCAAGCTAACGGCAAAGTATCACTTCACGCCGCAAGGGCCGATAACCGTCGAGCTGTTTCCAAATCACGAAGACTTCGCCGTGCGTACGCTTGGGCTTCCGGGTTTGGGGGCGCTGGGTGTCTGCTTTGGACAGGTGATCGCACAGGATTCGCCCTCGGCACGCGAAACTGGAGAGTTCAACTGGGGCAGTACGCTCTGGCATGAATATACACATGTCATCACGCTGCAGATGACTAACTATCGCATCCCGCGCTGGTTCTCGGAAGGCTTGTCGGTTTATGAGGAACGACGCGCGCGGCCTGGTTGGGGAGACGATTGGAATCCAGTTTTTCTCCGCTCGTTTGCTGAAGGACGCTGGTTCAAAATGGCTGATCTCGACGCGGGCTTCCAGCGCCCAACTAATCCCCAGGACCTTCCGCTCGCGTACTTTCAGGCATCACAGGTGTGCGAGTTCGTTGCCGATCGCTTCGGCTTTGACGCGATTCTTCGTATGCTGACGCTCTATCGTGACAAAGCGAGTACGCCGGAGGTTCTGCAACAGGTCTTGAAACTTAGCGAAAGCGAATTCGACCGAGCTTTCTTTGCGTACGTCGAAACGAAAGCACGGCCGCTGCAACAAGCGCTGAAAACGGAAACGAATGTCGCCGCGTCGTTGACGAAAGAAGATGTGCTGAAGATGCTCGAGACGCAGGATACATTTGCCTTGCATCTCCGCGCCGCCCATCTTTTCGAGGCCGATGGTGAGACCGATAATGCGGTTCGTCACTTCAGGCGCGCAATTGAGTTGTTCCCTTACTATACCGGGGAGGGAAACGCGTACGAGTCGTTGGCGAAGATTCTCGAATTGCGGGGCGACCCGGCGCAAGTGGCCGACGTGCTCGAGATGCTGGTCAGACACAACTCGGACAACCTGGATGCTTTGAAGGCGCTGGCCCGGCTGCGTCTGGCTCAGGGGGATCGCACGAAGGCGCTCGAAGCTTTGCGATTGAGCTTCTACATCAACCCGTTCGACTATGCAACGCACGTGCAGGCAGGAGAACTCAATTCTGAGTTGAAGGATTACAACGGAGCGCTCGCGGAATTCCAGACCGTGCTCGCGCTGCAACCGCCGAACATAGCTGAAGCAAATTACAACGTCGCCACGGCTTATCACGCATTAGGAAAACAGCCCGAGGCCAAACGCGCCGTGCTACGAGCGCTGGAAGCAGCGCCACGTTACGAGAAGGCCCAGGAGTTATTACTGAAGATCACGGGACAATGAGTTTTTTTGGAGCGGCGACTCGTCGCCGCGACTATACTGAACTAAGGGAATAGCAAAGCGGCGACAAGTCGCCGCGCTCCAAAACGGGAGAACATATGGCCGTTGAAACCAGCGTAATCAGCGACGAGCAACTACTCGATAAACTAAGTTCCGCCCGCGACCGCCTGCTGCGAGAGATCAGAAAGGCGATAATCGGACAAGACGATGTGGTCGAGCAGGTGCTGCTGTCGCTGTTTGTCGGCGGACACTCGATCATTACCGGTGTCCCGGGCCTGGCCAAGACCCTGCTCGTGCGTACCATCGCCAGTGTCCTCGATCTCTCGTTCAAGCGCATCCAGTTCACTCCCGACCTGATGCCCGCGGACATTACCGGCACGGAGATCATCGAAGAAGATCGCGCGACCGGCCACCGCGCGATGGAGTTCATCCGCGGCCCAATCTTTGCCAACATCGTCCTGGCCGACGAAATCAATCGCACGCCGCCAAAGACGCAGGCCGCGCTGCTGGAAGCGATGCAGGAGGGGTGTGTCACCGTGCAGGGTGTGCGCTACGAACTTCCGCGGCCGTTTCACGTGCTGGCCACGCAGAACCCGATCGAAATGGAAGGCACTTACCCGCTGCCCGAAGCCCAGCTCGACCGATTTATGTTCAACGTCAAGATTGGTTACCTGCCGGAGGAAGAAGAGATCGCCGTCGTCAAACAAACGACTTCGCCGGACGACTATGAATTCGAACGAATGATGTCCGCCGACGAGATCATCGCGTTCCAACGTCTGGTCAAACAGGTTCCTGCTTCCGATACTGTCGTGCGGTACGCCGTGCGCCTGGTGAGCGCGAGTCGTCCCGCGACGCCATCAACGCCGGATTTCATCAACAAATGGGTGACCTGGGGCGGGTCGCCCCGGGCTTCGCAGTTTCTGATTCTCGGTGGCAAGGCGCGGGCGATCTTGCGCGGCCGTTACAACGTCTCGTGCGAAGACGTACGCGCGGTCGCCCCGGCGGTTTTGCGCCATCGCGTGCTGCTGAATTTTCAAGCCGAGGCGGAGCGAGTCGATTCTGATCAGGTAATCAAAAAGTTGATCGAGGCGGTGCCCGAGCCGAAGAGTGGATTGTGAACTGGCACAGGAGGTTGGGGTACAAACAGGTCAGATGATTCGTAGAGTGAATGCGACTTCGTAAAAAAGATGTGGTCCAGGTCAAACAGAAAGCGTCGGGAAAACAGCCCAGCTAAAACACCAGCCTCCGCCGTCTCTCAACCGGGCCCGGCGCGGTTTCTCGATCCAGAGTTGCTGGCGCGAATTGGTTCGCTCGAATTGCTCGCGCGCGCCGTGGTCGAGGGCTTTATGTCGGGGCTACATCGCTCTCCGTTCACAGGGTTTTCCACTGAGTTCACGGAATATCGCCAATACAATCCGGGCGATGATCTCCGCTACCTGGATTGGCGCCTGTTCGGACGCACGGACCGCTATTTCATCAAAAAATATCGCGCCGACACGAACACCCAGTGCCACATCGTTGTGGATACGAGCGCGTCTATGCGCTACTCGGACGCAGGCCGGGTGACGAAACTGCAATATGCGAAGTTTCTGGCTGCTTCGCTTGCATATCTTTTGGGCCGCCAGCAGGACGCCGTCGGCCTGGTCGCGTTTGACCAGCGGATCCACACACACGTGCCGGCGCGAAACCGCACCGGCCACATGCGCACGATCTTCGGCCACCTGTCGCCGCTGGAAGCCGGTGGCCAAACGCGGTTGGCCGAGGCGCTTCACGACCTGGCCGAGATTCTGACGCGTCGCGGCATCGTGGTGCTGATCTCGGATTTCTATGATCAGCCGGAACATCTTCAATCCGCGTTTCAGCATCTTCGCTTCAAGGGACACGATCTGGTCGCGTTCCACGTGTTGGACCGAAACGAGGTCACGTTCGACTTTGACGATCCGATCTTGTTGCTCGAAGACGCGGAGACGCAGGAACAGATGCCCGTGCTGCCGGATGTGATCGTAGCGGGCTATCGCGAACGCATGCGCACACACATAGAAGAAATGCGCCGCTGCGCGGCAGCGAACCACGTTGACTATGAAATGATCACCACGGAACAGCCCCTGGACTTTGCATTGTTTTCGTTCTTGTCGCGAAGAGCGGGAAAATAGTGGCAGCCGCGTTCACGCGGCTTTCCCGCAGGGTTAGGCCAGCCCTTTTAGGGCTGGTAACGGGCCGCCGACAATTCTTCATAGAGCGCTTTAGCGCTCTTCCATCATGGCTTCAGCCACTACGGCTAATGGCTCAAGCCGGTTTGGTAAGCGCGCTAAAGCGGGCTCTCGAAATTCCGTTCGAGCGTGAACCCAGCCATAAAACGGCTGGTCTAATAACCCTTCGGGAAAGCCGTCTGAAGACGGCTGGACAGTCATGGTTGTTTAGGTCGAGGGGCCTGAAGCGAACATGTCCTTTCTGAATCCACTTTTCTGGTTCGGTGTCGCGGCGCTGGCCGCGCCGATACTGGTACATCTGGTTAGACGCACGCGAGCAAGACGTGTCGAGTTCCCTGCCCTTGTCTTTGTGCGACAGGTTCCGCAGCGCACTATTCGGCGCCGCACCCTGCACAATCTGCTGTTGTTGATTCTTCGCTGCTTGACGGTCTTGCTCCTCGTCCTCGCATTTACCCGGCCATTCTTCAGCGGCCGCAGCGCAGCTAAAGAGAGTGATTCTGCCGGCGTGAGCGTCATTCTAATTGACAGCTCGCTGAGTATGCGCCGAGAACAATTGTTTGCCGAAGCGCAGCGACGCGCCGAATCAATAGTCGCTGACGCGCGTAACGATGAACGGCTGGCGCTGGTGAGCTTCGGCAAACGATACGAAGTCATCAACCGGTTTACGACAGATCGGAACAAGCTGCGTGCGGCGCTAAGGAGTCTGAGCGCAGGCTGGGAAGGAACCGACTATGAGCAGGCGTTGCGCGGCGCTGAGTTGTTGCTTGGCGAAGTGAAAACCAGCGGACCGAAGCGAATCATTCTGATCTCTGATTTTCAAGCCACCGGCTGGAACCAGGCGAACGCTACTTTCAAACTGAGTAACGAAAATCAACTCATGACTTTCGATGTCGGGGGAAGCAACCCCGCGCCGAATGTCGCCGTCACCGACGTGGAAGCGCGTGGTGTGATCTTCAGTCAGAAATACTCGGACAACCTGACTGTGCATGTCAGCAACTTCAGCGACGCGCCGCGGGATCGTCTCCTGATAGGTTTTCAGATCAACGATCAGACCGTTGAGAAGCGCGAGACCAGCCTGAGCGGGCGGGAATCGAAGGTCATTGAGTTCACTGGCTTTAATTTGGCCGAGGGAGTAAGCCGCTGTGCCATTGACATCGCGGCCGGCGACTTTGCGCCCGACAATCGCTTCTACTTCACACTGAGGCGCGAAGTTCCCGGCAGGGCTTTGATCATCGAAAGTCCGGCGCGCGGTCGCAGTGAGAGCTTCTATCTGCAAAACGCTTTGACCACGAACGACGCTCTTCCCTTCACGTTCACGCTCAAGAGCACGGGCGCGGTCGATCCTACAAGCATTTCCGATTACGCGCTGGTGATTCTGAATGACGCGGGCGATATGTCTCCGGCGCTGAGTGAGAGCCTGACAAAGTTTGTCGAAGGCGGCGGTCAGCTGATCATCGCGACCGGGCCGCGAACTGAAAGTGACGGCTTCAATCGATCGCTTCAGCGCATCACACCCGCAACGCTGCGCGAGGCGGTCGTGACTAAACCGGGCGAAAGCGTTGCGATCGTCGACTTAAAGTTCGATCACCCGATTTTTGAAGTCTTCCGCCCGGGCTCGCGGCTGGCTGCGGCGCACGTGGTTGGATACTTCCGTTCCGAGCCACGTGCAAACGCCATCGTGCTCGCGCGTTTTGAAGATGGCAGTCCAGCGTTGATTGAAGCGAATGCGGGCAAGGGCCGAGTGCTGCTTTTTACCACCTCTTTGGGGCCGAGTTGGAATGATCTGGCGCTGACGACACTTTATTTGCCTTTCGTGCATCAGATGGTTCGATATGCCGGCGCGCGCGAGGAGGGATCATGGTACGCGTTGGGCCAGACTTTTACCGTGGCCAAAGAGCCTCAGGGCGCGCCCCCGGCAGTTGATTCCCCGACCGGCGTAAGACTAACGGAGACGCGTCTGACGCCGGACGGCGACTCGCTGGTAACTGGACGCGAACCAGGATTTTATCGCCTGCGTTACAGTGCGCGGTCAGACTTTGCCGCAGTAGACCTGGACGGAACTGAGGGTGATTTCACTAAACTGAATTTCGCCGAGTTCATCGCGGGAGTCACGGGCGGATCGGGAAACGCGGCGGGCGGCGAAGCAAATCGCAAATCGAGTAATGAAGAGATCGAGGCCCGCCAGAAGGTTTGGTGGTCGCTTTTGTTAGTCGCGCTCGTGCTTCTGGTGACAGAATCGCTGCTCGCGCGTCGCACCAGGGTGGTCAAAATGGTTGGCTGAAGGGGGCTCCTGGAAGTATTCTGTGACAGCTCATGGGTTTTGAAAGCAACAAACTGCAGGACCTGCTGCGTCGGGCGCGAACACGGCGACATTTGCTGTTGGCGCTGCGCGGAATGGCCGTCAGTCTTTGCGTGATCGCGGGCATTCTCTTGCTGACTGGCTGGGCGGCGCACCGCTACCGGCACAATGACGGCGCGCTGCTCCTGTTACGGCTGGGCGCCCTCGCGGCCTGCGTTACAACCGGCTACTTCGCGCTCGTGCGGCCGCTCTGGAAACGAATCAGCGATGCGCGACTGGCCCGCCTGATTGAAGAACACACCGCAGGAGCGGATGACCGTCTGGTTGCGGCCGTCGAATACTCGGCGGAAGGGCGTAACGCTCGCATCTCGCCGGCGATCGTGAATCGTCTGTCCGCGGATGCTAATTGGCTGTCGGCGACGCTGGACCTCGGTAACGTCATCAGACGATCCCGCCTGTTGATGTATGGCGCGGCGGCGATCGCCAGCCTGCTTGTTTTTGTAGGCGTACTGAAGTGGGGACCGCGTGAGATCTCGGAAGGAGTTGCTCAACTCGTCACCCCAACGGCCTTTGCCGGAGCTTCCAACGCCCTGAGCATCAAGGTCAAGCCCGGGACCGCGCGAGTCCCGAAGGGCTCTGACCAGGATATCCTCGCTACTCTGGTCAACTTCGACTCGCAAACGGTCACCGTATTCACGCGCGCGGCCGGCGCGAAGACCGACTGGCAAGGCCAGATGATGGAACCCGCGAAGGCGCGCAGCGATTTTCGCTTTTCGATCTTCAATATTCAGGATTCGTTGGAGTACTTCGTAGAGTCCAGTAGCGTTCGTTCGGAAGTATTCAAACTCAACGTGGTTGACCTGCCGTACGTCAAACAACTGGATCTGACACTCAACTTCCCGGCTTATACGCACTTGCCGTCCAAAGCGACCGAGGATGGCGGTGACATAGCGGCGTTGAAAGGCACCGTCGCTTCGATCACGGCGCATCTTTCGGGAAAGGTGCGCGCGGCGCGCATAGTCTTTGCCGACGGGAAGAAAATTGAGATGCAGCCTCAGGGCACGGGTTTTGTGGGCGCGGTGACCGTGGCCGGCGACACCAGCTACTACATCGAACTCGTCAGCGTCGATGGCGAAACCTATCGTGGCTCAAACGAATATGACATAGCTGTGCTTGAGGATCAGCCTCCCAGCATTTCTTTTGAACGGCCGGGACGCGATAAGAAAGCTACCAACCTCGAAGAGGTCTTCACTCAGGCCCATGCTGAAGATGATTACGGCGTCGTCTCAATGGACCTGCATTTCTCAGTCAACGGCGGCGAAGAGAAACAGGTGAAGCTGCAGGAATTGACGCGAGAGTCAGCGCGCACCCTGACCGGCGCCTATACTTTCTTTCTGGAGGAATTCAATCTGAAGCCGGGTGACTTCATTTCGTATTACGCCAAGGCGCGCGATGCGAATAACGAAGCCACGAGCGACATCTACTTTATTGAGATTAAGCCGTTCGACATGCAGTATCGCCAGGCGCAGCAGCAAGGTGGCCAGGGCGGCGACCAGGATCAGAACGCGTTGTCGCGCCGGCAGAAGGATTTGATCGCCGCTACGCATAAGCTGATTCGCGAAAGTGAGAAGTACACGCCGCAGGAACGAAAAGACGGCTACGAAGCAGTTGCCGCCGGACAAGAGAAGCTGCGTACGGACACGCTGGCGTTTCTGGATCGCTTGGGAAGACGACTCGGTGAGCAGATAGAAGGGCAGAAAGAGTTGGCCGAGATGGCCGAGGATCTCAAGCAGGCAGCGCGCGAGATGGAGGGCGCGCCCCCGCCGCTCAGAAAAGAGTCTGGCAAAGATGCGCTGCCGCCCGAACAGCACGCGCTGCAAAAACTGCTTGCCGCCGACGCCATCTTTCGCGAAGTCCAGGTCGCCTTCGGCAACCAGAACGGCAGCGGTGGCAACGGCGGTGAGAGACAGTCGCAGGAACTGGCCGGTCTGTTCGAACTGGAACTCGACAAGATGAAGAATCAGTACGAGACCGTCCAGCGCGAGCAACGTCAACAGGCACAGCGCGCGAAGACTGAAGCCGAGCGAAAGCTTGAAGAACTGGCGCGCCGGCAGGAGCAGGCGCTGGAAGAGCAGCGGCGGCGTCAGCAGGGCCAGCCGGCGAATGGATCGAGCGGCGGGGGAAACCAGCGCCAGCAGCTGGAGTTAATAGAAGAGACGCGTCGCGCGGCCCGAGAGCTCGAACGCCTCTCGCGCGAACGTCGCGACACGCAGCTACAGGAGCTGAGTCGCCAGCTCAACCAAACGGCAGACGAAATGCAGCGCGCGCAGGCGGCCGCAAAAGGTAATTCAAGTGAGGCGATAGCTCAGAACGAGCGCGCTCTGAATCGATTGCGCCAGGCGCAGAATCGTTTGCAGCAAAGCAACGGTCAGTCTGGCGGGCAATCTACCGGACAGGCCGGACAAGCTGGACGCGAGCAGCAAATCAGCGAACTGCGCCAGCGCGCCGCCCAGGCCGCTGCCAGGCAACGCGAAATCGCAAAGGACGTCGAGGGCCTCGCGAGAAGAGGCGGCCAGAACGCGGCGGATGCGAACGCGAAGCGGGCCCGAGATCAGTTGGCCGAAAGAAAAGACGCGCTCGCTGATGCCGTAAACGGGTTGCAGCAGGACCTCGAACAATCTGCTCGAGCGCTGGGGTCGGGACAGTCGCGCGCCGCACGTCAGTTGAACGACGCGGCTGAGTCGCTGGCGCGTGAACATGTCGCCGATCGCATACGCGAAGGGAGACAAGCTCTCAATAACAATCAACTCGAGGCGGCTCGATCAGGTGAACGCTCAATCGAGCGAAGTCTGAATAATCTCTCTGAGCGCTTACAGTCCGCGGAGCAAGGCGCCCGTAACTCGGGAGGATCGGGAACGGAAGAAGCTCTGGATCGAACCAGGCAGCTCGCGGATAACCTCGACTCGCTGCGCCGCCGTTTGGATGAGAATGCCGCGCGACGCAACGGGAACTCGGACGGCCGGCAACAGGGCCAACAACCGGGAAGCGCCCAAAGCGGCCAGCAGGGACAGGACTCTCAACGCGGGCAACAGCAGGCAGGTTCGCGACAGGGACAGCAAACAGGCGCTCAGAACGGCGGGCAATCCGGTCAACCCCAGGGCGGCCGCCAGCAGGGAGCCGGGTCAACCCGGTGGGGAGAGAATAGCGGTTACGGGAGCGATGACCGCCAGCTTGCCGCCGAGTTGCGCGAACGGGTGCGTGAGGCCGAAGGCTTGCGCCGTGATTGGGGCGCAACGGGAGCACCTGTCGGCAGACTCGCCGAAGTGACTGAAGAGCTCAAGCGTCTGGCTGACGGCCGCATGGCAGGCGACGCGCAAACAGCCGCCGCCCTCAAGGCGAACGTGGTGGAGCCATTGCGCCAACTCGAGCTCGAGTTGAGCAGACACGTGCAACAGCAACTTGGACGAACCAATCTGCGCTTGCGCGATGAGGGCACCGCGCCCGAACGATACCGTAAGGCGGTTGAGGAATATTACCGCCGTCTTTCAGGCGGGCGGCCGAAGCAGTGAGCATTTTCCATATGTCATTTGAGATTTTTCATTCGATCATTAAGGACAGGTGTTGAGAGTACCAACTTTAGTTGGGTCGTTTTCGATCAAAACACCCGACTGAAGTCGGTATTCTGAACGCCGCTAGCTTAAGTTGAAAATGACAAATGATATATGGAAAATGAGTTCAGCCCGCGCAATGTAACATGAGCATCCGAGCCCAAACCAGTCGCAGCTTTGCCCTGAAGGCGCTACTTTCCGCTTTGCTATTGTCGTTGGTGCTTATTTCCACGGCCGGCCAGCGGCGGCTCGATGGCTTGGGAGGTTCTCGTCCTCGGCAGCGTGAAAACATACCGACTGAAGTGACGGGCCCATCTTTTGGCGAGTACACGTTTATTCGCACGATCTACGATTCGCCCTACAGAGGCTACGGTCGTCGCGGTGGCACCTGGTCGACGGACTATCCAAACGCCGACAACAATTTCATCGTCGGTCTTCGTGAGTGGACGGGAACGAATTTGAAGATTGCGCCACGTCCGGACCAGATCGCGATCATGGATGACCGGCTGTTTGACTACCCGCTCATTTACTTCGTCGAACCCGGATTCCTGGAACTATCCGATGAGCAGGCCGCCCGTCTGCGTGAATACGTTGCGCGCGGAGGCTTTCTGTTCTTTGACGACTTCTGGGGCGAGTATGAGTGGGCTAATCTCGAAACTCAGCTTCACAAAGTGTGGCCTGATTATCAAGCCAAAGATTTACCGCTGACGCATCCCATCTTTCATTCCTATCTTGACGTAGAAGAGGTGGTCCAGGTACCCAATTTTTTCAACGCGCTGCGCGGACAGACCTCAGAGAAAGGTGGCATCGTACCCCATTACCGGGGGGTTGAAGACAAGAACGGAAGGCTCGTCGCATTCATCTCCTTCAACTGTGATCTTGGTGACGCCTGGGAATGGATCAACGATCCCCGCTATCCGGTAAAATACGGTCTGCCTGCCTACAAGGTGGGAATCAATGTAGTCATTTATGCAATGAGCCATTGATCGCAACTTAGAATCAGCCGGCCAAGCCCGCAGAAACCTCGCCGACTGTCTCGTGAGCAATCCTGGCTCAGATCAAAGAGTGAAGAAATTCCTGATGCGCTGTAGCAGGTCGCCACGGTGATAATGCATGCGGGCGAGTTTCGCTTCTTCGTTCAAACCTTCGCGGACTGCGTCCAACTCCACGCGCCGGCGGGCAAGCTGCTCTGAAATGTCTTCGGCAATTTCGGGGCGCTCCTGCAGAATCTCGTTGAAGGCTTCCTTGTCGACCCGGTAACACTCAACATCGGTCAGGGCGATCACCGTGGCCGCGCGCGGCTCACCCGTCATCATTCCCATCTCGCCAAAGAAGTTGCCCTGGTGCAGGGTGGCAATGCGTTCAGTGAGTTTACCGTCCACCGAGATGCGTACTTCAGCGTCTCCGCGCGTGATTAGATAGAGCCAATGCGCCTCAGCGCCCTGACGCGTCATGGCTTCTCCGCGAACGAACGGTGCAACCCGCAGCCGAGTCGCCAGCGTATGTCTTTCTTCGTCCGTCAGCGCCTGGAACAATTCAACTCCCTTGAGCGCCTCAATGCGTTCCTCAATTTCTTCAGCGCGTTTTCGCTCGACACGCGACTGATCCTCCGCGGTGACAAATAGCGATTGAGCTGGGATTGAGAGCGGAATGCCCGCCCGGCTGAGCGCGAAATAAATCCGCGTGCGCACGATCGAATTTGTCGGGTCATCGACCGCCAGATCAGTCAGCCAGTACCGCACCGCGTAACTGCCATAGCTGTCTTTGAAGTCCATCAAGACGCAGTTTGGCATTGGCTCGAGGGCGATGTTGGGAATAGGTTCAGCCCGTAAGGCCGTCTCGACAACATCAATCACGTTGGCGGGCGAATAACGAAAATCAACGTTGAAATAGACCCACATGCGATGTTGCCGCGGCTGTCCCGCGCGGCGACCCAGTACCGTAACTTGTGATTTCATCAAAGCGCTGTTCGGGATCACAATCGTGTCCCAGTTGCGCGTCTCGATTGAAGTGTGTCGCCATCGAATATCCCTGACCACGCCCTCTTGCCCGTCAAACTTGATCCAATCGCCGACCCCGATGGTGCGCTCCATTTGCAGCGCCATGCCGCCCATCATGTTGCCCAGCGTGTCCTGGAACGAAAGACCGATAACTGCCGTGATGACGGCCGATGTGGCGACGATGCCGCTAATGTCAACGTCTCTTGAAAGAATCGAAATGCCGATTACGATGTAGCTGAGCGCGAGCAAAAGGTCGCGCATGATCCGGGGAGGCCTTAGTCGCAAGGCGTCAAGGACAACGTCGAAAACGAAGACACTTGCCACATTGACGAAGGCGATCCATTGGAAAAACCGCGCGGCCCACCTGATCCATTTGTATGCCGAATCCGTGGGTTTTACTCCGGAAGAAAGAAGCGCCGCGGCGGCCAACAGGCCAATCAAAGAGAAGGCAAAGAGCAGGATCGCCGTGCGAATACGCGTCCGCTCGCTGGGCCGGAGAATGAAGAGAGCCAGCGAGCCGGCAAGGAAGACGAGCGTGACCCAGGGAAAGGCTGCGCCCATACCCGCTGTATCCTGTAGGTGCTGCCAGAAGTTCACGCTTAGTCAGGAACCATCAACGCTCGGTGTGGATTTTGAAGCGGATGAATTCTAGCACGACGCGAGGTTAAGAAATATCCATCAACGGCGGAGTCATGTGGTGGGTCAGTATGATTGCGGCACCCGCGCCTGGCGCATGGTCCAGCGGCAAGACGCCCGTGCCACTCTTTCAAACTGACCCACAACGGCGGAATCCGCCGGTTGAATTGGCTGAGGTCGCTAGTCGTTAAGCTCGCGGATCCAACCAGCAACCGTCTCAACCCAGGCCGGATCAGCGTTGAGCGACGGAATCAATCGCAGCTCTTCCCCGCCGGCGTTGATGAAGGTTTCGCGGCCGCGGATGCCCATTTCCTCTACCGTCTCAAGACAATCGGCTACGAACGATGGACAGGAAACGGCGATCCGCTTCACGCCCCGCCGGGCCAGATCACGTAGGACATCTTCAGTCGTCGGTCCGAGCCATTTCGCTCTGCCGAGGCGAGATTGAAATGAAACCGTGTAGGAATCCTCTTGCAAGCGGAGTTGCTCGGCAATGGCCCTGGCCGTGAAGATACATTGCGCCCGATAGCAGTTCTTATTAACGGAGCTAATCTCATCACAACAACCAGCCTTAGCTAAACAGTGCTCTCGCGTCGCGTCCAATCGCTTGAGGTGGCGCTCCGGCAAACTATGAAAGCTAAACACGATATGCTCCGGAGATTGCTGGTCGCAATCCCCGGCAATGCGTCGAGCAAAGGAATTGATGAATTCAGGTCGATCATAAAACCGTGGGAAGACTGACAAACGATCCGCATAGCCAAGCTCCCGCGCCCTTCTCTTCGTTTCAACTACCGCGGTCTCAGAACTCGATTCGGCGTATTGCGGATAAAGCGGCAGAACGATAATCCGCGAAACATCAAGCGAGCGCAGCTTACGGAGAGACGCCGCGATCGAAGGGTTGCCATAGCGCATTCCGTATTCAACAACATATCGATCATATCGATCATCGGCCGCCAGCCGAGCTGCGAGCTTTTCTGCAAACTCGCGGGTGTAAACCAGCAGCGGCGACCCTCCCGGTAACTGAACTTTTTGATAAGCCTTGGCGGATTGACCTTTCCGCCGTGGCACGATCATTACGTTAACTAAGAGCCAGCGCAGGGGTTTCGGCACGTCGATCACGAAGCCATCCATCAGGAACTCGCGCAGGTACCGACCTACGGCCTCAGGCGTCGGAGCGTCGGGTGTACCGAGATTGATGAGAAGAACGCCGATGCGACTCATAGAGTCTTGCGAAACCCCTTAAACTCCTTAGCGACAAACGCGGCGCGCTCGATGAGCTTTGCCAGGCCGATTCGACCCAGATAGTTTCCCACAAGGGCAACGTTCACCGGTGGAGCCGGGAGCGCTATCAGAATGCGTTCCAGATCGGTTGAGTAGTGCGGCAACGCTTCAGGCCAGGTCGTTAGATGAATTCCGATCGGTTCATGATCCTCGCCATATAATCGTCTGCGTTCAGTGGCGATCAATTGCATGAGTTCTCGATCACTCATTTCCACGATGCCGGGATCGAGCGCGCCCCCAAAAATCCAGGTCTCGGAATGCGCCGGCCCTCGTCCTGCGAAGATGCATTCATTAAACAACACGCCGCGCGCGCGAAAACCTTCACCGCGCGGAAACAAACAACCGAAGCCCGTTAGCTTTGCCGCCGCAGGTTCGTACTGACCGGTCGCCGTCACCACCGGCATCATCTCGATCTGCCGCAAGCATTCGCTGAGTTGCGGCGTTGCATTCGCCAGACACTCCGCAGCGGCGCGCGCCGAAGTGCAAACAACCACCGGCTCATCCGCTTCTATCTTCGTATCACGATTGAAAACAAATTCAACGCCCGCGCTCGCTAAATAAATGCGCAATCCATCGACAAGTTGCTGCATACCTTTTGGTGGCGCCACAGTGCCGTGAAGCTTTGGTCGCGCCGGGCGAGTCGTTTGCAAATGGGCCGGCAAAGATGCTTGCCCAAAGATCAAACTCGCACTGAGCCTGCCGGGATCACCGGCATAGATTCCACCCAGCGCCGGCGCCAGAAAATAATCCGTAGCACCTGCGCCCACAACGCGTCGACCCCAATCCGCAACCGTTTCCAACGGCCGGGGCCGCAAGCTCGTTGCACTTGACGCAAATCGAAACCCCAGCTTCAGGATGTCTGGCGCGCCGAGTGGAAATCGTCTTGGCCGTCCGCGGAATATGAAACGCGCCCGGGCCTCACGGCGCGTGGCCCGCAGGGGCACGCCGATGTCCGCGCACATCGCTTCCAGTCGGACCGAATTGCGAATGCCGTTAGCGGCAGTTTCTACCGGCCCTTGCGGCGTTTGGATCGTTTGAATCAGCCCTCCTGCTCTAGAGGTCTTTTCCACGACCTGGACCTTGAAGCCCTCTTTAACGAGATAGTACGCGGTTACTAATCCCGAGAAACCTGCGCCGACGACTTTGATGGTTTCCATATTTGATCGAACGCGGTTGACGAAGGTCGGTCGTCCACAGGTTTAGCAAGCCGGCTACCGCCCGCTTGGTCGGGCAGTAGCCCGACTCTAAACAAGGCATGTGTACTTCATCGACAAAAAACCCGGCCTTTTTGAAATGATCAGAGGGCCTGAGAAAAGAGCTTTGGCCGCTGCTCCTGCCGGCGCAAACGCTGATCGAAGAACATGCAGGCGTTCCGCAGAAAAGGTCGCCCCCGTTCGGTCAGGATCAACTTATGGTCGCGTAACTCAACCAGGCCATCGCTGACCAGCGGATCGAGGAAAGCCGTCGCGTCGTCTGATTGCTCTGGCTGCAGGTCGACCTCAAATCGGGTCATGAACGTGAGAATCTGCTCGCGCAGGCGGCGATCCTCTTCCGTCAGCAGGTGCCCGCGCAGAGTAGGAATTTCTCCCTGTCGAACCCGGCGTTCATAAACAGGGAAGGCCTTTTCGTTTTGATGAAAGCACGTTGGCGTTTCTGAGATAGCGCTGACACCCAGACCGAGCAGCAGTTGTGTACGCCTCTCGGTATAGCCCTGGAAGTTTCGGTGCAAAGTCCCGTTCCGCTGCGCTTCCGCCATGCCGTCGTGCGGCAGCGCAAAGTGGTCCATTCCGATCTCAATGTAACCCGCCGTTGCCAACATCTCGCGCGCCAGTTCGTAGAGCGCACGTTTCTCGCCTGCTCTGGGTAAGTCGTCGTCGCTGTAACTTCTTTGTGCCGGCTTGATCCACGGAACCAGCGCAAAACTGTAAAGCGCGATCCGATCAGGTCGCAACTCTATCGTCCTTTCAATCGTCTCCCTGAAACGACCAGTTTTTTGGCGCGGCAGCCCATAGATCAAATCGTAATTAACCGATGTGTAACCCAGTTCGCGCGCGATGTCCGTGATGGATTTCGTGACTTCGTAGGGTTGGTGGCGGTTTACGAGGCTTTGCACCTCCGGATCGAAATCCTGAACGCCGATCGAGATGCGGGTGAAACCAAGCCCCCGCAGCGTGATTAACTGTTCGCGCGTCGTATGACCGGGATGAACTTCCACCGAAGCTTCAAACTGATCGGCATCTACGCGACTGTTCGCCAGGATTGGTTCCAGGATGCGTTCAAGATTTTCAGCGGAGAAAAATGTTGGCGTGCCGCCACCAAGGTGCAACCCGAGCAGCGGCCGCTCTCGCAATGCCGGAACGCGATCGGAATAAAGCCGCCACTCCTTTGACAGCAGATCGATGTAATCTTCTTCGCGCCCGTGGTCGCGCGTGATCACTGTGTTGCAGGCACAGAAGGTGCAAAGTGACTCGCAGAAAGGCAGGTGAAAATAGAGCGACCACGTCGCCGCTTCGTCTTCGCAAGCGTTATTGAGTTCGTTTAGCCACTGCTCGGTCGTGGGCGAGTCAGTCCAGAATGGGACCGTCGGATAACTGGTATAGCGCGGTGCCGGCACGTCGTATTTGGCAAAGAGATCAGTCACTGCATTACCTCTCTAACGGTATCAACAAAAAGTCTCACGTTCTCTTCGGGCGTGCCCGGCAAAACACCGTGGCCAGGGCCGCAAATCCAGCCGGGAGTTGCGCGATTTGAAAGTGAATCGAGATAGCGCTGCAAATGCTTCTTAAGCTCTTCCCTCTCGCATAACAGCAGGGCCTGATCGAAGTTGCCCTGGACGAAACCGTGAGGGAAAAGATCGAAGGCCTCGCTCATGTTCCATCCGTGATCAACTCCAATTCCGGCCAGGCCTTCTTCAATGAAAAGTGGATGACTCAAGTGCGCCGGTTGAGTACCCTTCGAGTAATAGCCGATTCGCGATGCACTCTTGCGGGTCAGCGCCTGGAGTTGCGGCACGACCTCAACTTCAAAGATGCCGGGCGGCAATTCACCGGCAGCAGTGTCAAAGATCATTACGAGTTCAGCGCCGTTGTCGAGTTGCAGTTCGATGTTCCTAGCGAGCAGTGGGACCATGGCTTCGCAAAATCGCGAAAATAACGATAGGAGTTTCTTCGATTCAACCAGCGATCCTTTGTGCGAGCTCTCGACGGCATAAACAAACAGCGTCCACGGGCCGCCAACAAAACCTATCAGACTGCGATCGGACGGAAGGCGATTCCGAGTCGCGCTCACTGCCTCCCCCTGAAACAACAGGTTCGGCCAGGCTTCCTCAAGCGCGCGCAGTTGGGAAATGGTCCTCTCGTTGAGACTCCAGCCAAGCTGTGGCCCCCGATCGGTATACCCCAAACCCATGCCCAGCGCTTCGAGGGGAAACAACAAATCGCTGAACAGGATCGCCGCGTCAAAATCAAAATCGAGAACCGGGCCCAGGGCCACTTCGGCAGCCAGCTCAGGCCGCTTGCACAAGTCCATGAATGAATACTTTTGCCGCAACGCCCGATAATGCTTGTGATAGCGGCCGGCCTGTCGCATCAACCAGATCGGCGGCGTTCTTTGAGCGCGCCGGGCCAGAGCATTTTGAAAACGCTCGCTGCCGACTTGCTCCTGGACTGCGGATGAACTCATTTCATTTTCACTGTGGCACAGACTTCAGTCTGTGATTCTTTTTTAGGTCAGGGTTATCACAGACTGAAGTCTGTGCCCCTACTCACCATCGCCGCACCACTGATAACCGATGCCCCGCACTGAACGTATGCAGGTGCTGCTTGTGTCACCCAGCAATTGGCGCAGCCGCACGATCATATTGTCTATCGTGCGTTGATTGAGGAACTTGTCCTCGCCCCAAAGCACATCAAGGATCTGATTGCGACTGATTACACCCGGACTGCTGGTAATCAGTAACTGCAGTAATTCAAAGTCGCGCGCCGCCGGATGTTCCCGCCGCCCGTCCGGCTGCACAATCGCCCTGGTTTCCAGCTCGATCACGCGGCCGTTGCAAGAAATGCGATGGCGTACCGGATGACGTTCGAGCACATGCTGGATCCGTAACAGCAACTCGCGCAAATGAAACGGCTTGGGCACGAATTCTTCGGCGCCAATTTCGAATCCTTCCAAACGATGTTCAGCAGTGCTCAGCGCAGTCATGAACATGATTGGCGCCGATGTGCTTTCCTTAATACGCCGCGCCAGTTCAAAGCCTGAACCATCGGGCAAGCCGATGTCGAGAATCACCAGATCCCAAAGGCCTTCGCCCAGCTTGCCGAGCGCCCGCTGTTTGGTTTCGACCCACGTCACGTCGTACTGTTCGCGTACTAAACGATCCCGTAGCGTGGCGCCCAAAGAGCGATCATCTTCGACCAGCAACAGTCGCTTCATAACCAGTTCGCTCCGCGGTGCAAATCGATTCGGGCGCCGCGACGCCCTCAGGGCCCTCGGCATTTGGGAAATTCATCTCAGCCAAAAAGCCCCCCGGGGTTCCAACGGAAAAACTGATCGTGCCGTTCATCCGTTTCACCAGTTGACGAACGATGTACAGTCCCACGCCGCTGCCACTGCCTCGAGTATGGCGCACAAAGAGCCTCCCCAGTTGGTTGAGATCACCCTGAAACCCGGAACCATTGTCGGCCACGCGGACGATCAACCGCCCGTCCACGGTTCGCCTTACGTTAACGTCAACCTCGGTTGCCCGGCCGTGCGTGACGGAGTTCTGGACCAGGTTCGTCAACACGCTTTCTAAAGCCCGAACATCCGCCATTACGACTCCGTCGCCGCTTTGTGTGACAACCAACAGAGGCCAGTGATGCCGTAAGGTGTCGACCCGCTCGCTCAGACTAATCGGCTCAAGAAAGAACTTTCCACGCGTCAGATTCACCAGGAAGAGTGAGTTCTCCAACTGCAGCTGCAAGCGCAAAGTGTCGCTCAACAGACGGTCCAGCAACGGGCTTGGTTCGGCGTTGGCAAAATCCTCGCGCAGGCTTTCCGCTTGCAGTCGCAAACTTGCGAGAGCGGTCTTGGCGTCATGCGTGAAGGCCGCAAAGAACTCTTCTACCTGTGCGTGGCGCTTCTGCTCGCGGCGCGCATAGTAAAACAGCGCCAAGCCTCCGCCGATCAAAGACATGATCAGAATGCCGCCTTCCCACAGCAGCATCTGATAATGACGATTCAGGTCGGCAGCGCCTTCGAGATTCAATCGATTGAGCAGATCAAGTTGGCGCAGACCAAACACCAACCACCAGCCGGCGAGCGTTACTGTGAAGACGACCCAGAGGCCAACCAGGGCGATTACGATCCGATTGCGTTTTTTTTGAGTGCTCATTGGAAAGAATAGGTCCTATTTGAACTACAGGACCTATATTGATTCCTCAATCGCCGCGAGGATTGCCTCTCGCGCTCGCTCCAACAACTCGTCTGAATGAGCGAGCGACATAAAGTTTACTTCAAAACCGCTCGGGGCCAGATAGACACCGCGCGCCAACGCCCCATGAAAGATGCGCGCAAAGGCCGCTGCGTTATGCGCCGGAATCTGTTCGATTCGCCTGATCACTCCATCCGTTTGCGCGTGCAACCAAAAGATCGACGCGGTTCGCGTTACATCGAACGGCAGGCCGCGTTGTCGTAGTTCCGCGTTGAGATAATTACAGAAACCGCTGGTCCTCTTTTGCAATTGTTCGTAGGCATTGGCGCTTTCAATTTTTTGAAGGGTCGCCAAACCTGCTCGCATCCCGACCGGGTTCGCGCTTAACGTTCCCGCCTGATAGACCGGACCTACGGGCGCAACCAGTTCCATCAGATCTTTTCTGCCGCCATAGCAAGCGACGGGGAAACCGCCGCCGATCACTTTGCCATAAGTGACCAGATCAGGCCGCATGCCCAGCACTTCAGCCATACCGCCCAGCGCTACGCGAAAGCCGGAAATCACTTCGTCAAAGATCACCAGGCTCCCGTGCTCGCGAGCGATCTTCACCGTCTCTTCAATGAACTCTCGGCGTTGGATAAGCAAGCCATAGTTGGCCGGCAAAGGCTCCAAAATAACAGCAGCAATGTCTTTGCCATGTTCAGCACAGATCTTGCGCACGGCGTCTTCGTCATCAAGCGGCGCAACCAGCGTTTCGCCAGCGACGTCCGCCGAAACTCCGGCGCTCGAGCTCGCGGCCGCGCCTGCCAGACCACTTCCTGCTTTCACCAGCAGCGAGTCCGAGTGACCGTGATAACAACCTTCAAACTTGAGGATCTTGTTTCGTTCGGTCGCTGCGCGAGCTACTCGCAGGGCGCTCATCACAGCTTCCGTGCCGGATGAAACGAAGCGCAACATCTCGACCCACGGAAGTCGCGCAGTAATCCATTCCGCGAGTTCAAGTGAGTAAGGCTCACACGCACCAAAACTCCAGGCGGTCGAGATCGCCGCAAGCACGGCTTCGCTGACGTCAGGGTCGCGATGGCCAAGCATCAATGGGCCAAAGCTCTGACAGAAATCGATGTACTCCCGGCCGTCAACGGACGTCATGGTTCCGCCCTGCGCGCTCCGGAAGAAAACGGGCGTTCCGCCAACGCCTTTGAATGCACGCACAGGACTGTGCACGCCGCCCGGCGAGACGCGGAGCGCGCGTTCAAAGAGATCGCGTGAACGATCGCGAGAATCTAATGCTGTTTGTTCAGAGGCCATATTAAGTAGAGCAGCTCGCCGCTAAGCGAAGCGGCGACGGCGCAGTAGTTCCAGTTCCGCCTTCAGGCGGATCAGCTCTCCACAAGTGCCGCCTGAAGGCGGTACTCCAAACATTTTAAAATCATCTTCCGATTCCCAATTGACGACCGTAGCGCGCTCCGTAGGTAATAATGTACTGCGCGCCCGCCCTCTTGAATACATGCCAGGTTTCCAATAATGCTTCTTCGAACTTGATCAAACCCTGCTCAGCCAATAACGCGAGACCCGCATACTCGCCGCTTACCTGATACGCGCCGACCTGCCGGCCGGTTTGCTCATTGATCGGTCGGATTAAGTCCAGCGAAGTCATCCCCGGTTTGACCATCAGCAGGTCCGCGCCTTCTTCCGCACAGCGACGGCTGGCGTTGATGGCGTCCGTGCGATGTCGCACATCGAGCTGGTAATGACGTCGATCGCCAAACTGTGGCGCCGAATCAGCAGCGTTCCGAAACGGACCATAGAAGTTGCTGGCGAACTTTGTGCTGTAACTCATTATCGGAACGAGGTCGAAGCCTTTTTCATCCAGCGCCTCACGAATCCTGGCCACGCGGCCGTCCATCATGTCGCTGGGACTGATGCCGTCCGCTCCGGCTACCGCAAAGGCGACTGCGGATTTTGCCAACTCGTCGAGCGTCGCCGAAAGGTTGATGCCCTTGTCATTCATCACCGCGCAATGGCCGTGGGTGGTGTACGAGCAAAGACAGGTATCAACCCACAAGCAAAGACTGTCGCCGAACTGCCGGCGAATCTGAGAGATTGTTTCGTAAGTCAGTTTATGACTGAAGTCGCTCTCCTTCTTTTCAGCGGGTACAGGGAAAAGTAAAAACTGCGTGACCCCGCACGCGAGATCTTTTTCGATCTGCTTCAACGCCGACGAGACGCTATGACGAACGTTCCCGCGTAATCCGGCGATCGGCTCTTCGTTGGTCAATCCCTCGACCACGAAGAATGGTTGAATCAACTGGGCGCGGTTGAACTCAGTCTCTGCGCACAAATCGCGCAGGTGTTGTGAACCTCTTAGGCGCATCAGACGCTTCATCACTGAGACATCTCCTTCAGCCATTGCGCGTGATCCAGGAACACGTGGGGCTGCACTCCATTTTTTCCCAGAATGCGCTGAGTATTGCCGGGGCCGCAAAAGTGCGTCATCGACTTTATCCAGGGATTGAGCGACAGCGCGTGTTCAAAGCTTGAACCACTCTTCCAGAAGAAATACGTCTTGCCCTGGAGATCCACTTGACCATTGTTTGGAAACAGCCGGTAGGTCGCCAGCGTAGGCATACTCCCTTTGTATCCACTCTCATGCGTCAGCTTGAGCCACGTCAAGGGCGAACCAACCAACGTCCCAATGTTCTGTGGCTCCTGCTCGCCCAAACTTTCAGCCGACCCGCTGACCCAGACACCACGCTGCGCCAGACGCTTCCACGTCTTCACTCCGCTGGCCCAAACGATTTGCCCCGGGCACAGACACCAATCATCCGGCAAAGCATCGGCTTTCGCAATCCACAGCGCCGACGGCTCGGCCTCGGGTTTTACAGGTATCGCCTCTCGCGCAAACCAATCGGTATCAAATGAGTTTAGGGGCCACATCATGTCTCGAGCAATCTTCGGCGGTCGCGGCTTTGACGACCTTAGATAGCAGCTATCCAGCACCTGGCGATCATTGGTCAAGCCCCGGAGAAAAGTAATTTCGCCGAAAGGTCGGCGCAAGACACTCGCGCCGATCTTCTGGTGGCATCCACCACCATAGCCTCGCAGAATCTCGCGCTCTTGAGTAACTGCGGCAAAAGTGTCGGCGCAATTGAGCGGCGCCAGCAACTCGCGCAAATCAATACGCCGTCGCACAATTTCAATCGCCAACGCTCCCTGAGCCGGTGCTGACGGATTCTCGCGCAATGGCAGCACCATCCAGCGGCACTGCGACAAAGCACTGCGCAACTCTTGCTGAGTTTCGGCGAACTCAGCTTGCTTCGCCGCAAGCAAACGATCGAGGGCAGCCTTGGCGACAATCAATCCGTCCGTCTCGGATTGCAGGAGCTTGCGCACTCGTGTCGGTACGTTGCCGCGCACATTGACGAAATTCAACTCGCGCAGCTTTGCCGGCAAGGCATCGCGCAGAAATGATTCAAGATTGTAGCTGCGACGCGGTGATGAAGTGAAGATCGACATGACTCCGGTCCGCTCGACCTCCGGCCAGCGACTTCCCGGCACCAGCAAGAGATCGCGCGCATCTGCTCGTGGCAACGTGGCGACGATTTCAGTCTCTGAATCGTCTTCTATGGCCAGATCTTTCCACGAGTGGACCACCAGATCGAACTCACCCTTCAAAAGGCCTTCGCGAAAGTCCTGCGTGAAGACGCCCTTCTCCGGCATTTGCCAGAGCGGATCATTCTGATTTCGATCTCCGAGTGATTCGTGGAAGGAATAGTTGATTTCGATCTGCGGGTGCGCGGTTTGTAGCGCTTCACCGACCTGGTAGGCCTGGATGCGTGCTAAATCGCTGCGACGCGACGCGATCGTCACGCGCATAAATCTTCCCATCCAAACGGCCGGAACTGGGCCTGGTGCGACTGACGCTGGACCAACTGTGTGATGGCCGCGCGCGCTGCTTCAACGCGGCCTTCCAATCTTTGCCGCTCGATGCGCAGCGCGTCGAAGAGTTCGGACAACTTTATCACCGGGACTGGGAGCGAGATCGGATCAGTTGCGGCATCACCGCGGAGATCGAGACACTTTGAGAAGGTCGAGGTTTGCGCCCGGACCCAACTCTGAACCTCGGCAGCTTTCATAGGCGCCGCGATCACCAGTCCGATTTCCTGTTGCTCCCAGCCCGCGTCATCCGCTGAGTATTGATCGAGCTGAACTTCGGGATACTCGTGCAAAAGATTCTTCGCGTGCAGCCAGTTGCGATAGAACAGCCGCGCCTTCGTCTTGCCAATCAGCCATGGAAGGATCTCGCGCGCCAACTGACCGGCGCCCAGCACCGCGACCGTCGGCATTCCTTTGATGTGCTGTCTTACCAGGCTGCCATACGACTGGCTGCCGATGCCCTGTAGATGCTCGTGGCGAACCCGCCTGGCATCGACCAGAACATTGGAAGCGAGCTGCCGCAGGAACCAGCCCCACGAGGTGTTGGGATATCTCGCGTGCGAACAGAACTCACGAAACTGGCCCATCACCGCCGTCTCACATACGAGTGGAGAGTTCAAACCGCAGATCACTTCGAGCAAGAATTTATACGCATCTCTACCGCGATAGATTTCGATGCTTCCGGTGGTCAGCGCACTGCGTTCGGCAGCTTCGATCAGCGCATGGTTCTCAATTCGATTTAGAAACTGAATTCTTCGCAGACAGGTTTGCCATTCGAGGCCATTAAGGACCGCGGGCATCTTGTCCCTGGCCTCGTGTCTGAGATTGAGGATGACCAGTTGGTCTATCACGCGAACATTCTAAGAACCTGGAGATTTCTATTGTCATGGGTTTGTCATTAAGGGGAAGTTTTTTTGCCCGGGATTGTGATGAGGATCACAAATCCAGCGCTTCAAGGCGAAGCCTAGCGGGGCAGTAGCCCGACCGTGAGGGAGGGCGCCGATACAAAACCGCTCGCGTTAGCGATGGACTGTCTCGCTGAAGTAGAGCCTACGCGGGCGACAGATACAGAACCCGGAGCGGTAGCGACGGGATCATAGACTCACCTTGAATGGTCGCATCCCCTCGCTACCGCTGGGGGTTCTGTACCGAAACCGCTGCCGCCCGTTTCACGGGCTGCGAATATCACTTCAAAAGCATGAAGAGAATTCAAATCCTTGATTACCAAGCTCTGTTCGATGATAATTTGCACACACAGAGACTACGAGGATAAACGATGGCAAGAAGACTGAAGGACTTAAAAGAACTCAAGATCGAACGTCCGCCGCGAATCAAACTCTCAGCGAAGGAGTCGCTAAAGCGGACCAAAGAGTTCGACAAGCGAAAGGAGAGCTTTATTGCCGCTGTTAGAAAGAGCAAGAGTTGGAGTCTACTTGCCTGATCTCCCACGAGCTGCCTATTACGACCCTGGTAACTCCCCTGAACAAAATCTGCCGCGTTCCCAAAAGCCCGGCTATAATCTGACCGCGCACTATGCCGCTTCCCGAACTCGATAGTCATGGGGACTTGCCGGTCGGCGTCCATCAGGCTTCGCTTGACGAAGTGATCGCTCGATTTGGGAGCGGAACTCCGCAGCGCCGGCTTGTGACCACGCGGCTGCTGCGCGTACTCAAACTCGCCGAGGGCACTGGCAAACTCGAACGTTTCATTATCTTTGGCAGTTATGTCACCGCTAAGCCCAACCCAAATGACGTTGACATCATCCTGATAATGCGCGACGATTTTCGTCAACAAGAATGCGCGGTCGAAGCCGAACCGCTCTTTGATCATCTACGCGCGCAACGGGAATTTGGCGCGAGTGTCTTTGCTATTCGACCTGTTCACGTATTGCTGGAAACGGTGGATAGCTTTGTCTCGCATTGGCAGATCAAGAGAGACAAAAGCCAGCGCGGAATAGTTGAATTGATTCGGAGAACGTAAAATGATTAAAAACGATTTGGAGTTACAAGGCACGCGCGAGCGGATCTCCTTCTTCTGTGGGATTCTCATGCAGATGCGCGCCACGACCGAACCAGAGGAATACATGTTCATGGCTAACAGTTATCTTGCCGAGATCGAGAAGATGAACACGGAGATCCTTGAATATCTAAAGCGTCATCCCAGTCAAATCGCGCCCGCTGAAGCCGCCTAACTTAAAGCCTCTGCGAATTGCGCTGACGTGAAGCAGAAAGCGGGGGCTGAATGAGCACCTTATAAGCACATATCCCGTATCACCTCACGCTTTGCCTTTTGCTCTTCGCCCTTTGCCCTTTGCGCTTTGCACCCTGCCGTGATACAAGGCGATTCAGGCGACGATTCCCGAGCGAGTCGCGAGCGGGGGCAGTAGGCCAACCGTGAGAGAGGGCGTGAGTCCGTCGCAGAGCGACGAATGAATTTAGCCCGGCCTTTCAAGGCCGGGAATTGTGAATGCGAAATATTGTTTTGGATCGGTAACCGTGGCTTTAAAGCCACGGCTTGAATCATGCCGACGCTACGCGTCGAAGGAAGGAACCCAGCCTGAGAGAAGCAAGTTAGTAGGTCACTATTGTTTTCAAACGATCATTCTTGTCATCGTAGGTTAGGCTAAGCTTTTCCAATGGTTCAGATTTCTTGTTGCCTTCACCGTCCTGAAAAGTCACCCAGAAGCGATTGACCAAGATTATCTTGGCGACCTCTTCCCGATCCCATCGATGAGAGAAGGCTATCGTGGCATTGGCGAATAGAGGCCCCAACTCGCGACCAGGTGGCACCGAGCCTTGATCACCGAGAATTGTGACTTCTCGATCCAGCCATTTGCACAACTCCCGAACCTTCTCCAACCGTATTTCAATCAGGGTTTGAAATACCTCTTCAGAGGCTTGCACCGTAGAAGAGCCTCGGCGCACCCACGCAGGTCCACCAAAATGTGGCGTATCACCGCTGGCTTCAACTTCTACTTTGACACAATACTTATCTTCCTTCTGGTAAACCGTTGAGCGCCAAATTATTGGCGGATAGATTTTCTCCGCCTCGTTTCGTACTTTTTTTTGAATGTTGTCTGGATTAGTACATCCTATCGCCGTCCCATCATCTTGTTCGCCTATCAGAATCGTCGCGATGTGCCCAGGCTTTATAGAGTTTGCGAACGCCACCAGAGTCTTAAGGAGATCCTTGAGATCGGACTCGACCTTGCGTTCGAGCAAATAATCTTCCCACGGATGTTCCATTGCGGAGGTCGTCCCTTCAGTTCTGCATCGCTATCTGGTACTGCTCCAACTTCCCGTCCGGCATTTCGTAGGTCCACGCCCGCAGAACCTTCTGCGGAAATCTAATGATGTACACCCGCAGAGTCATCCCTCCGCGCAGACCCTGAGACGCCTGAATGAACGACTGCGGCGTACCCAAAGGAGCGAGGCCCGAGGCAAAGTCTTTCAGCGCCTGCTCGCTGAAGTAACTGTTCGCATTGTCGGTGAAGAGTGAACGATCGACCGTTCCATGCTGAAGCCCTTCGAAGATTTTCTTAGCCTGCTCTAACTTCGCCGGCGTCCCGGGATCAGTCGTGGCGAATAAGAGCGGGGCAATGCCGCTGGCGATCGCGCTGGAAGCACTGACTGCATCCTGATTCGTAAGCACGACGATAGCCGCGCGGTCATCAGGAAAAACTGTGTTCTGCGCGGTGAAACCGGACACCTCGCCTCCGTGCGACAGGGCCCGATGTCCCGCTACCGAGCTCACATCTACGCCTAGCCCGTAGTGCGTGCTCAATCCATTCTTGAGCAGGACCTCGGTGCTGAATGCGCGATACGAAGCCGGCTTCATCAGCTTCTGATCTATGATCGAGATGTCCCACTTCGCCAGGTCTGCCGCAGGCATGGCCAACTCTCCCGCCGCAAAAAGCCAGCCCTTACCCTCTTTCGGCGCGGGGCGTATTGGGCCAAGCGCGTAACGCATATACCCGGCCGGATCTGTGTCGCCAAGCTTCTCCTGATCTGTATCGCTGACGCTTTTCATTCCCAGCGGAGTGAATACTCTGAGCTGAAGAAATCGGAGGAGAGGCATGCGGGCGACCTTTTCCACAATGACGCCGGCGATGACGTAGTTCGTGTTGCTGTACTGCCATTTGGTACCGGGCTCGAAATCCAGAGGCTTGCGCGCCCACATGTCCATAATCTTTTGGGCCGTGACCGGTTGCAGCATCATCGGCATCACATAATCCTGCGGCCAGTAATCCTGATAACCCGAAGTGTGCGAGAGCAGTTGGCGAATGGTGACTTCGTTTGCCCGAGTGAGATTGGGAATGAACTTTGAAACTTTGTCGTCCAGCGAAAGCTTGCCCTGCTCTTGTAAGAGGAGAATCGCGGCGGCCGTGAACTGCTTGCTGATCGAGCCGATGCTGTAACGCATCCCTGGCGTCGCCGGGGTCTTCGGATCGATGCGCGCGTCGCCATAGGCCTTGATATAAACAACCTGGCCATCCTTCACGACCGCGACCGACGCACTCGGAACACCGGTCCGGGCCAGAGTGTCGGTCGCGACTTTGTCGATCTTCTCGATCAGATCTGCAGAGAGCTGAGTCTGCGCCAATGAGTTTAGGTTAGAGAAAACAAGAATGATAAGAGCGGCGACGCTATGTTTTAGGAAGCGGTATTGATGCACGGGATTCTCCTTGAGGTCAGTACCGGGAGCGGTAGCGACCGGGTTTCAACTTACTAAATATCTGTGGTGCGAGGACGAGACCCGGTCGCTATCGCTCCCGGTACTGACCTCATCTCTGCGCTGATCACTTCTTCCACACCGGCACCACAACCCGGGATGGATTCGCAGCGCTGTGATAGACCCTCTCCGCCGCCTTTTGAAAGTCGGCGTCGGCGCCCAGCTTATAGTTTGGCAGAAACTTTTGCGGGTTGCGCGAGACCAGCGGGAACCAGGTGCTCTGGATTTGCACCATGATGCGGTGGCCTTTTTTGAAAGTGTGCACGACGCCGGGCATGACGTAGGAAATCTTTGTCGGCACGTTCGGCTTCAAAGGCACGGGCTTTTCAAAGCTGTTGCGAAAACGCGCGGGGAAGGGCTCGCCGCGCAGAAGCATTTGATATCCACCGGGCGCAAACACGCAACCCGCTGAAGTGTCGGGCGGCTTCATTCTTTCCGGCTGACCGTTGGGCAGCTTGTTTCCGGTCTCGGGATACAGGTAATCATCGGGAAAGACGTCGATCAGTTTGACGACGAAATCCGAATCCGTACCGCTGGAAGAAATGAAAAGCTCCGGCTTGATGCTGCCGGCAACGGTTAGGTCTTCCGTCAAAGGATCAGTTTGATAAACGAGCACGTCCGGGCGACCGGCGGCGAAACGCTGATCCTCAGTCATGAAATCGCGCGGATAGTTGAGCGTGATCTTCTGCGTGTAAGGAACGGGATTCATAGGATCGCTGACGTATTCGTCGAAGAGTTTCTGACCGCCTGGCGGCCGCCTGCCCGTTGCGCCGTCACCAAACCTGAGTTGCCCGTTGTCCATTAGATAAAGCGGCGTGTCGGTTGAAACTGTCGGCGACCAGTTAGGAACGTCGCGCCACTGGTTCGCTCCGGTATCGAAGACGTTGACTTCCTTAATCTGAGAGATGTCACCCTTGTCTTTCAAAAAATGATTGAAGAAAGGCAGCTCGAAATTCTCGCGATAGTAAACGCCGGTTTTGCCTCCGAAGTAAGCAGTCCCGAGCCAGTCGCCATCCGAGCGCGCCCAGCCACCATGAAACCACGGGCCCATTACCAGCACATTGAAGATTCCAGCGTTCTGGCGTTCGATGCTTTGATAAGTGCCGAGCGCGCCGAATAGATCTTCATTGTCATACCAGCCGCCTACAGTCATCACCGCAGCATGGATGTTTTTCAAGTTCGGAAAGATGTTGCGCTCTTTCCAAAACTGATCGTAGTTCGGATGCTGCATCATCTCGTCCCAGAACTTGATGCGCATGCCGAGTTTCTTCTCGTAGATATCGCCGGCGTTCTTCAGTCCGCCCATTTCCAAATAAAACTTGTAGCCATCCTGCGTGCCGAAAACGAATCGCTTGACGTACTCGTTGTTTGAAGTCGGCGTCGTCCGCGGCTGGCCAAAGCCGGTAAAGAACGAAAAGTTCTGCGCCAGAAATAAAGCGCCGTTGTGATGGTTGTCGTCGCCGTGAAACCAGTCAGAGACGGGCGCCTGTGGAGAGATTGCTTTGATAGCCGGGTGACCGTCGATGCCGGCCATCGAGGTGTAAAACCCGGGATACGAGATGCCGTAGACGCCGACGCGCCCGTTATTGTTCGGAATATTCTTGATGAGCCAATCGACCGTGTCATAGGTGTCGCTCGTTTCGTCTATCTGTGTTCCCTTCTTGTTCGGAATGTAAGGTCGTACGTCCTCGTACTCGCCTTCGCTCATGTAACGCCCGCGCACGTCCTGATAGACGAAGATGTAGCCTTCGCGCGCAAACAACTCGTCGGGTCCAAGCGAAGTGCGAAATCTGTCCAGGCCGTAAGGCGCGACGCTGTAGCAGGTGCGGTCGAACATGATCGGATACTTTTCCTTCGTATCCTTAGGCTCGTAGATCGAAGTGAAGAGCTTCACACCGTCGCGCATCGGAATCATCACTTCGCGCTTGGTGTAATGGCTTTTGACATAGTCGGCCAACTCGCGCTGCTGCTGAGTCATTTGCCCGCCCGGGCCTTGGGCGAACGAAGCAGAGACGGACAGGACAAAGAACAGGACGGTGATTGAAAGACTAAAGAAGCGATTTGGTTTCATGATGTCTCCGATGGAACTACGAGTCTTAGATCAATTGTAGAGTCCGCAAAGCGGACGATTGAAACTAGCCCAGCACTTCAGTGCTGGGGTAACCGCGCATAAATCCTTGTCAGTCCGTGAAACGGACGGCTGAAAATCGGGTGAATAGTAAATCGAAGATCGCGAATAATGAATTGGAAAGCACTACGGATGCGCCTTCTCTGTTTGATGCTGAATAATTCCAGCCAGCGCCCGCAGTGCTTGATTGACCGATTCTGAGTCCGTGAAGACCTCAGCTACATCTGGATCCAGCACCACCACATTGGCGCCTTCCGCAAAACGGGCCGCGTACTTACCGCGCACGCCTCCGCTGAAGTCATATTCTTCCAACATCTCCGGATCGTGGTCCTTATCAACTTGCTGGGTCATTTTTAGGAAGAGACCACTTGCATGAATGCTTTCTGCGCTTCAGCAGGCACGTCGATGATGACAAAGAGTTCGGCCGGATATAGATAGCACTTCGCCCGGATTTAATCATCATTTTCCCAAACTCGCAAAGGTGGATGTATACTTACGGCTCCAACCAATTAGTCTTATAGAGTCCGGAGGTCCTTATGGCCAGAGTCACCGCGCTCAATGTCAACGGAAAGAAGATGACGCTGGATGTGGATTCGGCGACGAGCCTGCTCAGCGTCCTGCGCAACGATCTAAACCTGACGGGCAGCAAGTACGGATGCGGCGAAGGGCAATGCGGCGCGTGTACGGTGCTGCTGGATGGTCAGCCAACACGTTCGTGCATCACGCAAGTCGGCCGCGCGGCCGGTAAGCAGATCACGACGATCGAGGGTCTCGAAAAAGATGGGCAGTTGCATCCGCTCCAGGATGCTTTCATCAAAGCCGATGCGATGCAGTGTGCGTTCTGCACTTCGGGAATGATCATGGCGGGCGCGGCGCTGCTTACGAAGAACCCGCGACCTAACAGAGGTGAAATCATTAGCGGTATGAATGGCAACATCTGCCGCTGCGGCACCTATCAGCGAATCGTTAATGCGATCGAGATTGCCTCAGGCACGGCAAAGGAGGTGGCGAAATGATCGACGAACGCGACGCAATTGACGCAATCGAGACTGAGCGTTACGAACTCTTTGCTGAGCCGACCTACAACTTTCATTTCGATCGCCGCGACTTTATCAAGGCTTTCGGCGCGGGCATCGTCTTCATCGTTCCACTGAGCCGCGCTCTTGCTCAACAACGAGGGCAGGGCGAATCCGGACGCGGCAGAGGCAACGAGCGTCAACCCAACGATATCGGCGCCTGGATTCACGTTGACGAAGATGGCGGAATCACAGTTTTTACCGGCAAGGTCGAGATGGGCCAGAACATTCGCACCTCTCTGGCCCAGGCAGTCGCCGAGGAACTGCATGTTCCGGTTTCGACGATTCACATGGTGATGGGCGACACCGACCTGACGCCTTTCGATATGGGTACGTTTGGCAGTCTTACCACGCCGACGATGGCGCCGCAATTGCGCAAAGCGGCCGCGGCCGCGCGCGAGATGCTCATCGATCTTGCCGCGCAGCAGCTAAGTGTCGAGCCCGCCTCGGTGACGCTCGTCGACGCGCGCTTCGTCAATCACGACAAGTCAAAGTCACTCTCATTAGCCGAAGTTGCCAAAGGCCGGAAGCTGGTCAAGGTCATTCCTGACAACATTGCCACTATCCAACCGAAAGATTGGACCATCGCGGGCACGTCGGTCACGAAAGTCGATGCCAAAAACTTTGTCACCGGAAAGCATCAATACGCCTCCGACATCAAACGCGAAGGCATGCTCTATGGGAAAGTCGTTCGCCCCGCAACTTTCAATGCAACGCTGATTTCCTCCGACACGAAAGCTGCCGAAGCGATGCCCGGCGTTAAGGTTGTGCATGATGGTAATTTTATTGGCGTAGCAGCGGCAGATCAGCAAACTGCCACGAAGGCCGCAAACGTCATCGCCGTGGATTGGAAATCGCCCGGGCAGCTTTCAAACACAGAGTTGTTTGATGCTTTGCGAAAACCCGTGGCGGAAAGGCGTGGAGGTGGCGGGGGCGGCGGCGGTGGGTCGCGCCCGCAAGGTTCGATCGCTGATGGTCTGGCGGCCGCAGACAAAAAGCTCGAGCAAACTTATACGGTTGCGTACATCGCGCATGCGCCGCTCGAACCGCGGGCCGCGGTCGCGGAATGGAAGGACGACAAGCTAACCGTTTGGACCGGTACGCAAAGACCATTTGGAGTGCGAAGCGAGCTGGCCGAGGCATTTCACATCTCTGAAGACAAAGTTCGCGTTCTGGTCCCCGACACTGGTTCCGGTTACGGCGGGAAGCATACCGGCGAATGCGCCATCGAAGCTGCACGTCTGGCGCGGGCAACGGGCAAGCCGGTAAAGCTTGTCTGGTCGCGCGAAGAAGAATTCATCTGGGCCTACTTTCGACCCGCCGGCGTGATCGATATCAAGAGCGGCGTCAAGGCAGACGGCACGATAACCGCGTGGGAGTTTCACAACTACAACTCGGGAGCTTCGGGCATCCAGATCAAATACGACATTCCCAATAACGATATTCAGTTTCACCCATCAAACTCGCCTTTGCGCCAGGGCTCGTATCGCGGATTGGCGGCGACGGCGAACCACTTTGCTCGCGAAACGCACATCGACGAACTCGCACACGCTCTGAACATGGATCCGCTCGCCTTTCGTTTGAAGAACATCAAGGACGAACGAATGCGTGGCGTGCTGGACGCGGCGGCGAAGGCGTTCGGCTGGGGCCACGCAAAACCTGTGGCCGGTCATGGCTTTGGCATCGCATGCGGTTTCGAGAAGAACGGCTACATGGCCACCTGCGCGGAAATCGCGATCGAGAAGCCAACCGCCAAAGACGCGAAGCAGAACAGTGCGAAGGTGAGAATCGTTCGCGTGGCCGAAGCATTTGACTGCGGCGCAGTCGTGAACCCACTTCACGTGAAAAACCAGATCGAAGGCGCAATCACGATGGCGATCGGTGGGGCTTTGTTCGAGTCAATTCAGTTTGAGAACGGTAAGATTCTCAATCCACGTTTTTCAGATTATCGGGTGCCACGCTTCAGCGATGTGCCATCGATCGAAGTGGTGCTGGTCGATCGCAAAGACATTCCGTCAGCCGGCGCCGGAGAAACTCCTATCGTCGGTCTGGCCCCTGCGGTTGGCGGCGCGATCTTCAACGCCACTGGGGTGCGCCTGAGATCGCTCCCGCTGGCTCCTAAAGGAGTAACTTCAGATGCTAAGAGTTGAAGACATGGCGCCCGCCGAAATGCACGCGCTGCTACAGCGCGAATGTTTTGGCCATCTGGGCTGTGCGCGCGGCGGCCGGCCTTACGTTGTGCCCATGCACTATGGGTACGACGGCAAGGAGTTGTTTTTCTTTACGACCCAGGGAATGAAGACTCAATACATCGACGCGAACCCGCAAGTCTGTTTGCAGGTTGAAGAAATAACCGACAGCACACATTGGCGCAGTGTCATGGTTGTTGGTAAGGCGGAGCAAATAACCCGCAAAGAAGAGATGCAGCAGGCGATGAAACTCATCACCGAACGAAATCCTTCCCTGACTCCCGCCATTAGCGCCACTGAGCTTGACTCCCTCGGACGGGCAGTGGATATCGCTCTCTATCGCATCACGCCTCAACTCATCGATGGGCGGAAGACGCTATAGGAGGTTTCGCGCCGGTCAGATTTGCCGCGCTCTTCCTCCCGGCAATGTCATCATTTTGGAACTATCAATCCTATGAAAAGCATGTAGGACGCTCCGCGCTTATCATGATCCTTAAGATCAGGCGCTCGCCATCTGATCCAAAACTTCGCGCGCCTTGGTTGCCAGAGCCTCTGGTGAAAAAGGCTTTTGAATGAAGAACACCTTTTCGTCGACGGCGCCGTGATTCACGATGGCATCGTCCGTAAATCCGGACATGAAAAGGACTCGAGTGTCTGGGCGGATCGTTCTTAGACCTTCAGCCATTTCTCGGCCACTCATTTGCGGCATTATTACATCCGTAATCACCAGATCGATCGCTCCCCGAAATTCTGAGCCGACGCGCAGCCCCTCTCTGCCATTCGATGCAACCAACACGGAGTATCCATAAGTTTCCAAAATTTCTTTTGACAGATTCCGGACCACGTCTTCATCTTCGACCAGCAGGACCGTCTCTTGCCCTCGAGGAGCATCTTCTGTCTTACAGACAATTTCGGCACTCTCAACCAGCACATCGACCCGGGGTAAACAGATCTTGAAGTTCGTTCCCTTTCCCACTTCACTGTAAACCCAAAGACTGCCACCGCTCTGCTTCACAATGCCGTAGACGGTGGACAAACCTAATCCCGTGCCTTTGCCGACTTCTTTAGTGGTAAAGAAGGGCTCAAAGATATGTGATTGCGTCTCCGTGTCCATTCCAGATCCCGTATCCGAAACGTCCATCATCACATACTGGCCGGGCTCAACGGACAAATCACGATGGCCAAACTTTCCGGTCAATTGAACGTTTTCAGTCTTGATCGTCAGCACACCGCCTTCGGGCATGGCATCACGTGCGTTAACTGCGAGGTTCATAACAACCTGTTCAATCTGGCCGGGGTCAGCCTTGACTTGACCCAGCGAATCGCCGAGCCTGAACCGCAGATCTATGTGCTCGCCGATTAGTCGCGGCAGCATTTGCGCCATGCCGGTAACCACCGTGTTCAGGTCGAGCACTTTTGGCTGCAACATTTGTTTTCGGCTGAAGGCCAGCAATTGACGAGTCAGGGCAGCCGCACGTTCGCCGGCTTTCTTGATCTCTTCAATCTTCGACCGAAGCGAATTGTCACCTGTAAGCGACCTGAGCGCCAGATCGCTGTAGCCGGTAACCGCGGTCATTAGATTATTGAAGTCATGTGCGATCCCGCCCGCCAGCGTGCCGATACTTTCCATCTTTTGGGCTTGTCGTAATTGCTCTTCTTGCGCTTGCTCTCGTTCAATTAAGGTAACGTTTTCGACCGCGTTAGCCGTCAGGTTAGCGGCCATGCGCATCGCCGTGGCGTGCTCTTGCACATACGCGCCGATCTGATGAGACTGAACTTCGACGCATCCAACGGTCCGGCCCATTACCGTCATGGGGGCAATTAAAGCCGAGCGGGGAATGCTGTCGTCAGCGCGTTCCCCGAGCAACACCGGCTTTCCTTTGGCGCCCACCAGTGGCTTGAAGTTGTTGTCGATGATTACATTGCCGGACCTAATCGCCTTCCCGGTGATTCCCTCGCCCACGGGCACTTCAATTACGTTCTTAAGGTTCAGCTCTTCATTGTCGGTCCAGCAATAAATAACTCTTCGAGCTTGTTTCTCTCGCTCATACAGAGAGACCAGTAGCCCGTCACACGGCACCGATGCGGCGGCAAAGTCTCGCAAGGCCCGGAAGATTATTGTCAGGTCGCGAGCGCTGCCCAACGTCTGACCCAGGGAGGCGATCCTTTCAATCAACCGCTCGTACTCCGTCAAAGCACGCTTGTTGGCCTCTTGCAATGCCTGTTCGGCCTGTTTGCGCTCGATCGCGAGAGCAATCTGACTTCCAACTGACGTTAGAAACTCCAGATCGCTCTGGCTGTAGATATGCTCGTCTTCGTAGTGCTGAACTACGAGTACACCGATGGTACGCGAGAGCGTTCGCAGAGGCACACCCAGCCACGACGCGGAAGCTGTGCCGCTTTTCTCGACTTCACCACGGCGCACGAATTCTTCCGTAAGTTCGCGATCAAGCAGCATTGGCTGGCCAGTGCGGAGTATGTAACTGCCGAAGCCTTTGCCAACCAAACGCGGCTCCGGACAAGGATCGAACTTGTCGATCCAAAACTCATAATGCATAAGGTCAGTGGCCGGATCATGAAGCGCCAGGAAGCAATTCTCAGCGTAGAGAAGGCTGCTTATCGACTTATGGATGAGCTTAAATAGATCGCCCAGATCCGAAGTGAAGATGGCCCCCTGAATGATCTCGAAGACGGCCTGGCGTTCCTCTTCCAGACGCTTGCGCTCGGAAAGGTCAACATAGATTGCAAACACGCCTACTAGTTTCTGATTGACTACAATGGGCACACCGTATATGTGAACCGGGATGAGCGTGCCATCCTTGCGTTGCCTTACAGTCTCCTGGTCGATGATCTCTCCTTGCAGAGCCCGAGCAGAGAGTGCAGTCCCCTCTTCGCGTTGCGCTTTTGACAACACTATCTCATTGATGGGCCGACCGCGCATTTCGCTCAATGAGAATTGGAAAATAGCTTCAAACTCCTTGTTCGCGTCAAGCACGATATCGTTCTGATCGACCCTCAGAATACCCATCGGCGCGTTCTCAAATAATTGCTGGAAACGAGCTTTCTGAAGAAGAATTTCCGACTCAGCATGCTTACGCTCCGTGATGTCGCGGGCGACGGTCGACAGGAATTCAGTTTCCCCCTCCGGCGTCCTATGAGCCAGGGCCACCTGCGAAATGGGTATTTCCCGCCCGTCGCGGCTTAGGAACGCCGTCTCTCCCGACCAAATGCCTTCCTTTAGGATGGTGGGAAACAGTTCGCTCTGGACGACCTCCAGGGCCCATTGCGGATGGGCATCCGAGATGCGCATGCCGGTGATGTCTTCCTCTTCCCCGATGCCGAGCATTTTTCGCCCGGCACGATTGATGTAAAGCACATGGCCGTCAACATCGGCGGTCGCTACAAAGTCTGGAGTGGATTCGAGAATGGCAACCAATCGGCTGCGTTCTTTTTCCGCGCGCTTCCGCTCGGTGATGTCGCGCGAGACGCCAAAGGTGCCGACGATCTGGTCCTGCTCATCGCGAAGAGGCATCTTGGTAGTCGAGGTCCAGGTGGGTAGACGATCTGGCCATAGCTCCTCTTCCTCTACATCTACCAACGGCTGGCCGCTGCGAATGATTTCCTGTTCTTGGTCATAGCGCGTCTGGGCAGATTCCTTCAGGAAGAAGTCAAAGTCGGTCTTGCCCACTGCTTCTTCCGTGCTGGCGTGTTTGTGCTTGGTCGCAAGAGCTTTGTTGACCCGGAGAAAGCGGCCCTGAGGGTCTTTGAAAAAGATCGCATCAGGAATATTGCCCATTAATGCGCGCATCAGATACTGTTCTCGGGACAACGCTTCTTCCGCGCGCTTTCGTTCGGTGATGTCGACTGCCAGCACGATTCTCGCGGGCCGACCCGCAAAGTCCAATGTGTGGGGCGTTGTCTCGACATCAATGATCGTTCCATCCTTCTTTAGATGTCTCCACGTGCCGGCTTCTTTGAGTCCATCGGTAACGTTAGACAAGCTCTCCAGTAGCGTCGGAACATCCTCCTGGGGACGAATATCCTTGATTGTCATCGCCAGAAATTCTTCGCGACTGAATCCGTAATGATTGACCGCCGCATTGTTTACAGCGAGGAACTCCAAACTCTCCACATCGTAAACCCACATCGGCAACGGATTCGCTTCAAAGAGGAGCCGATAGCGCTGCTCAGATTCAAGCAGTTGTCGTTCGATCTCTTTTCGAGTCGTAATGTCTCTGGCAATGCCCTGCAATTCGACGACCTTGCCGCCTTCGATTACCAGTTGCACATTCTGGCCGATCCAGACTTCGCTTTCATCTTTCGCCACGGCGGGAAATTCAAAGTAGGTAACCGGAATCTTTTCTGCGATCTGCTGGCGATAGAAGTCGGACGCCTGGTTTCGACAGTCTTCCCTGACCAGCTCCAGGAAATGAAGGCCCTCACATTCTTCGACCGATCTCTTCACGAGCGCTGCGGCGCTGGGGTTGATGAAAGTAAAATGGCCGTTGGTACTAATCCGGTAGATGGTGTCACTTGCACAATCGACAATTTGTCGATGGCGCAGTTCGGAATTGCGCAAAGCGGCTTCGACCAGCTTCCTTTCCGTTGCCTCTCGCTGCAAATCTTCATTCGCTGCCGCCAGCTCAGAGGTACGTTCCCGGACTTTGGTTTCCAACTGGTTGTGGGCAGTCTGGAGCGCCGCCTCGGCCCGCTTGCGCTGGGCGACATCGCGGGAAGTGTTACTAGTGACTACGACGGCAATTGCCGCGGCAAACATGATGGCTAACGAAATGAGGAGGATACTGACCAGGCGAGCAACAGCATAGCTTGTGTGTTCCTCGTCGCGCGCCAGATCCATTTGGTGGCCCTGGTAAGCAACATAGGAATCCCACGCCTTGTGGTATTCAACCAGCCGGGGCATGGCCTCCTCGAGCATGATGACCCTGGCCTCCACGGGTTGTTTGTGCACAGCCAAGGTACGGAGCGCGCGACGGTAGCTTTCAACATACGGCGACCGTTTCGCCTCGATGTCGTCAAGAAGTCTCCCTTCATCCGCCGAGGTCACTTTGCTTCTGAGGGTGTCGATAAGACTCGATATCCTCTCACTGTTGGCGGAGATCGCGACAATCTGAGAGTCGATATTTCTTCCCTCCTCGCCCAGAAAGACCTGTAGGGTCATCCGGCTGTTGAGGTTGGAATATGTCTGGGCCTCTCTCGATAACTCCACTTTGCCCCATCGCACATCAATGATTTTCTCCAGATGCGCTTCATCGCGACCTATCTGGCGCAGTCCGAACCAGCCAACGCAGCTGACAATGAGAATCAGAACGCCAAAGGACAATCCTAACTTTGCGCCGACGTTCCAGTTTTCCGAAATAAGAGTCTTTAGTTTGTTCACAAATCCATTAACGCCTGGCACAATCTGGTGCAGTGGCCCAAATCGCCGCAGCGTTTTGCCCCGCGAAGTCTTGTTCTGGAGAGCCCACTCTTGGAAAAGCGAGGCTTTCTCTAGGAGTTACCGTGGTATCGCTGTGGAAGCAGGATACGCAGTCACAAGAGAAGCAAGACGGGTGCCGGACAAATGGGAGGAGGTAATGGAAGAGACGTTTACGGGAAGCGATGTACGAAAAGTATCGAGCCCACGACCTTTCATCGTGGGCTCGGGGTATTCATCGAACTGCTTGAAGGGTGTTACTGAATGGTGTCGCTCGATCCTTTGAAGCCGTGCATGGCCTGCTTCGCGATCCACTTGACGACGCGCTTGGTGTCATAGCAGTAGGCAAGGATGTAGTTGCAGGTCGACAGACAATGTGTCGAACACTCCTTCTTCATCTCGTCCAACTGCGCTTTCTCGAACTTTGGATTCTCAATCGTGCCCCAGTCGTGCGTGGCTGAGTACATCGGGAAGCAGGGCGCCAGCGTTCCGTCGGTGCGAATGATCAGAGAGTTCTGTCCGGCGCGGCATTTCCAGGGCGGCACGGCGCCGCGCATGAGCTGCTTCATCTCCTGCATGTGCTTGCTCTGGTTGACCATCTTGTAGCCTTCGTTGTGCCGCTTGTCGTCGAGATAGTCCAGCAGGTCGTCCACCTTTGACCAATCGTCGGGCGTAAGGTACGTGACGTTCTCGTCAAGGTGTTTGAAGTGGTCCTGCTCCATCATCGGCGTTTCGTTGATGTGATAGTCGGTCGCGATGCCGGCGTCGTGCGCGATTTCCGTCAGCTCTCTAACGTCGTCCATGTTATTGCGACAGATGTTGATATTGAACATCACCGTGTAGCCATAGTGATGTTGCCGCTTAACCAGATACTCAAAGTACGGACGAATCGGATCCAGCGCTTTCGGCAAGGACTTTCTGTCTTTGACTGAGTCGACTGCCAGATTGACGGTGGCGATGCCGGCGTCTCCCAGGCGATCGATCACTTCGGGCTTCATCAGCCGACCGTTCGTCGGCAGATAGACAAAGATATCTTTCTTGGCGCTGTAGTGGACGATCTTGTGAATGAACTTCGGCCGCAGCAGCGGCTCGCCACCCATTAACGCCAACACGCGCGAACCAATCGAATGCAGCCAGTCGATCGAGCGCTTCGCGGTATCTTCGGTCATACCTTTGACTTTGTTGTTGTAAGACCAGCAGTAGTGACAATCCAGGTTGCACTTCCACTCAGTGAACAGATAAGGAATGATCGGCCGCAGGTCGTCGCGGTACCAACGCGATTTGAAATAAGGCGAGCCCCAGGTTTTCCAGGTGCGAATCGCGTTCAGCTTCTGGTACTCCGACTTGGTCATCGGCTGCGGGTCGGGGTGAATCGGGTACGGAGGCTCCGCCAGAACTTCCGGCTCGGGCTTCGCTTCAAGCACCGTCCGCGCCTCAGGTTTGTAGAGGATTTGATGAAGCTTCTGATCCAACCTAAATGCCGGCGCCGAGGAAGCGGGAGCATTTTCTTGTTGTAGTGCTGGTGCCATATCGTCTTGTTATTCCTTTACTCAGTTATTTCTGGTGTAGAGCCAATCAGAACCCCTTCGTGTTCACTGATATTCGCAGTGCACGAAGGGGTAAGGGTCCTGAAATCAAGCGCTCATATTCTCCCATTTGTCCTGTAATTGCAAGCTTCTTCGTTAAGGCAGAGGCTCGGTTTGCCGTGAACCCTATCATTAGCACCTGGCTTGAGCCAGATGGTTACGGGTGGTCTATCGATTCTCGAACCGTTCGGAACGATGATGTCCCATCGAGCGCAAGTCGGAAGAATCTTAGGGGAGTTGCCCCATAGCTTGATAAAAGCTAAGCTTTCCCGTTCCTGGAGGTCCCGAAAGATTTGTCGTCGCCTGCCCTGCCTGTAGTCACCGCCGGATTAAGACCCGAACTGTTCGCCGGCGCCGGCACATATTCCGTTCGTCGTGCTTTGCTGGTCGGCGCCCTCAGCGTAATGGTGCTGGTCGGCTTTGGTTTCCGCGTTACCGGATTGAGCAGCGAAGGCTTGAGCGAGGACGAACTGAACAAGCTCAGCGCCGTCACCGAGTACCGGACGCTGGGTCTCACGTCGGCCAACGGCGAGCATCCTTTGCTGATGAAAGCCCTGCTGACTGTCAGCGTGATCGCCGCCGAGAGATGGAATCAAACATCGCTGGTCGCCGGCCATCCTGAACTGAATGTTCCAGTCGAAAGCTCCCTGCGTCTGCCCAGCGCGCTTTTTGGGGCGTTGACCGTGGTGCTCATCTTTCTCGTGGCTTCAGAGTTGTTCGGCCTGGAAGTGGGTCTTATCTCCGCTGCCTTGTGGGCCTTCGATCCGTTGACGATCGGTTTCAATCGTATCGCCAAGGAAGATACTTTCCTCATCTTCTTCTTTATGCTGGCAAATTTCTTTTGGCTGCGCGGACAACGCGTTGCTGAAAGCCAACCGCACCGCCGTCCTGAACGTTTTTATTGGGCCACGGCCGCCGCCTTCGGCGCCATGCTCGCCTCAAAGTACCTTCTCATGATGCTGGCGATCAGCGTGTCATATAACTACATATTCCAGAAGATTCCGGTCACTCGCTGGGTCATCGGCAAGAAGCGTTTCCTGAAGTTCTTTTTGGTCATGGGCATTGTGTTTCTGATCTGTAATCCGACCATCGTATTGCCGGGAACTTGGAAGGCGATGTTGAATTTCACCAGCGGCCGGACCATGGGCCACGACAGCTACGAGTTCATGGGGCGGCTTTATCCCCATCGATTCCAGGATTATTTGAAAGGCGAACCCTGGTATTTCTACCTGACTCTGATGGCCACCAAGCTCCCAATTCTGACCCTGCTTAGCTTTGTTCTTGGTTTGGGACTGATTTTCAAGCGAAAGAGCGGTGACGGTCGCTACTTCCTGCTGTTGTGGCTGGCTCTTTGGTTTTTGGCGTTCACGTTTGCGGGAGGCAAGTTCACTCGGTACCTAACGTCAGTTTTGCCGGCTATCGTCATGACGGCGGCGATTGGAGTTCAGTTTGCGGCCCGCCGGCTGGGAAGATTTAGCGCCCGGGTGTTTGATAATAAGGGCATTGGAATTTATTCTCGCGCCGCGCTGGCCTCGCTGGTAATTATCTCCGCCTTCTGGTCGACGGTGAGGGCGGCGCCGCATTACCGTCTGTATGTTAGTGCGCTGGGCGGCGGTCCGGCGAAAGCCGGCGCCTATTTTCCGCAGGACGAGTTTTACGACGCTTACATGCGAGACGCCATGATCGAGGTAGCCAAGCGCGCCGGGCCCGGTGCGCGCGTTGCGAGCGAGCTGCCAAACCTTGGCGCGTATTACGCCCAGCGGGCAAATCGTCCGGATCTGGTTTGCGTCGAATTGTCTGATCCCGCGGAACTCGAAAAGTTGACACGCGGAGATTTCGTAATCGATGCGCGGGGTAGAACCTATCTTAGTAACCAGGCAATGCTCACGCGGCTGCGACAAGCAAGCCAACTGGCATTTACGACTGCGGTGGGAGCAACTCCAGCCGCTGATGTCTTCATTCTTGATCAGAAGTCGCTGGCCGCTTTGCGCGGAGAGCGGTAGCGACCGGGTGCTGGTTTTCTCTCCTCTCCACACATAGAGAGGCAGCAAGCCGGACAACTATCGATGTCATCACTCGACCAACTTCTCGCGAAATCAATCCCTGAGATCAAGGAGCGTTTTGTCGATCGCGCCCGCCCGGTCCCCAAAGGCCTCGTCGACGCCCTCGAGGCCGACCCGCGCCAGGGCGCGCACCATCTCGCCAGGCAGATCCGCGAGCGCTGGCGTAAGAATCGCGCCGAGGGCCAACGTCTTCACAATCTACTGCGTTTCGAAATCGAGCTCTGGGATCAGGGCTTCAACTTTATCGCGGGTGTTGATGAAGCGGGCATGGCGCCGCTCGCCGGGCCGGTGGTTGCCGCCGCTGTCATCCTGCCACGCAACTACAAACTACGCGGCTTGAATGACTCAAAACAGATCCTCGACATGACCGTGCGCGATGAACTGGCGCAGCAAATAAAGCAGGACGCGGTCGTTTGGTCGGCGGGCCGCGCGGAAGTTGAGGAGATCGACACGCTGAACATCTATCACGCCGGGCTGCTCGCCATGCAACGCGCGGTTGAGGGGCTCACGAAGCAACCCGACTTTGTCCTGGTAGACGCGCGACGCATTCCCCGCTGCTGCGCACCACAGCGGGGCATCATCAAGGGCGACACGCTCTCGGCCAGCATCGCGGCCGCCTCGATTATCGCCAAGACCACGCGCGACGCTTTGATGGCTGAATTTGATTCGGTGCATCCCGGGTATAACTTTGCCACGCACAAAGGCTATCCCACGCCCGAGCACTGTCGCCTTTTGAAGGAACTCGGCGCCGCGCCGATTCATCGCCGCAGTTTCGCCCGCGTACGCGAAGTCCTCGGTCTCGATCCAATTCAGAACGAGTTGTTCGGGGAAAAGGCCGACGCTGCCACCGGCGGCTGACTCAAGAAAAAAGCTAAACGCAAAGGACGCGAAGTACAGCGCAAAGGTACGCCAGGAAAAGCCCTTCGCGTCCCTTTGCGAAATCCTTTGCGTTCTTTGGGTTTGAAAATTCCTCGTAGCCACAACTCCCGGGCTGACTTGAAACTTGAAACTTGAAACCTGAAACTAAGATCGATGTCTCTAACCGATTACAAAAAGAAACGCCGCTTCAACAAAACGCCCGAGCCTGGCCCGGAAAAGAAAACTTCCGAGATGGGCAATATCTTTGTCGTGCAAAAGCATCGCGCCACGCAATTACATTACGACTTTCGTCTCGAAGCCGACGGCGTCTTGAAGTCGTGGGCCGTGCCCAAAGGCCCTTCGATGGATCCGACCGCGAAGCGCCTGGCCATGCAGGTCGAAGATCATCCGGTTGATTACGCCAACTTTGAAGGCGTGATTCCCGAAGGCGAATACGGCGGCGGCACCGTGATGGTCTGGGACCATGGCATCTACGCGCCCGAGAATCCGGAGGGCGTATTAGGGGGATTGGCAAAAGGCGACCTCAAATTCACCGTGCTGGGCAAGAAGCTGATGGGCTCGTTCGTGCTCGTGCGCACACGCGATCGGCAATGGCTCTTGATCAAGCACCGCGACCAGTACGCTAAGGAGGACGAAGACATCACTGAAACCCAACCATACTCAGTCCTGACCAGGCGCACGCTGGCTGAAATCGCCGAAGACGAAGGCGGCGTTGTGAATAAAGCCGCCACCGGCGATCCGAAAAGGCTTCCTGCTCGCCGCGGCGTCAAGCGCCGGAAAAAGAGCGCGAAAAAGAAGATTTGGCATAGCGACAAAGGTGCCCGCTGAAGGTGTGAGATGTAATAGCCGGATGTGCCTTTCCCCAAACGCATTGACAACTTCTTCCTATTGGCCAAATAATCGCCCTGACGATCTCAGTCACCCCCTCGCCTCGATTACCCAGGCTTCCTTAGGAGGACCTATGAAACTGTTCCTGGCTTTCACGTTGATCACGATGGCCGTTCTGTCACAGGCGCAGACTGGTGCTCAAATGGACTCTGATCTGGTCGTCCTCAAATTCAGCTGCGGCAAGTACGAAACTGGCGGTGGGATGATCCGCTCGGTGCAGGATCCCGACCCACCGATGAACGAGCCCATCGTCATCTTGCAACAAAAGAAAGATGAACCTCAGGAAATAAAGAACCGGCGGGACCTGCAAGAGCGTCGCGCTGAGCTGAGGACCGCCGAGATCAACGCCAAGCTTTCGACCAAAAAGGGGGAAAGGCTTTACTTCTATCGCCTCCAGGTAAAGAACGCGAGCGCGAAGGTGGTCAAGAGCTTTGCCTGGGAGTACCAGCCTACCGAGACGCCGGATCCGTTCGATCGGCAATTCTACTGCGCCATCAAGGCCAAGCCGAACGAGAGCAAAGAACTCGAACTGTTTAGTCCTCTCGCTCCGTCGTGGGTAGTCGATGCAGCCAGAGCCGGAGACAAAGTGGGAAAGGGCTCCCGCGACACCGTTATCATCAATCAGATCGAGTACATGGACGGCACTGTCTGGAAGAGAAAGGGTTGGAACCCGAAAACCTTCCCGGCCGAATCGACTCAAAAAGTTGAGAGTGGCAAGTGCATTGGGCTGTGAGGAGCACTATCACTCACGGCCTGCTGCCGACTGTCCATTGATTGGGCTCGGAGGTAGTTCGTGAAAGCACTTATCGCTTTAACGCTGCTAACCTTGGCTTTTCCGCAAACACCGCCGAAGGTTCAGGACACCTCCGGCCTGGAAATTACTCAGTTTAGTTATAAGACGAAGTTGATTGAACGTGAGAGCCTGGTTTCGCAGGTGGTCTCGATGCAGCCACCCGTGCTGAATCCCAGCACCATGCGCCAGGGAAGCAAGAACGAAAATTCTGTTTCGACCGTCCAGAGAGATACATCTCAGCGTATGGGGGACATGGACACGTTGCGTATTCGCTCCGGCGCGAGCTTCCCTCAAATGTTAGTCCCGGTTTTCGCATTTCAGGCGCAGATGAGGAACTACAGTTCCAACCCGATAACCAGGTTTGTGTGGGCATATCGCTCCTCAGCGAACCCGCCAGACTTCGTAGATCCTGACAGCACTACGTGGCAACGTCCCGATTGGATCGGAACGATTCTACTTACGCGTGCCGGAGCCCGGAATCTGCGTGGCAAGTGCATCGCGCTGTGATTGCTACCGGCAACGGCCGGCGCCTTCGCTTTGCTATTAAGGCCCACTGCACCTAAGGCCTGAACCACCCGCAGGTGGTGACTGGAGCGGTTCGTGAAACTACTTGTAATCCTGACACTGATTCCGCTGGTTCTGCTGCAAACGCAAACCGATGTTCAGGATCGTTCCGGTTTGGAAGTTGTAAAGATCGATTTGAAACAGAAGTACATCGATCCTGAGGAATACTCACAGATCATCAGGAACCAGACCCTAAGCGCCAAAGCAGCCCCCCGTACGCCGGGAGAGGACTTGCTGGAGCGCAAGGCAGAGTTGCGGTCCATGTCGAGCATGCACTCTCCCGATCCTGTCAAGGTTAACCTATTTCAGGCCCAAATGCGGAATGCTACGTCAAAACCGATTAGCAAATTTGTTTGGGCGTATCAGGTCGCCGCGGATCAGCGAGACGCACCAGACCAGCAATTCTTATGTAACGTGTCGATAGTGTCTGGCCAGACGAAAGGTGTTGAGGTAATACCACGCATCACCCCAAGGGTTGTGGACGTTTCCGCTGCCGGCGCCAAGCCCGTTCTGCCAAAGCCCTCGCTGAAGGACATCATCATCAACCAGATTCAATTCGCTGACGGCACCACCTGGCAGCGGCCCGATTGGAACGGAACAATTCTGCTTACGCGGGAAGGAATCCAGAAGCTGGGCAGCGGCAAGTGCACAGCGCTGTGATTCGAGAGCGGGGATAATTTTCGAGCGTTCTAACTCACGGGGCCTTTGGATTACCGCAGGTAAAACTTTCCGGATAGGCCGCGACGTAGTTCCTTAACCGCGCGGGAACGTCTTTCAAGAAATCTGTCCCGCTAAACGAGCGTTCTATCAAATCGCGGTTTGCCTTGTGAGTGTAATTGGTGAATTTTGCGGTCACGTCGCCCTCGTCCTTTGCATTCATGTCAAGCATCTTCACCGGCGTGCTGCACGAATAGTCGAAGACTCTGGCGTCAATCGTTTTGATCTGCGGGCTTTGCAGCGTACGAAAATAAATTTCGCCGCGCTTCTGGTCATAGACAATGCTCCATTGCGTCCTGTTCTTTTGGGCGACATCGCTCAAGACTTCAAAGGCATAGGCTACCGCTTGCCGCTCGGTTAGCGCCTGCTTTTCAAATTCCTCCGTCTTATGCGCGGCGCGGGTGAACAGGTCAAGCGAAGTGCCGGATTTCGCTTTCTCCGGATCAGTGTGTTTTGCATAACTCAGGGATTCTTCGTATGTGTTGTTGGTCAGAGTCGGCACGGCAAGCTGGTCGCCCGTATGCACAACCATTTTGCCTTTCAGGAATTCCACCGAGGCCGTGTTCCCTGCTTTATCGCTGACCAGGTAATGAACCTTAACGAAATCAATGATGCGGACGCCTGCAGCATTCTTGAGAGCTTCCGCCGTCGTCGCCGAGTTGTCGAGCAAATACTGAATCCATTCCTGCGTGCCCAGGGTCGGACGCGAGTCGTCTTTCGGGTATTCCGTCTCGTCGAGCCACATTTCTTCGACCACCAACCCCATCTCATTCATTCCGCCGTTCGGATTTTCCCTCCCGTACTGATTGAAGGTGATGCTGCCGTATTTGGAAACCCATTTCGCGGAATTGGGCGAGTCGCCAATGCTTGCGGTTTTCGCTACGCCGCGTTTGTTGACAAAGATCAGCGCGTCGCCGATGTTGTAATCGTAGTTTCTGCCGAACAGAACTTCGCCCTTGTGCTTCAGGCAGAAAGTCGTGCAAGCGAAGGATTGGTTTATCAGAAAGCAAACAACAACCAGGAATGAAAGAGTGAACAGACAAGTTCTTTTCATATGCCCTCCGTGCCAGATGATCGAAAGAGGTAATCGCGAGAACCCCGCTCCAGAGCCTTTTGATCCCATCTGGCGGCTTTTGTTAGACTGAGCACCAGAGCAAATCGGACGACTTGCCCGATACTACGTTGAAGCCGGGCTGAAGTCTTCGGGGCAGGGCTCAATTCTCTCTCAATTATTTCTCAAGACACTCATGAGTAATCCGGCTGCGCCTTTTTATGAATTCGGCCCCTTCCGGGTAGATGTCGAGAACCGCCTTCTTTTGCGGGGCGGCGAGCCTTTGTCTTTGGCGCCAAAGGCGGTGGACACGCTGCTGGCGCTGGTCCAGCACGGCGGAGCGGTGCTGAAGAAGGACGATCTGATGAAGATGGTCTGGCCCGACACGGTGATCGAGGAGGGCAATCTAACCCAGAACATTTACCTGCTCAGGAAAACCCTCGGCGCCGGAGCGGATGGACGTAACTATATCGAGACGATCCCGCGGCGAGGCTACCGGTTCGTGGGCGAAGTACGACAGTCGACTACCGCCAACACAACTGATTTGATCCTGGCGAAGCCTACGCAGATTCAACCTTTTTCCAATGAGCAGGATGCAGGGCATGAAGTGGGAACAGATCGCGCGGTTCTCTCTACCTCCCCGTATCTCGCAGTCTCTGCTCCGGCCTTGAGAACTCTGCATCTTCCCTTATCCAGGTATGGTCTTCTTCGTCATAATCGATCGTCGAGCAGTATCTTCTTGTTCGGTGCGGTGGTCGGCCTCGTGCTAGCCGCTTTGTGTTATGTGACATTCCTGGGCAAGACCAAGCCAGCGGAGAGCAAACCGGTTGCGGTCAATTCGAGTCAGAGCGTTCGCTCATCAGCCGACAAGTTCGAGGATCAGCGGTTGACTGGCAGCCGTGATGCTTATCAGGCCTACCTCAAAGGTCGCTACTATTGGAGCAAGGGAACAACCCCCGCGCTTGAAGAGGCGATCCGCCAATTCGATGAAGCTCAACGTTTCGATCCCAACTATCCCCTCGCTTATGCCGGACTAGCTGAAGCGTATGTCTTGCTGGGTTCACACTATGACACGCCCGAGCACAACCCCGTTGACGCCATGTCCAGGGCGAAGGCGGCCGCGATCAAGGCGCTGCAACTAAATGATGCGCTGGCCGAAGCGCATACGGCCGTGGGGGCCGTGAAGCAGCGTTACGATTGGGATTGGCCCGGCGCGGAGAAAGAATTCAAGCGGGCTATCGCGCTAGACCCGAACGACGCTCATGCCCACCAGGAGTATTCACTGTGTCTCTCGGCGATGGGCCGACCGGATGAGGCGATTGCAGAAATCAAGCGTGCGCAGGAATTGGATCCGATTTCAATTTCGATTGCTGAAGACCTGGGCGACCTGTTCTACCGGGCGCGCGATTACAATCAAGCTTTGGAGAAATATCAACACGCGCTCAAGCTGGATCCAACTGATCCTCTCGCGGTCATGGTGCGTCGCTCGATAGGCTGGGCCTACCAGCAACAAGGAATGTACGAACAGGCTGTCGCTGAGTTTATTGAGACTTCCAGAGTTCAGAACGCCAGCCCAGAGCGGCTGTCCGCATTCCGCCAGGCGTACGACACCGGTGGAATGAAAGGATATTGGCGCAAATGGTTGGAGCTGCAGCAGGACCGCATTCAGCGCGGACGCGCCAAGCCATTCTACCTCGCGCAAATCTACGCCTTCCTCGGGGACAATGACCAGGCTTTCGCGTATCTGCAAAAAGCCTACGAAGATCGTTCGATGGAGATACCGGACCTACGATTTGGCCCGGACTTTGACAACCTTCGTGCCGACCCAAGATACACAACACTCTCGAGACGACTCGGCCTCGAACTCACAAGACCCTCTGGATAGCCGGCAGTCAGTCGAGTGGCGTAACCTCAAGACAAAACACTCGCCACCGCCTTCACCACCCGATCGACGTCAGCGTCGGTGGTGCGCCAGTTGGTGACGCTCACCCGCATGGCACGCCGGCCTCGCCAGGTCGTGCCGCCGAAGAATGCTTCGCCGGTTTTCAATATTGCTGCGATTACTTCGTCAGTACGGCGGTCGTGATCTTCTTCGGCGGGCAAGTTTGGAGTTCCGACTTTAGTCGGCTCTTGATTCCCAAATCCCTCGGGCCTGCTAAGCGCCAGAAATCGCACCAGGCCCTGGTTGATTGTCGGCTCCCACCGAACTTCCGCTCCCGGTAACGCGCCGATGCGCATCGTCAATGAATGCGCGTGGCGGCAGCAGCGCTCGATCATCTCCGCCACACCGTCCCGGCCCAACTGGCGCAGCGCCGCGTAAGCCGGAAAGCCCCGGGCGCGCCGCGACCATTCCGGATTCCAATCAACCTGATCGCGCGCGTCCGCAGCATGAGTCAGATAGGCAGCGCGAATGGAAAGCGATGCGCGATGCGCCTCAGGGTCGGCAACGAAAGCAAAGCCGGAATCAAACGGTACGTTGAGCCACTTGTGTCCGTCAGTAGCCCATGAATCGGCGGCGTTGATTCCCTTCACCAGATGCCGCAGGCGCGGACTCGCTCCCGCCCACAAACCAAACGCACCATCGACGTGCACCCAGGCTCCGCAGGCATGCGCGATCGGAATCAGCGTCTCAAACGAATCGTAAGCCCCGATATTAATGTCGCCGGCTTGCAGGAGCACCAGGGCCGGTGCCGACGCGTCTTTCTTGAGTTCATCCTCCAAAGCTTCGGAGCTAAGCCGGCCTTCATCATCGACGGGCAGAAGTTTGACCTGTGACTGGCCAAAGCCAAGCAGACGCACGGCGCGTTCGAATGAACCGTGGCATTCAGTGCTGGAAAGAATTCGAATCGCCGGCGCGCCAAACATCCCCTGGGATTCGACATCCCAACCATGCTTTTTCAGAATCGCATGTCGCGCGGCGGCGAGACAGGTGACATGGGCCATCTGGCATCCGGTCACCAGCGCAAAGCTCGCGTCCTTTGGCAGACCGAGAATTTCTTTCAACCAGGCTCCTACCGTCTCTTCCACCACCGCTGCGGCCGGCGAGCAAGCGTAGAGCGCCGAGTTTTGTTGCCAGGTCGAAGTGAGCCAGTCGGCCGCGACGGCCGCCGGTAGTGTGCCGCCAATCACCCAGCCGAAGAAACGTCCGCCCGCAGAACCGAGCAGACCTCCGGCAACATCTGCCGCGAGATCGTGTATGACCTGATCGGGCGCAACGCCTGCACGCGCGAGCGGTTTGTTGATGCGTGCGCGTAGGGTCGCGAGATCTTCAGTAGCCCCGACGGAGGTCTGATCGAGATTTTCGAGATGAGAAACCGCGTGATTGAAGGCGACATCGAGAGTTGTGCGAAATTCACGGTCGAGTTTTGCCATGCCATTAGTTTAGAGTTTTGTCCGAAGAGAGGCTATCCGAATCTTGCGCGTACCGACGATGAGGTCAGTACCGGGAGCGGTAGCGACCGGGTCCAATTACACAACCCGGGATCGCGACCAGACCCGGTCGCTACCGCTCCCGGTACTGACCTCTTTCACTCGACCTTTTCGTTGACTACATTCTCGCAAAGTGGCTAGTATTTTGCGGCACTTATGCAATCCGTTGACCGGGTTTGTGGCTCCTTAAGAGTAGTGATGTGAACGGACGACTGCGAGCGCAAGAGAAAATGCCGCGACTTGCGTCGCGGCATTCGAGGTTAGTTGGATAAACCAGCCGTAGCTGACTTAAGGTCGGCCGAAGATTGTGCCCAAGATTCCTCCACCGTTGTTTCTCCCATAACGACCATTCGAGTTGGCGTACTGCCGGTAGCCCTCGTTATAGCCGCGCACGAAGCCTTCCCGGAAAGCCTGCGATGAAGCGTTCCTGAAGTAGTGTGATCTTTGCGGGTCAAAACTCTGACGTCGCTGGGCGTCATTCGCGCCTGTGTTCACGCCGGCCTGATACCCCTGATTCATGGCAACCTGATAACCGTTGTTGTAGTTGCCATTGCGGTTATTGTAGGTGCCGTTGTTGTAGGTGCCGTTGTTGTAGGTACCGTTGTTATAGGTACCGTTGTTCCTCCGCCAATCGCCGTCCCGATCCTGGTTATCCCCACGGTTCCGATTCCGGTTATCGCCACGATTTCGATCTCTGCGCTGGGACTGATCATTCCGATCATTCCTGTATTGCGCCTGGGCCGAACTGCTGGCCGCCGCGGTTACCCCAAAAACAAAAGCGAATGCCAAGATTGCGCCACCGATTTCTTTTTTCATGATTTGTTACCTTCCCTTTCCCAAAGTTACGTTGGGCAACATGCGTGCCGCCTCATTTGAAAGCACTTAGGGTGACATAGCTATGAGCGCGGCCCTCATATAGTGCAGGGATCGCGCAGATGAGACGGTATAGAATCGTAAACTGCTTCGGCGTTAACCCGCTTTTGACTTGATCTCTACCTCAGGCTGTTACCCGGTAGTCTCCGGTTGAGAACCAGCATCCCGTCGCTACCTAGCCGGGTTCTGTACCCTCAGGGCCGGTTTAGATTCATCCTGATACTTTCCGCGGCAGGCCGCTGTACAACCAATACCGCCGCCAATATACTGGCCGCACGTTTTCAATCTCTCCGTCGGATGAAGGCGTTGTGAACTTCAATACAAAGGATATGAATCATATGCGCGACATGATCACTCGCAGCTTCGTGCTGCTCTTTGCCACCGCGATGATCGTTTCGGTTATCGCTAACAGAATGGACAACACCGCGGTCAGCAACGCTCGAGCTAATGCCACGGCGGATCCAAACCCGCTGCTCGCGGAGTGGGAAGGCCCGTACGGTGGCGTGCCTCCCTTTGACAAGGTGCAGATCGCTCTTTTCAAGCCGGCGCTCGAATCGGCCATGACGCAGAACCTCATGGAGGTCGAAAAGATTGCGAATGATCCGGCAGCGCCCACTTTCGAGAACACGCTCGTGGCGATGGAACGCGCCGGGAGCACGCTCGATCGCGTCTCGACGATTTACGGTGTTTGGGGTTCGACGATGGCGGGGCCCGAGTTTCAGGTAGTCCAACGCGAAATGGCGCCAAAGCTCGCCGCCTTCAACGATAAGATCAATCAGAACGAGGCACTCTTCAAACGCATTGAAGCTGTCTACAATTCACCGAACAAGAAGAAACTTACACCCGAGCAGCAGCGCCTGACCTGGCTTTACTACACCAACTTCGTTCGCTTCGGCGCGCGATTGCAGCCCGACGCCAAGGCGCGGCTATCTCAGATCAATCAAAAACTGGCGGGACTATTTACAAAGTTCAGTCAAAACGTCCTGGCTGAAGAGGACGGTCAGTTCGTCGCGATCAAGGGTGAAGCGGATCTGGCTGGTCTACCCCAGTCTGTGCGCGACGCGGCGGCGGCCGCGGCCATAACCAAGAAACAGCCGGGGGCGTGGGTGATTTCGAACACGCGTTCCTCCGTCGATCCTTTTCTTACTTACTCTGATCGCCGCGATCTGCGTGAAAAGGTCTGGCGCATGTTCATCAATCGTGGCGACAACGGGGACGAGCATGACAACAACGCAATCATCACAGAGATTCTGCAACTGCGCGCAGAACGCGCGAAGCTGCTCGGGTTTCCCACGCATGCGCACTGGCGGCTGGAGAACTCGATGGCCAGGACGCCTGAGCGCGCGATGGAATTGATGGAGGCCGTGTGGAAACCCGCGGTGGCGCGCGTGCACGAAGAAGTCGCGGACATGCAGGCGCTGGCTGACAAAGAAGGCGCTAAGATCACGATCGAGCCGTGGGACTATCGCTACTATGCCGAGAAAGTTAGGAAGGCGAAGTTTGATCTGGACCAGAATGAAGTGAAACCGTATCTCCAGCTCGAGAAGCTGCGCGAAGGCATCTTCTGGGTCGCCGGAGAGCTGTTCAACTTTAACTTTACTCCGGCGGCCAACGTTCCGGTCGCGCACCCGGACATTCGGGTTTGGGAAGTGACTGACAAAACCACGAAGAAGCACATCGGGCTCTGGTATTTCGATCCATACGCGCGTGTTGGCAAGCGCTCGGGCGCCTGGATGAATGCTTATCGCAGCCAGGAACGCGTCAATGGCGAGATCACCACGATCGTTTCAAACAACGCGAACTTCGTGAAGGGAAAACCCGGCGAGCCTCTGCTCATCTCCTGGGACGATGCCACGACGATGTTCCATGAGTTCGGTCATGCGCTGCACGGTCTCAACTCGAACGTTACCTATCCTTCGCTTTCAGGGACGGCGGTGGCTCGCGACTACGTGGAGTTTCCGTCGCAACTGATGGAACATTGGCTCTCAACTCCTGAAGTGCTTAACCGCTTCGCCGTTCATTATCAAACCGGCAAGCCGATTCCGCAGACGCTGGTCGACCGAATTAAGAAGTCGGCCACGTTCAACCAGGGCTTCATTACGGTTGAGTATTTGGCAGCGGCTTTGGTTGATATGAAGCTGCATTTGGCCGGCGATAAGAAGATCGATCCGGATGCATTTGAGAAAGAAACGCTCGCCGAGGTGGGAATGCCGAAGGAAATCGTGATGCGTCACCGCACGCCGCAGTTCATGCACGTATTTTCCAGCGATGGGTATTCGGCCGGCTATTACAGCTATCTCTGGGCCGATGTGATAACCGCCGATGCGTTTGGCGCCTTTGTCGAAGGGGGCGGGCCATACGATAAGAAGGTCGCCGAGCGTTTGCGCAAATACATCTTCTCAGTCGGCAACACGATCGATCCGGCCGATGGCTATCGCAGTTTTCGCGGTCGCGATCCAAAGGTCGAGGCGCTGATGAAGAAGCGGGGGTTTACCGCCGGCAATGGTAAATCTTGAAGCGCCAACGGCGAGTAATAGTTTTGGGATTCAAATTTCGCTATTCGGATTCGATGCACAAGAATCAACCTTCATTTTGTTGTCCGGTCACGCATTGATGTCCTGGGGCGGTTTGCCCCAGGCTTCTGCATTCAGCGCCTTCGGCGCGCTTTCATTCCCGAAACCGATCAGTGTTTACCAGAGCCATCGTCCGCCCACCGGCTCCCAACTTTGGCGAAGGGCTAACCACCGTCGATCAGGGGCCGCCCAATTACGAACGCGCTCTCAAGCAGCATGAAGTCTACTGCCTTGCGTTGGAGCAATGTGGTTTGACGCTGACCAGGCTCGCACCTGATCCGCTCCATCCGGATTCCACTTTCGTCGAAGACACAGCGGTGCTGACAGACCAATGCGCCATTCTCACCCGGCCCGGCGCGCCCAGCCGAGTTGGCGAAACAGCGAGCATCAAAAAAGTATTAACCGACTTCTACTCTGATATGCTTTCCATTCAACCGCCGGGAACCGTGGATGGCGGCGATGTATGTGAAGCAGGAGATCATTTCTTCATCGGCATTTCCGAACGCACGAATGAAGAAGGCGCAAGTCAGTTGGCTGGAATTTTGGTGTCATTCGGTTACACGTCCAGCTTCGTGGATATCCGAGGGCTCAAGGATATGAAGTCAGTACCGGGAGCGGTAGCGACCGGGTCGGCCTGTGCAAGAATTCTCCATCTAAAGAGCGGCATCGCCTATCTCAGCGATGGCCGACTCGTGGTGATTGACGAATTGGCCAACCGCCCCGAGTTCAGCAAATATGATCTTGTGCGCGTGAATGCCGGCGAGGCGTACGCGGCCAATTGCGTGCGCGTCAACGATCATGTGTTGGTGGCCTCGGGCTATCCGGTACTGGAAAGAAAACTGCGAGAGCTGGGTTATCAAACGATCGCACTCGACATGACTGAGTTTCAGAAGATGGATGGTGGTTTGAGTTGTTTGTCGTTGAGGTTTTGAAGCTTTCCTGTCGCCCGCTTTGGAGCCTGTCGGAAAAAATCAGTCTCTGTGGTTCTCTGTGTAACCTCTGTGCCTCTGTGGTGAATGTTTTTCGTAGTAATTTCACCACAGAGACACAGAGCATCACAGAGTTTGCACAGAGAAAATCCTTTTGCACTCAGTACTTCGGCGTTACACCCAGGTTCTGGAACAGGAACGCGAAGATGTCCGTCTGCTGTTCCAGGGTTTTCGTGGTGCTGCTGGCGCCGTGTCCTGACTTAGTGTCAATGCGAATCAGGATTGGGTTGTCGCCTCCCTGCGCGGCTTGCAAGGCGGCCGCATATTTGAAGTTGTGCGCCGGCACCACGCGATCGTCGTGATCCGCGGTAGTAATCAACGTTGCCGGATACTTCGTGCCCGGCTTGACGTTGTGGATTGGCGAATAGGCGTACAGCGCTTTGAACTGCGCTTCGTTCTGCTCACTCGAACCATAGTCCGAAATCCAGGCCGCGCCGATGGTGAACTTGTGAAAGCGCAGCATGTCCATCACGCCCGCCTGTTCCACTGCAGCCTTGAACAATTCGGGTCGCTGGTTCGAGCAGGCGCCCACCAGTAATCCGCCGTTCGAGCCGCCATGAATGGCCAGCTTGGCGGACGACGTGTACTTCTGGGCGATCAAGTATTCCGCCGCGGCGATAAAGTCGTCGAACACGTTCTGCTTTTTCAGCTTGGTGCCGGCCTCGTGCCATTTCTCGCCGTACTCGCCACCGCCACGCATGTTCGCCGACGCGTACACTACGCCCTGCTCGAGCATCGCGATGCGTAGCGCGCTGAATCCCGGACTCGTCGTGATGTTGAAGCCGCCATAGCCATACAACACTGTGGGATTATTGCCGTCGAGGTTGAGTCCTTGCTTATACGTGATGAACATCGGCACGCGCGTGCCGTCTTTGCTGTTGTAGAAGACCTGTTTCACTTCATAGTCTGACGCTTTGAAGCCCGGAATATCCACCGTGCGGAATACGGAAGACTTCTTAGTGGCGATGTCATACTTGAAAATCGTAGGCGGATAATTGAACGAGGTGAAGCTGTAGAAGACGAACTTGTCATCGTTGCGCCCCCCGAACCCGCCGGCCGAGCCCAGTCCCGGAAGTTGAATTTCATTCTCCAGTTTTCCGGCCAGGCTGTAGACGTAGGCCCGCGTCGTCACGTCTTTCAAATAAGTCGCGAACAGTTTGCCGCCGGTGGTGCTGCTGTTCTGCAAAGGCTCGGGTCGCTCAGGCAAAATGTCCTTCCAGGTCTTAGTCTGCGGATCGTAAAGCACGACTTTGCCGTTGGGCGCGCCGTGATTCGTTTCGATCAGGAACTTGCCGTTAACGTCGTCGATTACGCCGTAGCTGTCATCGCCAATCTCAGCAACAATGGGAGTGAACGGCTTGTCGCTCTGCTCCAGCTCGCGGAAGAAAACGGAATTGCCTCTCTTCCCCGACGAGGAGTCCGAGACACCAAGAACTTCAAAGCGCTGGTCCTCAGTCACTCCGATCGACTGACGGCGTTGCGGGTGTTCGTTGTCTTCGTAAATCAGTTTGTCGTCGGATTGCGGCGTACCGACTTTGTGGTAGTAAATCTTCTGGTAGTCATTCTTCCCCGCCATCTTCTTCCCTGACTCGGGCTGAGGATAACGGTTGTAGAAGAAACCCTGGTCGCCTATCCACGACGCGCCGGAGAATTTTACCCACTCAAGATGATCGGTCAGTGTCTTCCTCGTCGTCACGTCGAGGACATAGAAATCTCTCCAGTCGGAACCGCCTTCGGAGATTCCATAAGCCACATACTTTCCCCTCTCGGATAGCGAGAACCCTCCCAGTTGCGACGTGCCATCGGCGGAAAACTTATTCGGATCGAGCAAGACTTCCGGGGTGCCGTCCAGACCCTTCTGGATGTACTGGACACTCTGGTTCTGCAACCCGTCGTTCTTTGAGAAGATAAAGTTTTCTCCGCGGCGAGTAGGCGCAGAGAACTTTGGATAATTGAGCAGCTTGGTCAGGCGATCCTTGAGCTGCGGTCGATAAGCAATCTTGTCGAGATAACCAAACGTTACTTTGTTCTCGGCTTCAACCCAGGCCGCGACTTCCGGTGCATTGTCATCCTCGAGCCAGCGATACGGATCCGGGACTTTGGTTCCGAAGTAGTCGTCGACTACGTCGCCTCGCCTGGTCTCGGGATACGTAAGCTTGGGGATGTCGCCATCGTGCGCCCTCGCCACGCGAGGAAGTGTCGACATCGACATTGACAAGGCCAGGGTAATCAACGCCAGCGTCGCAAGAGTTGTCTTGATCTTCTTCATTTGGATTGGTCCTCCGGCAAAAATCTTAGGAAACAGAGTTCGGGCGGACATACTTTAGTCGAGGCGCGGAAAAAATCCAACCGGCGGGCGCTTGCGATCAAAGCTGGTTGCGTAGTTTCATTCATTTGCCTCAACGTTAACGTTCGCTCCAAAAGATCAAAGGAGTCGCAACCGTATGCAAACTATGCTGGCAACTTTCCTGTGTCTGGGACTTGGTATGCCATTTCTCAACGGCTGGGTTCCATTAAGACCCGCCCTCCTGGCTGATTCGACCGCAGCAGGGACCGAGGTCATCCTGCTCGGAACCGGCACGCCCTATCCTGACCCTTCTGCATCAGGGCCGGCAACGGCGGTCGTTGTGGGCGGGCGATTGTTTCTGTTCGATGCGGGTGCGGGCGTGATGCGGCGCTTGAAAGCGGCCAATCTTCCCATTAGTGGACCAGAAGCGCTTTTCATCACGCATCTGCACAGTGATCACACGCTGGGCTATGCTGACTTGATGTTGACGTCGTGGGTAATGCGAAGGCGCGCGCCGTTTCAGGTCTACGGCCCGCCGGGCCTGCGAAGAATGACTGATCATCTGCTGGCTGCATATTCAGAGGACATCCATATTCGCACGAACGGATTGGAGCAGGAAGTAGCCGGTGGCTATCGGGTCGACGTGCACGAGATTCGCGGAGGCGTCGTGTACGAAAAGGACGGTGTGCGGGTTACTGCGATTGCCGTGGAGCATGGCGCCTGGAAGAATGCTTTTGCATATCGCATCGACACGGCCAGCCGATCGATCGTGATTTCCGGGGACACCAGACCGAGCGAGGCGCTGGTCAAAGCTGCCGCAGGAGTAGACATTCTGATTCATGAAGTCTATTCCGCGTCGCGTCTCAAACCTGAGGATCGCCCGGGCGGAAAGGATTGGCCTCGCTATTGCCGCGAGTACCACACATCGGATGTGGAACTGGGTGCTCTGGCAGCGCGCATTCGACCAAAGCTGCTGATCCTGGATCACATCATTCGCATGGGCGCGAGCGATGAAGAGTTGTTGGCAGGTGTTCGCGCCGGCGGCTATAACGGACAAGTTGTCATCGGAAAAGACCTGGAAAAGTTCTGAGGACAGAGGGGAGTTCGCGCCACGCGTTGACAGCGTGATGGTTCACTTCCGGGCCTTCGCCCCGGACGGTGGAGACGAAGCCTCAGACATCTGCGCCGTTGCTTCGGATGAGCGCTCACTTTGACCCAGATCGGCGGTAGCCACGATGACCAATAAGATGGTGACGCCCAGCGTGGCCAGTATGTACAGCAACGAAGTCTGCTCAAAATAGATCAGCAGAAAGACGGAAACCGCCAGACCAAAGATCCAGAGGTACGTAAACCCGCGGCTTCTTTTGTTCTTGTTAGACCTGATGCGTTGACTCATTCTTGTTTTCCCAACTTTGCCGAAAGACAACTGAAAGGCTAGCTTGGTTCGCCAGCCTTTCGATACCTAAGTGGACGTTCGCCTTTAGTAGATGGCTCTCTGCGGGAGAAATCCCGCGGTGCTCTTTACCGTATTCAAAAAGAAATCGGCAAGGTTCCTGGGAGCGAACGTTCCAATCTGGCGAACGTCAACGATGTCGTAGGCCTGCAGGGGGACGTCCGGCTCCAGTCCCTTCTTGATCGCATCGTAGTTGAATTTCAGATCTTCCTGGCCAACCTTGCCTTCCTTCACGCGGTAAACATGGACTTCGCTCGTCTTCGCCTGTCGAATCGGTCCGCTGGCCATGGCGATGGCTCTGCCCAGAGTCATTCCGTCCTTCATCACAATCTCGTGCGGGTTAACCACGGCGCCGGTGACATAGATGGGTGCGCCCTCCGTCACGATTACAATATCGCCAGGGCGAATAACGGGATCGTCTTTGCCTATGCCATTTTTGACATTGCTTATTTGGTAAATCTCGAGCCGACCGATGTCCGAGCCCGAATCACTCTGGACCTTCGCTGAAGCGGAAGCGGCTTCCGGTTTATCGGAAAGCGAAGCGGTCACCGTCTGCACGATGTCTTCCTGCTCGGGACACATTATCGGCTCAGTGTGAATTATTTGGATTGTTCCACTGGCGGCGTAAGTAATTCCGCCGGCGTTCGCCAGCAGCTCGTGCAACCGCACACGCCGGTTCATCTGGATCCGGGCGGGGCTGCGCACCGCGCCGTATACGACTGCTGGTGGACGGCTCCTGCGCTCCAGAATCCGCACGCTGACGCGCGGCTTTACGAGGTACTTTGAATAAGCCTCGGTAATGGACTTTTGGATTTCCCTTTCGTTACGACATTTGGCGGGAATAGGATTTTCAATGAATGGGAGCGAAGAGATGTTACCGTCCTCGTCAATTTCCACAGTAGAGTTCAGATCCGCTTGACCGAAAACTCTTACATCCAGAAGATCTCCGGGCCCCACCCGGTATCGAGCGAGTCCCTGATCGTCCATGGCGTTGGAGGCGTTGGAGGGAAGAGGCGGAGCGCTCTGCGATTGGGCCAGTGCCAGCACTGAAAAACCGACGCCCAGGCTGAACACTGCCGCGAAAATAATGAGAGTTCTTCTACTCATGGCTTAAACCTCGAAAGTCTTCAATTCATCCAAACGCCGGAAGGCGCTTAACAATTAGGCAAGGCAATTCCAAACCTGCAATTAGCCGCCATCCACGCCGATCAGGATGCTCGCCTAACTTCGTCGTTTTGCCTTGCGCCGACCTATCCGGGGAAATCCGAATGCTGTAAATAACCAGTTGCAATGATCGCACAAAAGATTGCGTATGCCAAACATTCGGAGGAACCAGGGCATGCGGCGATAACCGAGCCGAACCTTGTCGCTTCCACATCTTGGGCACTTTCTTCTTACCATTGCCGATAGTCGTTGTCCAAGGTGACGGCTGCCGAGAACCTGGCAGGACTACGACTCTTATTTTCCGGACTTTGGACTGTCCCTGGAGGGGTCAATGGTGGCTCGCTCTGAGGCCAGGCGCGCTCTCAACAAGTCAATCTCCCGTGCTATCCCTTCGGCACCGGCTTCGCGATCCGGGTCCGGCCCGTCGCGAGCGAGATAAAACAAAGCATCTTGATAGCGATCGATCGCCCTCCGGTAATAGCCCTTGAACGCGGCCCGCTCGGCCAACTCAACCCAATGCGCTACTCTACTTGACGTAATGAATTCACGCACTGCCAGAGCCGAAACCTTGAGATCCTCCTCGTCAGGATAAACTTTCAGTGCGGAATCAATGCACTCCAGTGCGCGATTCGCGGTCTCGACTTTCTCGTAAAGGCGCACGCGTTGCTGCGCCTCATGCGTAAGAGCTCGCGCCGAACCCCTGGCCCACGTCAGCAAGTGATGTCTCTGCAGGACTCGGACCCGCTCCTGCCCGGCGCGCATTGCCAGACGCCGCTCGGCCGGCAAGCCGGGCGACAGCAACGATTGTTCGACGTCGCTCAGGTATTCGGCGCAGAGATCGAATATTTCTCGATGCGCCTGCGGAGGCAGCTCCCGGGCGTCAGCATCGACAGACTTCTTCTGTAGCGCGCGCAGGGCAGCGGAATGCGAACTCGTCGAGTGCATCGCCTGGCCGGATGGCATTCGCATAGAGTTGCCTCGCCGCTCCCGCCTGCCTTGCTCGCGTACATAGAGGGTCTGTCGCCGCACCACTACAATTCGTGCTAAGGCTGCTACCAGCATAACCACGCTGGCCGCCAAACCCGCAGGCACCCACGGGTTCTCTTCGCCCTGTAGCATCCACCAGAGGATGAAGAACAATGCCGCCGAAGTAGCCGCAGCAGCGGTCATAAAACCAGACGCCGACGGCGAGCGCACCGGACCGCCCGGCCTGTGCAACGGGGACTCGCGCCCCATGTGTGCTCGCTTGGACGGGTAAAACCCGGGTTCGTTTGATTCGATGGGCAACGCTCTTCTAACCGAGACTCAAATGGGGCGATTGATTATTGAGACTGGCAGCGTGCTGCTCATTTCAATTTCAATTCTAGACGGGCGACAGTTGGCTCTTTTTCGCGCTTGCACTCTGTCCGCTTGAAATTATAGTCAATCTTAGGTCACGTATGTCAATATGTCGCGCTAAAGGCGGTCTTGAAGTTCGCGGTAACACGTTATTCGACAAAGCCCCGCCCAAAATCGCGCAGCAAAGAAAGGAAGAACAAATGGAAGGCTTTACGGACAAGGTTGTTCTGATAACCGGAGCGACTTCCGGAATCGGCCACGCTGTGGCCGTGAAATTCGCGGAAGAATCGGGACGCGTCGTGGCCCTGGGTCGCAATCAGTCCGCGCTGCACGATGTGGAAGCCTCAGTGAAGAATGCGGGAGGCGAACCGCTGACAATCGCCATGGACGTGACAAACGAAAGCCAGGTCCATCAAGCGATCGCCGAGACCATCAATAAATTTGGCCGGCTTGACGTGCTGGTGAATGCTGCCGGGCACATTTCCACGGGCTCAATCGAAGAAACGTCGCTCGCGGCATGGGACGCAATGATGAACGTCAATTTGCGCGCCGTGTTCCAACTGATGCAACTGGCCGCACCACATCTGATCAAAACCAGAGGCAACATCGTCAATGTTTCCAGTGTGACGGGCTTGCGCTCCTTTCCCGGCGTGCTGGCCTACTGTGTATCCAAGGCCGGCGTCGATCAGTTAACGCGCTGTGCGGCGCTCGAACTCGCGCCCAAGGGCGTTCGGGTAAACGCTGTGAATCCCGGCGTGGTCATCACGGAGATTCATAAACGAGGCGGGATGAGCGAAGAAGCTTACGCAAACTTCCTGGAACACTCAAAGACTACTCACCCGATCGGCAGAGTCGGCGATCCAAAGGAGATCGCAGAGTTGGTATTCTATCTTGCTTCAGAAAAAGCTTCATGGATAACGGGCGCGACTTATCAGATCGACGGTGGCCGCGCTCTGACGTGTGCGCGATGATGCTGGGAGCATTCGACACTTCTGGCCGCATCTTCGAAATATGGATATACTGCGGCTGAATCCAAGTCGATGTTTGGCCAAAGAAAATGAATAATCAGTTCACCCCAAATGCTGGCCTTCCCCCGAGAGCTCCGGTGCTCCCGGTCGTCAGATCTTCCGGACATCAAAGCGTCTTCAAAATAGTTCTGGCGGTGTTCGCGATTATGGTTGCGGCTCTGCTGGGACTGGTCGTGCTGCTGTTGATCGGATCTGAGACCGGCCTGGTCGAATTGATTATCGGATTGATTTGCGCCACTCTGCCGGTGCCGATCTATGTGATGTTGCTGCTATGGATTGATCGTTACGAGTCGGAACCTTTGTGGATGCTGGCCACGGCATTTTTTTGGGGAGCGGTGATCGCGGTTTTCATCGCCTTAATTTTTAATACCAGCCTTTCACTGATGGCGGCGGCCGCCACGCACAGCCGGCAAATCGGCGAGAACTTCGGGGCCGTAATCTCGGCGCCCATCGTCGAAGAAAGTGCCAAGGCGTGCATCCTGGTCATCCTGTTTCTGTGGAAGAAGGAAGAATTCGACGGCGTTGTTGACGGAATAGTTTACGCCGGCATGGTCGGTTTGGGCTTTGCCATGACGGAAAACATCCTCTACTACGGCAGGGCCGTGCAAGGTGGAGCTGGGGCCTTAACATTCATCTTTATTCTGCGCGGAATGGCTGCGCCTTTCTCTCATCCGCTGTTCACCAGCATGACCGGGATTGGACTGGGCTGGGCCCGGCAATCCAATAATGGTTTTGTAAAAGTCACTATGCCGGTGCTGGGGTTCATGCTGGCAGTTCTGATGCACGCAACCTGGAATGGTACGGCCACCTACGGCGGCGCAGCCGGGTTTTTTGCCGCCTATTTTCTGATCATGGGCCCTGCTTTTATCATCACCCTGATGGTTATCTTTTTCTCGTTGCGTCGCGAAGGCCGCATCGTACGCCAGTTTCTCTATGCCGATTGTCAAAGCGGCCTTTTCGATCCCCAGGAATACGAAAAGCTCTGCACGATTCGAGGCCGCATGGGAATGTCATGGAACGCGCTTACTGCACGAGGTTTTTCAGTATGGCGAACGCGTATGCGCTGTAACCAGATCGCCAGTGAACTGGCGTTTCATCGCAGTCGCGTTGCGCGCGGGATTGGGCGCAATCCGCAATTGGCCCAGGAACGTGAGAACTCCTACCTGTATACTTTGCAGGAGCTGCGCCAGAAACTTGGTTACGGTCAGAGGGGCCCGGGGTAGGGTCGTTGGACGTGGCGGAAAACTCTCGCGGCCGGGCAAGGGATAGCTTATACTTAGGGCGATCTAACAGAGTCTGAAGTCAACTAACACCCGATAATTGCACATCCAACTATTACCCAGCTCGTTCGATGCCAGCGGGCGCGCCAATGAGGCGCAGCGCCTGACTTGCTTCCTCATTGACGATCGCGTCACCGTGGACGCCGGCAGCCTCGGCATTGCGCTGAATGAAGCACAACGTCGCACCGTCCGCGATGTCATCGTCACGCACCCTCACATGGATCACATCGCCAGCTTGCCGATCTTCGTCGACGATCTTTTTTCCGAACTGGAACAGCCGATCCGTATTCACGCAACTGAGCGGGTAATCGAACTCCTTAAGCGCGACGTCTTCAACGACAATGTCTATCCGCGATTTGATCAGTTGAAGAACGAGCACGGACGGGTGATGGAATATGTGCCTCTTGAGATCGGCAAGGAATTTAAAGTCGCGCATCTGACCGTTACGGCGGTACCCGTAAATCACATCGTGCCGACGGTGGGTTTGCTCGTGTCTGACGGCCGGGCCACGGTTGCTTTTAGCTCTGACACCGCCGAGACCGAAGAATTCTGGAAGATAGTGAGTCGTGCGCCGCACCTCGAAGCGCTGTTCATCGAAGCCTCGTTTCCGAACTCGATGCGCCAACTGGCCGAAGTGTCAAAACACCTGACGCCGGCCATGATGCGCGACGAACTGCGCAAGCTCAGCCATAACGGTATGGATATTCTTGCGGTGCACCTAAAGGCCGTTTATCGGGAAACAATCGCACGCGAATTGGCCGAGTTGGGAATGGACAATTTGAGTGTGATGGAAACGGGGCGGGTTTATGAATGGTGAGGGTCCGACGCCCGGATAAAAGAAGGAACCAGCCACAAAAAGCACAAAAGGCGCAAGAAGATTTCCTTTTGTGCTTTCTGTGCCTCTTCGTGGCTAATTCTTTTTAGATCCGGCTAAGGCCTTTATCTAATCGGTTGGAATTCTTTTTCGGCGTGCTCGCCAGAAACGCCATCCAAAAGTACGCGCCCGCTGGGCAGTAGACTGGTAACCTGAAAGGTGCGCTCAGACGTCTGGCGTCCGGGCATTACCTCGGCCCGGAAAACTACCGTCATCCCCGGTCGCGCCCAGCTATCTCCGGACTTATCTCTTTCGCGGCGACCGGCACGCCCAGCCTTTTTGTTTCGTTTCATCAAAACTGCACCAATTGCGCCTATCGCTCCCGCCGCCAACGCTATTCCGCCCACCAAACGCTTTGTGCTCTTTCTCATTTCAGTTTTCAAATTTCAAATTTCAACTTCCATCGTGCCCTGATCGCTAAGCCAATCAGGAAACGAATTGGAGATCTGAAACTTGAGTTCTCGTTTGCAAGGCGTGTTCCTCGGGATACTAAGAAGGCGTGACAGCCGCTTCGGTTGGCCGCGGCCGGCACGCCTGTCGGAATACTTTTGCTGTTGTCCAAAATTACTGGCACATTTACTGGCGCCTTTATTGGCACAGGGGATCCAGTCTCACGTTGATCGTGGGCAAGCCGCTCAGGGCCCTATCAGCATTGATCTTTGTGAAATGCGACCATTCGGATGGCAATTTGTCTTCAGCAAAGATCGCTTCGACCGGGCATTCAGGCACACACGCATCGCAGTCGATGCAGGTTTCCGGGTGAATCACCAGCATGTCATCGTCGAGGTGGAACGCATCGACCGGACAAACCAAAGCACAATCGGTATAGCGGCAGTTGACGCAGGGTTCGGCAACGATGTAAGTCATCTGAAACGGCGCCTCCAAGTGTAATTCAATTATTGCGCATTAACTTTAGCATAGACTTCAGGGCGCGCTGCAAGCGTGTAACGGTTTTAGTGGCACAGACTTTAGCATCTTGGCCATCAGGATAATCTGGCCCGTGTGCATCGAATTGGGAAGCGGAATCACAACCGCTTCCCTTTCTTTTGTTTATAGGTTTGCGCAAAAAGAGTTGACCACATTTTGACCGGTTCTTACGGTATCGCGGTCTGCCGATCCTTGGGTTATGAATCAACAACCACTGCTACCGAGTTTCATCACAAGCCGTGTAAGCCAACAAAGAACAGGGCGGATTGCACCTGGTCGACTCGCAAAGTTCATTCGATCGTTTCATTCATGCACGCGGCTGTTAAGCAATGGACGGCAGTAGAGCCTGCTTGAAGAAACCTGCTATTAAACTACCGGCGCGAGACAGATACTACAGCTGAACCACTTCATCAACGCGTTGGCTAAGCACATTTGCGATCATCATACTGGCGATCGTGTTGAATGAACCTACCACTCTAGCTCAAGGCAATAATAATCAATCGACGCGTCCGTCCCGTTCCGACGCCACCCATTCATCCCGCGTTATCACTCACTAGATAACCTACAAGTAAGACAGCTCAAAGCGCAGAGGCGTCGTGAGCAGGGTTCAATAGAACGCGTTGGTTGAATGGAAGCATCTGACCGTATGTCGGGTGGAACCTTAGTTAGGTGAGTCAACTAAGGGTAATGATCCTTAATGTTCTTCAAGACGCCTTCAATGACTTCCAACCGCATGTCGGCATCAATTTCTCTGTCAGACTGATTAGGGCACCACACTAGATTACTTCACCACCTCAATCGAAGCACGCCGCTCGACGATTGTTGTGGCATAAATAGCTTCTTACATATCTCTTGCCACGAGCTTCGATCTATTCAGGGAAACGGAAGTTTGTGTGATAGCGACGCCAGTCACTGTCCGCCGAACGAAATATGTTACCGGATCAAGGTAGAACTTCATTGGAATTTCTCGGTCAGCTCTATCCCTGGTGGTGGTTCTTACTATCAGATACTCTTTGCCGTCTATTGTTTCATTGGGCAGGCGATACAATTTCTGACCTGTTTTTTTGTAATTGAGCAAAGGCGATTCATTTTCGCCTTTGATGATTCGCATGGCCATAGGATCGTCATCCGCCAGATAGCCGTGAAAAGACGGTGTCTTCTGCCAAACCCGCTTGCCGTCAAAGCCCATTTCACGGTTGCCGTTTGGTCCTTCGGTAAGTGAGTAGAACCGTCCGGACGATCGCTCTGTAATTCGCGTTATCTTGATTAGCTGGCCCATCGCTTCTTGCTCTATCTGCCGCTCTTCCGTCTTGAAGCGATTCTGATCCGTGACGCCCATTGCGGCGCGGCATTTTTCCGCTAACTCAATTCCGCCGGCCTCGTCGCCTTGGGGGTTACTTGATTTCGCATCTTGTGCCGGGGCCGCTTCGCGGTCTGCTTTGAGCAGGCTTCTGTGAGCATACGAGGCAATCCCAAAAGGGCTCGCAAGCAAGCAGAAAATCATTAACAGTAACATTCGTTTAAGCATAGTCATTCTCTCCTTACAAATTTAGAGGCTTTCAATCCACGACGTATTAAACGCTCAAGAATAGAATTGGTGGTTAAGTCGGTGAAAAGAATTTGCTAAGGATGTAAACTCTGCCGGCCGAGGGCGGATGAAAGAATCAACCAGGCAATTCGATCCGTGCTTACTGGCGGGGCTGATGAAGACACCGCGCAGGTACCTGATAACAGGTCTGCGCTGAACAAACGCCCAATGTAATCCTAAAGAGTCTCTTGTTGCGCGCCGTCTGTCCCCGATAAATGATCAGTTGTCCCTTAAAAATGGAGTGTTGTCGCCGTTGGAGCTAGACTAGGATCGAAGTAATTGTGGCCCCGGGACGAATCTAAGACCGTTTCGCTGATGACTTTGGAACGAGAACATTCGGCAACTGGACGACGGAAGACGTGGCTCATTGTTCTGGCGGCAGCGACTTTCCTTGCTCTGATCTATTCGGCGCGCAATCTTGTAAGCTCGGTGAGTGCTGGGCGCCCCGTCGATTGGGTGCGCCAGGTTGGATTCGAATTCCTGTATTGGTACATCTGGGCGGCTCTCACACCACTTGTTCTTTGGTTCGCCAGCCGGTTCAGACTGGAACGCGGGAACTGGCGACGGGTCGCGCCGCCGCTCTTGGTTTTCGGTCTGTTAATCGCCCCCATCCAGGCTGCCCTGGAAACCGGCATTGCATTCGCGATTGAGCTCGCCCGACAGGGGCTGACTGAAGATCTCCTGCGCAGGCGAGCGGTCCTCGGGCGCGGGATTCTGATCGAAAGCTTTAGTAACGTCATAATCTATCTCCTGATAGTTTCGGGTCATTACGCGTTCGACTACTATCGAAAGTATCGTGAAAAGGAGACGCGATCGCTGGAATTAGAAAGTCGCCTCACGCAGGCAGAGCTGCATAATCTCAAGATGCAACTCCAGCCCCATTTTCTTTTCAACACGCTCCACACAATTTCAGTATTAATGATGAGAGACGCCGGCGCGGCCAATAGAATGCTCATCCGCTTGAGCGATCTGCTGCGCCTTAGTTTGGACAGCGTCGGCTCTCAAGAGGTTTCACTCAAAAAGGAGTTGGAATTTTTGAATGGCTACCTAGAGATCGAGCAAACTCGTTTCCAGGATCGTCTTCAGATCCGACTCGAGGTTGACCCGGCAACGCTGGATGCAAAGGTACCTAGTTTGATTCTCCAGCCGCTGGTGGAGAATTCTATCCGCCACGGTATCGCAAAGCTGTCGCGAGGAGGTCTGATCGAAATTAGCTCAACAGTCAGCAACGGGGAACTGAAGCTGGAGGTTCGAGATAACGGCCCCGGGCTGCCCACATCTGGCCCGGAATTCTTGCAAGAAGGTGTAGGCTTGAGTAATACACGAGCTCGTCTTCAGCAGTTCTACGGTTCGAAGCATAAATTCGAATTGCTGGATGCCCCGGGCGGAGGCTTGTTAGTGAGGTTGGTTCTTCCTTTCGACAAAGATGTCAGACGAGACTGAGAAAATTCGGATCCTGATCGTCGACGATGAGCCAATTGCACGCGAGGGTGTGCGGGTCCAGTTGGCAAAAGATTCGCGGGTTGAAGTCGTTGCGGAGTGCGGTAACGGCCTTGAAGCGGTGGCTGCCATTCAAGACCTCTTGCCTGATCTCGTCTTTCTAGATGTGCAGATGCCCGAGATGGACGGCTTCGAGGTTGTGGAAGCTATCGGCGCGGAAGCGATGCCTGCTGTAGTTTTCGTCACAGCTTACGACAAGTATGCGCTAAAAGCGTTCGATGTCAGCGCGGTCGACTACTTGCTGAAGCCTTTCGACGCTGAACGTTTTCAAAAAGCTTTTCAAAGAGCAAAAGGCCAAATACAAAAAGGAAATGTGGATGCGGTTAACAAGACGCTCCATAAGCTGCTTAAGACCATCCAGCCCGCTCGAAAATATCTTGAAAGATTTGTCGTAAAATCTGCCGGTCGCATTTTCTTTTTGCAAGTGCTCGAGATCGATTGGATCGAAGCCTCAGACAACTATGTCAGTTTACACATCGGGCGGGAGTCCCACTTAATTCGGGACACCCTGACCGCCTTGGAGGCGAAGCTCAATCCCGACGACTTCATGCGGGTCCGGCATTCAGCAATCGTCAACATCAAACGCATCAGGGAACTTCACCCGCTCTTCAAGGGCGAGTATCAAATCCTCCTTCATAATGGCGCCAAGCTCACATCGAGCCGTCGTTACCGCAACAAAATTGCCGGCCTGTTCGGGGAGTAGACCTCCGGCTCGCTTACAATTCTGAACCGCCTATCCCTCAAAACCAACCACTTATACCAAATCTGTGACGCGCTTCGATTGTTAGTCACTAGAGTAAGCATGTTTTCGCACGATGAAATCCCTGGAGAAACTTATGAAACTCATTTACCAGCTCGCGGTAGCCCTAGTTCTCATTTCTTTTGCTTCGGGAATCTCCAACTCACAACAAAAGAAAAGCGCGATTGAAGAATCGAGCTTCCGGGCCCGCGAAGTACTGATGGCTGGAATTAAGGCGATAGGAGGCCTCGAAGCGCTGCAGAAGATTGCGGATGTGACGCGGGAGTTATCTGGTACTCGAGCGGATGAAGGGCAGGGCATGGTGCCGGTCTTACCGCGCGTCGTCAATCCGCCCGCGACGAATCATCCAAAGATTAAGAGCCTTCGAGACGTTCGCGGGCAGCGCACCTTTGATGAGACAGAAGATGTGATCTTCGGCGGCCAGCCGATCAAGGTACGTCAAATTACTTCGGGCACTACCGCATTTTCCGTCTTTGAAGTTACAAAGAACCTACGTTTCCCGGTCGCGTCCGCCAGCGCTCTCCGAGCAGGAAGATTCCGTCGTTATCCCGAAACTCTGATACTTGTGGCGTGGAACCGGCCGGAAACGTTGCGGTGGCAGGGTGTGGGCGATTTCGACGGCCGTGCTCAAAACGTGATCAGCTTCGCAGACGTTGACGGCACGGAAGTAGCACTCTATTTCGACTCAACGACCGGCTTACTTACCAAAACTGAGGTGCTGAGTGACGATCAAGTGCTGGGTGACATTATCCTCGGGACCAGTTACAGCGACTGGCGCCCGGTTGAAAAACTGACTCTTCCCTTCCACATCACAGATCGTGTCGGTGGCGCTGTGCAGCAGGACCTGCAAACGTCGTCAATAACCTTAAACACACATCCGCCCGATAGTCTCTTCGCCATGCCCGAAGGGTACGCGAAGATCGATCCGGTACAACCCACGCCCACCGTCAAGAAATTGGCAGACGACGTGTATGCCATCCTTGGGCCGTACAACAGCGTCTTTGTTGTTTTCAAAGATTACGTGCTGGTCCTGGAGGCAGGTCTCAGTAATCGCTACGCCCAGGCATCGATCGCTGAGATCAAAAAGGTCGCGCCTG
>JBGQGG010000022.1:0-101756 GCA_041497335.1 Pyrinomonadaceae bacterium | reverse complement strand
GCGCGAATTGCACCGTGGCGGGGCGACGATTTGCATGGTGACGCATGACCCGCGTTATGCCCAACACGCCGATCGTATCGTCCACCTCTTTGACGGCCTGATCGTCGAGGAAGAAGCCGGCGCCAACCGGCGCGAGATCGAAGAAGCCAAGCGAGAATTGAAAGAGAGCGGGTTTGGAGATATCGCATGATCAGGTTGAGCAATATCGAAAAGGCTTTCTCTCACGGCGTCACGAAGACCTACGTGTTGCGCCGCATCGACTTGGACATCCAGCAAGGCGAGTTTGTTTCGATCATGGGACCGTCAGGCGCTGGGAAGTCGACGTTGCTCCACATTCTGGGCATGCATGATCAGTCGTGGGGCGGGGAATACTATTTCGACGACGTGGCCGTCCACTTGCTCAATCCCAGAAAACGCGCCGAGCTGCGCAACCGCAACATTGGCTTTGTCTTTCAAAGCTATCACCTGCTCGACGACCAGACTGTCTCTGAGAATCTAGAGCTGCCGCTTTCCTATCGTGATGTTAGTAAGAAGGACCGGCAATCCATCGTCTGTGACACGCTGGATCGTTTTCAGATCGTTGGCAAGAAGGATCTTTTCCCCAGCCAGCTCTCCGGTGGCCAGCAACAACTCGTAGGCATTGCCCGCGCAGTCGTGGCCAATCCCCGGATCATCCTCGCCGACGAGCCAACAGGCAATCTTCATTCGAGCCAGGGAAAAGAAATCATGGACATGTTCAAGCGACTCAACGACGAAGGTACGACGATCGTTCAGGTTACGCACTCCGAGACAAATGCTGCTTACGGCAACCGGATTGTGCGACTGGAAGACGGTTGGGTAGTGAAAGACTGAGTTCTCGGTTGTTCGCGTAGCGCGGGTATCCGACCCGTGCCGGCGCGCAAGCTACGCGCGCCAAAACAGATTCATAACACGGCTGGAGGGACCGTCAATGGATTCACTGTTGCGGGATCTAAGATTCAGTTTTCGTTCTCTGCTTAAGCGTCCAGCCCTCACCATAATCACCATCCTCACGCTGGCGCTCGGCCTCGGTGCGAATCTGACCATCTTCAGTTTCGTCGACACGTTTTTCCTGCGGCCTTTGCCCGTGCAGAAACCATATCAGCTGGCGACGGTCACGGCGACCCGGAACGCTGAATTGGTCTGGGGTTACGCCTATCCCGAGTACGCGTATTTCCGCGATCACAGCCAATCATTCGAAGCGCTGGCCGCGCACTATTCCACCTCGCCCTTGAGCGTGGTGGCCGACGGCGATTCGCGCGAGGCGAGTGGGGCAGTCGTCTCGGCCAACTATTTTCCGATGCTTGGAATCAAGCCGCTACTGGGCCGCTTTTTCCTGCCGGAGGAAGACACCGTGCCTGACCGCGATGCAGTCGCAGTCATCAGCTACAGAATGTGGCAAGACAGATTCGGCGGCGCTCCCTCGATTGTCGGCAAAGACATTCGCGTCAACGGAACCGACTTCAAAATCATCGGCGTCGCACCAGAGGATTTCCGCGGCGTGTCGGCCGGGTTCCCGAACGAGATCTGGATTCCGGCCATGATGTTGCGGCTTGGATACCGTTGGTGCGACGGATTGAATGACCTTGGCTGCCGCCCTCTAACGCTGCTCGGTCGTCTCTCCTCAGGCCGGACGTTGGCCGATGCGCAGGCTGAGTTGAACCTGCTCGCCAGCCAATTTGCGGCAAGCTATCCCGAGAACAAGGGGCGCGGCGCCTCAATCTCGCCTGCGCTTGGTGTCAGGCAAGAAGGCCGCCAGGAACTCAGCTACCAGGTCAAATTACTGATGGTCTTGACCGGCCTGCTGCTGTTGATCGCCTGTGCGAACGTGGCTGGCTTGTTGCTGGTGCGCGGGACGACGCGGCGCAAAGAGATTGTCGTGCGCTTATGCCTGGGCGCCGGACGTGGTCGCTTGGTGCGGCAATTGATGACTGAGAGCTTGCTGCTGGCGCTGGCTGGCGGTGCGTTGGGATTGCTCCTCTCGTTCTGGGCGAAAGACCTGCTGCTGGCCTTCTACACTCTTGGCAACGGGACCCACGACCGCTTCTACGAACTGAGCTTGAATCCCCGAGTGTTGGCCTACTCGTTCGCGCTCTCGCTCTTGACCGCATTGCTGTCAGGTCTGATGCCCGCCCTGAGCGCCACCCGCCAGAACCTCGCCACGGGCTTGAAAGACGATGGGCGGGCGCAGAGCTCGCGCCACCACCGTCTACGGAGTGCGCTGGTCGTCGGTCAGGTAGCGCTCTCGCTCGCGCTGCTGGTCGCGGCGGGTTTACTGATTCGGAGCGCGAGGCAGGTTCGCCAGGGCGCAAACTTCGATCCGACACACGTGGCTCTGCTCAGGCTGAGGCCCGCGCTCTTGGAGTACAGTCCGGAGAAAGCGCAAACATTCACACGTGAAGTCATCCGACGACTCGAAGCCGTGCCTGGAGTGCAGTCCGTGAGTCTGGCTACCGGATCAGGAGGTTACGCCTGGCTGAGCCGGGACGACGTGCGAGTCAGACTCCCGGAACAAACAGGGGATCGGCCTGAGAGCGAGCTTGAAGTGGAATACCATGAAATCGCACCGCGGTTCTTCGAGACTTTGAAGATGTCACTGCTGCAAGGGCGCGACTTCAACGACGGAGATCGGCCCGGCTCGCCGCGCGTGATAATCGTTAACGAAACGCTGGCCCGGCAGATGTGGCCGCAGGGTTCGCCGCTAAGTCGCACCTTAATGGTCAATAACCAGCCGCATCAAGTCGTCGGCGTCTTCAAAGACGCGCAGCCCCGCAATGCGCTCGAAGCTCCGCTACCGTTCTTGTATCTCGCGGTGTGGCAGGACCCTAAACAGATCGACTCGCGCCTGGTGGTGCGTGTTGCTTCTGACCCGCAAGCGATGCTGCCGCTGCTCCGCCGCGAGGCCACCGCGGTGGATCCGAGGGTTCCGATCAGCGAAGTCATGCCGCTGACGCAGCAAATGGAGGCCAACTACGTGCCGGTGCTCTTGACCAGCAACGTGGCGGCTTGCTCCGGAGTGATCGCGCTCTTGCTGAGCATGATCGGGCTGTATGCAGTGCTCTCGTTTATGGTCAGTCAGCGCACGCGCGAAATTGGCATCCGCATGGCGTTGGGGGCGCAGCGGCGTGATGTGCTGAAGCTCGTCGTCGGGCAAGGCATGAGCCTGGCCTTGATTGGCGTGGCGCTGGGCCTGGTTACCGCTTTCGGCTTGAGTCGCGTTCTGGCGAGCTTGTTGTTTGGCGTGAGCGCGGCCGATCCCCCAACCTTTGCCCTGATTGCGTTGTTGCTAGCAGGCGTGGCGTTGCTCGCATGTTACTTGCCCGCGCGCCGCGCAGCCAAAGTCGACCCGCTGGTGGCGCTGCGTTATGAATAGATAGGACCTGTGGAACTCATTCGACCTATGGCCCGGGGAGAGAAGTAGATGAACACACTTTGCCGAGACTTACGCTTCGCGGTGCGAATGCTGGCAAAGAATTGGAGCGTGACTGCGATTATCGTTGTCGTGCTGGCCCTGGGCATCGGCGCCAATACGGCTATCTTCACCGTACTCAATGCAGTGATGCTTCGTTCACTGCCGGCGCGGCGGGCCACGAAAGTCGATCCACTGGTGGCGCTGCGTTACGAATGACCGGCTGTTTGAGGGGACGTAGGCATGGAAACTTTTGGACACGACCTGAGATTTGCCGCGCGAATGTTGCGCCGGAACGCAGGCTTCTCATTGTTGATTGTGGGGATGCTTGCGCTGGCGCTTGGTGCGAACACGGCGTTGTTCAGCTTTGCTGACGCGATCCTGTTTCGTGCGTTGCCATTTGCCAATCCTGAAAGACTTGTGCTGGTCAAAGGCGCGGCGGGCACGCTCGTGGATATGGGCTTCGACCAGCCGGAAAAGTTCATGCAATGGAATCACACTGTCCAGTCACTGGAATACATCGCGGCCTACGACTCCGGCCGAGCTAACCTCACGGATGATCGAGTGCCCGAGCGCATTCAGGTGATGCGTGTCTCATCCGACTTTTTTCCGATGCTGGGCATCAATCCGATGAAGGGGCGCTGGTTTGGCCAGCACGAACAACAGAAGGGCAGCAACCGCGTCCTGATTCTGAGCCACGCGCTATGGCAGAGCCGGTACGGTGGCGATGCGGAGATTTTGAAGAAGGTCGTTCATCTCAACGGTGAAAAGCTTCCAGGTCATTGGCGTTATGCCGCCGCCGTTTCAGTTTGCGCACGGCGGAGAGCGCACGGACGCCTGGATGCCACTCGCCCCCGGTGATTATTTGCTCGCCAAGGATATGTACGTGCTTGAATTCAGCGGGAAGCTCAAGCCGGGTGTGACGATGACCACCGCGCAAGCCGAACTGAACTTGCTCAATCAACAATTGAAGCTGGGCGAAAAACGGATCGGCAGAGATTTCGTGAGCGATACTCGGCTCTCGCTCTCTCCACTCAACGAAAAGTTCGCGGGGACCTTGCGCCGGCCGTTACTGATTCTGCTGGCTGCCGTCGCGTTCGTGTTGCTGATCGCCTGCGCGAATGTGGCCAATCTTTTGTTGACGCGGGCGGTCGCGCGCAACAGGGAATTAGCGATTCGCTCGGCGCTCGGCGCGAGGCGGTGGCGGTTAGCCCGGTTGTGGTTAACCGAAAGCCTGTTGCTTTCCGTGATTAGCGGCGTACTCGGCTTGCTGGTTTCGATCTGGTTAATAGACGCGCTGGTCGCCATCAGCCCGCAGCAGGTTTCACCGATCAATCAAATCGGTTTGAATTGGCGCGTGTTGGAGTTCTGCGTCGGGGTGACGTTGCTGACTGGTTTGCTGTTCGGCTTGGCGCCCGCACTGCAATCTTCGCGACCAAATTTGGTGCGAACGCTAAAAGAAAGCGGCCAACGCAGTTCCGCCGGAATGTCGCCGCGATTGCGACAGGCGCTGACCGTCGGTGAAGTGGCGCTGGCGTTGGTCTTGCTGATTGGCGCGGGGCTGATGGTCAAGAGCTTTCGCTCGTTGTTACAGGTCGCGCCCGGCTTCAATCCCGAACGTGTCCTGACCTTCGAGCTGGCGCCCACGGTGTCAAAGTACCAGACCAAAGAACAACGCGCAGCGCTCTATCAATCGGTGATCGAGCGCCTCCGCGCCGTGCCCGGCGTGGTCAGCGTCGGCGCGATCAGTCATTTGCCCATCGCACACGGTGGCAGTGTGGGCCTGCCAATCAATGTTGAAGGGCGCGACCGCTCTGGCGAAGTTGTGATCGGGATGTATCAGAGTGTGACCGCCGACTATTTCCGCGTGATGGAAATCCCCCTGATTGCCGGACGTTATTTCACTGAACAAGACCGCGCCGGAACGGCCAACGTGATGCTGCTCAATCAGACGCTGGCGCATCAGGTCTTCCCAAATGAAAACCCCCTTGGCAAACGCATTCTCTTGCAGATGGAGAAGCCGACACCGTTTGAAGTGATCGGTGTGGTAGGCGATGCCAGAACGTCGGGATTGGATGACAACGCCATGGAAGAGTTTTATCTGCACTCGCTGCAGCGGCCTGCAGGGTTTGCCAGCTTCACGATCAAGACCAGCGCAGCTCCGGCCAGCCTGGCTGGCGCGGTCAGAAACGCCGTGCTCGAAGTAGACAAGGATCAGCCTCTCTACAACGTGAAGACGATGGAGCAGCACCTGGCTGACTCAGTGGCCCGGCGCCGGTTCCCGATGTTGATCCTGACAGGTTTTGGGGCGACGGCCTTGTTGCTTTCGGCGTTGGGGCTCTACGGCGTGGTGTCTTACAGCGTCGCGCAACGCACGCACGAGATCGGCATACGAATGGCGCTGGGCGCACAGGCGAGTGACGTGCTGAAACTGATCATGGGAAGCGGAATGGCTTTGGCGCTGATCGGCGTTGCAGCGGGCCTGGCAGGCGCCTTTGCGCTGACGCGTTTGATGGCGGGTCTGCTGTTTGGCGTGAGCGCGACCGACGCGGTGACATTTGTAACGGTCTCGGCCGGCTTGATCGCCGTTGCCTTGCTGGCCTGTTACATCCCGGCGCGGCGGGCCACGAAAGTCGATCCGCTGGTGGCGCTGCGGTACGAATAACCTGAACCTTAGGTCTGTGCTACTGCCGACGACAAGAGTCGATTCGTTTTTGGAGGACTAGTTATGGAAACCTTCATCAAAGACATTCGCTTTGGCGTTCGGAGCTTGTTGAAGCGGCGGGGCTTTACTTCAATCGCCGTGCTCACACTGGCGCTTGGCATCGGCGCCTGTACGGCAATCTTCAGCGTTGTTGACGGAGTGCTGTTGCGGTCTCTGCCTTATCCCGAAGCTGAACGCCTCGTTGAACTCCGAGAAGTGACTGCGAAGGGCAGGCCAATCTCGTTCGCCGAGCCGAATTTTCTCGACGTCCGCGACCGCAGCCGCACGCTCGGGGGGGTCGCTGAATACAGCGGAGGAACAGCGACCGTTACTGGAGGTAGCGAGCCTGTCCGCGCGATTACCTCTCGAGTGTCAGGCGACTTTTTCCGTGTGCTCGCCACACAGCCGTTTCTTGGCCGTACCTTCGCCATTGAAGAAAGTAAGCCGGGCGGCGTGGCGGTGGCCGTGATCAGTTACGACTTTTGGCGCCGGGTGCTGGGTGGAAAATCAGACTTAAACGGAACCACGCTGAAGATCTCAGACAAGAGTTTCAGCGTTGTCGGAGTAATGCCTCCGGGTTTTGGCTTCCCGTATAACGCAGAGGTTTGGATCCCGCGAGAAATATCTGTGCCCGAAACCTCACGCTCGGCCCACAACTGGCACGTAGTTGCCCGCGTGCTTCCAGCCATCAAGATTGAACAGGCGCGCGCCGAGGTCAGCACCATCGGCAAACAACTGAAACAAGAACACGGCAAGGATATGGACGCCGTGGATTTTGCTCTGATTCCACAGCAGGAATACATGGTGGGGAATGTTCGCAGCGCGCTAATGATGATTTTCGTGGCGGTCGGATTTTTGCTGGCGGTGGCCTGCGCAAACGTAGCGAACCTGCTGCTGGCCCAGGTGACGAAGCGACAACGAGAGTTTGCGGTGCGCTCAGCGCTGGGTGCAACTCGCCTGCATTTGGCGCGGCAGTTTATTACCGAGAACTTGCTGGTGACTCTCGCTGCCGGTGCGTTAGGCGTTTTGCTTTCTTTTTGGGGGGTTGAGCTATTAGTTGGATTGAATCAGCAGAGCCTGCCGCGCGTGAATGAGATCGGCGTTAATGTAAGAGCGATTGCTTTCACGCTGGGCCTTTGCTTGTTGGTCGCAGTCGTGCTCGGACTTGTGCCGCTGCTTCGCTTCTCGAGCAGGGACCTTGAAGGAAGTCTCAGGGAAACTGGACGGGGACAGTCGAGTCAAAGGGGGCAGCGAGTGCGAAGTTTATTGGTGGTGGCGCAGATGGCGTTAACGCTGATTTTGCTGGTAGCCGCCGGGCTGGTCGGAAAGAGTTTCTACGGTCTACTGCGAATTGATCCTGGCTTCCGCACGGAAAGCGCTGTGGCTATGGAGCTAAACCTGCCCAGGATTGGCTTCAATGAGAAACAGTATCAGGATTTCATGCAAGCGTATCAACGTTTGCGGGAGCACGGCATCGCTCCTGACACAACGGTCCAGCCCAGCGCGGAAGAGGGAAGACAAAGACTATTTCAGGAACAATTACTCGACCGGCTGGGCCAACTGCCGGGCGTGAGCGCGGTCGGGACTATTAGTCTACTGCCCTTGAGGGGAGATGGACCCGACGGAACTTTTCTAATTGATAACAACGTGGCAAGGACTGGGGCGGCGGATTTTCGCCTGGCCAGTGCGGGCTATTTTGCAGCGATGGGAATCCCGGTCCTGCGGGGCAGAACATTCGATCGGAGCGATCAGCCCAACTCGCCACATGCCGCTGTCATCAGCCAGTCAATGGCTGCGAAGTATTGGCCAAACGAAAACCCAATCGGACAAACAATTCAGTTTGGAAACATGGACGGAGACTTGCGTTTGTTGCACGTCGTGGGAGTGGTGGGTGACGTGCATGATCGTGGAGTTGATGCCGCCACTAGTCCCACGGTCTACGCTAATAGCCTTCAACGACCGCCATCATCCAGCATGTCCGTAGTGGTTCGCGCTCGGGTCGCTCCTGCTGCGTTGGTGCCATCAATTCGTCAGGTGGTTCGATCGCTCGACTCGCAACTGCCGGTCAACTTTAAGACGCTCGACCAGGTTTTCTCATCGTCGTTGGACCAGCGCCGCTTTAGCCTGGTCATCTTCGGCTTCTTCGGGTGCGTGGCCCTGTTGCTGGCGGCAATGGGCATTTACGGCGTCACCAACTACGCGGTCGCGCAACGCACGCAGGAGATCGGGATCCGAATGGCGTTGGGTGCGCGAATGAGCGATGTGCTGAAACTGGTGCTGAAAAATGGGATGTCATTGACCTTGATCGGGGCGGCGATTGGGCTGGCAGGCGCTTTCGCGACAACGCGAGTGATGTCGAGCTTGTTGTTTGGGGTGGCCCCGACCGATCTTGCGACATTCACCGCAGTGTTGGTCGTTCTAGTCGTCGTCGCGTTCGTGGCTTGCTACATCCCGGCGCGACGCGCAACCAAGGTCGATCCGCTGGTGGCGCTGCGTTACGAGTGAGAGTGCAATCATGGAATCATTATTCAAAGACATCCGCTATGGAATTAGAAGTCTGCTAAGACAACCTGGCTTCACCGTGGTCGCGGTCATCACGCTGGCGCTCGGCATTGGCGCGAACAGCGCGGTCTTCAGTGTTGTTAATGTCGTGATATTGCGACCGCTGCCTTTCAAGACGCCCGATCAACTGGTGATGGTTTGGGAGACGAGCGCAGAACTCGCAAAAGAACGGCAGAGCCAGGGACAAAAGTTAGGGTCATACGCAGACGCATCGGGTTATTGCTCGACCTCCGTCCCAGGCTTTCTCGCTTGGAGGGATCAGACTCGGGTTTTCGAAGATGTCGCTGCTTACAACTACTTCACGAGGCGACTTGCTCTTACGGGCGAAGGTGAGCCGGAAGAAGCCATCGGTGTGGAAGTCTCGCCGAATTTCTTTTCGCTGTTGGGCATTCAAGCGGCGCTCGGTCGCACGTTCACGACCGATAACGACGAAGCGTCGAATGGCGATGTCGTAGTCCTGTCCTACGGGCTTTGGCAACGTCGCTTCGGAGCGGACCCGAACATCGTTGGCAAGAAGATAACGATGAGTGGGAAGAGTTACACGATTGTTGGGATAGCGCCGCCGTCTTTTCGCTTCCCGCGCCGCGAGGATGTTTGGATCCCGCTGGCGCGAGCGACGGACGAAGACATGCACGACCGCAAAAGCCGATATCTGGATGTAATCGCGCGATTGAAGCCTGGGGTCTCGCTCCAACAGGCTCAAGCCGAACTACAAACTCTGGCTTCCAGACAAGCGCAGGACTACCCGTTGTCAAACAAGGGCTGGAGCGTTGCTCTAGTTCCTCTGCACAGACAGCTTGTTGGCGAAGTGCGTTCAAAGTTGCTAATGCTATTCGGAGCGTCGGGCTTTGTAGTACTGATTGCGTGCGCGAATCTGGCGGCGTTAATGCTCGCGCGCGGCGCGACTCGGCGCAGGGAGATGGCGATTCGCGCCGCGATCGGGGCGAGTCGATTGCGCCTGGCTCGACAGACGCTCATAGAGAGCGTGTTGCTCGCAATCCTCGGCGGCGGTGCCGGAATACTCTTGGCGATTTGGGGCATAGAGATTCTGAGGTCGATCAGCCCGCCTGACATCCAGCAACTCTCGCAGTTGAGGGTTGACTTGCGCCTCTTGTGCTTCGCATTTGCCTCGTCGGTTTTCACAGGATTGCTGTTTGGGCTCGCGCCTGCTTTAGAAGGCTCGAATCCTGACCTGCATTTAACGCTGAAAGAAGGCAGTCAATGGTCTGGAACAAGTGGCCGATCCAATCGCTTGCGCAACGCTTTGGTAGTATCTGAGGTTGCGTTGGCGCTCGTGCTGCTGACCGGCGCGGGGCTGATGATAAATACGCTCGCGCGCCTCTATAAGTCCGATCGAGGCTTCGACGCGCAGAGGTTACTAACTCTACGGACCTCTTTGCCGGCGTCGAAGTATCCAGGATATAGCTCGCAGCGGGCAGCTTTTTTTGAGCAGGTCATCGAGCGTATCGACTCGATACCAGGCGTGGAATCCGCTGCCGCAGTTTACCCGCTTCCATTCAGCGGCGAGCAACAGGGAACGGGTTTCGCCGTCGAGGGCACGGCGCTCAACAATGTCTCTACAAACTATCGTGCGGTAACCCCGGGCTACTTCAAGACCATGCGGATTCCTCTCCTGATGGGCCGCGATTTTGCCTCGAGCGACGCGATGGACGCAGACGGCTCGCCGCGCGTCGTCGTCATTAACGAAAGCCTGGCCCACCACGTCTGGCCGACAGAAAACCCAATCGGGAAGCGCGTAAAGCTGGGCAGCTACGGCGGTCATCCTCCCGCCGAAATCATAGGGGTCGTGGGCGACGCGAAGTACGCGGGTTTGGACGCGCCAGCGGGGCCCGAACTCTACGCTCCGTACTATCAGTCACCGCGTTACGCCGCGATGTTTCTGGTCGTACGGGGAAGCAGCGATTCGATTCAGATCGCGTCTGCGATCCGTCGCGAGATTTGGGCCGTGGACAAGAACCAGCCTGTGGAGGACATGCGAACCATGGAGGAACTGATCTCCAGATCGGTCGCGCCACGGCGGTTCTATATGTCTTTGCTGGGCGTCTTTGGGGCGATTGCTCTCGCGCTCGCGGCAGTGGGCCTCTACGGCGTCGTCAACTTCTCTGCTACTCAGCGAACACGCGAAGTCGGCATACGCATCGCTCTTGGCGCTAAGGCGGGCGATGTTCTGGGATTGTTCCTGAAGCAAGGAATGTTCTTGAACATTATCGGGTCGGCGATCGGTTTGGTTGCATCGTTCGCGCTGACACGAACGCTCGCGAGTCTGCTTTTTGAGATAAGTCCGACAGACCCGTTGACGTTCGTCGTTGTTGCGTTGCTACTAGGCGCCGTTTCTTTTGCGGCGTGCTACATCCCCGCGCGCCGCGCGACGAAGGTCGATCCGCTGATCGCGTTGAGGTACGAATAGTGGCACAGACTTAAAAGTCTGTGTTTGTTTTTAGCCGACCCGGGATTCCGTAAGAGCGTAAGAGTAAGCGAATACAGACTGAAGTCTGTGCCACTGGAGGAACCATGGAAGCATTGTTGAGAGACATTCGCTGCGGAATGAGAGGTTTGATCAGGCGGCCTGGCTTCACGGCGATTGCCGTGCTCACGCTGGCGCTCGGAATTGGTGTGAACCGCAAATGATTGATACAGTGAGATGAAATTTGGTGCCGAGGGTGGGAGTCGAACCCACACGACCTTGCGGTCAACGGATTTTAAGACTCATGAACCTTTCCTACCTAAATTGTCAGTGCCGATCGTCCGCCTCAACGAGTTCTTACCTGACACCCAGGCGATTGGCCAGGGTGTGGTGGTTCTCCAACCGGGGTGGGAGCAGGTGCTCGAGAACAACAAGCAGGCCTTCGCGTTAGAGTTTGTGCAGCGGTCGCGGTTTACCACGGCATTTCCAACGGCGATGACGCCGGCGCAGTTCGTCGATCAGTTGTTCATAAAGACCAGGGTTTCACCTTCGCCGACTGATCGCAATGCGGCCATCGCTGAATTTGGTTCCGCGACGAATACAAGCGATATGGCGGCGCGTTCCCGAGCCCTGCGTGACGTCGCCGAGAACGGCACGTTGGCACAGCAGGAATTCAACCGCGCGTTCGTGTTGATGCAATACTTCGGTTATCTGCGGCGCAATCCAAACGACCCGCAGGACACCGATTACACTGGCTACGATTTCTGGCTGACGAAGCTGAACCAATTCAACGGCAACTTCCAAAACGCCGAGATGGTCAAGGCGTTCATCGTCTCCTCCGAATATCGGCAACGTTTTGGCCCGCCTTTCACTATAACCACACCGAATCAACCACCGACAGTTTCCGCGGGCTCAGATCAAACGATTACGCTTCCTAACACTGCAAGGTTAAATGGGGCGGTCACGGACGATGGGCTTCCCAATGGCACGCTCATTATGTCCTGGAGCAAAGTGAGTGGTCCCGGCACAGTGATCTTCAGCAACGCCAGCTCGCCAGCTACCTCAGCAACCTTCAACACGGCTGGAACCTATGTGCTGCGACTGAGCGGCAATGACACCGCGTTTGCGAGGAGCGCCGATGTGACCATCACCGTGACGCCTGATCCCACTCCGCCTCCGCCCGATCCATCTACAGTGGCCCCACCATTGGACGCCACCGTGCCGACTTCGATAGGGACCGGCACGCAATTCCTTTATACCGGCAGCAATCCAATTCAGACCCGAGTGGCTCCCGGCACAATCGTTCAGGCGCGGGCCGCAGTGGTTCGCGGTCGTGTGCTGGATCGCAGTGGGTCGCCGCTGCCGAACGTGAAGATTACGATTCGAGATCACCGGGAGTTTGGTCAAACCCTCAGCCGCGTCGATGGCAAGTTCGACATGGCGGTCAACGGCGGCGGGTTGCTGACGGTCAGCTACGACAAAGTCGGGTTCGCGCCGGCGCAGCGTCAGATGTTTGACCCCCAGCAGGATTACGGCATTTATCCGGATGTCGTGATGATGGGGTACGACTCGCAGGTCACCCTAGTTGACCTTAGCGCCAGTATCCCGATTCAGGTGGCGCGCGCCAGCGTCATCACAGATGCCGACGGCACGCGACAAGAGACCCTTTTCTTTCCGCAGGGAACGAATGCAACGATGGTAATGCCCGATGGCTCGATGCGTGCTCTTACTACTCTGCATGTGCGAGCCAGCGAGTTCACGGTTGGACCAATGGGCTCTGCAGAGTACCCGGTGTGACAGAATTGAGTACGCTGGTGATCCCGCTCAGCGAAGACACACTGCCGCCGGGCGTCAGGCGCATCGATCTGGAGATTAAGGTCGCCGGCCAACTTATCACGCAGACTTTCTCGGCGAGTCCGAACCAGCAATATACCTTTACCTGGAATGGTCAGGATGCCTATGGCCGCACCGTGTATGGCAAGCAGCCGGTCATTGCTCGCGTCGGTTATGTATATGACGCAGTTTATATGACGCCGGCGCAGTTAGACCAAAGCTTCGCGATTTTGTCGGGAGTACCCATCACCGGCATTCGGGCACGCCAGGAGATCACTCTTTGGCAAGAGATGCATTTGACGGTAGGCACTCTTGATGCGCGCGGGGTGGGACTGGGCGGATGGACATTTGATGTGCATCACCTTTACGACCCGAGAGAAACCACGCTCTATCTGGGCAACGGTGACAAGCGCAGCAATCAAATCCCCAGCAGTCTGGATGCTCATTCATTCGCAGGTACAGGCGTCCGCGGTTTCAATGGTGACGGTTTACCTTCCTTTCAGACGCAGTTGCAATATCCAGAGGCCCTCGCCGTCCCGCCCGATAATTCTGCCGGCCTTTACCTCGCGGACTCGTCGCCACAAATCGGCCAGAGTCGCATCCGTACATTTGGCGATGCAACCACTACTGTGGTGGGCGGAGGCAACTGTGGGAGTCCCGACTGCGGCGACGGTGGCCCGGCAACTCAGGCCCAGTTGAGCGCAGCCCTGGACGTTTTTGCGGGCAGTAGTTTAACCAACCTCAGCATCCTCTATATAGCTACAGGCGAGCGCATTCGCCACGTGGACTCGGCCGGCATCATTACGACAGTTGCCGGCACCGGCGTAGCTGGATATAGCGGCGACAACGGGCCGGCCACTCAGGCACAGCTAAGAGGTGCTCACGGAGTGGTCCTATCGCCGGACGGCAGTTTTTATATCGCTGACACAGGTAACCATTGCATCCGCCGAGTCTCGCCCACCGGTATCATTACCACGATAGCAGGCACCGGCACTGCCGGGTTTGGCGGAGATGGCGGTCCCGCGGGACAGGCGCAGCTCAACAATCCGGTTCGCGTGGCTATCGGACCCGACGAAAGCATCTACCTCACCGACACCGGCAACCATCGCATCAGACGCGTCGGACCGGACGGAATTATCACGACAGTTGCCGGCACCGGTGTGGCTGGCTTTAATGGCGATGGCGGCGTCGCCACCCAAGCGCAACTATCAAGCCCGAGCGGCATCGCTGTGGGACCGGACGGAACTCTTTATGTTACGGACACTGGCAACAACCGTGTGCGCAGAGTAAGTTCAGAAGGCATTATCACGACGGTAGCCGGAAACGGTGCGGCAGACTCTTATGCCAATGTTCCTGCCACTCAAGCCCACATCGGTGGGCCATCGTCTATTGCTCTGAAGCCGGATGGTTCCTTTTGGATCGCTCAGCGCGATCAAGGCTTTGTAGTGCGGAGTTCCTTTTACCTTCCAGACTTCACCCTCTCCATACCTCTCCATGATATTTCTTCAGAAGATGGCCGCTTAATTTATAGCTTCGATCCTAATGGCCGGCACGTGATGACAACGGATGTCTCTTCAGGCGCGGAGCTACTCAAGTTTGGCTATGATGCAAATGGGCTGTTGATCTCGATCACTGACCAGGATGGCAACGTTACAACGATCGAGCGCAATGCGAGCGGAAATCCCACGGCGATTGTTGCTCCGTTCGGACAGCGCACCACGCTCAACCTCAACTGGCGCAAACCGCCGCATCGGCAAGAAGGTTAACGGCACGCTGGTGAAGGAATTTTTGTACGACGGGATAGCTCCCATCGTTGAGCTGGACGGCGCCAACAATATCGTCAGCCAATTTGTTTATGCCACTCGCGGCAACGTGCCCGAGTACATGATCAAGGGTGGAGACACCTTCCGTATTCTGACAGACAATCTGGGCAGTCCCCGGCTGGTCGTCAATGTCTCGACCGGCGCCATCGCCCAGCGCCTGGATTATGACGAGTTCGGCAACGTGCTGCTGGACACCAATCCAGGCTTCCAGCCGTTTGGCTTTGCGGGTGGCCTCTATGATGCGGATACGGGATTGGTGCGCTTTGGCGCGCGTGACTATGACGCCGCGACGGGACGCTGGACCGCAAAAGACCAGATTGGTTTTGAGAGTGGTGATACTAATCTGTACTCGTATGTGGTAGATGACCCGGTGAACCTGCTTGATCCGAGTGGCTTTGGACCTGTACATAAAGGCACGAGGACCAATGTTCTCCCAGCAAGCCCCAATCTGTTCGTGGCCCCCGGTTGCAGCTACGTGTGGGCCGATTCGAGCGCCGTAGATCAATCTGTGCCTCATCCGATGGTGCGCATCCCTTGGGGAGTTCTCCCTGGCGAAACCGAGTACATCCACTCAGAGAGATTGAGGTTATCAGGACTTGAAGTTTTCCCTCGCGAAAGAAGATGCGGAACCGCGTACTACTGGGGGGTATGTTCGGGGGTAGAACAGTAAGAACCTTATTATCGCAAGCATATGACTGCTTTGGTTTAAGAGCCGTGGCTCGGCGTTTAGTCCTTGTCTTTGGTCGAGTGCTTCCGACAAGGGAGCGTCACGAAGGGAAGAGGACAACTTAGAACTCGCCCGCTTATGAATCTCGCGGAAATGAATCCTGAGGAGGATATTCATGTTCAGAGCGCAATCAACAAGCCCGCGGTTCCTGGTCGCTGCTTGCGTGGCGGTTTTTGGTGTTTAGTGGCACTGCCGGATATGTCTATTTTCTGAGCGCTCCAGAAGCTCGCGATCGCCAGGCGGCCTCCGGCCTGCTGCGCGAGTGCAGCCGTCGGCAATGCTCTGTAAAAGACAGAACGCGATCAACTGGTGAACGATCTCGCGACGAATGCCAAGACGCGGGCACAGGTGCTAAGGGCGATCGCGGAAAATGCAAGTCTTTACAACGCTGAGTTCAACAAGGCTTTTGCCTTAGGAAATCTCGCCCTTTGAGGGAGCCATCAGCACTGCTTAGTTGGCCCTTATTGGGATTCATAGATCGAAAAAATCTGGGAGGATAGCCATGACGAACGAACAACTTCGCTTGCGCACGATTTCCAGCCCTGCAATGCGGGCCTGGTCACCAACCTTCGGAGCTTCAAAATGCAAACGATCTGATGTTCGCGAGACGGTCGATCGGATTCCGCGTTCGTGCGGCATTGTCCTCGGTCAGTTCGTCATCGCATTTCTCTTAGGTTGTGTTGTCGCAGCATCTGCGCAGGAGCCGACTGCGGACATCGGCGTGAAGCTCGCGGGTGCTATCGAAGGTGCTCGAATCGTGGAAGTGATGCCCGGCAGCCCGGCCGAGCGAGCGGGACTACGCGCGGGCGATATGATCCTGGCGGTGGATAACTCCATAATTCCCGTTACCAGCCCTGCCGTTGTCGCAGCGATGCTCCGCGGCCCGCAAGGTACTACGGTACGCCTCACCATTGTATCGCCCAACGGCAAAAGCCAAACGGTCCAGGTAGTGCGCGCATTGCCGGTTCCAAATTCGCCATCCGGCCCGGGCGCCGGCACTCTGAGCGCACCGCCGAGTGAGACAACTTCGTTAACGACGACTGCAACTGGAGGCCAAGGTATGAACAGCCAAGGGGAAGTCTCGTTTGTAAATTGGGCCGAGCCCAAAGAGCGCAGCTTCACTGTGGACGTGCCGCAAGGCTGGCAAGTCAGTGGCGGTGTGAATTGGACTGGCCCGATTGATGCCCAGAGTTTCGTTCGCGTGCAAAGTCCGGATGGGAAGGTGCAGGTATTCCTGGGCGATCCCGAAATCCTGCCGCGACAGGTTCCCTCCCAGTGGTCCCGCATGCAGACGGGGGTGGGCGAGGGCCAGGTCTTCCGGCCACCATCTGGAGGCTCAGCCTTGATGCAGCGGTTTCTGAAAGGCAGCGAATACGCCAAGTGGCATGCAACCTGGCGCGTGTGCCAGAGTCCGCGCTGGGTTAAGGATGGAGACCTGCCCGATCTGTCGCGGAGCATCACCGCAACAATTGCTCCGCAAGCGCGGGCATGGAACGCTACTGCCATCGCCAGCGCCGGCGAAGCAAGCTTCATCTGCGATAACGTGCAGGGTTATATATTTGCCACCACGGTGTTGGGCTCAAGCGCGAGTGGCCCAATACAGGTATGGGGCGTGTTCAAGGTCTCGGGCTTTGTCAGTTCCGACCCAATGCGGTCGATGGAAGCTCGTTACGTTATGGAGCACCTGCTCGGAACATTTAAGCTTGATCCTAGATGGGAGCAGGCCTATGAACAGCACACCAGGGAAGTAACTGGAGCAGTCATCTCTATGCAGAATGCTGCCACAGAGGTCAATCTAAACGCCGCCCGGAGAGCGTCCGACACCCTGTCCCAGCTCAATCATCCTAACGGAGGAGTCACCGTTCGACCTGGATCTCTACGGCCAACCAGCAACGGCAACAGGGACGTGTGTGATGCGATCGGGCGATGTCAAAATGTGTCGGACGATGGCGAGCCTCGCTTCATCGATCATAGCGGCAACGTCCGGGCTGGTCGGGCCGGCGGCGCCCCACCGGACAACTCCGGGGTCTGGTCACCAATGTACACACGACCGTAATACCGATGCCTGTCCAGCGCCGACCAAGGCAATGTTGTGCATCGGCCAGCAAAGAGATCGAAGCCAACGCGAAACTGATTTCAGGCGAGGTCTGCGTAGTCATGTTACCGCCGCAGGACTGCGGTAACCTTCGACAGTCTGCAAACGGTTGGAGATCAAATGGAAGCATTTAGATTTCAATCAAGAATGGGAAGCCCCAATCCATTCTATGACTGCTTTGCTATTCTGATCTTAGGTCGCGATGGACAGGCACTTCGTAGCTGGACGGACGAGAAGCGGAAGGCGCAGAACAAGGTTGTAAAGATGCTTTTCGTAAGTATCCTGGCTCCGCCGCGCGTTCAGAAAAGTCCATTAACGAAAGCGTCGGTGGCTAGATACCGAGTCGGATCCTGCAAATGCTCAGGAAATTGGCGTCCCGTACGGGAGTCGAACCCGTGTCGCCGCCGTGAAAGGGCGGTGTCCTAGGCCACTAGACGAACGGGACGCACTGTGACGATCGCTCCGAGGAAAGCGAACCAGTTACGGTAGCGTAGGGCAAAAGGCAGTGTCAAACCGCGAAGTTAAAACGGTAGTGTCCTGATTTGATTAGCGGTGTTCGGAGTACCGACTTTAGTCGGGGTTTTGTATAAGCGAGAAAAGACCCAACTGAAGTTGGTACTCTAAACGCCGTCAAATCAGGACACTATCGGCGAAAATTGCGCGCATTTGAGATTTGAGATTACGGCTTGTTTACACTCTCGATCAACTGGCTTAGTGAGTGCCGATCAGCATCGTCAGCGAACGCAAAACGCAACGCAAAGCCGATTTCTGCGACAGCATAAACCACCTGACCCCACAGTGAGGCTATCCCCTCGGAAAAATTAATCTCCAGGCGAATCAACTCACCCGGCTTAACTTCAGCGCTGGTTAGGACAAAACAACCCAGCGAGCTAAGGTCACAAACGGCGCCCCGGCCCTGGGTCCGCAATGCTTCCCAGCGGGCGTTGAGATCAATACGCAGTCGTTCCGCTGCTCGTCGCTCTTGCATCAGCCAAACTTCACTCTATAATCTTGAGCGTCGCTCCCTGAGATCGGTCGAGCCAAGTACTTTAGCACATGGAGTTAACCCCGATGATTATCTTTCGTTCTCTATCACGCCTCGCGCTCCTGGGCGCGGTCTCTTTGATGGCCGGAGTCGCCGTGGCCCAACACGACGTAGGCGGCGGCAGTACCAGCGGCGCTGCCACCAGCGGAGAGTCGAGTCGCGCCAACACCGCGGTGAAGCGCCCAACCGTGCGCAAACCTACGACAGTACGGAAGCCAGCAGCGCCGGTTCGCAGAGGCATCACGGCCGAACAGTACAATCAGCAGGGCAACGATCTGTTTGAAGCCAAGCAGTATGACGACGCCCTTGAAGCCTATAGCAAAGCGGTGGAGTTGAAGCCAATCGCCGGCGCTTACTATCACATCGGCTGGATCTACAACGATCGTGAAGATTACGACCAGGCACTCATAGCGCTGCAGCAGTCGGTCCGCCTCAATCCGACCGATGCAGTAGCCCTAAATGAATTGGGCTACTCATACCGCAATTTGAAGCGGTATCCCGAGGCGCTCGACACCTATCACCGAGCGATCAACGTCAGGTCGAATTATGCGACACCGTATTACGAGATTGGCTGGATCTATAACGATCAAGGTCAATACGCGCAGGCAATAGAACCGCTGAGACAGGCGGCCTCGCTCAAGGACAATTATGCCGACGCGTACGAAGAACTGGGCTATGCCTATCTCAAACTGAATCGATCGCAGGAAGCGATTGCTGCGTACCAGAGCGCCGTGCGGATCAAGCCCGATTACGGTATAGCTTATCTTGGGTTAGGCGACGTTTACTATTATCAGACCAAGCAATACGCTGAGGCCGCAGATGCTTACCGGCAAGGCGTGCGGTACAAGGACGATAATCCGACTGCTTTTTACAATCTGGCCTGGTGCGCCAACGAGCTGAACCGATATGCCGAGGCGGCAAGCGCCGCGAAGCAGGCAATCGCGCTGAAGGCTAACTATCCGGAAGCATATATCGAGCTGGGTTACGCAAATCGCAAGCTCGGAGAAGCAACGCCCGAAAGGTCGCTACAGGCGCAGAACCTGTTCGATGAAGCAATCGCAAACTACCGTGAAGCGATTAGACTAAAGCCGGGCTATGGGCTCGCGTACACGGGCCTGGGTGACCTTTACTACACCGATCTAAAACAGTATCCGCAAGCCGCCCTCGCATACCAGCAGGCAATCAGCATCTCGCCGGATAATGTCAGGGTGCGTTACAACCTGGGCTGGACTTACAACGACCTTACTCGCTACGCCGAGGCGGCGGATCAGCTCAGAGAGGCGGTAAGACTGAAGCCGGAATATGTTGAAGCACATACCGAACTGGGTTTTGCTTATCTCAAGTTGAATCGCCTTCCAGCCGCCGTCGAAACGTTACGGACCGCGATCCGGCTCAAGCCCGAGTATGCCCTGGCACATTATTATTTGGGTTTAGTGTTCATCCAACAGCACAATAAACTCGGCGCGCTGGAGCAGTATCGAATCCTGCAACGCCTGGATCCGAAGAGGGCGCAGCAGCTCTTTGACGCCGCTCCGCCGGACATGCGCAACTAAGATCGTCCCGATCGTTTAGCCAGACTTGCCAAAGTGAGGGATGAAGCGTGATCGAACGGGGCTACAGCAGGTGGCCCCGTTTCAGCTTTGCAGGTTGGTGATTCCCTGATCGAGTAAGAGTATGCCAACAGCTATCGTCCATCATCCGGTCTTCGAAAAACACGACACCGGTTCCGGCCATCCCGAGAGATCTGAACGTTACCGCGTGGTGATTGACGCACTGCGCGGCGATTCGTCGCTCTGGTCTGACGTTGTCGAGATCGAAGCCGACGAAGCCCGGCGCAGTGACATTCAAGCCTGCCACACGCCCCAGCACTTCAAACACGTGGAGGAGGTAGTCCGTGAAGGCAAAGGCTATCTTGATAGCGATACGTTTGTTTCGGGGCATTCACTCGAGGCGGCGCTGCGCGGGGCGGGCGCGGCTTGTCAGGCGATCGATGCAGTAATGGAAGGCGCGGCAAGAAACGCTTTTGTGCCTGTGCGTCCTCCCGGTCATCATGCCACGCCGGATCGCGCGATGGGGTTTTGTCTCTTCAATAATGTGGCCGTGGCGGCACGCTACGCACAGAAGCGATACAAAGAAATTGAGCGGGTGGCCGCTCTTGATTGGGATGTGCATCACGGCAATGGCACGCAGGGCATCTTTTATGACGACCCCACGGTCTTCTATTTTTCCATGCACCAGTACCCGTGGTATCCGGGCACAGGGACTCGGGGCGAAACAGGTCAGGGTCGCGGCCGCGGCTACACGCTGAATGTGCCTTTGCGAGCAATGACTCCGACAAAGGACCAGCGCGGCGCTTTTGATTCGGCGATCGAAGAGATCGCCGCCGAGTTCACGCCGGACCTGGTGATTATCTCGGCGGGCTTCGATGCTCATAAAGGCGATCCACTGGGACAGTTGCTCCTGAGCGATGAAGACTTTGTGCAAATGACCAGAGTGGTGAAGGAATGGGCGGCGGAGGCTTGCGGCGGCCGCGTCATCTCCTGCATGGAAGGTGGATACAACCTGGATACGCTGGGAGAGACGGTGCGCGCGCACGTGCGCGAGTTGCAGCGTGCTTGATTGTCCGGGAAGCTTTCAGGAAACTCTGAACAAGTTGGTGAGGGATTGTTAAGCAGATGTTGGTTTGATGTCGCCCTTCTCCCTTTGGGAGAAGGGCCGGGGAAGAGGGGCGTAGCTGGGGGCTCGATACTCCAAGCCCTCTCCCCAACCCTCTCCCAAAGGGAGAGGGAGTCAAGACAAACTACTGATCACAGACTTCATGTCTTTGCGACGAACGAGAACGACAAACTAGAGTCTGTCGGACATTTGCTGTACAGCCACACACTCGTGCGGTAAACTCTGCGCACCAGTTTAGAGAAGCAAACCTCAAGTTGATCTTTCTCGGGAGATAGCCATGCCAGATCTTGAAATTACTTGCGCCGAATGCGGAAATACTTTCCCCTTTACTGAAAGAGAACAGGACTACTACCGTGAGCGTGGGCTAAGCCATCCCAAGCGTTGCAAACCATGCCGCGATGCGCGCCGCCAAAACTTTGGCGGAGCGCGCCAGGGCGGAGGAGCCGAGCGCGAAAAGTTCGAGATTACCTGCGATCAGTGCGGCAAGCCAGACAGCGTTCCTTTCAAACCACAAGCGGGCCGGCCGGTGCTGTGCAGCTCCTGCTTCAGCGCCAGCCGCGCACAGAATCGCGGGGCGTGAATCTGATTATGTCGAAGGCTGGAATCCGCCGGAGGCGCTGGTGGCTCACGCGCGGGCAGTAATTATCACCGCCTGAATTCCCAACAGCTCCGAAAAGTCTTTCGTGTAGATCGCGTCGATCTTGCGCGCGTTCCCCACACACTCAACCAGCTCGTCGGTGGAAACAAAGCCGTCGCTGACGGCTTCAATCGCCCACAAGGGGAGATGCGCAGCGGTGTGCAGGAGATCTTCGATCAAGCCGAGATACTGCTCTTTAGTTTCGACGTAGGCGTCGAGTCTTCCGCCGCGGTCCTTCGCCAATTCGCTCCAAAAACTTTTCCCTTGTCGCAGCCATTCTTCGCGCCACGTCAGAACCCGCGCATTACGGCTGTCGCCGGCGCGGGTGGGGTGGGGAAGTCTTAAGAACAGCAGGTCTGTGTCCTGCGTTTCGGCGAGAAAGCTCCTGGCCGATTGGTTTGAACTGGTGTTCCTGCGCCGGTTATCAAACAGGGGTGAGGCCGTATGCCAGACGCGACGAAAAACATTTGAGAGCGAAAGAGGCTGACGCAGATCGCGCGTGTCGAGATTGAACGAAAAGACGTAATCGCCCACGGCCATGCCCAGCGCCAGCGCCAGGGCCCTTTTGTAGGGTGAAGACAATCGCTCGACATTCACGCGCAGGTTATCGAACCACCACGCGTCGGTCTCGTTGAACCACGTCAACAACGTCGGATTACGAAAATAGTTTCGCGGCACATAGGCATCATCCAGAACGGCGTCGAGGTCCTCCTCGGTCAGCGTCTCGCAATTGTTTTCGATGAAGGCCTGCGACTTGGTCCAGGCCCACTGCGCCGGATCGTTAGCGGCTACCCGAGCGTTCCAGCGCTTCAAATAGAGTCCCAGGTTTGGCTCGCCCGCCAGTGGCAAGGCGACCGATCGGAACTTCAGACGCCGCAGCACGCTCAGCTCAAACCCCAACCAACCTATGCTCCCGGCATTCAGACTATTTTGAGTTTGCATTGACACTTATGAATCTCTGTTCGGAGTGCCACCTTCAGGCGGAAGGTCGTTTGCTTTAAGGCTTCCGCCTGAAGGCGGTACTCCGAACGTAAAAAACGTGAACCTAAAGCTCAGAACCTAACGCCTGCACGCGCTCCATTAGCTCGTCGGCGATGGCGAGCAAATCCGGGGGCGCTTCTACCTCTACCGCATAACCCTTAAGCTCTTTGAAGGGCTCCAGCGACAACAACGCGCGTACGACGCGAGGATCGAATTCCAGCCCGGTCCACTCGAGCAAATGCTCGCGCGCCTGTCTTTCTGAGTAAGCCCGGCGAAAAGGCCGCGCGTCTGTCAGAGAAGCATAAGCGTCCGCCACGCGCAGAATGCGCGCGCCCAGTGGAATCTGCTCGAACCGTAAGCCATCGGGATAGCCATTGCCGTTCCACCACTCGTGATGCCAGCGCACCAGAAGTTGCGCGCCCCGATCAGCACCGGCGCCGGCTGCTTCGCGCTCTCCGAGCAACGGGTGACGCGCGAGGTCGATCCGTTCATCGTCGCTGAGAGATCCCGACCTTTGGATATAATCACGCTTCATCACGACCTCTCCCAGATCGTGGGCCAGAGCGGCAATTCGTAGTGAGAACCGATCGCGGGCTCCCAGGTTGAACGACCTGCCAATCTGCTCGGCGATCGCCGCGATTCGTCTCGCATGCGGGTTAGCATAGCGTTCAAATTCGTCGGCGCCCGTGCTCAAGTCCCTGAAAACCTCGATGGCATTTAGCTGGTCGCCGTCAATAGCATTTATGGGCATAAGAACTTAATGGTTGACTCGAGTTATGATTTCTGCCTCTTGCTCCTCAAGCTCAGGAGCAGCGAGCGCGCTGCTTCGTTCCCGGGATCGACAGCCAGAGCGCGCTCCAACTCGCCTTCCGCCCGTCTTTGTAAACCTAACTGTTTATATAGTTCGGCCAGCATAATACGATAAGAAGTATTGTCGGGCTCGATCAAAAGCGCCGCCTGTAATTCAGTTTCGGCCATGCGCCGGGTGTTCGATTGCCTGACGAGCGCATGCCCGTAATTCGCCCGATAGCGAGCTTCGCGCGGCGCCAACATCGCAGCCTCTGCCAGAAAACGGATTGCGTCTTCGTGTCGATTGCTTCGCAGGGCAGCCATCCCTCGTCGAAAACTAGCCTCGGCGCGGTTTGCATCCGGTCCCGGCGCAGACTGTTTTGCGGCGTTGGGTTCTTCCTCTGGTGTCGTTGATTTCTGGCCGCCCGTTACCACTGGTTTCCGTGAATGCCCGGCGTCGTAAGCTGCGCGCAGTGACTGGTCACTCAACGTCTCATAAGCCTGGGCAATGCGGGCAAAGGCTGATTCCACACGACTGCGTAGTTGTGGTGCGCTCTGATGAAAGCGATCCGGGTGAAAGCGCCGCGCCAGCGAATGATAAGCGTGCTTAATTTCATCACTAGAGGCCAGCCGGGCTATGTCAAGAACTTCGTAGTGGCTCTTTGCGGTTTTCAGACGCGCGAACAGGGCCTCCACGTCGGCGACGTCATCAATCTCGGGGGTCGATTCACGATGAGCGCTCCGCGCTTTGCCCGTCGGTTTGATCGCGCGAGAATCCTCAGCGCCCACTGCGACCGGCCAATTGCTGCGCTGCAGCAGGCCCGACAATGACAGCGCATAGATTGCCCGGTGGCTCTCTTCTTCGCCCACACCGCCGAGCGCCGTCAGTTCGCCCAAAGTGACGGAATCGGACGCGCGCGTCAGAACGAAGGCTTCGGTTGGCAGAAGACTCGTTGCGTTGTCGCTCGTTCTCACGTATGCGCCGTTCGTAGCGCCCAAACGCGCAGCGATGAAGCCCGCGGGAAGATGACGCGCGCACTCCAGTAACAAACGATTCACATCAACCTGGACGCGAAGGTCGGCGGCAAGTCGGACTCGCGGATCAAACTCCCAACTTCCGTCGACCCACAACAAGGCGACCATCAGTACATCTGAAACCTGCTTGCCTCGAATCACCTCCAGGGCCTCCGGTTTCAACCGCCCGCTCTGGATAAGCGCAGAGGCCAATTCTTCGTCCGAAGCTTCGGGCGGAAATTGTTCAATTTGCGCAGCAGTTAATCCGTTGCGCTTTACTACTTCGCGCAAGCGATGTGCGCGCAAATTAGAGGTGGCGAAAACCATTTTCCCATCTTCAAAATAGATTGCTGCTTTGGCGCGCTCTCGGGAGAGGCGCAAAGCGCCGGACAGTCCGGTCGCGGCGATCTCGCGAATCAGTTCGGCCAGAGGATGTTCGCGTATTTGTCCTTGCATTCATCCGGGGAATCGACACCGCGATTCCTGTTCTGAATCATAACGCAAGGACTTAGCGCGGCGAAAGCACGAACAGTTGAAGAGTGGCATGGCAGTAAAGGATTACCTCGCTCGGGTCTTGTCCTAAACGTCAGTTAGCTTTCCCCTCGGGGTTCGCGAAATTATTGCTTTCCCGTGACAATTATCGGACATAACCGAATGAGACAAGGTTACAATGAAGTCAGTCCCTGTCTTTTCAGGTTTTCCGATGCCCCAGCGCAACCATCGCCGCCGAATTATCTTGTTTCTGTTGGCCATCGTCGTCCCATCTCTGGTGCTGGTCGTTCTCAGCCTGCGCATGATCAGCCAGGAACGTGAACTCACTGAAAAGCGTCTGCTGGATGAGCGGCATCGGCGCACGAGCGAAATCCGCCGGGAACTCCTTACGCATTTGGAAAGAATCAAGTTGAAGCAGGTCAGAGCACTGGCAACGCAGACTAATGGGATCACCACGGTAGATTACGGAGATCTAGAGCTGGTTTTTGTGGGCTTGGTTGAAAACAACCAACTAGTTCTGCCCTGGGAGCGGAATCCGACGACAGACGAGTTTCAGCAATTGTTGGCTGAACCCGCCTTTGCGCAGCGAATTCAGCAGGGCGAACAAGAGGAGGTCGCAGCAAAGCAATTTGCCAAAGCCGCCGCTTTGTACCGAGAAGCTATGCGGCTCGCGCGTAAGCCAGCGCAAGCAGCTTACGCTCAGCTTCTGCTAGCACGCTCGCTGGCAAAGTCAGGAGAACAAAGTGAAGCCAATGTAGACTACAAAAAGATTCTGGCTCTACCTTCTGAGTTGGTCGATGAACAGGGCGTTCCGTTTTCGCTGTACGCCGCGGGGCGTCTCCTCGAGATCGGAATAGAACATCAGGCAGTGCTGGAGTGCATTCGCGCCGAGTTGAACACAAAGCGCTGGCTGCCGCCTACCGAGTGTTACATTCTGCGCGAGCTTGCAAACAAACTCGCCGAGGCCGCTCCTGACAGCCCTGTTCGCGAGGCTGCCGAACAAATACAGCAACAGATTTCGCGAAGGATACGCGAAGTCGAGCAGGCTGCGGCGCTGCAGAGAGATTTTCCTAATTTGAAACTCGCTCCGGTCACAGGTAATTCGTCCGGCGCGCCTGAGCCGCTCTGGGTTCCTTACGGAGGAGAAATGTGGCTGGTCAGCCTGGCGACTGAGTTGGCAGGCGCTCGATCCGCGGGCATTGCGGTGCGCGCTGATTCCATTCTTGCCGCTCTCCCAGCCGACGTACGCGGAAACAATTCGACGGGCAGCTTGAAGTTCATTACAGGCAGTGAGTCGAATGGTGAGTCGTTAGGGGAAAACTTTCCGGGACTCAGAGTTGACCTGGGTAATAATGAAGCCACGCAGTCGCAGCGTTGGAATTCGCAGCGCTGGTTCTACTTTCTTGCGTTGCTGCTGGTTTTGAGCGTGACCTCATTCGGAGCGTATCTGCTCTGGCTGGACGTGCGCCGCGAGCTTCGCGTGGCAGAGATGCGTTCGCAATTCGTTTCGAGCGTCTCGCATGAACTCAAAACCCCGCTCACGGCGATTCGGATGTTCGCTGAGACTTTGCGTCTGGGCCGTTCCCCGGATCAGCAAATGCAGGCTGAATATCTGGACACGATTATCAATGAAAGCGAGCGCCTGACGCGCTTGCTGAATAACGTTCTCGACTTCTCCCAGATCGAGCAGGGAAAGAAGACCTATCATCTCGTACCCACTTCATTGGTTGAGGTTGTCCACACCGCCGCGCGAGCGTTGGAGTATCCTCTGGCGCAACAGGGCTTCGAGTTGCGTCTGGACATCGAAGACAACTTGCCGGTTGTGAATGCCGATGGTGATGCGCTCCAGCAAGCTATTTTGAATCTGCTCACCAACGCCATGAAGTATTCGGGTGCAAGTCGCGAGATTGATCTACGACTGCAAAGACAAAACGGTCAGGCGGTAATTCAAGTGACTGATTACGGAGTGGGCATTGCCCGCGAGGAGCAGGCCCCAATTTTTGAGAACTTCTATCGTGTCCTCACACCCGAAAGCAAGCTGATTCCGGGAACCGGACTGGGACTGACGCTGGTGGCGCACGTCGCGAAGGCGCACGGGGGTGGTGTCGAAGTCCAAAGTACGCCCGGCGAAGGCAGCACTTTCTCGATTCACCTTCCTCTGGAAACTGAAAAGTGAGCCGCATTCTCGTCATAGAAGATGATCCTGCCATTCTGCGTGGTCTCGCGGACAACCTGAAGTTCGAGTCGCATGAGGTACTGACCGCGGCCGACGGCGAGGCTGGTTATCGATTGATCCGTGAACAGCACCCTGACCTGATCATCCTAGATTTGATGTTACCGAAACTGAGTGGATATGAAGTTTGCCGCAAAGTGCGCGACGAACGAATCACAACTCCCATCATGATGTTGACCGCGCGGGGCGAGGAAGGTGATCGCGTGCTGGGACTCGATCTCGGGGCGGATGACTATGTGACAAAACCTTTCTCCGTTCGCGAAATCCTGGCGCGCGTTCGGGCGCTCTTACGGCGCGCGCATCCGTCCAAGTCATCTCCGGACGAACTACGTTTCGATGACGTGGTGATTGACTTCTGCCGCTACGAAGCACGCAAAGGCGATCAGACGCTGGAAATGACGCGCAAAGAATTTGGCGTGCTGCGCCTGCTGGCCTCTCGCCTCGGCGAGGTGGTGACGCGCGATGAATTGCTGAACGAAGTGTGGGGATTCGAGAACTATCCGACCACGCGCACCGTCGACAACCACATCGCCACGCTGCGAGCCAAGCTTGAGAACAATCCTTCCGAGCCGCGTCATCTGCTGACGGTCCATGGTGTCGGATATAAATTGGTCTATTAAGGATGACAAGTTCATGACAAAGATTCGACAGACGCTACACGAAGAATTTGCAGCAAACTTGCACCCCGTCAGCTCTCTCGTGACACGCGCAGCGGCCACTCGCCCTAAGCTTGCGAGCGTAGATAAATACCAGTCGCAAGGAGAATGATCATGAAGAGAATCTTAACGCTCGCCACAGTGGTTTTGCTCTTGGCGCTTGGAGCGGGAACGGCCTTAGCTCAGAGTGGCTATGATTTGTTTCAGAAGGCGCTGGTCAAAGAACGCGCAGTCGGGGATGTCGAGGAAGCGCTTCGCCTCTACCAGCGCATCGTCAAGGAATTTGCCGGCAATCATGCGCTGGCGGCGAAGGCGCAGCTAAGAATGGGATTGTTGTATGACCGGCTTGGTCGAAAAGCTGACGCGCAGCGAGCTTATCAAGCTGTTGTCAGTCAGTATGCAGATCAAACAAGCGAAGCGCAGCAAGCGCGAGCAAAGATTGCCGCCAACGCAAACGGTGCTGCCAAGTCAAAGGCGAATTCTGCTGCGAGTGCGCGTGACAAGTTGGCCAAGAACATGGCTGTGCGTCAGGTTTGGGCCGGTCCTACAACAGACTATCTGGGCGGTGTCTCACCTGACGGTAAATACTTGTCTCATGTTGACTGGGAGACAGGCGATCTCGCAGTGCGCGAACTCGCTACGGAGAAGAAGCGCCGTCTGACGAACAAGGGGACATGGTTTGAATCTAGCGAATTCGCTCTCTTCTCGACCATCTCGCCGGATAGCAAGCAGGTCGCTTACGTATGGTTCCATAAGGATTTGACCTGTGACTTGCGGCTCATCGATCTCGACGGTTCCAATCCGCGAGTTCTCTATCGTGATGACGAAATTGATTACGTTCAGCCGGATGCATGGTCGCCTGACGGTAAATACCTACTCGCTCATTTCTTCAGGAAGGACAGCACAAGCCTAATCGGCTGGGTTTCGCTAGCCGACGGGTCGGCGCGTTTCGTCAAGACGCTCGGCGCGCGTGGTCCAACAAAGATCAGCATCTCGCCGGACGGACGTTACATCGTTTACGATTATCCAACGCAGCCAGACTTGCCGGAGCGAGACATCTTCCTCTTAACGGCCGACGGCAAACGCGAGATACCTTTGGTCAAGCATCCAGCCAATGACATGGAGCCCGTATGGACCCCGGATGGTCGAAGTGTTCTCTTTGCTAGCGACCGGACGGGAGTCTGGGGAGAGTGGATTATCAAAGTGGCGGACGGTAAACCTTTGGGCCAGCCCGAACTTATCAAGCCGGACATCGGGCGAATCTCTCCTATCGGCTTCGCTCGAGACGGTTCGTTCTACTACGGCCTCGGTGCAGGGCTAGAAGATATTTACACTGCCGAGGTTGATTTCGCCACCGGCAAGCTCTTATCGCCACCAGCTCCAGTCGCGCACCACTTCATTGGCTCGAACAGCGGGGCTGTCTGGTCGCCCGATGGTAAGCGACTGGCCTACACCTCACAACGCAGTGCTGTGCCGGGCGATTTCGGCAAGATTCTCGTGATTCGCGCCATGGATACCGGGAAGGAGCGGGAACTCTCCATTAGCATGAGAAACTTCAGAACGGCGGGTTGGTCTCCCGACGGGCGGGCAGTTCTAGTCACTGGCGAGGATAAAGATAGTCGTCAAGGCATTTATTCGGTAGACGCGCAGACGGGAGACGCTACTGTGCTGGTGCCAAGCGGCTCAAGTCCAGTCGTGCCCTATCCGGTGTGGTCATCTGACTTCAATCTGATTTACTACTTGATCAGCGACGCAGCAGACCGTAAGGTCACTCACCTCTTTGCACGCGAATTGAATGGCGGAAAGGAAAAGGAGATCTATCGCACAGTGAAGCCCGTTTCCGGTCTTTCACTTTCACCCGATGGCAAATGGCTGGCTCTTCGCTGGAAGGGTGAATCAAACAAAGCCACAGCCATAAAGGTGATGCCGGCTGAAGGGGGCGAGCCGCGCGAGGTGTTTCGGAGCCAGGAGAATGAAAACCTCCCTGGAAACTCAACAATTCTCTGGACTCAGGATGCTCGTTACCTGCTCTACACAACGGGGGGCGGCAAACCGGAAGACCAGAAGGTCAATCTCTGGCGTGTGGCGGTTGAAGGCGGGTTGCCAAAGAAGACAGAGCTTGCAATGGACAATCTGAAGTCCCTTCGCCTGCATCCAGATGGACGCCACCTCGCCTTTACCGCCGGCGACCGCAAGTTGGAGGTCTGGGTGATGGAGAACTTCCTTCCGGCGACGCCAACAAAGAAAACAACAGCATCACGGCGATAGTTAGGATTATGAAACGGTGATGCTCTCCTAAGCCAGTTCTCAAAGCCCCACGGGCCTTAGGTCGTGGGGCTTTGAACTTGGGACTTGGAACTTGAGACTCGGTTCACGCCTTCGGATGCGCCTTGTCGTACACCTCGATGAGCTTTTCCATCGAGACGTGCGTGTAAATTTGGGTGGTTGAAAGACGCGCGTGGCCCAGCAGTTCCTGTATGTCTCGCAGGTCAGCGCCGCTGTCGAGCAGGTGCGTGGCGAATGAATGACGCAGGGCGTGCGGACTGATGTCGTGGATGCCCGCGCAAAGGCGAATGTATTTTTCGACCAGCCGGCCGACTGACCGAGTGGTCATGCGGGTGCCCTGATAATTCAAAATCAGGGGCTGCGCGTCGCGTTTGGTCGCCGGCGCGTTCATCAAGAAACGTTCACGCACTTCAAGATAGTCCTTGAGGGCCTTCGCGGCCGGGTCGCCAAACGGCACGATCCGCTCTTTGCGACGCTTGCCGAATACGCGAAGCAATTTGCTCTTGAAGTCGATGTCCCGGAGATTCAGTTGCACCAGTTCAGAAACACGTACGCCGGTCGCATACAGCAGTTCCAGGATAGCGCGATCGCGTTTCCCGAAATCGGTTTCGGTGTCGGGAGTCTCAATGAAGCGGACGGCGTCTTCAATGGAAAGGTGGACCGGGAGTCTCTTTTCCTTGCGCGGAGTTGCTACCAACTTCGCCGGGTTCTGTTCGACGACGCCTTCGCGAACCAGGAATTGAAAGAAGGTGCGCAGCGCGGCGAGCTTTCTGGCGATCGAAGTTTTCTTCTTGTGGTCTGAGTGCAGGCTGGAAAGCCATTCGCGGATCGTGAGGTGATCGATTTGGTCAATGGCCGGCTGGTTTTGTTTTTTTGGAATGACGCACGAGCGCTCTGAAGGTTTTGCTGCTTTCGATTCGGCGGGGGTCAGGTAATCAAAGAACTGCCGCAGATCGCTCTCATAGTTGCGCAGAGTGTGCGCACTCACGTTGCGCTCGTAGCGCAGATGGTCGAGGAATTGAGTGAGAAGTTGATCGATCACTTTACACCCGGTCGTGCATCTTGACCACAAATCCTTTTCGCGCCCGCACTCGTGCGTTGGGCCTGTTCTTAACGCGCACCGCGATGAGGTGATATTTGCCGTCACGCTTATCCTGAGCGGGGTAATAACTTAGGATGTACTGCTGGGCCAGGTCGGCAGAGATCTGGGCGAACGCATCTTCGAGATCCTCGGCCGACTTTGGAACGTAGACAGCCCCGCCGGTTTGCGCGGCGAACTCTTCCATGCGTCGCTCAGCCGCCAGCGCCCGCACGTTCGCATTTTCATAAAGGCCGGTCTGCACGACGTAGATTTGGCAATCGTCGGCGAGCGCGCGCTGCATGGTGGTGTCGAAATCCGCGCGGCTGGTTGTGTCTACGCCATCGGAAACAATGACGATGACGCGGCGACCAGGATATGGTTTCAGATATGCGCCCGCCAGAATGATCCCGTCGAACAGCGAGGTTGCGCCTTCCGGCTTGCCAAAACTTTCGATGCTAGACTCCAGGCGTCGCGCATCATTAGTCAGCGGCTCGGCCAGCGTGACATCAGTCGAGACGGAAAACACCGCGGCCTGATCCACGGGCCGCAGTACGTTCCGAAAAAATCTAACCGCAGCTCGCTTTTCAAACTCTCTGGATGCATCCAGACTACCGCTGTTATCAAACAGCATAGCCATGCGTACGGGTGTATCGGCGCGGCTGATTTCGCTGATCGCGTTTGTTTGACCGTCAATCTTCAGCTCAAAGTCTTCAAGCTTGAGGTTCGTTACCGCGATGCCCCGGTTATCTACTACCGTCGCAGGCACCGCCACAAGGTTGGAAGTCACGCGCACCACATCGGTTGAATCGTCCGGGTCTTGCTTAGAGTCAGACTTTGATGATGCTTGAGTATTACCTTTCTGGTTCGTGGGTTTCGATGTCTGGCGCGGACGCGTGTTGCTGTTGGACGGAGCGTCCGGCGGCTTTTGCCGGCCTGATTGTGAGCGCGTCACCATAGCGGGGCCGAAAAAAATCGACGAAATAATAAGTACTGTTAGCAGGAGTATCCAGCGAAAGCTCGGGCGAGGAGCGCTAAGGATGATAGGTGAATTGAACAGTCTCTGAATCATGGCGCCGCTGCCAGCACTGGTTCGTGCTCTTTCCGCACTGTTGATAGCCACTGGTCCCACTCTTCCAAAGCCAACTTAACTTGCAGCAAATGCCGGTCGCGTTTGCGGCGCACGCTCCGGGCCTGTTCAGGGCTGAGCGGTTCAAGCAGCGCGAACGTAATGTTGACTGGTTGGTAGTTCCTGGTTTCCGCTCCTGAAACGTATCGCGCCAGCGCCCCGATTGCACTACGCGGCGGGGCCTGCAAAAGTTCTTCGCCCCGCAAGTGCCGCGCCGCGTTGTTGCCCGCCAGCCAACCCATCGCTACCGACTCGACGTATCCTTCAACTCCGGTTATTTGTCCGGCGAAGAAAAGGTTGGAAGCCGAGCGCATCTGCATGGTTGCCGTGAGGACGCGCGGGGCGTTGATGTAGGTGTTCCGATGAATCTGCCCGAACTGTAGAAACTCTGCGCGCTCGAGGCCGGGAATCATGCGCAGCACACGCGCCTGCTCGCCATAACGCAGGTGATTCTGAAAGCCGACCATGCTGTATGCGTCAGCCATCAGATTCTCCTGCCGCAGTTGCACGGCCGCGTAAGGCTCGCGCCCGGTCCTGGGATCGACCAGGCCGACCGGCTTCATCGGCCCATAACGCAACGTGTCCACGCCGCGGCGTGCTAGTTCCTCAATGGGCAGACAGGCTTCGAACCAATGTGTGTCTTCGAAGCGCTGGAGCGGGACGCTGTTGGCTGCAAGTAATGCCTGGTAGAAGAGTGAGTATTGCTCTTCATTAAACGGACAATTCAGATAATCGTCTCCGCCTTTGCCGTAGCGGGCCCCCAGAAAAGCTACGGCCCGATCGACTGAGTCGGCCGCGACGATTGGAGCAATTGCGTCGTAGAAATAGAGCTGGTCATCGCCGGTCAGTTTCATAATTTCCATCGTCAACGCATCTGAAGTAAGCGGACCGGTGGCGATGATCGTGGCCGCATCGCGCGGAAGGGCGGTGACTTCTTCACGCGTAATTTCAATCTGCGAATGCGACTCGATGCGCTCGGTTATGTACTCCGCGAACCGTTGCCGATCGACGGCCAGGGCTGCCCCCGCGGGTACGCGTGTCGCGGTGGCTGCTTCCATCACCAGCGAACCGGCTCGACGCAGTTCTTCTTTCAAGAGATAAGACGCGGAGCCCTGTTCGTCCGATTTCAGGGAGTTAGAGCAGACAATCTCCGCGAGCTTATCCGTCCGGTGTGCGGGGGTTTGTTTTGTTGGCCGCATTTCGTACAAGCGCACTCTTGCGCCCGCGCGTGCTGCCTGCCAGGCAGCTTCGACGCCTGCTAATCCACCACCGATGACGATGATCTCATCCATAATTTGGCGCAAGTTGCTAACTTGCGCTGCTCAGCGCCGCTTCTTTCTCCGCAGAACTGTCTCGTGCGCTTTCTTCAACAGCTTCGCTACTTGTTCCTTCCGAGTTTCTGCTTTCCCAAACTCCTGTTCGTACTCAGGGGTGTGATGCTCGTGCATCTCTCCCTGGTGCTTACGAAAATCGAATTCGTTGACGCGCGTGCCCGCGCCTACCTTGAAGGTTTCTATGTTGCGGGTTTGATCTCTCATGATGACTCCTTTCCTCGCAGTGATGGTCCTCGTTTAAGGCTTCTTATTGGGCGGTTCTTCTGTCTTCGGCACGCCCAGCTTATAACTATCAACATCGGCAGAAAAGTGTTTGTAGTCGCTCCACTCATTAGTCTGGTTGATGTCTCCGCCACCAAACAAGAGCACCTTGACCGACAGATTAATCTGCGCAAAGCGGGGCATCCAGATTCCTTCCTTCAGTCGCGTCTGCTCCCAGACTAACGCGGCGCCTGGTCGCAACGAAACCAATAATCCGCCGGCCATCTTGAAGCCTTCGGCCAGCCGGGCTTCCAACCGAATCACTTGCTTATCGAGCGGATCGATCCAGACGACTCCTACGAGTTTGGAGATCAAACTTTCCTGACGGGTGCTGGGCTTGAATCCGGGTCTGGCCCGGAAGTCGAAAACGACGGCGTCGCGATCTTGAAAACGTTCACGACGCGGCGAGACAAATTCACAATGTCTAAAGAACTGCGAGATCTCTACGTCGTCGTCTCCGGCTTGCTGGGCCTGGGCCGCTTTTTCCCGCTCGCGGGCCGCGCGCCGCTCTGCTGCTTTCTGCGCGTCCTTGTCCTTATCGCGTTCAGCTTTCAGAAACTCCTCCTGGACCCGCTTGTCTTCCTTGGCGGCGCGATCGCCGGCAAGAGGCACGCCGTTTTCGCTGATCAGTTTCAGGATCGGCCCGCGATTGGGAAGAGGGAACACCTCAAACACTTTGACGGTCTCTTTCTTCACCACGCCCTTGCCGTCGATTTCACGTTGAGTCTCCTTCCGTAGGAACGAGTATTCCGTGAAGCGCTTCTCAACCGCGTCCTGATTCCGAGAAACTTCGCGCAGCAGAGTGGTAACGTCCAACGCCTCTTCGCTGCGCGGCGGATCAAACACAGTCGACGCCACTCCGGAGTTGTAACTTACTCGCTGCAGTTTGAAAGTGAGTTCTCCCGTGCCACCCTGGTTGGATCTGAAAATGTGCGGCTCGAGAATATTTCCTTCCGGCCGGTAGTCTTCAAACCAGGTGACGGTCTTGCGAGCTTCGTCCTGAATGCCAACAAGTAGTCTGGAGGTAGTACTGAACAGATATCGCAATCGAGCGCCGCCGCGCGACGAGAATTCCACGACATAAGCAGGACCCAAAGCCGAATCATCCAATGAAACCACGCGGGCAAGAACATTGGCTTTCTTGTAATCGATCAGATGCGCGACATCCAACGCGGCTTGCAGTTTGGCTGAAGCTGCTTCCGGCCCGGTGAGCGTCCGCAGTTCGCCGCCAGGCTCCCGGACCCAGGCGGACCTTGGATTCGCCGCCGAGATGACCTGCCCAATGCCGATGGTCAGCTCTGAGCGCTGCGAGGCGGGCGGTTTGAACTGAATTCTGGCGATACCCATGGGCTGGTCTTTGAGCTGAATCATCCAGTCATAAGTGGCGTCTCGGATCGAGCTCGCCTGCTTCTTCCCGCCGATCGCTTTCAAATAGTTGTCGACGATCTTTTCGGCAGAAGGAAGTTTCTTGGTTTGCTGCGCGAGTGCTGGCTGGCATAGCACTGAGACGACGAAAAGACAGAGGACCAAAACGCGGAAGCAGACCGCGCGTGGGTTAGAGCCGCTCACTGATCGCGCCATCAAAAGACTTCCTTCTTTTTTCGCCATCTCAGTGCACATCGGTTTTTTCAACCTGCTTGACAGTGCAAACAACGCGTTCGTATAGTTCAGATGCTCAATCAAGCCGGCTTAGCTCAGTTGGTAGAGCGTGCGATTCGTAATCGCAAGGTCATCGGTTCGACTCCGATAGCCGGCTCCATCTCAAGTCTCCGCTTTTAACTATAAAGCGCAACAGAAAGCCAAACAACCACCGAGCAGCGGACCAAGCGGCTCTGCCGTCCGATGTGCGGAAAGGCTGTGCCTTTCCGGGTGACGGTTTCTAATCATCCGGGAGGCTTTGCCCTCCACGTCTTAGGTGAAGCCTCGGATAAGAAAGGATGAGTTCGCCGCAAGGCCGCAGGCTTTCCGCACACCAGGCGGCCAAGCCGCGGGAAGCGAGCGCCAACAGCGCGCCGCTATTACGATTTCGGATTACCCTCCGAAGAAATGTATTCGACTACGTTCAATCCGATTTCGTCTTCGTTCGTTGAAACAATATATAAACGGTGCACGTATCCAGTCCGATCGACCGTCCGTGATTGAGCGTATGACAACTCGCATGACAACTCGCAAACTGATATGACGAGCACGCCATGCGTGAACAGATCGAACTTTTCAGGAGACAAATGAATGTCAACCAGTAGAAGAAACTTCCTCAAGCTTTCAGCCCTGGTGGGTGGTGGTGTCGGCTTAGGGTTAATGCCTGGCGCATCTGATTTGTTAGCGGCCGGCAATACGGCCGGTACCTCAACAGTCAAAGCGGTAAAGCCATTAAGTATTTTGATCCTTGGTGGTACCGGCTTTACCGGTCCCTTCCAGGTACGTTATGCGCTCAGCCGCGGACATAAGGTGACGGTGTTCAATCGCGGCAAGACGCATCCGGGCGAACTACCTAAAGAAGCCGAACGGTTACTAGGCGATCGTAATGGCCAGCTCGACGCTCTTAAGGGGAGGAAGTGGGACGTCGTCGTAGATATCCCCACGACCCTTCCGGTGTGGGTGCGTGATGCCGCCCAAATCCTGAAAGGGAACGTGGATCGCTATGTCTTCATCTCGACTATCTCTGTCTACTCGGACAACAGCAAGCCCGGAATGGATGAGAGTGGGCCATTGGCCAAGTATGAAGGTGCGGACGCGATGAAAGAGACTCAGGAGACTTTGCGCGCTTCAAGATTCGGACTATACGGACCGCTCAAAGTGCTGTCCGAACAAGAAGCCGAGAAATGGTTCCCCGGAAAGTCCCTGATCATTCGTCCTGGATTAATTGTAGGGCCCGGCGACGAGTCTGATCGATTTACCTATTGGCCCGTGCGCCTTGATCGCGGCGGCGAAATATTGGCCCCCGGCAATCCTACCGATCCTGTTCAGTTCATCGACGCACGCGACCTGGCCGAATGGACGATACGAATGGTTGAGCAAGGCACCAGGGGGACTTTCAACGCAACCGGGCCCAAATCGAAACTGACGATGGGAGGAATGCTGGACGGCATCAAGAAGGTGACGAACTCTGAGTCTCGGTTCACCTGGGTTGACGCGGACTTCCTGGCTTCCCAAAAGGTCAGGCCGTGGAGTGACATGCCCGTGTGGGTCCCACCGCGCGGGGACGAGGCCGGCTTTGCTGAGATCAGCATCAATCGGGCGCTGGCTAAGGGACTGACCTTCCGGCCCCTTCCGGACACGGCGAAAGCTACACTTGACTGGTTCCGAAAGCAGACCCCGGAACGACAGGCTAAGTTGAAGGCTGGAATTACGCCTGAGCGCGAAACCGAAGTTCTGGCAGCCTGGCACGCTAAAGAGAAATAGGTGGAATCATCCTTCCTGAGGACGATTTCTTGAACAGCGAGAACCAGGCTGGCCCACCAGGAGCTATCGAGCCGAGCGCCTTCATACGACTTTTGCGCAAGGCCGTCGATGTAAAGGCGGAAGAGGTTCGCGCGCTCGGTCTGGGATTCATCTATTACTTTCTGATTTTTTCCAGCTACTACGTCATTCGTCCGATCCGCGACGACATCGGCGCGGCCAACGGCATCGAAAACCTGCCCTGGCTGTTCACCGGCACGCTCGTCGCGATGTTAATCGCGAACGCGCTCTTCGCCGCCCTGGTAGTCAGGTTTTCCCGCAGACGCTTCATACCGATTGTCTACCGCTTCCTGATTGCGAACCTCCTGATATTCTTTGTACTCCTGATGGCGATTTCCAGGGAGCATCAGGTCTGGGTCGGGCGGGCCTTTTTTGTTTGGACCAGCGTCTTCAATCTCTTTGTGATATCAGTGTTCTGGGCATTCATGGTGGATGTGTTCAGCACGGAGCAGGGGAAACGCCTGTTCGGCTTCATCAGTGTCGGTGGAACGCTGGGCGCGATCGTGGGCGCGGCAATCACCGCCACACTGGTTCAGAGAATTGGCAGCCTCAACTTGCTTCTCATCTCCGCGGTGTTGCTTGAACTGGGCGCTCAATGCGTGCGGTTGTTCCCCACGACATTCGCCAGCTCCGAAGCCTCGATCAGCAAAAAGGTTGGGGAAGAGTCGCCAATTGGCGGAAGAATCTGGACAGGCATAACACATAACCTCAAATCACCGTATCTGCTCGGCATCTGCGCTTACATGTTCATTTATGCAACTACCTCGACGCTTCTATACTTCCAGCAAGTAGACATCGCCGCCCATGCTTTTACTGATCGCTCAGCGCGGACGGCCTTCTTTGCTCAGATAGATTTGCTGGTAAATGTCCTGACTATCCTTGGACAGGCATTTCTGGCCGGGAGACTTCTTAAGTGGTTGGGCGTCGGAGTTACTTTGGCGATCCTTCCCGCTTTGAGCGTTGTCGGCTTCACAGCAATGGGCGTCGCGCCGACCCTCGCGCTGCTGGTTGTCTTCCTGACTTTGCGACGAGCAGCAAACTTCGCTATCGCCCGGCCGGCGCGCGAAATTCTCTTCACGGTAGTGAGCAGGGAAGATAAATATAAAGCCAAGAACCTGATTGATACCTTTGTCTACCGCGCCGCTGACCAGATCGCTGCATGGTCATCACCTGTCATGGGTTGGCTGGGGTTAGGGCTGGCAGGAGTATCGTTTGTCGCGGCGCCCATCGCCGCCATATGGCTCATCGTCAGTCTCTGGCTCGGTCGAAAGCAAGTAAGGATGAGACCCTCGAACCCTACATCTCCGTAGCGTTGCACCAACGCTCCTCTGTCGCTTGACGCTCAAGACCGGCTCCAGATAAGACCCTCCAGTTTTATCCCTCATCTCGTATGCGCACCAAGAGCTCACTTGGCGTAACGATCGCAAGGCGCATTCTCGCTTGCTCCGATTGTGAGATATCGAGCAAGTCGCGATCGTTTGTTACCAAAAATTTCGCTTTACCAGAACGTGCGGTTGCGATCATCATGTCATCATCAGGATCACGGCTTAACTTCGGGCGCGAACCCAGACTGACGTGCGTCACTGTTTTCCTGCGTGCAAACCGCTCCTCCAGCCGTTTCACCAAAGCTTCCGGCACTGCCAGGCGTGATAACACTTCGAGATACTCCTGCAACACTTCGTCGCTCACCATAAGCTGGAGTGTTCTTTGGTCGCGCCACAGGCGGAACGCCTGCTGGTTTGCCGATCTGGGATTGCGGCTGAGGTAAAAGCCAACAACAACGTTCGTGTCGAAAACGACCGGGATGCGACGTTTACGAGGTGGCACTGGGTCTGCTTCTATCTACACGGTGGCGCCGCACAATTTCAACCGCGTCGTCCTCATGTGCGCCACTGCGGAGCGCCGCCTTCTTCACCTGTCTGTCGAGCTTCTGATCTTCCCAGACTTCGAGGCGTTCTTTCATAAACTCTTTGAGCAGACGAACAGGATCACGCCGTCTGGTCCGCGCGGCTTTTTCAAAGCGTTCCCATAGCGCCGAATCTAAAATCTCTTTAGCCATGTGAGGCATTCTAGCACTTCTACGAAGTTACTACTGAATCAAGAGCCGTGCTAAATCGAGCCGGCTTAGCTTCAGTTGGTAGAGCGTATGATCAAGCCCTTTCAAGTCGCGTAGGCTTGCGCCGGACAGTGGCGCGAGTGTCAGTTTCACTGATTATCTCGCGGCCGGCTGCTTCGGCAGCAGACTTGAAATTGTCGCTAATCTGTTTTGTGGTCAAACCTAAAGTGATTGCTACTTCGTCGAACCTAATGAGAGCCTCTGGCCCGCCGGCGACGGTGCTTGTCAGATAGTTGGTGATTTCCATTTGGATGTCTTGCGGAGACATCTCAGTTTTGCGAGGGGCGTTCCTTAAAGTTTCTGCCTCCGTGTCAAAGAATGTTAGGTCACTGCCATCGTCTAAACAAAAATTGAGTGAGTTATCGTCATATGTTCGTTTACATTGAGGACAGTGTTTCATGACCCTTAGAGGATCGCACGAAGTCGCGACACGCTGCAATACCCCTGAGCCACCCCCCAAATATTTCCACTACTCACCACACTTAAACGGAATCGTCTTACTCATCGACGATGGTTGTGCCTGCCCAATAATTTGTGCTGAGATCTTGATCGGCTGACAACCCGTGTCATAGAGCCAGAAGCCGGCGTAAAACTTACCATTAGCGAACAAACCAATATCGCTCGTCCTCTTCAAAACAACCTTGCCCGATGCGATGGCCGTAAACTCAACTTTACGCGGCGGTGACGCTTCGTTCTGAGAAGGGTTTCCTGATATCTCCACCAAGACCAGGGTCGAATTCGACGGTCCCTCTGCATCTCCTTCTCCAATGACTGTGTTCCAGAAAGAGAAGTCTGGTTTAGCCAGCACATCTCGCGAGAACGTTCCCTTTCCATCGTAGAACAGCATTGCCTTGATGCCGGTGATCTTGTAAGGAGGTGGAGGGGATAGCGGACGCGCGCGCAGCGCCGACAGATTTGCAGAAAATATTAGCAGGCAGACCAAAAGCAGTCTGGCAAGTCTCGCGCCTGGAGCTGATCTACTCATGATAGTTTCCTTCCGGATCAAGTTTGATATGGCAGTCTAACACTCGAAATCAAACCGCGCCTGGCAAGGGGGGCTGCTGGTAAAAGCTTTCATCCAGCCGTTTCATATCCGTGCGCTCTCGCCGGCCAGGCGACGATGAAGAGCAATGTGCCGATTGCCGACGCGATGATCAATCCCGCGAAGCCCGCGTCCCATCCGTAGCGTTGCACCAACGCGCCCAATCCCCAACCGGAAAGCACTGTGCTGGCATAGCCGAAGATGCTCGTCAATCCGATGGCGGTGGCGGCAGCTCTCTTGGTTGCCAGATTAGCGGCAGCAACGGCGAGCAGGCATTGCGGGCCATAGACGAAGAAGCCGGCGGCGCCCAGCAGCGCCGTCGTTAGTAGCTCGGATTGCAGATGAAGTCTCCAGAAGAAGAACACCGCAACGCCTGCAAGGGCCATATAGACGACGCAGGCACGAACCGCACGGCCTCCAAGAAATCGATCAGTGACCCAGCCGCCGAACATTGCTCCTAACGCTCCGCAGAATTCAAACGCTGCGACCATCCAACCCGCATGAGTGATCTGCACGTGCTTGGCTTCGGTGAGCATGGTTGGCCCCCAATCCAGCACGGCATAGCGGACGATGTAGACGAAGAAGTTCGCCAACGAAACGATCCAGATGTACTTGTTGCAAAAGACGCGCTTGACTACGAAGTCCCTGAACTCTGCGCGTGACTCGTGTGTTTCTGAGTGACTTTGCGTGCCCTCGACTTCCGGCAATCCAACTGACGACGGCGTGTCAGGGAGGGTGAACCAGATAAAGACGACGCAGACAAAGGCAATTGCCGCCGGCACGAAGAAGGCGAGGCGCCAACTGATCACCACGAGATAGCCGCAAAGAATTACGATCAATCCGCCGCCGATGGAATGCGAGATATTCCAGATCGACATTCTGCTGGCGAGTTGTTTCGGTGGAAACCAGTGCGCCAGCAGACGCGCGCACGGCGGAAAGCCCATCCCCTGAAACCAGCCGTTGGCCATCCAGATCAGGCCCAGCGTCACCACCGCGGAGTTGAAACCGAAGAGGACGTTCATCAGCGCCGAGGCCCCGAGGCCGAACGCCATGAACGCGCGCGCGTTCGCGCGATCACCCAGAAAACCGTTGGCGAATTTCGACACTCCGTAAAGCAATCCGTGCAGCGTCAGGAACAAACCCAACTGAGTTTTCTTAAAGCCGAGACTGCTTTGCATCACCGGCATTGCGATACTGAGGTTCTTACGAACGAAGTAGAAAGTTGCATAGCCAATGATCGAACTCAGCAGCACGCGCTTCTGCCAGTGGCGATATTGTTTCGAAATCTCAACCGGGTCCTTCGATTGAAGTGGCACTGCCGGCGCGGGACGGAAGATTCTGAAGAAGCGTCCGCCGATCGACGGTTGAGAGATTGATTCGGCGCTGATGTCTGGTTCGATTTGATCCGCCAAGTTAACTTGCCTCCGGAAACGCGCCGAGTTTATCGTGCACCGTTTACTATCGCAAAGCATAAGTACACCAGGAGCCTCGCATTACGAGGTCAGTACCACCTGCGTTAGCAGGTGGGTTAATCGGTCAAGTAACGGCGAGTGCTTGACCCACCCGCTAACGCGGGTGGTACTGACTTCATCGCCCGCTTGCCTAATGTCTCGTAAGATCTGAGAATGTTCGACCGAATGAAACTCAACCCCGAACAAATCGCCACCTACGAACGCGACGGATTCCTCATACTCGAAAACTTTGTGGACGCGGAAGCCTGTGAACGCTTGCGCGCCCGCGCCGAAGAACTCGTCCACGATTTTGATCCCAAAGGCCTGATCTCGATCTTCTCGACGCGCGAACAAACCCGCACCAGCGACGATTATTTTCTGGAATCAGGAGACAAAATTCGTTTCTTCTTTGAGGAGAATGCCTTTCTTCCCGACGGAACGTTGCGGCAGAGCAAGGAGCGATCTATTAACAAGATTGGCCACGCGCTGCACGATCTCGATCCTGTGTTTGATGAGTTCTCGAGGACGCCGGCGATCAAACAGCTCGTCTCTGATCTTGGCATCGTCGGCCCGCTGCTGCTGCAGTCAATGTATATATTCAAACAGCCGCGCATCGGCGGCGAAGTCACCTGTCATCAGGACGCGACCTTTCTTTACACTGAGCCTCTGCGCCTGGCCGGTCTGTGGTTCGCGCTGGAAGATGCAAGTGTTGAGAATGGTTGTTTGTGGGCGATTGCCGGCGGACACAAACTCGGACTGAAATCACGATTCGTGCGCGCCGAAGGCGGCGGAACGCGCTTCGAGGTGATCGATGATGCGCCGTGGCCCGAGGAGAATTTGCGTCCGCTGGAAGTAGAGAAGGGAACTGTGATCGTTCTGGATAGCTTGCTCCCGCACTTAAGCCGCGAGAACACTTCGGCGCACTCGCGCCAAGCCTACACGCTGCACGTCATCGAGGCCTCGTCACAGTATCCGGAAAGCAATTGGTTGCAGCGAGCGGCAGAGATGCCACTGCGGGGATTCATCGAAAGACTCAGGACGCCAACCGATAGATAGCCGGTCGGTAGCTTGGTTCAGGGATCGACTTGCCTTCGGCTCTAGCTGTGTTGAGCCAAAGTTCCTTCGCTGTCTCGACCTCGGCCAACGCCTTCGCCGGCGTCTCGCCAAAGGCAGAGCACATTGCGAGATCGGGGATATCCGCGACGTAGCCTTCGTCTTCTTCGCTAAAGAAAATGTTGATGTGATAGTCCTTCATCCTTCACTAGCCTATTGCCGATGAGGCAATACCAGGGAAAAAGATAAGGCGCTAAGCAGATCCTCTACCGTTTCGGTCTGCCATCACGATATCGATAAGTGCATTCAATCGCTGGTCTGTGTGTACTTGCGACTCGGCTAGTTCGGCCATTCTGGTATCCAAATGTGTCTGAGCTACCGCGATCTCAGCGACCCGATCCGTTAGATTGACCAATCCGTTACCCAGGCGCAAAAAGACATTCTCAAAACTCGTCATCCGCTTTTCAGCTTGAGAGTGTAGCTCTTTGAGCGCTTGGATGTCCGACGAGAATTGCGCTTGTTGGTTAACCATGAAATCTATTTGGCGTTGAAGGTCTTCATTACTCATGGCTTCCTCCCTGGCAGAGTATTCTACACAAGAATCGCTAGTCTCTCATCATCGCCGGTCATTCCACCGTCACCGACTTTGCCAGATTCCGCGGCTGATCGACGTCGCAGCCCCGACGCACGGCGATGTGATAGGCAAGCAGTTGCAGCGGAATGACGGAGAGGATCGGCGAGAGCAGATCGCTGGAAGCGGGAATCTCGATGACGTAATCGGAGACGACTGAAGACATCGAATCTCCCTCAGTCAGGACAGAAATGACGATACCCTCGCGCGCCTTCACCTCCACGATATTCGAATGGGTTTTTTCATAGCGGAGTTCGGAAGCGCGATTGCCTGCCTCACGGGTGTTGATGAACATCACGGGCAGGCGTTCATCAATAAGCGCATTGGGCCCATGCTTCATTTCGCCGGCCGGGTAACCCTCGGCGTGAATGTAGGAAATCTCTTTCAGCTTGAGCGCGCCTTCGAGGGCTATCGGAAAATTGATGCCGCGGCCCAGGTAGAGAAAATCAGTGACGCGGAAAAACTCCTTCGATAGATCTTCGATCGCATCAGACTCGTTCAGTAAATGCTCCATCTTCACGGGCAGTTCCGCGAGTTGCTGCGCGTGGGCCCTGCTTTCCTCCGGGCTAAGCGTTCCGCGCAGTTGGCCGAGGTACAAGCCGAGCAGATAAAGCGCAATCATCTGCGAAGTAAAAGCCTTGGTTGAGGCGACGCCGATTTCCGGGCCGGCGTGAGTGAGAATCGTGCCGTCCGCCTCGCGCGTGATCATCGAGCCCTGGACGTTGCAGATGGACAGTACCTTTACGCCACGCTCTTTCACTTCGCGCAGCGCAGCTATCGTGTCGGCGGTTTCGCCTGACTGTGAAATGACCAGGAGCAGTGTGTTCTCATCCAGGACCGGATCGCGATAACGAAACTCCGAGGCGTAATCGACATCGACATTGACCCGCGCGAGCTGTTCGATCATGTACTTGCCGGCGAGTCCGGCATGCAGCGATGTGCCGCAGGCGGCGATCTTGATGGCAGAGAAGCGCCTAAAATCTTCTTCGCTGATGTTCTTCATTTCGTCGATAAAGGCACGGCCGGTATCGAGCGAGATGCGGCCTTCTACGGTCTCGCGGACGGCGCGGGGCTGCTCATAAATCTCTTTGAGCATGAAATGCTTGAAGCCGCCTTTTTCGGCCTGGATCGGATCCCAGGTGATGCGCTGCATTTGCGGCTCGACTGGATTGCCCGCGAAATCGGTGACGCGTACAGAGTCTTTGGCCAGTATGGCAATCTCGCCGTCGCCCAGAAAGAAAACATCGCGAGTGTGTTCCAGAATGGCAGGAATATCTGAAGCGACGAAATACTCGCCATCGCCGACGCCAATTACCACCGGAGGACCCTGACGCGCCGAGATGATCGTGTCAGGTTCATCGGCGGACAGCATCGATAACGCAAAGATGCCGCGCAGTTCTCGCACGGTCTGGCGAACAGCTTGTTCGAGACCTTTGCCTTGCTTGAGGTGCTCTTCGATCAAGTGCGCCACGATTTCCGTATCGGTTTCGGTAACGAAGTTATGGTCTTTCTTTCGTAGATCGTCTTTTAGTTCGAGGTAGTTCTCAATGATTCCGTTATGCACGACGACTACACGGCCGGTGCAGTCGCGATGAGGATGCGCGTTTTCTTCGGTGGGCCGACCGTGCGTGGCCCAACGCGTGTGGCCGACACCGTACGTGCCGTCGATCGGCTTTTGCCTTAGAGCTTCTTCCAGGTTGCGCAGTTTGCCTTCAGCGCGCCGAATTTGGAGTTGATGATCCTCGTCAACAACGGCGATGCCCGCCGAATCATAGCCACGGTATTCAAGCTTGCGCAGGCCGTCGATTATCAACGGCACAACCTGTTTGTTTCCGACGTATCCGACTATTCCACACATAAGCAAGTAAGCAGCAGGTAGGCCCGAAGGGCCGACATTCAATAGCCACGCCCGCGTGGGTCAGAAGCCTGTCACGAATGAGCGCCGAAGGTGCGGAACAAAACAATAATTAATGATCTCGCGTCGCATCAGAGTGCCGGCCCTTCGGGCCTCAAGATTGATCGAGACGATCGCGACCACGCCCTCACGGGCGTGGCTATTGTATGTCGGCCCTTCGGGCCTGAACTGAAGCACCGATGGCGCTTTGGACCTCTTCCCGCTCCCGTTTCATGATTTCGGTTCATCGGTAAGTCTCTTCTTAATCTTCGCTGGTACTCCCGCAACCAGGGTGTTCGGCGGCACATCTTCAATGACCACAGAACCTGCTGCGGTAACCGCGCCGCTTCCTACGCGCACCGGCGCGACGAGCATTGTATCTGATCCGATCTTGACATGGTCCTCTATCACGGTCGGATGTTTATACTTGCCGTCATAATTGCACGTGACTGTTCCTGCGCCAATGTTCGTGTCTTCTCCAATCGTTGCGTCGCCCAGGTACGTCAGATGCATCGACTTTGTCCGGCGCCCGATGCGCGAGTTCTTAACTTCGACGAAGTTGCCGACTTTGGAACGTTCTTCCATACACACGTCCCTGCGAAAATGAGCGAACGGTCCGACGGCGCAATCATCGGCAATATCCGAAGCGACGATCACGCAGTGGTCTTTGACCGTCACTCGATTTCCCAGGCGTGAATCGGTGATGCGCACGCCGTGGTGAATTTCGCACCCTTCGCCAATGACTGACCTGCCTTCGATGTGTACGTCCGGATGAATGACGCAATCGCGGCCAACCTGCGCTTCGTTGCTGATGTAAGCATGCGAAGGATCGATGAAGGTAACCCCTCCCTCCAGCATCAGGCGCCGGACCGTGCCACGACGAAGAAGATTCTCGAACTCAGCAAGGTCGGCCCGAGTGTTAACTCCGGACACTTCACGCGCATCGTGATGTTGATAGACGCTAATTTGTTCCTGATCGTCTCTGAGAATTCCCGGCACATCGGTGAGATAGTATTCGCCCTGGCTGTTGGTCGGTCGCACGCCCTCCAGCGCAGCGAAGAGCTTTTCGTTATCGAAGCAATAGATCCCCGCGTTGATCTCCCGAATCTGCCGTTCTTCCACGGTCGCATCCTTTTGCTCGACGATTTTCAGGAAACGTCCATCTTCATTGCGCACGATACGTCCATAACCTGTGGGGTTTTCCAGGCGGACGGTAAGCATTGTGCAGGATGCGTTGTCAGCGTGATGCTTCTCGATCAGCGCACGCAGGGTTTCGGCGCGAACCAGAGGCACGTCGCCCGAGAGAATTAGCACGGTAGATTTTGCCCCGGCCAGGGCGCTTCGTGCAGCCAAGACCGCATCGCCCGTACCGCGTTGCTCCGATTGATTGACGAAGCCTGCCTGGTTACTACCGAGTTCCTTCTCGACGGCGGCCTTAACGTCGTCGGCCTGATAACCCACAACTACGTAACTGCTTCGCGGATTCAAAAGAGCTGCGGTCCGGCAAACGTGCGCGATTAGAGGCCGGCCCCCCAGCTTGTGCAAGACCTTCGCCAGAGATGATTTCATCCGCGTGCCCAGGCCGGCAGCAAGGATGAGAATATCCAGGGTCGTTTGTGGTCCTGTCTGAGTGGACTGTTCGGTCATCGAGTTATCTTATTGTCCTTGCGAACTAGGATTCCACGCCAACAAGAGTTTGTGAACGCGCTCTCTCAGCGCATGCGATCACGACGCGGGCCAGACGCTCGGAGTCATGTCGGACCATCTCGCCTTCGTCCAGCAGGTCCGCGTGTACCAGTTCAGTTTCAGGATCAAGCCCACCGCAACCCATTTCGTCTTCCAATCCCACCTGATAAGCACCGTCGGCGCGATACATCTCGGCCTGGTCCGAGCTAATCGCGCGTTTGTTAACTACCACGTAGTCAAAATGGATCTGCGGCGCATACTTCGCCACTGCTTCAATGTGCCGCCGCATGTCGTAGCTATCAGTTTCACCAGGCTGGGTCATTAGGTTCGCAATAAAAATTCTTGTAGCGCTCGCTTCGCCAATGGCATCGGCGACCCGAGCCACCAGCAGGTTTGGAACGATACTGGTGTACAAGGATCCCGGACCGACCGTGATCACGTCGGCGGCGCGAATCGCCGCCAGCGCTTCAGGCAGCGGCTGGCATTGCTCGGGCTCCAGTCGCAGCCGGCGAATAGGCGAACGAGCCGCGGTAATCTGCGTCTCGCCGTGGACGACCCGGCCGTCTTCCAGTTCGGCAACCAGGCGCACGTCGCTGATTGTCGCGGGGAATATATGACCCTTGCTGGCGAGCACTTCGGACGACAGCCGCACGGCTTCAACAAAGTCCCCGGTCACGTCAGCCAGCGCCGCCAGAAACAAATTTCCAAAACTGTGGCCAGCCAGATCGCCCGATCCGCGAAATCGATAACGAAACAAACGTGAAAGAAGGGTTGAATCTTCGGATAGCGCGATCATGCAGTTGCGAATGTCTCCGGGGGGGAGTATCTGCAGTTCGTCGCGCAGGCGCCCTGAGCTGCCGCCATCATCAGAAACAGTAACGATCGCGGACAGCGAATCCAACCACAGGCCTTCACCGCGTTCACCGACAAAGCGCTTTAATCCGCTCAGCAAAGTTGACAAACCGGTACCCCCGCCGATAGCGACCAGCTTCAGGCTGCGGTTCACGTCTTGATTCTGCAACTATTTGCTCCGGTGTGACTCTGCAGTGTTTCCCTAAGTGAGAATAATACCCGAAACATAAGTGCTTTCAAAACAGTCTGGGGTCATGCTAGCGGCAATATTCGATCGCCGAGGAAGGATGATGATAGGAATTAGTCGCGAGGGGCAAAGACTAATTGCTCGAATTCCGGATCGCTTCGCAGAGGATTTAGATCCTGATCACGCTGAGCGCGGATTCGCAGATTAGGTTGGAGATCCAGGGCCCGTCTCAAGGATTTGAGTGCTGTATCGATGGCGCCTAAACGTGCTCTGCTGGCTGCCAGGCCGTAATGAATGTGTGCAGCCTCGGGCTCACGTCTTAGTGCGCGCTCGAAAAGCTCTTGCGCCGCCACATACTCGCCCCGATTCAACTCAATTACACCACGATCGTAAAGTGAGTCAGCGTCCCTCGGCAAGGCAAGCTCGGTACGCAGCCGTGCCTCAGCCACCGCCAGATAGGTACGAGCGCGTGCAGTAACCTCGGAAACCGAAGCATATTTTTCCACCAAGGAACGAAATTGATTTCGGGCTTCAGCGAAGCGACCGCGAGCAAACTCCTTGTGCGCGGCTTCGAAAGCGCGCAGCGCTGCCGCCTCGTCAAAAGTTGGTTGCGGTGGCGGCAGCGAAGGAGTTGGCCTCTTGAAAACCAAAGGCCTTCTTACCTGGGGTGGCTTAACTTTGACGCTATGCGCAACTGTCTTCTTGGTACGGCTGACTGAATCCCGCCTGGTTAACTTTGTGGGCTTCTTAGATTTGCTCAGAGCCTTAGTACGCGGTCGTTTCGATAACGTCGCGGCAGACTTGGCTTTTGGCTTAACAGTTCGGATCTTTGCTGCCTTCCTCGCCCGGGCCTTCCCGGCTGGCGAACGTTTGGTGGCCGGTTTGAGACGGGTGGACTTACCCGCCACAACGCGCTTGCGGGATGATGCCGCCGTTGATGAATGGCGCGGAGTGGAGCGTGATGCAAGTTTCTTCACGCTCTTGGCGATGGGACTGCTCATGCGCAAAGCCCTCGATTCAAAGACGATTCACCACAAAGATCGCCGCAAAAAACGAGAGGAGAGCTTAACATAGCCGCTGCCCTAATTCAACGAAAGAATAGGGTTTGCGGCCCTGAACCGGGCCTGGTGTTCAAACTATATGGCCAACGATGAGCGAAGGAAAACACTTGATGGCCTATGAAGTACCGTGTTAATGTGACTCGTGAGTCTCGGCGACCGCTGTTTGACTCGCCGAGATTCCAACGGCCACAGGTCAGCCGGGCAATGCTAACCCAGCCGTTGCTAGTTGTTTTCGCTCCGACTAGAGCTTAAATTGAGGCCCTTTGACGTGTATTGGCCTGCCTCCTCGCTTTTTGGTTTGAAATCCAGTCGAAATCTCCAATGGCCAACAGTCCAATTCTGATCCGCGAACAACGCTATCACCAGATTAAGGCCGTGCTGGCACGCCTGCGTCTGGACGCCTCAGCCCGCCTGGTGGTGTTGGTTGATAAGGACGGACAGCAGATAGCCGTACACGGCGAGCTGGGAGAGTTGGACACGACGAGCCTCGCATCTCTGGTGGCGGGAAACGTGGCGGCCACGGGCGGCATGGCCAAATTGATCGGCGAGGAAGAGTTTCCAACTTTATCGCATGAGGGCGAGCGGGAGAGTATTCACATTAGCGTAATTGGTCGCGTCTTGTTAGTTGTTGTGTTTGACGACCGGTCGAGTCTGGGTTTGGTTAAGCTTCGTTCCAAGCAGATTTCTCAGGAGCTGGCAATCGCCTTTGCCGAAATCGAACGTGACTCGCAGTTGTCTGCCTCGAATAATTCGCTTCCGTTTTCCGAAATTACCGACGAGGAGATCGACAGCCTCTTTTCACAACCGAAAGCGATCTGAAACCACCATCGGATCGCCCCGATAAATACCGGTCAAAGCCCCTATGACATTCATTAACTACGCATCTCGAGAGATCAACTGCAAGATCGTTTATTACGGCCCGGGACTGTGTGGCAAGACAACGAATCTGCAGCATATTTACGATTCTACGGCCCCGCAGGCAAAGGGAAAGCTGATCAGTCTGGCAACTGAAACGGATCGAACGCTATTCTTCGATTTTATGCCTCTTGAGTTAGGAACGGTGCGCGGCTTCAAAACCCGTTTTCATCTTTACACGGTGCCCGGGCAGGTGTTCTATGAAGCATCACGCAAGCTGATTCTCAAAGGCGTGGATGGCGTCGTATTTGTTGCCGACTCGCAGGAAGAGCGAATGGATGCCAACATCGAGTCCCTTTACAATCTGGAAGAGAATCTCCGCTCGTACGGCTATGAGTTGATGAAGCTCCCTTATGTTCTCCAATTGAATAAGCGCGACCTCCCCAACGTGATTCCAACCCCGGATTTGACCGCAGAGCTGCTAAGGAAAGGCGAGCCCGTCATCGAGGCGGTAGCTTCAACCGGTGTCGGAGTATTCGACACGCTTAAAGCTGTGGCCAAACAGGTACTGACTGAGTTGCGTAAGAGCTAGCGGGAACCGCTGGGAAGCGTCAGGTTACTCGATCGGCTTGATCATTAGCAGTCCATCGCCGCCGTTCGAGTAGTACTTCGGCAATCGTTGGGTCACGGAGTACCCCAGGCTTAAGTAGAGTTTCTGCGCCGAAACATTGCTGGCGCGCACTTCCAACCGAACAATCCTCACGTCGCGCCGGCGAAAGCCGTCTTCGATTCTTTCCATCAAACAACTAGCCAAACGACGGCGCCGGTGCTCGGGTGCGATCCCGATCGTGGTGATGTGGCCGGTGTGATCGGGCTCGAGAAGGCCGATTACAAAGCCGGCCATGGCGCTATTCTGGGTGACGACCCGGTACGAAACGGATTCAGGCGCTGTGAGCAGATATTCAAAAGTGTCGTGGCTGTAAGCTTCGCCATCAACAAAGCAACGCTGATCAAGACGCCAGCACTCATCTATTTGGGAAATCGTGAGGGGCCGAAGATCATAGCGCGCATTGATGGGCGGAACCAACGCGATGTTGGCCTGGCTTTCGGTATGCAGCGATTGGCGGCCATTGAGCCACCATCGCGGACGAAACTTTTTGAGGACTGCCATAAGGCGAAAACCAATCCACCGGGAAACTGAAAAGCGTGGCGAAGATTATAGCCTGTTACCTACGTTCGTTTACAAGTGCGACGTTGCTGGGGTCCGGAAGTCACAGTATCAGCATACAGTCGCCATAGCTGTAAAAGCGATAGCCCCTGCTGACGGCGTGACGATATGCGTTCAGGATCAACTCGCGACCGGCAAACGCACTAACCAGCATCAACAAAGACGACCGGGGCAGATGAAAATTGGTCAACAGTTCATTAACAGCCTGGAATTTGTAACCCGGAACTATCGTAAGGTCGACAAACCCGGAGCGCTCCTCTATCCGGCCATCTGTTGTGACAGAGGATTCCAGCGACCGCGCCGTCGTCGTTCCCACCGCGACTATTCGCCCGCCCTGAGCGCGTGCTTCATTGATCGCCCGCGCGCCTTCCCGGGTAATTGAGGACCACTCCGGTGCAACGCGATGCAGGCTTACGTCATCGACTCGCACCGGCTCAAAGGTGCCATAGCCAACGTGCAGAGTAATTTCCGCAACTCGGATCCCGCGAGATTTGATCGCCTGGAGGACTTCGGGAGTGAAATGCAGACCGGCTGTAGGAGCCGCAATCGCACCTCTTTTGCTGGCATAGACTGTCTGATACCGCTGTTTGTCATCGCTGCCCCCTGCGCCACGCCTGATGTACGGAGGTAAGGGTGTCTTGCCAAGATCGTCGATCACGCGATCCAGGGATTGCTCAGATTCAAACTTGATCAGGCGAACTCCGTTGTCCAGCGATTCGATTACTTCAGCCTGAAGTCTGGAATCGCCGAACGCGACACGGGCGCCCTTTCGCAGTCGTCGCGCCGGACGCGTCAGCGCTTCCCAAACATTCGACTCAACCGCGCGGATGAGTAGCAACTCCACAGCGCCGCCGGAAGGCATGCGCCGGCCTTCGAGACGCGCCGGGAACACCCGGGTGTTATTGATGACGAGCGCGTCGTTTGTCTTTAAGTATTCCGGGAGAAGCGCAAACCGCGAATCAGACCACGTTTGGTTCGCGCGATCGACGACTAACATCCGTGAAGCAGCGCGGTCGGCCAGCGGGTGCTGCGCAATCAACACTTCCGGGAGTTCGTAATCAAAATCCGAGATGAGCATGTTGCAGGTGCGAACTCCTGGAGGGGCCACGAAACATCAGGTAAACGAAGCCGAGGGAACGTTGATGCCTGGCGCCGGCAGAGGATGTTCCATGTGCACGCGATGGAACACCCCGGTCAGTTGGGCGCCGAACAGTAAGACCAGACTGGAGACATATCCCCACGTCAGTACCGCCACGACCGCGCCGACCGAACCGTAAATCTGATCGTAGTGAAAGTAATTCAAGCTCCAGGCAAAAACGTATTTCGCTGTTTCCCACAACAGGCTGCCGATCAAGGCGCCCGGGATTGTGTCGCGGAAAATCACGTGAGCATTGGGCATGAACCGATAGACGATCGCGAAAAGGGCAAAGGTCACCAACAAACTTACCAGCGCAAATACGATCTGCCAGAAGACACTACCGACCGAAGCCAGTAGCCGGTAGTTTTCCAACTGCCTGGGTGAGAGGCGGCCAGCGATCTCCTGCAAGGCCACCAAAACTGAAGTAACAAACACCGAAACCGAAAGGAGGACGCCGACGATTCCGATCATTCCCAGAGTCAACGCCCGGCCATGAAGAAAAGTCCGCGGAGTCGTGCCCCAGATGCGATTTGACGCGCGCTCAACCACGGCAAAAACCCAGGAGCCGGCCCACAAGACTACCACGCCGCAAGTAATCATGACGCCCGTGCTGATGCCCGAAAGAGAGCTAATTGTGGCGCGCAAGAATGTTCCCGAGCCAGGATACACCTGCACAATGTGCGTGATCATTTGGTTCCCGGCGGCGATCCGATTGCTCAAAGCCAGGAGCAACAGCAGCGCCGGAAACAGGGTCATCAAACCGAAATAGCTCATTGCCGCTGCCGACGTGAACAGATCGTTCTCGTGAAACTGGTGCACGGCGTGCGAAATCATGCGCCGCCAGGGAGAGCGGTTGCGAACTCCAAAGGAATGTCGTGAAAATCGCTTCATGCTGTAGCGCAAACTGTTAATTTGCGTGCGCACAAGCTAACAACTTGCGTTACTTAGGCCGAATCAAACAGGCTCGGGCGTTGTTGTCCGGCCTTGATTCCAAAATGTTGATAGGCAAGTTGCGTTGCCATGCGGCCGCGCGGCGTGCGATTGAGGAAACCGATCTGAATCAGATATGGCTCGATGATTTCTTCTATTGAATCCTTCTCTTCGTGAATCGCCGCCGACAGTGTGCCGACGCCCACCGGCCCACCTTCAAATTTTTCGATGATCGTCAAAAGCAGCTTCCGGTCCATTTCATCAAGACCGTAAGTATCAACTTCCATGCGGTTGAGCGCATCGTTCGCCACTTCGTGCGTAATGCGACCTTCGTAATCCACTTCGGCATAGTCGCGCACGCGTCGCAGTAAACGATTAACGATTCTGGGAGTACCGCGCGCTCGCTTGGAGATCTCACGCGCTCCGCTGTCTTCGATCTCGACCCCCAGGATGCTTGCTGAGCGTTTGCAAATTGTTTCCAGGTCTTCGTGGGGATAAAAGTCCAAATGAAAGTTGATTCCAAACCGCCCTCGTAGAGGAGCAGTGATCAATCCGGCCCGCGTAGTTGCTCCGACCAGAGTGAACTTCGGCAGCTCCAACTTGATCGAACGCGCCCCCGGGCCCTGACCGATGAGCAGATCGAGATTAAAGTCTTCCATCGCCGGGTAGAGTTTTTCTTCCAACGCCGGCAGCAATCGATGGATTTCATCGATGAAGAGGACGTCGCCCTCCTGCAGGTTAGTCAGCAGGGCTGCGATATCGCCGGTCTTCTCGATGGCCGGACCGGAAGTCGAACGTAGTTGCGCGCCCATTTCATTCGCGATGATGTGGGCCAGAGTAGTTTTTCCCAACCCCGGCGGTCCGGTTAACAGCACGTGATCGAGGGCCTCGCGTCGCTTCAGGGCAGCCTTGATGTAAACACGCAGGTTTTCTTTGGCTCTACGTTGCCCGATGTAATCGGTGAGGTGTGTCGGACGCAGGGACAGATCATATTGCCGATCTTCGTCGGTTGGCGTTGCGCTCAGCGCTTCGGCGGCTCTGATTACTTTGGACATGGACGACTGAATTGTGGATGCGAAGCGCGCTGTTGGTCAACTACGATCCGGCAAACCTCAGTTTACCGCCTGTGGCACAGACTTTAGTCTGTGATGATACTGTGGAGAAACCACGGACTGAAGTCTGTGCCACAGCCGTTATGTTTTCGCCAGCGAACGAAGGCTCCGGCGTAAAATCAATTCAACAGAGAGATCGCCGCCTTCATCAATCGCGGTTGTCACAGCTTTCTCGGCGGCTGACTTTTGATAACCCAGATTTACCAGGGCGGACATCGCGTCATTTCGCATCGAGTCTTCGGAGGTCGCCGGTCCGGTAGTTCCGGCCTTCGCGGCGAATTCTTCTTCCAAAGCCGGCGAAGACAAGGCAGCTATCTTATCGCGCAAATCAACCACGAGACGTTCGGCCGTCTTCCTGCCGACACCGGGAATCGCCACCAGGCGCACCAGGTTATTGGTGCGAATGGACGCTATCATTTCGTCTGCGTTCATCCCGGATAACAACTTGATTGCCAGTCCCGGGCCGACGCCGTTGACTGAGATCAATTGCAGGAACAGTTCGCGCTCGCGCGCCGTCTTGAAACCGAAAAGCTGAATGGTGTCTTCGCGCACGTGAGTGTAAATGCGAAGCTGCACCAGCGAACCCAATTCGCCCAGTTCGTAAAAGGTCGAAAGAGGAATCGCCACTTCATAGCCGACGCCCGCCACGTCGACGATGGCCGAGGTGGCTTGCTTCGAAAGCAATATGCCTGAGAGATAAGCAATCACGGCGCTCGATTATCGCGTAAGGAATTTTCAATCGCAAATCTGCGGCTTTCCGGCGAAGCCTTCCCGGCGTTATACTTTGCTGGCGAGCGAAAGTCATGAAGGGAAAAAAGATCTCTGAGCTGACGACAAACCGTCTGAGTGTCTACCTGCGTTGTCTGAACGATCTGGCGGCGGCGGAAATCAAGACCGTTTCGTCGCAGGAACTCGCCGAGCAGTTCAATCTGAACTCTTCGCAGATTCGTAAAGACCTGGCGTACTTCGGCGAGTTCGGCGTCCGCGGCGTCGGTTATTTCATAGACGACTTGAGAGCGAACCTGACGAAGATCCTCGGGCTCGACAAGCCGCACCGCGTCGGCATCGTGGGAGCAGGAAGGTTGGGAACGGCCCTGGCGAATTACAATGGCCTCTCGAAATCGAATTTCGCCGTCGTTGCCCTGTTCGACAACGACCCAGAGAAAGTCGGCCAGCACGTCGGGCCCGATCGCATTCCGGTTTTTGATGTGAAGAAGATTGCCAGGGTCGTTCGTGACGAAGGAATCGACGTCTGCGTGATCGCCGTGCCCGCACGCGTCGCTCAACGAGTCCTGAATCAAATAATGGCTGCCGACGTGAAAGCGGTGCTGAACTTTGCACCGGCGCCATTGACTGGTCGTCTCGGTGTTAAGGTAAAGACGGTGGATCTGACGACTTCGTTGGAATCTCTATCGTACTTTTTGGCGCGGCCGCGAACGTCTCGCGTCACGAACGCCGGCCGGGGAACTTCGCGAGCCGATCAAGTCGGCACCAGCGAAGAACGCGAATTGTAGAGAGCGACGCACTATCTAATGGACGAACAAACCACCAGACGCGACCTCATACGCATTTGCCATTTAATGTACGAACGCAGCTATGTCGTTTCGTCAGACGGCAATGTGAGCGTGCTTCTGGATGATGGCCGGGTGTTGGCAACGCCGACAATGACGTGCAAGGGCCGTATGACAGAGGATATGCTCGCGGTCACCGATCTGGAAGGGCGTTCCTTGAATGATCGGCGCGCGTCCAGCGAGCTGGCCATGCACCTCTTGATTTATCGCGAGCGATCCGATGTCAGAGCCGTCTGCCACGCGCATCCGCCGAATGGGACTGCGTTCGCGGTTGCGGGATTGCCAATCGACCAGCCGATTCTTTCTGAAGTGATCTTGACGCTCGGTTGCGTTCCATTGGCTGAGTACGGCACGCCTTCGACGGAAGAACTGACCGACGCAATGCGGCCGCTCGTCAAGCATCACAACGCTTTGCTCATGGCCAATCACGGCGCCGTGGCGTACGGATCGGATCTGTGGCAAGCCTTCGATCGCCTTGAAACTCTCGAACACACGGCGAAGATCGCCATCCTTTCGCGCGTGCTGGGCGGTTCGCGCAATCTGTCCCCGGACGCGATCGAAAAACTAATCAACGTCCGCGAAGCGGCGGGTTATCTGGATGAAGGCGCACGGTGTCAGGCCTGCGGCTACTTACATGAGACGAATCTGTCTTGTCCGACGGGTGATCGCCCGGCTGCGCACTCATACTCTTCTTCTTCGTCAAACGGAGCAGGGAAGGTATCGTTAACGCGTGAAGAACTTCTTGACCTGTTGACGCAAGCAGCGCGGTTGGTAGAATCGTAGCCTGCGCCCGCAATATGAATGAGCTTTAGCCCGTTGACACGTTATTCATAATTGAAGCCAGCTTCGAGTACAAGGAAAGAGAAACGTGACTAATCTTGAAATCTATCAGGGCAAGTTTGCCGACAGCGGTTTGCGAGTCTTTGAGCATGCTGTTGAAGAGTCGCGTCGCCGAGAGCAAAACTACGTTTCCCTGGGACATGTTCTGGTCGCTCTGGCGGCCGAAGACGGCGGTTCCTTCAAACACCATCTCAAAAAATTGAGGGCGGCCTACCAACGCGAAACAGCGTCTGTGGCGACCGAAATCAGTGCGGACAAGATCCTGGAATACAGTCCGAAGCACGACGGGCAGGGTGTCCGTATTGGACCGGATGCGATAGGATTCTTTCGGCGAGCGATGAAAATTGCGCGGTCGAACGGACGCGACAAGATAGAGGCTGCTGATCTCTTAACAACCTTCTTGCAGCTTGCGCCGATACTCTATACTGGTCCAGAGCGGCCCGCGCACGGTTGAAGTAGTCCGGCCCTTTACGATTAACTGTACATACACGGGAGAAACTGAATGCAAGAAGCACTGGGAATGGTTGAAACCAAAGGCCTCGTGGCGATGATTGAAGCGGCCGATGCAATGGTCAAGGCTGCGAACGTCACGCTGATTGGCTACGAAAAAATCGGCGCCGGGTTTGTGACGGCGATTGTTCGCGGCGATGTCGCGGCGGTGAAAGCCGCGACGGATGCCGGAGCAGCGGCTGCGCGACGCGTAGGCGAATTGGTGAGCGTCCACGTGATTCCGCGCCCACATGGCAGCGTCGATGAGGCGATGCCGATCAGCGCACAGAGCCGCGCATGATCATTGCGCGCATCATTGGAACAGTCGTGGCGTCACAAAAAGACGAGCGACTGGAAGGGAAGAAGCTGCTCATTGTCAGGCCGGTCAATCTGGACGGCACGGACACGAGCGGCTATGTCGTCGCGGTTGATACTGTCGGGGCAGGCTTTCACGAGCGTGTGCTGGTAGTCGCCGGCTCCAGCGCGCGCCTGGCGCAGAACATGAAAGACGTGCCCGTGGATGCGGCGGTCGTTGGGGTGATTGATACGGTGGACATAAATGATTAATCCAAAGTCCAAAGTCCAATGTCCAAAGTCGAGTTGCGGCTTTGGTCCTACCACCGACTTTGGACATTGGACATTGGACTTTGGACCTCATTAATGCAAATCGCCCGCGTAATCGGCACGGTCGTCGCGACGATGAAAAATCCTTCGCTGGAAGGGCGCAAGCTGATGCTCATCCAGTCGCTCAACAAAGATCTCGCGCCGCAAGGCAAGCCGCTGGTTGCTATAGATGCTGCCGGAGCCGGCGTTGGTGAGTTGGTTTTCTGGTGCCGGGGCAAGGAAGCAAGCTTTCCTTTCAAGCGCGAAGACACCCCGACCGATTGCACGATTGTCGGGATTATTGATTCTGAAAAGCATGTGACAAGTGTGTAGCGCAAGATGTTATCTTGCGGCACTCTAACCTGATTTGATCGTGAAAGGCCGCAAGTTAACAACTTGCGCCACACAAAATGATTCTCGCGAAGGTCCTGGGAAACATTGTCGCTACGCAGAAGAACGCGCGGTACCAGGACGCGCGGATGATGTTGTGCGAACACATTACTCCGGAAGGCGAGGCGACGGGACATACGGTGCTGGCTTTAGACGCGGTTGATGCCGGCGTGGGCGATACGGTTCTGATCGTTCAGGAGGGGTGGAGTGCTTCGACTGTGGCGACTGGAAAACCAGGGGCCGCGATCGATTCGGCCATCGTGGGCGTTGTCGATCGCATCGATTTACTGGGCGCTCCGGCGAGTTGAGTCAGGTTGAATGAGTGGCACGGGCGTCCCGCCCGTGGATTCACGCGCAAGATGCGCGTGCCACCTGGCTAGGTTGTTTTTGAAGTGACCGATCAAGATCAAGCAAGATTGATAGCTGAACGCGTCGCGCGGCGAGTAGCCGGAACGCGCGGTAGCGCATCGGGTCAGCGTAACGCGCCGGCTCCTTCCCGCAACGGCGCGCCGGTACGCGAAGAATTATCCGCGATCCGCGAAGGCCTGCACGATCTGGAAAGCAAGCTGGATCGAATCGAATCGAAGATCGTCCATAGCGCTACCCAAACAGCCGAATCAACGCGCGCGCGCCTGATCGATTTCGTTTCGTCGGGACCGCCCGTGGTTGCCGCACCTTCGATTGCATCGTCGCCACCTCTGGTTTCGGAACAACCATCTCAGTTCGTTCCGCCAACGCAATCACCGTGGCTTGCTCCAATGTCGAGCATGTATGGCCAAACGATCCATCAAGGCGGTCAGGAAATTTCGCAAGCCGAAATCCGAAATTCGCAATTGCCTTCCGATCATCCCAGCCAGGAACGATTCGGCGTCGAAGAGGCGACGGTCGCAGAACTGGTTGAATTCTTCGAGAATGAGAAGAAATGCTCAGTCGATCCCAGCGGCAAGCCCTGCGATCATTGCGCGATGTGCAGCTCGCGGGGATTCTAAGAAACCACAGCGCCTCGCCTCGCGAGTGGTTACGCAGATAGACTCTTTTTTTCACTATGGACCCAGGCACTGGACTAACAATCCTCGGCACAGCGTTAGGATCGGCGAAGCTTGTTGAAAAGCTGCTTGGTCCTACAGCCGAATACATTGGCGGTGGTATCAAGAACTGGACTGAGCATCGTCTTTCGAATGTGAGTCGCGTCTTTAGGAATGCGACAGATAGACTCGGGGAACGACTCAATGAGCCGGGGGCAGTCCCTCCGAAAGTTTTGAAGGGAATACTTGATGCGGGTTCGTTTTGTGATGATGAATTAACAGCTCAGTACTTGGGCGGAGTCTGGCTTCATCTAGGAGCGGGGTAACGCGAGATGATAGGGCATCAACGTATATTGCTCTTTTGAACAGACTATCCTCATATCAAATCCGCGCTCACTACTGCTTTTACCACTTAATGAAAACAGAAAACAAACAATACCACGAGGAGGACTCCTCTGGTGCGATGTCGGTTTCTGCCTTTGAAAGATTTATGGACTACACCGAAGAAGAGGACAGAAAGATTCTGTTTGATCACATAATGGTTGGCTTATTGAAAGAATCGCTGGTGAAGCATTGTCTGACTTGCCACGTTAACGAAGTCTGGCGCATAGTGAGCGAAAACACGACGTTCCCTTGGTTCTGCGTAGGTTCAACCGTTGCCGGAATCGAGTTGTTTCTTTGGGCTTACGGTAAGCCCAACTTGAGTTATCAAGACTTTACAGATCCGGCGGGCAAATTTGAATTAGTTCCAGGAATTCAATTCGACTTCGAGAATTGCATGAAATGATTCTACCCTGATTCCTCATCTGGGAATCAGCCGATGTAGCAGATAGAACAAAGCTACTCCCCCAAACACCACGATTGAAACCATCGGGTTCTTTTCTTCTTTGCGATTAACTTCCGGGATCAAGTCACTCGCGGCTACATACAAAGTAACTCCGGCCGAGAACGGCAGGGCGTAGGCGATCGAGCCTGCAAAGCGCTCCTTCATCAAAGCCACGCCCACTACGCCCGCGAAGGTAGCAGCGCCGATTGCGAGCGCCGCCGCGGCGGCTTTTTTCGAAGAGCGTCCGGAGGCCAGCATGATCGACGCCACCGTGAATCCTTCCGGCACTTTGTGCAGCATGATCGCGATGAAGACCAGCAGGCCGACCCTGGTGTTTACCAGGAACGCCGCTGCGATCGAGACGCCGTCAAAGAAAGTATGAATGGTCAATCCGCCAATTGCGGTGTAGGCGGCCGAGGGACGTATTACCGATTCAGGATGTGTCTCAGCGCCGAAATGAAAGTGCGGCGCGATCGTGTGTTCGAAAAGTTGAATTAACAGGTAACCACCGAGCAGCAGCGTGAACGCACCAACGACTGCTTCAGCCGCACTCGCTCCTCTTGCGTTGCTCGTCCAAAGCGCAACGGTCTCAGGAACTATCTCAATAAAGATCGCGGCGAGCATGAAACCCGCGCCCAACGCCACGAGATACTTCAACAACTTTGACTCGTGGCGATAAGCGCCGGATGATGCGAGCAGCAGCCCTCCAGCCAGATTGGCAAGGGCCGCCAATGCTCCCAACAACAGAAGCGCGGGAATTCCGTTCATCTTGAATCCAGTTTATGCGTCGGACAAAGAACTCGTCCGGGGCAGTCTGCCGACTATACATCATTGAGCGAAGAACTCAGTTATAAGGCCGGAAAAAAACTGTAAAAAGTCTTGACAGGCCCGAAATACGGGCGTAGGATGCGCGGTGGAGTGAAGTGGAGTAAGGTGGCCCTAACGACACGAACCAAACTCAAAAGCAGCGCGAACCGTAGAGCCGTCGCTTTTGCTTCCCCAAACCGGACTCCATGTTGCGAGGCAATTACACAGCACGAATCGATTCCAAGGGCCGGCTCAAGGTGCCGACCCTCTTTCGTCGTTACGTCGAAGAGAAGTACGGCTCGGCTGTCTATCTTACCAGCTTAACCGGCGAATGCGTACGGATTTATCCCATGCAGGAATGGGAAGCGATCGAACAGCGTCTGTCTTTGTTGCCTTCGATGGATCCGGCTCGACGCAAGTTCCTTGACAGGACGAACTACTACGGACAGCAGTCGTCGATGGATACACAGGGTCGGGTGCTGATTCATCCACTGCTGAGAAAGAGCGCCGCGGTGGTGGGCGATGTCGCGGTGCTGGGTTATTTGAGTTACCTGGAAGTTTGGGAGCTGGAAAAGTTTCAGCAGCGCTTGCTTTCCGATCCCTATTCGGAGGAAGACGAAGCGGCAATTGCGCGCCTGGGTATTTGAAATCAGTGGGCAGTGAGCGGTGAGCAGTGACAAACCAGGAATCGAAGCTTTGCGCTTGTCACCGCGTACTGGTCACTTTTCACAAGGTAGCTCTTTGAACGAGATCACGGGGCGGTGGTGATGGCGGTGCCTTTGGGGGGCAGGGGCGCGCCCCATCGCCCCGTGCTACTTCGAGAGACGATCGAGCTGCTCGCAGCGGAGCGGGGCGGGTTGTTTGTCGATTGCACGGTAGGCCTGGGCGGGCATAGCGAAGCAATTCTGCAAGCATCTCGTGATGCGCAAGTGCTGGGTATCGATCGTGACGACGAAGCGCTCGAGTTGGTGAGGAAGCGTTTGGCGCGATTCGGCTCGCGTTTTGGCGCAGTGCATGCTGACTTTCGCGATATTACGCGGGTCCTCGCGATGGCGAAGGTCAGTCGGCCGCGCGGCATTCTCGCTGATCTGGGCGTTTCGTCGTTGCAACTGGACTCGCCCTCGCGCGGATTCAGTTTCCGGCATGACGCGCCGCTCGACATGCGTATGGACGCTTCGGGCGGTGGGGAAACCGCGGCAGAGTTGCTCGGTCGTCTTTCCGAGGTAGAGATTGGGCAAATCCTTTTTGAATACGGCGAAGAACGTCGCGCTCGCCGCATTGCTCGATGGATTGTTGAGAAGAAAGAGCGCGGCGAGCCGATTAGAACGACTCGCGACCTCGCAGCGTTAGTAGAACGCGCAGTCGGGCCAGGTAAGCGACGGAGGATCCATCCCGCCACGCGCACGTTTCAAGCGTTGCGCATAGCGGTCAACCGGGAGCTCGAAAACCTTGATCGTTTCGTGGCTGACGTGGTTGACCTTTTAGAGCCAGATGGGCGTCTTGCGATCATCAGCTTTCACTCGCTTGAGGACAGAATCATCAAGCGAACGCTTTGGAAGCTTTCGGGTCGCTGTCAGTGTCCGCCGCGTCTGCCACAATGTATGTGCGGCGCGCGCAAGACGGTCGAGATTTTGACACGGCGGCCGATCGCGCCGGGCGAAGACGAAATTGCCGGCAACCCGCGAGCGCGTAGCGCGAAGTTGCGAGCCTGTAGAAAGCTCTTCACTGAGCCATAGAGCTAACTGGAAGTTAATAGGGGGCTTGAGATGGTTAGGCGAATTCCGTCAAGACAGCGAAACGCGCCGGTAGCCCGTGAGCGCGATCAGGGGGCGCTGGCCCGTCTGGCTTTGCTTCTGTTGTGCGGCCTGGCGTTGGCCGGTGGTTTCGTCTATGCCGGCGGCCAGCATTTTGCTGCCCTCAGGCTGGGCTATCAAACCGAGAATCTGCGGAAGGCCCGAATAGAACTGGCCGAAGAACAGCGCCGCTTTTTGTTAGAGCGGGAGGCGGCGGCCAGTCCGATCCGGCTGGAGCGCGCGGCGCGTCAACTGGGGATGCAGCCGATGCAAGCCGCGCAGATTGATCCGTTGAAAAGGGCCGTCAAGAATTCAGCAGAAAAGAATGCGCCGGCGGTAACTCAGAGTGGGACATCGCCGGTCGGCAATGGTCAAGCAAAACTGATTAGGCCTCGGGCCTCCGGCCGAAACGATCCTGTAGTAAGCCAATCTGATTCGGCGCGCACGCGCTAAGCTGACCGCAGTGTTTGGAGTTCTTAATGCCCCGTCGTACTTCCGCCATCGAAGCGTCACGGCCTGGCAACTCGCATCGGCGCGCGCTGTTTGTCGCGATCGGGTTGGTGGCTTGGATGCTGGCGATTGGGGCGCGCTTGGTCCAATTGCAGGTTACCCAGCACGATGACCTCACCGCCCGAGCCAGAAACCAACAACTAGGGGCCATTGAAACCAGCCCTGTCCGCGGTCAATTGCTCGATCGACAGGGCCGCGAGCTGGCCCGAAGCATCGATACCGAGTCATTCTTTGCGGATCCGCGCGAGATCCTGGACACCGGCGAAACGGCCCGGCGGATCGCATCCGTCACCGGACAGGATCGGGTCGAACTCGCCAATCGGCTGGGCGATGCGAGGGACGCAAACAAGAAGTTTGTCTGGATCATTCGTCGCCTGGACGTTGCATCAGCTAACAAACTGGACGCGCTGACCCTCGACGGGGTTTATTCACGCAAGGAAGCGAAGCGTTTCTACCCGAACGATTCGCTTGCGGCTCACGTACTTGGGTTTGTGGGCCTCGACGAAATCGGACAAAGCGGAGTCGAGCAGTACTATAACGAAAAAATTCGCGGCCAGTCGGGAAAGCTTTATCTGGAAATGGATCGCGATCGGCGCGCATTTGAAAGCTACGAGGTCCAGCCGCACCCGGGACAGACTGTTGTTCTAACTATCGACCAGACGATTCAATACCGGACTGAGCAGGCCTTGGGAGCAGCCGTCGGGCGTGCCCACGCAAAGTCCGGCACCGCGATCGTTATGGATCCGCAGACTGGAGAGATTCTCGCGCTGGCGAATGCGCCGTCGTTTGATCCAAACCAGCCACCGAAAGGTTCAGCTGAAGATCGCGTGAACGGCGCGCTCCAGACTACTTACGAACCCGGTTCGACATTCAAGGTGGTTGTCTACTCAGCCGCTATCGAGAAAGGACTCGTTCGACCCGAAGATAGAATCGATTGCCAAATGGGACAGATTACCGTCGCCGGCCGGTTGATTCACGATCACCACGCGTTCGGAATTCTGACTATCGCCGACGCCCTTGCGCAATCCAGCAACGTCGGGGCGATCAAACTGGGCCTGCTGGTGGGTAATGAATCGATGTACGAGTACATAAAGCGGCTCGGTTTCGGTGCGCGGACTGGGATCGATCTGACGGGTGAGTCGCCTGGTATTCTCCGCAGTCTTAGTCGTTGGCAACCTTCGTCAATCGGATCGATCGCAATTGGCCAGGAGATCGCTGTGACTCCTTTGCAAATGGCCACCGCCTATTGCGTTATCGCGAATGACGGGATGCTGGTCAAGCCTCATCTCGTCCGCGAGCTGCGTTCGCCCGAAGGCGCAGTCCTGTTCCAGGCCAGGCCGGAAGCGCACCGCGCCTTGATGCCCGAGACGACGGCCGCCTTGCGCAACATGTTCGAAGACGTCACGCTGCGCGGCACCGCTCGCAGAGCTCAACTAAATGGCTACACCGCGGCCGGCAAAACAGGCACCGCCCAGAAGGTCGATCCCAAAACACATACTTACTCGACCACAAAATTTGTCGGTTCGTTCGTCGGCTTTGCACCGGTCAAGAATCCGGCCGTGGTCATCATTGTCGTGATCGATGAACCGCAGGGCGCTTACCACGGCGGCGACGTAGCCGCGCCCGTTTTTCGTGAAATTGCGGAACAGATTCTCCCCGATTTGAGCGTATTACCAGACACGGAGGTCAAACCCGGCACTGAGTCAATCGCCCAGGTCTCTCGGCCTTCACCGCAGCAGGTGAAAGAAGACCAGCTGCAAATTGAGCGACGCGAAGCGACCTTGCCGAAAGTCGCGCGTAACTTCAGCGGCCAAACCAGAGAGGTGGTTTTCGCTCCGGCCTCAAAGCGAGCGGCATTGATGCCTGACCTTCGCGGTCAAAGTGTCCGCGATGTGGCTCGGATGTGTGCGCAACTGAGCCTGCGGCTGGAAGCGCGTGGAGAGGGACACGCGACGCGGCAGACTCCGGCAGCGGGATCGGAAGTTGATCCCGGCACGGTCGTGCGGGTGGATTTCAGCCGCGGTAATTAGCATTTTTCCGAGAGTGGGATCGGATGATCCGACGTGAACGTTGAAACGGTAGCTAGGTTGATGGGCGCCACGACTGTTGGTCTGCGCGCCGAGTTGTTTGACAAAGAAATAATTGACTTCTCGATTGATTCTCGCACGGTCGGCGAGGGCGAGCTCTTCTTTGCGTTGTCCCAGCCCGACTATGAGCGCGCGGGCTTTAACGGCACCTTTGCAGATGCCCACGATTTCATTCCGCAGGCATTCGCGGGCGGGGCAATCGCCGCGGTCGCGCGCCGCGAACGCGTGGCCGGCGACGAAAAGATGCAAGCCTTAAACGATCGACTGCTGGTGGTCGATGATGTGATCGCGGCCCTGCAAACGCTGGCTCGAAAGGTATACGAGCGGTGGGCGCATCCCGTGGTTGGAATCACCGGCAGCGCCGGCAAGACTACTACGAAAGAGCTGACGGCGCATGTGCTCTCACAATGCGGTCGTCGCATACTCAAAAGCGAGCGCAATTATAACAACGGCCTTGGCCTCCCGCTTTCGGTTTTGCAGATGGTGAGCAGGGGTCGCCAGCCCGATGATTACGATCTGGCAGTACTCGAGATGGGAATGTCCTCCCCCACGCACGAGATTAGACGTCTCGTGCAAATCACGCCGCCCGACATCGGCGTGGAGCTAATGGTCGCGCCCGTGCACCTGGAACATCTGGGCACGATCGAAACTGTGGCTGAGATGAAGGCCGAGCTGATCGAAGGCCTGAAACCGGGCGGCATCGCGGTGCTCAACGCGGATGACGAACTTGTTATGGAAATGAAATCAAAAACAGATGGGCCGGTGCTGACTTTCGGCATCCAAAACGAGGCAGACGTGACCGCAACCGGCATAGACACTGCCCGCATTGGTTCGATTCGTTTTCGGTTGCGAACACCGACGGGTGAAGCGGCCGCCGAATTGCCGATGACCGGCCGGCACAACCTGATGAACGCGCTGGCGGCTTCGGCTGTAGCTACGGCGCTCAAGGTCAAACCTGAATTGATCGCGGCGGCTCTGCGAACTGCGAAACCTCCGCGCATGCGCGGCGAGGTTTTGGACTTTGCGGCCGGCTTCACGGTGGTCGACGATTCATACAATTCGAATCCGCGTTCGTTGCTCAGCATGGTGCGCACGCTTGCGGAAGCGAGTCAGGACGTCAGGCGCCGTGTGGTGATAGCCGGCGAAATGATGGAGCTGGGACCGGATGCTCCAGAGATGCATCGCGAAGCGGGTCGTGAAATAGCCCGGCTCGGCATCGATGCGTTATGGGGCGTGCGAGGTCTGGCGAAAGAAATTATTGCCGGGGCCGAAGCGGAGGGAATGACCGCGACGCGGTTTTTTGAAAGTGCCGAGGCCGCGGCTGCGGTCGCGCTGGATGAAGCGCGCAAGGGGGACTTGATTCTGGTCAAAGGCTCGCGCAGCGTGGAGACGGACAAAGTTGTCACTGCACTGCGAGACAGGTTTCCTTTGACCGGTGTAGATCGATGATGTCAGTTGCCTGCGGTCAGTAGTCAGTTGGAAACCGTCTACTGCTGGCGCCCGACAACTGACTACTGACCCATGATTTACTACATCTTCTACGAGCTGATCTTCAGCCACTCAAATCAGGATTGGTGGGTGGTAAAGGCTCTGAATGTTTTCCAGTACGTCACTTTTCGCACTGCTTATGCCTCGGTTACGGCCTTACTGATCTCACTCTTGTTCGGCCGGTGGGTAATCAACGCGCTGAAGAGATGGAACATCGGGCAGCAAATTCGCGAAGAGGGCCCACAAGCGCACATGGCCAAGCAGAACACCCCCACGATGGGGGGATTGCTGCTGATTGCTTCGGTAGTAATCTCGACTGTGCTTTGGGCGAAACTGTCGAGTTTCTATGTTTGGGTAGTGATCGTGGCCACGCTCGCGTTCGGAGGGGTTGGATTCGCCGACGACTATCTCAAGCTGGTAAAGCGACGCAGTTTGGGGCTGACCGGCCGCCAAAAGTTGGGCCTCCAGTTGTTAATTGCTCTCGGAGTTTGGTTGACGCTTTACGTCTCGACCCGATACTTCGCAACAAAGTATTCATGGAACGTCAGCATACCGTTCTTCAAGGACACTGCCATACCAGACGGCATCAGCACGATTGGACCGATCATGTATCTTTTTCTGATCGTCATCGTGCTGCTCGGAGCAACGAACGCGGTGAACCTGACCGATGGGCTCGACGGACTGGCCATCAGCGTGACGTTCATTGCCATGACGGCGCTGACGGCGTTCACCTATTTGAGCAGCGACGCGCGCTGGGCGCATTACCTGGATCTGACGCATCGGCCGGAGGCGGCGGAGTTAACAGTTTTCTGCGGCGCTATGGCCGGCGCCAGTCTGGGCTTTCTCTGGTTTAATGCGCCGCCCGCGGAAGTCTTTATGGGCGACGTCGGGAGTCTGGCGATCGGCGGAGCCGTCGGCACCATCGCCGTGCTGACCAAGCAGGAATTCATGCTGCTGATGGTTGGCGGCGTATTTGTTATCGAAGCAATGTCGGTGATGCTGCAAGTGACCGTCTTCAAGATGACGAAGAGCACCAGCGGCGTTGGGCGGCGCGTCTTTAAGATGACTCCTTTGCACCACCACTTTGAGATGGTGGGGTGGAAAGAGTCGAAGATTGTCTTTCGCTTTTTGATCCTGGCAATACTGTTTGCCATGCTCAGTCTTTCGACTTTGAAACTGCGGTGATCAAACGGACGATGGGATTGGAATACCGCCTTCAGGCGGAAAGAATGAATTGAGGTAGAGCCGCTAAAGGCGGTACTCCAAACAAAAGGCCGAGATTGCGCGATATGAAGAGCTTGACTGAAGTAGCTGCGTCGTTGCTGTTAGCGCTTATCGTGCTGCGTGCTTCGGGATCGCTCTTTGGCATCATTTACGAGTGGAAATTGCGGGCAGGAAAGTTCTAGTCATCGGGGCGGCCCGCAGCGGTATCGCGAGCGCCCGGTTTCTCGCGCAGCGCGGCGCGATTGTTGCTCTTAATGATCGCAAGCCGGTGGCCGAGTGGCCCGCGGAAGCGCTGAATTTGAAAACTGAAGGCGTCGGTCATATCGAAGGCGACCCGCCATCATGGCTCTTGGATCAGATAGACCTGGTCGTTGTGAGTCCGGGAGTGCCCACAAAGGCGATCCCGATTCGATACGCCGATCGACGCGGCGCCGAAGTCATCGGCGAAGTCGAACTCGCTTCGCGCTTCTTACGTGGACGCGTAGTCGCGATCACCGGAACGAACGGGAAGACGACGACTACGACCCTGATTGGAGAGATGTTGAAAGACTCTGGATTGAAGGTACAGGTCGGCGGCAACATCGGCACGGCCCTGATCTCCCTGATCGATCGTTCGAGCGACGATGGTTGGACCGTGGTTGAGGTTTCGAGTTTTCAGTTAGAGACCATTGTCGATTTTCATCCGACGGTCGCTGCCGTACTGAACGTTACGCCAAATCATATGGACCGGTATGAATCGTTAGTGGATTACGCCGCCGCCAAGCACCGGATTTTTGCCAACCAGACGCCGAGCGACGTGGCGATTCTGAACGCGGACGATGAAATCGTATCGTCGTGGGTCAAAGGTCTGCGGCCACACGTTGTGCAATTCAGCACCAGACGCGAGCTGGCAGAAGGTCTGTTTCTGCGCGGACGTGATCTGGTTTCGCGAACGAAAGATGGCGAGCGCGTAATGGTGAACCGGGACGAAATGCAACTGCGCGGCACACACAATGTCGAAAACGTTCTGGCGGCAATGGCTGCGGGCCTGGCGTGTGGCGCGGCGCCAGAGTCGTTGCGCGAGACTGTCAGCCGCTTTCGACCGGTGGAGCATCGCCTGGAAGAAGTCGCCGAGATAAAAGGCGTGCGCTTCTTCAACGATTCAAAAGCAACCAGCGTGGACGCTACGATGAAGGCCCTGGAAGCGTTTGCCACCGATCGCGGGAAGGTAGTTTTGATTCTGGGCGGCCGGGGAAAACAAGCGCCCTATTCGCCGCTGGCTCCATTAATAAGAGAGCGCGTGCGGAAGATGATCTTAATTGGCGAAGATGCGCCGGCAATCGAACGTGAACTTAAGTCAGCCGCGCCTTTCGAGCATGCCTCAGATATGCATGACGCGGTCGGGCGAGCTTTCGCGGGGGCCGAAGCCGGCGATGTGGTTTTGCTGGCGCCGGCCTGCGCCAGTTTCGACATGTTCGAAAGTTTCGAGCACCGGGGAAGAGTCTTTAAAGACGAAGTTTCTAGTTTAGAGTCTAGAGTTTCGAGTTCCGGCAAGTTTTAGCTCGAAACTCGAACCTCGTAACCCGAAACTGCTGAAAGGCTATGCCGCAGAAGTTACAAATCGATAAATGGTTATTCTCGGCGACGGTCGGGCTGGCGCTGTTCGGTGTCGTCATGGTTTACAGCGCGTCCGCCGTTATCGCGTTGCAGGAGAATCACGGTCAGTTCCATTACGTCATCAAGCAGGGCATCTGGACATCGCTCGGTTTCATCGCGATGTTTATGGCAATGCGTTTTGATTACCAGCGTTTGAATCGACGATGGATCGTGTACGGTGCATTGCTGGTAACCATTTGTTTGTTGCTTGCGGTCTTTGCCTTTCCGCCGGTCAACGGCGCGCGCCGCTGGATCAAGTTCAGTGGCTTCTCGGTGCAGCCGTCTGAAGTTGCGAAGCTGTCGCTGGCGATATTCCTGGCGTACTTTTTGGCAAAGCGCGCGGGCGAGGAAGTTTCGTTCTGGAAAACGTTCCTGCCATGCATGATAGCGCTGGCGGTGCTGGCCGGTCTGGTGGTTAAAGAACCTGATCTGGGTACGGCCCTGATGCTGGCGATCATTTGCATCACAATCTGTTTCGCCGCCGGTGTTCGTCCGCGCCATGTGGTCTACGCCGCGATTCCCGGCCTCTTGTACGTGGGAAAGATGGTGATCTTCACGCCGTTTCGATGGCGGCGCATGGCCACGTTCATCGATCCGTGGGCCGATCAGCAGGGCAGCGGCTATCAGGTGGTGCAATCACTGATCGCGGTCGGCTCGGGCGGATCGCATGGACTTGGATTCGCGCAGGGCAGACAGAAGCTTTTGTTTCTCCCCTTCGCGCATTCGGATTTCATCTTTGCAGTGATCGGCGAAGAGCTGGGTCTGATCGGAGCGCTGATCGTGGTTTTTGTCTTTGCGGTCTTTTTGTGGCGGGGAATGCGTGCGGCATTAAGAGCGCCGGATCGCTTTGGCATGTTGCTCGGTGTTGGAATAGTCGTTGGGATTGTTGCCCAGGCGCTCTTGAACATGAGCGTGGTGCTGGCATTGGTTCCGACGAAGGGCATTCCATTGCCATTCATTTCTTACGGCGGATCTTCTCTGGTTCCGACGCTGGCAGGAGTAGGAATACTGCTGAATATTTCTCAGTATGCTCCCCTGGGTCGCCGAGCCGGCTTTGAAGAAGATGACTATGAAGAGGAATGGGGAGAGCAGAAACGCTCGAAAAAGAGGCGAGCACCGCGCCAGCGCGCGTCGTCGGTTGCGCGACCTCGGTACAGTTGAGCGATGCGCGTGCTAATCGCGGCCGGCGGTACCGGCGGGCACATCTATCCGGGTATCGCGGTCGCCAAAGAGATCATGCGCCGCGACCCGGAGTCGGTCGTCCGGTTTGTTGGCACAGCGCGCGGCCTGGAAAACCGGCTGGTACCGAGGGCCGGATTTGAACTTTCGATCATTGAAAGCTCGGGGCTAAAGAATGTCAGTCTGCTGGCCCTGCTGCGCGGGCTAATCATGCTGCCGAAGAGTTTCTTCGCAGCCCGTCGCGTGATTCGCGACTTCGGTCCCGAGATTGTGGTTGGCGCCGGTGGTTACGTCTCCGGTCCGGTGTTATTGGCGGCGTCGTTAACGCGCCTGCCCACGCTGGTGATGGATTCAAACGCGCTGCCCGGTTGGACCAATCGAGTTTTAGCGCGTTTCGTCGACCAGGCTGCTGTTTCCTTTGCCGAAGCTGTGCCGTACTTTCGCGGCAAAGGGGTTCTGACCGGTAATCCGGTGCGCAGTGAGTTCTTTGAAATTCCGCCGAAGCAACGAGACGGGAGGCACACTTCGTTGCTGGTGTTTGGTGGTTCACAGGGCGCGCGCGCCATCAACGAGGCGATGATCTCAGCCGTGTCGGGCCTGGCTTCACAAAAGTCGGCGCTGCGCGTGACGCACCAAACCGGTGAAGCTGACTTTGAGAAGGTGCGACGAGGTTACGATGCGGCAGGCTGGCAGGACAACGTCGATGTTCGACCCTATATCGACGACATGGTGACCGAGTTTGCGAAGGCCGACCTGGTTCTTTGCCGGGCGGGCGCGACCACCAGCGCGGAGTTGGTGGCGGCAGGAAAAGCGGCAATCATGGTCCCGTTTCCGCTGGCGGCGGACGACCATCAACGCAAGAATGCGGAAGCGCTGCAGGCGGCGGGCGCAGCGCGCATGATCTTGCAGAAGGAATTGACAGGAGAGCGACTCGCTAACGAAATTGGTTCCTTGCTGGCAGCGCCGGAAGGAATCGATCGAATGGAAATGGCCGGCCGCAAATTGGCCCGGCGTGATGCGGCGAAGGCCACGGTTGATTTGATGGAAGAATTGGTACGGGGCAGTGAGCAGTGAGCAGTGAGCAGTGGGCAGTGGGCAGTGAATGGTACGCGGAAGGCATGGAGGTCTAGTTTGATTCTTATCGATTCCATTGAACGGCACATCAGGGAGGCGCGATCGGGTCTTACTGCTCACCGCGCACTGCTCACTGCCAACTGATTTTTATGTTCAAACGTTTCCAGCACATTCACTTCGTGGGCATCGGCGGGATAGGCATGTCGGGCATCGCTGAGGTTCTGGCGAATCTGGGATTTCGTGTGTCGGGCTCTGATCAAAAAAAGTCCGAAGTGACGGCGCACCTCGAAGAACTAGGGGTGGAAGTAACTGAAGGACACGATGCCGGAAATGTCGGAGACGCTCACGTAGTCGTTCGTTCGACGGCCGTCCGCGATGACAATCCGGAAATCCTTGAGGCGCGTCGCCGCTCAGTTCCGGTGATTCCAAGGGCCGAGATGCTCGCCGAGTTAATGCGCATGAAGCCGCACACAGTCGCGGTCGCGGGCTCGCACGGCAAGACCACTACGACTTCTATGGTGGCAACGGTGCTGGGAACTGCCGGTCTCGATCCGACCTTCGTAATCGGCGGCATCGTGCGTACCTATCGAGCGAACGCGCGGCTGGGCAAGAGCGACCTAATGGTGGTTGAAGCAGACGAGAGTGATCGTTCGTTTCTGATGCTGACTCCGACGATCGCCGTCGTGACCAACATCGATCGCGAACACATGGACTACTACCACGACATGGATGACGTGCGCCGGTGTTTTGCGGATTTTGTTAACAAAGTTCCTTTCTATGGCGCCGCGATTCTCTGTCTTGACGACCCACACGTGCAGGCGGTTATTCCCAAGGTTGAGCGCCGGCGCGTGACCTACGGACTAAGCGCGCAGGCCGACGTCTCCGCACACGAGATCACCTACGACCAATCCTTCGGGTCGAGTTTCTCAGTCTGGCGGGGCATGGACGTGCTCGGCTCAGTGAACCTGCGCGTCCCGGGAAAGCACAACGTTTACAACTCGCTAGCGGCGATCGCGGTCGGACTCGAGCTGGAAGTTCCGTTTGAGAAGATCGCCCAGGCCCTCAACGAATTTAGCGGCGCCGATCGACGCTTTCAATTCAAGGGCGATGAAGCCGGCATCACGGTGGTAGACGACTATGGCCACCATCCAACGGAGATCAAAGCGACGTTGAGCGCAGCGCGCATCGGCGCGCCCAACCGGCGCATCGTGGTGCTGTTCCAACCGCATCGTTACACGCGCACACAGGATTTGATGGATGAATTTGCCAGCGCTTTCAACAATGCCGACGTGCTGCTGGTGACCGATATTTATGCGGCGAGCGAAACGCCGATTGATGGGATTAATGCCGAAGTGCTGACCGAGCGAATCAAGAGTTACGGTCATAAGAATGCCGAGTATGTCGGGGCCGTCGAAAATGCCGCAGAGGTTCTGCGCGGAACGGTGCGCGAAGGTGATCTGGTGATTACGCTGGGCGCGGGCTCAGTCCACCGTTGCGGCGATCGTCTGCTGGCGCTCCTGCGGGGCGAAAATGAAAAAGTGACGCACGGTTAAGGTTTTTGTTTTTGCCCTCTCCCTCTGGGAGAGGGGGCAGGGAGAGGGTATTAGCGTGAAAGAGCGAGACACCCCGTTCCATTCAATTAGTTGCCGGCTCACGCCCTCTCCCCAACCCTCTCCCAAAGGGAGAGGGAGTAGAAACTGGTTCATGTTTTGAAAATGGTTTCAGTCGAAGAGACAAACGAACGCGATGCGGCGATTGAGGAAATCGCGGCGCGATTGGGTGTGCGCGCCGAACGCGGGAAGCGCTTTGCCGAGTTGACGAGTTTGCGAGTGGGCGGAGCTATTGACTGGGTGTTGTCGCCCGGGAATGAAGAGCAGGCAGCGGCGCTGGTGCACGAATTGGATCAGCGTGGAGTCGCTTGGCGGCCACTCGGTTCAGGCAGCAACGTGCTCGCCGACGATGGCGCCCATCATTACGCAATTGTCAGCTTGAAAGAGTTGAAAGCCGATCCGGTCTTTGAAGGCAATCGAGTGTCCGTTAGCGCCGGCTATTCGCTGCCTCGTCTTTGCATTGATACGGCGCGGCGTGGTCTTTCCGGGATTGAGGGACTGAATGGAATACCGGGCACTGTCGGCGGCGCGCTGTGGATGAACGCGGGGGCGTACGAGCAGGAAATCGGCACCGTCGTCGAGACAGTGCGCGTCGCGCGCGATGGGCGCGTAGTTGAGATCGCCGGCAGCGAGGTCAGTTGGAACTACCGCCACACTTCATTCCGGGAAGGCGAATTATTGTTAGGCGCAACGCTGTTATTGCATCCGGACAATCCTGAAGTGATCAGCGCGCGGATGGAAAAGGCAAAGAGCCAGCGAATGGCAACGCAACCGCATGGCGCACGCTCTGCCGGGTGTTTTTTTAAGAATGCGCCGGCCAGTCCGATCGGCACGGGCAAGATGATCGACGATCTAGGGATGAAAGGAACGCGCCGTGGCGGCGCAGTAATTTCCCCCAAGCATGCGAACTTTATTGTTACTGAGGGTGACGATGCCCGGGCCGCGGACGCGCTCAGCCTGGCAGAGGAAATCCGCGAGCGCGTGAAAGACGAACACGGAATTGATCTCGAGTACGAAGTAGAGTTGTGGAGTAGTGAATAGCACTGATGTTTATCCTGTGACCCAGGTGAAAAATGAGAGAACAAGTGATCGCATCACGCAATTCAAGAGGCTCGCGAGGTTCACAGCGCGCCGCCGCTCAGCCTCGGGGGTTTGTTCAGCGTCCAGCGCGTCGTGACAACTCGACCGGCAGGCGGGCGGGAAAGTTTTCGCTGCGGGCGCTGTTCGTCTACGTTCCCTCGGCGGCGAAATTAATTCTCGCGATCCTGGCCGTCGTTACTTTGATCGTTGGATATCGAGTGGCTGCATCAGCCTCGCTGTTTCAAGTACGGAGTATCGATGTGACGGGAACCTCGCGCACATCGGCCGAGGAGATCGAAGGCCTGACCCGGCGGGCGGTCGCACGCACCGGAGTCTGGCGCGCCGATCTGGCGGCGATCAGTACTGAGTTGGGACGTTTGCCGGGTGTGCGCTGCGCGATTGTAAGTCGGGTATTGCCGGATCGTTTGCGCGTGCGGGTGACCGAACGCGTACCTGTGGCGGTGGTCCGCACTTCTGGCGGGCAGTTCCCCTGGGTCGACGAAGAAGGTGTAGCGTTGGGAGAAATGAAACCGACAGATCGCGTTCCGTCATTCTTTATCCGTGGCTGGAACGAAGAGGGAACAGAAGAAGCGCGCAAGGAGAACGCTGAGCGGGTTCAGAAGTACCTGGAAATTACGCGTGAATGGAACACGCTGGGTCTGTCCGAACGAGTGAGCGAGGTTGACCTGATCGATGTGCGCGGCGTGCGCGCGCAACTGGCCGGAAGGGATTCGCAGATCGAAGTAAGGCTGGGAGGACAGGAACTCGGCTCGCGCCTCAAGCTGGCCCTCGACGCGCTGGATGAGTACCGGCAGACGCCTCGAGGGTCGTCCATCATTTATCTTGATCTTACCGGCGGGCGAGTCGTGATCGGCTTTAGTTCCGGGAACAAAGTTGCGGCGGCTACCGATGTGTCCGCCGACTCGAATGACGGCAGTGACAGTTCACCGGCGCAGACCGCGCCAAAGCCGGCGAGCACCGGTAATTCAAACAGAAGAAGTTCAGAAGGTGGCTTGACGAACAACAATCGGCAGAGGCCGAACCGGAGCAATGCAGGACGCGAGGAAAAGCCCGCGAACAACACTCGCGTTCGTGTGAGGTGATGCGGATTAGAGAACCCTAAATGGCAAAGCGGACAAATCACACCATTGGGCTGGACATCGGCACGAGCAAGGTGACGTGCATCGTCGGCGGTCCCGGGGAAGAAGGCTTACTGCAAATCCTGGGGATCGGCGAAGCCGAAGCTCGCGGCCTCCGTAAAGGCGTGATCGTTAACCCCGACGCCGCCGTCGAAGCGATTAAGCGAGCAGTCGAAGAAGCAGAGCGGATGAGCGGCATGGAAGCTGAAGAGGTCACGATCAATCTCGCGGGATCGCACATCATGGGTTTCAATGGCCAGGCTATTGTTGCCGTTGCCGGCCGCGACCGAGAGATCACAGCCGACGATGTGCGCCGGGCCATCGATTCGGCCTGCGCGATTCAACTTCCTGCCGGCCGCGAAATTGTCGACCGGCTGCCACAGGAATTCATCGTGGACGATCAGGACGGCATCAACGATCCGGTCGGCATGACCGGCGCGCGATTGGCGGTTAAGGTGCATATTGTGACCAGCCCCGTGACCGCGCGACAGAACGCTATCAATGCGGTAAACAGGGCCGGACTGATCGTCGCCGATATGATCCTCGAGCAACTTGCCGCGGCCGAAGCGACGCTCACGGATGATGATAAGGAATACGGTTCGGCGCTGGTTGATATTGGCGCCGAAACCACCGGATTGTGCGTTTATCAGCGTGGCGCAGTGCAACACACGGCCGTGTTCCCGCTGGGCGGGTCTCACTTTACCAATGACATTGCGTTCGGACTGCGGACGCCGATTCCTGAGGCCGAGCGAATCAAGCGCACTGTCGGCTGTGCTTCGAGCGCGTCGCTGAGCGACGACCAGCGCGGTGAGATGGTCGAGGTGCCGTCGGTTGGCGGTCGCGCTCCGCGGCAACTGTCGCGTCAGATTCTCTGTGACATTCTGCAGCCTCGAGCTGAAGAAGTGCTGATGCATGTTTCTGATGAGATCAGGGATTCCGGTTGGAATCGCCAGTTATCCAGCGGCGTTGTGTTGACCGGCGGGGGCGCACTTCTCGACGGAATGATCGAAGTCGCCGAACAGGTATTCGACGCGCCGGTGCGCGTCGGTTATCCCGAGCGCGATCGCTTCGGCGGACTGGTTGAAGATGTTCAGAGTCCGGCGTGGGCCGCGGCTGCCGGACTCGCGCTTGTCTCTCAACGTGCACATGCGCTCGAGCAGCGCGCGGGCTCCGCTAAACGCGGCGCTTCGGGCCGCTTAACGCATTTCGTTTCCAAGTTTCGCAATAGATTTGGTAGTAGTATTTTTTGACGAAGTATTGTATGCTGGCGCGCCTATGGCACAATATGTTGTCCGCAAGATATAGATGCCCGTGGTTCAGCTGGCCCAAAATAAACGAAAGAGGCCCTGGAAGCCTTCCAGGTTTAGAAGAGAGGAAAAGCTCATGACACCTGAGGTCCGCGAACCCGGTAGAAGCATAAATATTTTCATCGACGACGAGCCTCCAATCACCGGAGCGCGCATAAAAGTCATAGGTGTGGGCGGCGGTGGCGGCAACGCCGTCAACCGGATGATTGATGCCGGCATCGAGGGCATCGAGTTCATTGTCGCCAATACCGATCTACAGGCTCTCAAGCGCTCGCGCGCGCCAGTCAAGATCCAACTCGGTGGCAGATTGACCAAAGGGTTGGGCGCCGGAGCCGATCCGGAAGTGGGACGACAGGCGGCGCTGGAAGATACGGACAAAATTATCGAGGTGCTCGAAGGCGCGGACATGGTTTTTGTAACTACGGGCCTGGGCGGCGGAACCGGAACTGGTGGTGCGCCGATTGTTGCGTCGCTGGCCACAGAGTTGGGCGCTTTGACCGTTGCGGTAGTTACCAAGCCGTTTCAGTTCGAGGGCCGGCGCCGGTTGCAGCAGGCAGAACAGGGTCTCAACGAGCTGCATGAATCGGTTGACACGGTAATCACTATTCCGAACGAACGGCTCTTTGGCGCGGTGCCTCAGGGTGCTTCGTTCGCGGATGCGTTCAAGGCTGCCGATGACGTGCTGCGGCAGGCAGTGCAGGGAATCAGCGACCTGATTACGGTGCCGGGCTTAATCAACCTGGACTTTGCCGACGTGCGCACCATCATGCAGGGAATGGGCATGGCCCTGATGGGCACCGGATACGCGCGCGGCGAGAATCGCGCGATCGAAGCTACCCAGGAAGCGATCTCGTCGCCGTTGCTGGAAGAGGCATCGATCAAAGGCGCGCGAGGCGTACTCATCAACATCACCGGCGGTCACGATTTGACGCTCTGTGAAGTGAATGACGCAGCTTCAATCGTGCGCGAAGAGGCGGATGAGGACGCTAATATTATCTTTGGCCACGTGATCGACGAGACGATGGAAGATGCGATGAAGATCACTGTAATTGCGACGGGCTTTCGTCGCGAAGTCGCGGCCGCTTCGGTAGCCGCGGGTGCACAGATGCCGATCACTTCACCGCCGCGATACGCACCGCGCTTGCCGGATGATTTTCCCGGTTCGCAGCAGAGTCCAAAGCGTGTTGATGATCTCGATGTGCCGACGTTCATCAGGAAAAAAGCAGACTAATAAGGCAGCAGGTAGTAAGCACCAGGCAGCGAGTGGTTAACGCCAAAGGGCAGACTGCTCTACTGTGTTGCATCCCCCATCCCGGCTCCTGTTCCAGCTTTGCGTTTTTCCCCGCAGTCGTGTAGCATGTCGCGCATTCCCTGAAGAAGTAACTTCGGTCAGTACGATCAAATGCGCAGCTCTCCTCGGAAGGCCCAAGCCTGTGGACGGACGTCTACACCTACCCGAGGCGAAAATGCAGGGTGTTAGCAGTTTTTCTTGTTAATCTTTTTTGGAGGAAGTACAGTGAATCGCAAACTCATCAGGACTACGCTGGCGGACGTTAAGGCCAGGCGTGAGGCAACACATCAGCGCGAGCGAACTAACGATCGAGCGAATGGAGGCGCCCCGCGGCCTGGACTGCCGTCACAGCGTCCACCGCAGCCATCGTCCATTCAGGTTCGGAAACGCCAGCCACCTCCGGCTGAGACGCACGCCGAAATCTACTACTACAAGAAACAAATCGACGCACACACGCCGATGGTTCTGGTATTGCAGGACGGTGAAGAGATTGAAGGGACAATTGAGTGGTACGATCGTGGCGCTCTGAAGATTAATCGCAGGTCTGCTCCGAATCTCTTAGTTCTCAAGCGCAACATCAAGTATATTTACAAGGCTGAAGAACGAGTGCCGCAAGTCGCGCGCGTGGAAGACGCAGTGCCTCACATCGTCGAGTCTTAATCGTCCTCTCCCACGCTTGCGGGCGTGTCGGGCAGGAATGATTGCCGCCGTATTCGCGCCGTCACTCTTCGAGCGATGAATAATCTGCCACAGGACTATTCTCATCCGAGTGTTCGCCGTACGCGCCCGCGCATTGGCATCACCATGGGCGATCCGGCGGGAATCGGACCGGAGGTAGTGCTCAAAGCCGTCGCCGAGGAAGAGGTCCGCGCTGTTTGCCGGCCTGTCATCATCGGCGATGCGCAGTTGTTAGCTCACAATGCCCGCACTCTCGACTTGCAGTGCGGATATGAAATAGTTCGCCGGGACGAGCGCCTGCCCGAAGGCGCCGAGCCCGTCATCTTTCATCTCGATAACATTCAGGGACACATCGAGCCGGGAATCGAGTCAGGCGCCGCGGGAAAAGCCGCCGCCGGTTACATCGAAGCCGCCGTGGAACTGTGCGCGGCCGGAGACATCGACGCGATCGCTACGGCGCCCATTAATAAGCGCGCGCTGTTCCTGGGTGGCTACAGCTTTCCCGGCCACACAGAATTTCTCGCCCATCTGACGGGCATCGATGATTACGCCATGGGCTTTATAGCTGCGAATCTTCGCATCGTTCTCATTTCGACCCACGTTCCCCTCTCAGAAGCGATTCGGCTGGTCAGGCGTGAACGGTTCGAGAAGACGATCCGTTTGGCTGCCCACGAGCTTCAGCGTTGGGGTATCGCACGGCCGCGGATTGCGGCGGCCGCGTTGAATCCGCATGGGGCCGAAGGCGGATTGTTTGGCATCGAAGAAGCATCCGAAATCATGCCGGCGGTCGAAGCCTGTCGCGTGATTGACGGCATAAACGTGAGCGGGCCGTTTTCGGCTGACACTGTTTTTCTTCGCGCTTCGCGCGGTGAGTTTGACGCGGTGGTCGCGTGTTATCATGATCAGGCGATGATTCCTGTCAAGTGCCTTTCGTTTGGTGAAGCAGTTAATGTCACGCTGGGGTTGCCCTTTATCCGGACTTCGGTCGACCACGGCACGGCATTCGACATCGCCGGAAAAGGCATCGCCGAGCATTCGAGCATGGTCGCCGCGATAAAGCTGGCAGCAGAGCTTTCGCTGACGGCCGGCGAAAGCGGCAGGGCGGTGGAAGCGGCATAGGCCGAACAGTTCCCAAATTGAGTAGCAACGACAAAACCGCGAAAGGACGCGTTTTGGTCGCCGACGACGACCCGGCCATACTCCGTCTGGTGACGACAATCCTGGAGAAGGAAGGTTTGTCAGTGGTCGGCGCGCGCGATGGGCGCGAGGCTTACAAGGCGCTACAGGATAATGCTAACTTCACCGCGGCGGTGTTTGATGTAGTCATGCCGCACATCACCGGCCCGGAACTGGTTCGCTATATGAGAACTGAAAACCGGTTCAATAAGATTCCGGTGATGATGATGACTGCCGAGCAGGATCCAAAACTCTCGTCGGACAGTTTTGCCGCCGGCGCGGTCGTCTTTCTTCCCAAACCATTTACCACGACCCAGTTGCAAACAATGCTGCGAATGCTCGTGGGCAGAGCTCGCAGCCAGAGTTGATTTGCTCGTGGTGGCACGGGCGTCTCGCTCGTGATCCACGCGCAAGACGCGCGTGCCACAATCAAACTGACCCACGACCATGAAGTTCGAAGATACCTATTTCAGGAGTGTCAGACATGATTAAGCGAAGCGTAGTGATTATTGCGTTGGTGACGTTTGCGGCCGCCTGCACCTTTTTCGTCGCCAGTCGCACGCGTGCCGCTGGTGACCTGAGTCCCAAAGAAGCGCGAAAGTTGATTGCCAACCTGGCGGGAATCCAACTGCCCTCGGACGCGGTGCGGATCAAAGATATTTCATCCATGGGCAACTCAGTAGTTGTCGTGGCCCAGGTCGAGACAGCTTTTCGCATGGTCAAGGGCGACAAAGACAAATGGCGCATTTCCGAGGTCAGGACCGGGGACAGACGTTGGGAGGACCTGGACACGTTGATGCGCGCCTTGAACGTTGAGAAGACCGCTCGGGCGCGCGCCGAACTGGAATCAATCGCGACGGCCCTCGAATCATTCCGCCGTGAGCGAGGGTTTTACCTCGAGTCAAAGAGCGAAGCCGCGCTCATCGACCAACTGAATCCACGCTATCTGGCGCGAGTGATTCGCGTCGACCCCTGGCATCAGCCTTATGAATATCAAGGCTCGCACAGCGGTTTTGTCTTACGCTCCACCGGCCCGGATGGAAAGGCAGACACAGCCGACGACGTTACCTTGACCGGCGGCTCGCATTAATGTTCCAAGGATACGCGGCTACTGGCAGGCCGTCACCGAATTGGAAAGACAGAAGGCGTCCGGCAGACAATAACTGGCCAAAGCCCCTCATCCCGAGCCTTCATGATCCAACAAAACTCTTGACGCGCTTTTCGCGCGGATGCTAGGTTCAAGTCAGGCCCCTGTGCCGGCCCAGGTCCTTGCGACGGCTGAGTTGAAATCGAACTGCCCCGAAGCGCGAACAAAGGTTGCCCCCTTGATTGCTGGAAGAAAGCTCTTAATTGCCGCCGACACGCCGTATTACAGAAAGGTTATTGGCCTAACATTCACGGATGAAGGAATGGAGGTCACGACGGTTGCCGACGGGCAGGAGGCGTTGGAAAGCCTGGAGCAGGGCGTCCCCGATGTAATCCTCGCCGACGTTTCCATGCCCGTAATCGGAGGTTATGAGCTTTGCGAGCTTATCAAACAAAGTGAGCGGTTTCGCCGGATTCCTGTTATGCTTTTGGTCGGCTCGTTTGAACCTTTCGACGAAGCCGAGGCGCGTCGTGTAGGTGCTGATGATGTCGTGACAAAGCCATTTCAATCTATCCGCCAACTAGTGAGCCGCGTGGGCTCGCTTTTGGCCGGCAAGACCGGAGACGAGGAAAGCTCGGCCCATGACTATTCCACGCTGGGACTCGAACACTCGAATGCCGCCCCCTCTGCTCCTGACGTTCATGCCATGCCTGAGTCAAACGTGAAGGTCTTCGTCGAGGCGCCTTCGATGACTGAGACTGATTCGACAGAGTCCCATGAGCCGGCCGGAAGCGCTTGCTCGGCGGACATTGACCTGCAAACCGCCGATACAATGAAGCTCGAGCGCATCGGTGATGAACCGCCGGCCCCGGTCAGCGAAGCGATCGCCTATGCTCAGGATGATACCGCTCAGATGGAGTCGGTAAGCAAGACAGAACAGAAAGAGGATTCGTCAGCGAATGTTCGATTCGACGAACCGGCCGCAGGAATAGGCGCCCCGGAAATGAGTGAACAACCAACCCAGCAAACTACGACGAGACACGACTCGGCAGTGTTTGACGATGCGCTTTTGGATCTCGGTGACTTTGATACAACGCCACGCGCGCTCGCCGAAGATGTGATTCTGGATCTCGACTACGAAGAACCGGCCGGCGAACCACTTGGCGAGGCCCTTAGCGAACTGGGCGCGACGGCTGCCCAACCGGCTCCTGAATCGGCGGTTGCTTTTGAAGCCGCCGCCCCCGTCGAAATAATCGCAACGGCATCTTCGTATGAAGAGGTGCCTGTTGCCGTGGTAGAGCGTCAGGGATGGGCGATTGTCGCTGAAGCTCTGCCGGTGAGCGTGGTCGAAGAGGAGCAAAGCGCGGGCGAGCCTAGTCTTGCCTTGTCCCCTGAGGCCATCGACGCGATCGCCCGTCGCGCGGTCGAACATCTATCCGACAAAGTTGTTCGCGAAATCGCCTGGGAAGTAGTGCCCGAGCTGGCAGAGTTATTGATCAAGAAGAAGCTCGAAGAACAGAAATAGGCCAGCGCCAATCCAAATGGTTTAGAGGCGGGCTACTGCCCGCCTCTTTCTATTATTGCGATCTGAATTGCCACCCAGTCGTACCGCTGATATGAAAAGCTGCGGCGCATGATTTACAATCGAGGGACGACGAGATTAATGTTCCGTTTGAGTTGGGCGGGCAGTAGCCCGCCTCTAAACATCCGCAGCCTAGCTAGGTTGAAATGATCGACATCCCCAAAACCTACGATCCGAAAGAAGCCGAGCAGCATCACTACGCGAGCTGGGAAGAGCGCGGCTATTTCGCGCCAGAAATAAATCGGGATCCGAACGCACCCGTTTTCTCGATCGCCATTCCTCCGCCAAACGTAACGGGTTCGCTCCACATGGGCCACGCTCTGCAGCACACCATGATGGATGTGCTGACGAGATACAAACGAATGTCCGGCTTTCGTGCGCTTTGGTTGCCGGGAATGGATCATGCAGGCATCTCGACCCAGTTGATGGTGACGCGCCAACTGAAGAAGGAAGGACTCACCCGCCACGATTTGGGCCGCGAGCAGTTTGAAGCACGCGTTTGGCTCTGGAAGCGGGAGTACGGCGGACAAATCCTTAAGCAGATACGGCGCGAGGGCGCGTCAGTCGACTGGTCGCGTGAACGATTCACCATGGACGAGAATCTTTCGCGCGCGGTGCGCGAAGCCTTTGTGCGGATGTACGAAGGAGGACTGATCTATCGCGGCAATCGGATCGTCAACTGGTGCCCGAGCGATCAGACCGTGCTCTCTGACCTCGAAGTTTTCCGCGAGCCGCAAAAGGGCAAGCTTTACTATCTTCGCTATCCGTTCAAGAACCGAGACGGTTCGGTGACGGTCGCGACCACTCGGCCTGAGACAATGCTGGGAGACACGGCGGTGGCGGTGAACCCCAACGACGAAAGATATAGCGCAATGGTCGGTCAGACCCTGGTTCTGCCAATCTTGAATCGCGAGATCCCGATTGTGGCCGACGATCTTGTCGAATCGGAATTCGGAACCGGTGCGGTAAAGGTGACGCCGGCCCACGATCCAAATGATTACGAGATGGGCCTGCGCCATAAGCTGGAGCAGATCGTCGTAATCGATCAATTCGCGCGCATGACTGAGGCCGCCGGCGCCGAATTCGCCGGATTAGATCGGTACAAGGCGCGAGAATTAGTAGTCGAGAAGTTCGAAGAGCTTGGCTTGCTCGAAAAAATGGTCGATTATGAGTTCTCAATTTCCAAATGTGAGCGCTGCAAGACGGTTATCGAGCCTTTGACTTCGACCCAGTGGTTTTGTCGCATGGGACCATTGCGCGATCTGGCGCTGGCGAAATTGCGCGAACACGGCAAGCCACGCTTCGTGCCTCAGGTCCCGTACGAGAAGGTTTATTCCGACTGGCTTGAGAACCTGCGCGACTGGACGATCTCGCGCCAGCTTTGGTGGGGTCACCAGATTCCGGCGTGGTATACCGCCGACGGCGAGGTAATCGTCGCGCGATCGCGCGAGGAGGCGGAAGAGAAGGCCGGTACTGATCAACTGACGCAGGAAGAAGATGTGCTCGATACGTGGTTCTCATCTGCGTTGTGGCCTTTCTCGACTTTGGGATGGCCCGACGAGACCCAGGACCTGACGACTTTCTATCCGACGTCGGTGCTGGTGACGGCGCGCGACATAATCTTTCTCTGGGTCTCGCGCATGATGATGACTGGTCTGGAATTCATGGACCGCGAGCCATTCGCCGACGTTTACGTCACCGGCACGGTTTTGGACAAGCATGGCCAGCGCATGTCAAAGATGAAGGGCAACGGGATCGATCCGCTGGAGGTTTTTGAAACGTACGGAGTGGATGCGACGCGTCTGACGCTGGCTTCGATAGGTTCGACTGATACGCGTTGGAGCGAGCGCCAGGTTGAATCGAATCGTAACTTTGCCAATAAGATTTGGAATGCCGCGCGCTTCTGTCTGTTGAACTCCGCAGGCGCAGAATCAGTGACCAATCCTTTTGCCGGTGAGCGCGGGGACCTGCCGCTGCACGACCGCTGGATACTTTCGCGTCTGAACAAAACTGCGCGCGAGGTCAACACCCAGCTCGAAAGTTACGACTTTCACGGCGTCGTGCAAAATCTCTACCATTTTTTCTGGGACGACTTTTGCGATTGGTACATTGAGCTTTCGAAAGCGACGGTGACGGCTGAGACTGATTCGCCCGAAAGAAACATCGCGCGGGCCCGTTTGATCTCGGTGCTCGAGCAATCGCTTCGCTTGCTGCATCCGTTCATGCCGTATCTCACCGAAGAGTTATGGCAAAAATTGCCGGTTACGCATTCCCACCTCTTGCATCGAGCCTATGCCGGCGCCGAACCGACGATCATGCTCGCGTCTTATCCGCAGTGTAACGATGCCGTGGTTGATGAGCACGCCGAATCGGAGATGCAGGCGGTGGTCGATTTAGTTTCGCGGGTCCGTAATATTCGATCCGAAATGAATATCAAGCCAGGACAACAGATTGATCTGTTGCTGGAGATGAATGATGGCTCACTCTTTACCGTCGAAGTAAAGGATCAAGTGAAGCGACTTACGCGATCCGCGGACATTCGGGAGCAAATGCGAGCTGGTTGGCCGAAGGCCACGGCTTCAGCGGTCTTGACGGGTGGGGTGAGCGTAGGTGTCCCACTTGAAGGCTTAATCGATTTTGCCCAAGAGCGAGCGCGACTATCACGCGAGAAAGAAAAACTTCAAAAAGAGGCGGCGAAACTTGAAACGCAACTCGCAAATGCTGACTTCGTGGGCCGCGCCCCTGCGGAGAAGGTTGAAGAATTAAGACTGCGGAAGGCAGAAATTGCGGTGCAAACGAGAGCCCTTGATGAGAACTTGGAGGCGGTCTCATGAACCGAGAGATTCATGAACGCGCTTTGCGCGCTGTGCGGACGAGACGTCCGCGCTCCCAGCCACCGGAGGCACTGGCGTGAACTGGCTTGACGAAGGTGCGCTCTACTCGAGCATAGGACTCTTTCTGCGCGAGGATCTCGGGCGCGGTGACATTACGACCCAGACTGTCCTGATGCGCAATGCGCGGGCGCGCGGCCGTTTCGTCGCCGGCGAGAAGATGGTCGTCGCCGGATTGGAAGCCGCTGAAGAAGTTTTTATTACCCTCGATCCGCAACAGCAGCTCGAAGCCTTCACCTCGGATGGCGAAGAGGTTGAGGCGGGCAAGGTGATTGCGCGCACCAGCGGATTTGCCGATGTGCTGCTCGCCGGAGAGAGAACGGCGCTGAACCTGCTGCAACATCTGTCGGGAGTAGCCACGATCACTCGACAGTTTGTGCGCGCGATCGACGGGACGGGCGCGAAGATCACCGGCACGCGGAAGACGACGCCCGGTTTGCGGATGCTCGAGAAATACGCGGTGCTGCTCGGCGGCGGAGTCAATCACCGTTACGGGCTGGACGACGGCGTTTGCATCAAGGCGAATCATGCAGGCATCGCCGGCGGTCTGGGAGTGGCGGTGAAGAGCGCGCGCGAAAACATTGGGCACATCCACCGGATCGCCGTCGAAGTGACCAACAAATCTGAAGCTGCCGAGTCGATCGAAAGCGGCGCAGGCGTCCTGGTCGTCGACGGTCTTAGTCCTGCTGAACTGACGGATCTAATTGGTCATGCTCGAAGCTTATCGGCAGACGTCGCCATTGAAGCGTCGGGCTCAATTACGCTTGAGAACGTCAGGGCTTATGCCGATGCCGGCGCCGATCTGATCCGTGTCGACGCTTTGACACAATCGGTCAAAGCTATGGACATTGGTTTTCAGATTCAGCCGGGGTAAATTACTAGCGGAACGAAGTGCCACCAGGGGCGTGAAAGCTTTGAAGCATTCTGGTTTGTATGGTCGCATCCATCAAATCGGCGGGGAGGTTAGTGATGCCGAAACATTTGGTCCGAAAGTTAGTGACGGGCGCCGTGGCCCTCTTTATGATCGCGGGATTTCTGCTGGTTGACTCCAGCGCGCAAAAGCGCCGGCGTAAGCGCAAACCTTCCGCTCCGCGCATCACGAATCCGGCAATCTATCAGCCGTCACCGACTGACAACGCCAACTCGAACTCGGGCGATACCAGCAATGCGAATCCCGCCGCCACTCCGTCAGATACAGAGCCCACGCGTCCGGCCGCCGAAGAAGATCCCCAGGCGATGAAAAAGACCATTCACACTCTTTCTACGCAAGTGGACAAGCTCACGGACAAGATTAGCCAGATGGAAGAATCGCAGAGGTCGCTTGTCGATCTGGAACGGCTATCGCGGGCCGAGGCGCGCTCTTCAGCTCTGCACGCCGAACTGCGTGACGTACAGGCGAAAAAGGGAGAATTGGAAGCGCGCGTCGAAGACATCGACTATGCCCTGAAACCTGAAAATATCGAACGGTCGACCGCCGGCTATGGCACCACCCATCCCGAAGAATTGCGCGAGCAACGGAGGAAGCAACTCGAAAATGAAAGGCAGCGCGTGCGCAAACAACTGGACCAGTTAACGGCCAGCGAAACGCGTCTGGAGCAGGCGATTGTCACCTCCGACGCGGAGGTCGAGCGTTTGCGCAAGAAGCTGGACGCCGCCGACGAAGCTGCGATCCAAAACGCCAAGAAAGCGCAGGCGGAAGGGACAGGGTCTGAGTCGGCTGAACCGCGGCCGAGACCTTCGCCAAGCCCCTCTCCGCCGCGGTGAAGTGGCTGCTGGAAGATCCGGTTGCTTGCGCATTGGCTTTGGCTTGCTGCCTTCTGCTCACTGCCTACTGCTTACTGATGTCATGGGTACGATCGCGCAACATGATCTGTATCGTTCGATCGCCGAAGCCAACCAGCGTGGCGAGCGCGTCGTGGTGGCCACGGTGGCGCACACGCGCGGGTCGACGCCGCAGCGACGCGGCGCGAAGATGCTTTTCTTTGAAGGTGGCTTGACGGCCGGCACCGTCGGTGGCGGCTGCGTCGAGGCGGAAGTGTGGGCCGAAGCGCGCGAGGCGATGCACAAAGGCAAATCCGGTCTTCATCACTTCGCGCTCACCGCGGATGAAGCCAGCGAAGAAGGCATGGTTTGCGGCGGGACGATGGATATATTTATTGATGTTTGGGAAAAGTCCTGACCATGACCGACTCATTCGTTGACAACTACAAAGCCAGGCATCGCCATCCGCTGAATAGGCTCTCGCACTCGATCGGCATTCCGATGATTGTCGTGTCGCTGCCGCTGTTCTTCCTTAGTTGGCGCTGGGCGCTGGCGATGCTTCTGGTCGGCTGGGTGTTCCAGGTCGTCGGCCACGCGATCGAAGGCAATCAACCCGCCTTCTTCAGTAATCCGCTCTACCTGCTCGTCGGTCCCTGGTGGCTGCTGCTGCGCGCCGCTGAGGCCGTCGGACTGCGCCGGCAATCAAACTCGAAATAAGTCGGTACTCTGAACGCCTGATTTCCAAGTTGAGACACTACCTGAAATGACCCACAGTTTTGCCTAAGGGAGCTCTTTCGACTAGGCTTCCACGCGATTCGTGTAAATGAGCAACGACAAAACCACCATCAGCAAAGCAATCGACGGCGTACTCGATCAGGGCGCGGCCGCCGTCTTGATAACCGTGATTGAATTGCCGGAGGGTGAGTCGCACGAATTGCGCGTTGGTTCGAAGTTGCTGACGCTGCAGTCCGGTGAAAGAGTTGGCACGCTGGGCGCAACGGAATTGGATGAGGCAGTTGCCCGACACGCGCACACCTTTCTCTCCCTGCGTGAGGAAGCAAGGGTTTTCAAGGCCGAAGAGTTCGCCGCTGACGTTCCCGAGTTTCATGGTATTCAATTGTTGTTTGAATGCATTGAAGCCGAGCCGCGTTTGGTCATCGCCGGCGCCGGTCACGTGGGCGCCGCACTGGCACGGCTGGCTTCGCTGGTCGGCTATCGCGTGACCCTGGTCGACGATCGTCCGGAGTTCATTGGCCGCGATTTGTTTTCTGCTCCTGGCGAGCAAGCCATCGATCTGATCGTGGCCAGCAGTTGGGCTGATTCCATGCGCGCAGCCATCGCCAGCGGGCGTGGTGTCTCGGTAGCGATTGTCACGCGCGGGCACAAGCAGGACGAGGACTGCCTGCGCGCGGCCGTCTCGTCGAATCCTTTTTACATCGGGATGATTGGAAGCAAGCGACGGACCAACATCGTGCTCGACAAACTGCGCGAGGAAGGAGCTTACGACGAACAGCTAAAGAAAGTGCGCGCGCCGATTGGACTGGATATCGGCGCGGTTTCGCCGGAAGAAGTAGCGCTGGCGATTCTGGCTGAAATCGTGGCGGAAAGACGTGGTGGCTCTGGCGCCCCACTGTCGTCCTGGCGGAGACGGTAAATTAGCAAGTTTAGATGCATTGTCAGAGGGTGAGTGAGGGAATATAATGCGAGCGAAAAAGATGAAGTTGAAGTATGAAGGTTTTTATTAGTCATAGCGGGTCATCTAAGGACGAAGCTTTAGCAGATAGGGTTGTGGGGTCCTTAGAAGAGGCAGGCCTCGACGTCTGGTACGACCGGCGCGAACTCCACCCGGGGAAGAACTGGGCCGACGAGATTGACCAAGGTCTAAGCGAGTCCGACGCGATGGTAGTTCTTCTGACCCGAGGAGCGCTTGATTCTGAGTTTGTTCGTAGGGATATTGATTACGCGTTAGGAGAAAAGCGCTTTAAGAGCCGCTTGATACCAGTTCTTGTTGGAGATTCAGAAGATTTTCCTTCGGACCGCATCCCATGGATTCTTAAACGGCTCAAGACAATTACTCTTCCCAAGGATAGTAAGAATGAAGAGCAATTTAAGCAGATCGTCCAAGTGCTCAAGGATGCAGCGTAACTTGTCCCAATGTCTGCAGTCCTGCCAAATGAAGTTTTCCTATCCCACTCAAGTTTGGACAGGCAATTCGCTAGTGATTTAGCAGGAGTGATACGGCACCATGGAATTCCAGTTTGGTTTAGTCAAACAAACATCCTTGGTGCCCAGCAGTGGCAAGATGAGATTGGTGCTGCACTACGGCGCTGTGACTGGTTCGTAGTCATCCTTTCGCCGCAATCGGCAGATTCAATGTGGGTAAAGAGAGAGTTGTCGTATGCCTTGCAGCAGAACCGTTTTGAAAACAAGATTGTTCCCATCACTTACCAGCCGTCTGACTACGAGCGACTTTCCTGGACTCTCTCCCTCTTTCAAATGATAGATTTTACGCGCACCTTCGAGCAGGGGTGCGTTAACCTTCTCCGAGTTTGGGGAGTAGGCTACAGGCGACCGTTAGCGTAAGTCATCTAGTTTTTGCTCGCGAGGTACTTTTCCGGCAGCGGATGCTTTTCGTCCTCGCCTTGCCAAAAAACCGTCACAATCCACCAGCGCTTGCCATCGTTCATCAACTGAATGCTATTGATGCCCCGTTGGAACGGCTTCGCGTCACCTTTCGCGTGGCGCGATTCATAAGTGCTGAAGATGTGCGCGATGTTTCCGAAAGTTTCCGTGCGGCGCGCGGCTTCTCGTTCAAAGAATCCATTCTTCTCAAAGAACGGCCCGTTGCGTTGGGCGTAGTCTTCGGCGGTCATCACGCGTGAGACGGCCTCGCCGGTCGGGCGTACTCCGGTGGCAATCAAGCGTGCTCCCGAAATGAAGAGCGAGCGAAAACGATCCCAGTCGCGCTTTCCTGGCGGTCCCGAGATTACGTCGTACAACGCCGCGATAATCGAATCCATCGTCAACACGTCTGCGGGGTTTGCTGCGGGAGGCGCTGGCGGAGTCTGTGCGGCGGCGGTCGGCGGCGCCGGCGTTGGATTTGGCGTTTGTGCTCGTGTGGTCATGATCAATACCCCGGTAATCGCAATCAGAGAGAAGAGACCGATAGTTCTAATTACAGAATGCCGTGTGTTCATTCTCAAATCTCCAGCAACGGTTCATCTATTGATTTGTCCGTGATTAGAACATGACACTGTCTAAGGGGCAAAGATCGATTTCAGCGCTGCTTTGGCGTGAACGTCGAACCAATGGTAATAATTAATGATGCCCGGCGATCTCGAGCTCGAACAAAGGCACAGTCGTGGTGTGAGCGAAATGTTTCGCGCGCTGCGGCATCGCAACTTTCTGCTGTTCTGGTCGGGCGCTTTCCTTTCCAACACCGGCACCTGGATGCAAGCCGTTGCCCAGGGCTGGCTGGTACTGCAGTTATCGAACTCGCCGTTCTGGCTCGGCTTCGACGGGTTTATGGGGACGGCCCCGGGTTTGTTGCTGACGTTGGCCGGGGGAGTGTTTGCTGACCTGATGGACCGCCGAAAACTTTTGATCTACACGCAGATTGTCGCCGGGCTCACGGCCTTGACGTTGGGTATTCTGGTCGCGACTCATGTGGTGCAAGTGTGGATGATTCTGTGCTTGTCCTTTGTCACTGGCTGTTGCCTGGCGATCGCCGGGCCTTCATACATGGCTCTTGTGTTCGACCTGGTTGACCGCGACGATCTGGCGAACGCCGTGGCGCTCAACTCAACTCAATTTCAGCTTGCGCGGGTCCTCGGGCCCGTATTTGCCGGCGTAGGATTCAAGCTCTTCGGTTTGGCTGGTTGTTTCCTTGCCAACAGCCTGTCGTACGTGGCGGTCGTCACTGGACTGAGAATGGTCCGCTTCGATCGCCCGGTGAAAGACGACGGTGCTCCAGTTCGTTCGCTCAAAGACAGACGAGCTTTCATTCAGGATCTGGTCGAAGGATTCCGTTATGTGGGACATCGCCCGCGCGTTTCAATGCTCTTGATGATCTCGGCAGTGACCAGTCTGTTTGGCGCGCCGTATATTTCGATGACGCCGGTATTTGCGCGCGACGTCTTTCATCTGGGAGCGACGGGTCTCGCGCTGCTGATGGGAACGGCCGGGGCCGGGGCCCTTTGTGGCGCCCTGTTCCTGGCTTATCTTGGTGATTTTCGCCACAAAGGATGGTTCGTGCTGGGTGGGGATTTTGCATTCGCGGTTTGTCTGATTTGCTTTTCGCTTTCGACGCACATAGTAGTATCGCTGGTATTTCTTTTCGCACTCGGCTTCGGGATTGTGTGTTCAGTGGCAGTCAGCAATACACTTTTGCAGAAGCTGGTGACCGACGAAATGCGAGGGCGCGTGATGAGTATGTTCATGTTGTCGTTCATCGGCGCTATGCCTATAGGCAACCTGATCGCCGGCGCTGCGTCTCATCGTTTTGGAGTCCAGCATACGCTGGCCGCCGGCGGTCTAATCATCGCCGTGTTCGTGACCATCCTTACGCTGCGCAGCCCGAGATTGCGCGAGCTTTGATGAAGGAAGGAACGCTTTCCCGGATTTTGTTAAATCACGGTTGCTGTGCAAAAATTCTCAGGTCTGACAATGAAATCAAAATCAAAACAGCGATTGTTCTTGTTACTCACGATCATGTTTGCCCTGGCTGCGGTCGGCCAGGGGCAGAGCGGCTGGACGGCAAAGAGGATTGGTTCCGGCGGCAAGGATCTAAATACTGTTTATTTCGCTGATTCAAAGCGCGGATGGGTGGCCGGTGACAGTGGATTTCTCAGCTATACCGAGGACGGCGGCGTAAGCTGGGTCGAGCGACCAATTGGGACTGAGCACGCCGTCAATGATCTGTATTTCGCCGGCAAGGACACTGGATTCGCCCTCGCCGGCGGCAGTATTTTCGCGACAACCGATGGCGGTCACTCCTGGCGCGAGGCGCATAACTTCCTGCCGTCGGAATTCGACGGCGCTACGCCTGAGCTTTACAGCCTCCGGTTCAATGGCAAGAAACGGGGTTGGGTGGTTGGCTCGGCCAGTCGCGACGATGTGATCATAAACAGCATTCTGGCGATCACCAGAGATGGCGGCGCAACCTGGGAAGTATTGCAGGCCCCGACCCGACAAGAGCTGATTCACATCGATTTTGTCGACGACAAGCGCGGATGGATTGTAGGAGCGGCGGGGGCTATTCTGCATACCGACGATGGTGGCGAATCGTGGACGAAGCAGACTTCGGGAACCACGGTCACTCTATACCATGTCGATTTCCGCAACGAGAAGAAAGGTTGGGCAGTTGGTGAGCGTGGGACGATACTCCGTACTGATGACGGCGGGGAGATCTGGACTAAAGTTGAGTCGCCGGCGCGTTCGACATTACTGAGTGTGCAATTCGTCAGCGATGACGAAGGCTGGATTGTTGGCCGCGGCGGCACTATTCTGCGTTCGGGCGATGTCGGACGCACCTGGGTGGAGCAGGAAAGCAATACGAAACAGAATCTGTACGCGCTCTTTATGAAAAAGAAGGATGGGTGGGCAGTTGGGAGCGACGGATTAATATTGCGGTACGAGCGATGAGGCCCTTACTGTTTCGTAGCTGGATTGGTAATGCTGATTTGACCAAGAAGAACCAGAAGGGGAACTGTTGCAATTCTTACCCTAACCTCGACGGAAACTTTGTTAGCACAATTGTAATAACTCATGGGACTCATAGAACGATTAAGGCACAAGTTTGGGCTGGCAAGCCCTGACTCTGACCGCCATCCTATTCGAATCTTTCTGCTCGAAGATGATGAGCGACGTTGTCAATGGTTCGCGAAACGTTTCAAGGGTGATCTTCTGGATATCGCTTGCGATGTTTCAGAGGCGAAGGAGTTTCTGCAAACCAAGACCTATGATTCGATCTTTCTTGATCACGATCTCATGCCCGAGCACTACGGAGCGACCGAAACAGATGACGAGCGCACTGGCTATGCAATAGCCTCGTTTCTCGCTGCGCACCCCGAGCTACAGCGTGCGGCGACAATTATGGTTCATAGCTTTAATGCCGATGGCGCAATGCGGATGGTCGAAGAACTAAGGGCAGCCGGCCGCCAGGCCGAATACATCCCATTCCACTTTCTGGAAGAGCGTATCAAGAACTACTGGCCGCGGTAAGCTCAAGGCAAAAGTAAAAAGGTAAAAGGAAAAAGGGAAGAGTTAGGCAAGAATTAATTGGCACAATCGTAATCAGCTTTGCCTTCCTTCTTTTACCTTTTTACTCTTACCTTTTTACTTGGAAAAATGGTGGCCAGGGACGGAATCGAACCGCCGACGCCGGCCTTTTCAGGGCCGCGCTCTACCAACTGAGCTACCTGGCCTTGGCGAGCAAGACTGTGCAGTATAGGAAGCCACGCCGAAGAGTGTCAAATCACGAAAGAAATTGACCTAGCGCAAAGTGTAAGAGCACCCTACCGGGGGATTTGGCACCCAGCCGAGATGCTCGGCCCGGGAGCCCCGCGGTGCCCCGGCGGGGAACTCCCCGCTCTTGCGCGCAAACCAACAGTTTGACGTACAAAAGCCGGGACTTAAGAGGCCACCAGGAAATGCAAGGCTGAGGCAAGACCAATTGCGACTCTGAACGGAAACCTCGCGTGGGATATTGTTGATTGCAGGGAGAAAACCTTCGATAGTGATGCCCTTTGCACAAAGCCGTTGACTGTTCCTTTTGGAGGTGTATAATTCAACCCGTTGGGTGGGGCTGGCCCCAAAGTCAGCCGGTTGCAAGAGCCGCCCGACGCTTGAACATCGATAGTACCCGCCAGTGCCAGCTCGGCCGCCGTATCGCGCCCCCCGTGATCGCTACCTTCGAGCTGGCACACGCTTTCATACGAGATGCTAAAAAGAAAGAGCGGCTACGACGAAGCCGCTCTCTCTGCGTTAGGGACAGGAGTTACCCTTACATTCCCATGCCGCTCATACCACCCATGCCTCCGGGCATCGGAGCCTTGTCCTCTTCAGGGATGTCCGCAACCATTGCCTCGGTCGTGAGCATCAGTCCCGCGATTGACGCCGCATTTTGCAGCGCCGTCCGCGTCACTTTGGCAGGGTCGATGACGCCGGCTTTCACCAGATCCTCGAACTGCTCAGTCTGGGCATTGAAGCCGAAGCTATCGTTCTTGTCGCTGCGCACGCGCTCGACGACAACCGCGCCTTCTTTGCCGGCATTCTGGACAATCTGGCGTAACGGCTCTTCCAAAGCGCGCCGCACGATGTTGACACCGATCTGTTCGTCAGTATCACCACCATCTTTGGTGACGTCGAATTTCTCGAGGGCCTTTGCCGCTCGCACCAGCGCCACACCGCCGCCGGGGACAATACCTTCCTCCACGGCCGCGCGAGTAGCGTGCATGGCATCTTCGACGCGCGCCTTCTTTTCTTTCATTTCAGTTTCGGTGGCAGCGCCTACCTTGATTACCGCGACACCGCCCACGAGTTTCGCGAGACGCTCCTGCAATTTCTCGCGATCATAGTCGGAAGACGTCTCCTCGATCTGTGCTCGAATGGTCTTCACGCGGCCTTCGATATCGGCCTGTTTGCCCGCGCCTTCGACGATCGTCGTGTTGTCCTTGTCGATCGTGATTTTCTTGGCGCGTCCGAGATCTGAAAGCTGAACGTTCTCGAGTTTGATGCCCAGGTCCTCGCTGATCACCTTGCCACCGGTCAGGTTGGCAATGTCTTCGAGCATTGCTTTGCGGCGATCACCAAAGCCGGGGGCTTTCACCGCAGCGACGTTGAGCGTGCCACGCAGCTTGTTGACCACCAGCGTTGCCAGTGCTTCGCCTTCGACGTCCTCGGCGATGATCAGCATTGGCTTGCCCATTTTTGCAACTTGCTCAAGCAAAGGCAGCAGGTCTTTCATCGAGCTGATCTTTTTTTCATGAATTAGAATCAGCGCGTTTTCCAGAGAAACTTCCATTCGCTCGGCGTCAGTCACAAAGTAGGGGCTCAAATAGCCGCGGTCAAACTGCATGCCCTCAACTACTTCGAGAGAGGTCTCCATCGTTTTGGATTCTTCGACTGTGATGACGCCGTCTTTACCAACCTGATCCATCGCTTTCGCGATGATTCCCCCGATGGTTGCGTCGCCGTTGGCTGAAACCGTGCCGACCTGTGCGATAGCATCGCCCTTGACCGGCTTGGACATCCGCTGAATCTCTTCAGTGGCCCGCTCGACGGCCTTATCAATACCGCGCTTGAGGGCCATCGGATTAGCGCCCGCCGCCACGGTCTTTACGCCTTCGCGAAAGATCGCCTGGGCCAGAACGGTCGCGGTGGTGGTGCCGTCGCCGGCGACGTCCGACGTCTTCGACGCGACTTCGCGAACCATCTGCGCACCCATGTTCTCAAGCGGGTCTTTCAATTCAATTTCCTTCGCCACTGTGACGCCGTCTTTGGTAATCGTCGGCGATCCAAACTTCTTATCAATCACGACATTGCGGCCTTTCGGGCCGAGCGTGATCTTAACTGCATCGGCGAGCTGATTGATGCCGCGCAGGATTGCCGAACGCGATTCCTCGCCATGAACTACTTGCTTTGCCATTTTTCTTTTCTTCTCCTAACTAAGTCGATTTTGGGTTAAGAAGGTGGACGAGCGTCTTTCGACTACTTGCCACCTTTCTTGCCTGCCGCGGCGCGCTGGATGATTCCCAGAATCTCGTCCTCGCGCATGATGAGAAGCTCTTCGTCATCGATTTTGACTTCTGAGCCGCTATACTTGCCAAAAAGAACTCGATCGCCAACGCTAACGTCCAAGGTTTGGCGGGTTCCGTCTTCGCGGTACTTGCCTTCGCCGACGGCCACTACTTCGCCCTCCTGGGGCTTCTCTTTCGCGGTGTCGGGAATAATGATTCCGCCGCGAACCTGTTCACCTTCATCGACACGCCTGACAATCACGCGGTCGTGAAGCGGCCTTATATTTACTGACATACCGAAAATGCTCCTTTTCTTTTCTCGTTTGGGCATAACCCTACTAAAAAATAGCTTTCTCCACTTACCTGTTTTGGCACTCCAGTAAGATGAGTGCCAAGAAATATAGTTAAGGTTTGGGATAGTTGTCAAACAGGGCTGGGCTGGGTTCGAGCCTCCAAACCGGCAGAAACGGACTGAAGTCTATTGCCACGAGTCGTCAGGCGAGGGGTGGGTGTGCCGGTTTCAGGGCGCGGGCGTACGCGACCGTGATTCGCGGCCGGCAGCCCGCGATCGAGAGCCGGGTTAATGCGTTTTGCGCCGGGTATTGCCGGTTTCGCGGGCCCGGCGGGCGACTTCCTCGGTGCGGTAGGAATTGACCCGCTTGGAGATCGTGTTTCGATGAATGCCGAGAGCAGTGGCGGTGTGTGAAATTCGCCTCTTGTTTCGGCCGTACGCTTTTTGAATGTAAAGCTTTTCGAATTCTTCAAGGGCCTCATCGAGCATGATATGACCGTCAAGCATGTCATCGATTACTGCTTCCAGGCGGGGGCGTATGTGCATCTCTCTCTAGTCCTATCTGGTTATTACGGCAATTTATGAAGTCGGGCTACGGCATCCGGTCGCTATCACTCGCGATTCTGTTCCAAAGCGCCGACAAGTCGGCGCACTCTAAATTACAGGCTCTCCCCTACAAGCAGTTCATATGCTTGCAAATAGCGCGCGGTTGTTGCCGCGGCCACTTCCGGCGGTAGAGTTGGCGCGGGAGGCTGCTTGTCCCAGTTGATACGTTCGAGATAATCACGCACATATTGCTTGTCGAAAGAAGCCTGGGACTTACCGACCTCGTAACTATCGACCGGCCAGAAGCGCGATGAATCCGGCGTCAGTACTTCGTCGATCAGGATAATACGGCCGTCTCGATCCCGGCCGAACTCAAACTTTGTGTCGGCGATGATAATCCCCCGGCTGCGCGCATAATCGCTTGCTTCCTGATAAAGGCGGAGCGACACGTCGCGCAAAAAATCGGTCACCTCGCCCCCGACAATCGAGGCCATCTGCTGTTCGCTGACATTCTCATCGTGCCCGGTTTCGGCTTTAGTCGCCGGGGTGAAGATAGGAGCTGCCAGTTGTTCAGAGTCGCGCAAGCCCGCAGGCAATTGATGGCCGCAAACCTGTCCGGTCCGCTGATAGTCCTTCCAGCCCGAGCCTGAAAGATATCCGCGCACGACGCACTCAACTGGAAAGACCTCCGTGCGTCGCACCAACATCGACCGACCGCGCAACTCGCCGGCGTGATCGCGAAGTACTTCGGGCATCCCGTCGATGTTTGTGGTAAGCAGGTGATTGGGAACAACGTGTCCCAGCTTGGCAAACCAGAAACGCGAAAGAGCCGTGAGCACTTCACCCTTGCGTTCTATTGGTGTTGGAGAAACGCTATCGAACGCCGAGATGCGATCAGTCGCAACGATCAGCAGGCGATCTTCATCGACCGCATAAACATCGCGAACTTTGCCACGGCGTACAAGTTTGAGATCGGCGAGAATTGTTTCGACAATCGGAGCTGCTGAAGCCATTACACGATTCTTTCGAATTTCAATTGGCAGATGAAGCGAGCGCGATCTTGCTCATTCGCTTACGCGCTGTCAAGAGAATGCGCAAAATAAAACCGATCGACTCAACAGCCAGGTGTCAAGCCGATCGTAATTGATCACGAAGAGCGATTTTGTCTATGCAGTTGCGGCGGCGTTTTCGGCGCCGGCAGTGAGCGCTTCACGTAAGCGACGGATCTGCGCGGCGTGATTATGAGCGTGCGCGGCGTAGATCGTCAGCCAATCCTCGGCGGAGTACGAGCCACTCTCAGAATGCGTGCCCTCGCGTTGCCAATCTTCATCGCTCATAAACCCGAACAGTTGGGCGGTTGTGGCGCGCGCGCTGCGGAACGCATCCAGAGCCGGGGCCATTTCGCGGTTGTTGTAGTGCAAACGCGCTGCGTATGCATCCTGATCGTAGCCTTGAATCAGCGGATGATCTTCAACCAAAAGCCTGCGGAGTCTAAGGCCGCTGGTGCTTTCACTGTCGGCGAGATGATGAACGATCTCCGCCGCGCTCCATTTACCTTCAATTGGATGAGCAGTCAGCAAGTCCGGAGGGAAGCCTTCAAGGCTCCTGGTAACTTCGCTGTAGCCCTCTTTGTACTGAGCAATTAGTTTCTGTCTCTCTTCAGAAGTCATAGGTTATTTGCTCCCAAAATTGAATGTTGCTCGAATCGATTCGCTCTCATCAACGAGTCAGGATGAGCAGCGTAAAACTTCCCGCCAGCATCGGTGCGCGCGGCCGAGGCTGTTCCGCCGTGGGGGCGGGGGTCTGGCCGAATTCGGCCGTTACCGTGTAAATCTGGTGGGTTTTGATGTCGAGAGTCATAGTTCGTGCGCGTCTTAGCGTGGGCACGTTATCAACGATAGTGAACTTATCCGGCGAATCCTCATGGACTACAGTCAATGTGCCATCGCCACCATTTGAGCTGAATGCGAAACCCGTTTCCGGATCAAAGGCGGCGGCATCGGTGCCTGCGCCGATTGGCAAAGTGGTGAGCACCTTGCCATCGTCCGCATTCACAACCACCATCAGTTTGTTCGAACAAACCGAGAACAGTCGCCGGTGTTTGCGATCCATCGCCAGTCCACTGGGTTCCTCACCCGGGGCAATCTTCCAGCGGTTCTCGACTACGAGCTTGTTGGCATCGAATTGAACGATCTCACTCGTATCTTCAATGTTGACGAAGACATGACCTTTCTCATCGGCGACCGCAAATTCCGGTTTGCCGCCGAGTGCGATGGTACCGGCTACCGTTCCCGTCTTAGCATCGATCGCGGTGGCGTCTTTGCTGGTGCCATTGAATGCAAAGACACGCTTTGAAGCGGGATCATAGATGATTGCGTCAGGATTCTTGCCGGCGGGCGCGGTTCCCAAAACCTTGAGCGTCTTCAGGTCAAAGATTGTTACCGTGCCATCGCGTCCGTCACTGATGAAGCCTTTTTCCAAGTCGGCCGCGATTGCGATCCCGTGCACGCCGTTAGTGTTGGGAATGTCGCCGAGAAGGGCGCCGGTATCGGCATCCGCGACCATCACGTGCGTGCCGCGAGAGATATAAACGCGCCGCGCCTTGCTGTCGACTGTCAGGTAATCCCAACCTCCGTCGCCGCCGAGCTTGACTGTCTTGGCGACGTGGTATCCGGACGGCCCGGCGATGCTGGTTACACTTGCAAGAAGGAGCAAAACGCAGACGAGAAGAGCGCGTGAATTAGACAAATGCATTCGCATATACTCCGAGAGGTCGTTACGGAACAAGCGGAAACTACTCTTATCATCGGTTCGCGTCAAGGCAAACTCGCACAGCCTTTCGCCCTGTCCTGATGCAATTGAGGATTGAAACCATACGGTTAATCGTCGGCTCTGCTAGATCCATGAATCGGCCCAATCAAAGCGAAACTCCTGCGATCAGGAGTAAATGTTGCCTAACAGTTGCAAAAACGTGCGAGGTTAAGTAGTGGGAATGCCGTTTGCAGTTCAATGTTTGGTGAGTGCTCTCTCCCGGGCGACTTGGATTCGATCTTATCTCACTTGTGTCCCTGGGGCGCACCTGATGTTGAGGTTTTCAGGGAAGCGCCCAGTCACCCCAGCATAACGCGCCGGAGCTTGGAGCTTCGGCGCGTTGTTTGTTTAGCGGCTCAACTTAAACCAGCGCTTGAGCTTGTTCACAGTGCCGCGACTAAACTATTCTCAGCAGACATCGGGCTGACTGAGGATTTCAATGGTTAAGATCCCCCAAACTCCACGCACAACGCTCAAGCGCCTGCCGCAACGCGGCAACTATGATCGAGAGGTCATCGACCAGATTCTTGATGATGGCTTCATCTGTCACGTCGGCTTTGCCGTGGACGGGCGACCGTTCGTAATTCCCACGGGCTACGCGCGCGTGGGAGATAGACTGTTTATTCACGGCTCGCAGGCCAGCCGCATGCTGCGCACTTTGGGGCAGGGAATCGACGTCTGCGTGACGGTGACTTTACTTGATGGGCTGGTGCTGGCGCGGTCCGCATTTCATCATTCGATGAACTATCGCTCCGTACTAGTCTTCGGAAACGCCGGGGTGGTTGATGATCCGGACGAAAAGCTTGAAGCATTGCGCGCGCTGTCAGAGCACATGATTCCCGGTCGCTGGGACGATGTGCGTGAACCTGACGAGCGCGAGCTTCAACTAACGACGGTCCTGTCTGTGCCGCTCAGCGAAGCCTCAGCGAAAGTGCGCACCGGTCCGCCGCTCGATGACGAAGAGGATTACGAACTGCCTGTCTGGGCTGGGGTTATTCCGCTGAGCCTGGTTCCGGGAACGCCTATCGACGATGCTCGTTTGCCGGACAATATTGAACCTCCTAAGTATGCGGTTGAGTACGTTCGTCCAGCGCGTAAGTAATGAAACCGCAGCAGAACCAGCTTACCGGGAAGCGGTGACAACGCCCTCGCCTTGCTACTTTCCCCCAAATAGTCCATAGTAGCTTACGGTTAATCCTTCTCTCGCGCATCAACGGTGATGCGCCCCGCGCATAAATCGATTAGCGCCGGCGTTTTGGATAGTTCGAGAGCAGGCTTGTTTCAAATTCCGAAGCCGCTCTTTTTAGAGCATCCGAACCTGGTC
>JBGQGG010000021.1:0-102321 GCA_041497335.1 Pyrinomonadaceae bacterium | reverse complement strand
TCCTTCGCGATTGATCGCACAAGAGTAAGCCAGGAAAACCCCGGACTCGTATTCAAATCGTTTAGCTCAATCATCGGGTTTATTTCTCTGCACCACATTAACTTAGCGTGTAACCAAAATCGTTTAACCGGACACTAGTGATGAAAAATATGAAATTATATGAAATGATAAATGGAAAATGAGTCCATCCTTCATCCTTCCGCCTTCATCCTTGTTCTACAGCGGGACGCTGATTGTTTTCATGATCTCGAGCAGGACGGCTTCGGCTTCCTCGCTACGTCGCATCGCTGAGGAATAACGCGAGCTGACTGTGAGCCGGTGCGCGAAGACTGGAACTACAAGTCTCTTGATGTCGTCGGGAAGGCAATAACTCCGCTCTTCAGTGAGCGCGAGCGCCTGGGCAGCGCGAAAGAGGGAAAGCGTACCGCGCGGGCTGACGCCCAGATCCAACATCTCGGACGAGCGCGTAGCGGCAACAATACGCATCAGGTAGTCCACAATCGCGTCGTCGACTGAGACTTCGCTTACGGCCACTTGCAACTGCACGATGTCGTCCGCGCCCATCACCGGCTGCACTTCATTGAGCGGTTCGGCGTGCTCGCGATCGCGGAGAATCTGTTTCTCGTCGGCAACGCCGGGATAGCCGATCCGCAAACGCAGCATGAAACGATCCAGCTGTGATTCAGGCAAGGGATACGTCCCGTGATGTTCGATCGGGTTCTGCGTCGCGAGGACGATAAAGGGCTGTGGCAATGCGTGCGTTACACCTTCGACGGTCACGTGCCTTTCAGCCATGGCTTCGAGCAGCGCTGATTGGGTCTTTGGCGTGGTGCGATTGATTTCGTCAGCCAGTACGACGTTCGCGAAAATAGGGCCAGGCTTCCACTCGAAGTGCGAATCATGCTGATTGTAAATCGACAGACCAATCACATCGGACGGCAGCAAGTCTGAGGTGAATTGGATCCGTTGGAACGAGCAATCGAGGGCCCGGGCCAAAGCGTGGGCCAGCGTGGTTTTGCCTACGCCGGGAACGTCTTCGACCAAAAGGTGTCCGCCGGCCAGCAGCGTTACGATGGCCAATCGCACCGCTTCCGGCTTGCCGCGAATCACGCCTTCTACGGCGTTTTGCAGCAGGTCGATTCTTTCGGCAGTGGCGGCCGGGAGGGTGTCTGAACGAGTGCCGGCTGTGCGCAGGTGTCTCATGATCTCGCCCTCATTCTACATGGAGCGAGCCCACGTCGCCACGTCAAAGCGTTACCTGGGCCGCTTGAACGGCTGGGCGTCGCAAAGGCCTCGTGCATCGGAAACGGTAATTCTCGAGCGCTCGCCGCATGGCGCAAGGGCCATCGGTGTAGTAAGATTCTGACGTCATTCAGCAAGCCCCGGCCATCCTTTCGGGAACCGCCGATGTGTAGCGTCGTTTAGCAAGTTGAGGAAATACTTTATGAAAAAGACTCACCGTAAGCTCCGTCATGAGTTCGGATTCACGCTCATCGAGTTGATGATCGTAATCGCCATTATAGGAATCTTGATCGGCGCCGCAGTCTATGGTTGGAAGGCCGCAACCCGCGCGGGTAACGAGGCGGCAACTCAACAAAATCTCAAGACGATTGCCGCGGTGCAGATCCAATTCTACAATACGCACAGTCGCACGTTTGGGACCTTTGATCAGATGATCAAGGAACAAATGCTGACCTCGAAGTTTGCAGGGAACCCACCCCTCGCGGACGGCTATATCTATACCTTGAAAGTAACGCCAAAGTCGGCCAGCCAGCCAACTTCCTACACGCTGAATGCCGACCCGCAAAGCGATGGCTCCGGCAAGAACCACTTTTATATTGATTCAACTGACAGCAGTATCCATGTCAATCCGGATCAAGCGGCCGGTCCGAACGATCCCGTGATATAACGCTGGTTAACTTCTTCCGGAAAGGCATTAGAAACTTTTCGCCTCGGTCCGCTCAATTCGAGTGTCCGGAAGCGGCCAGCTCTGCTGAAGGATAAAGTCTTCGACATTCCGCAGGACAAAGGTGGGCATGTTCGGGCCACGTTGCGCCCGCAAGCGATAGAACTCAACGCCTTTGACCTGATTCATCCAGAACGCCGGGCGCGCGTCCTCTTTGAGATAGCTCACCTGTACGTCATTCATTTCCAGGCCTTTGACGTGACGAATGAAGAAGCCGTAGGCAGGCAGCTCTCCGAACATGGTAGGTTCCGGATAGGTATCTTCCTTCTCTGGCGGGTCCAACGCGGCTTGCGCTTTTGTGCCGCCGCCCTGGCTGTAAATGCGGATGTTGCTCAACAGCACGTCCTCAATCGGATGACCGGGTATTCCGCTTATGATCGAGGCATATTTTGGATCGGCGTTATAGACGACTACGTTGCTGATAATCACCCGCCGCAAAGCTCCTACCGTGGTCGTCTCTTTCGGTCCGCGCCCGCGGAAGCCGAGCCGCAGGAAAAAAGGTGAGTTACTGATGTCACGCATAGTGATGTTTGTAATGGTCACGTCTTCCAACAGCGCGCCGTCAACCGCTTCGAGAGCCAGCCCACGGCAGTAATCAAAGACACAGTTTGAGATGGTGATGTTCTTGAAGCCGCCATTGGATTCCGTTCCGAACTTGATACGTCCCGTGGGGTTGAAAGTGCCGTTCTGGTTTCTAAAGGCGCGCTTGTAAGTTCCGTCGAGAAGCGTCCCTTCATCGTAACCGCTTACCTGACAGTTGGTGATCGTTACGTTCTCTGTGACGCGGGCATAGCCCAGCGCGAACGAACTCTTCGGACAGATCCCGTCGTCGAAAGGTGAGTTAATCGTGCAATTTGAGATTCGCACATTTTTACAGGCGTCCACATCAATCCCGTCGCGGTTTGTATCTATCTTTATGTTGTCGATAGTTAGGTTATCGACGCCAGTGGCGAGTATTGCGAAGTGACCGCCGTGAAGAATCGAAATGTCTCGAATGATGACGTTGCGGCAAAGTTTTAGACTGATTGACTTGTTGCCCCATCCTGGCTCCACGGTGTCGCGCGGATTCGGGTAAGTGAAAGCCCCTTCTCTTGGATCCCTTGCGGTTCGAACCGCCTCGTTCTGGGCGGCGGTGCGCGACTGACTTCCACTTCGCACCAGTCCTTTCCCCCAGATCATTCCCGGCCCAAGAATCGAAATGTTCTGAACGTTCTCTCCCCAGATGAGGCTGTTGCGCCAATGGCTGTGACCAAAGTCCTGATACTGATCCCACTCATTCGGCTCAGGCAGATCGTATTTTCCGTCGCCGTCTTTCGGATCGGCGGCGAGAATCGTGGCGCCGTGCTCAAGGTACAAACTAATGTTGCTTTTGAGACGAATCGAAAAGCAGCGGTAAGTGCCGGCCGGAAAACGCACGGTGCCTCCACCTGCGGCCGCGGCAGCTTCGATCGTCCGGTTGATTGCGGGCGAATCGAGTGTCTTGCCGTCTCCTTTTGCGCCAAACTTCCGGACATCAAAAACACCGGACGTTCCGGCGGTAGTTTGAGGAACAGTTGACGGGCGCGACTTTGTTTGACCGTGCGTTATGTTCGCGGTTAGCGTCGGCGTCGAAAAGCAGAGGGAGGAAAACAAGAGAATCGAAACCAGAATGCTTGAAAGCGCTCTGTATTTTTTCATCGTGATCTCCAAGCCGGGTATTGTCGCTCCAACTCAAGGTTGCTGGACAAGCTGAAAAGTCCAGGCATTCTGGCACTTGCCGGTCAACAAATCCAAATCGGATGGTTGTCAGACCTTCCCGGAATCTGGGTCGCTTCCTTACGGGTTACCGGGTTTTCCTCTACTCTCGGGCGCGCCGGCACCGTGCCAGGGGTTGATTCCACAGCTCTTCCGTGTCATCGAGTCGGGCTCTTGTTTATTTCTTTCCACCTGCACGGCAACCACTCATGGGAGGCAAATGGCCACTGGCCAGCGTGAGATGCCCGCTTACTCAGGCGTCGGCATAGAGGTCATACCACGCCTACCGCAGCACAATATGCGTTCTCTCTTACGCGGCGTCGCGCGAGTCGAGTAGATCAGACCCTTTTCTTCGGGTGCTATTGCCGGCATCAATGTTTTTTGGGTTAAGTTAAGCAAAAAGGGTTGACCCATGCCCGTCTACATGGTAAAAAGACGCCAGGTCTTAATTGGTATGACCAGTTGCGTGGCTGGCTTGGCAACGGGCAACACAGATCCACGAGGGACGGCGGTAAGAATGGCGTTTGAATCTTCATGACCTTGCGCCTTGCTATCTTGACCGTGGCGTTTGGCGGCGGCGCTCCCAGGATGAGGTTCCTGCGGTGGGGCCGCCCAGGCTGCAAGCACCACGATCAAGTGGCAAGATACGTCAGATAAAGACGAACCAGCAATCAAGAGCAAAATGTTCGCAACCACTAAATCTCGAATTCAGCGACGCGCCGCCGGCGGTGACGTCTGGCTTAGTCGGACTGAAGATAGCGCTCAGGACCGGCTTGCGGCACTGCCCGCGAGGACAATTGATTATGAAGTTCTCGCTTCAGAGGAAGCCGTGGGGCGCGCGATGCTCGCGGAACTCGAAATGGCCGCCCGCGCAAAGACCGGCGATCTAACAATCATTCTGCTCGGAGGTCGTGGCGCGCAGGCGTTGCACCGGCGTCTGGGCGAGTTGGCGAAGACCGATAAAGCGGATCAATTGCTAAATCGTCTTCACGTCTTCACGCAGGATGCACTGGCGCCGATGCGCATGGATAACAGTTTCAGTTTTGTGCGGGACTTCGAACGATTGCTCGGGGAAGATTTTTTCAAAAAGGTGAAAAGCTTTGACTCAATGCGTACCGACACCAACGATCTGGAAGCAGAGTTGGTAGCTTACCTGGAACGGCTTGGGTCTCTTGGAGGAATCGACATCTTCTTTCTCGGTCTCGGACCTGAAGCCGGCGCTGCTTCACATCTCGCGTATATCAAACCTGGTTCAGGCGCCGGTGCGGCGGACCTGGCTGGAATCATACCTATTTCGTCCAGCATACTCGAGCATCACATAACAAAGTTCAAAGCAGGCGGCGGCACATTCACTGAAGCGGATGAGGCCGAGTGTCGCAACGCTTCGAATATTTTGACGCTGGGACCGGCCGCAATTCTGAGCGCCAGGCGGATCGTGCAATCGATTGTCGATGCTGATACAGCGCCGGCAAAACCGGCTTGTTATCGCCGATTGATTGGGACCGAAATTGCCGCCGATCCGGAGACCCGGCAGCGCCAGCTTGACGAGAATCCGGGGCTTTGGATCCGTCTGCACCCAAGTGTGCGGTCGTTGATTCTGCCAAATGTTCTGGCTTAGTCGAACAGGGACAAACATTAATGACCACAACTCTGCCGGCCGCATCTGTATCTGACTACGCGATCATTGTCGACCCGAAAGACAATGTCGCGGTCATCAAGACAGAGACCGCAGCCGGTCTGGAATTGCTTCTGTCAGACGGGCGCGAGATTTGTGTGGGCGCTGCCATCCTGCCCGGTCATCGCTTTGCCACGAGGGCCATTCCCACAGGCGAGTTCGTTCTTCAATACGGGCAACCCATCGGAACATCGCTGGGAATTGAATCAGGCGCGGCCATTACTCACGAGAACATGTCGAATGACGTTCCGGTCATCCGCGATCTGCCCGTCGAGCTTCACACGCCGCCGACGAATTACATACCCGAACACCAGCGCGCAAGCTTCGCGGGATTCCGGCGTCCCGACGGCCGGGTGGGAACCCGCAACTTCGTCTTAATTATCCCAACCAGCATGTGCGCAAGTCACGAAGCGCAACAAATTTCTTTCATCGCCGAATACACACTCTACAGCCGGCAGAAATATTCGAACGTCGATGGCGTAGTTGCTATTCCGCACAACAAAGGTTGCGGCTGCCAGGACGGCTCAACCATCGACGTGATGCTGCGCACCCTCTCAAACTACGCCGATCATCCCAACGTTGGCGGCGTCGTCCTGATCGACTTAGGCTGTGAAAAGACGAACTTAAGTCAGGTCGAAAAGTATCTACTCAAGCGCGAGAAGTTTTTCAATAAGCCCGTCGCTAAGATCGGCATTCAGGAAGTTGGCGGGACCCAGGCAGCAATCGAACGCGGCCTTAGGGAAGTTGAGCTAATGTTGCCGGAAGTTAATCGCGCCACGCGTGAAAATGTGTCTGTAGGTGAATTGGTGCTCGGAGTGAAATGCGGAGGTTCGGATGGTTTTTCAGGCATCTCCGCAAATCCTTCGCTGGGTCGGGCTGCGGATCTACTGGTGAGATCCGGCGGCACAGTCTTGATTACCGAAGTGCCCGAGTTCTGTGGCGCGGAACACATTCTGGCGGGACGGGCCAGGGACGTTGAGACAGGACGCGCGGTTTATGGAATGGTGGATTGGTATAAACAGTACGCCTCGAAGTTCGGCGCTGTGCTCAACCAGAACCCAAGTACCGGAAACACAATCGGCGGACTACTCAACATCACGATCAAGTCCCTGGGAGCGATTGCCAAAGCCGGCACGACCAGGGTTGAAGGTGTCGTTGATTATGCTGAGACTCCGAAGAACCGCGGTCTGAATCTAATGCAGGGCCCTGGTTACGATCAGGAATCGACGCCGGGGCTGGTCGCTGCCGGCGCAACTGTAATTGTTTTCACCACCGGACGGGGTACCACCATTGGAAACGCGATCGCGCCCGTGATTAAGCTCGCTTCGAATACGCCGGTGTTCGAACGCATGGGTAACGATCTGGATCTTTCGGCCGGCGGGGTGATTGACGGCACGGAAACTATCGCCGAAGTAGGTGCGCGCGTCTTTGACCATGTAGTGCGCGTGGCCAGCGGCTTGAGTCTCGCTAAAGCCGAAGAACACAAACACCGCGAGTTTCAGTTCTGGGCTGAGCAGACGGTGTCGCTGTAATCGGTTCCTCGAAATATGTCTCCGCTCATTGCGTAGATTCCGCAGATTTCAATAAAAGAGACGGGTCTGAGACGGGAGTCCAGAAGGTCTTTCTCTGGGCTGGGTCCGACATCTGTAATCTGCGCAATCTGTGGATTACCAACCAGAAGGCTGGAAGAAAGGCGCGGTTTGTCTCGTCTAATCTGCGAACGATCAATTCGAGGACGACGAGATGAACACAACTCTGCTAAATCACCAGCACGGTCCCCCAGGCAAACTCCCTATTTTGCTGAGCGTCATTCTTTTCTCGCTGTTTGTTGTAAGCACTTCGTGCCGAGCCCAGACGAAACCACTCACGTCGACAGCCATTGTTGGTGGTGGTTGCGACGGCTGCAGAGGTATTTACGACAACATGCCGCAGCAGGTGGACTGGCAAACGACAATAGCGTCTGCTGCCGAGCCGGGCGAAAGGATGGAGATCAGCGGAACCATCTACCAGGTGGACGGGAAGACGCCTGCGCCTAATGTGATTCTCTACGTTTATCACACGGACGCGAAGGGGTTGTATTCGCCTGCCCCGGATGAGGCCGCAGCGGCCCGGAGACATGGACATCTCCGGGGATGGATGAAAACCAACGAGCGCGGCGAATACAAATTTGCCAGCATCAGACCGGCCCACTACCCCAATAGTCGCGGCCCCGCGCACATTCACGCGATTGTGAAAGAGCCCGACAAGAATGAGTATTGGATCGACGAGTATTTGTTCGACGATGATCCGGCCGTAACCCGCGAGCCACGTCCCAAGGTCGAGAATCGCGGAGGCTCAGGCATCATTCATCTTGCAAGGAACAGCGACGGGACGTGGGTAGGTAGAAGAGATATCGTCCTGGGACTAAACATTCCGAATTACAGGTGACTGGGAGCGCGGACTACTTACTTACTCGCAACATCACCACGCCATGACCAGGGATCGTGAGCGTATACTCCGATCCAGGCCATGCGACATCCTGATGTAACCAAAGATCTCGCAGGCGTCCTTTACCCGTAAAGCCCAGCTCAGCCCAACGAACCGTAATCTTTGCCGGTTCAGTCGCGCGGTTAAGGATCGCGATCGCCCTCGCATCGCCTGAAAGTGGTCGTGCCCAGATCTCCTGCTCGCCTGACTTCCACACGCGAGTTCCCTGCTTTCCATCTTTGTCCTGATCGACGGCAATCACTTCGCGGTTGGTGAGGATACTAAGGATCGCCGGAGTCATGCTGCGCAGATCGTTCCCCGCCAGCAAAGGCGCGGCCAGAATTGCCCAAAGGCTCATGTGCGTCTGGTATTCGTCTTCCGTCATGCCGCCGTTGCCGATCTCGAGCATGTCGGGATCGTTCCAGTGGCCTGGCTTCGCCCAGGGCGCCAGATCGTTCTGTCCAAATCCAATCCGCGTCATCGAATCCCAGCTATCGCGGATGTCGCCCGTCGTGCGCCAGAGATTGCCGCCCACGTCGGCGCCCCATTTCCAAACGTCCAGCCGGCCATACTGGCAAAGGCTGTAAACGATGGGGCGCTTTTGCGCCCGCAGAGCGTCGCCCATCTTCTGATAGACGGCCGGCATCTCTTCATCGGTGTAGAGCGTACGTGCGCCGCACCAGTCGTACTTCAGATAATCGATTCCCCACGCCGCGTAAGTGCGCGCGTCCTGTTCTTCATGTCCATAGCTGCCTTCGTACCCGGCGCAGGTGTTCGGTCCGGGCGACGAATAAATGCCCAGCTTCAATCCTTTGCTGTGCACGTAATCGGCCAGCGCCTTCATGTCAGGAAATTTCTTGTTGGTTTGGATTTTGCCCTGCGCATCGCGGCCTGCTTCCCAGGTGTCATCGATGTTAATGTAGCGATACCCTGCTTCCTTCATTCCATTGCCAGCCATCGCATCCGCAATGCTGCGAACGGTTGCGTCATCGATTCGGCCGGCGAACTTGTTCCAACTGTTCCAACCCATCGGCGGAGTTCGAGCCAGACCGTTGTCAGGAACTTTATGCAGCGCCGGCGGCTCGATACGCGCCGGGAGCGCGCCCTCGCCCGCGGGCACACGACGCGCAGTCATCTCGTTAGGCTTGTCCTCTGGACGGCGACGCGTGAACACATGCAGTTCGTCTCCTACCAATTTCCCTTCGTACTTCACGGTCCTAACGCTTTTTCCATCCTTCATCGAACCAGTCACGCTGAAGCCTTCCGGACCACCGGTACTTTCAGTGATGAGATAGTAAAACTGCGTCACGCGAATCGACCCGGTTATCTTCGAGCCTTCCTGTTTCAAATTAAGATAGGTCGTGCGAAAAGTGCCGTCCGCATTCGGTGTCTTCACCGCCCAGTTGCCGGTCAGTTGATCATTGGGCTGTTGCGCTGAAACAAAGTAGAAAACGACATTCATGAACAGCAATAGCAGGACAGTGGCGCCGATAGCGCTACCGAGCCGATAATGATTCTCTTTGCTTTTCATTAGTAGCATCTCTCAATCGCTCGATGACAAATCACACCACGTACACACGCGAATGGTTTAACCACTGACTGATTCGCGCTGGAGTATTTAACCTAAACTTCAGCGGAGCCATGACACAGGATTGGCAAAAACTGACTCGCCATTATGATAGAAAGCAACGCCAGATAAGAGTTAAAAGTTCATTGACAACTGCCCGATTGGAGTGTTACAGACTAGGCGCCTTTTGTTGCATTGGTATGACCTGCTCGTTGCCCGTAAGATGTCCAGGGTGCCGAGAACCTAAAAGCTTGGGACATCCAAAGTTACTTCGACGAGGCTATACGCTGTCGGAGGGAGCGGCAGGCCCGCTCCGGCTTCATATTAGCCTGGGAGCGCTGTGGCCGACGACAGGACGCTCTCGTTTGCGCCGTCACCACTTGCGCTCTCAAGGCCATTTGCCTCTTCCGACTCTTGCGCCTTTTGAGCTAGTACCAGATGGTCGCGCATTGCGTTACGCGCTGCTTCGGCACTGCGCTGACGAATCGCGCGGTAAACATGTCTATGCATCTCCGCCGACTCTTTCAAGTCCTTTGCGCGGTTGACGGTCTTCCTTCGCACATCGAAAAGAATTGTCGCCACCATATTCATAAGGGATGTGAGAATGCGATTGCCGGAGGCCGCGGCAACAGCTTGATGAAAGCGCATATCGTGAACCAGGAACTGCTCAGGGTCATCAAGCGAGGCGAACATTCCGGCAATCTCTTCGGACAAGGTGGCCAGGTGCTCGCTCGTGGCTCGCTCGGCCGCGAGTCCTGCGATGGCCATCTCAAGCGATTGGCGTGCTTCAAACATTTCGCCGGAAGTGAATCCATGCAGGGAGGCCATTAACCGCAGCGGGCTGCTATCCAGAGCAGGCGAACCGCCGGTTTGCACCACGAATGTTCCGGCGCCTTGACGGGACTGGAGGACCCCGACGGCCGCGAGCGAGCGTATTCCGGCACGCAATGTCGGGCGGCTTACTCCCAAGAGCTTGGCGAGATCCCGTTCCGGCGGCAGACGATCACCGGGGCGTAATTCGCCGCTGTGAATCATTTCCCGAAGTTGTGAGATGACCTCTTCCGAAGTCGTTCCGCTACGTTCAGGATTGATTGTCTTGAATTTATCGTTCTTCAGATCGGTCATACCATTTTTGCCGTTTAAGAGTTCAGCTTGACCAAAACCAAAAGGAGAACCGTTGAGCGCGGCTTCCCGACTACTATAGTCAGTTAAGAATCGTTTTCATTCTAGCTACTTTCGTCTATTTTGTCGATCTTATTATCATTGACAAAGGTCACACCATTCTGTCAGAGGACGACCGTCTGCCATGATATTTCCGCAGGTTTGGTATAAAGGGATTGGTACTCGACCCCGGGTCGAAACGCTTCCGAGTTCAATAGCTCCGATTTGCTGGTTACTGGGTTACTACAGGCTGGTATCGGATGATGAAAGGACTTCCTGTGAAAGCCACAGCTCGAATACTTCTCGTCTCATCTCTTTGTCTTGTATGGATGTCCCCTGCCATGGCGCAGAGTGGGACCCTGTCCGAACGTATGGCCTCGACCGCGATGAACGCCCTCTACCGCGATGTGGCAAGAAACGAGTCCGGCAAACCCGCGAGATGGACATACGATTTTGGCGTTGTCTTGAAAGGCATCGAGGGCGTCTGGTTCAGAACTGCCGAGCGCAGGTATTTTGAGCATATCCGGCAGGGCCTGGATTCTTTCGTGAACGCGGACGGGACCATCCGCACCTACCAACTCGAGGATTACAATATTGATAATGTTCTTCTCGGAAGAAGCCTGCTGCTACTCTACAAAGTCACGGGCGAGGAAAAATACCGCAAAGCAGCCGGCCTTTTGCGCGAGCAGTTAAGAAGCCATCCGCGCACTTCGGAGGGTGGGTTCTGGCACAAGAAAATATACCCGTCACAAATGTGGCTGGATGGGCTGTACATGGGCGAGCCTTTCTACGCCGAATACGCCGCCACGTTCCACGAGGACGGCGCATTCGACGATATCGCCAAACAATTCATCCTGATGGAGCTTCATTCCAGGGACGCGAAGACCGGTCTGCTTTATCACGGCTGGGACGAGTCCAGACAGCAACGTTGGGCCGACCCGGTCACGGGCCGTTCGCCTAATTTCTGGGGACGCGCCATGGGTTGGTACGCAATGGCGCTGGTAGATACGCTGGAATTCTTCCCAAAGGATCATTCTCAGAGAACTGCGCTGTTGGGTATCCTGAAACGGTTGGCGGGTGCGATTGAAAAATACCAGGAGCCGAAGTCGGGGCTCTGGTATGACGTGCTGGATAAGGGAAGCGCAAAAGGAAACTACCTGGAAGCGTCGGCAGCCTGCATGTTTGTTTACTCGCTGGCGAAAGCTGTTCGTCTCGGTTACTTGCCCACGGCGTATCTCAGGGTTGCGCAATCGGGCTACCGTGGAATCACGACTCGATTTATCGAAACTGAACCGACTGGTCAGGTCAATCTCAAAGGCACTGTCAGCGTCTCCGGGCTGGGCGGGAATCCATATCGCGATGGCAGCTATGAGTATTACCTGAAAGAAAGAGTTGTGACCAATGATCCCAAGGGTGTGGGAGCGTTTTTGCTTGCCAGTAATGAGATCGAGATCACCAGGACGTTGCCGCTCGGCAGGGGTAAGACGGTTCTACTGGACTATTTTTTCAACAGCGAAACGAAGAAGGACTCGACTGGCCGAATCATTCCGTATCATTACAAGTGGGAAGAGATGCCCAACAGTGGTTTCTTTTTCTGGGGTAATGTCTTCAGAGATTACGGAGTCAAAACAGAAGCCCTGGTGGAAGCCCCAACGCCGGCGAACCTGAAGGGAGCTAACATCTACATCATTGTTGACCCCGACACCAAAGAAGAGAATGAAAACCCGAATTTCGTAGGACCGCAGCACATCAAAGCGATCACGGACTGGGTCAGGTCCGGCGGTGTGCTCGTGCTGATGGGCAACGACATAGGTAATGCAGAGTTTGATCATTTCAATCAACTAGCCAGGCAGTTTGGGATTCAGTTCAACAAGGACAGCAGGAACAAAGTCCCAGGGAACGACTTTGAGAAGGGCAGAATCCTGCCTCCTGTTGGGCATCCCATCTTCACGACGGCGAAAGAGCTCTATCTGAAAGAGATTTCCACTCTCTCCCTCACCTCCCCAGCCAGGCCCACCCTCGAGGATAAGGGTGATGTGATTATGGCGGTGGCAAAGTTGGGCCGGGGCACTGTCTTTGCCGTCGGAGATCCCTGGCTGTACAACGAGTACGTGGACGGAAGAAAGCTTCCGCCCGAGTTTGATAACTTCAAAGCCGCGAGGGATCTGGCCAAGTGGCTGATAAAGCAGTCGTCGATGAAAGCAAAATGAGGAGCGGGTCTTCTATTTTGAGAGATTTTCCTGTCAGGTAAGACGCTCCACGAAAATGCCCGAAGCGGAACTAGTTTTGTTGGCGGATTTCGGGTGATTTCGTGGATCGTTCTGGTTCAAGCGGAAGGCAAGCAAGAAGCCCTCGATAAGACGCATCCGCGCCGTTTCGGTCTTTGTCACAGCGATCCAACTGTCCGGGAAGCCGGCTTCTCCAACGCTGCATCGGCGATTGTCAAGATAGCGACAGCCCGTGGCCTTTCATTCTTGAAACTCTTCGCCAACTCGATCGAACGCTCCAACCCCTCTTTTGCCAGCGACCGAAGAATAATGCGAAGACCAAGGTCCTCTACGTTCACACTTCTGATCTTGGGGCCCTCCCTGGTCCAGACTTGAGCGTTGATATGGGTATCTTCGCCGTCGAATGTCTGCGCCGAGTTTGCAGCTTTGACGGCCTCACTAAATATCTCCCACGCACGGACGGAATCAGGGGCCACTAACTGGGTCGCGACGGCAGTGAGCGCACGGGCCCGGTCAGGATCGCTGACCTCGATCCGTCGCGCCTCAGTAGCGGCATCATCCAGAATCGAAAGCGCGCGCGGCTGATCTGATTTCATCAAGAGGCGCGCCGCCTGCAGGTAAGCCCAGACCCTGTGAATCCGAACCAGTTCTCCGGTCTTGGCGAGCCGAATTATCTCGTCAGTCTTCTTGCTGCTAACCGCTGATTGCACCAACCCGAAATCAACATAGTGGCGAGTCTGATCCCGAAGACTGGAATCATCGATCTCCTTTGCGATATCGCGCGCGCGGACATCTCCGCTACTCGACAGCACAATCGCAGTGTCCATGTAAATCCGGTCTCGCTCCCACGAAGATTTGGCGTGATCGAGTTTGTCCTGCATCGTTAGTAACGCATCGCCGGGACTGGGCTGCGGCTGTAAGTTCCAGGTTAGTAAACTGTCCCTGTTCTGAACTTCCGCGGGTAGGTCACTCGCCAAAGATCCAAGCTGTGAATAGAGAACGGGGGCTAGATCCGGCGCGTACCGACTAAAGAGCGGCAGTAGCCGTTTGATCACCATGTATTTTCCGGCGCGGCCTGAAGTCGTGTAATCCTGCTCTGGAGGTGGCACCGGCCGCCCCAGAATGCCGGCCGCCACCTGAAAGAATCTTTGACGCAGACCGGCAGCCAGATCGGGAGGAACCAACGTCGTGCCGCCCATGCCGCCGAACCTTGGGCTGCCGTCTGAAGAATAGGTTATGTATGAACCCGGAGTGAACACATAGCACGAAAGCCCCGAGACCGTGTTCGCGTCGGATGCCGGATTAGCCTCGGCCCGCGCTAGCAGGAAAGCGAATCGCTCGTCAGCAGCCGAGGGACTTTTCGCTCGCAGCGCGGAGAGAAAATAGATCAAATTCTGGTTCACCTCCGTCAGTGCGGGGCCGGCGAGCTCGAGAGCTCGATCGACTTGCCCCTCATCCAAAAAACCTCGGGCCACCTCCAGTCGTTTTGCTACTGCTTCGGTGCCCAGCAAATCGTCGTAGGGACTTCGTTTCTTCGCATCGCTCTTCGAGTCCGCCGACTCTCGTTCATTTGCTTCGGTCAGTTTCTTCAAGAACTCTTCGCCCAGTGCCCGGTCACGGTTGGCTGCGAAACGGATGACGTCGGAGCGCTGGTCGTGACCCATCGATCGTCTCATCACGGCATATATCGGGTTTTCTCCGGCTTTAGGAGTTTGCGCCTCGGCATCTGCCATCTCGGCCGCGTCCCAGGCGCGCTGAAACAGCTCCCGTGCCGTTTCCCGATCCGCGTCCCACAAAGTGCTGGCGGCACGGGCCAACACATGAGCGCGCAGCGCTTTGTCCGAGTAACGGCGGGCTTCGTCAGCGAGCGAAATAACTTGCGAGACCGCGTAACTGCGCCGCTGTGCGGCCAACATTTCTTCGTTGGCCTTCGCCGGCTTCTCGTCGGCTGACTTTGCCTCCGGCTTCTCAACCACCACCTGAGAGCACACAACAAACGGAATGCTCAAGGAGAGAATCGCGACGCGAAGAATCTGCCTCACTTAAGTCTCACCTTTCGATCTTGGCTATCCAGCATGAGCATAGCATTAAGGGATCGGCTTTGGTTAGGCTTTCTCGCGCGCCGGCAGCACAAGTCTTTGGACCATACCCGGCAGCAAAAGCGTTGACTTATTACCACAGATGGTTTAGAAAACTACGATACGTTTTCCCACACGTTATATCTTTCGACGGATTAACGCGTTATGAGGCTCGAAGAGGACTAAACCAAAATGCGATCTCCACGTGTAGCTATTAGCTTCGTTTTGCTTGCCTTGCTGGCGTTCTCAGTGACCGGCAATTTGGCTGGAACCGGTCGCGCTGAGCGCCAACAGAAACGGCCACATCGAAACGAGATTCTAGGTTCTCTGCTGATCGCCGCTTATCACGGCGCAGAGCCACTGGCCGAAAAACGATCCGTTAACGATCAGGGAAAGGGCATCATAGAAGAGGTCCCTGAGAAATACGCAGCTCGATACCTGAATTGGAAGCGAGAGTTTCTTTCGACTGAAGCGGGACGCAACCAGTGGGCTCTTTATCAGAGCAACCCTCACTTCACTCTCAGAATCACCGTCTCGCGCGACAATGCCGAAGGCGCCACTACCGGCAATTATGAGTGGAACGGCGCCGGCCAGTTGGTGGCAGCTACGATCACCCTGGGCATTCGCCTCGATGCAGGCTACCCGAATCCCATTTATTTCCCGGTCATGAACTCGCTGGTGCCAACTGAATCGTCTAATAACATCAGCGGATCTACCCTGGCCGCAACAAAGATTGCTCACGAGTTCGGGCATGTGAATCGGACGGCGAGGGTAGATCCTGTGCTCTACCAACTTCAGGGCCAGCTAATCCCCCAATACAATAAGATTTTCTTGAGCAACGGGCGCAATGCTAACGATCCCCGGTTGATTGAACTGGCTCGGCAGATCGGCGGCACGCCGGTAGAAATCTGGGAGGACCGTGAGTATTGGGGAGAAGCCAACGCCATGGTCTACCTTCGAGACAAAGTTACCGAAGAGGGCATTCGCTGCTCGCTCTTTGCCAGAATCAGGCACAGCGTCGACCTTTATGCCAAGAGTTATGAAATGCGGTTTCTTGAAGTTGCCCAGGCACCACCCTCTCAGAGGATCTGCGGCTGGCAATAGGCCGGCGCAATATTAATGAACCTGGTATCAGAATCCAAACTATGGACGACTCAAGTGCGAGCGACGCCTGGGGGCCATTACCGTAAGCTTTGCAGCCCCGCTGGTCACCTTCCCGGCAATGCTTGAAACCACTACTCTGTAGATGCCCGCGTCCCTGCCGCTGACGCTCTTGATCGTGTACTCCGACCGTGTTGCTCCCTTGATGTTCCTTCCATTCCTTAGCCACTGATACCCTGGCGCGGGAACGGCCGCGACACTGACGCTCAGAATCGCCTTCTGGCCTACGCTTACCGAGGCGGGTTTTGGCTGGGTCGTAATGATCGGTGACAACAACGGCGTCCATTCGTCACCCAATACGAACTTCGGATCCCCATAGTTAGCGATCACTTTTTCGTCATCCGGCAACTTGAGTTGTCTGGCAATGACCAGACGCCGGCCCATGTCGACGGGCTGGCCGCCGGAATCGTGGCTGTTGTACTCCCAGTAGTGAACGTTCAGCGCCTCAGTCGCAGGTTGAGTGACCTGATCCAGTCGCCACCCCACGGCTCCGACGGCATCCGTCAGCACGCAGTCGATCAAGACGACTTCACTCGCTGGGAAACGAGCTGGGACGATGCGCGAGAGGAAATTACCGGTTACGCCGGGCAATCCCCAAAACGTGCAGTTCTTAAAAACATACCCGTGATTACCAATGGGGTTGCGGACCTGTGTGAAGTACGCATCACTGCGGAGAGACTTGAGTTCACAATTCTCGAAGAAGGCCGGGCCCGTCCCCCACATGAAGTCGACATCGCCTTCTATGTAGCAGTTGTGTACATAGGCCTGGCCATTTATTTGCAGCGTGTCCTGAAAGCTGTTGAGATCGACGTTGGCGATAATGGCCCGCGCCCTGGAAGTGCCATTGAGAATGAGGGCTTCGGCCTGACTGCCGCCCTGGGGCGTGGTGTTGTGAAGAGTGAGATTAGCGATGGTCAAGTTGGTAACGCGATGGGCGAGAAACAAGCCGCGTCGATAGACAGCGCCGCTACGGGCAGGGAGAGTTCCGGGTAATGCTGCTCCCGGAGCGAACGGATTGCCGCCCGCGTTGTGGTTGAAGCGATCATTGTTCGCATACGCGATGACCGTTTTCCTGCGATCTTCGCCGAGGATGGTCAGGTTATCTTTGCCGGTGAAGAAAACGATTTCGTTGTAGGTGCCGTTGCGAATAAAGATCGTGATTGGCGCCTTATTGCCTTCAGGGACAAAGTCGAGAGCTCCCTGCACGGTAGCGAAGTCGCCTGTGCCATCGGCGGCAACTACCAGTTTCTTTGCGCCGGCTACTGGAGGCGCGGCCTTCGTCTTGAATCGCCAGGCTCTTGCATTGGTGAAGCCGGCGAATGAGTTCCCACTGCGGTCTTTGAACGCGCCGGCGTCAATCTTGATGTAGTACGTCGCGTTGTAGGCCAGGGAATTACTTGCCAGGTAGAGCGACGCCCGATTGCCGCTGATCAAGACCGGATAGTAATTGTAGTTTGGGAGGCCGCCGATGGTCCGGGTGCCCGTTTGAACAGAAACGTCAATGCTATCGACCAGGTGGTCGTCGCGCGCGTCGAAGACCTGGACCTTGCCGCTACCGACAACGGGCGCACTCGTAAAGGTGATGTGCAAAGGAGCGTCAGGAGGCACATTCCTGGCATCGAACGCGGGAACCTTCGCGGTGACTGTGAGACCAGCTGCTCCAAAAGTGGCAGGAGCGGTTGGCACCCGACCGGCGCTGGGCCAGGTGCACACTCCGAGATACAACAGAACCATTCCCAGCGTTGCGCCTGGTGGCCCAACAGACACCCCGGGCTGAGTTGAAGGCGATCGGCGAAACAATGATAGGTGCATAGTTACGGAGCAGACTTCATGTGCCCGGCTGGATGTAGGGAACCTTGGCGAACAGTCGTCGCTCGGCGCCGCGCGGGTCGTCCTCCAAACGCGACGGCACATCGAAGACCATCGTCTGACGCCGAGGCAATGTATAGTTAAGCCAACGCGGAATCAGCTTGTTGTTCGGGTTCCCTGTGCATGCGAAGGCGATGAAGGTCTCGCTCATCTGATCTGCCATCGGCTGTGCCGTCGGACCAATCGCCGTGGCCCCGGGCTTGCCGATATTGTCGAACACCAGTTGAATGTCCGACGCATGCGGCGCGCCGAACTTGCCGCCGTCCCTCGGTGAAACCCAATTCAGTTGGTAGGCATACGCCGGAGCACCGGACTTGGCTCGCTCTTCCGCTTCGATGATCGCTCCCCGCCACGAGCGCCCCGCTGTCGTCGCGGCAAAGAACACATCACTCGCGGAGTAGTTCGGATAGAGACACCGGTATTCGGCGATCACCACCTCGGGCTGAATGTCGACGCGCATGTTGGGAATTTTTGACGCCGTTGTCAACGTAACCGCGAACCTTGCCGGCCTTTGTCGTCGCAACAGGTGAGTCGGAAGCAAAGGTTGTTGCCAGAGTCGCGCGCCTAAAAAGCATTGATGCGCCGGTCACCCCGGCGCCGAGTGCGACAGTTCGGATGAATGTGCGCCGATCGACCGCGCGCGGCGGGCTGTGCTTGTTCGATTTCACTCTTCAGTCTCCGGGGTTTTGGTTCGGAGTTCCGCCTTCAGGCGCTCTTTACTCCGCATCATTTCCTCATAAGGCCGCCTAAAGGCGGAACTCCAAACGATCGCTTTTCATTGACGCCTCGGCAAATCATCTCAGGTCTGTGCATCCTCCGTGTACCTCCGTGCCTCCGTGGTGCGTCTTTCTTAGGGTTTATTTACCACCGAGACACAGAGAACCACACCGGGGCACACTAACGCTCAAATTACCACCCGATAATCGACATACTTGTTTGGATCAGTGTTGTTGAGATACTCCTCCAGATTCGTGTAGCCATCCTTGTCCTTATCGGCCGAGCCATCGGATGGATCATGCGGGTTCAATCCATGCCGGCGCTCCCAGGAATCCGGCATCCCGTCGTCATCGCTGTCGGCCGGAGGAGCCGTCGACTTTAGTTCCGGCCACCCACCCACCTGTTGCTGCGTATCAATAATTGTTCCTTTGCGGCGGCGCACTTCGTTTACGATCTGAGCGTCCACCGAATCGCGGCGCGGAAGCGAAGCGCCCACCGTAGCCAGCACGGCAACGTATGCGTCCATGGCGGAGGAAGTCTGAACCGCAGGTGCGGCAAAAGGCTGCGCGACAGTTTCTACCTGCCGCTTGCCGTCAATGACAACCGGATCGAAGAACTGCGAATTATCGGCGGTCAGGGCCTTGTTTCCCTCAAAGATATTGTCTCGAATGTAAAAGCTGAGTTCCGAAGGAGCGCCAACATGGATCGGTGTCCGGGCTTTACTGCTGGGCCCTGGTCGAATGTAATTCGCGACGTAATTCACTTTGAGCACACCCTGCGTCAGGCCGGAGCAAATTTCGCCGTAGTCATACATCACGTTATTGCGGACATCGAAGGTGGGAAACGGCGGCCTGCCATAGTTGTCGCCCAGCCGCGGATTACGCGAATTATTGTGGGCCCAAAGATTGTGATGCCAGGTAACTGGCCCGTTGGCCCGAGACAGTGAACCGTAGCCGTGATCTCCTTTAGCATGCTTGCTGTGATTCAGTGCGTCGCCAATCAAGCACCACTGCACGGTCACGTTTGAGACATTGCCGGCGAGCGAAAGCGACTCGTCGATCGACCAGGTAGCCGAGCAGTGATCGAGAACCACATCGTGTGCACCTGACAAGAGAGTGATGCTATCGGCCTCCTGGCTGCTCAGATCGCCGAGACGGCTACGCAGATAACGAACAACTACATCGTGAGTGGCAATATTGAAAGTAAAGTTGCGGAGGCAAACTCCGTCACCCGGGGCCGTCTGGCCAGCGACGGTCAGGTAAGGATTCTTCACCACGATCTGAGAGGCAAGGCTGATCAATCCGGACACGCGAAAGATCACGATGCGAGGTCCCTCAGCGTCACACGCGGCGCGCAAGCTGCCTGGGCCGGCATCATTCAGATTCGTTACTGGGATGACCTTGCCCCCTCTTCCGCCGGGAGTGGTAGAACCGAATCCTTCGGCGCCGGGGAAAGCCGGAATCGGCGACGGCTCAAGCGAAGCAGGATTAGCCGGAGAGGAAGTCAACAAACCTGCGAGCAGCAAAGCGACAACACAACTGCCCGATCCGTATTTGGTCTTCATATTGAAATGTCTGTTCTGACTCCCTCTCCATTTGGGAGAGGGTTGGGGAGAGGGCTTGAGTCGACCCGCTCCAGCTACGCCCCTCTTCCCCGGCCCTTCTCCCAGAGGGAGAAGGGAGATATCAAATAGCCACGCCCGTGAGGGGACATCACGGGGACTTCGCGGCCGCTTTCAAGTTCTCACTGCTTCGCCTTACCTGGTCACTGACTTCGATGATCCCCTCAATGTCTTGTAGTGCTTTGGCCGACAATTGGGCATCGACCAGCCTGGACTCTTTGAAAACTGGATTGGCGACAAATTGATCGATCAGACTACTTAAAGTGGACAGCAAGGACCGCAGTCGCTCCGGCCCCAGTTGAACCTCTGCATTTGCCTGCTGACCGGCCTCGGCATTGAGCTCAGGCAGAGCCAGGTTCTTTTTGAGTCTGGCAGCTCGCTTCTTAATCTCGGCCGCCGACCTGGCGACGAGTTCGAGATCGAGCTTGTCGCTTATTGAGATCGAGTGCATCAGCTTTCTATCGACGACCTGAAGGCGCATGAAGTCCTCCCTGATCTGTTCCAGGACTAACGGTGGGTAGCGCTCAGCACGGCGCGACGCACTCCGCCTCAAAGCGTTCTCAATGATCTCCATCTCAAACTTGCGCTGTATCTCGCGCTGCACCGGATCGGTCCGGGCACCTCTGCCCTGTGTGGTAGTCGAGCCCTGACCTCGGACCAACGGTGAAAGCGCGCAGGCGAGGGATGCCAGCGCGACGGCTCGAAACAAAAGCACGTTGGTAGACTTCATCTTCTTACTTCTCATTTCCGCTCTTGACTGCCGGACCATAGCCACTTCTACAACATCGGCGAGGATCCGTTCCAATGAGTCCGTCAAAGCCTGACTCGATTATTGATCCGCGTGATCTCTTTGATCCCAGCGTCCGGATCGAGCACGACACTCCCACCTTCAGTCTTACTGCCCGGAGGAACTGCGAGTCTGATTGTAACCGTCTTTGGCAACAAGTCAGCGGGCGCCTTGAGTCCAGGCACAGACGCGAACGAAAGTACCTTTCCCGTGCGGTCCAATAACGCTAACTTAGTGGGCGGTGAATCGATCGCGCCAAGACTGTGTACTGTCACAGTGACTTCCCTGCCCCGAACCACGACATCATCTTTACCTATTCCCAGATCGGAACGAGTCCAATAGGGAGTTCCCTTATCAACCAGCTTTAGATTCAAGACCGTCGTGGCCCGCGGCGGAAACGTCAGCTCCACCTCGCCGGTGCGTTCCAGATCCACAGTGCTGGTTGCAATCTCGCCGTCGGCTGCATCGTCTCCGTTCCGATCAACTCCCTGCACGATTTGCCAGCGGCCCGGCTCGACATCCCATGCGGTCATGTTTGCTCTGACCGGGTTCGGACTCAGGTTATGAACCACGATCTTCAGTGCCTGCGGAGTTGCGTTCGGAATCAGAATGGCCGTGCTCTCCTCGTTGGCCGGCGACTGAAACTTCCAGCTCACGCTGTGACCGGGATAGTACGAGTTCCTGATCAAGGCAACACCTCCGAGCCGCGCGCGTTGCAACTCGCTATAGGGCACGAAGACGCGATCGATCCAAAGGCTCCCTTCGGTATTGATGTACTCGCGCAAAGCCGAAGCTTCGATTTGCGACGCGTACAGAGATTCCAAAAACCGCTTGTCTCCTGTCACCTGCCAGGCGAGATGTCGTGCAGCATCGCTCCCCTGGTCGGGCTTTGCCGATGCGGCGAGCGCGCTGCCCCAGGTTTGCCGCACGCCCATTTGGTCGAGCGCGTTCGAGGTGATGATTTCCAGACTTCGCGGCCCTTCATCAAGAAACGGCTGGAGGTATTTGGGATCGCCCGTCCACCGCCATGCCGCCCAAAAGACCGGCCAGACACGGTCGGGCGCTTGCGCTATGTCCCGATCGGTTTGAAATTGGACCGTGGCGTTTAATCGGTATCTGCCGCTCTCGTCTTTCTTTCTGTGCGCCAGCAAACCGTCGGCAAGCTCCAGGATGAGTTTCTTCATCTCGGGACTGCCGTTGTATTCAACCAGCATCAATGCCGGGTGAGTGATCAGATAGGAATTCGTCCTGGCCCATCCCCACGGTTCGTCGGTCGCAATCTTCGACCCATTGAAATACGAAGAGCGTATGTGGCGATGTCCTGCGCTGTTGATTCCCGTCAGGGTCTTCAGAGCGCGCGCAGTTACCATGGCCCGCTCTAATTGCTTAGGGTCGCCGTAGTCGAGGATCAAAGCTTGCCCGAGTGTTGAGATCCCTTCTTCGTAACTGTGGAGGTCGTCCGTTTGGATGGTGGGGAGTCCGTTGGTAAACATACCCTGCTGATAGAAGGCGTCCAACTCGCGCTCGAGTGATTCTTTGATCTTCTCGGGCTCGCAGCCCATCAAAGCCGTCGCGGGCCAGACGTTCGTGAGATCTCCATCGTCAGAAAGCCCGCCGCCAAACTCGCCGTTCTCGATCTGACGATGATCGATGTACCACAAAACGAAATGTTTGAGATTGCGTAGTTGTTCTACCTGTCGAAAGGCCCACAGCGGCACATCCGCCGCCGGAGTCGGCTGGGTAAACGAGGGCTTCGGGTGTCTTCGGTCAACGTCATACCAGTAGGCCTGCGCCAGCCAGTGGTTGGGATTTACCCGCAGGACATCGTTAATGTCAGCGGCGAAGCGATTGTAGAGATTCAGCCGTGGGTCGTTGGGTCGTTCTTCGACCATCATCGCAAAGCTGTCGCGCGCCTGGGTGAAGCGATCAATTTCGTGTTCTTTGGCGGCCTCCGCACGCGGTTTGAAGATCAGGCGAACGCGCGCGCCCTGAAGTGAAGCCGGCCCGAAATCGGCGCCGGCGCCGGCGATAGTCAGGTAGAGGGCCTGTCCCGGGGGCAGAATGCGGTCACGCGTATCCAGCCAGATCGTACGAGCTTCGTCAGGCTTTACTGAGAAGCTGAAGTCGAGCAGATTCCGCTGCGGCCACAGCGGATCCTTTACCTGAACATTCAAAGGAAAATACGCGCCATGGGTCGGCTTCACACCAAGCGGCGGAAGATCGATGGCGATGCCGTCGAGGCCGTCGCTGATATTCTGCCAGCCTTCAGCCGGAATCAGAACATGGACCAGCGGCAACGACAGATCGGATTGCGGATTGCGGATTGCGGATTGCGGATTGAGAGAGCTGGCAATATCCGCGACCGCCACCATCATCGCGCGCTCGTCCCCGGTGTACCTGCCGGTGATGAACTTCCTGATTGGCTCCAGGCTGCTGTCAGGTGAATCAGCGTTGGCCTGGAGCGTATAGGCCAGCCGCGCGCTGCCTTGTGGTTCCCTTTCGGGCGTAACGTTGTACGCCGACAACTCGCCGATAGGCTCTTCCTGTTCGACGTTTTCGAATCGGATCTTCTGTCCCTGAATTGTTTTAGACAAACGGTGGAACGTTTTCTCCTGGTCACGCGGACGCTGAAAGAGAAGCTTCCGGGCATCGCCATCCAAATACATCCTGCCCCAGGCAGCCCCGGAAATTTCGAGGTGGTTCCACGGCTCATCGGGCATAGTGAAGGTGATCGACTTGCCCGAAAGCGAATAACAATCCCAATCCGGAAGCTGGAAGTAATCATTCCGGCCCGGCAAACGCGATCGGTTGTAAACACCGGGCCATGTCGTCTCTCGAATTCCGTCTGTCGCTTTCCACCACCAACGCTTGAGATCGTAAACCTCGTCGATTTCCACCTTGCGCACGGAAGTTTGCCGCGCATTCAGATAAGGCGGCAGGTCTCCATTTCGATTCCACCCGTAGCGTAGCCACCATTCGTTACGCCACTCGGGCCGGCTTAGCTCACGCGCCTGCACCGGAATCTGCCGCGGCGCGATTCCTTTGGCAATTGCCGCTACGTTATCGTCTGAAAGCATTCGGTCATAGATGCGTATCTCATCAATGTCTCCGCCGCGAATGAAGTTATATGCGCTTTGCACCTGCATCGGGCTGATCGTCCGCGAGTGCGGGCCGAATTGATCCAACCCGGCGTAAAGCACTGTGCGCGCATCCCGTTTCGCTGCCAACTGACCGTTCACATAAAAGCGGATACCGCGGGTCTCGTCCCAGGCCAGGGTCAGATGCACCCATTCATTTGCTTTCGGAAAAGCCGGCATAACGTACGAGACCCTCACGCGAGCCAGGTTGACGTCGGTCACGAAAGCGTCGAAGCCTCCCCGGCCGTTGTAGTCAATCCGCAACCAGACCATGTCCCAACTGGAATGATCCGCATAACCCACGCGAAAGATGGGAAACGGCGTGGGGCCCACCGGATAGCGAGAGCGCCAGGAGAAAGCCAGGGTGCCGCGTTCAGCGTAGATATTTCCCGGCGCCCAGTACGACATCAACTGAGTGTTTGCACACTCGAATCCGGCGCCTCTGGCCCCGTCACGAATGATCTTGACATCGCGAAGGAAGTTCGGCTTAGGCTCGCCCGCAGCGTAGTCGGCAACGAATTCTTGATTGCCGGAGAGGTAAAAGAGCAATCCCGGCTCGGGTGATTCGGCAAGACAGGAATACCGACCACCAAGAACCACCAGACAAAGGAAGATGACGCCCGCGATTGTTTTCATTTTGTCAGAGTGGCACGGGCGTCCCGCCCGCGAATCACGCGCAAGATGCGCGTGCCACGTTCATCATCCAGTCACGACGCTTTCAATTCTTTCCCATGAACTCGTTTGGCGCGAGCGCCTTCGCGGTGAAGCGCGCCTTGCGGATCGCCCCCTTGAACCAGTACACGCGGTTCATCCGCACCCCGATCGAAGTCTGCCCCTGCCTGAGCGGCGCAATCGTAAGCGGGCCGGAGAGTTCCGCTTTTCCGTCGACGTAGTGGCGCATCTCGGTCCCGTCGAACACCAGCGCCACGTGATACCAGACACCGACGGGATGTTTGAAATTCTCGGCATAGAGGGCGCGGTTATTCTCGCCAGACCTGATGTAGGTGTCGAGGAACCACTGATCGCCGATTAGGCGAGTTTCAAGGAGGACGCGATTCTCGCTATTTTCCTGCTGGATGTGAAACCAGCGCTGTTCTTTCTCGCCATTCGCATCGGGCCGGAAAACCGCTTCAACGGTGAATGCCTGCGCACCGGCGATCGGGTTCATATTCACCACCAGGCCATCACCTGCGCCGTCGAACACTGCTGCCTTACCACCGGGAGCATCGATGATCTGCGGGTTGCCGATGATACTGACCGCGTTCCCGCCGATCTTTTTCAGATTGTCGATCTTCCAGGTAACTGATTTGGCCGGGGCATTCTGCTGCTTTGCAGTTTGGCCATAGCCGGTAAGAGCGACGACCATGGCGATGCCGAAACCGCTTGATGCGATGAGCTTCATCTTTTGTAATGCCCCCCGCTGTTCATCGTCTGCTTCAAGAACTCGTCAACGTACCGGATCGTCAAATCAAACCAGGGATGGAAGAGCCAAAACGGATGCGGCGTATCGGGAATGACAACTATCTCTGAAACGATGCCGAGGGCTTTGAGCTTTGCGCTCATCTCCTCACGCTGCTGGAACGGGCGATAAGAGCTGCTGTTGATAAAAAGGACGGGGGCGCTCTTATTGTTTACGTGCGTGATTGGTGAAGCCTCTCGCCAAACGTTCGCCTTTTCTTCATAAGTTCCGCCGACCAGTCGCGTATTCGTATCGTAAGGGCCTTTCTTCTCCTTCTCGATGTTGCCGGGATCGATGAATGTGGCGGTGCCGTCTATGTCAATCACGGATTCCACGGTACTGGAAACTTTTGCATTACCACCGTCGCCCTCGAAATTGGGCATGCCGTTCGTGGCGCCCAGCAGCGCGACGAGATGTCCGCCGGCTGAGGCGCCCACGGCGGCAATGCGTTTAGGATCGATGTTGTAGCGTGCTGCGTTTGCTCGCAGCCAGCGAATGGAGGCTTTGAGATCGTGAATCTGCGCTGGATATTTGGCTTCATTCGAGAGCCGGTATTCGACAGTCGCCGCGACGTAACCACGCCGCGCGAGTTCCATTGCAAACGGATTCTCCATCGCGTGATTGCCGGTAATCCACGCCCCGCCGTGGACGAGGATGACGGCCGGAAACGGGCCTTTTCCTTTCGGCTGGAAAAGATCGAGACGCATCTCGCGCGTCTGGTATTTCGCGTAGGCAAGTCCGGCGTGTGCCTTGACGCCGGCCGGAAGCTCGCTGGAGAGGCGCGTTACCGAAGGGTATGACTTGAGCAGGCCACGTTCCGCAGTTTCAACCGAGAAGACGCTGTAACCCGGTGGCAGTGTTGCCGCCTCTTTCAACGTCGCAGCGTCGAGGGGCAGCTGGGTCACCGGCTGGTAATCAAACCAATCGAAGTCCGCCGGCACGGAGCAGTCCTGGCCAAGACCCGTAGCGAACAAGCCAACGAAGACCCCGTTGAAACCGTCTGCAACTTCCGAAGAAAGATAACGTGTTTCGACGCCACCAAAATCCTGAAAAGCTCCATTACCGACAGCGTACGAGAAGCGGTAGATCTCAGGGTAGGAGCGGATTCGCAGGCGCACGAGACCGGCGCCGATAGACTTCGTCGCCGCCACAGTGCGGATGCTGCCGATAGCGAAACGCAGATAGACCTCGCGGCCTCCGGCGCTGCCGCGTTTGATGCCAAACTCGTAATGATGACGGTCGTTCATGCGCAAGGCCAGTCCGGCCTCTTCGCCTTCCCGCGCTGGTTGAAAGTCAACCAGGGTTCCGATCTCGCTTTCAAAATGTTGTTGCCTGCGTCCGACAAAAACCGGAGCTACTTCCGTGTCATCGAGGGTGACTGATGATCCCTTCAGTCGCAACCAACCCGGCCTCTCCGCCAGGGACCATCGCGTCCTCTCCAGGTTGCGCACGAAGTTCCAGGGCAACGCCAGTTTTCGTTGGGCGAACTCATCGCGGGCCGGCACCTCGAGCGGGGGCGGCTGCTGCGGCAGGGTCGTGACCTCCATGTGCGGCGTGATCGTGCCGTTGCCGTTGATGATCGGCCAGGCCTCTTCCGACCACGTCACCGGCGCGAGAAAAGTCTCGCGCCCAAGGTGATGGGCCAGGCGCGTGGCCGGACGAAAACCCAGAAAGACAGCCCACCAACTTCCGTCGTGGGCAGAAATAAGATCGGCGTGCCCAGTGCCTTGAATCGGACTCGCTTTGAAATTGCGATGCGTAAGAATCGGATTGCGCGGGTTGGCTTCAAACGGGCCCCACGGGTTGCGACTTCGCGCGATCGTCTCTCCGTGACCGTATTCAGTGCCGCCCTCGGCAATCATCAGATAGTAATAGCCGTTGATCTTATACAGATGCGGACCTTCAGGGCTGCTGCCCCCGGTTCCCGACCAAAGCGGTTTGATATCGGAAAGCCGCTTGCCGGTTTTGATGTCTATCTCTGACTGACAGATCCGCGCGGCACAGTCTGGCGATCCAGCCGTCGTCAGATAAACCTTGCCGTCGTCGTCGAAGAATAACGAAGGATCGATTCCGCCCTGATCGAGCGGTATCGGCTCAGACCATTCGCCGGCTGGGTCCCTTGTGTGGACGAAGAAGTTGCCGTGGCCCTCTGACTTGTTCGTCGTAACGACATAAAACGTCCCGTCGTGATACCGGATCGTCGCTGCCCAAATGCCGCCGTTGCGGGTCAGTCGCACGAGCGGCAGTTGCGAAGGGCGTGAAAGACTGTAGCCGATCAGGCGCCAGTGAATTAGATCTTTACTGTGATAGACGGGCACACCAGGAAAGTATTCGAACGTTGAGGTAACAAGGTAGTAGTCATCCCCCACACGGCACACACTGGGATCCGGGGCCATTCCCTCAATCACCGGATTGTCGAAGCCAGACGAAACAGAGTTGGTCGCAGCAGACTGACCGAGCACACAAACCGAAGCATGCAGGCCGCACACACCGAGAAAGAAAATCACTCTGGCTACCTGCAACCTCAAATACGCGCTTCTGAGGCAATGAGGCTGAATCGATCTCACCTTCTGTTTTATTAAGCGATGAATCACGTTCCTATCATGTAACAAATGGGGGGCGCAAGCGCCCCCCTCCCAGATCATCACAAGATGTGAATCTCTTAGAAGACCAGTCGCAGGCCGTACTGCACCTCGCGGCCGTTGTAGGCAACAAGCTTGGCAGTGATCTTGCCGAAATTGGCGCTGGTGAAATCAACTGTTGGATTAGCAAGTTGCACGCGGTTGAAAACGTTGTAGGACTCCACGCGCGCCTCCAACCGGAACCGTTCAGTTATCCGGAACGACTTGCTCATCGTCACGTCACTCTGCCAAACGCCCGGACCGACCAGACCCGGATAAGTCCACGGATTGTCGCGTTTGTGAAGGTTCGGCGGATCATTGTTGTTCGCCGTTACCCCATCCGGGTTAGACGTCGTCGGTAGCTTTGAGAACTTGGATGTGTCGAACCAACGACTAATGGTCGGGTTACTGATCTTGGGATTCCCGCTCACGATCAAGTTCTGATTGAAGAAGATCGGCCGGCCCGAATAGATGCGGGTCGTAGTCGTGAATGTCCACCCACCTACGATCAGGTCGACTGCTCTCGGGGCATCCTTAAGCAGCATGCGACCCTTGCCTATGGGTATGTCCCACGTCAAGGCACTGGTGACGCGTTGCCGCGGTGTGTCGGTATTCCGCCATTCAAATCGCCGGGCGTAGGTCGCCAGGTCATCGAAGAACTCCTGGGTCTGCTCTCTCTGATACGCGTAGGCGAGCAGGAAGCTCAGGCCTTTGGTGAACGGGCGCTGGGCCTGAATTTCGAACGAGTTCAAGTGTTCTCCTCGGCCGGCAGTGTTCGTTTGATTGATGGCTCCGTACTGCGGATACGGCCGGAGCAGACCACCCTGCGAGATCGTAGTTGCACTGCGAGCACTGCCGGGGAACTTGTCCGGTGTCAGATAGTTCAAGAAGGGATTGGCCACCGACAAGTTGAAGACGGACTTTGGCGTCTCGTAAGAGAAGTTCGGATCCGCCATGTTGAGATCGACCGCGTATGGCAGGTTGGTCTCGTGGTTATAGAAGTATTCAAAGTCGAGAATGAAGTGGCCCCAGACCTCCCGCTGGAAAGAGAAGCTAAAGCGGTCGTTGACCGCCGGCCGCAGGTTATATTGATCGATGCCGTTCGTGGCATTGCCGGCTGCGCCGATGGAATTTCCCAGGTTCGTGTAGCGGCCCAACGATTGGCCCAGGGGCAGTTGGATTGGAGCGAGGTTGGCCGGGAACGGGTTAGATAGCGTCGCCTGCGGTTTTCCGTTGCTGATCGTTCCGGGTGCCGGCGTGCTGGTCGAAAACCCTGCATACTGGTTTACGAAATCGCCAAGTGGGTCACGGATCTTGGCTGAAGGTGACATGTACCGTCCCCATCCGAAGCGGACCACCGACTTGTTGCCAAGACGATACGCGCCCCCGAGGCGGGGCAGCAGATTCAGCACCTTCCGGTTCCATGCGCTCCGGTTATCCGCAGTGGCAAAGATCCACGCGCCGTTGAAGATATGTTTCTCTGCCTTCGATGCCAGCAGGTTCGTCACCGCCGCCGGGATCGCGGGCGGCGTAGCGATCATTTCCGGAATGGGCTGCGTCAGATCAAGCTGCTGCGAAATACGATTGCCGCGATCGACCGGACCTGGCTCATACTCCCAGCGCAGACCGAGGTTGAGGGTCAAATTACTATTGACCTTATAGTCGTCCATCGTATACCCGGCATATCCCAGCGTCACTGCTTCCTGAATCGGCACGCGCGCTGCGATGGAAGCATTGTCAATGTAACCCAACATGAACGTGGCCCATTCGCTGCCGGAGGTGTTCAAGTTGGCGCCGGAATTCGCATTGGCAGTCAGCGCTTGCTTGATGTTAAAGGTGAGTGGCTCGAAACGTGCACCTTTGCCCCTATCGACTCGATACTCGCCGCCAAACTTAAGGGAGTGTTTGCCGGAGTAATAGTTCAACCGCGCCGATCCGCCATAACCCTGTGGATGTTGCCAAAACTCACGGCCGGGACGCCCAATGCGGTTGGCGCTGCTCCCGACATCAAACGCGGGATAGAAGTACTGGGGGAACGTATAGAGTGATTCCCAGAAGTTAGTAGTGAATAAAGCCGCTATGCCTTCTTTGCCAATCAAGGCGGGATCAGCGGCGTACTCATCTGTCAACTGGTGGTAGTTGGCGCGCAGATTGAGCACCAGCTTCGGCGAGATCGTGTAGACCGAGTCGGCGGCTATGCTCATTCCAAAGCGGTGGCTACCGTTAACCGGCAAGAGCAACTTACCGGTCGGATTCGACTCAAGGAGGATTGCTTTGAACTGTCCGTAGCGAATGAAGGTCCGCCATTTCTCAGAATAGTTCCAGTCAACCCGCTCTGAAAAATTCCAGTAAGTCGTCTGATTAACCTTGAACCCCTGCAGGTTATCCTGGCTGCCCGGCAAATTAGGAAGAGGCATTTCAGCCAATAACTTCAGTGCCGTGGGGTCGAACCTGTTCGACGGGATGATGTTGCCGGCAAACTGTGTGCGGGTACCGCTGGTGCCCGTAGAGGTCAACGGGTCAAATATGTTGCGGATCACGCCGTTGCGCGTCGACTGACTGAAGTCGCCGGCCCGCTCCAGCGCTGTGGGTACGGTTAGGGTAAACGGTAAGGGCGACGCGTCGTTCCAGTGCTCATAAGACGTAAAGGTAAAGAGCTTGTTCTTGAGAATTGGCCCGCCCACCGTTCCTCCATAGATCTTCAGATTGGTACCGCGGAAATTTGTTTCGTCAGCCCCGACTGTCCGTTTGAGAGTAGGATCGGTGAGGGCGTTGAATCTCGGGTTCCGCCAATTGCCTATTGCCGTACCGTGGAAAGCGTTCGTCCCTGATTTCATATTAAGGACAATTACGCCGCCAGCGCTGTAGCCGTACTCGGAATCGATGGCGTTCTTCTGAAATGTCACTTCCTGCACGGCGTCTAGTGCCGGCGTGTAGGAACTCTTATAACTGGAAACCAGCGGCACGCCATCGAGCAGGACATCGTTTGCTCTGGTGGTCTGCCCGCCAACATCAATGTCGCTCGCGTAGGCGTGGTGGTAGGGCCGATTCTCGTTAGACGTTGAGCCTGTACCGGGCGACACGGTCGGATCCAGGGTCGCGACGTTGTAGGGGTTGCGCCCCCTGATCGGCAACTGGTCGATTACCTTATTTTCAATCGTCAACAACGTGCTGCTCGAACCAAACTGCACCGCGATGGGTGGCGCTTCAACCGTGACCGTTTCCTGCACCCCGCCAACGGCCAGTTTAAGGTCCACCGTGAGGTCGCTCCGAACCTGGACGCGCACGTTTTCCTGCACTGCCTTCTTGAAGCCCGTCTGTTCAACGACCACCATATAGTCACCGGGTTCAACGAAGTCGAAGATGTAATGCCCATCGTTATCTGACGCGCGACTCACTTCAACGCCCGTCTTAACGTTACGCAGCACCACATGGGCGCCCGGAATGGCGCCACCGTTTTCGTCAGTGACTGACCCTTGAACCTTGCCGCGATAATCCTGCGCAGCAACCAGCGAGGCCATTGCCAAAAGAAGCGTGATGACCGCAAAACGCAAGCCATACTTTGAAGAGATCATTTTCTACCTCCGGAATCTCGACTTGGAAAGCTAGTCCCGAAAACATCGTTCCCAAAAGAAAGCAGACTTCGCTCCGAAATCCCCCTTGGGTCTGAAAAGCTGTTGGTTTGACCAATTGAACAAAACCCTGTCGACGGCGTTGGGCCGTAGTTACGCGTCCCGAGCTGGAGAAAACTGCTTTGATGAAACAATCTGCTGCCTTCCATCGGCGCATTCTGTTCCAGCCTTGACATTCTGTCAAGCTCTTTTTTATGACCAATTGTTAGGGTCCCCGTCACAAGGGTATGACCACTCAGCCCTCGGTTGGTTCGCTCCCGACAGCCGACGTTGCTAAGGGCAACCCGACAAGCCGCTCCCCGCCGCGCTCGTCAAGAAGATAGATAGAACGCAATGTAGCTATGAAGAATCATGGGAACGATGGTATCACTTGATGGATTCGTTAAGAGACGGAGAAAACCGATCATGAACATTGCACTGTGGATCGTTCAGGTGCTCCTAGCACTACTCTTTCTTTTCGCCGGTGGAACGAAGCTGGTTCTGCCGTTCGAGGTGCTGACTCGCTTCTCTCTTCTCGCCGCTCGCTTCCCGCGCAACAGAACGTCCCGGCCTCGCATACTGATCGAGCCCGAATCCAAGAGAGATCGTCGCCAGGATGAATGCAGACGAGAAGAAGTACGGCGCCGATACTCCAATTGAATCAAAGGCCCAGCCGAAGAAGAGCGGCGCGATGATGCGAGCCACTCCGCCATACGTCTGTTGCATTCCCATGTAGAGCCCGCGTTCTCTGTGGCTAATGACCCGCGACAGCAGTGCCGTTACGCAGGGAAAAGTAAACGCCGTGCCCAGAGGGATCAACGCCACGGCGAACGCCAGCATCGCGAGATTTCGTGACAAAGGCATCCCGACAACGCCGGCCGCCAGGAGCACGAGTCCCAGACGCGATAGATTCGCCTCTCCCAGCCAATCGACCGCGCGGCCTAGGAGCAACACGCGAGCGAAAACCGAGATAGCGCCGACGTACATGAAAAAATAGCCAATCGTCTGTTCGGTGACCGCAAAGCGCGCGTTCAGGAAGAGCGCGAGCACCGAAAAGCTTCCCTGAAAAGCGCCGATGGAGATCGCATAGATCCAGATGAGGCGTGATGAAGGCTCGCTCGAATGCGAGATGACGCGCCAGATCGCCTGCGACGAACTGCGACGTATCTCTCCTGCCTGTGGCTGTTCACTGAAATCGCGCGATTCCTTCAGATACCGCGCGACAAAGATCATGTTTAGCAGACAAAGGGCGGCCGCCATGATTCCCGGCGCCGCGTGCCCCATATGCATCGTCGCCGGTCCCGGCATCAGGTCGCGCGTGCCCAGCGTGATAGCAAATGAACCGAGCACCGGCCCCAGCGCGACCCCGAGATTGGTGGTCGCCGAGAGCCAGCCCAGCGCGCGCGCGCGATCCTTCGGATCAGTCGAGTCGGCCACGTAAGCCTGGATCACTCCTACTGTGCCCCCGCCGGCTCCCTGCACGATGCGTGAAAGGAACAGGACGAGCAGTGAGTGCGCAAAGCCGAAAATTAAATACGCGATTGCTGCTGCGCCTATCGCGATGAGCAAAGTGGGCCGCCGTCCCACCCGATCAGAAAACCGGCCCCACATCGGCGCGCTCAGCAGTTGGGCGACGGTGAAGGCGGCGACGATGAAGCCGATGATCATCCCAATCCCAAAGTGCATCCGCAGCAGGTCGATGCCCGAACCGCCGAGCGTCTTTACATAAAACGGCAGGAGCGGAATGATCATCAGCAGGCCCAGCATGTCCACGAAGGCCGTGGCCATCAGGGTGAACAGCTTCGCCGGGATCTTCCGCACCTCCCTCCAGAACACATAAAGCAGCGCACACGCGATCGCGCCGAGCAATACGCGCACGATCGGCGATTGGAAGGATTGGGCGATGTTCTGTTGGACGATCATTCAACTGGCGATGTCTGTCACAAATAGACCGGACATAATACACCAGTGCCTGCCGCAGTCGTCGTTCGTGAGACGGGTAACCGAACGTGTCGCGGATAAGAATTAGCCGCGGATTAACGCGGATATGCGCGGATCGGGAAAAACAGTAAGAACCGGCGACGCGGTACAGTACCGGGCTGCCCGTTTTCTGATTTGGTTCTTATCCGCGTTAATCTGCGGCTAATTCTCACTGCTCACTGCCTTGATAAATTCACAACTCTTGACATATTTTTACGTGCTCTTGACACGGCTTAACACCGACAGGCGTATTCTCTCGTTCGCATACCGCAAGTTCCTTCAGAGGTCGAAATGAAATGAAGAAAAGAAAATTCCTCAGAGGCTTTACTCGCTTCCGGCTTATGCTAACGCTGGGTCTGGCGGTTCTCTTGCCGGCGGCGGCGCTCATCTACGTAAATTTCAGCCAGTTGGCGGCCCTAAAGCGCGACAAAGTGCTGGAGGCCCTGATCCATCGCGAATTTCAGGAGGCGCTCATCATCTATGAGAAGAAGATCAACAAGAAGGCTTACGCCATGGTTGAAGAGGCGCGAGACAACTTCCCATCTCCGGATGCTGACACACAGGAAAAGGAAAAGAGACTTGACCTGATCCTGGCGAAAAGCCCGTGGCTGTTGCACGCGTTCCTCTACGACGAGAAAGGCGCCGTAGTCCGTTCGCGACCCGAACAGATGAGTGATAAGTACGTTCGCGAAGAGCATGACCGCATGGCCGACGGTTACCGCACGTGGGCCAAGGAAGCCGCGATGATGGTGGAGGGCATGCACAAGAAAACACGGCCCATCACTATCTACTCCGGCCCAACAAAGCGGGCCGATGGCGACGCATACACCGCGACTGCCTACTTCGTCTTACCTCAAATCTCGAACGACCGGGTTGTATTTGGCGGTGTTAACTTCGATCCTTGCTACCTGAAGGGAACTTTCTTCCCGGGAGTTCTCAAGGAGTTGGTCACTCAGAAGGTGGTCGAAGAGGGCGGAAACCCGCTGGCCATAATGATCTATTCCGCGGACTCCGAAATGGGACGTGAAGTCAAACCTCTGGCCGCTACGGCCGGCTGGGGCGAAGGAAAACCTGAAGTCTCGCACAGGTTCGAGGATGTTTTTCGCGGGTTGGCGCTGGGCATCAAGTTTCAGGGCACGAGCGCTGAAGCGATCGGCCAATCGTGGATTCGGCACAGTTTTCTCATCCTCGGCATCCTCTCGTTGCTAATCACCGGAGGCCTGGTGCTCACCAAACATATCGTCAGCAAAGAAATGGCGCTGGCGCGCTTGAAGTCCGACTTCGTTTCGAACGTGTCGCACGAGCTGCGTACGCCGCTGGCTTTGATCCGCCTGTATGCGGAGACCCTGGAGTTGGGGCGCATCACGACGCGAGAGAAAAAGCAGGAGTATTACCGCATCATTCGTAAGGAGAGCGAGCGGCTGACCGCGCTGATCAACAACATCCTTGATTTCTCTCGCATTGAGGCGGGCCGCAAGGAATACGAATTCCGTGAAACGGACATCGCTGAGCTGGTCCGCAACACGCTCGACTCTTATCGCTACCAAATCGAGCAACAGGGTTTCGCGTTTGAAGAGAGCATTGACTCAAGCCTGCCAAAAGTGTACGTCGATCGCGAGGCGATCGCGCGCGCTCTCGTCAACCTGGTCAACAACGCGCTGAAATACTCGTCTGACGAAAAGTTCCTGGGTGTGAAACTATTCCGGGAAAACGGGGCCTTGAAACTCGAGGTGGCTGATCACGGCATCGGCATCACCCGGCGTGAGCAGTCGAAGATTTTTGAGAAGTTCTACCGCACTGGGGATCCGTTGGTGCATAACACCAAAGGAAGTGGCCTGGGCCTGTCGCTGGTCCGCCACATTACGCAAGCGCACGGTGGGGAAATCGCGGTGGAAAGCACGCCGGGAAAAGGCAGTAAGTTCACTCTGTCGTTGCCGCTGGCATCAGCCACTCAGCAGCCGGTAGCATCTTAATTCTTTTTTTTTAACGCAAGCCTGTTAGCTCGCGCAAACTAACAGTTTGCGTTACATTCAGCAGCCGGCACATGTCGCAGCATCGTAAGGAACGAGCCCATTATGAAGAGAAAAGTGAATTTCAATGAGCAGTCAAATGGCGGCCCGAGCGGCCATACCGCGAACAGAAACGTTGCCGAACCGACTGCCAACAGGAAGATGCGCATACTGATTGTGGAGGACGAACCTGCCATGGTGGCCGGTCTGCGTGACAACTTCGAGTACGAAGGCTATGACGTGATCAGCGCCGCCGACGGATCAGAAGGTCTCGATCGCGCTCTTGCCGACGATCCCGATCTCGTCGTGCTGGATGTAATGATGCCCCGGATGAGCGGTCTCGACGTTTGCAAACAGCTAAAGGCCAAGCGGCCGTCACTGCCCATCATCATGCTAACCGCGCGCGGCCAGGAGATCGACAAGGTTGTGGGCCTCGAGCTGGGCGCCGATGATTACGTCACCAAGCCATTCTCCATCCGCGAACTGATGGCCCGGGTGAAAGCTGTGCTGAGACGTGTCTCGCCACAGGCGTCGGCAACGGAGCTTTATCGATTCAGTGATGTCGAGGTCAATATTCGCAGCAATGAAGTGCGACGCGCCGGCCGACCCGTGGAACTCTCAGCAAAAGAGTTCGCGCTGCTCGCCTACTTCGTCTCTCATCCCGCCGAAACACTCAGTCGCGACCGGCTGTTAGACGCGGTCTGGGGTTACGAGAACTATCCGAACACACGCACAGTTGACACGCACATCGTCCATCTCAGGCAAAAGCTGGAACCAAATCCTGAGGAGCCGCGTTTTATTCTTACCGTCCACGGCACTGGTTACAAGTTCGTTGGTTGAGGGCAACGGTTATCATGAGTCAGTCAGGATTAAATGGTTTAGGAACACGGCGAGCAGTCGATGTCCGGGTGTACCCGCCGCGACCGAAGCGCTCAGGCAAGACACGTCGCCAGGAGTTGGAGGTTAAGCTTGCTGCCCTTCAGAAGGACTACGCTGAGCTGCATACCGAGATTTTCGAGGCGGCGCAGGTGCACCGCCGACTTTGCGCCCCTCGTCTGGTTCGTCATGGACACTTCGAAATTGCCAGTGAGATTTTCGCCGTCCGCCACTTGCCTGGTGATTTTTTCACCGTTGAAGAGACAAACGAGGGTGTAATCCTCGCCCTGGGTGATATCTGCGGAAAGGGTCTGGCGGCCGGGATGTGGACCACGCATCTGGTGGGTCTGGTTGGCGCGCGCGTAGCCGTGGCTTCTGAGCCGGAGTCTATCGTTGCCGGAGTGAACCGCGACCTTTGCCTGACAGAATCTGTTGTGCCGCTGGCAAGCTTATTCCTCGCCAAGCTCGATCCGATCACGGGGTTTGTTAAGTATTGCAGCGCCGGACATCCTCCTGCGCTGCTCTTGCGCGCCAATGGAGACCTGGAATTTCTGGCCGAAGGTGGACTGTTGCTGGGCGTGGTTCCGGCGGCTTCCTACGTCAGTGGATCTTTCCAACTGGGGGCCGGCGATGTGTTGGTGATTTATTCCGACGGTATCACCGAGTCGCTCAACTACGCTGGGGAGGAGTTTGGTTATGCGCGCCTTGAGGCGCAACTGCGGCGCGCCCAAGTCGGCGCTGCCGATGCGGTGCTCTTTTCCGTGTTGGGTGCCGTTCAGGACTTCGCGGCAGCATGCCCGCTCGTAGATGACATGTCACTGGCCATCGTCCGTCGTGACAGTCAATGAGGGGCTTCCTGCCGTCTGCCTCCTGCTCACTGCCCACCGGTTTCTCAAAGACCGCACTTGCCAGGGCCGGTGTGGCCACAGCACGCGGCGCATCGTTCTTGAAATTCTTCGCCAGGTCATTCGCGCGAGTCAGATCTTCTTTCGCCAGCGAACGAAACACACCCGCGAGACTAAACTCGGAGCCGCCAAGGCTCGCGCCGTGGGCTACAGATCTTTTGCTGCTCCGCGGCTCGGTCGTTTCTCTACGCCATCTGGTTGATACTCTAAACCTGCTATACTCGCGCTCTTACTTTTCGAAGCGTCATCGAACATGCGGAGTTAATCCAGGAATTGCGCCTCGGCGCGCTCTTGACGCGCATACGGGTAAATGGGGAAACTGTAATAAAATAAATGACACGTGACTAACGGGACTATATCAGCACTGAGCTGCCGCCGCGCGTTAGGCTGCTTGCTCCTTCTCCTGATCATCTACGGGGTGACGGCGGGGGCGGCGCACAGTCATGGCCCCGTTGCGCCGGATCGTTCCGGCGTGGCCGCCCTAAGCGACGCCGGTGGATCACAGTCTTCAGACAAGGGCAATTCTCATTATAGAGAATGCTCGATGTGCCAGTTCCAGCAGCAGTTGTTCGGCGGCCTCGTCCACGCGCCGCAGTTCGCCCTCACGCCTTCGACGCAGATTGCGTTTGTTTCCACCCTGGCAGTTTTCTATCCCTCAACGTCAACCACGCCGCGATCGGGTCGCGCGCCGCCTCTCGTCTGAGCCCTAACTCGGTGGCGGGCACATTTGATCGCCCGCTCCAAATATCACCGAAACCAAATGGCCAGCCTGCGGCGGGCCTGCCTTGCCCGCCAATAATTGGCCTACAAGTGGGGCGAGGTTTGGCACCGCGCAACTAATTTGACAACCCGATGAATACGAGGTGAGGGGATGTATCAACGCGCTAACAATTATCTGGGCAATTATCTGCGCCGCTTCAGTGAGCACTGCGATTCTGTGGCTCGCCAGGGCCCATGCGGCCAGGGCGGATGGGCCCGATGCCGCCGTCGGCAACGTAGTCGTCGCGGGAGTTACCTGGCCAGCCTGCTCTTACTCACGCTGACAGTTCATCCGATGCTGGCGCAAGAAAAGTCGCCCGAACCTTTAAAGGGAATCAATGCCAACATCGCTGCGATGTCCCGCGCTCAGCAGCAAACGCCGACGCCTTCTGCGAAAAGGCCTATGACGATTTCGGACGCCGTGTCGATTTTCCTGCAGCAGAATCTTGTGTTGGTGGCAGCCCGCTACGACATCGATACGGCGGACGCGGAAAAACTAACCGCGCGGCTCCGTCCGAACCCGGAGTTGAGCGTCGGTTTAGCGGATCTCCCGCTCGATTTCAGCGGCAACGTTCTCAAAGAGCAGCAGTACTCTTACGTCATCTCTCAGACCTTCGAGCTTGGCGGGAAGCGACTCAAGCGAATCAATGCCGCCAACGTGAATTCCGATCTGGCCCGGGGACAGTTTCAAACGGTACTGTGGCAATTGACTAACGATCTGAAGCGAAAATTCTACACCGTGCTCCTGGCCGAGTCGCTGCTCAAGCTGGCCGAAGAGAACCAGAAAACATTTGCGGAAACGATTAAGCACACGACCGAGCTTTACCAGCTTGGCGAGATCTCAGGGCTGGACCTGAAGCGGCTCGAAGTTGAAAAACTCAAGTTCGATACGGACGTAGCCAACTCGGATAGGGATTACGAGGTTGCCGTGCGCGATTTGCGATTCACGTTGGGCGGAGACTATCGAGCTATGGATATCGATGTTGCCGGGACGCTGGACTATCAGCCTTACGAGTTCTCGCTCGCCGAGCTGCGCGACAAAGCGCTGGCCGCTCGACCCGATTTGAAGGCCGCGCAACTCAGTGAGCGCGCCGCCGACGCGTTCATCCGCTTGCAAGACGCTCAGCGCATCCCTGATGTCACGTTAGGAGCGGGCGTCAACCAGGTTCCGGCAGGCGGCAGCACCTTCATTTTCGGCGTCGGCGTTACGCTACCGGTGCACGATCGCAATCAGGGCGAGCGAGCCAAGGCCCTGATCGAAAAAAAGAAGGCGCAAAACGAACAGCAGTTCATTGCCAATCAGGTGTTGAGCGATGTGGACAAGGCGCTGGTTGCGTTCGAGATTCAGAAACGGCGAGTTGAGCTTTACCGCACCGGGGTGCTGACAAAGGTCGATGACATTCAGAACCTGACGGAGTTTGCTTTGAAGGCCGGTGAAAGCTCTACGATTGACTTGCTGGATGCGATCCGCACGCGGCGCGACACGCTGGCCAGTTATTACCAGACGCTTTTTGATTACCAGATGTCGCTGCTTGACCTTGAGCTTGCAACCGCAACGCATCTACAAAAGTAAATGAGCCGGTGAAAGGATGCCAGATATGTTCTACCGAAGAATAGTTCATGCCCTCCTGGTTCCGCCGCTTCTCATCGCGGTGGTGTGTGGAGGCTGCAGGAGGTCTGCTGCTCCCTCGAATCCTTCCGGCCCACCAGCCACCACGGCGACATCGGAGTCAGCGAGCCATGCAATCGAGACCGAAACAGTCGCACTGCAGCCAATCGCCGGGATTATACCCGCCACGGGGAAGGTCCTCGTCCCGGAGGACCGCATGGCAAACATCGGCCCCGTCCATGAAGGGAGGCTCGTGCGTCTTTACGCAGGCCAGGGCAGCAAGGTGAAGAAAGGGCAGAAGCTGGCCGACCTTGAATCGGCAGACATCGATCAGGCCGAAGCCGATTATCTCAAGGCGCTCGCGGATTCTGAGAATGCTCGGCGCACCTCGGTGGCCGAGGTCAAGCTCGCCCAGGCCACTTACGACCGCACCAAAATGCTCTATGAGAAGACCATCACCGCGGGGAAAAATCTCGAAGCTGCCGAGCATGATCTTGAGGTGGCCAAGGCGTCGGCAGCAAGCTCTGTTGCGGGGACGAAAGCGGCGCTCACGGCCGCCCGCCGCCATTTGCTCATACTCGGTCTGAAAGAGTCAGATATTGATGCGCTGGTAAGCAAGCCGGGCCTGGCCGCAGTATTTTCCCTCACCTCTCCAATCGCTGGCATCGTAGTCGAGCGCAATGCCACGATAGGCGCCACCGTAGGTTCGGACGCCAACCTGTTCAAGATAATTGATATCTCGCGTGTGTGGATCGACGCGAACGTATTTGAAAAGGACCTTGAGCGAGTAAAGCGCGGCCAGGAAGTGAAGGTTGCAGTCCCGGCCTTTCCTGGATCGAGCTTCTCAGGCAAGGTCATTCTGGTTAACAGCGTGGTGGATCCGGAGACCCGAACTGTGAAGGTCCGCACAGAGGTTCCGAACCCGGACGGCAGGCTCAAGCCGGATATGTTTGCCAATGTGGAGATAATCACCGACGTGCATCGTACCGCCATTTCGATCCCGCAATCGGCGTTGCTCAACGACGGCGGGAAGACGGTTGTCTTCGTAGCGGACGGCGGCAGCTACAAGAGGCGCGTGGTAACCGCGGGGATACAAGGCAACGATCGGGTTGAGATTATCGACGGGCTAATAGCGGGCGATAAGGTGGTCGTGAAGGGAAACTACCTGCTGCTTCAACAAAGCAAGCCCGAGCAATAACAGTGCGCCAGGGGGTTGTAGGCTGCTGATGCCCCATAGCCCCGTTGGGGCAGTCAGAAAGAACCGACATCAGAGTTTTCACACAGACGGGTTGACCCTTCGAGCGACTGCGATCCAACTATGACCGACAATCTCATTGCCTTCTTTTATCGCGAGCGATTGCTTGTGGCCGTCGTTTCGATGCTCATCGTGGCCGGCGGAATTCTGGCGTTGGGCAGGTTGAACGTCGACGCCTTCCCGGACGTCACCCCCGTGCAGGTGGAAATCGACACTGAAGCACAAGGCCTGGCGCCACAGGAAGTCGAGCAACTGATAACCTTTCCCATCGAAAATGTGATGAACGGGATTTCGGGCGTGGTGCGGGTGCAATCGGAATCCAAGTTTGGTTTGTCGGTTGTTACCGTCTATTTCAGCGACGACACAGATATTTATTTCGCGCGCCAGCAGGTCTTCGAGCGCCTCTCGTCCGCAAAAGATCGCATCCCTGCAGGGTTCGAACCTGCGATGGGACCCATCACCACCGGAACCGGCCAGATTTATCTTTACCAAATCGTCGGGCGCGGAAAAAGCAATCAGGAGCTGCGCACCATTCAGGACTGGGTTGTTAAACTGCAACTGCGCACCGTGCCTGGCGTCGCCGACGTGCTTAGCTTTGGCGGTGACGTCAAGCAGTATCAGGTCATAGTAGATCAGCAGGCGCTGGTCAATTACGACATCCCGCTCAAATCTCTCTTCGAAGCCATTCAGTCCAACAATCAGAACACCGGGGCCAACTTCATCGAGCATGGCGACGAACAGTACGTCGTGCGCGGACTGGGACTGGTCAAGGACATCGAAGACATCCAGAACATCGTACTCGACTCGCGCAAAGGCACGCCTATTCGTGTCAGCGACGTTGCCAAAGTTGAGATCGGCAGCGAGATACGCCAGGGCGCGGTCACCAAAGACGGTCAGGGCGAAGTCGTGACCGGAATCGTCCTGAAACGAATCAACGAAAACACCAAGCAGGTGATTGCGCGGATAAAGGAAAAAGTAGTCGAGATCAATAAGGCGCTACCTGAAGGCGTGAGCATCGTTGATTACTACGATCAATCAGAGCTGGTCGATAGCAGTGTACGCACGGTAGTCGAATCACTAATCGAGGGTGAGTTGCTGGTGTTGTTGATCCTGGTGTTGCTGCTCGGCGCCTTCCGCAGTTCGCTCATCACCGCCGCAGCGATACCTTTCTGTATGCTGGTCGCTTTCATCCTGATGTGGTACTCAGGGCTGTCGGCGAACCTCATGTCGCTCGGCGGCCTGGCCATAAGCATCGGCATGATGGTCGATGCCACGGTCGTGATGGTCGAAAACATTTATCGCCATCTTGAAGAACACCGGGAGCATTCCGTACGCGCGGCCATTCTGGTAGCCGCTCAGGAAATCGGACGACCGTTGTTTTTCGCTATCCTCATAATCATCGCAGTCTTTCTGCCGGTCTTCACTCTGCAGGGCATCGAAGGCAAGTTGTTCAAGCCGCTCGCATACGCCGTCACCTTCTCGATGATTGGCTCGATGTTAATGGCGCTGTGCATAGCCCCAATGCTGTGTGCCTTATGGTTGCGGCTCAAGCAGGGCAAGGTCCGCACAAACCCGATCATTGGATTCGTCAAAGGGGTTTACGTTCCCGTCCTCAAATGGGCCATCCGTCATCGCTATATCGCGCTCACGATTGCCGCGGCCTTGATCGTGTGGAGCGTTGCCGACGTCTTCATACTTGGCAGCGAGTTTCTACCCACGATCGATGAAGGCAATATGCTTGTGCGCGCCACTATGCCTGCCAGCATCTCGCTTTCGCGGGCAATCGAAGTCTCGTCCCAGATCGAAAAAACACTTCGCGAGTTCCCCGAAGTCGAAACCGTCGTCGCCAAAATCGGCCGCGCTGAACTGGGCGGCGATCCCGAGAGCGTCAGCAACGACGAACTGTACGTGCGCTTGAAACCCAAGAAGCAGTGGACGACGGCAAAGACAAAAGATGAATTAGTTGATGCTATGCGCCATCGAGTGGAAGGGTTCCCCGGCGTTCGGTTCAACTTTTCACAGGTCATTCAAACACGCAACGACGAACTCATATCGGGCATCAATGCACAGATTGCCGTCAAGATTTTCGGCGAAGACCAGGAAAGCTTGCGCCAGCTCGGCGAACAGATTCGCGACGCCATGTCTCACGTTCGCGGCGTCGAAGATCTCGCGGTTGAGCAGGTTGCCGGCGAGGAGCACCTGGAGATCGACCTGGATCGCGATAAGATTGCTCGTTACGGGCTGAACATAGCCGACGTGCTCGAAGTCGCCAAGATTGCCATCGGCGGCGACGAGGCCACCGACGTGCTGGAAGGTCAGCGCCGCTTTGCGATCTTTGTGCGTCTGAAAGAGGACTACCGCAATCAGGTTGAAAAGCTCAACGACATTCTGATCTCTGCGCCTGTCGGCGGACGCATACCACTCGGACAGTTGGCGACGTTTCGACTATCGAGCGGCGATTCAGTCGTCAGCCGCGAAAACTCTCTGCGCCGGGTCGTGGTGATGTGCAACGTAAAAGGTCGCGACATCGGCAGTTTCGTTCACGACGCGCAGGCGTTGGTTGCCGCCCAGGTCAAGACTCCGCCCGGATACTTCATCACCTGGGGCGGGCAATTCGAAAACGCACAGCAGGCTGTTCGCAGGCTGTTGATTGCCATACCGATCTCGCTGCTGCTGGTGTTCGTGCTGATCTATGCCTGCTTCAATTCGCTGCGCAACACGTTGACGATAATCTTCAACATACCCATCGCGCTTGTCGGCAGCACAATGTTCCTGCTGATCTCGGGATTCCCGTTGAGCGTTCCCGCGATAGTTGGATTCATTGCGGTCTTTGGGATTGCGGTGCAAAACGGAATGGTGATGGTGTCTTACATCAACAAGCTTCGCAATGGCGGGATGGAGCTGCACGACGCCGTGATTACCGGCGCGGGCGTGCGCCTGCGGGCCGAGTTACTGAGCGCGTTGATAGGCAGCATCAGCCTTATGCCATTCATCATTTCGTCCGGGACCGGCGCCGAAATCGAGAAGCCGCTGGCGATCGTGGTGGTTGGGGGAATGCTGATGAGCCCGATCAAGATCGTGATTCTACCAATGGTATACGAGTGGGTCGAGCGCGGCGCCGCCCGAAGAGCCGAGGCCACTCTCGAGTAGAGTGACTACGAAAGCCTGTCGGCGTTTATGGTCGCCGGTCACACGCGAGCGCGCTTTGTCCCCTCGCAAGGAGCGGAAAAGTTGGATTGACATGTCTTTCGGGGGTGACTAAACTATGTGGGTAGTCTAGCATCAAATTTTAGAACCGTGATCGGTAAACCAGCACAGATAATCTTTCGAAGCCCGGCAAAACGAGCACGCCTGCTCGCAGTATTGCTGCTAGCTTCAATCGCCTGGGGCACCACGGCTGAATTCAACCATCACCACGGTGGTAGAGCTCGTTTCGATCAATCGCTTCTCAGCACGAAGCAAGCTCAAAACGCTGACGACGTCTCATCTGTAAAAATCGAATCAAGTAAGACGAACGGCACCACCTCCTCCTCAAAGACTGGTGCTGAGTGCCTAATCTGTCAGCTTCATCAGAATCTTTCCGCCACTGCCCTGGGTCACACTCCTGGGGTCGGAACAACGGAAACGCATGGTCCTAACGCCCCACCGAGCGTTGTCTTCCAGCTGTCCGAGTTCACTGCCAACTGCCACGGCCGCGCTCCTCCTTCCAATCTCTAAGCCACAAATCGCCATTCCTGTGAGCTCTTCTTTTTGCAGAGCTGCACTGTTTGAAGCCAGCGACGATCCACTTCTTAAACAACTGTGGTTTCACGTCCTGAAGCTTCTCAAGGCACGCCAACCCGATAGGAGGCTAAGTCAATCATGGCTCAGAGAAACATTCTTACGATCGCATTCGCATTTCTAGTTCTTGTCTCGACATTCTCAAATACGTGCACAGTTGCATGCGCGCAAGCTCTTAGCGCAGGCACCGTGAGCGGCGTCGTTCTCGATCCGAACGGCGCGGTCGTTCCGAACGCCGACGTGACTATCTCTAACCCCATCACAGGGTACAAACGAGCGACGAACACTGACACGGACGGGTCATTTCGCTTTGCTGATGTTCCGCCGAATAACTACCAGGTTACGGTTTCGGCCACTGGCTTCTCAGCCAACACGCAAACGCTAACCGTCCGCACTTCGGTACCAATCAGCTTGAAGATTTCACTGGATGTTAGCAGCGCGACGGCGACAGTAACAATTGCGAGTAACGCCGCCATGATGATTGAAAACGTTTCCACCACGCACACCGACGTTGATCAGACTCTGATCAACAGGCTACCGGTTAGGTCGCCGGGTTCCGGACTGAGCGACGTAGTCACGCTTGCGGCGCCAGGCGTAGTGGCAGACTCGAACGGATTCTTTCACCCACTCGGCGATCATGCACAAACCTCTTACTCCGTCGACAACCAACCAATTTCGGACCAGCAAAGCAAAACTTTCTCCACGCAACTACCCCCGAATGCAGTTCAGTCGCTTGAAGTCATTACAGGGGCAACGCCGGCTGAGTATGGCGACAAGACGAGTCTGGTCGTGAATGCGATCACGAAGTCAGGCCTGAACCAAAAGAAACCGACCGGTGGCTTCAGTACCACTTATGGAAGTTTCGGAACGGTTAGCCAGGATGCTTCCCTGGGCTACGGCAGTCCGAAGCTGGGTAACTTTATCACCTTTAACTTTGAGCGTTCGGGCCGTTTTCTCGATTCTCCTGAATTCACAGTACTGCACGATCGCGGCACATCCGGTACCATCTTCGACCGCATCGACTATAGTCCGACGTCGAAGGACACGTTCCATCTGAATCTGTTTTTGGCCCGCAACAGCTTCCAAACACCGAATCAGTTCGATCAGCAAGCTCTCGGGCAGGATCAACGGCAGATCGTCCACAGTCTTAACATCGCACCGGGCTATGTTCACGTCTTTGGCCCAACGACCGTATTGACTGTTAACCCGTATTACAGGCTCGACAATGTTAAGTACTTTGCGAGTCCCAATCCGTTTTCCGATCAGACGATGACGTTCAGCCAGTCAAGGCGGTTGAATAACATCGGGGTCAAAGGCGATTTGTCGTACGTAAAAGGAATACATAACGCCAAGTTCGGAGTGCAGCTTTCGCACACGCTCCTGGACGAATCCTTCAGGTTTGGCATCACTGACCCCGACTTCAACGATTCCGCCAGCCCGGATTTTCTTCCGGGTCTATTGCCATTCGACCTGACACGTGGTGGACAGCAGTTCTCTTTCCGGGGCCACGCAACCATCAAGCAGGAAGCTGTTTATGCGCAGGACAACCTGTCCATGGGAAACGTCGCGGCATCATTGGGTGTCCGCTTCGACAACTACAACGGCATCACCAAAGGCAGACTTGTTCAACCCCGGCTGGGAATCTCGTATCACCTGAAGCGTACTTCCACAGTCTTGCGCGCATCATTCACGCGCAACTTTGAAACGCCATATAACGAGAATTTGATCCTTTCCAGTGCCACCGGCGCCGGCGGGCTGGCTAATGGGGTTCTTGGCGACACCAGCAACCTCCCTTTGCGTCCCGGTACGCGCTCTCAGTTCAATGCCGGCTTCCAACAGGCGATCGGCAAATACATCGTGCTCGACGCCGACTACTTCAATAAGCGCACTAATAACGCCTACGACTTCAATGTGCTTTTGAATACCTCGGTCGCGTTCCCCATCTCGTGGCAAGAGTCAAAGCTCGATGGCGCCTCGTTACGGATCAACTTAACAAACTACAAAGGACTAACTGCGTTCATCGTAGCCGGGCATACGAGAGCGCGCTTCTTCCCGCCTGAAACTGGCGGTTTGTTCTTCAATTCTGATCTGCCGGGCGGCGTCTTCCGCATCGATCATGATCAGAGACTTGAGCAAACAACACAGGTCCAGTATCAGTTCCTGCAATGGAAGAAAATCGAACCCTATGTGAACTTCACCTGGCGCTATGACAGCGGCCTGGTAGCGGGATCGGTTCCGGATTTTGCTACCGCGCTTGGTTTTACTGCGGACCAGCAAGCGCAAATCAGACTGTTCTGCGGTAGCACCTTCGCGACGCCAACGCAGCCGATTCTGTCTTGCGCATCTGCGAATCGCGGCGCGTTGCGGCTGAGAATTCCGGCGGACGGAGCAGAGAATGACGACACCAATCCTCCTCGGATTGCGCCTCGTCATTTATTTGATTTCAGCGTCGGGACGGACAATTTGTTCGGCACCGAACATAAGAAAGTGACCCTGCGATTCACAGTTATGAACATTACGAACAAAGTCGCACTCTATAACTTTCTTTCGACCTTCAGCGGTACACACTTTGTAACGCCGCGAGCATTTCAGGTGCAGGCCGGGTTGACGTTTTAGGCCGTTTCTCGATGTGTCAAGACCCGCTTCACAGCATTAATGCGAACAGTGAAGCCGGTGCAATCTTTCTCCTACCGTATTGCGTCCGGGTGATGGGGCGGAAGGAAGGGCCGAGTTGTTGAGCGCGCTTGCTGCGAAGCTCGCACGACGACCCAAGCGACTGCGCCGCGCGCGTGTTAGCCATTGCGAGCTATCCTATAATCACAAGCGCGGCCCAGCGGCCAATTAAGGTAGCGCGAAAGAGTCCCGAATGATCGTTCACCTGATCGACGGCACATACGAACTTTTCCGTCACTTCTACGGAATCCGGCGCTTCAAGAAAACCGATCCCCCGTTCGGCGCGGTGACGGGCGTGCTGCGCACAGTTGTGCACATGCTCGACGAAGGAGCGACCCACATCGGAGTCGCCACCGATCACGTCATCGAGTCGTTTCGCAACGGTCTGTGGCCGGAGTACAAAACCGGCGCGGGGATCGAGCCAGTCCTGCGCGCGCAGTTCGTCCCGCTCGAAGAGTCGCTGGCCGCGATGGGAGTGGCGGTGTGGCCGATGGTCGAGCTGGAAGCCGATGACGCTCTCGCTTCCGCAGCCCACCTTGCGGCCCAGGATGAGCGCGTGCAGAAGGTGTGCATCTGGACACCGGACAAGGATCTCGCGCAATGCGTCGTCGGCGACCGCGTGGTCCAGGTGGATCGGAGAAGCGGCCAGATTCGCGATTGTGAAGGTGTCCGCGCCAAGTTTGGCGTCGCCCCCGAGTTCATCCCGGACTACCTCGCGCTGGTGGGTGACGCCGCGGACGGCTATCCGGGAATCGCGGGCATCGGATCCAAGACCGCTGCGTCCCTCATCAACCGTCACGGCCACATCGAACAGTTTCCTCCCAAGGCTCTAAAAGAGGACAACATCGAGAGCGCTTTGCTCTTCAAGCAGCTCGCGACGCTGAGAATCGACGCCCCACTCTTCGACGATGTGGAGCAACTGCGCTGGCGCGGAGCGACGGCTGCTTTCCGGTCGGTCGCCGAGAAGATGGGCGATGCGCACCTGGCGACGCGGGTGTTCAAACTGGAAAGCCCGCTTCTAAAAAAGAGTCGCACCAAATGAGTCACCCATGCGGATCGTTGGCAATCTACTGGCTGGTTAGCCGATATAGATCGCTAATCGAAGGAGTAGCCAGCATCGAGCAGACGATCAAGGTCGACTTTGCACGTAATTAGAGAATTAATGTTGGCACCGAAGCGATTACTGATTCTTGGCTTTCTGATGTGGCTGAGCGCGTCGCTGATCGAAGTCCGTCCCGTGGCCCCGACGCTCGAGGGCAAATCGTACGCTCCTCCGCGTAGCGAGCGAGCCAAATACAACTTCAACTCCGGCTGGAAACTGTTCGTCGGAGACAAAAGGGGCGCCGAGGCCACTGCCTTTGACGATTCCGCGTGGAAAGAGGTGACGACGCCTCACGCGTGGAACGAAGACGCCGCCTTTAAGGTAAGCATCCACGATCTACCCACGGGCGTCGCCTGGTATCGAAAGCACTTCAAACTGCCGGCGGACAGCACCAAGAAAGTCTTCCTTGAGTTTGAAGGCATTCGCCAAGGGGGCGAGTTCTATCTAAACGGAAAGCTCATTGGCCGGCACGAGAACGGCGTCATGGCCTTCGGATTCGACATCACGAGCCAGGTAAAGCGCGCGCCGGAGGAGAACGTACTCGCCGCGCGGATCGATAACGCCTGGGATTACCACGAACGGTCTACTAACTCAACGTTTCAATGGAATGACAGGAATTTCTATGCTAATTACGGCGGCATTAACAAGAATGTCTACCTCCACGTAACCGATCGGTTGTATCAGACGCTGCCGCTCTATTCGAACCTCGGCACAACCGGCGTTTACGTCTACGCGCAAGACTTCGACATCAAGGAAAGGCGCGCGCGCGTCACGGTCGAAACGCAGGTAAAGAACGAGTACCCCACCCCAAGGACGTTCAGCTACGAAGTCGTGATCGCGGACAACGACAACAGACCCATCAGGACAATCTCGGGTGTCCGCCAAACGCTCGCGGCAGGCGAAACAAGAACACTGAGCGCGAGCGCGCACGTCGATGGTCTCAATTTCTGGAGTTGGGGCTACGGCTATCTCTACGATGTCTACACAATCCTGAAGGTTGACGGCAAGGCAGTCGACGTGGTCAGGACGCAAACAGGCTTTCGCAAGACCGGGTTCGGGGATGGCATGGTCAAGCTTAACGATCGGGTGATTCAGATTAAGGGTTATGCGCAGCGGACCACCAATGAATGGCCCGCGATTGGTCTTTCGGTACCACCATGGATAAGCGACTTTAGCAATCGGATGATGGTCGGGAGTAATGCCAACCTGGTGCGCTGGATGCACGTGACGCCCTGGAAGCAGGACGTCGAATCTTGCGATCGTGTCGGGTTGATGGAAGCCATGCCCGCGGGTGATTCCGAAAGGGATGTCGATGGCCGGCGTTGGGAACAACGGCTGGAGTTGATGCGCGACGCCATCATCTACAACCGAAACAATCCGAGCATCATTTTTTACGAGTCAGGCAACAAGGGGGTCAGCGAAGAGCACATGCGCCAAATGAAGGCGCTGCGCGACACCTTCGACCCACACGGTGGACGGGCCAGCGGCTCACGCGAGATGCTCGACAGCAATGTGGCCGAGTACGGCGGCGAAATGCTCTACATCAATAAAAGCGCTACGAAGCCGCTGTGGGCCATGGAGTATTCGCGGGATGAAGGACTGCGCAAGTACTGGGACGAATTCTCGCCTCCCTATCACAAGAACGGAGCCGGACCACTGCTCAATGGTCAGGATGCAAGCGCCTATAACCGGAACCAGGATTCCCATGCAATCGAAGATGTGGTCCGCTGGTACGACTATTGGCGGCAGCGTCCGGGTACAGGCTACCGGGTCAGCGCCGGCGGCGTGAACATCATATTCTCTGACACTAACACGCACTTCCGCGGCGCCGAGAACTATCGCCGCAGCGGCGAGGTCGACGCGGTCCGTCTGCCCAAGGATGGGTACTTCGCGCATCAGGTCATGTGGGACGGATGGGTCGATGTCGAACGACCACGAATCCACATCATCGGTCATTGGAACTACGCTCCGGGCACGAAGAAAGACGTCTTCGTCGTGTCGAGCGCCGAAAAGGTTGAATTGTTCCTCAATGGCGTGTCGCTCGGTTTTGGCGATCAGACCAGCCGCTTTCTCTACACCTTCACGAACATCGCATGGAAAGCCGGCACGCTCAAGGCTGTAGGCTACGACCTAAAGGGTAATAAGACCTCCGCGGCGGAGACCAGGACGGCGGGCAAACCGGCGGCTATCCGGCTGACTCCGCACATCGGACCTCGCGGACTACGGGCCGATGGTGCGGATCTGGCGCTCGTGGATGTTGAGGTAGTCGATGCCGCGGGCAATCGCTGCCCCACCGCGCTGAATATGATCGACTTTTCCATCGCCGGACCAGGGGAATGGCGCGGAGGGATTGCCCAGGGGCCGGATAATTACATTCTCTCTAAGAGTCTGCCCGTCGAAGGTGGCGTAAACCGCGTCCTCATTCGATCGTTGACGAAGGCAGGCAGGATCACAGTGATGGCGACGGCGACGGAGCTAAAGCCGGCGATGATCGAGTTAGTTTCACAACCAGTGAATGTCGTTGCCGGCTTATCTTCGGAACTGCCCGACGCCGGCCTTGCTTTAGATCTCACTCGCGGCCCGACGCCCGCCGCTACAGGGCTGGTGATGTCACGAAAACCAGTCCACATCCGCAGTGTTTCGGCGGGCGCGAATTCGGATCGAGCAGCATCTAGTTTTGACGATGACGAAATGACGAACTGGTCCAGCGATGGCAGGATCGTCACTGCGTGGATCAAATTCGACTTTAAACAAACCGCTACGGTGAAAGAGTTGACTCTTAAGCTCGGCGCCTGGCGAACGCGCTCCTACCCAATCCGAATCAGCATAGACGAGAAAGTTGTCTTCAGCGGCAGCACGCCAACAAGTCTGGGTTATGTGACGCTGATGCTCCCGCCCACCACCGGCTGGAGCCTCAAGATCGAACTAACCGGACCGCCGACAGACGTCGATAGTTTCGGCAACATCGTCGAGATTACCGGTCAGAAGGATGAGGCGGGGAAAAGTCAAAACGGGACACTCAGCATTGTGGAGATAGAGATCTACGAGTCGGTAAGAAATGGTCCAGGCAAGTGATGAGACGGGTGCCAGCGGCGAGCATCAGCCAGGCACCACGCTCTTGGCCATTCAAAAGGCACGATCAGGATTCTGCTAAGCCCAAGTTGAATGGATGTACCACGAGTTGCATCTCTCGCTTTCTCATCTTGCGCCAAACTGCTGCTGTGGCGTAAAAAGCAGGATTAGCAGGGCTGTCCCTTGGATCTTAAGGCGACGAAGTCTCAGTCAAAGTTGTTCTGTTTGACAGGACTCGAAAGTCAGTAAACCCTATTGTCAGTTCCATCTGATCGGCGTAACTCGATGGTACTTCCAGTTCGGCTTCGCCAGAACGCCCTCCCGAGAATTCTAAGGTCACCCGAAGGTCCATCCTGTCGGCAGAGAAAATCGGCTCGAAAGAATAGCTGATGCGGCGTTTAGGCTTCTTATTCGCAACGCATTGCGCGATCGATGCGTCGCAGGCAAAGGCCAGAACGATCAGGACTCCCCATATTCGATATCGCGCGGCGTGCGTGCGCGAAGCAAAGATTCTTTGACTATTCACAATCTTGTTTATCCGTTGACTCGTAGGTGCCGAGCGCAACTGACTCCGAAGATACTCTTTGCAAGTCCTCAATTTGTGAATCCTATAACACCATATTCAATAAACGCGAGCCCATCCGAAAACCCTGCCTCTATCGGGTGTGCGCCGCATTCTAGATTTCGCCGCGACAACAATGTGCGCCGATCCCAAGGTCGGCATTTAGTTTCATGTCCATGATTTCGCGCGCTTCCAGTGGCCTGAAGCGCTCGACTGCTCAAGCCCAGTTGCCGTTTAGATCTGACCAACCCGACTTTTCGAGGGAGGGCGTTTCAGCGGTTTGCGCGCGATTGTCTGCTCTATTGCTTGGACAATTTAGCTAATCGCCATTGAGCGGAATCTAGGCGACTATAACTGTGTGCAAATTCTTCGATTTCATTGGCGACCTAATCAGTCAAGCGAGCAAAACACTTGCGCTGTTCTTGCGCTCTTTCGAGGGATACGGGGGACAGAAGGGACAGCAGGGACACTTCAGAGACGCTGGTTACGCATTGCGATGAAAACAGTTGTTGAGTAGACTGCACTTAACACATATGGACGCCCGCTTGGCTCAGCGGTAGAGCACTCGCTTCACACGCGAGGGGTCAGAAGTTCGAATCTTCTAGCGGGCACCAATATTATCAATAAGTAACGGGCGACCCTGCAATTCTTGGCGTTGCCCGTTTTCCGTTGCACACACTTCGCACACACTCTGATCTGAAAAACGATCACGATTTTTCACAATTGGACTCTACAGATCGCGGTCTCTCCTTTGGACCCCGCCGCAGTGATACTGCCAGCGAACAGCAGAAAATCGGAGAGTCATAAAGCCTTAGAAACAGAGAAACTCAGTGGTGTACCTCGCTGGATTTGGTGTCTAATGCACATCAATCGGTTCCTCGCAGGTTATGGGGATATTTTCTACCGTCAAAAACGAACATGAAGTGCTACGAGCGTCTCGCAGTATACTTTCTCATCAGACGCAACAGGCTGACACGCAGTTGTTACTCTAAACGCCCTCTCCAAAAAAGGAACCATTTCCAGCCGTAGGACGTAACCAAACCTAAAGCGGAGGTAGGTACATCTGATTCGCATGATCTCTTGATTCAATCGCGCGCATGGGGAGGAATGAATATGAGCGCAGCTGAAATGATGAAACGAAATGCAGAAGCGTCGCCGCTCTTCAAGGCCAGAATTGCCGGTGTCTTTTATCTGCTCGTCTTCCTGACAGGAGGAGTCGCCCTCTTCGTTCGCGGCAGGTTGGGTTTCGCAGCTGGCCTCATCGCGGGCGCGTGCTATATCGCTGTGACGCTGCTCTTCTATGGAATATTTAAGCCGGTGAACAGGAGCCTCTCTTTGCTCGCGGCGTTCGTCAGCCTCGTGGGATGCGCCATTGGACCTCTTAGCCTCTTTCATCTCGTCCCCTTCCACATCAACCCCCTGGTATTTTTCGGATTCTATTGCCTTCTGATCGGCTACCTCATTTTCAGGTCGGCCTTCCTGCCTCGAATTCTGGGTGTGCTGATGGCGTTTGCCGGTTTGGGTTGGCTGACCTTTCTGTCACCGCCGCTCGCAAACTATCTGTCCCCCTACAATTTCTTTCCCGGCATCCTCGGGGAAGGAGCGCTGACCCTTTGGCTCGTCGTGATGGGCGTGAATGAACAACGATGGAAGGAGCGGGCAAGGGCCGTTTGAAATAGCCAGGTATTCCCTTAGATTCCATTTCGAAGGAGCGAATTATGAAGTCTGCAAAGAACGTCGGCCGGCTCATCGGGATGCTGTTGTTCGTGCAGTTAGCGGGACTGATTGTGCCCTTCGTGTTGTTGCATCCGCTAACGAGGGGCTCTCGGGACTACCTTGCAAATGCTGCGGCGAACTCTTTTCAGATCAAGGTAGCTGTGTTTCTCTTGTTTGCGAATTGCGCGCTTACTATCGGCATCACGGTGGCGGCATGGCCGGTCTTTCGTCAGTACAGCGAGGCTATGGCACTGTGGCTCGTGGCCGTGAGCGTGATCATGTTTACGTTGCAGGCGGTCGATAACGCGCACGTGCTGTCCATGCTGTCTTTGAGCCAGCAGTACGCTCAGGCAGGCGGACCCGATGAGCTTTTCCAGACGCTGGCGGCGGTGGTCGGCTCGGCAAGGAGGTGGGCGCATTTCACGGAGTTGCTTGTTATAGATTGTTGGATCTTTTTACTCTACGGCATTCTGTATCGCTTCGCCCTGGTGCCGCGCGCACTGGCTGCCTTTGGACTGCTAACGGTCATGCTTCACTTCACAGGGATCCCCTTGCCAGGGTTCCTCGGTTATAGCATCGTGACGCTGATGGGCGTCCCGATGGCTCTGAGCCACACAGCTTTGGCGTTGTGGCTGGTGGCGAAGGGTTTCGAAGAACGGCTTCCAATCCAGGCGCCGAGCTAACAATTCGCTCAGCGCCAAAGGCGCGTCATGTAAAAGCCTGGGCCAACGGCCCAGGACAGGATTTATCATTTGAGTTGTAAGCGCTGAAAGCGCGCGATGAATTGAAATCCAATTACGATGATGCGGACATATTTAGATTCGATCAATATTCCGCGCCTTCAGCGCTCAAGGCTTTTTTTGTTGCCCCTAACCTGGGGCGTTGCCCCAGGCTGTCGCATCTCGCGCCTTTGGCGCTTGCAATCCGCTTGCTCGGCGTCTGGCTGATCATCAACGGCTTCGGCAATCTGTTCACGATTTACGATTTACGATTCACGGTTTTAAGGTCTCTAACATCGCCTTCCCCGCCCTCCTCGGAGAGACTGCGTTCATGCTCTGGCTCGTGATCATGGGCGTCAATGTTCGGAAGTGGGAAGAAAGAGCGAAGGGATGAGGCATGACACCGCAAATCGGAATATCATGACGTGGGTGTAATGCATACTGAATGTCGTTCTGCGCTTATCTCATTGGCAACGCACCTTTGCGGGAAGCGCAGAAGTTTGACGAAGTCCCTTAACTACTTGGAGAATCACAAGTGAAACTCGACTTCCACATTTACACCGTGCACTGGGCCTTTTGGGGCGCCTTTGGTCTCACGCGAATCATTCTTCGCAGCCGCGATCGAAACCGAGCAGCCGACACCGCACCAATCTCCCAGCAAGAGACCACTGCTCCGTTCTCCCGCGCGCTAGTTGCGTTCCATGGGCTCGCCTTTGCGGTGATGTACCTCGGGATCAGCATCGCCGTGATCCCGGGGCGTGTACCCATCTGGTTTCCCGGCCAGCGCGTTGCCGGCACGCTGGTCATTGCCGGAGGCGCCGCACTGGTGGTCTCGGCGCTCGTCTATTTTCGCTCGTGGCGTTTCCGCGCGACACTTGACAAGAGTCATCAGCTCGCCATCGGTGGTCCATTCCGAATCTTGCGGCACCCGATCTACATGGGATTGAACCTGCTGGCCCTCGGCACCGCACTCTGGGTGCCCGCCCCGATCGTGTGGGCCGCATTTGTCCTGATGGCGATTGGGAGCGATCTGCGGGCACGCGCCGAGGAGACCGTCCTCAAGCAGGCCTTTGGTCCCTCATATAGCGAGTACTGTGCGCGCACGCGACGATTCGTCCCTGGTATCTATTGAAGCGCTGGTCTGGCTTTTTGCTGCCTACTGCCGTCTGCCTACTGCCTACTGGTTCTCTCAGCCAGCACTTGCATTCATCAACCGCAAGGATCAATTACACGTCATGCCGAGGAGTTCGGAACACTGATTATTGAAAATCGGAGAATCGCATCAGGCCTGACCCCGGTTTCCGGTTCTCACCACACAACTTATCCCGTAGCCAGGCTGAGGTACAGGCCGTCCTTTACTACTGAATAGCTGTCCCTTGCGTCGCGAGTACTTGCCAGCGCCCGTCCCGCTTGACGAACACGTCCGTAAAGCGCGTCCTTCGGTCAATCGGCTGTCCCTTGTCGTCGCGTCCTCTCACATGGTTGACGCCCGTCACGACCGCAGTGTTCCCCTCAACTCGCACGTTCAAGTCAGAGAGTTCGAGCGAATCGAGCACGCTCTTGTCGGTTTTCATAGAGGCGAGTTCTTCCATCTTTGAGTGCATAGCCCCGGTACGACTGCTTATGTCTGTAGCATCCTCGGCGTAGTTGCGCTCAAACCATGCTACGTCCTTGGCCTTGTCGGCGTCGTTCCATTCGCGCTCCATGTAGAGCAATTGCCCAGCGTCATTTAGTGGGCCACCGGCGTCGCTCACCACCTTCCAATCACTGCCGCGCTTTTCCAGGAAATGTACGCTGCGGGAATAAAACGTCTGGTCCTTACCGTCAACCTTCGCCGCTATCACGTTTCGGTGCGTGATAGTTGCTGTGTTCGCCGAACAGGTGATTACGTAGTAATCGTGGCTAACTCTGTCAGGATTCGGATTGGCCTTCATCCGCTCTGCTGCCTTAACGGCGTTCTCAATAGCCTGAGCCTTCGTCAACGTACCCGCTGGACTCAGGTTCAGATAGTCGTCGGCGTAAACGTTTTGTAGAAAGGCCTGGTCACCGCGTTGCCCAGCATCGCCCCATGCTCTATCGAACGCTTCCAGCTTCTTTTTATCGGCGTCACTGCACTGACCAAATGCAATCGTAGCGGCGGCAATTATCAGGACTGATACTGCGATAACTCGTTTCATTTTGGGCTCCTTTGAACTGGTTTGGAGAATTTAGTTGGAAGAAACCAAGCGGCTTCTTACGCATTTTCGCGGCTACGACTTCGGCCGAGAATCCGAACTTGACCAAATCAACCACTTCCTTCTTGGTTGAGCACCTTATATCACTAATCAGGCAGGGGCAACAATAGACCACCACTTAGTGTTAGTAAACCCAAAGGTGGTTACGGATAATCCTCTCCCGCACATGCCACCAAGAAACAGCTAACAGACGTATTCCACACCCGCGAAGTTAAATCAGTTACAGTTGAATTTACGCCGCGAGCCTCGGCCAGCATCTGCATTCATCAACCGCAAAGATCAATTACACGTCATGCCTAGGAGTTCGGAACATTGATTATTGAAAATCGCAGAATCGCATCAGGCCTGACCCTGGTTTCCGTTTCCATGCAGGACATTCACGGCTCGTATTGAAGTGAACGCAGCCCATCTTGATGCAGGTCCGGCGCTCTTCTTTGGGGTGTAAAGTTGGCTCGGTTGCTTCTCATTCGGAAGGCGTATTGACTAACCGTATGCCGATCGTAACGCTACGATATGAGGGAATATCTCTAGCGCGACGAGCCGAACGTGCGCTACTTGGAGGGCCGCCCCAGGCACCGCCGCGCAGAACTCGCTCCATCACCGGCTCAGTGCTGATCTTTGGCCCTTGTGGATCGTTTCTCATCGCCTTTCTGTAAAGCTCCGGATCGTACCAGTCGGCAGTCCATTCCCAAGCATTGCCTGCCAGGTTGAAAGCCCCGCACCAACTCCTGCCATTTTCATAGCTGTCTACGACTACCGTCTTCCGCAATCCCAACTCCTGCGTATTCGCTCGGCCGCTATCCCACTGATCGCCCCACGGGTAGATTCTCGATTCGGGGCCGCGGGCTGCATATTCCCATTGCGCCTCCGTCGGGAACTGCGCGCCGCGCCAACGCGTGAAAGCTGCCGAGGAGTTCGGAACATTGATGATTGAAAATCGCAGAATCGCATCAGGCCTGACCCCGGTCTCGGTTTTAGACCGGTCTCGGTTTTCGCGGTTTCCGGTTTCCGGTTTGCGGTTTTAGAGGCGGTTCACCCTGGTCGGGTGCATACCGTTTGGTAGCCCGCTCACAACGAGCGGACGATTGATTAAGGGATGGGGCCAGATCGCGGCTCCTCTCGGTTCTGCCGCGCGGGGATCAGCGGGTTCGGCCCGATCCTCTTGGTGTTAGGGTGCTTCGACGCAAACACCGCAATCAGGTTGAACGGTTTGCTTCCGGCGTTGATGAACGTATGCGGCACGCCAGCCGGTACTCTTGCCACATAAGGCGCCTGAACCGTAAATGTCTTGTCGCCGATCCGGTATTGAGCGGTGCCTTCGAGCAGAACATGCGCCTCTTCGGTGTCATGCATATGGAGTCCCGGGCCACCGCCCGGGTGCGTCTCGCTGATAATGAAGGAGAGCGACTCGAATCCGTATTGGTCACCGGTTAGGCGGTGTGTGAACTCGCCCGGCACGCGGTAGTAATAGTCCAGCTGATCAAAATTGAAAACGAAGGCGGTTGGGTCGTGGGGTTTCTCTGGCGGGTGCGTGAAGTCTTTGTCAGGCAGCTTCTCTTGCGCCTGGGGTGGGGGAACGCCGCTCAGCTTTTGAGAAGTAGCAGCACCCCCGAAAATTAGGATGGCTGAAATAGTAAGGACTAAAAAGTAGATCAGAAATCTTCGAGTCGGCACTTTCATGCCAGGCTTGTTTCTCATTGGTGAAGAGTAGCTCATTTGCAGAGCCCGCGATACTGCTGGGGGCGCGTAACGCTTTCGTTGAATCGTTTGTGCGCGCGACTTTCGCTGCAATCACAAACTCCGAAATCTCGATTCGTTGTTTGGAATTTCATCCTCCGGCGGGCGCCCGACCCTGGGGACGTTGATGTTTGTGATTTGCTCTGTGACCCCGGTTTCCGGTTTGTCTAACCTCAGGACTCATTATCGCTTTCGATCGGAGTCGTGCGGCTCACTTCACCACGAAGCTGCTGCCGTACTTTCCGTAGTCATTAGTCTTGACTCCGTTTCGCGTGCTGCCCTTGTAAGCAGACTCTCCCGGCCGTAGCTCAATCGTTACCGAACCGCCGCTCTCCAACGCCAACTTGCCGGCATGGACCGCCGCATTACAGATCGACGAATCGAGGGTGTAAATGTCGGTGCCCCATACCGCGCTTTCTTTGCCACTGGAGGGACATTTGAATTTGTAGGTCTTGCCGGTTTCGAAACTGACCATTGAAGCCGACGTATTCCACAGCACAGATGTTTGGTCCTCGGCTTCTCGCACGACCGCCTCGGTGTTTGGAGTTTTGAAAACGAAGCTGTGCTGATATGAGCCATAAGGACTGGTCGCCACGCCGTTTCTTTCACTGCAGCCATAGATAGTCCTGCCCGGGCGCAATTCGATGGTGACGGTGCCGCCTTGCTGATAGGTTATCAATCCGCTATGGACGCCAGCCGTGCAGATTGATGAATCAGCCGTATAGATATCGCTACCCCAAACCGAATGCGCTGTGCCTCCCGGCGAACACGCCAGCGTCAACGTCTCTCCATCTTTGCCGTTCAGCGACGTGGCGTTCGCCTCCCACGTCGTTGGTGTTCCTTTACCGGCTGAAGATCGCGGCACAGCAGGCGAAGACGGGCCAGTGTTTGAGTTGTCTGCGGAGGTATTTGTGTGGCCACCAGCAGTGCTGTTTTGATTTCTCAGTTTTGAGCAACCGGCGCTGCCGAGCACAGTTGCGGCTAGCAAAAGCACAACGCAACCGCCGATGATCCGTCGCTCGAGCCGGAACAGTGACTCCTGGCACTGCGGCTCCTGTGTTGATTGGTACGATGGTGTCACGTAGATATTCCTTTCGTCTTGCCAAGTTAATTGCTAGGGGGTGTGCCCCGTGAGTATACCAGTCAGAAGAGCTGGGAAACGAGCGCGACATCGTCCACCGAGCGGGTCGGTCGTCGGCGAAAATCGGGGGCTCTTAGCGTTGCCGAACTGCCGCGCAATGAGGTCAGTACCGAGAGCGGTAGCGACCGGGTGTCATGAGGTTGACCTGGTCGCTGCGTACCGTCTCCGAGTACTACCCGGTCGCTACCGCTCTCGGTACTGACCTCATTGCGAGCGTCAGCCTTACAATATTCCCGGCCCTCGTTCGTCTACAGTAATGGATGGATGGGCCGTCGACGCACGCGATGACCGAGCAAGGCTTCGAACAAGATAGGCAAATCTCCGAAATCGTCGCGGCAGAACGATCCCGGCTGCGCAATTTCATCCGCCGGCGGGTGCCCGACCCTGCGGACGCCGAGGACATCCTGCAGGAGGTCTTCTACAAACTGGTAGAAGCCAATCGCCTGCTGATGCCGATTGATCACGTGACCGGCTGGCTTTTTCGCGTCGCGCGCAATCGCATCACGGACCTTTTCCGCAAGAGGAGGCCAGAGAGCTTCAGCGACACGAGCACAGAGGACGAAGACGGCGTGGTGCTGCAGATTGAAGATCTTTTGCCATCGCCCGATGCCGGGCCGGAAGCGCTCTACGTCCGCAACGTGCTGCTTGATGAGCTGGAACTTGCGCTCGACGATCTGCCGGACGAGCAACGTGAGGTATTCGTCGCTCACGAACTGGAGGGGCGCAGTTTCAAAGAGCTGTCAGCAGAAAGCGGTGTGAACACGAACACCCTGCTCGCGCGCAAGCGCTACGCGGTGCTGCATCTGCGCGAACGATTGCAGAACATTTACGACGAGTTTACGAATAAGTGAGGAACCGGAACATGAGAAAGAGACTGACGGACCTGACGAGACTGACGGGACTGACGAGACTGATTTTGATAGCGCCACTGGCGATCGTGGGGATGGTGATCTTCGCCTGGATCGGCGGCGAAGTAGTGATGCTCTTGTGGAATTGGCTGGCGCCGGCATTGTTCGGGTTGCGGCTCATCACCTTCTGGCAGGCTCTCGGCCTGCTGGCTCTCTGCCGGATTCTGTTCGGCGGCTTTGGTATGGGCGGCGGTGGGCATCGCAATTCGCGATCACGAATAGGGGGGCGAATGGAGGGGCGAATACGCGAGCGAGTGCGCGAGCGAATGGATGAGCGCTGGGAACAGATGACGCCCGAGGAGCGGGAAAAATTTCGCCAGGGCATGCGCTCAGGTTGCGGTGGGCAAACGACGCCGCTGGATTCGAACCCGAGTGCGTGAACTTAGCATCGTTCAATATCGTAGTGGCCTAAGGAGGTAAAGGAGAATGTATTGTTCAACTTGCGGCGTGGCTGTCACGCCGGGCTTGAGCTACTGTAATTACTGTGGCGAAAAGTTGAGTGGTGCTAAGCGCGATAGCATTATCAAATCGCCAGAAGTGAGACCTGAAACCCTCGTAGCGGCGATGGTATTTGCCTTCGTCTTCGGCCTTGGAGCTATCACGGTTCTCATGGGAGTGATGAAAGCCGTGCTCCACTTGGAGGTCGGGCTGATTCTCTTTTTCGCGCTGCTGAGTTTTCTCGTAATGCTTTCACTCGAAGGTGTGTTCATTCGACTGTTGTTTCGTCGCAGGCGTGGCGCTGAGGAAGGAGACACTGTGCTATTGAAGGGGCAAGCAACAAGAGAGCTTGACGCAGCCCAGGCGCGAGTGCTGCCAGAACCCATGCCGAGCGTGACCGAGCACACTACCCGCGCGTTTGACCCGATCTACCCCGAGCGAACATCAAAATGAAGAATCGTCCTTAAGCTACTCCGCGCATGACGACTCGTTAAGCGACGTGGCTGAAGCTCTCCGTTATCTTGAAGAAGGACATGCGCAAGGAAAAGTCGTAATAACCGTTGAACATAGTAACGACTCTTAACAAGGCGCTGCGCCAGACCGCTATTCATACGGAACCATCGTCAAGCTTGCCGGCGAAAAAAAAGACCCGCCAGCGTATCTATGCCGGCGGGTCTTAGTCTTTCAGTGACCTGGCAACAGCTTATGGCTTCTTCTTGTTGCTGTTACTCTGATTGTTATTACTCGGTGGTGGCTTCTCTTTTTCCTTGTCGACAACCCTCGGCTGTTCTTTCGGAGGGCGATTGTCATTCTTCTGTGCGAATACGCCGACCGAGAGCATCGTTCCCATCAACATGGCCACCAGAATTCGTCTTAGCTTTTCCATAACCACTTGCCGCCTCCTCGCGTCTGTTCATTCACGCATGAGGGAGAAGCGGGGAGTTGCGCCAACCTGCTTTCAGCAAGATCGATGCCAAAATGCCCTACTGGCTGGCTGATCTGACCGACTCACTGCGGAAACGCCAGCAGTTGTGCCAATCTTAGCCCTGAATTTCCCTCATAACAAATCGCTTCCCGCCCGAACGAACTACGGTAAGCGCTCCGTTTTCGCGCCGTCTCGCACCGTATGGTGCACGTCCGCCAGCAGGTCTGCGGCGTTATCTCCGAATCGTCACACTTACGTTACCAACGTTGTTGCTGTTGTCAAAGGCCCTCAGGGAAATCGTATGCTCACCCGGACCGGTTACCGAAAGATCGAGCGAATAACGCTCTCGCGAGCTGTCCGCGATGCCGTCATCAGGAAATATCTCGTGCCAGGCGCCGCCATCAACACTAACGTCCGCTCTCTTGATGCGACCCGTTGCATCCTCGACCTCAAAGACTGCTCGGACACGATCACCTGTGATCTGCGGTTGGCCTGCGGATCGGACGACGGGCGGGGTGTTATCAATATCCACCGGCTCGCTGACCCTCTCTCCGGACAGCGCATAGCCCGGAGGATTATCCAGAGCATCAGCCGCGACGACTTTAAAAACGTAACGACCGTCTGCGAGGCTTGCGCCGTCAACCGTATAGAAGGTTTCCCGAACATGCTCTTTGAGCAAGCGGAAAGAAGTTTCACTCAACGAGCGGTAATAGACCGCATACTCGAGTGCGTCGTTGTTGCGATCTTCCCCCTGCCATTGCAAAGCTCGCGCGCCGCGTTGATAGACACGTCGCGGCGGTGCTTGCGTAGTCATGCCGAACATCGAAGCATCAAGTCCCGACGATTCGATGTTTGGATCCACCTGCATTTGAATCTGTGGCAGCAAAGCAACGCTTGCGGGCAGCAAGGAAATCGACAACACTTCCGGCGCCACATTGCGCGGCAGATATGCGATGCTGACGTCGTCCAGTTCAGGTCCACCTCGCCGCACGCCACCTGGCGCGCGCAAGACCGCGCGCCATTGAATGAATCGCGCCTTCGGACTCGCGATTTGCGAGCCGCCGGCATCGGTGTAGGTAGCGCTCCAATCGCTCCAGGTCGTATCCGGGCGCTCGCTGTTGCCACTTCGCGTCTGCAACTCGATAGGGCCGTTCCCCCGCCACCAGATTCTTCCCCACGAGGCGACCAGCTTCGCGTCACGGACCGGGGACTCATAGCTCCCTTCGATCACCGCCGATTCGCCGAAACGGAAAAGCTTTCCCTGATTGCTGGACGCCGCGAACACGTCGGCGCCGCGCGCAAGCAATGAAGAGATTTGTCCTTCGCTCGACTGTAGCAAGAGGGTGTCGCGGCCGTCGTCAGTGACGGAGTAGATTCGGCCTTTATCAGAAGTGCCAATCAACACGCCGCCCCGCGCCGCGATTACAGCAAAACCAGTTACCGAGGTGGAACTCCAGACGACATCGGTGCTCCCGTCAGGGAGAATATGGAAGACCGCACTGCGGACATTCGAGAGATCGTTACGACTGCGCGCCGGTGGCGCCGGCTGAGCCGCCTGGGCCGCGGCGGCATCGTCGGTCACGCCCGTTAAGGCCGCGACAGTTACGGCGGCGGAGTCGCCTGTCTGAGTCCCGCTCGCAGCCTGACCCGCACCTCGATTTGTCGAAGCTGCGTCGCTCAAAGCCAACGCGTAGATTGAACCGTCAGGGGCTGAGGCAAGCGCGTGAATTTCCCGCAACGGCGCATCGTAAAGACCAAACGCTTTGCCGTCAGGAGAAATTCGCAGCACTAATCCGCCCGGATCAGTTCCGGCAATCAAATCTCCCTGTTTGGTAACAGTGAGCGACATTACATGAGTTTGGTTGGTATCAACCAGCAACGAACTCTCAGGCCTGGCTCCCGCCGCGCGCACTCGATACAGCTTTCCGTTGTCGCCTGTTCCCACGGCCAACGAGCCGTCACCCAGGATCGCCAGCGACCAAATGTACTTATCAGCCGGATCGAAATACACCTCAACCTTTCCGTCGGTGGTCACACGGTAGACTCTGCCGTCGGGTGAAGTGGCCGCGAAAACGGCGCCATCGCGTGCCACCGCAAGCGCAGTCACGTCCAGCTCAGACGCTTTGTAGAACAGGCTTCCCTGGCCATCCGGGCCCACGCGAAAAAGCTTTCCATCGTGACCTGTGCCCAGATAAACGTTCCCGGCAGAATCAATCGCTGAGGACCAGACATAGGCCTGATCGGTGTTGAAGAGCTGGCTGAGATTGGGAGCCAGCGTCAACACGCCGCTCTCGGTGACCGAAACACCGCGGGCTTCGCCTTTCAGCAGTTCAGTGCGCGAGCTGATTTCCCAGACCACAGGCTCGCCGGCAAAGGCGTTTGCCGAGAAGCCGGCGCCAACCAGGAACACAAATGCAATCAAGACTGAGACAAGTTTTGGTTTATGCATGCGTTAGGGACCTTATTAGATGTCAGAAAACTCAGTTACCAATATATTTGGCGTAGAGCGAACGCGCCGTTGCTATATCGTCGGTTCCGCGAATGATCGAACGCGCGTCCTGAAAAACGGTTAATTCGTACTCGCCGGTGCGAAACCGAAGTAAATAGTCGTTTCCTTTGACCTCGCCCGCCAACTTAAGTTTTTGACTCAGCGCTATGAGATCGACTTGCGCGGGTCGGGACGGCGAGACCTGCACCGCATGGCGTCCACATAGAACCGCCGCGAAGTCGCGGCTGTCAGCCTGGAGCGTGTCAAAACGACGAAGCCCGCAGGTCGCACAATCCTGCGCTCGCTCGCCAATCGAAATGCGTCGCCATTCATTGCGCCATACATCGAACTGCATTAGCGAGTTGTGCAAGCTTTCGGTCTTTCCGGTCAAAAGTTTCAGCGCTTCGCTCACTTGTACCGCGGCGACGATGCTGATGATCGGCATGATCACGCCGGCGGTATCGCACGTGGGAGCACTTGCAGCGGGCGGAGCTTCGGGAAACACGCAACGAAGACAGGGAGTATGGTTGGGTTGAATCGTCATGGTGACACCATACGATCCCACTGCGGCCCCATAGATCCAATTGATGTCGTGTTTCACGCAGGCGTCGTTGATCAGGTAGCGCGTCGCAAAATTGTCCGTGCCGTCCAAAACCAGATCGCAGTCCCGAATCAGCCGCTCGATGTTCGAATGATTCACATCGGCGATCTCGGCTTCGACTTCGACGCTTGAATTGATTTCGCGAATGTGATTGGCGCAGGCGATGGCTTTCGGCAAGCGCTCACTTGCATCACTTTCAGTGAACATCGTTTGGCGTTGCAGGTTCGAAGATTCAACGAAGTCACGATCAACTACGCGGAGTTTGCCGATGCCCGCGCGCGTCAGGGCCTCAACCTGGGACGACCCGAGGGCCCCGCAGCCGACGATCAGCACGCGCGATTCGAGCAGGCGGCTTTGCCCTTCCCTCCCGATTCCATCGAAGAGGATTTGCCGGCTATAACGATCGTTTTGAGCGCTTTCAGATTTCAAATTACTCAGCTCGTTCCTTAGCGGCAGACATCCACGCTCCAGTCCAAAACGTGTGGGGCGGTCCGTCAGAGCCCAAGGCCACGTAACGCCGCGGCCCGCATCACTTCTACCTCAGGTTCATGCCCCGTCCAAACCCTGAATTGCTCCACGGCCTGTGCCACCAACATCTCAATACCGCCGAGCGTTTCACATCCCGCCAAACGCGCCTCGCGCAGAAATCGCGTTTCAAGTGGATTGTAAACGAGATCATAAGCCAACCGCACCCCGCGAAGCTGTCCGGCGGCCGCGCATGTATCATCCTGGCGTTCGCCGCGAGTGCCAAGTGGTGTGGCATTTATCACGATCTCAAACGCATCGAAACGATCATTACCAAGCGGTCGACATTCGACGCCGAACTCTTCAGCCACCGGTCCGGCTTTGTCGGGATTGCGGACAAACAAAGCAACGTGAGCACCTTCGTTGCGCAAAGCCCACATTGCGGCCCGGGCGCCACCACCCGCGCCTATGATTGCGCACCGCGCCTCCTTTAGTTGTCCAAACTTGCGCCGGAGCGGCGAGATAAAACCCGCAGCGTCTGTGTTGTAGCCGTGCAGCGCATCGTCCGTTATAAGGATTGTATTTACTGCCCCAATCTCCTTCGCCCTCGCGTCGATCTGATCGAGAAAACTCATCACTCCTGTCTTGTGAGGCGCGGTGACGCTCAGGCCTCGCAGATTCCAATCAAGCTCGCGCGACCGCGGATGCGCCATGCGGCGGAGAAATTGAAGCGCATCGCGCACTTCGAAAGGAATATAGACAGCGTTCTCATGTCCCGCCGCAAACGCAGCGTTGTGAATGTGTGGAGATAACGAGTGACCCACGGGCTTCCCTATCAGCCCAATGATTTCCGTTTCCTGATTAATCTGATCAATCCGATAGACGTCACGCAACGCTCTCGCGGTCAATTGTCCCGGCGCAGTTGCATTTTCGTCATCAAGTGAACCGTAAGTAAGAAACGACCCACGCGATGGCCCCAGAATTCGCGTCATGATTCCGGCCTGGCCCATCGCGATCGCAATCATTTCGCGCTCTTCGCGCTGGGCGCGTTCGAGCAAGCGAAAGATCGGAAGACAATCAGTGGCATCGTCAGGCAGTACCGCGATCTTCAAGATGTGCGCTGGGGTGGCGGCCATGCGCTCATAGATTCTTTCCAGGTCGACAGGCACGCCGGCGAAATCGTGATGCGAACAAATAACGCGGCTCCAATCTATCCATGATTTTGCGTGCGCCTCCTCTGCCGCCAGGTCAAGAACCAAATCAAGTTCCAGATCGATCAAACAACTCGAGGGGATGTTACCGAGCGACTTCCAGAAGCGACGGCGAGCGTCAAGCTTCGCTGAAGTGTGTCCACCCTGTTCGGCGGATCGCAGCGTAAGAATTGTCGGAGCGCCAACGCCATTGGGCCCGGTGCTTTTGAGACAGGCGGCCAGGGTTGGTAACGACGCCTCTGGTTCATTATCTGGCAGGCAATCCAAACGCAGCTCGACGATGTCCGCGACCGTAGCGGCGCGCTCAATCGCCGCAGTTAACTCACTCGCGCGTTGGACGCAGACCGGAACACAAATTCTTACAGGGGTCGTTCTCATCAAACAAAATGCGAGGCGATGTTCGGCTGCTTCCCCGGGAAGCACGTCATCGCCCCGACTTCAGACTTGGTCGTAAGTTTGGAGTACCGACCTCAGTCGGGTTCTTATCGTAACGCTAATAAAGAGCCGACTAAAGTCGGTACTCCAAACTTCAAAATCCTGGCTTTCACTGTTAAGGAAGCTTCTCCTCGCCGGTCAGCGGATCGAAGTGTCGCGTGGGCGCCTCTGCGCCGAGGTGACGTGTGGTGCCTTCTGTCACGCTTGGCACCGGAGTCATTAACTCTCCCGTCCTGGCCACGGGCAAACTCTGCAGACGCGCTCCCGTACTCATCTGCGGCTGCTCAAACATTGGAGCCGAGGGCTTCGCTTGTCTGACGCGCACGATATCCGAAATGCCTCTGCCGAGAAACGTGAACGCCGGGATCAGCATCCAGTACCACCAGGTCCAACCACCAGGACTGTACTTGCCAATAAGGACCGAGACGATGATGAAAGCAAGGCCCATGAACAAATGTCTGATGCCGTCATCAAGACTTGGTTCGCGCCGTCGTTTGCGCCGAGCGCTGCGACCAAAATCATCACTCGCCGGCGCGGCCGGCAACTGGCCAATCAGCGCTTGCGGTATCAGACTGATATTCGCGCCACAGGAGCGACAGAAACTGGCGCCATCTACGTTTTGCGTGGCGCATTTCGGACAGAACATCTCAGAATCCTCCGAGCGACCTCAGCCAGTCACACTTATGAAGTGAGGGCTCACTCCCTCTCCCAAAGGGAGAAGGGAGCAATTCGTGGGTTCACCACTGTCTTAACGAAAACCCCACAACTGGTGTTCATTGTTTCCGCCTCGGCGCGGCAACGGTTCGCTGCCGCAACGCTTCGTAAAGAACAACACCCGCCGCAACCGATACGTTTAGCGATTGAATCTTTCCCTGCACCGGAATTTTCACCAAAACATCGCAACGGTCGCGCACCAGGCGATGCAGCCCGGCACCCTCGCCTCCGAGCACGACGGCCGATGGCCGCGTCCAGTCCCATTCCGTGTAATTAAGGGTGGCATCTGTAGCCGTGCCGACGACCCACAAGTTACGCTCTTTCAACTGTGCGATCAAACGGGAAAGATTTGCCGCGCGGGCGATGGGCACATACTCTGTGGCACCGGCGGCCGCCTTCGCAACGATGTCAGTCAGACCTGCGGCACGACGTTCGGGAACAAACACCCCATCCACCCCGGCGCATTCGGACGTGCGCAAGATCGCGCCCAGGTTGCGCGGGTCTTCAATTCCATCAAGCACCACGACCAGAGGTTCTTTTTCAGCGCCTACTCGCGATGCAATAGACGCCAGGAGATCTTCGGTGTCCGCGTAGCGCGCCGCGGCTATTCGCGCCATCACACCCTGATGATGAGTATTACCGACCGCGCGATCAATGCTTACTCGGGGGACGCGCTTAACCGTAACTCTCTTTGAGCGCGCCATTTCGATCAGCTCATGCAGACGTTCATCACGCGCACCTTCGGCAATCACGATCTCGGGAGGGATTCGCTGGCCGGCGCGCAGAGCCTCCAACAACGGATTGACTCCGTAGATTAAGTCTCGGCTTTCCGGGCCTGCCCGGTTTTGCGAGCCTGCGCCTGCTTTCTTCTTCATCCGCGGTCTTCCAGCTCACGCAATCTCAGACGGTGGCGCAGGCGCGAGTAACGGTTGAACTGCGCCTCGTTGTCGGTGGTGGTCACGGTGGCTATGTCGTATTTCCCCGCGCCGCTGCGCCGCCATTCTCCTTTTCTGGTCTGGGGCTCCAAAGGCCAGACATTTGCCAGGACTGGTCGAAGATTGACGTACGAAGCGTCTACCTCGACGTTTGGCGCGCGGGCCCCCAGCAGGTTCAAGAGCGCGGTAAAGTTCTCGAATGCCGTCATCGCCTTCACAGATCCGAGACATGAGAAGTCGAAACTACTCGATGAAATTCGGTAGCCTGCGTCGTCAGACTTCGTGTAGAGATCCAGGACCGACTCGTCTGAGAACAGATGGCGAGTGTCCAGCGGCTCCGGCCGGCCGCGACGCCGCCGCTCTTCGACTTCCACCCGGTTGACCAGCAACCGCCCCGCAATTATCAGGACCAGGTCGTCCCAGGCGGTCGAGACTTTCCCGCCACCGCTCACCAGCACACGAGTAAATCCGTCCTCTGACAATTCAAGCGCGCGAACCTTCCTGGTGGGAATATCGAGATCCAATCCTTCAGCGCTGAACGTGCGCGCCTCGATTCCCATGGCCTGCAATTTGTTGGTGAGCTTCGCTGCCTGTTCAGCGGTGGCCGCGCGCGCCACAGGGACTGACCGACCTTCATCAAAAACGTTCTGCACCTCTGGAATCTTCAGGTGCAGAAGTGAAGCGATCTCTGACAACGACGATTCAGATGGAATGTTAGTTTGATTTGGCGCCAGAACTGTGTAGTAACCATCGCTAACGTTCGCCGCCGGGCCCGCCGTGGAGCCCGCCGTGGAGCCAATGGCCTCGGCAGCCGGTTCCGAGTCCTGCTCATTACCGGTTACGGGCAGGTCTGCTCCGCAGTAGAGGCAATGGGCGCGGGTGGGTGGATTGGCCCGCAGACAGCCGTCACAGGTAATCATCTCTGCGAGAGCAAAGCTGGGCGGCCTGGCTTCGGAAGCAACATCGGACTCCAACGAAGCAGATGTGTCGCTGTCGATCAATCTGGTTCTCCTCTCTCGGATTATACGATGTCGTACGTCCCGTCTTATAGCCCCTAACTTGACCGCGACCACATCTGAGCGGCATTCTTATTGGCACCAATTACAAAACTCTAACGGAGCTTACTAACTTGAACCACTTTGATTCGGCGAACAATATTTCGTTGCAGTTCGGTCATCGCGGAAAAGTGGCGATTTTTATCGACGGGAACAACCTGTTTCACGCGGCGCGATTTCACAATATCGATATCGATTACAACAAGCTGCTGCGTGTGCTGCTGGGCGATGGTCGTTTGTTTCGGGCTTTCTTTTACACCGGCGTGGATGCCGGCGCTGAACGTCAGCAGGGATTTCTGCTGTGGATGAGGCGCAACGGTTTTCGGGTCGTGCAAAAGGAACTTAAGACCTTCTACGATGGGACGCGCAAAGCCAATCTGGACGTTGAGATTGCCGTTGACATGCTCTCCCTGGCCGGACGCTACGACACTGCGGTGCTGGTTTCGGGCGATGAGGATTTTGTCTACGCGGTAAATGCGGTGGCTTACAAAGGCTGCCGCGTTGAGGTGGTGGGCTTTCGCTCAAACACCGCGCCTAAACTGATTGACGTGGCCGATTGCTTCATTGATCTGGGCGAGATTGCCGAGAAAGTTCGCAAAGAACTTTCGCACGGCATGAAGTACGAAGAGCGAGACATTCACGTCTCACAACAGCCGCCACCGCCAGCGTCATTCATCGAGGCCGGGTCATTGACTCCACCGTGCCCCGCGTCACCTGAGATTCCGGCGCCGGATGTCCACGCGTTTCATCCGCCGATTGGATCGATCATCGACGCGGATCCGGCTGACGGATTGGATCAGTTTGGTCCCGGAAGCGACTTCATTCGCGTGACGGACGATCAGTAGCAGCGTACGTGGAAAATCAAAATCCGATTCGGCGGCGCTTCGGCTCTGGCTGAGGCGGCGCTGGTCGGAGCAGATCTCTCATCTGTGTGAATAGCTGGACGATTGCTTTCTCGTGAACGTTCTGCCGCGACGTCAGCTTGCGTTCCAGGTCGTCCAGTTTTTTCGCCAATTCATCGGTACTCGCCAACACCTCGCGGAGTTTCACAAACGCGCGCACTACATAAACGCTCATCGTCACCGCGCGTTCGCTGTTTAGAACGTTAGCAGTCATTACCGCGCCGTGTTCGGTAAAGGCGTAAGGAAGATATCGAGGATCTCTGTGCTTCTGAGAACCGGTCGCAATTTGCGACCGGTTCAAGGTCGCAGATTGCGACCTTGAGACTCGCACTGATTTAGCCTCGTCCGCCGTCAAACGAAACATGAAATCACTCGGAAACCTTTCACGGTTGCGTTTTACCTGTTCATTCAGGCGCTTAGTCGTGACGTCATAAATCCGCGCCAAGTCCGAATCAAGTATCACCCGCTGCCCTCGAACCACACGAATCACCGGCTCAATCGGCTCAACCTCAATGAGATTCTGCTTCTTTGTGGGAGAACGTTTGGGCAGGAGAGTTCAATTTCTGTTCTGAAGCGACCAACGGGCATCATCTCTCATCAATCGGCACATACGGGACGTCGCGTGGGCCGATGTATTCGGCGCGTGGGCGAATCAGTTTGTTGTCCGCGTACTGTTCGAGGATGTGCGCCGTCCAACCGCTGATACGGCTGATGGCAAAGATTGGCGTGTAGAGATCAAGCGGAATTCCCATCGAGTAGTAAGTCGAAGCTGAATAGCAGTCGACGTTCGGCAGCAGGCCTTTCTCGCGCTTCATCACTTCTTCGACCTTCGCGGTCATGTCGTACCACTTCGTATCGCCCTTGCGCTCGCCCATCTCTTTCGAAAACCGGCGCAGGTGAGTCGCGCGCGGGTCTTCAGTGCGATAGACCGCGTGGCCAAAACCCATGATCTTCTTCTTGCTTGCCAGCGCGTCTTTGACGAAACCTTCTACGCGATCGACGCTGCCAATCTCAAGCAGCATTTTCATCACGGCAGTATTCGCGCCGCCGTGCAGCGGGCCGGAAAGCGCGCCCAGCGCAGCGGTCACACAGCTATACATGTCAGCCAGCGTTCCGGCAACTACGCGCGCCGTAAACGTCGACGCATTCAATTCGTGATCGGCTTGCAGAATAAGCGCGACATCAAGCACGTGCGCGTCGAACTCGTCAGGCATTTCCCCTTTCAGCATGTAAAGAAAATTCGTGGCGATATCTAGTTCGGGCTTTGGGGGGATGGGATCGAGATCCTCGCGCGCGCGACCGAGCGCCGCGACGATCGTCGGAAACCGCGCCGTCAAACGCGTGGCTACCTTAATGCTGTTTTCGCGCGAAAGGTCCCGCGAATCCTTATCGAAGAACGACAACGCAGATACGAGCGTGCGCAGCGTGTCCATCGCGTCGACTCCGGTGGGGATCCCTTTGGTTAGCGAGACAATCCGTTCAGGAAGTTCGTACGATGCGGCGATGTTCTTTCTCAGTTCATCGAGCTCCGCTCGCTTTGGCAGACGCCCGTTCCACAATAGAAAAACCACTTCTTCAAATGTGGACTTTGTTGCCAGGTCATGAATATTCAGACCCTGGTAAATCAGCTCGCCCTTTTCACCGTTAACATCACCGATTGACGAGGAGGCAGCCACGACGCCCCTGAGCCCGGTCGACACCACGCGTGCCCCGCTCTCCTTCGCTTTTTCCATTATTTGCGTCCCCTGAAGTTTTGGATGAATTGAAGATAGCAAAGAGGTTTGCGCGTGACAAGCAAACACCAGGTTGCGGCAGCGTAAGAGCAATCGTCGCCGCACGAGCGCGCTAATCGCTCAACCGGTACGACCGGAAACCAGGATCACTGGCTGGCCAGGCTGTACGCCCAGGATGGTCGCGGCTGAATAATTCTGGGCTGCGATTTCCAGAAAGCCTGCACTCCCGAAAACGCAAAACAAATCGGCGTTGTTCGCCCCGCCGTCCGCGAAAAACTCGCGCAGCGAAGATATTTCATGACCTTTGACAGAAAGCTTCGTTCCGGAAAACCCGTCCTCGCCGAAATCATCAAGCGTGAGATTGGTGATGCAGTTGCCGAAGCGATCGATATGAATAATGCTCGCCTCTGTCACACCCTTATCCACTGCCCGGGGCTTCAGCGATTCGAGCTGGATCGGGTCATCGACCGTCGGTCCGAACTCCTCCGGCGCAACTCCATTGGAAAGCCAGGCCGCAACCGGCGCAAATATGTCGCGACCATGAAAGGTGTTGCTGACCGGAGGGCGAAAGAACTTCTGATTAGTTAGATGGATCGCGCGGAACTCCTCTTTTCGTTGGCAAACCCAACTGAAAATGCCGTTGTCAGGGCCGACGAAGACCTGTTTCGCGCATTCGATCAGGATTGGCCTTCTTCTCGAGCCGACTCCCGGGTCGACTACCGCCACGTGAACCGTGCCCGCAGGAAACTCTGTGTAGGTTGCAAGCAGATTGAAAGCGGCGGCCCGAATATCCTGCGGAGGAATTTCGTGAGTGATATCGACGATGATCGCGGCGGGATTAATGGACAGAATCGCGCCCTTCATCGCGCCAACGAAATAATCCTGAAATCCAAAGTCAGTCAGGAGAGTAATGATTGGCATGAAAATCGGTGTCGAGTGCCGGGTGTTAGGTGTCAGACCGAACCGTTACCCGACACCTGATACCCGAAAACCCGATTACTGAACCGATGCGTCGCCAGCCGTGCGAATGCGCAACTGCTGACCTTGATAGAGGTGGATGTCTTTACCGCGCTCGCTGAGAACTCCCGCGGTCCCAACTCCGGCGCCAATTGTCGCGCCCACGGCGGCGCCGACTCCGCCACCTGCGATAGCGCCAATGACCGCACCGATTCCCGCAGCGGCGCCAACTCTTTTCGCGTCGCCCTTTGTCGAGTCTGTTCCCTGCACGCCACCTTCCGAATCGACCTTGCCTACACCCTGACTATTCCCGCCTGAAATAACTTCAATTACCTGGGCGCTCAACTTTGACCAGCGGCCGTCCGGCAATCGTATTTCGTCAAACGAAAGCTGCAACTGCGCAGTACCCTTTGCTTTCCCGGGACGTTTCACCTGTATGACCTGTCCATTGATAGTTGCGCCTTCGTACTCTTTCGGCTCGAGCACGCGTGCCTGAAAATGATCGCCCTTCTGTGAAGCATCGGTCGAAAGATCGCTCAGCAACTCGATCCGCATGATCGTGTCGCGCGGAATCGATTCCGTGCTGCCGGGCTGAGATTGAGGCTGAGAAACTGGGCCCTTGTTCTGATCGGTAGGGTAGCCTACGGACGAATCTTCCGTTCTGGGTTTCAAGTCAGCCGGGATGCTCGAATCAAACGGCTTGCGCTCATAGCCCGCGTTGTAGCCGACTTCGAATCCCTGTTGATAACCGTCGCGGTATTCTGCGAGCGTTCCATAGTTTGCGTTGTACGCCCGATCGCCGCGCTCGTATTCCGTCTTGTTGCGAAAGTCTCGAGCGGCGTTGTTGGCGAGGTCATTCACCCCGGCCTGGTAACCGTCCGAATAACCGGTGCGATAGCCGCGCATGATGGCGGTCGCCTGGGGATCCTGCGCATCGACGGCCACCGCAAACAGCAGAACAGTCAAAACCGCAACCGCCAGGACAAGTGTAAAAGCAAATCTAAGGGTCTTCATCTTCTAACCTTTCTGACCGATATGGAATCGGTGCTTTTGAAAGGGAGAGCTTTCAAACCCGGAGCTCGACTTGATGACTCCGGTTCGTAACGTCAAAATGCTAACACCGAGTCCGAGCAGTAACAACCATGGCGCTTGACGCTCTTGTTGAGCCAACCTAGACTCGAGGTCACTGAACGCAGCTATTCTGATGCTATACAATTGTAGTTCGTTGTCGTGCTTACCTGTCAGTTGTCAGTAGTTAGTTGTCAGTTGCACGCTTTTGGAAACGCGTTTCTTTGAATAGCTGACCAAACAACTGACCACTGACTACTAACCAAGTAATGCGCAAGGTTTATCTCGATCACAGTGCCACCACGCCGGTTGATCCACGGGTCGTCCAGGCGATGCTGCCATACCTGACTGAAAAGTTTGGTAACGCGTCAAGCGTCCATCTGTTCGGCCAGGAGGCGCGCGCCGCAGCCGATCGCGCGCGGCGGCAAGTCGCGGCCCTCATCGGGGCGCGCGCGAACGAAATCATCTTCACCTCCGGCGGCACTGAGGCCAACAACCTCGCCATTCGGGGTCTTTGCGAAGTAGCTGAATCGCATGGGCGGCACATCATAACGAGCTCGATTGAGCATCCATCGGTTCGCGGCGTGCTCGAATCACTGGAAGAGCGCGGCTGGATTGTGACCTGCTTACCCGTCTATGAGAATGGGATTATCCGCCCGGAAGATGTGCGCTCAGCGTTGCGCCCGGACACCGTGCTGATTAGTGTGATGATGGCCAATAATGAAATCGGAACGATACAACCGATCAGGGAAATCGGTGAGTTGGTTCGCGAAGGACGCGCTCGCGACCATCAGTATCTATGGTTTCATACCGATGCAGTGCAGGCCGCCGGACGCATACCGATCGATGTTCAGTCACTCGGCTGTGATCTGCTTTCGCTATCGGCCCACAAAATCTATGCGCCAAAAGGCGCAGGAGCGCTTTACCTCCGTCGTGGCGCGCGGTTAGCACCTCAGCAAGTCGGCGGTCATCAGGAACGAGAACGGCGCGCCGGCACAGAGTCGATCGCCAACATCGTAGCTTTCGGAGCGGCCGCGGCATTGGCAGAACGCGAATTACCGGAGCGCAACCAACACACAGGGCGTTTGCGCGATCGATTTGAGAAACTGGTTACTGAGTCCATTGATGAATTCGCCTTTAACGGAGATCGTGAACGCCGCCTGCCACACCTATCGAACATTTCTTTTCGTTTCATCGAAGGTGAAGGCTTGCTAATTCATTTGGATATGCAAGGCGTGGCTGTTTCTACCGGCTCGGCTTGTTCGTCGGGGACGCTCGAGCCTTCGCCGGTGATCCGGGCTCTGGGTCGCAACGAAGAACTGGCTCGCGGCGCGATCCGTTTCAGCTTTGGCAAAGACAACACCGACGAAGACCTTGATTATGTTATGGAAGTTTTGCCGCGCGCGGTGGAAAGCCTGCGCAAGCTCTCGCCATTGTCTCGCCAACCGGTCGCGGCGAGTTAGCGTCTTAATTTGCGGGCTTATGACGATGACGGAGTCAGACCGGGAGCGGTAGCGACCGGGTCTCGATCCACGCGATGGTCGAGTTTACCAGGACAGTAACCCGGTCGCTACCGCTCCCGGTACTGACCTCATCACTCAAATCCATCCGCGATGGCGCTGTGAGTGCCGTTAATGCACCCATGAAAAACTAAGACACTACCCGCGGTGAGTTAACCTTGTCATATTCAGAAGCCTTCAAAGATCACATCGCGAATCCGCGCAACGCGGGTGAACTAGCGGACGCCAACGCGGTTGCTGAAGAAACAAACCCTGTCTGCGGCGATCGCCTGCGCTTGAATTTGCGCATTCGTGATGGTCGCATCGAGGCCGCGCGATTTCTCGCTTATGGTTGTCCGCCCACACTTGCCAGTGGCTCAGTGCTTGCTGCCGTGCTGGAGGGAATGACTATTGGCGACGCGTTGCAGTTGACGCGCAAGGACATTGTGAGCGCACTTGGGGGTCTGCCGTCGCGGAAGCAGCACGCAGCAGCTTTGGCGATCGAGACGCTGCGGACGGCGATTTCGAATGCTCCCCAGTAAGGATTCGGTAGTGGGGTTATAGTGTGATTTACCCCACGACCAACGCGACGGCTCAACTAGTCCGCGCAGCGGACTCAGCTTCACGCAGATAGTAAAACCCAGCGCCTGAAACGCGAATGTAATGAAAGTTGCAACGTCAGTTACATTTCACCTGTGTTACTTGAATCAGCGATTGATAACTCGCGCGCGCGTACCAGCAGCCGGCGGCGATGGTTGCGCTTTCTTGTGATACTCGGGGCCGCAGTACTTCCTGGGTTCCTGCCCGATGATAAATGTCCTGGTGCGAATTACCGGGCAACTATCGACCGCAATCAGGCCAGTGCTCGGATCGATGTCGAGCGTGATGGTGCCCTGCAGTTTTGGCGCGGCATCACCATCATAGAAATCGCGCGAATCGCTCTTCGATCGGGTTTCGCTTTTCGGCGTGGGCTTTGTTCGCGGGGGCTCAAGGGGCGGAGGCTCGGGCAGCGTGGCCGGTTCCGTCTGTGGAGTCCGGGTGTTTTCATCACCATCAATTGAGGGAGGCTCCTGGGCCAACTCGTCAGTCGCCTCTGTGCTCTCCGATCCGGGCAAAGTGCCATTAACAAAAAGTTCCGCTCGTTTCGCGGTCGTGTCGGCCTTAGCTATTTGCCCGGTGGTCGGATCGATATCGGCTTGCTGTACACCTTCCGGCATCTGCCAATCTCCGGTCCACTCCGGGTGAGTGTTGAGCGCCGCGTTCATGAAATCGGCCCAGATCGGAAGCGCTGATGCGGCCCCGGTCAAACCCAACTGCGATCCGTCATCGAATCCTACCCAGACTACGCACACGAGATCCGGCGTGTAACCCGCGAACCAACCATCGCGCGAGGTCCCGGTCTTGCCGGCAACATTGAACTTGAATCCACGCGCGCGAATGGGCGCCCCAGTCCCGCGGTTGACGACGTCCTTCATGAACGAAGTCATGACGTAAGCGATCTCAGGACGCAGCACTTCGTTCTTCTGCGCTGTGGGCTGAGCGATCGTCGTGCCGCTGCCGGTAGTGATGCGATCGATGGCCAGGGGCGTAGTGCGAGTTCCGTTTGCGGCGAACGCGGTGTATGCCGAAGCGACCTGCAAAGGCGTTGCTTCCGCGGTGCCCAGGGCCATCGCGGGATAGGCATGCGCGACGCGCGGCAATCCGGCTTTCGCTGCCAGGTTCATCACGCGCCCGATCGTCACTTCCATCGCCACATCAACAGTGACTACGTTGAGACTGTGCACCATTGCGTCGCGCAACGTAACCGGCTGCATCGAATACTTATCGCCCATGTTGCCCGGCGAGTATTCCTGGTTGTCGTAAGTGAACGTCATCGGTTGGTCTATATAAACCGTGGCCGGCGTAATCACACGCGGGACCGGATCGTACGCAGTGTTCAGTGCGGTCGCATAGACAAATGGCTTGAAAGCCGAGCCCGGCTGCCTCAACGCCTCGACCCGATTAAGCTGGCTCTTCGAATAATCGCGACCCCCAACCATCGCCACAATCTCGCCGGTGTGGGCATTCATCGCCACCAGGGCAGCCTGGACCGTGCCTTCGGGAACACGTTTCGCCTCGATCTTGTCGAGCGACGCAAGCTGTCTGGTAACCGCGGCGTAGGCTGCGCGTTGCAGATCCATGTCGACCGACGTGTAAATGCGCAGGTGGTCGGCGCCTTGTCCGGCGATCAAATCACCGAGTTGATTCTGGACATAGTCCGCAAAGTAAGGCGCGTCAGAGATGTCTATGCGCCCCTTGGCAGGCGCGAGTTTCAATTCAATCCCTGCTGCCTGTTTTGCCTGGTCCGGTGTGATGGCCCCGGTCTCGGCCATCGATTCGAGCACTTGATTGCGTCGTGCGCGCGCGGTGTCGATGTCGTGAAAAGGATTGTAGCGATTCGGACTGCGAATCAGTCCGGCAAGAAAAGCCGACTCAGGCAAGGTTAGATTCGTTACGTCCTTATTGAAGTACGCGCTGGCGGCCTCGCCAAAGCCATTGATCGAAAAGCCGGACTGCTGTCCGAGATAGACCTGATTACAATAGAGCGCAAAGATTTCTTCCTTTGAAAGACGCGTTTCCAGGATGACCGACATATAGGCTTCGGCGACTTTGCGCTTCAGCGTACGCTCTGGCGACAAGAGCAGATTCTTAACGAGTTGTTGGGTAATGCTGGAACCACCCTGACGTGCCAACGGCGATTTTGGATCAGTATCGTAACGTCGCAGCATTGCGCGAATGATGCCGCGAATATTGACGCCATGATGCTCAAAGAAGGAACGATCTTCGGTGACGGTGATCGCTTTAACCAGATCAGGCGGTAAATCGTTAAAGCCGATCACTCTTCTCTTCGCCCGCTCACGGCCGGTAACCGAACTAATCAATTCAGGTTCAAGCTGTGCATTCTCGATGCGCTGGCTGTTACCGTTGCTGGTGATAGCGGCTACGGATTTTCCGCCGCGCGCGAATTGAACTCGCAGCGGTTGGAACGGTCGCGCATTATCAAGAATCGAGTCTTCACCAGGATCGACTTCAACTGTTGCTCCGTCGATGACGTAACGTCCCCGGGCGCTCTCACCCTGTTGCCCGCGCTCGACATATCCGGCGCGCTTCAGATACGCCAGCAACTCGTCCTGCGAAATATTTTGTCCGGCGCGAATCTGCTTGGGCGCCGCGTATATGCCGGCCGAGCGCGTGAAGACTTCGCCTTTCAGCAAATTGTCGATACGGCCGGAGAAAACCACCCAGTAATAGGCGAAAACACTAACGGCCAGCACTGCGATGAACAGCACTGGTATAACAATGTATGGGCGCAGGAAAAATCTCAGAACTCTGCGAAGAAAGCGGGGCTGAGGTTCTTCGTAAAGAACGACGCGCGGCGGCGGCACACGACCACCACGAACAACGCGGGGGATATGATCTTCTGGTGGATGCCGAATTGCCATGAAAAATAAGTAACGCTCCTCGGCCAGGGGGGACGCCGTTATCTCAGATGCTAAACACTTATGACCAAGCTGTCCACTATCAATTGACAGCGGGCCTCGCTTCCGTTAGCTTACCGCGGATCTTCCCGATGGTTCCAATGCATCAGCTAGCTGAAGGTGATCTCGTTTCACTAAAGTGAAAGGATTCCCCCGGAATGAAAGTCAGATTAGTTGAACTTCTGGCGCTGTGCTGCGCTCTGGCTCTGATTGTCTCTTTTTCTGGCGCTGATAAGGGTCAATCGCAAACCAACAAAGGCTCTTCGAGCACCAGTCTGTCAGAAGCCGAGCGCAATTTGCTCAATGAAATCAATCAAGCACGGGCCCACCCTCAGGTTTATGCGTCTTACCTCGAAAGGCTAAAGCCCCAATTCAACGGCAAAGAGTACAAGCCGGCCGGCAAGGATGCGTTCGCGACAGAGGAAGGCTGGAGCGCCGTTGAGGACGCGCTCAAATTTCTGCGGGCGGCCAAACCGCTGGGACCGCTTAGCACCTCGCGGGGTCTTTCCCTCGCTGCCCTGGCACTTTGCAAGGATCAGGGTGGAACAGGCGCGACAGGTCACAAAGGGTCAGACAGTACTCTCATCGAACAGCGGGTGAAGCCCTTTGGAACCTGGCAGGGGGGAATCGGCGAGAATCTTTCCTACGGCAACGACACCGCGCGTGAGCGACTCTTGACCTGGCTAATCGATGATGGTTTTCCCAGTCGCGGACACCGCAAGCGGCTTATGGGCGCTGACTACAGGGTGGCTGGAGTCTCATGCGGGCCCCATCCGGAGTTCCAGAAGATGTGTGTGCTCACGCTTGCGGGCGGGTTCGTCGAGTCGCAACCTGTGAAAACGGCAGCGAGCACACAAACGAACACAAACACGAAGAGCAGCAAGGCCAAGACCACGAGCAGGACCGGTACGAAGCCGTAGCCTATCGAAGATCGACGCGCGGAATTATTAGCCGTCAGGCGAAACGGCCGCACCATTGAAAAGGGCTTCCCGCATGAACTATGCGAGAAGCCCTTCTTGATTGGTCGGGACGACTGGATTCGAACCAGCGACCTCACGCACCCCAAGCGTGCGCGCTACCAGGCTGCGCCACGTCCCGTCAAAGCTATTTCAGTATGGACGGAAAACACCCGATGTCAAACCCGCGAATGCCTGTCTCAGGATTTCCGCTTGGATCGAGTTAAAGCAAGGTCAGTCTCGCCTTTATCCAGCAGGTCAAGTATCCCGCGCAGCTCTTTGGCGATCTGGCTCAGCGTCGCGCGCTGGTCATCGGTGCGCGACGCGGCCGGGCCTGGACTTGTAGCTGAGCCGGGGGGCGCGCTAAATCGCGCCGCCAAAGAAGGAGGCGGCTGCAAACTGCGAGCCGGCTTTGAGGGCGTCGCCTGTCCACTGTCGCGATTCGGCCCGCGTAGTTCGCCGGCCAGCTTTTTCTTGGCGCCGGCGATCGTGTACTGCTCGTCGTAGAGCAGTTCCTTAATCCGCAGCGCCATTTCAACATCACGGCGGCGATAGGTCCGCTGGCCGGCGCGATTCTTTTGCGGCGCGAGCATCGGAAACTCTGTTTCCCAGTAGCGCAGCACATGCGCCTGCACGCCGGCGATGTCGCACACTTCGCCAATCTTGAAAAAAAGCTTTTCGGGGATTGCGGCGGCGGATGGACTCATGCTCATCGAAAAGAGAGAGAAAACTAGTTGGGGGTCGCCGGGCCGACTTTTTAGTGCCAACGCGAACTCAGGCGCATGTTACCCGCGTGGATATTTCGGTGTCAACAGTTACATTTAAGGGGTCGGAGTTAAGTTGAGAGATTAAAGGTGAAATCTGAGGTGGTAAACCGGCCGGGGCCGGACATTCAAGGACTGCGGATTGACGATTCGTTTCACTCTTCCCGACAGACGTTAGTGTCTTATTTCAAGCGTCTCTGGTGCGCGCGCAGGTTTTGGATTTTGAAGCGGGGAAGTCGGCGAGCGCTCGTGATCTTGGATCACACCCTGTCCGATAGACGCAACAAAGTCCCTTAGCTATAATCGCGCGTTATCCAGTAAAAGCCCGCGTCCGTTCGGAGGTTCACACCAAAAGTGCCAGCATCTGCAGTCGGATTTCGCCTTGCAAAGCGCCTGGACGAAGTAGGCTTTTCCGATATCGTGCAAATTCGCAATCGGGTGATGGAACTGCGCGCGAAGGGCGCGACGGTCTATCAATTTGAAGGCGGCGAGCCATATCGTCCTACGCCCAACTACATCAAGGAAGCTATCAACTCCGCACTACAAGATAACCAGACGCGCTATGCGCCCTCGTCAGGAATCCCAGAGCTGCGCCGGGCGATTGCTGACAAGCTACAGGATCGCAATCGCCTCGCGGCCGCCGAAGAGAATGTCATAGTGGTAAATGGTGGCATGCAAGGGTTGTTCGGTGCGTTTCAATCTACAGTTAATCCGGGAGACGACGTTCTAATCTTTTCTCCCTACTGGACTCCAATAAAGGACCTCGTCGCTCATTGTCAGGGTCGCCTGGTACTGGTACCAACTGACGAAGCTCGCGCCGGCGGGTTTCAAGAGACTCTGGCTCGGTATGCGACTGAACGGACGCGCGCGATCTACTTCAACACGCCCATGAATCCTTCGGGGGTGGTGTTCTCGCGATCGGAAACTGAGGAAGTCGCTCGCTTCGCGATCGAGCGCGACTTGATCGTAATTGCCGACGAAGCTTATGAAGACATTGTTTATGATGGCGAGCACGTTTCCATCGCTTCGTTGGAAGGAATGCTCGAGCGTACCATCACTTCGTTCACGCTTTCGAAATCATTTGCGATGACCGGCTGGCGCATCGGTTACGCCGTTGCGACTGAGCCCTGGATGACCGGCTTATCAAAAGCCACACTTTATTCGTCCAATGGCGTTTCGACCCCGACGCAGTGGGCCGCGCTCGCGGCGTTTAGAACTCCGACAGATTTTTTGGAAACGTCGCGCGCCGCTTATCGTGAGCGGCGCGATTTGTTGTTGGCCGGTCTGAACGAACTCGGTTTGAGGTGCGCGCTGCCGGCCGGGGCCTTCTACGCTTTCCCGGACGTCACTAGCATAAGCAGGGACAGCCGCGAAGCATCAGAGCTACTGCTCGGCCGAGCTCAGGTCGCCACTGTGCCCGGGGTGGTCTTCGGTCCCCAGGGCGAAGGCCGCGTACGTTTTTCATTTTCCACTTCGATCGAAACGATCGAAGCCGGCCTTGAATCAATGCGACGTAATCTCTAAGGATTTGCCACAAAGACCGGAGAGACACGAAGAAAGAATACAAACCGGGCCTCAACTCTACTGAAACCAGTCGGTAATGTTGAACCAGATGCTCGGCCTGTCAGCTCCAAGTGCACTGGTTGTCTAATAAACTCTCTTGTGTCTTTGTGTCTTGGTGGTAAGACTTCATGACTGAGCACCACTTCATTCGCCGCCTGCGCGAACAAACACGATCGCGAAAGCATTCGGCCCGCCTGGTCAAAGGAATCGGCGACGATGCTTCCGTCGTGAATCAGATAACCAATCGCGATCTTCTGGTCACGACTGACCTGCTGATAGAAGGAGTCGACTTCTACCGCGACGCTGCACCCGCACGCATGCTCGGTCACAGCGCCCTCGCGGTTTCTCTTTCAGACATCGCCGCGATGGGCGGGCGACCCTTCTGGTCGCTGCTGTCAATAGGAATGCCTGTAGCGGCCTGGCGGGACAACTTCAAAGACGAATTCTTCGCAGGTTACTTTGCGCTGGCCGATCAATACGGAGTGACACTGGCAGGCGGAGATGTCTCGGAAACCAAAACCGGAATCGTGATCGACTCAATCGTGCTGGGCGAAGTCGCAACCGGCGCGGCAGTGTTGCGCTCAGGCGCGCGCCCCGGCGATCAAATCTACGTAACGGGAACTCTCGGCGGTGCGGCGGCAGGATTGAAGCTGATCGAAATGGGGGCGCGGTTAGGTGAAGATGGACTTGCTTCCCTTCCCCGAGCGGGAGGCCGGGGCAGTAGCCCGACTGTGAGGGAGGGCTCCTTGTCAGAACCGGGAGCGGTAGCGACCGGGTCTTCTGGATCGGAGATCAGAGCCATCGAGACTTTGCTCCTTCGCCAACTGCGCCCCGACCCGCGTGTCGGTTGGGGGATAGTGCTCGGAGAAGAGCGACTTGCCGCCGCCATGATCGATATCAGCGATGGCTTGTCTTCCGACCTCGCTCATCTTTGCGAGGAGAGCCAGGTCGGAGCGCTAATCGACTCTTCATCCGTGCCTATAGATAAGGACGTAAGCAAGCTCTGCGGCCGCCGCGCGCTTGATCCACTGGTGCTGGCTTTACACGGAGGCGAAGACTTCGAACTCTTGTTCACGGTTAGACCGGAAGACGTCGCGCGTTTGCCGAAGAAAGTGGATGGCGTTGCAATCTCGCATATTGGCGAAGTCACCGATCAGCCCGGCACGATTCGCGTTGCGGAAAAGAATCGCGTCTGGGATTTGCCGCCAGGTGGCTTCGAGCATTTCAAACGCTCTGTTTGACTCGTTCCCGCTCCTTTCTTAGACTCGCATCCAATGTTGCGCATCCACAACACACTCTCCGGTCAGCTCGAAGAGTTTCGCCCGATGGTCGAAGGCGAAGCGAAGTTCTACTACTGCGGCCCGACGGTTTGGGATTACGGTCACATCGGAAACTTTCGCTCAGCGATCGCGGCTGATGTCATTCGCCGCTATTTGAAGTTCAAGGGCTTGCGGGTGACGCACGTCATGAACCTCACCGATGTCGACGACCGCATCATGGCGAAAGCGCAGGAGAGCGGCGTGGCCATCGACGACTACACCAAGAAGTACATTGAAGCCTTTTGGGAAGACTTTGACGCGCTCGGCTGTGAACGGCCGGAAGTTTCGCCGCGGGCGACGCAACACATTCCGGAAATGGTTTCCCTGATCGAAAGGTTGGAAGAGCGCGGCCATGCGTATCAATCGGACAGCTCGATCTATTACCGGATTAAATCATTTCCTGAGTATGGAAAACTTTCGAAGATCAATCTTGCCGGTAACATCGAGGGCGGCAGCGAACGCGTCGACACAGACAAGTACGAGAAGGAAGACGCGAGGGACTTTGCTCTCTGGAAGGCGCCAAACAAACCGGAAGAACCCGCTTGGGAGGCAAGTATCGGGCGTGGCCGGCCGGGCTGGCATATCGAGTGCTCGGCGATGTCGATGAAGTACCTGGGGGAGACGTTCGACCTTCACCTCGGCGGCATCGATCTGGTTTTTCCGCATCACGAAAACGAAATTGCCCAAAGCGAGGGCGCGACCGGCAAGCAGTTCGTGCGCTACTGGCTTCACTTCGAACACCTGAAAGTCGAAGGGGAAACGATGTCCAAGTCGAAAGGCAACTACTACACCTTTCGCGATCTGATGGCACAGGGTTTCTCCGCGGCCGGGATTCGCTATTTCCTGCTGAGCGTTCCGTGCCGCAAGCAGCTCAACTTTACTTTTGACGCGCTGAAGGGCGCGGAGAAAACCGTGGCCGGCCTGCGCGACTTTCGCGCGCGACTGGAAGAAGCCAGGACTGAGTCCGGGCGCGATGACAGGTTGCACGCAGCGACCGAGCAAGCGCTGACAGTGTTTGAAGCGGGAATGGACGACGACCTGAACACGTCGGTGGCGCTCGCTGCCGTCCACGATCTCACGCGTGAGGTGAACACGGCGTTGGCGAGCCGCGGTCTGCGCGAGGAAAACAAACGGGAAGTTATCGCCGCGATAAAGCACATCGACAGTGTGCTGAATGTCTTCGGCGATCTACAGCCTCAAATCCTGAACGCGGAAATTCAGAAGCTGATCGACGAGCGCCAGGAAGCGCGCCATCGCCGCGACTTTGATCGGGGCGATGAAATTCGCGACCAGCTCGCCGCGCGCGGCATCATCCTGGAAGACACCAAAGACGGCGTACGCTGGAAGAGAAAGTAACGGTGTGGGTACAGAACCGAGAGCGGGTAGCGACCGGATCATTTTCCATTTGTCATTTTCCATTTTTCATTCGCCATTGAAAGCGACCTGTCGATTAACCGGCGGAAGTTGTGAGCAAGACTAATCGTTTCAAAATAGCGAATGAGAAATGACAAATGAATCTCTTAGGTTTAGGCATGGTTGAGTGCCAGGACCCGCTCGCGGTTCTGTAGCGGGACTCGTTCGTCCGCTTCGAGGACTGATTTGCCACGGCTTCCTGCCTGAAGCTTCGTGAGCAGACCTGAAGTCTTTCCGACAAAACAATGTCTGCGCTAACCCGAAATCGGCCGCGAAGAGGCTTTCGCACTGCCCTGATGGCCCTGGCCGCGGCGATTGTTTTTGGCACTATCGGCTTTCATCTGGTCGAAGGTTGGACACTCGCTGACAGTCTGTACGTAACAGTGCAGACACTGACGACCGTTGGCTATGGCGACCTCCCTCCGCACACCGCCACCGGCAGGGCGTTTGCGGTCCTGGTCATGCTGATCGGAGCCGGCGGGGTTGCGCTCTTCGTCTCGACCATAGTTCAATCGGTGGTACAGTCAGAGCTGCTTTCGACTTTTGGCCAGCGACGGCTTTCGAAAAGGATGAGCAAGCTTCGCGATCACTACATCATTTGCGGTTCGGGCCGGGTTGGCTCGCACCTCGTGCGCGACCTGCTGCGCGGAAACGAATCCTTCGTCATTATCGAGAACGACCAGCAAGTTGCCGCCGAGTTCAGCCAGCGTGGTATCAACGTCCTGGTGGGCGACGCAACGCTGGAGGAGAGCTTGCGCGATGTTGGCGTCCAGCATGCGCGCGGGCTGGCCGCCTGTCTGCCCAATGATGCAGATAACGTTTACGTGGTGCTGACGGCGCGCGATCTGAATCCGAATTTGAGAATTGTCGCGCGCGCCGCCGAGGACCAGGCGGAAGCAAAACTGTTACGCGCGGGCGCAAATCATGTCGTGGCGCCGACGATCATCGGCGGACACCGAATGGCAGTCGCCCTGACCAAACCGGCGGTCAGCGAGTTCATGGATTCGATCACGGCGAGCGAGCTGGGCCTGGGGTTCGAGCAGGTCGAGGTTGACGCGGCATCGTCTCTGATCGGACAAGAGTTGCGCTCGACCCCGATTCGCTCCGAACTGGATGTGGTCATCGTGAGCATTCGCAGGCAAGGCGGCGAAGTATTTTTCAATCCTTCCGCCGAAGCCGTGATTGAAGCCGGCGACATTTTGGTCGCGATCGGTCGCGCCGAATCCTTAACCAGACTCAACCAATTGGCACGTGGAACTGTGTAGCGCAAGTTGGTAACTTGCGTCTTGAATGAATTCGGGGACGGCTGCAAGTTAACAACTTGCGCCACAAGATCGAACTTTGAGAGTCTTAGTTACCGGCGGCAGTGGGTACCTCGGCACACACGTACGCCGTTTCTTCCAGGCCGAAGATTTTTCCCGGCGCTCGCACCTGGACGTGCTTAGTCCGATCGACGTCGCCAGGGCAGGGGTTTATGAAGTCGTAATTCACCTCGCCGCATACCTGAGCAAGAATCCTGCTGACGCTGACAATTCCTTTCGCACCAACGTCGAAGGCACGGTGAATCTGCTGCGAGAAATGCAACCAAACTCTGTGTTCATCTTTGCTTCGACCAAGGATGTTTATGGTTCGCATGCAGACGATTTCACCGAAGTCCCGGAGACGTGCAGCACCGAATATGAGAACCAGTCAGCGCTGGAATGGTCAAAGCTGATCGCCGAAAGATACGTTGCCTACTACGCCGCGCAAAGAAACTTTCGCTCCTGCATTTTTCGTCTCTCGACAGTCTACGCGCGACCTTCGGAAGGAAACGAGAATGGCTTTGTCACGCACTATGTCGAAGCGGTCAAGCGCGGCTGGCCCCTGCGCCTGGCGCTCGAGGGCAAGCCGGTCCGCGACATCCTGCACGTTGACGATTTCTCGCGTGCCTGTCGCGCTTTCATCGACTCTTCGGTAACCCACGGGCTGTATAATCTCGGTGGCGGCCGCGAGAATGCTTTGTCGCTGCGGGAGATAATCGACAAAGTCGCCGAGATTATTCAGTGCAATCCGGTGATTGCCGAAGGTGCTTCTCTGCCGCCGCCGGTGCCTTTGAATTACGTCACCGACTTAGCGCGCGCACGTGAGGAGCTGGGCTGGTATCCGCAGGTTGGCATCGAGGAAGGACTTCGTAGTTTGATTTGACAGCTCCGCATAGATCGATGGGACATCGCGCTTTACATCTGAGCCAGATCCGCCAAGTCGTAGTTCGTCTTCCCAATTGGTTAGGCGACGTGGTGATGGCTGTGCCGGCTTTGCGCGAACTGCGACGCGTACTCACGGATGCGCATCTCACTGTGGTTTCGCGCCCCGGTGCGGCGGACATCTTCATCGATGCAGACTTTGTTGATGACGTTTTGGTTTATGATCGCTTAGGTCTGGCTTCTGCCTGGAATCAGACGCGCGAATGGCGACGCCGTAAATTCGATCTGGCTGTCATATTTCCGAATGCCTTTGAAGCCGCGGTTATAGCTTTTCTGTCTCGCGTGCCGGCACGAATTGGATACGAGACGGATCGACGCAGCGTCTTGCTGACGCATCCTCTTCCCTTCCCTGACTGGAAGGACAAAAGACACGAGAGCTTCTACTACCTGAATATTGTCGCGGAATTAGAACGTCGCTTGTATGCAACGTCGTCGATTGAAACCACTGAACCGCGCTTCGGTCTACGCGTCTCAGAAGATCGAAAGCGAAAGGCGTTCGACCTTCTGCTTGAGCACGGGGCCCGAATGAACGCGCCGTTGACACTGCTTTGTCCCGGTTCCGTCAACAGTCGCGCGAAACGTTGGCCGGCAGAACGCTACGCGGCGCTTGCCGATCGTCTGGTTGAATCGGGCGCCGACGTGGCCTTGATAGGTTCGCCCGGAGAGTCAGACGTAACGCAAGAAGTTTGCAAGCACGCCCAACGTGAACTGGTTGTGTTGACTGGAAAGACGACTGTCGCTGAGGCAACCGCCCTCATCAGCATCGCCGACGTTTTGATCACGAATGATACTGGGCCGGCTCATATTGGCGCCGCCCTCAACACACCAACCATTGTAATCTTCGGTCCTACAAATCCGTTGACAACCTATCCCTTATCCCCGAACGCCGAAATCATACGTCGTGCTCCCGATTGCGCGCCGTGCATGTTGCGCGATTGCCCTATCGACCATCGATGTATGACGGCGATTGCCCCGGAAGAAGTTTTCGACCGCGTGTCCGCCTTGATTTCGCGACGCGCCGAGGTAACCGCGTGAGCAATCTTGCGAACATCGTGGGCGGCTTTTCACAGCAACGCGTCGTCGTGATCGGCGATGCGATTGCGGACCAGTTCGTCTATGGCGAAATCAGCCGCGTATCGCGCGAAGCGCCCGTCTTCATTCTGCGGCACGAGCATACGGAAACAACTCCCGGCGGCGCGGGGAATTGTGCCGCCAATCTCGCGGCGCTCGGCGCGAAGGTCGCGCTGGTCTCCGTTCTCGGTAAAGATGAACCGGGGCAGATTCTTTCAAGCAAACTTCGCGAAGCAGGTGTCGATTGTGACGGGGTTTTACTATCAGATAGGCGGCGAACCACTACCAAGGTCCGCGTTTTGGCAGGCCAGATTCACTCAACGCGCCAACAGGTGATTCGCATCGACTATGACAGCGAACCCGAGTTGGGCGCTGAACTTAAGGAAATGCTGCGCGCTGATGCGCAAAAAGCGGTCGCCGTCGCCGATGCAGTGATCATTTCCGATTACAACTATGGCGTTGCAGACCCAACTATCGGAAATGTTGTCCGCGAGGCTGTGGGCAACAGAAAGACTCCGGTACTGGTTGATTCCCGATTTCGCCTTTCGAGTTTTTCAGGCTTTACTTCAGCGACGCCAAACGAAGATGAAGTCGAGGAACTGCTCGGTGCTGAGCACTCCGACGACGCCGCGCTGGAATCCGCCGCCGAACAATTGCGGCAGCGACTCGGATACGAAGCGCTCCTGGTGACGCGCGGCAGCCATGGCATGACGCTGCTTGAAGCCAATGCGGCGCCGCTTCATATTGACGCGGTGGGTTCGCGGCAGCCGGTAGACGTGACCGGAGCCGGCGATGCCGTGATTGCGACCTACACCCTGGCGCTGGCGTCCGGGGCCTCGTTTGCCGATGCGGCTCGTCTGGCAAATTTCGCCGGCGGGATTGTCGTGATGAAGCGAGGCACAGCTACGGTCAGTGCCGAAGAACTTCTTGCTTCAATATCTCGGATCTCAGACGAATGACCACTCAGCCCTATAAGCTCGCCTCGATCGCTCAATCGCGAGTTCTTGACCGAAGCGAACTAATCACGATCGTCGAGAAGGCGCGAAAAGATGGACGGCGCATCGTCTTCGCCAATGGTTGCTTTGACGTCCTGCACGTCGGCCACGTCCGTTATTTGGAAGCGGCAAAAGCGCTCGGCGATCTATTGATAGTTGGGATTAATTCAGACAGGCAGGCCCGCAGGCTAAAAGGCGAAGGCCGGCCTGTGATGTCCCGGGACCAAAGGGCCGAGATCGTGGCGGCGCTCGAAGCTGTAGACTTTGTAACTGTTTTTGAAGAGCCGACCGTCGAAGAATTGCTGCTCACACTCAAGCCTGACATTCACGCCAAGGGTACGGATTATACCGAGGACTCGGTTCCTGAGCGCGATGTGGTACGATCCTTCGGCGGACGAGTGGCGATCGTGGGTGATCCGAAAAATCATTCGTCATCCGAAATGATTGATAAAGTAAGCCGTGAATAGTTTGGAGTACCGCCTTCAGGCGGAAGCTTAGTAGCGTAAGAGGATTCCGCCTGAAGTCGGTACTCCAACTGCTCACAGCTAACTGCCTACTGCTAACTGATTAATGCGCATTCTCATCGTCAAACTCGGTAGCATCGGCGACATCGTGCACACTCTGCCGGCCCTCGCGGCAATGCGCCGGGCCTTGCCGGATGCTGAGGTCTCCTGGGTCGTCGAACGCGGCGCATCCGAAATTTTGAAGGACAACCCACTTCTGGATCGCCTCATCGAAGTCGACACGAAGGCCCTGAGGCGCGGGCTGATGTCTGGGGAGACGCTGCGGGCACCGCGCCAGCAGTTACGTCTGCTGCGCGCCTCGGCCTTCGATCTCGCACTTGATTTCCAGGGATTATTGAAGTCAGCAACGGTTGCGCGCCTATCGGGCGCGCCACGTGTTTATGGCTTTGGGCGCAACGCGCTGCGCGAGCCTCCCAGTCGTTTCCTGCTTCATAAGACGGTCCCGATCCCCAATGGATTGCACGTAATTCGGAAAAACCTGACGCTGGTCAAGTCCGCCCTCGGCATTTCTGTTCCAGATGACCCGGACGATTTCGAGTTTCCGATCAAGGTCAACCAGGCACACAAGCTCGAGGCTGAGGAAGCTGCTCGGGGAACCGAAGGGCGCTACGCAATCCTGAATCCGGGCGGCGGCTGGCCGACAAAGCTCTGGAGCACAGAGAAGTTTGGCGCTTTGGCAGATGAGCTGTGGAAGCATTTCAGTTTACATTCATTGGTGACCTACGGTCCCGGCGAGACTGGACTGGCAGAACAGGTTCTGTCGGCCTCGAGCGCGGGAAAGGCACGGGCCGTCTCTCTCTCTTTAAAAGGTTTTTTCGAGCTGGCCAGGCATGCTGAAGTCTATGTCGGCGGGGATACCGGCCCGACTCACCTTGCAGTTTCGGCGCGCACGCCGGTGGTGGGGTTCTTTGGCCCTACTGAGTGGTGGCGCAACGGGAGTCCTTACTCAGATGACATCTGCATAGAGCGCACGGACATCGACTGTCGAGTAGATTGCCACCGTCGGGCGTGTTCCAAGTGGATCTGCATGGACATCGATGTCGAGCGCGCGCTTCACGCGGTAATGGATCGTTTGCATCGCGCAAAACGAATCGCACCCGCGGAGCTGGTGACGATTGGCTAACCGTGGAACATGGATGCAGCGCTGGCGCGTGCCGCTCGGATTCGTATGCGCGGCGCTTTTCTTTGTTTTTAGCCGGCCTCGTCCGCTAACGCTGCTGATCGGCGGCGCGATCGCATTGCCCGGCCTCGGATTGCGTGCCTGGGCCACGGGACACCTCAGAAAGAACGATGAACTGGCTACTACCGGCCCTTATGCCTACACCCGGAATCCGCTTTATCTCGGCAGTTTTGTGATGGGAGCCGGCTTTACCGTCGCCTCAGGAAGATTCATCCTGGGGATTATCTTTGCCGCGTTATTCCTGGGCATCTATGTTCCCGTAATGCGCGTCGAATCGGCGACGCTGGCGAAATTGTTCGGCGAGAGTTATCAAAGATATGTCGAGGCGGTACCGCTATTTTTGCCGCGGCTTTCTCCTTACCGCTACGGGGCTAATGACCAGAACAAGTTCGACGGCGCTTTGTACCAGCGTTATCGTGAGTATCGTGCGGCTATTGGATTGACTGTCGCGTGGGCCTTGCTCGCGCTGAAGGCTTTTTACTTTAGATAGGTTCCAACACCGTGGTGACAAATCGAGTGAGAACAAGGTTGTTGAAGGTTGCGCACGGGGGCGTCGTCGCTCTCCTGTTGGGCCTCGCTTTCAATGTCGCTCTCAATAGCGCTTTTGGTCAACAAGCGATGCGTCCCGGCTTGCCGTTTTCGAGCGGGGAGGAACTTGTCTACCAGGCCGAGTTCAACAAAGGGCTGCTGCGCGGAATTGATGTGGCGGAGTTCCGGTTCAAAGCGGCCACAGAACGGGTTCCTTCCAGAAGTGTAGCAGGCGACGATCCAGTGATCGTTCGTTTGGTTGGCGATGTCGCCAGCAAAGGTCTGTTTCCGCGGATTGCCGGCTTTCGTTTTCATGAACACGTCGAATCGACGGTAGATCCGGGGCCGTTCACAGTCCTGCGAACCAACAAGCTCGAAGAACAGGGAAGGCGCGTACGGGCCAGCGAGGCTGTCTTTGATCACGAAGCGCGCAAAGTCACCTGGACCGAGCGCGATCCTAACCAGACGCAACCGCCGCGAATCAGCGCGCAGGATTTCTCAGAACCGATCCAGGACATCCTGACGGTGATCTACTTTCTCCGGACGCAAACGCTGGAAGTCGGAAAGTCCTTTGACGTTCCCCTGAGCGATGCCGGCCGCGTGTACCGTTTCTCAGTAGCTGTCGTCGAACGAAAACAACTCAAGACGGTGCTGGGACGTGTCAACGCCGTGCGCGTCGATCCCGCCTTGTTTGGTGAGAATGGCCTGGTGCGGAGCCGGGGCTCGCTCTCGATCTGGATCACGGACGACAGCCGGCGACTGCCGGTAAGGGCCCAGTTGAAAGTCAACATCGGCACTTTCGACATCAAACTAAAGCGGGTTAGCTACAGCGACGAAAAGCGGGCGCGCTGACACCATCGCTGGTCGCACCAGTAGCTAGTGTCCTGTCGCTAAAAGTTCTAACTACAAATCTTGTCCTGGCCGCAGAGCGGCCGAATGTTTATAGATCACGTTGCCGGAGAAAGGTCTTTAGCTCCAGAGGAGCGCAATGTGCCCCAATGGACGGACACTTCGCTCCTCCGGAGCTTTCAAGTTCTATAAACATTTGGTCCCTCCGGGACTGAGGAGCAGGACATCGAATAGACAGTCTCTTTAGTTGCGCGAACCTTAGGACAGGACACTAGCCACAGCCAACTCCTTTTGCCAAACACTACTTCGAAAATTTCGCCCCTCATAATCGGCCACCGCGGTGCGTCGGGAGTGGCTCCTGAGAATACTTTAGCTTCGTTCGCGAGAGCTTTGGCTGATGGCGCCGTTGGGATTGAGCTGGACGTTCGCCTGACGCGCGACGGCGTTCCGGTAGTCATTCACGACGCAAACCTGCGCCGAACAGGACTTCGTGAAGGGCTGGTTGCAGAGATCACATCGAGCGAACTTGGCAGGACCGACGTGGGTGGGTGGTTCAATCGCACTCATCCTCAACTCGCTCGCGCCGAATACGCCTGGCAGTTTGTTCCTACTCTCGATCAAGTCCTGGTTTTCGTTAAGAACCATCCGAGGGCCGTTGTGATCTATGTCGAAATGAAGACGGACAAGACTGAGGACGCGTATATCGATCTTTCACGTTCAGTGGTCCAGCTAATCCGAGATCATGGCCTTGGAAGCCGAGTCGTGGTTGTGAGCTTCAATCTCAAAGCTGTCGCACAGATCAAAACCATTGACCCGTCCATTCGCACCGGAGCGCTGTTCGAGCCAAGACGCAATACAGTGAAAATAATCCGCAAGCATCCAATGATCACAGCCGCCCTTGAATGCGGCGCTGAAGAGATTCTCCTCCATCGCTTGATTGCCAATCGGCGCAACGTGGATTTGTCTTTGGAAAGCGATTTACTACCGGTCGTCTGGACCGTCGACGACCCAAAATGGGTGCGCCGCGCCGCGAGTTTGGGAATTCACGCCGTCATCACGAACGATCCCGCGGCCATGATCGTGGCTGTTGAGCGTACAGGAACGACGAACAACTAAGATCTGACTGAGGCCGGGTACTGGTGCAATTCGATTCAGTTGAGGCCAATACGCACCGGGGGCGCTCGTTACAGAACCGAGACCTGTAGCGACCGGATACAAGCACTCAACTGCGCTCTTCGGGTCTCTTTCCCACGAAATTGTAAATCGCAGGTTGAATGTAGCATCCCGTCGCTACCGCTCTCGGTTCTGTAACGAGCGGTTCCTTGGGTGTAGTTTCCTGAGTTCCCGAACGATTGTAAGTTGCCCGCGAAGAAGCGCGGGCGACGTGCGAATCACTCGCGTCTCATGTATCATCGTCCGTCTCGTTAATCTTCTCGTTATTTTCCGGAGGTAGACTGTAAGAATGCCGGTACAGAAAGGCGCGGATATCGCGCCGGCAAAGGGTAAGCTCGGTGTGCTGCTGGTCGGACTGGGCGCTGTTAGTACGACTTTCATTGCAGGCGTAGAGGCAATCAAGAAGGGTCTGGCTGAACCAATAGGCAGCTTGACGCAAATGGGAACCGTACGTCTGGGAAGACGCACGGACAACCGCGTACCGGCGATTAAGGATTTCGTGCCGCTCGCCAAACTCAACGATCTGGTCTTCGGCGCGTGGGACATTTTCCCGGACTCGGCGTTTGAAGCAGCCACGCACGCCGGCGTGCTGGAAAAGGAACTGCTTACGAAGCTGCGCAAACCCTTGCAGAAGATAAAGCCCATGAAGGCTGTCTTCGATCAGTCCTATGTGAAACGTCTGACCGGGACGAATGTAAAGAAGGGAAAGAACAAGCTCGATTTGGCGCGGCAGTTAATTGCCGAGATAGCCGATTTCAAGCGCAAGAACAAGTGTGATCGCCTGGTAATGATCTGGGCGGCGTCGACTGAAATTTTCATGAAGCCGCAGGCGGTGCATCGCAACCTGAAGTCGTTCGAGCAGGCGATGCGCGACAATCATCAGGCAATTGCCCCGTCGATGGTTTATGCCTACGCCGCGCTCAAATCAGGCGTACCCTTTGCCAACGGCGCGCCCAACCTCACCGTAGACATTCCCGCCATGATGGATCTGGCGAACCAGGAAGGTCTGGCAGTTTGCGGCAAGGATTTTAAGACCGGGCAGACTCTGATGAAGACCATCCTCGCCCCGGGCCTGAAGTCACGCATGCTGGGACTGCACGGTTGGTACTCGACCAACATCCTCGGCAATCGGGACGGTGAAGTTCTGGACGACCCCGAGTCGTTTAAGACGAAAGAAGAATCGAAGCTGTCGGTGCTCGAATACATTCTGCAGCCAGAGGTCTATCCCAAGCTATACAAAGACTTTTCACATGTCGTCCGCATCAACTACTATCCGCCGCGCGGCGACAACAAAGAAGGCTGGGACAACATCGACATCTTTGGTTGGCTCGGTTATAAGATGCAAATCAAAATCGATTTTCTCTGCCGCGACTCAATCCTCGCGGCGCCCATCGTGCTCGACCTGGCGCTCTTTCTCGATCTGGCGCAGCGTACCGGCATGAAGGGCGTGCAGGAATGGCTGTCGTTCTACTTCAAGTCGCCCATGACCGCGCCCGGTCTTTACCCCGAGCATGACATTTTCATCCAACTGATGAAGCTAAAAAACACCCTCCGTCACCTCAGGGGCGAAGACTTGATCACACACCTGGGACTGGAGTACTACGACTGAGGACACCTCAACTTCCCTTTTTGGTCATCAGACGTTTCCGGCAAAACGGAACCCCTTCCGGTGTACTTTTCTCCATGCCTCACCTTGGGCTTCCCCGGACGAACACGAAATGTCAGTCGTTTGGTGCCACGAAATGTCATCAGGCTCTGATTTCTTTGAAGCCACGAAGACAATAAGCTCAAACCGACCCCGAACATTTTGGGTGACATTTCTTCCGGAGTCGTATATATAGCGTAGTTGTCGATCGGATGTGTCGTTTGCTTTCGCTTTCTCGAGAAAGCAAACTCGAACGGCGGACCCCGCATCAATTGACGCAGCGGATCGTTCTTTGCATGAGGGATAATTTGGGAGGATCCCGAAGCGGCGACAAACCTGTTAATGACAATCGCCGCGGCAAGGAAAAACAACCATGATTGCCGAATTGATAAGAGAAGAGATGAAAGCCCCGGAAAAGTACATTGACGAAACGGTCTATCTGGATCCGGATCAGAAAAGCCCGCGCGCCAAGGATTTTGAAGAGCGCCTGGGGGCACGCATCGTTGGCCAGGAACGTGCCGTGCGCCGCATGAGCGGCCTCTACCAGGTTTTTCTGGCCGGCATGAATCCGCCAAACCGGCCGATCGGCACTATGTTGTTTCTCGGTCCGACCGGCTCCGGAAAAACGCGGGTTATTGAAGCGGCATCAGAGGTCCTGTTCGCGGACCCGAATGGCGTCGTGAAAATCGATTGCGCCGAATTCCAGCATTCGCACGAAATTGCCAAGCTGATCGGCTCGCCGCCGGGATACCTGGGCCATCGCGAAACTTCGCCGATGTTGACGCAGGAAAACCTGGATCGGATGCATAACGAAGAGCTGAAGCTGACGCTGGTGCTCTTTGACGAAATCGAGAAGGCCTCGGACGCGCTATGGCAGTTGCTGCTCGGCATCCTAGACAAAGCGACCTTGACGCTCGGCGACAATCGCCGAGTCGATTTCTCGAGGTGCATGGTCATCTTGACTTCGAACCTAGGCGCGCGCGAAATGTCCGAGCTGATTTCCGGCGGAATCGGGTTTGCCCCGGGCAAGGGCGGTAAGAGTCCCGACAACGAGGTCGATCAGAAAATTTACCGCACCGCGGTGGAAGCCGCACGGCGAAAATTCTCGCCGGAGTTCATGAACCGGATCGACAAGGTCGTGGTGTTTCGCTCTTTGAAAGAACATCATCTGCGCGCCATTCTCGATCTCGAGCTGCAAGCCGTGCAGGATCGCATCATGATGTCCGCAGGCACCAAGTTTGTTTTTCAATGCTCGGATACGGCGAAAGATATGCTGCTGCAGGAAGGCATTGACTACAAATACGGCGCGCGGCATTTGAAACGCGCTATCGAGCGCTTTCTGGTCTATCCGCTCTCGAATCTCGTAGCAACCGGCCAGATTGGTTTAGGCGATCTGGTGCAGGTTGGTCTCGCGGGTGTTCCCGCCAAGCTGACCTTCTCGAAGAAGCATGGCGGAGCCTTGATTCCGGAAATTGTCGCCGCCATTCCCGAAGAAGAACCTTTAGCGAGCCGATCAGGGAGCGTGGGCGTGCCGATTCCACAGGCAAAAGAGAGTAAGGCTGCGCGAAAGGGCCAGGGTCGTGGGGAGAAGACGGAAAGCTGATTACCTTCCCAGTTTCAGAAACAGACACTTAGGCGCTGGAGCAAAGGCTTCGGCGCCTTTTCATTTCCTGGCAAGCTTGAGGAGTCGCAGAGCTTCCCCTGCGGCTTCTGAGAGGTAAGGATCGCTGGAGGCAAACGCCGCCTGGAGAGCCGGTCCCGCGGCGGGGTCGCCAATCAATCCCAGCGCCGTCGCCGCTTCGCGCCGCACATCGCTGTCGTTAGCGTCGTTTGCGAGGGTCGCGATGAGCACGTCAACGGCCGAGCGGCTTCGAATCTGTCCCAGCGAGCGGGCCGCAGCTCGCATGACAAACTCATTCTCAGCCGTTTTCGCTTTCTTCTTTTTCTCAGTGCGGCCGGTAAGCACCTGAGAGAGCGTCGATACTGCCGATTCGTCTCCGATTGCGCCAAGCGCTACTGCCGCAGCACCGCGAACGCCCGCGTCCTTGTCGTTGGTTAACAAGCCTATGAGGGGGCTCACAGCCGTACGGCTGCGCGTCTGACCCAAAACGTACGCCGCCTCGCGACGTACAAATTCCAGCTTATCCTGTAAAAGTGGGATCAAGAGGGTGGCGGCTTCTGCCGGCGGAAGAGACAGAACGGCATGCGCGGCCGTAGTGCGAACGATGGGCGCGAGGTCGTTCAATCCGGCCGCGGCAACCCGCGACGCATCAGCCCGTCCGAGATTACCGAGACGCATCAGGGCATCGCGCCGCTCTTCAATGTCCGTCGAGTTCAAACGCTGGCGCTGGCGCTCGATCTCCCTTTGAACTGGTGTCAGCTGTTCATTGCCCTGTCCAACGATTAAATCCCGGGCATCGGCGGCGCCAAGGATGGCCGCGAGCAAGGCAAACGATACTAGTTTGAAGCACAGTGGGCGAACGTTAGCAATCATCTTTAGGACGAATCTCATCTCCAGGGGTCTTTCTCCCTCTCCCTTTGGGAGAGGGTCGGGGAGAGGGCGTAAAGTTGAGCCGTCTAAGTCCCTCTCACCAGCCCTCTCCCAAAGGGAGAGGGAGTTTTTCAGCAACCTGCTGTCGCAAGATACCTCGACCGGGGGCCGGGCTTCAACCGCTATCTATCCGCGAGGCGACCGAGTGTAGCGTGTCAATGATCAAAACGGCGATCGGCGGATAGAAAAGAAGATCCGAGATCACCAGGGCAATCGGCGAGAAGGATCCAATAGCCGGCGCCGTTGCGTGGTGCCGAAACAGCAAGGTCAAATCGGCAAAAAAGTCCTGCGCGTGCCAACCAATGAACAGGCCAATCCCCAGGCTGACCATGTAACCGCCGAGGAGAAAGGCGTACGCCGAGAACCGCGTGAAAGGTTGATCCGGTTCTCTTCCTTCGCGCGTGATTGAGTAGTGAATCTCATCAGGTTTGTAGGTGTAATGCCTGATGTATTCGCGCAGCCGGCGGATCAAATGCCAGACCCCGATCATGAAAAGCGTCGTCAGAATTGCTTTGCCGGCCAGGCCAAACGACTGCCAGAGGGGTGGCTTGATCATCGCCACAAAGAACGTAGAAAGAAAAAGTGCAACTGTGGTAAAGACGGCCCGCTGCCGAACCATGTTCTCGCGCCGATCGTTCTCCAGTATTTGATTAACCACCCGATCCCACCGGGCCTGGGCGGCAATGTTGCGCGCGCGTTGTGCGTGCGGATTGTCGGAATTGAGGATCGAGGCCGGGCGACTGCCCTGATCGAGTTGCTGATCATGGAATGCCCGTTCCTGCGGATCGATCAGCGTGTGGTAAGCAAGCGAAAGAAGAGCGAACTCGCGCGCCGCTTTCTCTGAGCCACGGTTTACATCCGGGTGTCGCTTTCGCGCGAGCTTCCGATAGGCGGATTTGATCTCAGTAGCGGTCGCGCTCCTTTTGACGCCCAGAACGTGATAGTAGTCGGTCATTGCAAGGGGGCAATGTTGCGAGGGGAATCGCGCCTGCAATCCCCTGTCTCGCTACCTTTTCCGGGCGCAATTTTAGCACTTCCCGAATAGAGAGGGCGAGCCGGTCAATTTCCGTTCTGGCGGGCTGAACGTTCAATGAATTCAATCAGAGTTCGGACGGCTATGCCCGTGGGGCCCTTCGAGCGGTAAGGCTGTGCAGTATCGGCCCAAGCCGTGCCGGCAATATCAAGATGCGCCCACGACGTGTCGTCTGCGAATTCCTTTAGGAACGCAGCTGCCGTGATCGTGCCGGCTTTCTTTCCACCAACATTCTTGATGTCGGCAATATCACTCTTGATCTGGTTTGTGTATTCCTTATCGAGCGGCAACTGCCAGAACTTCTCGCCAACTTCCCTTCCCGCGTCGATCACTTCATCGATCAAAGTCTGATCAGTGCCGAGAATCGCCGTGTTGACATCGCCCAGAGCGATTGAGACAGCGCCGGTCAGCGTCGCCATGTCTACGATTTGCGTGGCTCCGAGCGTTTTCGCGTAGGCAATCGCATCCGCGAGCACCAGGCGGCCTTCGGCGTCAGTGTTGATGACTTCGATCGTTTTACCGGTCATCGCTTTCACGATATCGCCGGGCTTGGTTGCTTTCCCTGAGGGCAAATTCTCGGAACACGGCGCCACCCCGAGCACCGGAATCGACGGCTTCAACTGAGCGATCGCCCGCATCGCCCCGATCACGGTGGCCGCTCCGGTCATGTCGTACTTCATCAACTCCATGTTCTCGCCCGGCTTCAGGGAAATTCCGCCGGAGTCAAACGTGATTCCCTTCCCAACCAGCGCCAGCAATCCGTTCTGCTTTCGCTTGCCGCCTTTGCGTGGTTCGTATTTCATCACGATCAGCTTCGGCGGTTCATCTGACCCGCGCGAGACGCTCAGCAGCGAACCCATACCCAACTTTTCCATCCTCTTTTGATCAAGAACGTCGATGCTGAGTCCGAACTTCTTCGCGACTTCCCGGGCCCGCTCGGCCAGGATCGTAGGGGTCAAGTAACCACCGGGCTCGTTGGCGAGGTCGCGCGTGAAATTCACGGACTCGCCTATGATGCGGCCACGTTCGGCGCCCTGTCGCAAAGCTTTCTCGTTCCCACCTTCAATGACGACGGTGATGCGTTCCAGTTCGCGTTTCTCTTTATCTTTGGTGCGATACTTGTCAGTCTCAAAAAGTCCCATGACTGCGCCGCCGATGACGGTCTGCGCAATTTTCCCGACGTCGCCGTCCGCGCGTGGCGCGATGGCGATCGATTTTGCATTCTTGCTCCTGAGAAATCGCGCCGCCGTTCCGGCCATCTGCGTCATCTGCGCTGTCTTGTAGGCGTCGCGCTCGCCACAACCGATCAAAAGCAGGCACCCTGCTTTCAGCGCGTCGCCGGCAACATGAAAATAGGCAGTCTCGCCTTCTTTGGCCACGAATTCTTCAGTCTTAATCAGCCTGCCAATCAAACCACCGACGGCAGCATCCAGTGCTTTCAAAAGTCCCTTGTCTGCTTTCTCGTCTTTGAAAACGGCCACCGCCAATGCCTGGGCCTTAATATCTCTGCACGATTGCGAGCTTCCGATTACGTCCATTCTTGACCTCTCTTCTAAAGTTGGCCGGTATCTTGCCGACTGGCACAGACTTCAGTCTATGATTCCACGCCATCATCACAGACTAAAGTCTGTGCCACTAAGCTTATCTATTTCGATACTTCAACTGCGCCCGGGTCTCGCGATCAACGATACGACGCAGCTCAGTTTCGCGCTTATCGTATAACTTCTTTCCCTTCGCGACGCCCACTTCGAACTTAATCTTTCGACCCCTTAAGTAGACCCGCGTGATGACCAGAGTCATTCCCTCCATCGCTGCGGCCTGATCGAGCTTCTCGATCTCGCGCCGATGAAGTAACAGCTTCCTGGTGCGCAAAGGCTCATGATTCGCAAGGTTCCCGTGCGTGTAAGGCGAAATGTGGGCGTTGAACAGCCACGCCTCGCCATCACGAACTCCCACGTATGACTCTTTCAACTGGATGCGGCCGTCGAGAACGCTTTTCACTTCAGTTCCCATTAACGCCGCCCCGGCCTCGTACTTCGCCGAGATGTGATAGTTGTGGAACGCCGCGCGGTTCGTAGCCAGGACCTTTTCTTGCGTCGCCGCTGTCATTACCCGATTGAGCTAAAACGAGCTGTGACTATAACAAAGCAAGTGAAGCAGGAACAAGCGAAGAGTATCTTAATGTGGCTTGTGTGCATGAAGGTCACGCACAGTGCCGTCACGGATGGTGAGCGATGAGGTCAGTACCGGAGGCGGTAGCGACTGGGTTACAGTCTTGGCGATCTCTACCGTCGCCTGGGTTGAAGACCTGGTCGCTACCGCTCCCGGTACTGACTCCATGATTTTGCTGCTATTCTCAAGCCCTAATCGATATGCGCCGTCCAGCAAACCCGCAAACTCTCTGGTTTACCTTAGTCATCGCTGCCGGAGTGCCGCGGATAGTCGGGGCTTTCGCTCTCCCGAATGCGTTCGGTGATGCTTACGTTTACATTCGCGATATCGGGGCGATGAGCACAAAGTTGTCCGCCGGAACGTTCGCGCTGACTGACCTCTACGGATTCTGGCTTCCGCTCTACCAGTTCGTTTGCGCCGTCATTAACGTCTTCGTCGGGAATGGTTTCTATACGGGAAAGATTGTCTCCGCGATCTTCGGGGTCGGAGCCTGTCTTCTCATT
>JBGQGG010000020.1:0-107284 GCA_041497335.1 Pyrinomonadaceae bacterium | reverse complement strand
TCAGCGGCTCGAACACTTCTCCGTCGAGGTGCGGCGCTAAATCAACCTGTCGTAAGCTGTCGTCCTCAAAAGTCAGCAGTAGCTTGTATTCAGACAAATACTTCACGTCCTTTACGAAATGCATCATTACCTCCTACTCCATTCAATGATTGCTTCCCTTTTACGCTATGGGCTAAACTCCAGCACATGAGTACGACTCAGTATCAAGTCCTTGTTCGCAACGGGTCAAGTGATCTATTTGTGGCGTCAGTGCTCGGCATGGCGGACTGCGTTGGGGAAGGACGGACGAGAGAAGAGGCGATTGCTAAAGCCAGGGCGGCGCTCGTCGATAGGCTTGCCCAAGGAGAGATCGTCACTATAGATGTCGAAAGCAGCGAGGCGGTGTCGGCAACCAACGTGTGGCGGGAGGAAGCTGGGCGCTTCCGCGAGGATCCGACCTTCGATGAATTTGTCACCGAGATTCAATCTGAAAGGCGCGATCCGGAGTCGGACGAGTCAGCACCGTGACCCTCTTCTCTATTTCTCGTCCTTCGTTTCCTTCTTCGGCAGTTCCGGCGCGGTGAAGTCCGGCAGCGGATCGCCCCAGATGAAATGATTGAACCACGAAAGATTGTGTTGCATGACCGCGCGCATCGACTTTGGTTTGGTGATGCCGTGGCCGAAGCCTTTGTAGACCACCATCTCAACTTTCACGCCTCGATCCTCCAGACCCTGACGCAACTCGTAAGCATTCGCGATCGGCACACGACGATCAAGCTCGCCATGCTGGATCAGCGTCGGCGTCTTCGCATTCTTCACATAAGAAATTGGGGAAGTCTTCTGATAAATCTCCGGATCATCGGCCGGATCGTTCCCCAGATAGTTAATCGTGAAAGGCGTGATGTCGGTGTTGTAGTAGTAGGTGGCCCAGTTTGAAATTCCCGCGCCGACTGAGATAGCCGCAAAGCGATCACTCGACGTGGTCAGAAACGCCGAGATGTAACCGCCCTGACTCCAGCCCATGCAAGCTACCTTGTTTCGATCAACCCAACCCTTGCTGATTAAGTAATCGACCCCAGATAAGACATCCCAGGCATCGCCCACACCGAGATTGCGCACGTTCAACTTGCGGAAAGCTTCACCATATCCGGCGCTGCCGCGATAGTTCACTTTCAAAATCAGCGCTCCGCGCGCGGCCCAAATGTCTGAAGGGTAATAGCGAGCATCGGGTGTCAGCAGCAACGGCCGATCGACTCCGGTTGGTCCTCCATGAATGATGCAGAGCAGCGGGTACTTCTTTGTGGCGTCGAAGTTAGCCGGCTTGATCAGCACGCCCTCGATTGTCGCGCCATCCTGACTCTTCCACGAGATAACTTCACGCGTGCCCAGAGTCAAGGCGCGGCTCTGCTCAGTCATGTTCGTCAATCGCCTAGGTGAAAAGCTTCGGGCTTCAGTTATGAACACTTCGTTCATGGACGTGGGCGAGCCGGCGACGAAAGACATTCGGTCTCCGGCGCGTGTCAAAGAAAATGATCCAGCCATCAAATTGTCGGGTGCGGAAACGCGGACGATCTTGCCATTGGCTGGGTCAACCCGGAACAGATGAGACGCAGTCCGTTGCAGTCCGGTGAAATAGATCCCGTCAGTTTTCCATTCCACCAGGCTGGGATTCTCGTCGAAACTATCTGTGATCGATTTGGGTGCGCCGCCTTCCACAGAGACAACGGCGAGCCGCGAGTTGCTGGCAAAGTACACCTTGTTTCCCATCGCCGAAGAAAAAACGATTTGCTTTCCGTCCGGCGAGAAGCGTGGACCATTGTCCGGTCCCTGCAAGTCGACAATCTTCTTTACTGAGTCGTCGCTTAGCTTGAGCAGGTAGATGTCCGAAGTCACGCCCTGAATTAAGTCAGGATTGAGAGTGGCACTGAAGACAATACTGGAGCCATCAGGCGACCAGGAAAAGGAATCGATGCTGAAATCTTTTTTCTTCGTGCGTTGTTTTCCCACCAGCGGAGCATTCATCGCTTCGGCCACATTCAAGGTCCAGAGCTGCACATAACTGTAGCCGTTGCGGACGACATCGTAATCACCGAGATAGTCTTTGCGATCTTTTAGCGGCTGAGGTTGCGGTTCGGTCGCCGTGTAAGCGATGGTCTTGCCGTCTTCGGACCAGGCGAAGTTACTGATCGCAGTTTCAGATTTGGTTAGCTGCTGGGCCTCTCCTCCCGCCGGGTTGATCACAAAGATTTGGTTTCGGTCATCCTGGCGATTGCTGAGGAAGGCGAGCCATTGTCCATCGGGCGACCAACGCGGACTGGTCGAGGATTTGTCACCGCGGGTTAATTGGAATGTCTTGCCTGAGTCGGGCCCGCTACCAGTTTGGGCCAGCCAAATCTGAGTGATGAAAGCGTCCTGCTTGAAATCACCATAGGCGACTGTGTATGCGACCCACTTTCCGTCCGGCGAGATTTGCGTTCCGCCGACGGACTTGATCGTCAAAAGATCATCGACAGTCGGGACGCGGGTGCTGCTGTCGGAAGCAAATCCCAGACTTCCGAAAGCTAACAAGGTCAGTAGGACAGCTAATCGTTTGATCATGGTACGGTCCTTTCGGCAGTTTCGAGTTACGAGTTTCAAGTTTCAATGTTTGAGTCATGAGGTCAGTACCACCTGCGTTAGCGGGTGGGTCAAACACTCATCGCGGGTTGGGTGCTGGATCCACCCGCTAACGCAGGTGGTACTGACTTCATTACACGCGCGTCGAAGTAATCACACCTGAAACTTGAAACCTGAAAACTCATTTCGGCCGGCGCTTCTTTGGATAGATCGCTTTGACGGTTGAGATGACACCCGCAGGTTTCTTAGCGGCCGGTTCGCCCAGCTTGCGCGCGTCCGCCAGCGCTTTCTTTCGCGCGCGGCGAATGTAAGCACGAAGCGCCGGGCGCGCAATGTCTTCAGGTGTCTTGATTGTGATATGACGAATTCGATTCCCCGTGCCCTGGAGAATTCCTTTCGGATCATCGAGCGCCGCGCCGTCATTGAACCCGAGATTGACGGCCTTCGAATAGACCGCGATATGAAAAATCCCGTCTCGCAAGCGATCACTCGTGCCATAGCCAATCGCCACGGCGCTGTACGCGTCATAGATGTTTTCATAGCACGGCGCCATCTCTTCGAGCACCAGCGCGCGGAGTTGCATGGCCAGATCACGGATCTCGCGATCGTATGGCTTGAGAAATTTGATTAGCGCCGGCGGTGGTCGATGAGCCATTCTTTTGTCGTTGTTTAGAGGCGGGCTACCGCCCGCCAATGGATCGAAGTGCGGAACTCAAGCGGGCGGTAGCCCGCCTCTAAAACTATAGAGAGTCGCCTACGGCAGGCGGGATTCTAGCACCTAAGAGCATAGTTCGGCGACGATTCGTTCGACGTGGATCTTCGTGGTGTCGAGGAAGGGAATTCCGTTGTGTTCGGCACCGCGCAGAATCAAAGGCAACTCAGTACCGCCGAGAATCAGTCCTTCGATATCGTCTCTGGCTTTCATTCGATCCACGATCTCAAGCAAGCGGTCGCGGGTCTCAGGCAGGAAGAGGTTATTCAGCAGTTCCTTCATGTATTTCTCGTGAATGTAAGCTTGCTCATCTTCGGTGGGGAAGACGATGGTAAGGCCTGCCCCGGAGAATACCTCCGGATAAAATCGCGCGCGCATGGTAAAGCTGGTGCCGAACAATCCAACTCGTTTCAACCCAAGCGTCCGGGCCGCGTCGCAGGTCGACTCGACGATGCTAATCAGCGGAATTGGCGAGCGCCGGCGTAGCTCATCAAAGACAAGATGCGGGGTGTTGGCAGCCAGTGTCCCAAAATCTGCACCCGCCCGCGCCAGCCTTTCGATCTCGTGGACGAGGTATTCGGCGGCGTTATCCAACTCGTTCGCGTTCATCCACGCGATCAGTTGATTAAGATCGATGCTGTTGATGATGATCGAGGGATAACCTGGGGCACGCGGATCCTGCGCTGGATTATCAACGGGGACGCCCGTGGCACTTTGCCGCGCGCGATACGCGGCGATGATCAAACGATAGTATTCAATCGTTGATTCGGGACCAATACCGCCGATGATGCCGACTGTTTTCATAATACGACTTCTGATCGAAGCAATCATTTTACCACTGGCAAAGTCACCCGCGATGGATAGCGATAAGATTCATAGACGCGCTGTGTCGCCACGCGATAATCCGATGCCTGGGCCTGAAAGATGTTCTCGATGAAGTTTTGCGGATTGCGATCGTAAAGCGGAAACCAGGTGCTCTGCGCCTGGACCATCACGCGATGTCCTTTTCTGAAACAGTGATTGCTGCTGTGTAAGTCGATCTCGTATTCGTTGACCTGACCGGCAACGATCGGCGCCGGCTTTTCAAAGCCCTGGCGAAATCTGCCGCGAAGGATTTCGTCCGCGATCATAAGTTGATAACCGGCCATCTTGCTGTCTTCCGGATAATCGTTGGGATAAGCGTCAATCAGCTTCACCACCCAATCGCTGTCTGTCCCGCTGGTGGAGGCGAAAAGGCGCGCGACGATATCACCGCTGATAATCAAGTCCTGGTCGAGGACGTCGGTTTGCCACGTGAGCACGTCATTTCTTCCCTGGAGAAAGCGTTGATCCTGGACCAGCCACGTGTACCAACCCGAACCTTTCGGATCGTAAGTAGCCTGAATCGGGCGCTTGCGATAGGGAACTGGATTAGCAGGATCGGACACGTAACTCTCAGACTCTTGATCGGTGCTCGTTGTTGATTTCTCAAATGAGAGTTTCTTGCCGCTGCGAAGAAACAGGTCGCGGGCAACTGCTTCTTTCGGTGGCCAGCGATCGTAGGAAACCCATTTATTGCAACCGGTCTGGAATGTGACGGCTTCGGGCTCGGTCGGTTTTCCCTTGCCCTTAAGATAGTGCGCAAACCATGGCGCCTGAATCTGAGAGCGAAAGTAAAGGCCGGTCGAACTTCCAAAACTGATCTCTCCTAAAGATTTGCCGCGACCGTTCCAACCACCGTGATTCCAGGGACCGAGGACGACGAAGTTCTTGTGGTCGTTATCGTACTTTTCCAGAGCCTCGTATGTTTTCAACGCTCCGTAGTAATCTTCCTGGTCCCACCAGCCGCCCACAACCAAGGTGGGGACGGTAGTTTCCTTCAGATAATTGCCGGCGCCGCGCGCTTTCCAATAGTCGTCATAGTTTGGATGCGTCACGAACGCATTCCAGGTCGGTAGTTTACCCTCAGGCCCTTCGGTAATTTTCGAGAGAGAACCAAGTTCGAGATACCAATCGTACGCGTCCTTAGCAAACTCGACGTCGGAGTTCTCCTTAGAGGACTCCATCGACTTCACATATTCATAACCATAGCTCTGACGGAAAGCGCCGTTATGAAAAAAGTCGTCACCCAGATACGCGTCCGTCATCGGGGCCTGCGGCGACGAAGCCTTGAGTGCTGGATGAGCGTCGACGGTTGCCACCGCCGCCAGCCAGCCATCATACGAAACACCGAGGATGCCGACGCGCCCGTTGTTCTTTCCTACGTTCTTCAGCAGCCACGCAACCGTGTCGTAGGTGTCCGTGCTTTCGTCGATGGATTTGGGATCTTTCTTATCACGCAGCGGACGAGTCATCACGAATTGTCCTTCAGAACCATAGCGGCCGCGGATGTCCTGAAGCACAAAAATGTAGCCATCCTTAACTAACTGGTTATAACGGCGATTGATCGCATCAGAATTACTCTGAGCGATTCCGTATGGTGTTCTGTTGATAAGTATCGGGAGCCTTTCGTCCATGTTCCTGGGTGCGAAAATCAAAGTGTGGAGCCGCACCCCATCGCGCATTGGAATCATCGCTTCGCGCCGATCGAAAGGTTGGAGGATTTCGATCGCGGGTTGGTTGCTGATCTTTTTTGCCGGACTGTCGGCGCCGTTTTGCCGCCACACCACGCCGGTCACTTTTCCCTGAGCATCGCGCACGAAAGTCGCCTGGGCTTCGATGACCTTGAGAAAGAACTTCGTTTCGCTCTCCGGGAAGATTTCGATCCTGCCCTGACTGGTTGGCTGCAAAAGAAACTTATCGCCTTCGCGCCAGAATGAGAGCACGAACTCCGGGTCGCTGAGAAAGCTATACTGGCCGACATACTCGTCAAACAGTTTCGGGTCGATCTTGATTTCTACATGGTTTGGTTGCTGAGTGTTCGCGTTCTGGCCGCCGGCTGCCCGGGCGGACCAGGGTGTGGAACTCAATCGAGCCGCGAATGCAGTCAGACAGCAGCCGAGAATTAGCAGGCCAAGAGTGCGCTTCATCAATTGTCTCCTTGAGCGATACGAAGCATTAATCAGGCGATGGTATTCAATCGTTGATTCGGGACCTATTCGCGACCAACCCACTCGCGGCGCAGCAATCCATAAAAAAACGCGTCCTGAATCTCTCCGTTAACCTGCCAACGCTCGCGCAGATAGCCTTCGCGCTGAAAGCCGAGCCGTTCCAGTGTCTTGATCGAAGCGGCGTTGCGCGGGTCTACATCGGCTTCGATGCGATGTAGATCAAGCACTTCGAAGGCATACTTCAGCAGCGCCATCAGAGCTTCGTGCATGTAACCCTGTCCCCAATAGTCGCGGCCGAGTGCATAGCCGATCTCGGCTCGGCGATGATTGAAGTCGAGATTAAAGAGCGTGATGCTGCCGATAAGTTGATCGCCGGTGCGCAGGGCCATGCCCCACTTTAAGATCGCTCGACGTTTCCAGTCTTCCTGAATTTTCCGTATGAGATTAGCAGCCGCCTCGCGATCAGCCAGCGGCGGTGTGCTCCAATACCGCATCACTTCCGGGTTGGAATAGATGGCGTAGAAAGCCTCCGTATCCGCCGCGGAAATCCAACGGAGAGATACGCGACTCGCGTCGATTGTTGGTAGACGTTCCCAGTGCATATTGCGAGGAGGGAGAACTCTATTTCGCTTTGTATAAGTCCGGAAAATGCTTCCTGAGATTCTCAACCTTGGGAAGATCGTTAACGATTATGTATGGCTCATCCGGATGATGCGCAAGATAGTCCTGGTGATAACCCTCCGCTTCATAAAACGATTTGAGGGCAGACACTTCAGTTACGATGGCCGCGCCAAACACTCTGGCCTTGTTCAACTGATCGATATAAGCCTCCGCAATGCGCTTCTGTTCTTCGTTACGATAGAAGATCGCCGAGCGATATTGCGTCCCGGTATCCGGCCCCTGGCGATTCATTTCAGTTGGGTCATGTGCGACCGAAAAGAAGACCTTGAGAAGTCGGCCATACGAGATTTTTGAAGGGTCATAAATAATTCGTACCGATTCGGCATGACCGGTTTCACCCGTGCTAACCGTCCCGTATTGGGCCGTATCTGCTGAGCCGCCGGAGTATCCGGAAGTCACTTTGATGACTCCTTTGACATGTTCGAAAACGGCTTCCACACCCCAAAAGCATCCTCCCGCAAGCACGGCGGTCTGTTCGCCTTTGACACTGGCCAGTGGTGCATCCAGAACAGGATCTGGAATCGTGGTTGCAGAAGCGTTGGCCGAATTGCATGCCAGGCTGGTGCTGCTAACGATTAGAAGGGCAGAGCCTAAGATAAAACCAGTACGCATGATTGTGATCTCCTGACCTATCTACGCAATCATATGCGAAATGGATTGCAGCATGCCAGGTACGGGAGAAGAAAGACGGGAAGTCTTGAAGTGGTGTCCGGATTTGACGGCGTTTAGAGTACCAACTTCAGTTGGGTCTTTTCTTGCTTTAATAAAAACCCGACTGAAGTCGGTACTCTGAACACCGCTATCAAAGTAGAACCTTACCAGTCTTGAAGCTACCTTGACCCGGCTCACTTTCGCTGCCAACGATCTTCCTTATCAAGGATCTTTCTCGGCCCATCTCCGTCGAGCCACTTCCTGGCGTTTGGATCGTCGCGCAGGTACGCATCCCAGAACGCAGTCGTCAGCGCCAGGATCGATCGGTGATGATTTGGATTGCGGGGCTGGGAATCACCGGGCAAAGCGCGTTCGGTAAAGGCCGAATGTTCCGCGTTGTAGAGGACCAATTCGTACTTGCTGCCGGCAGGCAGGGCCGGGAAAACCGAAAGCCGAGACGCCACGTCCGCCTCGCCAATCGGCGCGGTGTCTTTTGTTCCCGTGAGCAGCATCCAGGGAATCTTCACGCTGCCAAACGCCAGGGTCGCATCGCCGCCGCGACGCGGACCGCTGGGGCTCATGATCACGGCGGCCTGAATGCGCGAGTCAGTAAGCCCTGCGCCGCGCACAAAACGTTGCCCGCTCACCGCCTGCGTCGTCACCGCGCCGAAAGAATGACCTGACATGCCGATTCGCTTCATATCGAGGCGGCCACCGAGCGGATTGCCGGAAGATTTATTCCATTGATCGAGTTGATCAAGGACCGTCCGAACATCGTCGACCCGAAGCATGAAGTTCTCCAAATCCGCCGCCGCTCGCATCGCCGCCATACGCTCTCGCGGGGGTTTGTCCTTCCAGACTGAGTCGTCGCTGCCCGGGTGCTGCAGAAACACCGCGACATAACCACGCGCCGCCCAATGATTGCCGAGATAGGCCGAGCCTTCGCGCGACCCACCCAGCCCGTGACTAAACAGGACGACCGGCGCGGGAGTTTTCTCTTTGGGTAGATAGACGCGGATCGGAATTTCGCGCGATCGCTTTTCGTCTTTCACCGTCAAGTCGATCTGCGCCGGCTGATACTTGTCGACCAGAAGCGGATCGTAGATGGCGCCGGATCGAGCGATAAGAAAAGACGCCGAAATCACGAGCAGCAACCAGACTGTATACAACATCCGCATTGATGGTCCCTGGCGCAAATCCCTTTCTCTCAACTCGTTGATGAGCGGTGGTTATCTTAGACGCGACTCAGGCTCCTGAGGCCGGATAATTTGCCTGTTCGGAGTCCCGCCTTCAGGCGGTCTTATGAGTAAATAAGGGACCGCCTGAAGGCGGAACTACAAAACCAAAGCGCCGTCGCCGCTTTACTCTGCCGGCGCACTCCAAAAACGGCCGTCTATTGCGCTACGTCATATTCAGGCTTTGGCATCCCCATTAACCACTTATCGAACCAGCCGACGATGTGTTGCAGGCGTTCGATGCGATGCCAGGGTTGGCCTGAGCGCGACAGTTCGTGCGACTCGTTCGGAAAGCGCACCATCACCGTCGGTATCTTTCGATACTTGAGCGCGCGAAACATCTCTTCACCGCCGGCGCCGGTAGGCGTGCGGTAATCGGCTTCGCCCAGAATCAACATGAGCGGCGTCTTGACGTTGTTGATGTAAGTGATCGGTGAACGCGCCTTGTATTCTTCCGGATTCTCGAACGGCGGTTTCCGGAACCATGTCGGTTGAAAAAGCGTGAAGTCTGCCACGTACCAGAAAGTGGCCCAGTCAGCGATGTCGCGCTGTGCTACGGCAGCAGCGAAGCGCGTCGTTTGCCCGATGGTCCAGTTCGTCAATAGCCCGCCACCGCTACCCCCGGTCACGCCCAGCTTTTTCTCATCGATGTAACCTCGCTTTAGTAGTTCATCGACGCCGGCCATCAGGTCCTTGTAGTCATCGCCGGGATAGTTGTATTGAATGACGTTGCCAAACTCCTGGCCATAGCTCGTGCTGCCGCGCGGGTTCGGGTAGAGCACCACATAACCCTTCGCCGCCATCCACTGAAACTCATGATCAAAGATGAACCCGTACGCCGCATGCGGCCCGCCGTGGATATTGAGAATCAGTGGATACTTCTTATTGGCATCAAAGTCGGGCGGCTTCTGTACCCAGGTTTGGACCTTCTTGCCGTCGAAACTCGCGTACCAGATCTCTTCCGGTTCGGTCAGGTTCAGCTTTGAAAACAACTCGTCATTGAGATGAGTTAGTTGTTTCGGCGTTGTTGCTCCACGTTCCAGCAAGAAGATGTCGCCAATGCGTGTCGGGGTGGAGATTATCAAAGCGAACTTCGAAGCATCAGGCGTCGCGCGAAAACTGACGACAGCCTGGTTGCCGCTGGTCACATCGGTTTCCTTGCCGGTGACAACATCGAAAGCACCCAGATTTGCTTTTCCTTCCTTAGCGTAAACCGCGACGATGCTGCGACCTTCGGCGGACCAGATCGGGGGATTGTTGCCGCCGCCGCGTGGCGCGGTGTTGTCTCCACCAACTCCCGAACCGACATCGTAATCAAAATCACGCGTTAGACTTCGCGGTTGCGCATTCGGAGCAATATCCATCACCCAGAGATCGGGCTCTGTGTAAGACTGAACCGGTTTGCTCAATGAAGCATAGAAGGCGAGTTGTTTGCCGTTAGGGCTGACAGAAAAGGCGCCTGTATCCATGTCAAACGAAGTGAGTTTGGCCGGCGCACCACCATTGACTCCGACTGAATAGACCGTCGTCGACGGCAGCTCGTAGTAAGGCTCGTCAATTCGATCGGACGCGAAATAAATCTGCGAACTGTCTTTGGCCCACGTCATGTTGTCTTCAGCGTAGCGTCCACTGGTCAGTTGTTTTGGTGTGACTTTGTCGTCGCCGTTTTTCGGCGCGGCCACAACCCAGATGTGGTTCGGGTGCTTCGGATCGGTATAGCCGGCGCCGTTAAAGCGATAGACGGCCCGCGTGATCACGCGCACGTCGCTCTCGCGCTCTTCGGGCTTTTTAGCGTCCGCTGGAGTTGGGCTCGGCGAAGGCTGGGCCGGAGGCTTAGGCGCCGCCTTCGCCAGGTCTTCGGTGTTCGCACTGTTGGCGAACGCGATCATCTTGCCGTCGGGCGACCATTGCGGCGCACCAGCTCCACGCGTGACGGTAGTGAACTGGAATGAATCGCCGCCAGACATGGACAGCATGAAGAGCTGTGGCACGTCAGGGCGCCCGTCCTTCTCAGGGACGCGGACGAAAACGAGGTAGTTGCCATCGGGCGACCAGCGCGGCGATGAATCTCTCGGGCCCGCGGTCAGTTGACGTGTCTCGCCTGTGGCCGGAGAGACGCTCCAGATGGCGGTGTCATAGCCGTCTTTCTTTTCGTTCACAGTCACGCGTACGAACGCAACGCGCGAACCGTCAGGCGATATCTGCGGGTCCCCGGCCCAGACAAAGCTGAACAAGTCCTTCTCAGTCAGGTTGCGCTTCTGAGCCGGGTTTGTTGCGGGGAAAGCGAAGAACGTAATACCGATCAAGACAAGCACGAGACGAGATCGCATAGAGTTTCCTTTCGGGGACGGGTTGGCAACGCGGCGGTATTCTACCGGGAACGGGTGAAACGGGAAATAGGCGAGAGGTCAAAAAGCGTGCAAGTGTTGCAGTGAATCCAATGTTCACCCGTGGTTGCGTGGAGGTATGAGGAAGCTCTAAAGAAGGAGAATTTTGGATTGTCGCGCAGAGGGTGGTTCCGTGAGCTTAGGCCCGAAGGGCCGGCACTTTATGCCATGCGATGTCATCAATCATTATTTTGTGCCGCGCCTTCGGCGCTTATTCGTCTTGACACCCTGCTGATCCACGCCCTTACGGGCGTGGATATTGAATGTCGTTCCTTCGGGCCCGCGTTGCTACAGGTTGATGTCGGCGAAGATCGCCGCATGGTCAGAAGCCGCTTCAATTGCCCTTGTTATCTCCACAAAGTGAGGAAACAGCGTTCCGTTCGTGCCTCCCCACACTCCTCTACGCTCGACACCCCCGTTCGTAACGCGAGCGAACAGTGCGGGCGACATTAGGATGTAGTCAATCTTGTTTGACGCGGTTCCATTGCCGAAAGTCCCGGGACGCCCGTCATTCTGGAATTGAGGATGAGCGGAAATGTCTTTGAGATCCGATCCCTGCGCGAGCAGAGGCTTTAATGGGTCACTGTCGGGTGTGTCGTTGAAATCGCCGACAATCGCAATCATGTCAATTCCCTCCGACCTGCGAAGATCATAAATCTCGCGGACCCGTTTGGCTTGTGCTTTTCTGCGCGCGTTCGAATCAGCCGGGTTACCAAAGCCCTTGCTCTTAAAGTGGTTCACCAACAACAGGATGCGCCTGGTATCGCTGACTCGTACCGTAAACTCGGGGCAATCGCGGCTGAATATTCTGTTGCCGCTCTTCACGTCATCAACGTGGCTGACGATGGATTCAATGGATCTGCCGGACTTTGTGAAAAGTCCGACGTCAATGCCGCGTTCGTCATTGCCGTCAATCAGCATGATGCCGCCATACGTGGCATTGACGGGCTTTAGTAGCTGATCGTTGAAGTGTTCGAGAGCAATTCGGTCTTCTGCTTCGATGACGGCGAGCACGTCGGCATTAACTTCCTTGATCACTCTCGCCGTCATTTGGACGGCCTTATCATTGACCGCCTCAGTTTTAAGCTCGAGCCAGCCAATCCAATCAGCGCGCCCACCCGCAACAACTTCGGGCCCGGACGTTGGCCTCTTAAGCAGATGGCCATGGTTCTCTCGCAGGAGTACGAACTTGGAATCATTGCTCGTCTTGAGGCCGAGCTTTTCGAGCGACACGAGTATTGCCGTTTTGGTGGCCGCCGTGTAGACGGGCTTTTGCAGCAACGTGCTTAGCCGGCTATATTCGTTCAGGATCTTCTTACCGTCGCTCCAGGTTTCCAAATTCATAACGCGGGCGCGTCGGAACATGTTCTCTACGTTAAAAGATGCAAGGCGCATATTGTGAGACTCCTTTCGGGTGTGAGATGGCCGGCAAACGATATCTACCTTATGCATGAGCCGCGTTGTGGCGGCGTTGAGGTCGTCCAGGGACCAGGTCGAGATATTGTTTGCAAGCCCCGTTGGTGGAGTTGCTCCTTTTCTGTGGAGGAGCTCCATTCAGGACGCAAGGCTGACAGCCAGGGAATCCAACCGGCGTACTTGTATCACTTGAAGAGGTTCTTGTCCATGATTTGGCATCCTCCATGCCATAAATCCTGGCGATGAAGCGAACGACGAGTCCTGTGAACTCAGGCACAGACAAATTGGCAATCGCCGCGGCGCTGCAAGAGATCGGAACCCTCCTGGAGTTGAAGGGCGGCGAGTATTTCAAAGCCCGCGCATACAAACTCGGCTCGCGCGCAGTTGCTGAGTTGACCGAAGACCTCGGCAAGCTAATCAAAGAGAATCGGCTCACCTTTGTTAAGGGGATCGGACATGGATTAGCGACGCAGATTCAGGATCTTTATGCGACCGGCCAATCGACTTTCTTGAATGAGTTGCGCGCGGAGATGCCCGCGGGAATTGTCGAGCTGGGTAAGGTGCTAAGCGTCAAGAAAGTCCAAACCCTTCGTGAAGCGTTGGGCATTTCATCCATCGAAGATTTGAAGGCCGCAGCCGAAGCTGGAAGGGTACGCCACGTTAAAGGCTTTGGAGTGAAAACCGAGCAGGGAATTCTCGCCGCGCTCAAGGTGATCGCCGGGCACGAGAACCTTGAACAGCGCATTCATATTCATCACGCTTTGCGCGCCGGCGAACAAATCCTCGAGTACCTGCGGACCGCACCGGGATTTGTTCAGAGCGAACTCGCCGGCTCTTTGCGACGCCGGCAAGAGACGGTATCGCAAATAGTTGTTGTGGCTAGCGCGAAAACACCCAAGGCGCTTATCAATCATTTCTTGCGCTCGCCTCTGGTCGTCAGAATCGAGAGGCAAACGCCACAACGATGTTCAGTTGTTTTGGGCGAAGGATTCAAAACGACGCTGTTTGCCGTCAAGCCGGATGAGTTCGCGTCGAGGTTGTTGCAGGCAACCGGATCCGAGACGCACTTGAAGAAGCTCCTGCAGATTGCCTCGAAGAGGAAGCTGAAACTAACCGAGCGCGGAATTCAGAAGGTAGGCCCACAGAAGTCGAAGCCGAAGTCGAAAACACGAACGCCCATGATTCGCGTCACGACTGAGCCGGAAATCTACAAACGTCTGGGCATGCAGTATGTGCCGCCGGAGTTGCGCGAAGATCAGGGTGAAGTCGAAGCGGCCCTCGCAAACGCACTTCCGGAAGATCTGATTACGACAGATGACATCCGTGGGATGGTCCACTGTCATACAAAGTATTCCGACGGCAAGCACAGCGTCGCGGAAATGGTCCACGCGGCGGAAGCGATGGGCATGAAGTACATCACGATTACCGATCATTCACCGACCGCGTTCTATGCCGGGGGAGTCAAGATCGATCGACTGCAGCGACAGTGGGAAGAGATTGAACGGATCCAGGACCAGACAAATGTGAAAATCCTGAAAGGAACCGAGTCAGACATTCTCGCCGATGGTTCGCTGGATTATCCGGATTGGATTCTGGAACAGTTTGATGTGATCGTCGCGAGTATTCATTCGCGTTACAAGATGAACCAAGATCAGATGACCCGGCGAATTGTGACCGCGATGCGCCAGCCGGTATTCAAGATTTGGGGCCACGCGCTTGGGCGTCTGATTCAAAAGCGGCCGCCGTTCGACTGTCGTGTGGAAGAGATTCTGGATGTGATTTCGGAATCACGCGCGGCCGTGGAAATAAACGGCGATCCATATCGACTCGACATGGAGCCGCGCTGGCTGCGCGAAGCCCGCAAGCGAAAGATTAAGTTCGTCGTTTCAGTTGATGCGCATTCAGTCGGCGCACTGAACAATGTGAAGTTTGGGGTTGGAATAGCGCGTCGTGGGTGGGTGAGACGAAGTGAAGTCTTGAATACTTTGGGAGTTAAAGCGTTTCAGAAAGCGGTGCGACCGGTGTGATTGTGTTCCCTCTCCCTCTGGGAGAGGGTTAGGGAGAGGGTCTTAGTGCACACGGTTCGACCACTTCATGTTCCAAGGGTAACAGCAGAGGTTCTGCGTAGATTATTTGTGGGTGTCCTAAGGAAGAGGCGCGCAATAGGAGTTCTAACCTCAAGCCCTCTCCCCGGCCCTCTCCCAAAGGGAGAGGGAGACAGCGTTATCCAACCTTGCGTTTCCGCGCCGCGGGTTTGGCTTTGACCAGCGTTAGCGCGGCCTTTTTCTTCGCGGCGGGCGCGGCTTTGACCATCGGCTTGCGCGATGAAGTCTGCAGGCTCTTCTTCAGCGCCGTCATAATGTCCAGCCGCGGCATCTCTTCCACTTTTTCAAACTCCGTCACTTTCTTGCCTTTGATCTTCGACTCGATCAGTTTCCGCAACGCCTCGTGATAGTGATCGACGGTGTCGATGTCAGCGAAAGATGTGACCATTTGCTCGACCAGATTCGTGGCCAGGCCCAGTTCCTTCTTGTCGATTTTCTGCACCCCGTCCAGTTCGGGAACGTCCTTGATACTGCGAACTTCGGCCGGGTACCGAAGCTTTTGCAGCACGATGCCGTTCTCGTGCGGAAAGACCGCGACCAGATCTTCGCGATCGCGCAGCACGACTTTCGCGAGTCCGACTTTGCCCGTGTCTTTGAGGACCTGGAGCAGGAGCGCGTACGGCTTTTCGGCCACCGGGCCGTCCGGGCCCAGGTAATACGGCGAGTCATAGAAGGTCGACGGAATCTCAGATTCATCGACAAAGCCGAGGATGTCCACGGCCTTGGTCGTCTTGATTTTTACTTTGGCGATCTCGTCCGGCTCGATCAGCGCATAGCGGTCCGGCTCGTATTGATAACCCTTGGTGATGTCCTCGTTGGTGACGACCTGGCCACACTTCTTGCAGCGCTTGTCGTAACCGATTGGACCAAAGTCTTCCCGGTGCAGTTGATTGAACTGGATTTTTTCGGACGCTTCGATGGCGTTATAGACGCGCACTGGAATTGCAACCAGCAGGAAGCGTATGTGGCCTTTCCAAATCGATCGCATATCCTGTTTCTCCGAATGTAGCGCAAGTTGTTAACTTGCGTTCGCCGGGATACTGACCCTGTCGATATGGCGCAAGTTATCAACTTGCGCTACCTAGACACAAACGCGGGCATCGCGCCCGCATTTTTCCGAGTCCTGATTGACTCGGCCCTGGCCCATGGGCCGAAGGGGAGGGAATTATGGGCCAGTTGGCCCTTCAAGTCAAAGCTTTTTGTACTGTTATGGCACAGACTCTAGTCTGTGCTTTCTCGCAGGTCGGCAACACAGACTGAAGTCTGTGCCACCTCTTTCGTGTGGTTCGATTGACCGCTTTCGCGCGAGACCGTATTCTTGCGAATCGAAAGTATTTGCTTCGCTGAACTATCATGCGCGAATGTCCACGATGTGAACGTTGCTATGAAGACGAGGCCCTGCTCTGCCCGGACGATCAGGCAAAGACGAAGGCGACGCTTCCCGGGTCCACACTTTTGAATCGGCGCTACCGGCTCGATAAACGTCTGGGCCGCGGCGCGATGGGCCAGGTCTATCTCGCGCGCGATGAAAACCTGATCACTCGACGGGTTGCGGTAAAGACCATTCGCCCCGATGTCCTGTCAGATGAGGACTTGCAGGAAGGCGAAGCAATAGCGCGCTTTGAGCGGGAGGCGCGCACCGCTGCTTCGATTCAACATCCCAACGTCATCGACGTCACCGACTTTGGCAAGAGCGATGAAGGCGTTTTCTTTCTGGTAATGGAATACGTCGAAGGCGAATCGCTCTACCAGCTTCTGCGCCGCGAAGGAACTCTCTCAGTACAGCGGGCCCAGGCTTTGCTCCGGCAGATCAGCGCCGGCGTCGAAGCCGCGCATGACGAAGGAATCCTGCATCGCGATCTGAAACCGGCAAACGTCTTCATCGTGCAAAGAAAAAAGAAAGACGGCACGATTGCCGGCGACGATATTGTGAAAGTCGGAGACTTCGGCCTGGCAAAAATTATCAGCCAGAGCCTGGCGGGTATTACTTCGGGAAGCGGTCCGGCTTCGCGCGGAATCCTGGGCACGCCCGAGTACATGGCGCCCGAACAGATGCAGTCGGGAGTCGCCCTCGATGCACGGGCCGACATCTACGCGCTGGGCGCCATCGCTTATCACATGCTGGGCGGACGGCCGCCGTTCACCGGCGACATCATGCAGATCTTCGCGCAGAAGCTTACTCAGGACACGCCCTCGCTCAGCACACTGCGTTCCGACATCCCCGCGCCGGTTGAACAGGCCGTGATGCACGCGTTGCAGAAGGAAGCAGAGGCGCGGCCGAATAATGTGGCCGTTTGGTTCAGTGAATTCGACGAGGCGGCGAGCGGCGCTTCGGTGACCGAAGATGAGGGCGAATCGCGTCTGGTGATCATGGCGCCCACGGGCGCCGAAGTCTACGTGGACGACGAACGCCACGGCAGCATCGGCCGGTCGGGCCGAGTCATCTTGAAGGCAATTCCACCGGGTCAACACGTGCTGCGGGTCGCGCACGCGGGAGATGCGGACGACGAGCGCGTAATCGAGATCCGCGCCGACGCTGATGAGCAGATCATTCAAGCGCAATTCAAGTCAGCGCCCTCGAGTGGTCTGTCACCTTCGCAAGGCGGCAGCCTTGGCAGCGTTTCCGGCATGACCCTGCCCACCCACACGGTCGTTGCGTGCACGAAGTGTGGGTCGCGCTTCGCCGCGGGCACGAAGTTCTGCGGCCGTTGTGGCAATACTAATTTTCAGCCTGTTACCTCGGAAAGCGCGAGTCCCCAGATGACTCCACCGCCACCAGCCGCAGGCCCGCAGGGATCGCCCAGCTTGAACCAGGCAGTCGCGGGTGTGTCGCCGGGCCGGATTCGCTGCACGCGTTGCGGGATGGATCAGCCCGCAGGCACAAAGTTCTGTGGTCGTTGCGGTGCATCGCTGGGCGGGTCCGCGATAGCCTGGACGGCGCCGCGACCGGTCGAAGTTCTGTGCGCCGGATGCAATGCCACCTACCCTCCGGGAACGAAGTTCTGCGGGCGCTGCGGACGCACACTATAGCCCGGGTTTGGATTCTCGCTCTTGAGCACGAACCAGCTTCTCGTATAGACTTGCCGCGCGATTCTTGAGACAAGTAACCGTCTGAGATGATCGATCTACCCGCTCGCTGCCACGAGCGGTTCCGTACTGATAAGGAAACGAGGCCGAACATGAAACGCTGTCCCCAATGTAACCGCACGTACACTGACGATGCATTGAGCTTTTGCCTGGATGACGGCTCGCCGCTGATTAGCGCGAGCGGGCCGCCTCTTTCTGATCCAAGCGCCACCGTACAGTATCCGCAGGCGCGCGACACGTCGCCCCAGCCGACGATCGCTTTCACTCCGGGACCGGCGCCTCCGCCGCCCATGCCGCCGCCGGCCTGGTCGCCAATGCCGCCGCCGGCGCCACAGAAACGCAGCATGTGGCCGTGGATTCTTGGCATCGGCGCAGTGTTGGTATTCATGGGCATCGGCGTCGTAATTCTGATTTTTGCGGTCGCCAGCATGACCAACGACAACAAGAGCAACTCAAATAACAACAACTCAAAGGTAGCGAACCGCAATACGAACAAGAATACGAATTCGGACGACACGAACGCGAATCCACGCTCGAACCTGTCATCTTTCAGCGATGACTTTTCCGCGAAGAGTTGGGGCTCTGGCGAGTCGCAATACGGCAACATCTGGTATCAGGACGAGGAGTATCACATGCATGCCACCAAGGGTGGCTACATAGTGATGTACGCGCCCGACAAAAAAGAGTATTACGACAAAGATGCCACTGTACGCGTGGGCTTGCGCAGCATCGATGGAACCCCCCCGGTTACCGGATACGGACTGGTAGTGCACGGAGAGAAGAAGGACGGCAAGTTGGAAGACTACGGCTTTCTGATTTACAACGGCGACGATCCGAAATACAAGATCGTCGTTCACAAGGCCGGCGCGGAAAGCAAGGTTGTCGACTGGACTTCGACCAGCACCATTCGCACCGGCACAACGCCGAACCAGCTAGAAGTGAGAATCCGCGATACCAAGCTGGATTTCTACATCAACGGACAATTCGTCACCTCGATCACCGATGACGCAGGTTACAAGAACGGGCGCGTGGGACTGTACACCAGCGATACGGGCGAAGTAGCGTTCGACGATTTAGAAATCAGCAAATGACGTCGTTGAAATGCGCGTTACTTTACGAGTTTTGGCTGGGCCCTATACCGGACGCGAGTTCACTTTCGATCAGCATGACACCTTCCTGATTGGCAGAAGTGACACCGCGCACCTCTACCTGCCTGAGGACCGATTCTTTTCACGTCATCATTGCCTGCTGGAGATCGCCCCGCCGCGCTGCTTTCTGCGCGACCTGGGGTCGACCAACGGCACGTTCGTAAATGGAAAACGGGTCGCCGAAGCTTTTCTGACCAGTGGCGACCGCATTCAAGGTGGCCAGACCGTGCTGGAAGTCGAGGTGCAGTCTGAGCAAGCCGCGACGGTCGATGGTCAGGAAGCCCCCACGCTGACGCGTCCAACCGTGGTGTTGGTCGAGTGCGCCAATTGCGGCCGTCAAGAAACAGCCGAAGCATCCGCCGCAAACGAGAAGTTGTCATTCGTTTGCGAAGATTGCCGGGAAGAATTGAAGCGCCGGCCGCAACCTGTTCCGGGCTATGAAACGATCAAGCTCCTGGGTCGAGGTGGCATGGGCTGTGTCGTGCTGGCGCGCGATCAAAAGACGGGGCAGTCGGTGGCCATCAAGACGCTTTTGCCGGAAGTAGCTGTCACCGAACAATCGCTGCGCCGCTTCATGCGCGAGATCGAAGTTGCCGCTGCGCTCGAGCATCCTAACATCGTTCGCTTCCTTGCCAGCGGCACAAACAACGGTGCGGTCTATATGATCACAGAGTATGTTGAGGGCTCGGATGCCGCCCGGTTAGCCGATGCACAGGGTGGCCGTTTACCATTCCTTCAGGCGATCGCTATCGTCTCTCAGGCACTCGACGCGCTGGCTTATGCGCATGCAAAAGGTTACATCCATCGCGACATCAAGGAATCAAATATTCTCGTCAGCGGCACGACGCCGAATTTCACCGCCAAGCTCACAGATTTCGGATTGGCGAAAAGCTTCACGCAATCGGGAATGAGCGGCATCACCATGGCCGGCGACATGGCCGGCACCTTTGCTTATATGCCACCGGAGCAGATTAGAGACTTTCGCAACGTGCGACCCACTTCGGACATCTACGCGATTGGGATGACCGCCTACAGCCTGCTTGCGGGTGATACCGCGCTGGACCTGGGTCCTCATAATGATATTGCCGGCACGGTCAGGGCGATCTTTGAGGGCCAGATAATTCCTTTGCGCCAGCGCGCTCCGGACGTTCCGGAACGTGTGGCCGAAGTGATCGAACGCGCCCTGGCCAAAGATCCAACGCAACGCTGGCAATCCGCCGCCGCGATGCGCACGGCGCTGATGCATGCCGCGTGAGTATTCGACAGGATTAACAAGACTGACAGGACGGTTAAGAGGGGTCACCTACTTGTCTATCATGTAAATCCCTGTCGAAGTTCTCTTTTCTCAATTTTCAAATATTTGCCAACGCAACCTTGCTCCCCGCGCAGGCATCCGTTAAGATTGCCGGACGACGTAATTCGTCGCGGTTTGTATCGAAGATAGATCAATGGGCTCCTCCGATAATCAATGGGTTTCAGTTTCTTTTCCTGTGAGGTTCTAAGTGAAGAATAAGTTCTCGCTGGCGCTGGTGGCGCTAATTGCCGTTTCTCTTGTTGTCCCGGCTTTTGTTTTTGCCCAGCAGAAACGTGACCAATCAAACACTTCGGCCGGAACCAAGCCGGCCGGCAAGTCGGAGCCTTCGATAACCGTGCCGGCGCGACGCTCGCGCCACGCGCCAAGCACCGCGGTCGCGCAGGATTTCAAGGAAGCCCTGGACGTTATCGAGGAACACTACGTCGACGGTAGCAAGGTAGATTTCAACAACGTCTACAAGTCGTCGATTCAAGGCATGCTGCGGGTGCTCGATCCACACTCGAACTATTTCGACAAGGAAGAGTTCGACGAGATGAAGACGGATCAGCGCAGCGAATATTTTGGCATCGGGGCGTCCATCCAAAATTATGCGATCGGCGATTCGGTGGACACCTACATCGCCGCGACCTTCCAGAATGCGCCCGCTTCGCGCGCGGGATTGCGCTTCGGCGACCGCATTGACGCAGTTGACGGTGTTTCGATGCACGCCAAGTTGTCCGCGGAAGTACGCGACAAGATTCGCGGACCGCGCGGCAGCAAGGTAAAGCTTACGATCACCCACGCCAACAGCCTCAAGGCCGATATTGTGGAAATCGTTCGCGACGCCGTACCTCAGCCCTCCGTCCCTGATGCATACATGATTCGTCCCGGCGTGGGTTACATCGACATGATGCGCGGGTTCAACTATGACACGGCAGAGGGTTTGCAGTCTGCGCTCGACTTTCTCCATGCGCGCGGTATGAATTCGCTGGTGCTCGATCTGCGAAACAACCCGGGCGGGTTTCTTGAACAGGCAATTCATGTGGCAGAAACTTTTCTGCCGGCCGGCCAACTGATCCTGACGCAGAAGGGCCGCAACGGCATGAATGATCACATCTATGAATCGCGCAACCCCGATCCGGATCGAACGCCGCTCGTGATTCTGGTCAACGACTACACGGCTTCGGCGTCCGAGATTGTGGCCGGCGCGATGCAAGATCACGACCGCGCGATGATCGTGGGGCAAACCAGCTTTGGCAAGGGTTTGGTGCAGAGCATTATTCCGCTGGAGGGCGGCGCGGGATTAACGCTGACTTCGGCGAAGTACTTTACGCCATCCGGGCGTTTGATCCAGCGTGATTACTCGAATGGCGGCTACTATAACTACCTCTATCGTGGCGGTACGCTCAGGGACAACAAAGACGATCAGAGTAAGCCCGCCGGACCGGCCAGCCGCACGGACACAGGCCGGCCAGTGTATGGCGGTGGGGGAATCACTCCGGACGAAATGGTCAAGCCGCAGTTTCTCACCACGATGCAGAATCGCCTGCGTGATCCGCTGTTCTTCTTTTCGCGTGAAGTAGCGACCGGCCGCATTCCAGGTCTGGAGGGATATAAGGTCGATCGCCCAATCGAGTTTAGACACGATCTGCAAGCGCCGGACTTCCCCATGAACAACACGGTGTTCAAGGCCTTCAAGGATTACGTGGCCGGGGACGCGAACTGGAAGATTTTCACTCCGCAGCTCGATCGCAACCGTGCTTTTCTCGAGACGCAGATAAGATTCCAACTGGCGACTGCGGCTTACGGCACCGTGAGTGCCTTACAGGTGATGACCAAAGAAGACACGCAAGTCGCGAAAGCCATCGAAGTCGTACCGCGCGCGCGCGACCTGGCCATGGCCGCCATGCGGGTCCGGAATCAGCAGCCCTAAATCTCCAGGATTTCTGGATTGCTAAGAGGCGGGACTTATCCCGCCTCTTTTTTTACTGTTTCGCGGCGGGGATGGTTCTCCCTTCTCCCTCTGGGAGAAGGGCCGGGGAAGAGGGGCGTAGCTGAGGTGGCTCTATCAAGTCCTCTCCCCAACCCTTTCCCAAAAGGGAGAGGGAGTCAGGTCAGCTCTGTTGCGACGATAAAACAAAGTCTTGCAGCTAAAACTCAATGAGTGGTAGACTTTGGGTCATGTCAAAGAAATCCGGAGTAAATACGTCTGAACTGGGCGGCGCCGTCCGCCGTCGACGCGAACAACAGGGATTGAGTCTGCGCGATGTCGCCGACCAGACGGGAGTTTCCGCCTCGACCTTGTCGCGCATCGAAAACGGCACAGGTAAACCTGACGCTGACAACATCGCGCGTTTGGCTTCGTGGTTGGATATGCCGATTGAGCGGGTCATGCATCAAGGCCACCGCAGCCCGACGGACCCCAAACCGGTCGTCTACTATCCGCATGAATCAACCCCCGAGATCGTCGAAGCACATTTGCGCGCCGACAAGCATCTGACTGCCGACACCGCCAAAGCGCTGTCGGAACTCTTCCGAGTCGCGTACGCGCAGTTCAGTCAAACCTCGATGCGAAAGCGCGGCTGAATTTGGTGTGCGCTGGCGCGTGACGGCGCTTTGTTTGGAGTTCCGCCTTCAGGCGGATCACATCTGCTCATGATATCCGCCTAAAGGCGGAACTCCGAACGATCCACTCCAAGAGTCCTGTTATAATGGCTCGTGCGAAATCTCCTTTTGCCTCACTCAGAAAAGCGAAAACAGTTCGAGTTGCGCGCGCTGGGCCTGCGTGCATTCGCAGGTGTCACTGAAGATCAGCCGCTCGATCCGTTCGCCCTGGCCACTCTTGCCGGACTTCTGGTGATCGATTTCGACAGTATCGAAGGCCTATCGCCGGAATCGCGCGAACATTTGCTGGGCCAGGCCGCCAATGAATGGTCGGGCGGCGCTTGTTCGCGGCCGCTGCCCAATGGCTGGCGCCTCGTAATCTTGAATCCGGCGCATGGCTCACAACGAAATCGTGCCACGCTAATGGAAGAGGTTGCGCATGTCTTTCTGGGCCACAAACCGAACCGGCTGGCCGCGATTACATACGACAAGGGACCCGGCAGCACGTCAGGAACTTCGAACAAAATGCTGGCGCGCGATTACAACCAGACGGACGAAGAAGCTGCCTATGCCGTCGGCGCCGCCGCGCTGGTGCCTTATGGAGCGTTGCGGCGCCTGGTGATGGAAGGCCGATCTTCGCTTGAGATCGCGCGTCACTTCCGTGTCAGCCGGCAACTGACAGAATACCGGATCAAAGTCACGCACCTCTGGGCGGATTACAAACGCACTTCTGTGACACGCGCTGAGCACGTATAATCAAAGACTTGAGACCGGGTGGCACGGTCGTTCAACTATGACCGATACAATACAAAATTCGGTGGGTCTGTCGGTAGTCGACAAACTGCGCATGCTGCTGGACATCACCAAGACGATCAGTCGGTCATTGGATCTCGACGAGGTGCTCAACCTCGTCATGGACACGCTTGATTCGCTGATCCCTTACGATGCTGCCGGCATCTATCTGGTCCAGTGTTCGCGGCCGTTACCTGAATGGGAAGGGGGCCCCGACGAGACGTGCGTCTTTCACACCCAGGCCGTGCGTGGTTACGACATCGACGATTTGCAGGAACTGAGTCTGAAGATGGGTGAGGGCTTGATTGGGCACGTGGCCGTGAGCGGCAAGCCCTTCATCTCTCCCGATGTCCGCAAAGAGCCGCGCTATATCAATGCCCGCGCGCGTACCCGTTCGGAGATGGTCGCGCCGATCATTTCTAATAACGAGGTCATCGGCGTATTCGATCTGGAGAGTGATGAACTTAACGCCTATGCCAAAGACGATCTGGAAGTCCTGATGCTGCTCGCCTCTCAGGTCGCCATCATTATTGAGAAGGTAATGCTGCACGATCAGTTGATCGAAAAGCAGCGGCTGGAGACTCAGCTCGAAGTCGCCCGGCAGGTGCAGCTTGAGTTGTTACCCGCCAGAGATCCTGAGCTCGAAGGTTTTGACATCAGCGCTTACAACTTTCCCACCGAGGAAGTGTCCGGCGATTACTATGATTGGGTGCGCATCTACGACGATCAAATCGCAATCGTTATTGCCGACGTCTCCGGCAAAGGCGTACCGGCGGCGCTGCTGATGGCCTTTTTGCGGGCGAGTCTGCGCGCGGCCACGCATATTGGCTATGCGCCGCATATCTCAATGTCCAAAGTTAACTTTCTGCTGTGGGAATCGATCGAGCGTAATCAGTTTGTCACCAGCTTCTATGGGATTCTGGATGCTACGAACCACACGCTGGCTTATTCCAACGCTGGTCACAACCCACCGCTCTTGATGGAGGCGGACGGCAAAGCACATTTCGAGGAACGTGGCGGCGTGCCCCTGGGGATGTTTCGCGATTCGCGCTACTACGAATATTACATGACGCTTAAGCCGGGCCAGGTGCTCGTGCTCTATACCGATGGTGCGACCGAAGCCATGAACCCGGCTGATGAGGAATATGGTCGCGATCGGCTGGTTGAAGCCGTGCGCCAGTGCCGTCAACTGGGCCCGCGCGAGATGATTGATTTCATTCATCGCGACGTGATCAATTGGACTGACGGGCTCGGCGCACACGATGATGTGACCTTCTTTATTGTTAAAGCGCTCTAAATACAGTCTGAGGAGATTGCTCAAGAAAGAGAGCTGACAAACACGGATGAGTGCTATGCAGGAACCACCCGCCAGGGAAACACCCGCGAGTTCGGCCTCGCTGAATCTGGCGAAGGTGTTGCAGCAAATGCTCGAGGTTTCCAACAAGGTCAGTGATTTGATCTTTTCGCCCGGCCGACCACCACAGGTTGAACTGGTTAGCAAGCTTCAGCCGGTGTCTATCGCCGGTCTGGAAAAGCTCACGCCAGCCCAAACCTATGCGATTGCGAAGGTCATAATCGGGAATCACGAGACTTCGATAGAGAGTTTGGAGAAACTCGGGTCGGTCGATCTTTCCTTTGGTGTTCCCGGGCTTAGTCGTTTCCGCGTCAATATTTTCAAGCAGCGAGGGACATACGCGATTGTCATGCGCGTGATTCCGCCTTGCCCGCCGAACTTTGAAGATTTTAATTTGCCGAACCAGTTGCGCGACATAGTCGAATTAAAGAACGGCGTGGTGCTGGTTACCGGACCGACGGGCAGCGGCAAGAGCTCCTCGCTGGCGGCCGTCATCGACCTCATCAACGAAACAAAGTTCTACCACATCGTCACGATCGAGGACCCGATCGAGTTTCTACACGCGCACAAAAACTCAACCATCCATCAACGCGAGCTGCATTCGGACACGCCCAACTTTGCGCTGGCCCTGCGTGCAGCGTTGCGACAAGCGCCGAAGGTGATTCTGGTCGGCGAGATGCGAGATCGCGAAACCATGGAGGTGGCCCTGGAAGCCGCCGAGACCGGGCACCTGGTGCTCTCGACGCTGCACACGATCGATGCGGCGAAAACGGTCGAGCGAATCATCGGCGTCTTTCCCAAAAACGAAGAGAAAATAATTCGCACGCGCCTGGCCCAGAGCTTTCGGTACATTATCTCGCAGCGTCTGCTGCCCCGCGCGGATGGGACCGGGCGGGTGGCGGCAATGGAGATTCTGAAAGCAACGTCGCGTACCAGGGAATACATCGAACGCGGCGAGTCGGAAGGCAAGTCGTTGATGGATGCCATGGAACAGGGTGACATGGAAGGCATGCAAACATTCGACGGCGAAATTGAGAAACTGGTTCGGTCAGGAGTTGTGACCAGGGAAGACGGTTTGGCTTACGCGTCGAACCAGGGCAACCTGCTCCTGCGATTGGGTGAGTACAGTGCTGGCGGCGCACCCAAACCAAAGCCCGAACCGACACCCGAATCTATACTCGACGTGATCGAAAGATAAGTGGCACAGATTATTAGTTTTCGCCTTTGGTTTAGAAGCAGGCGCCGCCGCCCCATCGGGCGCCCGAAGGACAAATAGCCCGACTCTGAACAGATACGGGCCAGCGTATCCCGGACTGAAGTCTGAGCCACGATCAAATGCTCTACGTAGTACCAACTGATCGCTCTCCGATTAGCTGTTTCCGCAAAGTGCTCAGTGCGTTGGTGGGACTTTGCCTGATTGCGCTCACCAATGTTGGAGCTGTCTCTCCGGCGATAATCCAGTCAGACGAAGGCCTGCGGTTTGAGCTTCCGGAAAACGGCAACCTGCGGATCGAGAACCTGCGTGGTGGAGTGATCGCCGAGGTTTGGAAAGAAAACTACGTGTCGGTCGTGGCGATTACCGACAGTGGCCGGCAGAGTCGCTCGCCCGCGGTCATTCAGCGAACCGATAGCTTGCTTTCTATCCGCGTTGCTCGCGGGACGGCCGGCGCGCAACGTATTAACCTGCAACTGCGCATTCCTGCGCGCGCCCACGCCGCGATCATCAGCGGTGATGGGTCGGTTGAAGTCCAGGGCTTGCCGGCGGCGCTTCTGGTTCAAACGGTCTCAGGAGAGATTCGCCTTGATCTTCCCAGAGGCTCTGGTGCGGATATTGTTGCCGATTCGAGAACCGGAACCGTTTCTTCATCGTTTGCTGAAGCCGCTGTCAGTCGGACTAGTCGCCCGCAATTGCAGGGCCGGCTCGGTAGTGGGGGCCAGGGCGTCAGGCTCTTCTCGCAGGCCGGCAACATCACGCTGGGAACCGCCGCGGTTGATGAATTGCGGCGCACTGCCCAGACATCTACTCAAACCCCTTTGGAGAGACGCCAGGCGCTGGAGCCGGCTGAAGTTCCAACGCCGAAACAAAAGCCTGAGTTGATTGGGCCTCAAAGGAACAACACCGCCGCCGGCACACCGGCTCCGGTGTCGAACGGCCCGGAAGAAATCTCAGAAGGCGATGTCATTCGCGTCGACACTGAACTGGTAAGCGTCAACGTGAACGTTGTGGATCGCGGTACGAATCGGGGCGTGAATGATCTCACCCGGGACGACTTTCGTTTGTATGAAGACAACCTTCAGCAATCCATTGCGCACTTTGACTCTGCCTCGGCTCCTTTCAATCTCGTGTTATTGATCGATCTGTCCGGGTCGACTACGAGAGTCGTTGAACTGATCAAATCCGCGGCCCTCCATTTTGTCGACGCAGCCCGCCCGTTTGATCGCATTGGCGTGATCACTTTCGCCGGCGGTCAAGTTGTCGTCTCGTCGTTGACCACCGACCACGAGGCTTTGCGACAGCGCATCAACGCGATCGAACGACCGCAGGGTAGTACCAAGCTTTATGACTCGCTGGCCTTCGCCATGGATGAAGTCTTCCGCGAAGCGAAAGACTCTCGCCGCAACGCAATCGTCGTTATCAGCGACGGCCTGGATAGCATAATGCCCAACGTGACCGGTGAAGGTTCGAAACTTCCTTACGATAAGTTGGTCAGGCAGGCGAGAGAATTTGATGGGGTCGTGTACTCGATCTGGACCGATACTCAGAGTTACGAACCTTTGAGCCCACTCGATATTCAACAGGCGACCTTCGATCTCGCGCACGATCGTCTGAAAGAGCTGGCGGATGTGGGGGGCGGGGCCTTCTATGAATGCGAAGAGTTGAAAGACCTGGCGGGCGCATATGATCGTGTGGTTGCGGATCTCGGTATGGTTTACACTTTGTCTTACCGCCCGACAAAAAAGGTGCGGGACGGTTCGTGGCGCGCTATTCGCGTTAACGTCAACCGGCCGAATTCTGTGGCTCGCGGCAAACGCGGATACTATGCGAAGTAAGCAGTGAGCAGTAAGCAGTAAGCAGTTTTTCCTTCCGACGGCGCTAATCCCTCGTCGACGCTGAACTTCTAGGTACGCGATGTTGGCACTCTTTACGGTTTCGTCCTGGTCGCCCAGACTCTGGGTGCGCCCTGGCTTGATGATTGCTTTCTCTCTGCTCACTGCTCACTGCTCGCTCTTCAGGCCCAGACACCCGAACCCATCGAGACTATTCGCATTGACACAGATCTGGTCAATCTCAACGCCAGTGTTTTCAACCGTAAATCGTCCATCACCGCAGGTCCCCTCGAGCAAAAAGACTTCGCCGTCTTCGAGAACGGTGCACCTCAGGAGATTTTGTTCTTCGCTTCCGGCGAGACGCCGTTTGATCTCGTGCTGCTGTTGGATCTTTCCGGCTCAACCGCGGACAAGATTGGCTTGATTCGCAAGTCCTCAAAACGCTTTGTCGACGCCGCGCGGCCATCGGATCGAATGGCGATTTTGACCTTCACCGCCGATATCCAGGTGATTTCCAGGTTGAGTAGTGATCACAGCACCCTAAAGAAAAGTATCGATGAGATTGAGAAGCCACACGGTGGCACGAACTTCTGGGATGCTTTACGGTTTGTCCTGGGGCATGTCCTGGGACAGTCTCGCGCTGAGCATCGCCGTAGCGCGGTGGTGGTAATGACGGATGGGGTGGACAATGCGCTGCCAGGGGTCTTCGGCGACGGTTCGGCGACGAGTTTTGAAGACCTGTTCAAGATTGTGCAGCGCTCAGACGCGATTGTCTTGCCAATCTACCTGGACACTGAAAAAGAAATGGACAAGCAGGGCGCATTTAAGGACGCCTACGCGCTGGCGCGTCAACAACTCACCATGTTGGCGGCTGAGAGCGGTAACGTGATCTATCAGGCTCGCAAAGTGAAAGATCTGGAAGGCGTCTACGAGCAGGTCATGCGCGATCTAAGCACGGTGTACAGTATCGGCTATCGCCCCACGAATCGGGTGCGCGATGGATCGTGGCGTGGAGTTACCGTGCAATTACCCGGGCATCCCGAGTTGGCGGTGCGCGCCAAGCGTGGTTACTATGGGAAGTAAGCTCTGAGAGTGGTGAAATCTGATGATGAAGATGGCGCCTGTGAATGTCCGTTCTACGCATAAGTTAGCCGGGTTGGTCGGACTATTAATCTGCGCGGTTTTCCTTGGCGCATGTTCTTCCGGCAATTCTTCGGAAGGATTGGGTGTTTACCCGAAAGCGATGGGAGCGGCGGATGAGGGTTTCGCAATTCAGGCGTTGCGGACCATCGCCTCAGCCGAAACGCAGATGAAGGTTACGCGCGGATCCTATGGAGACTTTGACGCGCTCACTCAGGCCGGCTATCTGGATCAGAGATTCGCAGGCCGTACGCCCAACCTGAAAGGTTATCGGTTCACTATCACCGCGAGCGAGTCGGATTTTTCCGTGAACGCCGATCCGCAGACTACAGAAACGCAGCCAACTACGGGAATCCGTCATTTTTATCTCGATTCGTCTGAGAATGCGGTTCACGCTAATCCAAAGCAGCCTGCGTCAAGGAACGATCCCGTGGTAGGCAACTGAAAGCCACTTTCAAGCTTCGCGCGACGCTGACTCGCCAACCAAAACTGCTGGACATGGCTAAGGGCGGGAGTATAATGCTGTCAGGCAGCCGGTACGAAACCCGATCACCTCTCCCCAAGAGGAGGCTCATCATGAAGAACTTGTCATCCGCTCTAAGGATATTGTCCATAGTGGCCGTCGCCGTTTGCTTAGCGCCGTTAGGTCAGGCGCAGAACCGCGAGAAGTTCGGCATCTCGGCCAAAGCAGGTGCTGTAAACAGCGTCGTCGGCCAGGTATGGGTCAAGCGAGCGGGTCAGACCTCTGAGCAAAGACTCACCTCAGATGACGACCTCGCTTCTGGTGACGTCGTTAGTACCGGCGTGTGGGCGCGTGCTGAAATATTGCTCAACCCGGGCTCTTACCTTCGCCTGGGGGAAAACAGTGAGTTCGAACTCGTTGATAGTTCTCTCGATAACCTCCGCGTAAAGCTTATTAAGGGCAGTGCTATCGTTGAAGCGATTGGCGGCGAGAATACCGAGTTGCGAATCAACATTGTGACCGCTCAACAACCACTGGTGATTGTGCGAAGAGGCCTCTATCGAATCAACGCACAAGCCGGCTCGACCGAGTTGCTGGTGCAAAAAGGTCGGGTTCAACTTAGCAATAACCCACCTGAAATAGCGAAAAGCGGCAAAAAGATCGTTGTTAGTGGCGGTTCACCACTAATCGCCAAAATTGGCAAATACAATAAGGACGAGTTCGACGACTGGAGTAAAGAGCGGGGTCAAACTCTCGCCCTGGCAAATGTAAGACTCTCGGCGCGCACGATGAGCGGGTACAATGCCTTGAGCAGCTGGGGATTCCAGGGTTCCGGATTTGGCTTTGGACGATTGGGCTTGTGGGCTTACAACAGATCGTATGGTTGCTATACCTTCCTGCCGTCTTACGTCGGATTCTCGTCAGTGTACGGTTATTACGGCGCTTACTTCGACCCTTGGTACTTCATACCAGGCATTCCGGGGCCGAATTGTTGCCGTGACCGCATCACCATCACCCGTGCGCCTTCCATAAACGGTCCAACCTGGTCAGGCGGCTCATCCGGCGGATCGTCTGGAGGGTCCGGAGGATCCGGAGGATCGTCGGGCGGTTCAGGCAGTTCAGGTTCAGGTGGTTCACCTTCGAGCGGATCCAGCGCGCCTTCGTCCCCAAGGCCGCCATCACAGGCGGGACCGCGTGATCCCGACTCAGGCAGTCGCTCTATTAACAGAATCAAAGACCCAAAGAACTAGGGGCGTGACCGAGAGTTAACGATCGCGTTTGAACAACAGACGGATCTCTTCGTTCACAATCTCAGCTATCTCAGAGCGCGGTAACCCGGCTAAGGCCAGGTGTGCGAGACTCGCGCGCAAACCCTTGCGCAACTCCGCGTCGTTTTGTTGCGCTACCCGGCGGGCTGAAACCAGTGCACCAGACCCATGCCGGACCTTTAATAAGCCTTCCTTCTTTAGCTCTCGGTAAGCTGCCGCTATCGTATTCAGATTTACCCCAAGGTCATCGGCGACCTGGCGAACGGGCGGCAGGGCCATGCCCTCGCGGAGTTCCCCCCGGGCAATGAGCCCTTTGATCTCATCTGCCACCTGTCGATAGATGGGTCGGCGGTCGGATTCGTCAATCGTTATGTACATAGTCGAGTGTCGGCAGACACTATACACCTGAGCTAAAACTGCGTAAAGCACTGTGACTCCGGGGTGGTTCTCTAGGAAATACGATTAGACAGAGCATCGGCGAGGATCGAGGCCGAGCGGGACACTCCCGCAATGCCGAGCCCGGAACAGACAGTGTCGCCGATGAGAAAAACATTCGGAAAGATAGTCGTTCCAAACTCTACTCCCGGGAATTCCGGAGAGGGACAAGGCCGGCCAACCATTCCCAGTTTGCGGCGGGTACTCTCGTAGAAAGTTCGAGGGGTGGCAGTCTCTATGGCTTCCACGCTATCGCCGAGCTCCGGCATCGCGGAGTGAAGACGTGCCCACAACGATTCCAGCGTTGCCTGATCCTGCTCTTCATGGGCCGACTCGTCCTGGTGGAAAGCAAACCAATCCTCGGCCCTGGTAAACATGGAAACGGTTACCGCCCGCTTGCCTTCAGGCGCGCGCGAATCCCAATCCGGGGCGGCGGCAAAAACGAATTGTGCCTGATCCGGTTCGTAGATTTGATTGGGCTGCCAATCAGTCAGGGCGAGGAGGCAGTTGGACTTCAAGCGCGCAGCCGCGGTCTGGTCCATACCCAGGAAGAGCAGGTACGTACCCCACCCGCTGAGTTGTTTTAGCTGCGCGGATACTGTGGGCGGAGTCCGGCCCATACCAATGAGCTTCCCGTATGTGTCCCAGACTGTCAGGTTGCTGACAATTGCTCGCGTGGCAATGACGCGCTCTCCACTCAACAAGTCGACACCGATGGGCGCGCCAGCGTGATCGTAGGCCAGGCGCAGAACGGTAGAGTCGAGCCGCAGCGTGCCGCCGCTCTTTCTCAGCGAATCGCCCAGCGCGTCGGCCAGGGCTTGCGCGCCTCCCCGAATGGCCCACCTGCCGCGATGCGGAGCGGTCAGGGCCTGCGCGGCAAGATTGAGTGAGCACTGGTCACTCGCACACTGTGCAAAAGTCTGAAGCTGTAGATCTATGAAGCGCTGGAATCTCTCTGAGCACTCTGTCAGATGCGCGGCCGTCGTGTCACCGGGAAACTCCAAGTTGGTTTCGACCGCGGCCATCTGCGCGAGCTTGCGATAAAACTCAACGGCCGCCGCCGAACATTCCGGAAAAGCCAAGCGAAGATCCTCTTCAAATCGGACGAGATCATCAGACACAGCAAGTTCGGTGCGATCAGGCAAACGGACAACGTATGCGGGTGAAAGGTGATGAACCCGCGGCGGGCTGACAGGTAGTTTGGAAAAAATCCTCTCGTAGATTCCGCCCGGCTCCCATCCAGCATACAAACCCACAGTTGGTTCAAAAGAGTAACCGAGGTGTTCGAAGTTGACGACGCAACCTCCGGGGCCCGATTGCCGCTCGAAGAGGCACACATTTACACCTCGCGCCGCGAGTAAGGCAGCGGTCGTTAGTCCGCCGATGCCACCGCCAACAACGACCACTTCGTAATTCATTTTGCTAGCTGAGAAAGTGGAGGACGCACGTCAAAGCGCCGCTGGGGGCCTGGGGTCGCCAATGTTCGAAAAGCGCGCGCAGATATGGTTCGAAAACGATGATGAGTGATTGAGTGCCGTTGAAAACGAGGTGGATCATGAAGCAGGGAAGCAGTCGACCCGTGCGCGCGCGAACGGTTGTCAGAACGACGCTCAGTAAAGAGATCGACAAGATAGCCCCAATGTTTTGGCGATATTGCCACACGTGTAACCCGGCAAACATCGCGGCCACGACAACAACTGCGAACAATGGACCGATAACTCTCTGCAGCGCCGAGTAGAGCAGACCGCGATAAATTATTTCCTCAACCAGAGGGGCGGTCGCTACGGCGATAAATGCCAAAGTTAACGCGGCAGCGCGAGAACTTTGGAGAATTCGATCCAGATCAGTCTCCTTCGCGCCGAAGAACACTGTTACCATCCAGGCGCCGACAAACAGCAAAATAGCCACGGTGACGCTCTTCCAAAGACCAAAATCAGCGCTCCAACTCCAGCCGAACACGTCCCTGAGAGAGAATTTGCCCAGCCTGGTGGCGATGGCCCAGATCAGAAGTAATGTAAGCAAGTGCGCGGGCACCCAACCCGCGACGAACAGAAACACAAAAGTCTTGTCGGCCAGCAACGTTTCCTGCGTGGGGGTTGGTAGTCCCTGATAACGATACGCAATGTAGGGAAAAACGCAGACGTTGGGGACGAGGGCCAGGAACGCGATACTCGTAAGCCACGTTATGACCGCCGCAAGCACACCCCACGGCGGGTTATCCGGGCCGACGCTGGACGTCGTGGCGAGTTCGATTTCTGTTGCGGGTACCTTTTGGGAGAGTGTTGGTTGCGCCGAGTAGGCAGTTTCTGGCGGTGTGGTCACGCTGTGCAGTCTAGCTCAAGTTTGAAAGTCTTACTATGAGTCGTCCGATGAGTCGGAAGCCTTCCGTTGGCCATTGTATTGTTCCAGCTTCCGATAGATCGTCTTGCGACCGATGTTGAGCAAACGCGCCGCGCGGGTCTTGTCGCCTGACGTATAGTCGAGCGTGGCCTCGATGGCATGACGCTCAATTTCGTCCATCGAAGACGGCACATCTATTTCCAGTTTTGCGCTCCGTCCTTCACTGGCGGCCTGGGCGCGCTCAACGCGGACCATCGCCTCTCGTTCAGATGTTACGTTGGCTATTGCGGCCGGCAAATCATCGAGTTCGATCTGTCGCCCGGCTGCCTGTCGCCCGGCTGCGATGATCACGGCCCGCTCAATCGCGTTTTCCAGCTCTCGCACGTTACCCGGCCAGTCATAGCTGACCAGCGCTCGCAAAGCAGCTTTGGATATGCCCGAGACAAACCTGCCGGTTCGTTGCTTGTAATACTCCAGAAAATGAATCACCAGCGGATGAACGTCTTCGCGACGCTCGCGCAGGGAAGGAAGGCTAATCGGAAAAACTGAAAGCCGGTAGAAAAGATCGCGGCGAAATCTTCCTTTATCGACGGCGCGTTCCAGATCTACATTCGATGCAGCGATGATGCGCACGTCAGCTTTCAAAACGTCATTACCGCCGACCCGCGTATACTCGCCGTCCTGCAGCACCCGCAACAGGCGCACTTGCGCCGCCAAAGTCATTTCTCCTACTTCATCAAGAAAGAGTGTGCCGCCGTTGGCTTCTTCAAAGCGGCCACGCCGCCGCGAACGAGCGTCGGTAAACGCTCCCTTTTCATGGCCGAAAAGTTCCGATTCGAGCAGCGTTTCCGGGATCGCTCCACAATTCAGTTTGATGTACGACTTGTTTTCGCGACCTGAGTTGAAGTGGATCAGGTTCGCGAGCAGCTCTTTGCCCGTGCCGGATTCGCCCTGGATTAAAACGGATGTTTGGGTATCGGCGACACTCAACGCCAGTTCTATCGCCCGACGAATTGCCCGAGCCTGTCCGATAATGCGGTCTTCACCATACCGCTCGTGCAGGGCGCTCTTCAGCCGCATTACTTCCGCCGAAAGGTGATCGCGCTCCAGCGCCGTGCCGATCTGATCGGCAATGCCTTCCACCAGGGCTACCTCGTGATCTTTAAACTGGTCGCGTGGTTCGCTCCAAACCAGACCGAGCAGACCAAAGGTGTGCCCGGCGATGTGCACCGGCGCCACCAGAGCGGCGCGACCTCCGAGCGTCGCATTGAATATGATTCTCAGCGGCAGCGGCAAATCAGTTTCCAGCAGTTTCAGCGTCTTGCCTTGCGAGAGCACGTCAACCATTGCCGGATACTCAGTGATGTCCATTGACTGTCCGTGCGCTTCGATTAGTCCGCGCACATTGTCCGTCACCGCGTGCGGCGATGCTTTGAAAGCCGCCAGGCTGATACGGTTTTCGTCTGAATCGAGCACGCCCAACGCGCAATAGTCGGCGCCCACCAGTGACAGCGCGCGCTCCAGCACTGCCGAGGTTACTTCGCCAAAGTCCGAACGCGCATTAAGTGCGTTGGCTATTTCCAGCAGCGCCTTGGTGGTTTCCGCTTCACGCTTCTTGTCGGTATAGATGCGAGTGTATTGGTAACCAATCGCCAGTTGCATCGCGATCGATACCAGAAACGCCACTTCTTCATCGGTCCAATGACGGGGCGTTCGCGTGTGGTGCAGGCCAATCAGTCCCAGAACCTCATCACCCAGAATAACCGGAACCACCAGCAGAGAGCGCGTCCCCAGACTCTTGGCAAAGAAGCGCACCTTGTAATCGTGCTCGGGCGCGGAAGTGTCATCGAGCCTGATTGGTTGCCGGACGTCGAGATGCTTGGAAAGGGTCTCCACGTCAACTGGAATGCGAGCGTCGAGACTAGAAGGCACGTTTTCATTTGCCCGCCATTCGTGACTGATCCTCAGCTCGCCTTCCGACGTCAGCTTAATTATGTCGCAGCGATCGACTTCCATCATGCGGCCCAATTCCGCCACAATAACCTGCAAAAACGAATCCAGGTTGATTGAAGTAGGCAACTTGGCCGCCAGGCGCCCGATGATGGACTCGCGCGCTTCGTGCAGCTTGAGCTTACGTTCGATGGAAAGACTCTGCTCTGTTTCTGCTACCGGTTGCATTAGTGCAAATAAACGGCGAATAGAATATCAGAAGGGATTGCCGCGGACTAACGAGGCACCTCTCCACAACTGGCCGAGATCATAACGAACAGAAGGACAAGTTGCAAAAGCAGTGGCAGGCGCATCTTGCGCGTGGTTTCTGGGCGAGACGCCCGGGCCACTTTTTCAAACAAAAAACACGTGGCGTAGTCATTTCCAGGGCGTCGTTCTCCCGAGGACCTGCATCTCAAAAACTCCATGCGGTTGTAAGTGTTCCGAGCGGTCTCGTATAATTCCGAGCTAGTCGAAGATACCTTCGCGAAGCTGAATCTACGATGCCGATTTACGAATTCCGTTGCAGGAAGTGCAACAACCAAATCGAGGTTTATCAGAAACTGTCGGACAAACCCCCGACCCGATGTCAAAAGTGCGGCGGTCGCTTGGAAAAACAGTTCTCGCGGACGGCGGCTCATTTCAAAGGCGAGGGCTGGTACGTGACCGACTATGCTCGCAAGGGAGGCGTGGCCGAGAAAGTCGAGAAGGAACTCTCTTCACCCGAGCCCGGCCCCGGCAGCGAGAAGACCAAGTCGAAAAAGATCCCGGCGAAGAAAGCGGGCTCAGACAAATAAGACACTGCGAACGTGAGCTTCGATTAACGGTCAGCAATTGAGGTTGAGAAAATGCGACCGACACGCAACGCCAAGGCGCTCGGGAAGAGAATCGGGCAGCCGTGCGTCTGGTGGAAGGCGATCGTTTTTCTCCTTGCCGCTGCCTGCCTTCTGAGTACACTGCTGGCTCAATCCGGTAAGCGCTCTCATCCCACCTCTGAGGCGTCAACGGTGCTGAATGTAGTTGCGGTGCGGGCCAACGATTCCACCACGCCAATAACCGCCAAAGACATTTCTTTGTTCGACAATGGTGTCGAGCAGACGATCAGGAACTTTGCTCCTGATCTTTCGCCCGCGCGGATTGTGCTTCTGGTCGACAACTCCCTGACGATTCGCGCCGACGTCGACAAGCTGGAGGCGGCAACCCGCGAGTTTGCTTACGAGATTTATGACGGCGACAAGCTGCTGATTGTTGGCTATGACAATAACGCTGAGATCGTTTCCGACTGGACCGACGATGCGAAGAAGATCGAAGCCGAGCTGAAGACCTTTCGCAAGAAGGGCGATCCGCATCTGTTTGATTCGATCGTGGCGGTCGTCGAAGACGCGTTGCGACCTTTGTCGGCACAGAAACGCGCGGTCGTAGTTATCAGCGATGGTCTGGATCGCGGCAGCAAGACAAAATTCAAAGAGGCGCTCACCGCGCTGCAATCACTCGATATTGCCGTCTATTGCGTCCAGGCTCAGGACCGTACGCGGGGTGCGATTCGCCGCGATGTACCGAAGCCTCGCCAGGTGATCGACGATCTCGCGGAAGGCACGGGCGGCCGGATATTTCCGATAGATGATCCCGCGGTGGCGGCCAAGGCCATCTGTGATGAGCTGCGAAAGAACCGCTACGTACTGTCTTACCTGCCGCAGAGTGTTCCGTACAGCGAAGCGCGGCGACTTCTGATAATGGGTGAGCAGGGGATTAATGCCCGCGCGAAGACGATGCAACCGCCGAGTTAAGAACAGTGATGAGTTATGAGTGATGAGAAAATGCCGAGCGTTGTCTGTACGAACTAAGTTCTCTTGCGAGAGTAGAGATAGAACAGCGTCAGGATAATCACCAGCAGAATAAGCTCCCAAAAAGCGAACACACTACGATCGAAACGGCCGGTCTCGTCGTGCGCGTCCATATACACGATGAATGTCCCGAAGGAGATTCCGGCAACCAACCAGATGATCTGTCTTTTTGTGTCCCACACAATGATTTGTACTTGTTTGGAGTACCGCCTTTAGGAGGCGTTATCTTCCAAAATGAAAGCCTGCCGCCTGAAGGCGGTACTCCAAACAAGTCACCAGCCCGGCGGCTCTTTCTTATGCACTGTTTCCAGATCGACTGACATGCGCGGCAGGACTCGCCGCTTACCTTCCATCGCCGCCGGCACCTCACCGATGCGCTTCGCACCCATCCGTTGGTAGAAGCCTTCGGCATTTGGATCGGCTGAAAGTTCAAGCACCGGTACTTTCAGGTCGGCGGCGCGTTCCCGAGTGTACGTGAACAGCGCCCGGCCTACGCCGGCGCCCATGTGCTGAGGCCGAATCCACATGTGTTCCAGTTCGGCCACCGAATCTCCGGTCGGCGAATCGCTGAATACAATCGCGCAGCACCCGACGATTTCATCGCCGGCGATGGCGACGTACATTTCGTTGTTGAGAATGAACTCAGGCGTGATTGTCAGGTCGGCCTTCCAGTGTTCGATCCAGTTTTCCGGATAGCCCCAATGACGTTTCGCCGCGTGCGCGATCTCAGTCAGCACATCGGCTTCCTCTGGTCTGGCGCTGCGAATTTGAACGTCCATATCTCGACTTGAAGTCTAGCACTTTTGCTTCGAATTAGATCACAAGCGCTTGGAGTACCGACTTCAGTCGGGCGTTTGCTTGTGAAAGAACCCAACTGAAGTTGATGGTACTCTAAACACCTGAATGACGTTGTAGAATGCTGCGACTGAAACTCGGAACGATTATGGAACGCATTGTCTTTCTCGAACGCAACACAATTCAGGCAGACTTTCGCCGGCCACATTTCGATCACGAATGGATCGAATATGGCGAGACGTTCTCTGAACAGGTTGTCGAACGCCTGCGCGGCGCCACGATCGTCATCAGTAATAAACTGCCTTTGCGAGAAGCTGAACTGTCGCAGTTGCCGGCCCTGAAGCTGATCGCTATCGCGGCGACGGGATCTGACAACATCGATCTCGATTACTGTCGCGCCCACGGCATTGCCGTCAGCAACACGCGCGGCTATGCGGTGAATTCAGTTCCCGAGCACGTGCTGATGATGATTTTGGCGCTCCGACGCAACCTGCTCGCCTATCGCGAAGACGTGCAAGGCGGCAAGTGGAACCTGTCAAGTCAGTTCTGCCTGCTGACTCATCCGCTTCACGACATCAATGGGAGTACGCTGGGCATTATCGGCTATGGCTCGATCGGCAAAGCGATGGCCCGGCTGGGCAAATCTATCGGAATGCAGGTGCTGATTTCGGAACACAAGAACGCGTTCGCAGTTCGTGAAGGAAGAACATCATTCGAAGGTACTTTGCGCCAAAGCGACGTGATAAGTTTGCACTGTCCCCTGACTGAGGAAACACAGGACTTGTTAGGTCGCCCGGAGTTTGCCATGATGAAGCGTAACGCGCTGCTCATTAACACCGCGCGCGGTGGACTGGTCGAGGACGCCGCGTTGATTGAGGCGTTGCAGAACGGTTCGATCGCCGGCGCCGCCTATGATGCGCTTCGTGAAGAGCCGCCGCGTCAGGGCAGTCCGCTGCTTGATCTGAAACTGCCGAATTTCATCGTCACGCCACACGTTGCCTGGGCCAGTAATGAAGCGGTCCAGGCCCTCGCCGATCAAGTCATTGACAACATCGAAGCGTTCATCGCCGGTGCGCCGCGAAATTTGTTGACTTGATCATACTGTTGCAGCTTTGAAAAGTGGCAGGGGCGTCCCGCCCGTGAAATCACGCGCAAGATGCACGTGCCACAATCAAATTGGCGAGGTGTTGGGATAGAAGAAATGAATTAGGACGTTGCAGTTTCGCTCGTCGCCGAGTGGTCTATGTCCTCAGTCGTATAGAGATTGAGGATCTCACGACCCTGGCGGGATCGCGGGTCGATAGTGCGCAGGTGCTTGCGACCTTTCATCTCCCAGATGGCCGTCACGACGCCGTCTTTCTCCACGGCCTGGTAGGTAATCTCTTCAGTCTCAGCCGCCGGCACACTCTCCGGCGCATTCTGAGGATCTGTTAATGAGGACTCGCTTTCAGACATACAAGACTTGGGTTGCTCCTGTTTCGCTTTCTCGATTTCGCCTGAGGATTCTGGCACAGCGACAAAGCCAATGTCTAGTGAAGGGGAGCACCTGTCCAGATCAGGCTCTAGCCCTTCAAAGCCAGCGCCAGCTCAACTGCCCGCCTGGCGGAAACCACTCCCCAACCCTGGCGATCGACTTCGATCTCGGGAACACGCTCAGCCGTCTCGATGAGGATGCGTTTGATCTGCTGGGGGCTTAAGCGCGGATTGGCCTCCAACATACAGGCGATGATCGAAGAGACAATCGGCGCTGCGAAAGATGTTCCATCAACATACTTGTAATGCTGATTGATGACATTGCCTTCGCGCAATTTGATGGTAATCAGTTGTCGCAGCAGCGGCAGGCGTAGCGAGCTCGCCTCGTCCAGATCTCGGTCGAGTCCGGCATTGCTCTCAATGATGGCGCGGAGTTCTTCATCTGGAGCCGCATAAAGCTTTGAGTAAAGCTCGGCTTCTTCAGCGGTCGGAGTATGCGGCAAGATTGGCGCGGCTACCCAGATTCCCGGCGCAATCACTTCCGGCTTTTGCAATCCGTCAATCGTAGGACCATAAGACGAGCGATACATGCCGCGACGCGCGCGGTCCAGCGAGTTCTGGTCATCCAGACCGCCCACGGCGATACATGACGGAGCGCTGGCCGGCGGCAGCACCGGATGCCCGGGTATATGCCCTGCGTTTCCAACCGCGCAGACAACAGTCACGCCGGCACTCACACAGCGTCCGACAGTTTGCGACAGAGGATTGGTGAGGTAACTCTCTTCAAAGTCTCCACCGGCGGAAATATTGACCACGCGAATCTGGTGTTCTTCCGCGTGAGCGAGCACCCACTCCAAACCCTCCTGGATTTGATCCTCGCTGATGCGGCCCGTGCGGCCGATCTTAACCAGCACAACATTAGCTTCAGAGGCGATGCCGCGATAGAAACCTTCTGCCAGTCCGCCGTTCCCGGTCGCGACCACCGAGGTCATCATCCCGTGCCAGCTCGCAACATCATTTGTCATGACAGGAGATTGATCGCCTGCTGCTGCAAAAATGCTGTGGTAGGCGAGAATGCGGTTATCAGGCATCGTCAGGTCGGGGTGAGCATAGAATCCTGAATCAAGAAACGCGATGGTCACGCCGCGCCCGGTGAACCTCTCGTCCGCGTCCATTCGCAGCGGAGTCGGCAACACAAACTCATTCTGTTCAAAGATCGCCGCGTGCGATTCGATCTGACGCCGGGCCCGTGTGAAGAGTTCGACGCAGCGTCCACAAACCTGGCTGGCGCCAGTTGTCGCGGCATTCGGCGTGATGATCGATTGCAGCCCGTCGGGGAGCGCGGCGATTGAGAAAAGCTCGCCAGAAACCAGCCGGTCACACACCGGGCACACATTAGCTCGAGTCTCATCGAGCACCCTCTCGTCAGCAATTTCGATAACGTCCTTCATCGCAATGTGCAAACGAATTCAATCCTGACTCGCCAAACTGTTTCTGGCGGCAGCCAAAGCTGCTGCGACGCGTTCGGGCGCGGTGCCGCCGGCTTGCGACTTTGTCGTCAGGGTCCTTTTGAGCGATAAGCATTCGAAGACGTCTTGCTCGATCAGGGGCGAGAAAGATTTGAGATCGTCGAACGAGAGATCGTTCAACTCGCACTTTTGCTCAATTGCCTGCATCACAATGCGGCCAACGGTTTCATGCGCCTCGCGAAAAGGCGCGCCTTTACGGGCCAGGTAATCCGCCAGCTCCGTCGCGTTAAGGTAACCCTGCGAGGCTGACTCGCGAGCGTGCGCTTCGTTCAGATGCAGGTTGCGCAACACTGTTGTGGTCACCTCGAGACATGCGCTTAGCGTGTCGGCGGTGTCAAAGACTGCTTCCTTGTCTTCCTGCATGTCCTTATTGTAAGCGAGTGGCAGACCTTTCATCATCGCGAGCAACGCCGTGAGGTGGCCGAAAACGCGCCCGGCTTTTCCGCGCACCAGCTCCATCGAATCAGGGTTTTTCTTCTGCGGCATCAGACTCGATCCAGTGGCGATAACATCGCTCAATTCAAAAAGACCGAACTCGGTCGTCGCATAGAGAATGACATCTTCAGCCAGCCGGGACAGATGCGACATGATAAGCGCGGCCGCGCCCGCGAATTCGATGCAGAAGTCGCGATCGCTGACGGCGTCAATACTGTTGCGAGAGACCGCTTCAAATCCCAGCGACCGAGCTACCGCTTCACGATCGATCGGATATGAAGTGCCTGCGAGTGCGGCCGAGCCCAGCGGCAAAACATTTACCCGCTTGCGAGTGTCAGCGAGCCGTTCGCGATCGCGCGCCAGCATCTCGAAATAAGCCAGGCACCAGTGAGCGAATAAGACTGGCTGGGCGCGCTGCAAATGCGTATAGCCCGGTATTGCCGCATCGGGATTGGCTTCCGCGAGGTCGACCAGGGCTCCCTGGCTCTTTCGCAATCCCAGGCCAATGCGGTCGATTTCCTCGCGCAGCCAGAGACGCAAGTCCGTCGCAACCTGATCGTTGCGACTGCGTCCCGTATGCAGCTTGCGGCCGGCGTCGCCAGTCATTTCTACCAACCGCGTTTCGACGAACGAGTGCACATCTTCGACGTACAGCTCGTCGAAATATTCGGGGTTGGTGCGGCCGTGTTCGAGGATGACTTTGAGCGCAGACTTAATCTGCTCTGATTCGTTTGTCGTCACCACGCCCGCGCCTGCCAGGCCGTCGCAATGAGCAATGCTTGCCCGAATGTCAACTTCGAACAGCCGGCGGTCAAAACCGAAACTCCGATTGAAGTCAACGAAGCCCGGATCTGCCTCGCCTTTGAACCGTCCGCCCCACAGATTCTTGTTCGACTTTTCACTCATCATTTTGTCACCCGGATCACTGGCGCATTGTGCCGCAACCTTTGGCTGGCCGCCAGGAGTGACTGAGATCATGCGATCCGACCTTGACGGAACTGCATAATCAGCGTTATTTTATGCAGGTATGCGGGGAAAATGCAACTATTATGCATTGACGCGCGTCTGAGAGTCCGACAAACTTCAGTTTGTCGATGAAGGTAAGGGGAAGAACGTCAGGGGATTAGTAACAAACTAAAGGAGCCTCTGAACAAGCTACTGAGAGATTGTCATTCAGAGGTTGTTTGAAATTCGCCCTTCTCCCTTTGGGAGAAGGGCCGGGGAAGAGGGGCGAAGCTGGACGGCGCGATGCTCAAGCCCTCTCCCCAACCCTCTCCCAAAGGGAGAGGGAGTCAGGACAAATTGAAGTTTGTCGGACAGCGATGCTGAAACGAGATCGGCAAAAGAAACTTCTGAACCTGATTCGCGCGAAGCGGATTGGCACTCAGGAAGCGCTGCGCGCGCATCTCGAGCGGGCCGGGGTACCCGCGACGCAGTCGAGCGTGTCGCGCGATCTTGAAGAGCTGGGCGTGGTGAAGCATCACGGATCGTATGCTTTGCCGCATGCAAACGGCGATGCGGCGCGGGGGCTACTGAGTTTGGATGTTGCCGGTGACGTCCTGGTAATCGCGAGATGCCTACCGGGTCGGGCTTCCGCCGTTGCCGTCGAGATTGATGACGCGGCGATCCCGGAGATCGTAGGCACGCTGGCCGGCGAAGACACGATCTTTATTGCGGTGCGCGAACAAAAGGCCCAGCGGGCCGTAATGAAGAGGATTTGGGGGTTATTTGGGTGAAGGCATTTACCACAAAGACACGAAGAACACAAAGACTATCTGATTAGGATCTTGGTGCCCTTTGTGTCTTGGTGGTTGATGTTTCTACGACGAGTAAAATGACCGAAAGCAAAATTAACAAGATCGTTTTGGCTTACTCCGGCGGACTCGACACGTCGGTGATGCTTCGCTGGTTGAAAGAGAAATATCAGTGCGAAGTCGTGTGTTATTGCGCTGACGTTGGTCAGGGTGCTGAGATGGACGGTCTGGAAGCAAAGGCTAAGGCGACCGGGGCGTCGAAACTTTATGTCGAAGACCTGCGCGAGGAGTTTGTGCGCGATTACGTCTGGACGGCAGTCAAAGCCAACGCCCTTTATGAAGGTGTCTACCTGATGGGCACGTCGCTGGCTCGTCCCGTGATCGCGAAGCGGCAAATCGAAATCGCGCGCCGGGAAAATGCCGACGCTGTTGCGCACGGCGCTACCGGCAAAGGGAACGATCAGGTCCGTTTCGAGTTGACCTACTACTCGCTGCAACCCGACATCAAGGTGATCGCGCCGTGGCGTGAATGGGAATTCAAGGGACGCACCGACTTGATTGCCTATGCCGAAGCCTACGGAATTCCAGTCAGTGCGACCATCGATAAGCCTTACTCAACCGATCGCAACCTGATGCACGTGTCGTACGAGGGCGGAATTCTGGAAAACCCGTGGGCTGAGCCGCCCGAGAATATTTTCCAGATCACCCGCGCGCCTGAGAACGCCAGAAGAGAAGCGCAATACGTCGAGATCGGATTCGCCCACGGCGAGCCGGTTTCGATCGATGGCGAGCAGATGGATCCGGTGGCGCTCCTTTCAAAGCTCAATGAGATTGGCGGCGAGCACGGGATTGGCCGCGTCGATCTTGTCGAGAACCGTTTTGTCGGGATGAAGTCTCGCGGAGTTTACGAAACACCCGGCGTAACTATTCTGCAGGCGGTCCATCGGGCGCTGGAATCGATCACGCTCGATCGCGAAGTGGTTCGGCTGCGGGATTCGCTCGGCGTGAAGTTTGCCGAAAACGTCTACTATGGGTTCTGGTTTGCGCCTGAATTCAATCTGATGCGCAACTTGATTGATGAAATGCAACAGCCGGTGTCGGGTGATGTGCGGGTGAAACTGTATCGCGGCAATGTGATTGTCGTCGGGCGGCGATCTCCGAATTCGCTCTACGACGAACGCATCGCGACGTTTGAAGCGGACACGGTTTACAACCAGCGCGACGCGGAAGGGTTTATTAAGCTGAACGCGCTGAGACTCAGGCTGCGCAGACAGGTTTAGCGGCGGGCTCTCGCCCGCCGAAACTGCGTGACCAGCACGTTGGTGGGCAGTGGCCCGCCTTTAACCGAGAGAAAGAAATGGAAGCGAAACCAAAACCCGGCGTCGTCGAGGCAGACAAGATAGGATCGGCCACATCGCCTCTGCATCTCTCGCGAGTGCTGCAAGTTACAGGAGTGTGTGATGCTGCGCCGCGTGCGGGCGACGTGGTGGTAGTGCGCGTGCTGACCGATAGCGCGACCTACAACATGCTGGAATTGCCGACGGGCCGACTGGCGAAAGTTAATCCGGGCGATGTGCTGGTGGGCGTGTTGGGCCGGCGGCGCGCGCTAAAGGGCTTCGTGGGCGATATTCCAACTACGGTGGCGGCCGGTGATGAGCTTCATCTCTTGAACCTGGGCGGGGTAATTGGCAGTTGCACTGGCCATCATTCCAGTCTCAACGACGCCATCAAGGTTGAGGTCATTGGCCTTGCCTGTGACGATCAAGGCACGGTGAGAAACATCGCCGACGTGGCGTTGCCGCCACGCGAGAGTCTTGGTTTGACTGCGCCGTTAGTAGTTATCGCCGGGGCGTGCATGAACAGCGGCAAGACCTACGCGGCGACCGAAATTATTCAATTGGGGACGCGCGCCGGTATGCGCGTGGCGGCCGCCAAGTTATCGGGGATCGCCTGCCTGCGCGATACGCTGAACATGGCCGACCATGGCGCCATAGCGACCGCGAGCTTTCTGGATTGTGGCCTACCGTCAACCGTGGGCGCGGGCGATCTGGCCCCGATTGCGAAAGCAGTCATCTCGCGGCTGAACGAGAGCGCGCCGGATCTGATCGTGATCGAGCTTGGCGACGGCATCCTCGGCGGCTATTCGGTTGAGTCGATCTTTGAAGATGCCGAGTTTCGGGGTGCGATGACGGCTCTGATTTTCTGCGCGTCGGACTATGTTGGCGCCTGGGGCGGCATCGAGTTGTTTCGCCGGCGCGGCATCACCGTGGATTTGATCGCCGGCTCGGTGACTGATTCAAAGATGGGCGAAGAATACGTCGAGCGTGAGTTCAATGTGCCCGCCGGCAACGTGCGACGAAATGGCGCGAAGCTGTTTGAGATTGTGCAAAAGAAAGTTTCGAGTTTCGAGTTTCGAGTTTCGAGTCAGACAACAGAAGCCACAACAAGCGAGTTTGCGGCCTCTGGTAAGACAGGAGGAAAGGCAGCGTGAACTCGAAACTCGAAACTCGAAACTCGAAACTTCGCGTAGCGATCTTTGGCGGCTCAGGCTACGGCGGATCGGAACTGCTGCGCATTCTGCTGTTGCATCCGAACGCTGAAATCAAATTTGTCACTGCCAACGAGCACGCGGGAAAAGCTGTCAGCGACGTCCATCGTAACCTGCTCGGGCTGACCAATCTTGAATTCACAAAGGCGCCGAATGACCTTGAAGGTCTTGCCGATCTCGACTGTGCATTCTTAGCCTTGCCGCATGGGCAGGCGATGGACTTAGCGCCGAGGTTGCCTGAAAACGTGAAAGTGATCGATCTCTCTGGTGACTTTCGTCTGAACGATGCGGAAGCTTTTGCACAACACTACGGGCGTGAACACACGGCAATGAATGCTCAGAAGCAATTTGTCTATGGTCTGACGGAAACAAATCGCGAAGTGATCAGGGCGGCCAGTCGCATAGCGAATCCGGGTTGCTTTGCCACCGCCACCTTGCTGGGCCTGGCACCGCTGGTCGCTAACAATTTGTTGACCTGCCGCGTGGTCGTCGATGCCAAGACTGGCTCGTCAGGCTCGGGCGCCAGGGCGGCGGCGAACACGCATCATCCGCAACGAAGTAATTCGTTCTACGCTTACAAGCCTTTCACCCATCAACACGTGCCTGAGATCGAGCAGGAACTAAAGAGCGTCGGCGAATGGAATAATGAGCTTATCTTCATGACGCATTCGCTGCCCGTCGCGCGTGGCATCTTTTCGTCCATCTACACGGAAACTAAGAATGAGTTCAGCGCTGCCGATGCGGGCGCAATGTTCGCGGAGTTTTATCGCGACTCATTCTTTGTGCGATTGGTTGAAGGCAGCCCGGATATTAACTGGGTAAAGACGACTAACTTTTGCGACATAGGTTTCGCCGCACGCGGCCGGCAACTGGTCGTGTTTACCGCGATCGATAATTTGGTCAAAGGCGCGGCGGGTCAGGCAGTCCAGAATATGAATTTGATGTTTGGGCTGGATGAAAAGACGGGCCTTGTATTGACAGGCAGCAACCCTTGATAGCGGCGTTTAGAGTACCAACTTCAGTTGGGCTTTTTCTGCGACTAAGGCAAATGCCCGACTAAAGTCGGTACTCTGCACGCCGTTAGGCGCAGAAGTCAATTAAAGCAACAGATGTCACTTGCAGAGACAGCAGCAACTGAAGAGCAGTACCAGCTCGCGACTTACAAGAAGATGCCCGTCGTCGCCGAGCGGGGCGAAGGCGTTTGGATCTATTCGAGCAACGGCGAGCGTTTCCTGGATCTGTATGGAGGCCATGCGGTGGCCGGCACCGGTCATTGTCATCCACACGTGGTCGCCGCGATTCGCGCACAAACTGAGAAGCTGCTCTTCTATTCAAACCTGGTTTATTCGGAAACACGTGCACGCGCTGCCGAGAGACTGGTCTCCGTCGCCCCGGCTTCGCTGACGAAAGCTTTCTTCTGTAACTCAGGCACCGAAGCAAACGAAAACGCGATGCGCATGGCGCGCATGAAGACAGGCCGCGAGAACATCATCACTTTCAGCGGCGGCTTTCACGGACGCACGGCGGATGCAATCAGTGCGACGTTCCTGGGCAGGTACCGCGAGATTGGCAAACCGAATGTGCCCGGGCATCTACAGGCTGAGTTTGGCGACATCGAGTCTGTGCGCCGTCTCGCCGATGATTCAGTTGCAGCAATCATGCTCGAGCCGATTCAATCTATGGCTGGCGTGAAGATGGCCGAGCCGCGGTTCTATCGCGCGGTGCGCGAACTGTGCGACGAGCGCGGCATTGTTTTGATTTACGACGAAGTGCAAACCGGTGTCGGCCGCACGGGCGATTGGTTCTTTGCGGGCGGCCAGGCGGGCGACGGGGTTGTTCCCGACATTATCACGCTGGCAAAGGCGCTCGGCAGTGGCATTCCCGTGGGCGCGTGCCTTGTGACTGAAGAAATTGCTTCGCACATTAAGGAAAATGACCTGGGCACGACGTTTGGCGGTGGCATGATCGCGATGGCTGCGGTGACGGCGACGCTGGAAGCAATCGAGAACGACGGCATGCTCGCGAATGTGCGAGAAGTTGAGAGTTATCTGCGCGACCGTTTGAAAGAGATCGAGCAGATCGTCACGGTGCGTGGACGAGGTTTTCTGCTCGGGTTGGAATTCGCAGACAAAGCAAAGCCGATTCATGAAGCGTTGCTGAAACAAAAGATCATTACTGGGACTTCGAGCGACGCGAATGTGCTGCGCTTGTTGCCGCCGCTTTGCCTGAAGCGCGCAGAGGCTGATCTGTTTGTTGAAAAGCTGAGTGAAGTTGCTTCGAGTAAGTGAATAATTCCAGTGCAGTGAGCGGGGGCAAGCCCCCTTCCTGACCTTGAGCTGCTTCCTCTTGAGTCAGTTTTTAATGCATTGAAAGGCTTTCAAGGACGGCCGAAGACGGCCAAGGTTGAAAGTCTCTCAGGTTAGGAAGGTGGGCTTGCCCCCGCTCTTGAAATGCAAAACACAGTGCAGAACTTTCTTGCTACATCTGATCTTACCCGCGCGGATCTCGATCGACTGATTGAGTCTGCTCTGCGCTTCAAGAGCGGCGGCGATCAGTCAAAGCCCCTGGCTGGCCGATCGATCGCACTGGTCTTTTTCAATCCAAGTCTGCGCACGCGTGCGTCGATGCAAATTGGAATTTACGAGTTAGGCGGCAATGCAGTCATGCTCGAGCCTGGCGGCACAAGCTGGACGCTGGAGCATCGCGAAGGCGCGGCGATGGATGCGGATAACACCGAACACGTGGCTGAGTTTGTGCGCGTGCTCGGCCGTTATTGCGTGGCCATTGGCGTGCGGACGTTTGCCGCTCTGAAGGATTGGGAAGAAGAGCGCGCTGATCCAATCCTGAATGCTTTCGCGAAGTACTCGGACGTTCCGATTATTAATCTCGAATCGGCGATGCATCATCCGTGTCAGGCGATGGCGGACATGATGACGATTCAGGAGAAGCTTGGCCAGGGTCGAAAAAAAGTCCTGCTGACTTGGGCGTGGCATCCAAAGCCTCTGCCGATGGCGGTGCCGAACAGCTTTGCTTTGGCGGCCGCCCAGATGGGTCATGATCTATTGGTTGCTCATCCGAAAGGCTACGAACTGGACGACGAGTTGATGGGGGAAATCAGGACGCAGGCGGCAGGGGCAGGAGGCAGGATCACGATTGAGCACGACGTTGATCAAGCCTTCGACAGCGTCGAAGTTGTTTACGCCAAGAGCTGGGGCAGCAAGAACTTTTATGGCGCGGCTGAAAAAGATTTGGCTGAGCGCGCGCAGCATCGGGACAAATGGATGGTGGATGAACAGAAGATGACGCGCACCAACAGCGCCGTTTTCATGCACTGTCTTCCGGTGCGGCGAAATGTGATTGTCACCGACGCTGTAATCGATTCCGCGGCTTCAGTGGTGATCGACGAAGCTGAGAACCGGCTGCACGTGCAGAAGGCGATCATGGCGAGATTGTTGGCGAAGAAAACATAGCCACAGATGAGCACGGATAAACACGGATTCAAAAGCAATCTGGCTGTGAATTTTTGATCTGATCTCGTTTATTCCATGTCAATCTGTGGCCATTCCTGAATGTGAGCAAGAATCAATGACCGACACCACTGAAATAGGCAATCAATTGCGACTGGATCTGCTGCGAGAGGCGCTGCCGTACATCAAGCGTTTCAAAGGCAAGACATTTGTCGTCAAATTCTCGGGCAAAGTGACGGAGGAGCGCGAGCGCTTGATCTCCCTGGCGGAAGAACTCGCCCTGATGCACCAGGTTGGCATCCGCATTTGCGTCGTGCATGGTGGAGGCAAACAGCTCAGCGAGTTGGCTGCGCTGATGGGTGTCGAACAAACAATAATCGAAGGCCGCCGCGTCACCGACGACGCCACCCTGGAAATGGCCAAGATGATCTTCGCCGGCAAGATCAATACGGACATCCTGGCGGCGCTGCGTCATCGGGGAGTTGAAGCCGTGGGACTATCAGGAGTAGATGGAAATATCGTGCACGCCGAGCGCCGCCCGCCGAAACAAATCATGAACCGCGAAACCGGCGAGAGCGAGCACGTCGATTTTGGTCATGTGGGCGACATCATCCAGATCGATTCACGCCTGTTGACGGTGCTGCTGGACCATGGTTACTTGCCGGTGATCTCGTCGCTGGGCGCAGATGCCGAAGGAACTGTCTTCAATATCAATGCCGACACAATCGCCTCTGAGATCGCGATCCAGCTCAAAGCCGAAAAGCTCGTCCTGCTCTCTGATGTCGATGGAATCTATCTGCGTCCCGGCGAGCCCGAGACAAAACTTTCTCGCCTGACTGCCGACGAGGCGAAAGGATTGATTGAGAATGGAAGCGCGACCGGCGGGATGCTCCCGAAGCTGCAAAGCATCCTCGAGCTTTTGAGCCGGGGCGTTAAGAGTGCGCACATCATCGACGGCACTACGCGGAATGCCTTGTTGGCAGAAGTGTTCACTGACAAAGGGACGGGGACGATGATTACGGCGTAGAGGCGCGCGCTTTGGTTCGGAGTTCCGCCTTCAGGCGGGCCTTGTCTCTTCATTAGTTCCTCATAAACCCACCTAGAGGCCGCCTAAAGGCGGAACTCCGAACAAGTGTCACCTATTCAACTTTCTCAAGCACCACTACCTTGCCGCGAAAATCAAAGGTCACTATGTAGTCTTTAAAGAAGCCGTTGCCGATGTTTACCTGAAACTTCTTTTTGTCGTGGCCGGTTCCGGGCAGCCAGAAGGTGGCCGGCGCGGAATCGACTGAGAGTCTTCCCATCCGCACTGACTTCAGGATGCCGGATTTGCTCTCGTACTCGCCGTTGTAGCCGACCTGCTTTTCCGCTTCGCCATTTTGCGCTTTCTCTTCAAGGCCGAGATCTGTGACTCCTTCCGGGGTGAGCGAAAAGCTTCCGCTCGATCCAGTGTCCAGGGTGGCCTTCATTTTTTGTCCGTTGATGTAGACTGAATCGACGAGTACCCCATCCTCGTATTTGAAGGCGAGCGCGATTTTGTCGACGGTGTTTGGCTGATCCTGAATTCCCGGATATGGCGACTCGGCGTAAAAGCGTATCTTCGTTGCCGGATAATCAATTTGAATTATGCGATCCCTGAGGAAGCTGTATCCCAAAACACCGTGAATTGGTTTCCCGAGTTTGGCGCTCAACTTTGTGAGATCGATTGCTCCGGCCAGTACCTCTTTCGCCACGACACTTCCCAGTTCTACGGTTAGCAATCTGGTCAGATGGACAAGGTTGGTCTCGGTGCCCCCGCCAGTCGCGGGAAAGTTCCTGGACTCCTGTCTTAGTCCGAGTTCCCGCGCGGTTGCCAGGTCGATAGCCGAGGGGTCAGTGTCTGTATCTACGAGCATGCTATACGGGCCTTTCCCCGCGATTTTTACCTCAACGACGATCTGGTTCGCGACGAATTCGAAAGGAACCTCGACCGGCGCCGTTCGCGTCTGGGAAGAGCGGCGTTGCGGATACCCGAGCCCTCGACCGCCGACGAACCCCCCGGTGAGACCTACAACCATAAGCAGTATGAAACCAAACGCGAGGATGGCGGTTCGGTTTCCGGTGAATATCGTTTGTTTGTGGGGCTTTTCAGCCCGCGCTGCCGCGTGTGGTTGGGTCTTCATTCCATTTCCGCTCTGCGAATGACCATATCGTACACTGTTCCGCAAATTCGTGCCGCCGTGGTACTGCCCGCAAAAACGATTTTGGCTTACGTCCCTCAAGAAACACCCGCGACGTGCAAAGTTTCCAAATCCCGAAGGCTACCGTGGCACACTCATTGCCATTCCTCAGCCCGGGGGTTGGTGATGAAAAAGACAGTCGCACTACTAATGACGTTGATGATTCTGGCAGCAGTGGCCGCACCAACCTTTGCACAGGGGCGCAGCCGGCGTGCGTACTGCGATCAGGCGCGCACCTCAAACGTCGATATTGAAACGAATTCTAGGTTCGGCCGTCCTTTTTTGACGACCGTGGGTTGAGGCCGGGTTGTGAAGGGGAGAGCGCGATCCGGCCTCGATTTCTTCCGGAGTGACTAAACGAGCTTAAGTTCGGTCGTCTTTTGATGACCGTTGGCCGAGGCCGGATTGCGAAGGGGAGAGCGCAATCCGGCCTCGATTTTCTATTTGGCTCCTTAGGAAATTTCAAGGTGTGGGAATGACCAGGACCGGTTTCATAACTTCCTGACCGATACCTTGCGAACGTTCGAATCAAGGTTGGACGCCTGCATAAGCAGGAATCGCGCCGCGCGCGGCGCGGGCCCCCGCGCGGGCAGCCCGCGTAGAGTGCTGACGTTCTTGTAAACAATGCCGCCCTTCATCACAAACACTACGCTCCGCACGGCCGTGATGTCTTTCAATGGATCGCCATCAAGCGCGATGATGTCCGCCTGCAAGCCCGGCGCGATCGATCCAACTTCACCGGCTATCCCCATTGCTTCCGCTCCCAGCGAGTTGGCAGAGATCATCGCGACCATTGGATCCACTCCGCCGTCGCGCACGCGGTCAATGAACTCCTCGGCGTTGCGCCCGTGCGCGCCCGCCACCGCGTCCGTGCCAAAGACAATTTTCAGTCCCGGAATCTTCGACGCGCGTTGCACCAGGTCGTGGTTCAGCGGCAGGATCTTCTGCATCGCTGCAAACCCTTCTGCTGTGTACCCGGGTGTACCGAGATACTTCTCCTTGTTCAGCAAATAATTCTCGATCACCAGTCCGGCCTGCGGATCAAGATAAGTGCCTTTCTCAGCCATCAATTTCAGATCGTCGTCCGTGGCCATCGTACCGTGCTCGATCTGTGTGCACCCGGCCAGAGTTGCGGCCCGGACAGCATCTTTATAAGCATGGACGATCGTGCGCAGGCCGAGCTTCTTTGCTTCATCGCAAGCCGCGTTCAATTGTTCCTGCGAAAGCGTCATCGCTCCGCCCTGGCGGATGCTCTGGGCCGCGAGGATTTTGATCAGATCGGCACCGGCTTCCTTTTGTCTCCGCACGTACGCGCGAATTTCATCCGGTGTCCCGGTCTGCGGGCCCCGTCCCGTTAGCGGTTCGGCCGCCGTCAGTATCCGCGGGCCGGGGAGCATGCCTTTCGCGATTAATTCGCGCAGGGGAATGTCCAGCGGCGAGCCGACGCTTTGCACCGTCGTGAACCCCGCCATCAAAGTCACCCACGCATTCGCGGCCGCCTCGTACGCGGCTTCTTGAGTTGTCACTCCGGGCCCCGCATTTTTCCCGTCCTTGCCGAAGCTCCAGGTAACATGGACGTGCGCATCAATCCAGCCCGGCAGAACTGTCAGACCGCGCAGGTCATAGTCAACGGGTCCCGCCTTTGGATCGATGGCGACGATCTTTGAGCCCTCGATCACGATGCGCGTGTTGTGCAGCACGCGGCCTTTGCCGTCGAGCACCGTACTCGCGGCGATGACGATGCGCTTCTGCATTGGAGTCTGTGCAGTAATTCCTTGCGCCAGCGCGCCGATGTAAATTATGAGAATGCATAGAGAGATTTTCGTGGTTCGCATGATTGGTCTTCCCTCCATTCACTGAAGCGGCATACTCTTATCACACTAGGTTCTGCTAAGGAACTTGCGTGACTCGTATGTTAGCCTGAAAGCGGCCGGTAGCATCAACAAAGTCGGCCAGCGGGCTGCAGAAGTTACAGGCAGACTTCGATGTTGCCATTTACCCGCGGCCCTCAACTGGACTAAACTGCGGTTATGAATGCTGGTGACCTCATTACGATCGACCCTGAGATTCTCGGCGGCGCGCCGGTCTTCAAAGGCACCCGCGTGCCCGTGAAGACGCTTTTCGAATACCTGGAGAACGATTATTCAGTGGAAGAATTCCTGGAGTGCTTTCCTTCAGTGAGTCGCGACTTGGTCCGTCAGGTATTGGAACGCTCTGAACAAGCCTTGCTCTCTCCCGCCGCATGAAAATTCTGCTGGATGAGTGCGTGCCCTGGCCGATGCATAGGCTGCTAGGTAGTCACGCGTGTACCAGCGTGCAAGCTCAAGGCTGGAGCGGCATAAGAAACAGCGACTTGCTGAAACGAGCTGAAGCCGAATTCGATCTATTCATAACTGCCGACCAGAACATTCGCTATCAACAAAACCTGGCCGGCAGACGCATAGCCATTCTCGAACTCTCAACAAACGATCTCCGTCACATTCAGGCTGCGAGCGCGTTGATTGAAGAAGCGATAGGAAAACTACAATCGAGCGAGTTTAAGCATTTGACAATTCCGTAAGGCGAGGAAAGGGTTGCAATGCAGCCTCTCGCTGAAAGTGCCTCTTTGCTCTTTGCCCTTGGCGCTTTGCTCGACCCGGCCGCGTCACTGAGGTCTTCGTGCTGCGCAAAGGCCAATGGGTAAATCCGGGCTGGCACATGGACAGCGGAAAATAGAATTAAGTCAGAACCGGGAGCGGTAGCGACCGGGTCCGAGCACTCAAGGTTATCGATTAGAGATTCCGCACGTGATTTCACGGCGTAGCCGTGACAGATAGTAGCCGGGGGTAAGCGCGCAGCGCGCCACCCCCGGATCAGGAAAAAAAAGATTTTCAAGCCTGCGAAGTGGGAGCCAGAAGATCACCCATTGGGGCTCGTTGATCTCACTACGTAGTCCAGTGGTAAGGCACACCGCGCTGTATTAGGGCGTTCTTATGGCATCCGCAATTTGCTGCAAGGGTTCCCGAAAGTATTCGGCCCAGCGATCTTGAAAGTTTAGGGTCAACTGAAGTGCGAGCATTAACTTGTCCGGTAGGGATGCTGCATCCAGCGGCCGACCGGCCGCGATTCTGCGTGCATCTTCCGCTAGGAAACAAGAATACCACTGACCTTTGAAGACTGTATCAAATTCTCCACGATCATATAGTTGATCGATCAGTGCAGATAACCGTTGAAATGCTCTGAGAAAGCCTCGATGTGTTAGACCGGATCTTGCCTCTAATTCAATGAGCCGCCGATCATATTCTGCTTGTAAAACTTCACTGTAAGGGCCGGTATTGACTCTCGAAAGGACACTGAATGACGAGTCATAGTTTATTCTCCTGAGAACAGTGAAGACGCACAGTTTGATCCAGTCCTTCCAATTTTCGGTGACTTGCTAGAATTAATTGAGCGCGATTATTGACTGCTCTCATCGACGAGATCAATTCGCGCTGCCAGTCAACATGCATAGAAATCTCAGGTTCATCTATCAATATGCTAGATTCTTGCGCAAGTACCTACCCCAAGTTTCGCCCGGTTCTTGAAAGAACATCTGTTCCTGCACAAGAGTTGGCGGCACCACGTACTCGTGCGTGACGGTTCGTCGGGGTTCCTTCTTGAAGGTCCGTGTAAAGACCTTCTGCATATCTTCTGAGAAGATTTTTACTTCAGCTGCCTTGAACGGCACATTAGTCAGAATCGAACCATCGGCGGCCATCGCTGAATGCAATATCTTCAAGAGCGAGGTCTTCCCATTCCCATTCGGCCCGAAAAACACATTCACGTCTCTATTGAGCTGTTGAGAGTAGGAATCCTTCCGTCCTACAAGGCCTTCGACGCTGAACTCAACAATATGTGCCAAGGTTGGATCTCCGAGAGAAGTGACCGCTGATTCTTCAAACTCTGTAATCTGAACGGAACGTAATACTTTTGCTCCAACCAGTCAACAGCAAAGCCCCGCTATGTTCACTACCCTTCTGTCTTGTATAAGCCCGATTCCTGAGATCCGATGACTCTTCATAAATCAGCTTAACGTATCCCTACTAATTCCTGCACCGCTGGGATCGACTTCTGCGAGTCGTGCCGACGCCGTCTTTGAACACACAAGCCTTCACACGAAACGGTCCTAAGAAAACTAAGCCCAACTGAAGCCGTGCTTCGACAGTGGCAGGGAACGAATTCGCTTCCCCGTCACCGCAAAGATCGCATTGCACACTGCCGGCAGGAGCGGAGGCAGGGCGGGCTCGCCCAAACCCGTGGGAGGAAATTCAGTTTTGAGGAAGTGTGCCTCGATCTCCGGGGGCGCTTCTGAAATTCGGAGGGGAGTGTATTGATCAAAATTCTGCTCGACCGCGCGGCCGTTCTTAATGGTAATTTGATATCCCATCAAATGGCTGAGCCCTTCAATGATTGAGCCCTGGACCTGGTTTACGGCGTTGAGCGGGTTCACGATCTGACTTCCGATATCTGCGGCTACCCAAACCTTGTTCACTCGCACCTTGTTCGAGCTGTCCACGCTGACCTCGGCAACTTCGGCAAAATATCCGGCGTGACTAAAGTGGAAGGCAACGCCTTCGCCAGTTCCTTTCGGCAGGTTGCGCTTTCCCCAGTTTGATTTGGCGGCCACCAATTCCAGCACGCCGCGCATTCGCTTAGCGTTGAATCCGCCGCCTCCTCCTCCCGGGCCGCCGGTCGCCGCCAGCGGCAACGGTGTCGTGTCGAGGATCGAGTATCGAAATTGAATCGGGTCTTTGCCGGCAGCCTGCGCCAGCTCGTCGATAAACGATTGCATCACAAAAGCGATGCCGTTACTTCCGGGAGCGCGCAGCGCGCCGGTCGGCACACCCGAGGCCATCACCGATGTCTCAAGCGAGAAGTTCGGCACAAAGCGAGATGGAAATTCGGTCGCGTTTATTCCCGCGCTGCTGCCAAATCTGTCTCCCGCACCAAAGGTAACAAAGTGATTCCGCCAGGCTATCAGCTTACCTGACGCATCGATGCCGCCTTTGAAGAAATGGAATCCGGCCGGCCGATAAAAGTCGTGCGTCATATCGTCTTCGCGCGTCCACAACAACTTGACCGGAACTCCTATGGCTTTCGCGATCCAGGCGGCCTCAACGACGTAATCGTTGCTGAGACGCCGGCCAAAGCCGCCCCCGACGCGGGTAAGATGAAGCTTGATATCAGCCGGCGCCAGACCGGTCGTTCGGGCGACAAGATTGAGGCCGCCCTGTGGTGTCTGGCTGGGCGCCCAGATTTCCAGCTTACCGTCCTTGAAGTGTGCCGTGCAGTTCTGCGGCTCCATCGGAGCATGTGCGATGAAAGGATAAGAATAAGCAGCCTCGACCACTTTCGCTGCGCTGCCGAGCGCAGCTTCGACGTCTCCATCGCTGCGAAGTGATCTCATGGGCTTCTCTTTGGAGAGAGCTTCGGCCTGGCGGGCGAACCCTTCGCTGCTCTGCGAAGCGGTTGCACCTTCATCCCATTTCACTTCCAATTTCTCGCGCGCAGACTTTGCCTGCCACCAACGATCGGCAACAATCGCCACCCCGCTTAGGAGTCCACTGAGGTCAGTGCCGCCCTCGACAACAAAAGCGTGACGAACACCGGACATGGCTTTGATCGCGTCGAGGTTCGCCGAAACCGCTTTTCCCCCAAAAACGGGACACTTCGCAAACACGGCGCAAAGCATTCCCGGCAAAGTGAAATCAATTCCGTAGATTGGCTTGCCGGTCACGATCGCAAAGTTGTCTACGCCCGCTCGCGGCGTGCCGATGATTTTGTAGTCCTTCGGATCCTTGAGCTTAACCTTTGACAGGTCAGGCGGAGTCAGCGTCGCGGCTTTCGCGGCGAGTTGGCCATATCCAAGCGAGCGTTTGCTGGCCGCGTGCATGACCTTGCCGGCAGATGTTGTGCAGTCAGACTCGGGCACGCCCCAGGTTTGCGCGGCCGCGGCGATCAGCATCTGGCGCGCAGCGGCGCCCACTTGTCGCATCGGGTTCCAACTGTTCGGAGTAGAGGTGCTACCGCCCGCTGACTGATTCGAGTATTTCGTGTTGTCCAAATCGGCCTGTTCGACCCGGACATCTTTCCAATCGACATCCAGCTCGTCGGCAATCACCATCGGCAAGGAAGTCTTGACGCCCTGGCCTATCTCCGGATTCTTGGCGATGATCGTGACGATCCCGTCTGGCGTGATGCGAATGAAATTGTTGGGAACCGGAACCACTGGAGCGCGTTGTTGGTTCTGTGCGAACGCCGCCGGTTTGAAGTACAAACCAAGCAGCATTCCGCCGCCTCCGACCGCGGTAACTTGTAAAAATGCTCGCCGGCTAATCGATCTGGTCTTCACGCGCACCTCCTGCCGTCACTATGAACTTCTGGAATCTGGAATCACTTTCCAGCTGCCTTATGGATAGCCTCGCGTATGCGCAAGTAGGTTCCACAGCGACATAGGTTGCCCTCCATAGCGCTGTCAATCTGTGCATCGGTAGGCTTGGGGTGTTTTTTGAGCAGGCTGGCCGCGGACATTATCTGGCCTGTCTGACAATAGCCGCATTGCGGAACGTCGATCTCCATCCAGGCTTTTTGTAGCGGGTGATTGCCGCTGTACGATAAGCCTTCGATCGTAGTGATTTTCTTGCCGGCCACTTCCGAAATCGAGGTCACACATGAGCGAGTGGCCTCACCCTCGACATGAACCGTGCAGGCACCGCACAGAGACATCCCGCATCCGTACTTTGTGCCGGGAAGATTCAACACTTCTCTGATCACCCACAGCAATGGCATGTCACCGGGTACGTCAACGGTTTTGGGCTGACCATTAACAGTTATTTTGAACGGCATGATACCAACTCCCTCGCATTCTGCTGATTAGGTCTGTCTATTTAGCGCAGGTGGGGTTGAATTGCAAACTGCCCTTCTCACTTTCCGCTTACGTAAAGGCTGCCTCTCTATCTCTCATTGAGAATCTCAATCCACCTGTAAGCCGACGATGACTCTATGGGAGTGCCGCGAATGCCGAAAAACGAGTCTTGGGTACACGAATTCCATTTGAATTCAATTATGCGATCAGGCGTGACGTGGGCTCTCTGGAGAGTGCTGAGCCGGGGGAGCCTTACGCTGGCGACGGAATTGCGCCGGAGGACAATCAAACTCCCGCTTGAACGCGCGGTTGAATGCCGCTTCTGATCCATAGCCCACCGCGAGAGCGACTTGCGCCACGCTGTCCTCGGTCGACTGAAGAATCTCCGCGCCCAGTTTCAGCCGCCATTGGGCCAGGTAGGCCATCGGGGACTCTCCCAGAAAATGGCGGAAGCGCTCGGCAAACCGCGTACGTGATAAGCCGATGCGCCTTGCCAGATTCGAAACGGTCCATGGATCTGCGGGCTCCTTGTGCAGCAGAGCCAGAGCCTGGCCGATGATCGGGTCACGTGCGCCTGCGAACCAGCCTGTCTGGTCGGGAGGCAGCGTGGTGATGTACCGCCGTAAAGTTTCCACGAACAGTACTTCAGACAGTTTGGCGAGCACCAGCCCGCTGCCCGCATTCGATTCGTCCCCTTCGCCGACCGAGAATCGGATTGAGTTCTTGAGCCATTGGCCTGAGGGTTCGTTCGTTATATGCACTTTCAGGATCCTTGGCAAGCCAGCCAGCAAGACCTCGCACAGCCGTGGATCGCAGGTCATGAATCCGCACACGAATTTCGTGACCTCGCCGCCGCCACCAAAGCGGATGAGCTTGAGCCCCTCGGTCAGATTCTTCGCAAACGTCTGCAATGAGTCTACGGGTTTTTCGGGTGAGCCGTTGCCCAACAGGTGGGCATCTCCGTGCGGGAAGATTACGATGTCGCCGGCGGTCAACTCCTCCCGCCGTCCTTCCGGCAGCCTCGCATAGGCACGCCCCTCGGTTAAGAGGTGATAAATGATCAGGTGCCCCGCTTCAGGAGAAAGATAGGGAGCTATGGCGGTTGATTGGGATGAGCTGAGACACCAGGGAGCGGTAAACTCGCCATTGAAGAACAGCGCCCCCTCAAGCTTTACAGCCGTCAAGACCTCGGAAAGCACGTCCATCTTAATAGCCTCACTGAATTGGGTGTTCGTGCTAAGAATACTGGACGATCAGTCAAGTATTCAAGACCCAACCGGTCGTACTATGAAATTGGATCCATACGATTGTTTGGCGCTGTTGGCCACATTACAGGATAGGGAGGAAAAACATGAATAATTTACAGGCCGGGAAGATCGAGGAGTTGAAAGGTGGTTTCAAGGGAGAGATTCTCCTTCCGAGCGACGGTGCCTACGATAGCGCACGTCAGATCTGGAACGCGATGATCGACAAGCGCCCCGCGGTCATCGCTCGCTGCGCCACCACGTCGGACGTCGTCCGGGGGGTGAACTTCGCGAGGGACAACCGGCTCTTGCTCGCCGTCCGCGGTGGCGGGCACAACATCGCCGGCAATGCCATGTGCGACGACGGGCTCGTGGTCGACCTTTCGAAGATGACGGCTGCTAAAGTTGACCCCGCCGTGCGCCGCGTTACCATCGAAGGCGGCGCCACGCTCGCGGACCTCGACGCCGCCACCCAGGCCCACGGCCTCGCCACGCCGGTCGGCATCAACTCCACCACCGGCATCGCCGGACTGACGCTCGGCGGGGGCTTCGGCTGGCTCAGCCGCAAGTACGGCATGACTGTGGACAATCTCGAGTCCGCCGAGGTCGTGACCGCGGCCGGCGAGGTGGTGCACGCCAGCGCGACCGAGCACCCCGACCTCTTCTGGGCTCTCCGAGGCGGCGGCGGTAACTTCGGCGTGGTCACCCGCTTTGAGTTCCGACTCCACCCGGTCGGCCCGGACGTACTGAGCGGACTCATCGTGTACCCGATCTCCGAGGCGAAGTCGGTGCTCCAGCAGTACCGCGAATTCATGGCGAGGGCGCCCGAGGAACTCAACGTGTGGACCGTCATGCGCGCGGCGCCGCCCCTGCCGTTCCTCCCTGCGAGCGTACACGGCCAGGGGATGATCGCACTCGCGCTGATCTATGCGGGTGACCCGAAGCAGGGCGAGCCCATCATCGAGCCGTTGCGCAAGTTCGGCACCCCTCTCGGCGAGCACGTCGGCGTGCAGCCCTACGTCGCCTGGCAGCAAACCTTCGACCCGCTGCTGACGGCCGGCGCCCGCAATTATTGGAAGTCCCACAATTTCACAACTCTCCAGGACGGGCTCTTCGACGTCGTCGTCGAGTACGTCGGAAAGTTGCCGTCACCTCAGTGCGAGATCTTTTTCGGCGCCATCGGCGGCGCCACCACGCGGCCGGCCCCCGACTCTGCGGCGTACGCGCAGCGCGACGCCATGTTCGTCATGAATTTCCACGGCCGCTGGGAGGACCCGGTCGACGACGAGCGCTGCGTCCGCTGGGCGCGCGACTTCTTCAATGCCACGGCACCGTTTGCCAGCGGCGGCGTCTACGTCAATTTCATGACCGCCGACGAAGGCGATCGCGTGCGCTCCGCCTATGGCCCGAACTACGATCGCCTCGCCCAGGTGAAGCGCAAGTACGACCCGAACAACCTCTTTCGCATGAACCAGAATATTGCACCGGCGTGAGAGAACACGATGCGCCCGGCAACCGGTTGCAGCGGACGGAGCTCCGCCGATTGCTGAAGTGAGCAACCAGAACCAACAAAGGAGGATTGAGAGATGGCTTCGACGAAAGACGTTCTAGACCGCCACTTAGAGTTTTTTGGTGAGGGCGACCTCAAGGGCATCCTCTCTGACTATGCCCCAGGAGCCGTCCTGTTCACGCCGGACGGACCACTCAGGGGAGCTGACGCGATTAGGCCGTTCTTCGAGACGCTGATTGCGGAGTTTGGAAAACCTGACTCAGCGTTCAGGATGAAACAGCAGTCAGTCGAGGGCGACCATGCTTACATCCTTTGGACCGCAGAGACTGCCGACAACGTGTACGAGTTAGGCACGGACATGTTCGTCGTTCGGGACGGCAAGATCGTGGCCCAGTCATTCGCGGGCAAGATTACGCGCAAGGGCTGAAAACACGCCTTCATTCCGGGAGGCTGCTTAACAAGCCGATAAGCTGCCCGGCTACGCCGGCAGCTTATTGGCAGGTCGTTGGATGGCTCAGAGCCTCACAAACAAGATCAAGCTCACTGGGATTGGTTGATCCAAGACACCGTCCCTTTCCAGATGCTAATGAAAAACCATAGTCAGGAAGTCAGGACCTAAGCCTTTGTCAGATCATGAAGCGGGACGACTGCATAGTTCCCTTTCAGGCCACCAGTCAGGTGCCGATTCATGTCAGCTCGCGTTTACGATAACTCATCGAGCAGCGCTTTCGCTTCACGCAAATCCACCGTATCGAATCCCTCGGTGAAGCTGTCGTAGACTGGTGCAAGGAGACCTCGTGCGTCTTTCTGTTTGCCCTGGTCTTTATAGAGGCGGGCCAGGCTCATCACCGCGCGCAGTTCCCAGGACTTTGCCTTCTGCTGCTGGGCAATATTGATGGACTGACTAAAACAACGTTCGGCATGGGCAACCGCGGTGGGCTCAGCTTCAACCACAGTTTTTTCACCTGTAGCCGCTTGCGAAACGCCTCGACCTGTAGCCTGCATAAGTAACAGTTCACCTTTGAGACGATGTAGTTCAGCGAGGTAGTATCCCTCAGCGTTACGATGGGCCACCGTCAGCGCCTCCTCCAATACGAGGAGTCCCTCCTCGGCTTGCCGTGATTTCCCCAGCGCCTCAGCCAGCAGAGCCAGGAAGTGCGGACGTAGCACTTCTGTGCCGGTTGCCTCAAGAGCAGCAAGCCCCTGACGGATCTGTTCAATCGCCTCTTCCTGCCGCCCGTGCTCGATCAGCGCCCGTCCCAGCGTAATCGTTGCCAGCGCCTGATACAGCACCATCCCATGTTCGTTGGAAATGTCGATGCCAGCCTGGGCGTATTCATGCGCTCTCCGCTCATCCCGACGAAGCTGATGAAGAGTCGTTGCAAAGAAGAGGGCGTGCGCCAGACCGTGAGGTTCGGATAACTCGCGCGCCAGGGTCAGCGCTTCCTGGATCCGGTCCAAAGCCTGATCGGGTAGGCCGAGACACCACAGCGCCCAGGCGCCATGGCACCGTGTCGCAACTTCCGGGTTCTGCGTGTAACGGAGAGAATCATCACGCTGCACCTCAGGATCGTAAAGTGAAAGCGCTTTCTCAAAGTGTTCCACGGCCAGAGGAAACTCCCCCAGATGCGTCAAGGTAACCATCATCGCCACGTGACCTCGCAACGCGAGCCCCGGGTGGCGCTCAGCCAGCCGCAAGAGTTCCTCGGCGATCTCGCGGGCTGTCCCTAACTCCGCCCTCAATAGCAAAAAGGACCAGAGCCCCCAGAGTACCTGCGAGATTTCCGGGGTCTCGCCTAATTGTTGACACAGCTCTCGTGCTCTCGTGTATGCGCTCCCAACCTCCAGAGCCGCATAACCCTCGGTGGCAATCAACGGCACGCCTAGAGCGAGGTGCAGCCAGAGCTCTTGCCGGGCGCGCTCAGGAGTGTCCGGCAGTCTCTCGATCAACGCCAGCCCGCGGCGCGCCAGCCCGACCGCCTCCTGATATGCAAACCGGCGGATGTCGTTTTCCGCAGCCTGCTGAAGATACTTTACGGCTTGCTTATAGTTCGATCCCCGCTCAAAGTGCATCGCAAGCTCCGCCGCAATTTCGCTGGCGCGCGCGCCATAGAGTTCTTCCCCCCGCTCCCCTATTCGTCGGTGAAGTTGGCCGCGCCTCGATGCTGAAAGCCGCTCATACAGCACGTTCCGATACAATGCGTGTATGAAGCCGTACCGCGTCACCGCTTCTCCATTAGGTAGTTCGTCAACTCCGCAATCCTGAATAAACTGCTGCTGGCGGGCCAGTTCATCGCACCGCGCTTCTACAGTCACTCGATCCTCTCCCAATCCAGCCGCCACCGCGAGCATTGAAAACTCCGCCCCCGCCACGCTTGCCGCCTCAAGTGTTCGCTGCTGGTCGGCATTGAGGTGATCGAGCTGCTTCTCGATCATCTGCTTGATGCTGTCGGGCACTCCCACCTCAACCTTCTCGATCTCAACAACCAACTGCCAACTCTCTTCATGCTCGCCAATCAACCCCTCTGCCACAAGGTAATCGACCGCGTTGATCATAAATAGCGGATTGCCCTCTGTTCGGTCCTGTATTAACGCCGCAAGCTCCGTGGGAAATCGATTAACGGGGAACCTGGCAGACAAATACTCGGCGACCGAGGCTTTGCTGAGGTATTCAAGCGGCAACTCCTCGCATTGCTGCTTAGCCAGCAACTCCTGTTTGACTGCCTTGAGCGGATGTCCGCTTACAGTCAACTCCGCAGTCCGATAGGTCCCGATCAACATAAGCTGCGCGGCCTGACGCTGTCTCGCCAAGTATGAAATCAGGTCCAGCGTCGAGTAATCGCTCCAGTGAAGGTCTTCCAATATCAGCACCAGCGGCAGGTCAGCCGTCAGTGCCTCCAACGCCTCGCCCATCTCTCGCAACATTCGTTCGCGTGTCGCTCCGAACACTTCTCGACTCAACAACTCGCGATCTGCAGCGCTCACCAAAGACGGCATTTGCAGCAGCCACATCGGCGCGTGAACGCGCAGCACGTCGACGACCTGCCCCTGCTCTCGACACAACCGCCCGATAGCTTCGAGAACCGGCAAGTAAGCTTCACTCGTCCCGTACTGCTCCAGACACTGCCCGCGACCGATCCGAATGCTCCGATCAGAAGCCAGGCTTCGAGCGAAAGTATCGACCAGAGATGTCTTGCCGATGCCTGGTTCTCCGGTAACAAATACTATCTGACGGTCTCCACCCAGCATCTTCTCAAGCCAGCTTTGCATCTGCGACAGTGCCCCGTCGCGTCCGACGACCCCCATAGCGGACGCGACTCGCAGCGGTGAGGGCGACATGGCTCTAGTGCTAACGATCTCCCGGTCTCCTGCAGCCGGCGCCTGACCGGCCTCTGCGATCTGACCGATGAACCGATAACCTCGACGATGCGCGGTTTCAATGAAGCGAGGAGACTTTGGATCGTCGTCCAGAGCTTCGCGGAGCTGGCGAATGGTAACTTTGAGGACGGCTTCGCCGACAAAGGTTTCTGGCCAGACGGCGTTGAGAAGTTCCTCTTTTGTGACGAGCTGGCCCGGACGCCCGAGGAGATAGTCGAGCACCGCGAAGGCTTTGGGTCTGAGCTTTATTGCTTGTGAGCCTTTCCACAGGCACTCGTTGGACAAGTCCAGACAAAAGGGATCGAAGATTATCCGTTTCTCGCTCTCCACTGTAATCACCGAACGTTACCGAAATTCGACGGCAGGTTTATGACTTACTGAACACGCGCGGACTATTGTCCACTCGTGTTGGGGAGATGGCAATACAGGGCGGCATTCGTTATCCAGTTTCGACCCGAAACCGAAATCGAGCGTGGGCGATTCCTGGGCGTTGTGATCTGGCCTAGCTTGCATTACCGAAACGTTACCGCAGATTTACGGCAATTTTATGACTTCTCTGCGTCCCTGGAACTATCCTTCTGGCTCGACGAAAGGAAAATCTAACGATTAGAACTCAAAGGAGGAAAACAGACAATGATGAACGAAAGACAGACGGTGGAACCCAGGATCCACAACTACAACTATTGCAACACCCTGGCCGCGTCGCAAAAGATCGGGTGGAGGATCGAAGACATCATCGGCGGTGACAGGAAGCTCGACTTCACCAAACCTTTTCTGCCCGAAGCACTGGCCCGGGTTGAAGGACTTTCATTTTTGACTGCGGATGAGCGCAGGACGTTGAACCAGATCAGAGCGAATACATACCTCGGCATTTTCGGCCTGGTCGAGGAGTTCATTCTTCCGTTCGTGCTCGATCACGCCCGACCCCAATTGCGGGGAGACGACTGTCGAGTCCGCGCCCTGCTGCAATTTGCCGGTGAGGAGGCCAAGCACATCCATCTGTTCAAGCGGTTCAAGGAGGAGTTCGAGCGTGGATTCGGCAGCTCCTGCTCGGTCATCGGCCCGCCGGAAACAGTTGCCGAAGCCGTGCTGGCGCACGACCCCCTGTCGGTCGCACTGACGATCCTGCACATCGAGTGGATGACTCAGCGACACTACCTCGAGAGCGTCAAGGACAACGGCGACCTCGACCCACAGTTCAAGAGCCTGCTGCGGCATCACTGGATGGAAGAGGCCCAGCACGCGAAGCTCGACACGCTGATGGTTGAGGCGCTGGCATCAACCCGCAGTGGCGAAGAGATCGATCTTGCCGTTGACGGGTATCTGGACATCGGGGGCTTCCTGGACGGCGGGCTGAAGCAGCAGGTCGAGTTCGATCTCGAGAGCTTCGTTCAGGCTACCGGCCGCAAGCTCTCAGACGAAGAGAGGGCGGAGTTCATCAAGGTTCAGCACCAGGCTAATCGCTGGACGTATCTGGGTTCGGCGATGACCCATCCGGAAGTGCTGGCGACGCTGGAGAGCATTCGCCCGGCAGCGAGAAAGCGAATCGAAGAAGAGATCGCCCCGGTCTTCTGCTAAGCTGGACGCCATCAAAAAGCGCCGGCGTTGAGGAGGAGCCGCTCGGAGTCGAGCGGCTCGAGGTTAGAATCATTGGAAATCCTGACATGAATTACTGTGCAACGGACACTTCGATCATAGAGTGCGGCTCCCAAGCTGTGGAAGCGGTTCCTGTCAGCCGAGGAGGAGCGGAGCCCCAAACCCAGAGGTGCCCAAACTGCGGAGGTGAGAGTCGGCCGGTCTCACGAAAGACTGTGCTGTTAATGCTCAAGCCGGAATTGCTCGAACGGGCAACGACCGGAACGTATAACTTCTGCTCAGCACCGGATTGTCCGGTCGTGTACTTCGAAGAGCAAAGTCGTCATGTGCTAACTACCGATGATTTGCGCGTGCTGATCGGAGTCAAAGCGAAGACAGATCCGATTCCTTTGTGTTACTGCTTTGGCTTCGACGAGAAACATATTCGTGAGGAGATTTCGCTGACGGGTGCCACGACGGTCCCGGAGACTATCTCCAGGCTCATCCGAGAGGGGCTCTGCGCGTGCGAATCGAGGAATCCGTCTGGAGCGTGTTGCTTGGGCGAAGTGAATCGGACCGTTCGACGCCTACTTTGAAGTAGTTTCCACCGTGCCCGTCCATCTCGAATTGCCGAATGAGATCGAAAAGCAGGCCGCCAGGCGCGGCGTTAACGTTGAGACAATGGTGAATCAATGGTTGCAGCAAAAACTTGATGAAGAAGCCGCGTAGTAATGCGCATGTCCACCGCAAGAAAGAATACGACTACGGTGAGTGCCACGTCTGCGGCGAGCAGATGCAGGAGCAACGAATCAATCAGGACTTCTGGTTAAAGGGAAAGCTCGTCGTAATTGAATCCGTTCCCGCCGCCGTCTGTCCTCAATGCGGAGAGAGGATTGTTAAAGCCGATGTTGGGCGCCGAAGAAAAAATCAAAAGGCTTGCTCGGGGAAATCGAAGAACTTAACCAAGCTTTACAACGTCATCCTTGGACATCGCTTGTCCAGCTAAAAGACAACCCTCAAGCGATAAGAAAAATCGAGGAGACTGAAAAGCTTTTGAAGGAATTGAAGAAGGCGTTAACTCGATGACCGGGACGAAGGCAGGTCTCAAAAGACGTTTTCATATCACGTTGGCGGTCTATCTCTTGACGTATGAGCACGCTGCCGGCTGATTAACACCCACCGCCACAACGAAGTAAGGAGAGTAAAAGTATGGCATCAAAGAAAGAGGGTAGGCAAAAAGTCGAAAAGAAACGGCTCAAGGCGGAGACTGAATCGAAGTTTCCTTACACGACGAAGCCATCCTCGCTTCGACGCTTGCTTCAAGAGATTCCGAAGAAGCCACGTCCACCAAAATTTGATCAGAATCTGTTACGGTCGTGGGGCTTCACCGACGCGAACGATTACAGCATGCTTCGCGTGCTAAAAGCGGTTGGGATCTTGAATGCGAATAACGAGCCAACCGATCTCTACTCTCAGTACATGCACCTGGAAAGTGGTGCCGCTGCGCTTGCGGAGCCGATCAAGCGAGTGTACGAGCCACTTTTTCACGCCAGTCACGCACCATACAAAGAAACGAATGACCTACTGCAGAATCTCTTCAATATACATTCGGGCGGTGGCGAACGTGCGCTGGAACAGCAGATACAAACCTTCAAAGCCCTAAGTGAAAACACATCCTTTGAAGCCATGAGTCCGGGATCGCCTGCAGCATCCGTACCTGCAGCGCCTGGAGCCGTCTCGACCAATAATGAGCGAACGGGGACTGGTTCACCGTCGGTGCATATTGATCTTCACATCCATCTTCCCGAGAACAAATCCCGCCGCGACTACGAGGCGATCATTGAGGACATAGGCCGTTTCATCTTCGGAAGAACACAAGGCGGGCACCGCGATGAATAGGTCCCTGGCAGGAAATCATGGTTGGCTTCGATGAACTTCGAGCCAAGACCATCTCGGAAGCTCGGAAGGTAACAACGGCACGTGTCGAAGTTTCTCGAGTCATCGATGCGCTGAACTCCTTTAACGATTGCGTGCGTTATCTCAACACACGTCGAAGCGGAGGGGCGCTCCTTACTCTGGACAATGAAGCTGCCGTTCAAGACGCGCTGTACCTTATGCTGCGCCCATGGATTGTTGACCTCGTCCCAGAGAACCCTACTGATGAGCGAGAGAAGATTACTGAATACTTACTCAATCCTGCGCATCGGCACGGGGCAAGCAAGGCGCGGTTCTTTGCTCAGTTTGGATTTGAACTGGAAGCCTGGGAAGTGCTGGCAGACGCGTTGCGTGAACACGGACATTGTTATCAAGTGAGTAGAACGCGGCAGACGTTTTGGGGGCCACGATATGAAGTTGATGGTCAGTTGAACACGCCCGATGGTCGCAGACCCCGCATCCGCACGATCTGGCAATTCGACGACGGAGAGATTGCGCCGCGGCTCATCACGGCTTATCCTTTGGAGGCAGAGATATGATCAATGAACACGATACCGTCGTACTGACCAGAGACTTGCCGGAGGAAGGACTTACAGCCGGCGATATCGGCACGGTCGTGCATGTCCATAAGAATGGCGCGGGCTACGAAGTCGAGTTCATGACGCTCGCCGGCCAAACGATCGCCGTCGCCTCGCTGCCGGCCGATCAAGTGCGGCCTGTCGGGCGTCAAGACATCGCGCACGTGAGAGAATTGCAGCTAGCCTGAGTCAGCACTTCTCATTAAGCCCATCTGCCGCAAGCTCAACGGATCCCCACCAAACCCTGCACGGATTGGATTAATTTCTCTGAGTCGTAGCCGACACCGTCTTTGAACACGATCTCGACTTTCTCGATGTCGGCGATGTTGGCTGCCGGGTTTCCTTTCACGATCATTAAGTCAGCCTGCTTGCCGATCGCGATTGAACCGATGCGCGCGTCTTCACCCAGAAACCTGGCGCCGTTGAAGCTGGCGATCTTGATCGCCTCGACGGGAGTGAAACCGGCTTCGACGAGCAGCTCGACTTCGCGCAGGTCGCCGAAGCCTGCCACCACCCCACCGTTGCCAGTCGGATCGAGGCCGGCGATTAGTAACCCGCCAGCCTGGACAAAGGCGCGTTCGAAATCCATCGACTTGCGCACCAGCGCAGCCGTTGGCGAATCGGCCGCGATGCGCGACCGCGCCGTCAGGTAACGCACGCGCGCGTCGGTGTTCATTACGTTAAGCATCCGAGGATTCAAGACGGCACTCGCGGCGCCGATCCCGCTTTGAGTCAACGGCGCACCGGCTTCGAAGACCGGCAGCGTCGAAGTGAGCGCGACATTCTTCGCCACCAATGTGCGAATCGTGTCTTGGACGACAGCGCTGTTCAGATCCAATTGCCGCAGGCTGGCGCTGACCGCAGCGCCTGGACATTTGTCAGGCTGCTTGTTCGGTACGAATTCCGAATCAGGGAGCAGACCGTGCTCGAGGTTGTCGATGCCAATCTCCGCTGCTTCGCGATAACCGATCGAGCACAGATGACCGGTAACTTTCAGCCCGCGCTTGTGCGCCTCTTCCACGGCCGCGCGCAGCTCATCGCGGGTGATGTTCATGTAGGCCTTGAAAGAGGTCGCGCCCTGATCCGCCCAGAAGTTCACCATGCGGCGCGCATCGTCGGGCCCGGTCAGTTCGTGCATCACCGGCGTGAACGAGCCGCGTCCTTCCAGGTAGGGCGCCGTGATGTGCATCTTCGGACCGATCATGCGGCCACTATCGATCAGCCGCTTGATTTCAAGATCGGTAAACGGCGACACGCTGCCGGTGGTGCGAATCGTGGTGACGCCAAGCGCGAGATAGAGGCGCGGGAAGCTGCTCCCCATGTTCGAGTACATTGGCGGCGAGCCACCCATAGGAAAGAACATGTGGTCGTGCATGCCAACTAATCCCGGCAGGACGGTGTAGCCTTTGAGATCGAGTATCTGTGCGCCCGTCGGCACTGTGGCAGTTGTGCTCGGCCCGATTGCTTGGATCTTGCCGTCGGCGATGACTATGGTCTGATCCTCGAGCGGCGCTGCGCCGGTTCCATCAATCACGCGTACATGAGTCAAAGCGATTACGGGCGCTTCGGCGCGAATGAACTGTTGGCGGTCAGGCGTAGGCGTCTGCGCGGAGCAGCCGATGAAGACAGTGAATAGCAAGATGAGAGCGGTTGTGGTTTTCATGAATCTCTCCAACTGGTTTGTCTGCTTAGCAAGATTAGCCTGCGGAGCAGGCGGCAGAATACGATCCCCAGTCGGTTCACGCAAATCAATTAAGCAGATAATTGATTACCCGAAGGCTGTTGCCGCTGCGCGGGCCAGGACAAAATTCCTGTCAACCTGTTCCTGGCCCGGAAACTTTATGCTACCGTCCGCTCCGCGGACTCATCCAGAGTTCGAAGATAGATCACAATCAAGTGTTTTCATATTGAAGACAATTGTTTTCACTTGCCCTTGAATTCCGAAGCGTCTTTGTTCATTGTGTCCCTTATGAGCTATCAAGAGTCGTCAAATCAGGAAGCGAATTGTCGTGAACACTTTTGAACTGCAGCCTCACCTCGTTGGCGATCTTCTTGAACTTCGGCCTTTGAGACCGGAAGATTGGGAAAGTTTGTTCACAGTGGCTTCGGACCCGCTGATTTGGGAGCAACATCCTGCCTATGATCGTTACAAAGAAGAGGTTTTCAAAGAGTTCTTTCGTGAGGCGTTAGAATCTGGCGGCGCCTTTGTTGTCATAGACCGGAAGACTCAAAGGATTATTGGTTCGTCACGGTACTTTGGATTTGAACCAAGGAAACGAGAAATTGAGATCGGTTGGACGTTTCTTGCCCGCTCCCATTGGGGCGGAAAGTACAACGGGCAATTGAAACGCCTCATGTTGGACCATGCGTTTAGATTTGTAGAGAGCGTCGTTTTCCTGATAGGGCCAACGAATGTCCGGTCGCAAAAAGCCCTGGAGAAAATCGGTGGCGTTATGACCGAGCCGCGGGAAAAAACGGATCTTCATGGAAAAACCGTCGAACACGTCGTGTACCAAATTAAGAAACCAACAATCACCACTTCCTAGGGATAGATCAAGCTGTAAAGCTTTTCTGCCCAATCCTGATCCAGATTTTGCAGAACCACGTACTGCTCGATCGCTGCATCGCGATTACCCTGCCCCAGTAGAGTCTTTCCGAGATTGAAGTAAGCCTTTCCAAAGTCCGGCTTCAGACGCGTGGCCTGCCGAAATGCTTCCACCGCTTCATCGTGCCGGCCCATCGCTTCGTAAGCTTCACCGAGGTTGTTTTGAGCGTTAGCATCGCCCGGCTTCTGGGCAGAGAGTTGCTTAAAAGCATCTACAGCTTCCGCATACTTCTTTAACTGTAAGTAGCGCTGACCCAACCGTTCGTAAGCGACGAAGTAATCCGGTTTCAGGCGGATTGCGTGCTTGTACGCCTGAATCTCATCGTCAAACTGGCCCCAGTCCCGGTACGTAAGACCCAGCGCATAGTATGCGTCGGCGGCGTTGTAAGGATCGAGCTTGATGGATTGTCGATAGGCCTGTTCCGACTCGCGGTATTGCTTCAAATAATAATTGGCCAGTCCGATATTGAAATAGGATTCGGCTGATGGCCTGATGCTGACTGCTTTCTTTGAAGCCTCTGCCGCTTCGGCATGACGGCCCAGCTTCTCGTTGCAGAAACCGGTCTGTGCCCAGGCTTCGCCATAGGCATTGTCGGATTCGGTGGCTTTCTGAAAATAGGGCAGGGCTCTCTGACAATCATCTTTCGAAAGAAAGCTCAGGCCGTCGCGAAAATACTCCACTGCTTTGGCGCGCTTGTTGCGGCCGGTGGCGGCGACCAGGTCCCCGAGCGACATTTGTTGGGATGATTCCTGGGCGGTGCGATCGAGTTGAGCGATGCGCTCGGAAGGAATCGCAAAGTTGATGCTCTGCCCGCCGGTGATTTGCAGAGTTGCCACGCCGATCACCTGACCATTCATATTTACTACCGGGCTGCCGCTGGAACCGGGAGAAATCGGCGCGGTTATCTGAATGATGCGGCCAAACCCGGGGATGTCGCGCACGGCTGAGACGATTCCGTTCGTGACGCTGCCTTCCAAACCGAACGGATTGCCAATCACGACGACGCTTTCACCCTCCTGCGGCGAAGTTCGATCGAGCGAGAGCGGGCGCACCAGGTTCGGTGGTGCTTCAACTTTCAACAGGGCCACATCGCCCTCGGCGTCTATGGCCAGCACATTCTTAACCGGAAAGCTGTTACCGGAATTCAGGTGCACCTCGGCGCGGTAAGCGCCATCGATCACGTGGCGATTCGTGACCACGCGATCTTTGTCGATGAAAAAACCGCTGCCGCGCATGAGCTTTTCGCCGCGCGCATCGAACGTTTCGATCGCCACAGCGGAAGGCTTGATCCGGCGAACAAGCTCGGGAAGGGCGTCCTGAGATCTCGTCAGTGGCGCCGCAATTACGGCCAGAGTGAGGGCGCAGAGCAGTGTAAGATTCTGAAGTGCAGATCTGTGCGCGGTAACTACTCTCATTACTCCGTTAGTATAACGCTTGCTCACAAGTTCTGCGCTGCCGGCCCCCCGAAGTACCTGTTGGCTTCGTCGTAGAGGGCTTTGGTTGATTTGTGAGAACCGAAGATGAAGACTCCCGTCTCTGAGCTGAAATAATGTTTTTGGTCCGCAGTGTCGAATCGCAACCACGAGACGGCGCCGTTGGGCCATGGACACTTACCCAGCCAGTTAATACGGGAATTGCCGGGAGCAAACTGTAGTGTGACGGGCGTGCCGGAAAGGGTCTCGCCCAGGAAGAGAACGCTGCCGGTTACGACCACCAGAATTCCGGCCCCTTCCCAGGGAAAGATCTTGAACCATGAATCGAAGCGCGGCTGGGAAGCATACCTGGCGGGAAACCAGCGTTTGTCGCCAATCACGTCGCGGCGTGCAGACAGGATCCGTTCGCGGACTTTCCGTCGCTTACTGTTTTGGAAAATGACGTAAGCAAGCAAGGCAATTACCGGGCTCAGCGCGAGGGCGAGCACGACTAGCACAACGACGACGGTGACAACAGCCTGGAGACCTTCGTTATTCATGGGACACTCAGTCCGCTTCGCGGACTCGTCTTTGTCAAAGTCCTGCCAGCGCCAGCTTCTGCACTTGCGCCACAACCTCGTCCAGCTTCGCGTCTTCGCTTTGCTTCGCCCTTCGATCGAATAGCTCTACCAATCCGTCGGCAATCTTCTTTCCCACCGTGATGCGATAAGGAATACCGATCAGGTCGGCGTCTTTGAATTTCACGCCGGCGCGTTCATCACGATCATCCAGCAGGACCTCGAGACCGGCGTGCTGCAAATCTCTGTATAGCTTCTCGCCTTCTTCGCGCAGCTTCTCATCTTTGATGTTCGTTACCGTGACCACCACGTCGAACGGCGCCAATGTTCCTGGCCAGATGATTCCATCCTTGTCGTAGTTTTGTTCGACAGCGGCCGTGATGATTCGTTCCACGCCGATGCCGTAGCTGCCCATTACGATCGGAACTTCCTTGCCGTCCTGGGTGAGCACAGTCGCGCCCATCGATTCCGAGTATTTCGTGCCTAGCTTGAAGATGTGGCCGACCTCCATCGCTTTGTAGACTTCCAGGACGCCGGTGTCGCAACGTGGGCAAGGTTCGCCGGAAGTGACTGTGCGCAGGTCCGCCCATTGATCGATCTTGATGTCGCGTTCGACGTTCACCCCGCGAAGGTGATAGTCATCCTTGTTGGCGCCGGTAGTCATGTTACGACGACCCTTCAAGCCGAGGTCGGCGATAATGAAAAGGTCTCGACCGGCAGCACGCACGACCTCCTTCGCGCCCACGCCGCCAAGGCTGCCGGCATTCGCGCCCAGCAGATCGCGAATCTCTTCCGGCTGGGAGGGGCGCAGCGCCGTCGCACCCAGAGCATCGGTGAACTTAACTTCGTGTAGCTGATGATCCCCGCGCAGCAGGGCCAGAACCGGCCGCAATTCGCCATCGATCGTTGCGATGAAAACGAGGGATTTGACCTGCCGATCCGCCGCTGCGCCGCCTGGAAATGTAGTTAGATCTTCAATCGTACGTACTCCCGGCGTAGGAAATTCTTCCGGCGCATCCGGTCCGGTCTTATCATCAATCAATGGCAGACGCGACGTCGCTTTCTCGACATTCGCAGCGTAGCCACAATCAGCACAACTCGCGACAAGATCTTCGCCTGCCGTTGTCTTGGCGACGAACTCGCTGGACTCAGAGCCGCCCATCGCTCCCGACGATGCTTCGACAATCGAAAACCGAATGCCGCAGCGCGTAAAGATTCGTTGGTAGGCTTCGCGTTGATCCTTAAACGAGCGATCAAGTCCTTCGAGATCCAAGTCGAACGTGTAAGCGTCCTTCATGATGAAAGTGCGCAGACGCATCAATCCTGATTTTGGCCGCGGCTCGTCGCGAAACTTAATCTGGATCTGATACCAAACCTGCGGCAGTTGCTTGTAAGACCTGATCTCGTTGCGGGCGATGGACGTGAAGACTTCTTCATGCGTCATGCCCAGGCACATGTCCGCACCCTTGCGATCCTTCAGGCGGAACATGTCGTCGCCGATTGCGCTCCAGCGCCCCGATTCCTGCCAGAGTTCGGCTGGATGCAACGCCGGCAGATAGAATTCCTGCCCGCCGACCCGGTTCATTTCTTCGCGCAGGATCTGCATGACTTTCAGGGCAATACGTTGACCCAGCGGCAGGTAAGAATAGATACCGGCAGAAAGTTGGCGCACGATTCCCGCGCGCAGCAAAAGCTTGTGCGATACGACCTCGGCGTCGGCCGGGTCTTCGCGAAGTGTCGGAATGAAATACTGTGACCAGCGCATAGGGAAGCATTTTCGCTTAGCAAAGCAGTGAACGCAAACGGGCCGAAGTTTGGAGTACCGACTTTAGTCGGAATCTTTTCAAAAGGCCCGACTAAAGTCGGAACTCCAAACATTAGTCGGTACTCTAAACGCCGCTATGCCTTCGTTGCAGCTATCGCAAGGCGTGATGTACCATCGCCCCACAAACTTTCATACACAGGTTCGACACAATGAAAATAGCAATCGCCAGCGATCACGCGGGTTACGAAGAGAAGGAACGTCTGAAACCGCTGCTGAACGAGCTCGGGATTCAGTACGAAGATTTGGGCACGGTCTCAGAGGATTCGGTTGATTATCCCGACTATGCTCGCAAGGTTGGTGAGGAGGTTGCGCAGGGAAACGTCGATCAGGGACTGTTGGTTTGCGGCTCAGGCACCGGCATGGCAATCGCCGCCAACAAGGTCCCGGGCGTGCGCGCCGCCGTTGCGTGGAATGAAGAAACCGCGCGGCTGGCGCGTGAGCACAACGACGCGAATGTGCTGTCGCTCGGAGCGCGAGTCACGCCGGCGGAGGAGCTTCCCAAGATCGTACGCGCCTGGTTTGCCGCTAAGTTCGCCGGCGGCCGTCACACGCAACGGGTGGAGAAGATTCGAGAGATCGAGCAGGAAGAGCTCGCGCACCATGCTAAGGGATAGCCTAGATGCAGAAGCGAAGCCGCGGATTTTCCATTTGTCATTTGACATTTTTCATCTGCCATTTCATGCGAGCACCGATAGTTTTCCAACTTGTTGAGCGCTCTCTCTGAATGCCCAATGAAAAATGGCAAATGGAAAATGATTCTTACCTTTTTTTCGCTGATTTAATGGGAGAGCTGAATGACAAACCCTCTGAACGCAGCACTGGCTGAGGTCGATCCCCGGATCGCCAACGCCATCGACAACGAAGTCGCGCGTCAGGCGAACGGCCTCGAACTAATCGCCAGCGAAAATTTCGTCAGTGAAGCCGTGCTCGAGGCCGCGGGCTCCGTCTTCACCAACAAGTACGCCGAAGGCTATCCGGGCAAGCGCTACTATGGCGGTTGCGAGTGGACCGACGTGGTCGAGCAAACTGCGATCGATCGCGCGAAGGAATTGTTTGGCGCCGACCACGCGAACGTGCAGCCTCACAGCGGGGCCCAGGCGAACATGTCCGTATATCTTGCGGCGATTCAATACGGTGACGTGATTCTGGGAATGAATCTCTCGCACGGCGGCCATCTTACGCACGGACATCCGCTGAATTTTTCCGGCCTTAGCTACAAGGTTTTTGATTACGGTGTTTCGCGTGATACCGAAACGATTGACTATGACGAGCTGCAGCGCATCGCCGAAGAGCACAAGCCAAAACTGCTCGTCTGTGGGGCTTCCGCCTATCCACGGATAATCGATTTCGAACGCATCAGTCAGATCGCGAAGGGCGTCGGCGCGCGTATGTTCGCGGACATTGCTCATATCGCTGGACCGATCGTTGCAGGTTTGCATCCTTCGCCGGTTCCGGTCGCTGATTATGTGACATCTACGACGCACAAGACCCTGCGCGGACCGCGCGGCGGTTTGATTCTGTGCAAGGAAGAACACGCGAAAGAGATCGATCGGCGTGTGTTTCCCGGTGTTCAGGGTGGACCGCTGGTGCACATCATCGCTGCGAAAGCCGTAGCGTTTGGCGAAGCTTTGCGCGACGACTTCAAAGAATATCAGCGTCAGATCCTGGCGAATGCCAAAGCGCTTTGTTCAGAGTTGCAGGAGCAGGGCTTGCGCATCGTTTCCGGCGGCACGGACAATCACCTGATGTTGGTTGACGTCTGGATGGACGGGAAGGGAATCACCGGCAAAGTCGCTGAGAAGGCGCTCGAAGCCGCCAACATCACCGTCAACAAGAACACCATTCCCTTCGATCAAAACAAGCCATTTGTCGCATCGGGCTTGCGCATCGGCACACCCGCAGTGACCACGCGCGGCATGACAGAACCTGAGATGCGGGAGATTGGCCGGCTAATCGCGCAAGTCGTTCACGAACCCGAATCGGAAGAAGTGCGCAGCAATGTGAAGCGCGGCGTGGCTGAATTGACCGCGAAGTTTCCGTTGTATGCAAAGAGGTTGAAGCGGACAGCCACGGGAACTGCGAAACCGTAAGGAAAATCCAGCTTGACGCGACGCGTAAGCTATATTTATTGGATTAGTGTTAACGCGGCTAGTCTCTCTTTCTCGGAGGTGGCAGGGATGAATCGATCACTATCCAGGCCGGTCGTGGTTATCATCACGGTCTTGGCAATCCTGGTGCTTGGCAGTGCGGTAACAGCCCAAACAGATCGGGCATTAGTCGTGGCGCCATGTCAGGAACAGGGCGTACCGAGCAAACCCACCCTGAAGCAGCGCCAGCCAAAGCCGGATGATTCGACGCCGAAAGAAAATAGCGTCACTCCGCCAGCCGTCGAGCGGGCAAATTGTGGGCCTGCCGGCGAAAACCAATCTCCCGAGAATGAGAACAAAGTTACGATAAAGTTTGAGGGCCTGGTCAACGTGAGCGAGTTGGATCTCCTCAAGCATCTTCGTGAACATCAAATTCGTCTTCCCAGAGATCCGAATTTGGAGCTCGTCGACCAGGCTTCGAACGCAATCAAACAATTCCTGGTAGCGCGCGGTTACTTGCACGCGATCGTTGCCGCACGCACCGAACAAATGAACGACGATGCCAGGGCCATCATCTTCGTCGTCAACGAGGGGGTACGGCCGCGCATTGCAGAGTTCCGGTTTGAAGGAAACAGAATCTTCCCATCGCAGCAGTTAGCTGAACAGGCGAGACAATGCATGGTGCGTTTCGAACGGGACTTCTATGATTCAGAGGTGTTCGAATATTGCATCCACAGGCTGGACAACTTTGCTCGCGGCCAGGGATATTTGCAGGCTCGCTTTCACGATCAAAAGGTCGCGGAGACCGAAGCCGGCTTGATTGTTACTTTGCAGGTTGATGAACGCGTTCTTTATCGGCTTGGCGAGGTTAAGATCGAAGGCTCACTGTTCCTGTCTCCGGATCAGATTCTGGCGATGTCTCCTCTGCACAAGGGCGAGATCGTCAACGGAGAGCTGTTATCACGCTGGCTGTACGAAACAATGAAGCAGGTCTACGGCGAAAACGGCTACATTCAGTACACGGCGGAGATTACGCCGAAGTTCAACCTAACACCTGATAAATCAGAGGGCGTTGTAGACATCGAGCTGACGATCGACGAAGGACCGCGGTATCGGCTCTCAAAGGTCAGCTTCAAGGGCAATACTGAAATCTCCGATAGAGAGTTGCGGCGGCTGTTGGTTATTCGCGTAGGCGATATCTACAATCAACGATTGTTCGAAGAGAGCATTACCAAGTTGAATGAAAGTGGTCTATTCGATCCAATCGACAAGGACAGGGATGCAGACTTTCGTACCAACGAAGAGGAACACTGCGTCGAGGTTGTGATCAAGCTGACAAAGAGGCAGACTTAATTGAAGGGCAGTCGATCGAAACAAACTGGAAGATCTCCCGAGGCAGCTACTGGAAGAATTACAGAACGCTTGAGTCACGCGACCATTTTTCGCAGCTTTGCGGCAACTTGGGCAGCGCTGGGCACTTTCTCTTTATGACGCTTTGCACTTTCAAGCCAAAGAGTCTGGACTTCTTTGAGTTCTTCCAGACATTCAAGCAGAGTGTCGCCCAGGGCTAAACAACCCTTCAAGGCCGGCACCTCGGCTACATAACCCCCTTCTTCGGCTGGGTAGATCACAATCGGGTATTTCAGGTCGGCGCTCATTACTATTTTCCTTTCGTTTCCTCGATCACTCGCTTGACGTACACGGACTTTACACGATTGTGGTTGACTGGAATCGCGAAGGTGATCCCCGGCCTTTTGAAGATGTGATGGCTGCCCGTAACCCGATCAAGATGGAAGCCCTCCTGTAACAGCAAAGGTTCGAATGTCGGCAAAGGTGGCTCCTTTCGGATTGTTCTTGAGGCGCTCTAGCAGTTTGCGTTTTTGCATACCAGGGAGCCAAGTCTGTCTGTTTCCGCAATCTTGATTCTAGACGAACTAATGGTTTCATCCAAGCAGCGACGGACCGTAGGCTGCCCTTTTCTCCTGCCGAACCTGCATGTATGCTCTAGCGGGATCGTGATCGATGACTCCTCTGGTTTCATGAACCCTGACCCAACATCGCTGCTCTCACTACTCAAACAAACTTTCGGCTTCAGCTCGTTCCGGCCTTTGCAGGAAGAGATCATTCGCGATGCGCTGGCCGGCCGTGATGTCTTTGCGCTCTTGCCTACTGGCGGCGGCAAGTCGCTCTGCTTTCAATTGCCGTCGCTGGCGCGGGCAGGTTTGACGGTTGTGGTGTCGCCGCTGATTTCTCTGATGAAGGACCAGGTTGACGCGCTAAACGCCAGCGGAGTGCCGGCGACGTTTCTGAATTCCTCGCTCAAGTCGGACGAATCGCGGGCGCGTTTGCGCGGTCTGCATGCAGGCGAATATCGTTTGTTGTACGTCGCGCCTGAGCGGATGATGCTCTCTGGTTTCCTGGCGGATTTGAAACGCTGGAGAGTCAACCTGCTCGCGATCGACGAAGCCCATTGCATCAGCGAATGGGGTCACGACTTTCGCCCTGAGTACCGCCAACTCGCCGAACTGCGCCAGCATTTTCCGGACGTGCCGATAATGGCGCTTACGGCTACGGCGACAGAGCGTGTTCGCGGCGACATAGTGAAACAACTTCGTCTGCGCGAGCCGAGTCGTTACGTGGCCAGCTTCAATCGGCCTAACTTGATGTACCGCGTGCTGCCGAAGCAAAACGCTTACGGTCAATTGTCTGAGTTCGTACGCGCGCGCGGGGACGATAGCGGCATCGTTTATTGCCAAAGCCGTAAGAGCGCGGAGGGGCTGGCAGAACGCCTGAGTACGGATGGAGTCAGGGCTGCACCGTATCATGCGGGACTCGACGCGAAAACGCGCACGACAAACCAGGAGCTTTTCCTGCGCGACGAAGTGCGGGTGGTGTGCGCGACCATCGCTTTTGGCATGGGCATCAACAAACCGAACGTTCGCTTCGTCGTTCACTACGACTTGCCGAAGAACGTCGAAGGTTACTATCAGGAGACTGGCCGCGCGGGCCGCGACGGCTTACCGAGCGAGTGCCTGCTGCTTTTCAGCGCCGGTGATGCCGTCAAATATTCGAAGTTCATCGATGAGGTATCCGACGAACAGGAACGAAAGATTGCCCGGCTGCAACTGCGGCGAATGGTTCAGTTTGCCGAGAGCGCTGAATGCCGGCGCGTAGGCTTACTGGGTTACTTTGGCGAGAAGTTTCGCGCACCGAATTGCGGCGGTTGCGACAATTGCCTGACGCCGCGCGAAACTTTCGACGGCACTGTCGAAGCGCAGAAGTTTCTGTCTTGTGTTTTTCGCGTGCGGGAAAAGAGCGGATTCGAATTCGGCATCAATCAAATTGCCGAGGTGCTAACTGGCGCCGAAACCGAGAAGATAAGTAAGTGGGAGCACCAAAGCATTTCTACTTACGGCATTGGCAAGGAGCACAGCCAGGCGGAGTGGAAGCTGATTGGCAGAGAGTTGGTGCGCCTCGGTTACCTGAGCCAGTTGGCCGAGAGATTCAATGTCCTGCAAGTCACCGATCAAGGCTGGCGCGCTCTCAAACAACGCCAAACGATCCATCTGGCCAAGTCGATCCTCAAGCCCAAAAAGCTTCGGGCTGAGAAACATCGCGCCCAGAGTTACCGCGCGCGCGGTCAACCTATCGGATATATCGAATGCGACGAGACGCTATTTGACCGGTTGCGGCGGCTGCGCAAGAAGCTCGCGGATGAGCGTAGTGTTCCCGCGTACATAATCTTTTCCGACGTTTCATTGCGTCAGATGGCGCGATACTATCCGGCGAATGAAGAAGAGTTCGCCCGCATCAGCGGCGTTGGCGAGCGGAAGCTGGCAGAGTTTGGAAAAGCATTCATGGCCGAGATTGCCGCACATAGGCGCGCTAATCCAACAAAGCCGAGCAGGAAATCGTCAGCCACGACCAGTTAATCGTGGAAAGCCCATTGATCGGTCGCGTAGCGACCAATGAGTTTAGCCCGGCCTTTCAAAGGCCGGGGGCAGGTCAAAATGAATCCGCTCGTCGCGTAGCGACGACTGATAAACAGAAAGGAAACTCCCATGGCCAATACGTACACATCTTTGCATTACCATTTCACCTTCAGCACGAAGAATCGGGAGCCTTGGATTGTCTCAGAAATTGAAACTCGCGTTTGGGCTTACATCGGCGGCATCGCCCGACATCACAAGATGACTGGACTCCAAGTTGGAGGAGTCGAAGATCACGTTCATGCTCTCGTGATGGCTCCGCCCACGCTTTGTCCGAGTGAAATCGCACAATATCTGAAAGGCGAATCGTCAAAATGGATTCATGAAGAGTTCCCCAAGCTGCGTCGCTTCGAATGGCAGGAGGGCTATGGTGGATTCACGGTAAGTAAGTCCCAAATCCCAGATGTGATTGCATACATCCAGAATCAGCGCGAACATCACCGCAAGAAAACCTTTCAGGAAGAGTATTTGGAGTTGTTGAAGAAACACGATGTCGACTACGATGAGCGTTACTTGTGGGGATGATTCAAGCGTCGCTACGCGACGCAAACCGATTGTCGTCACCAGAGCCGGCCTTGAAAGGCCGGCCTAAAGTCAGGCGCCGCTACGCGGCGGATCCTAAGCCGCGTGTTGATTAGCTGCTTGCGGCCAACGGTCGTCAAGGCAGAGGAGATCAATTCATGTCAGCAATCACCCCCGTGGATATCCTCGTTCCAATCGCAAGTAGTCTGTTGAAAGCATTTGTGCGAGGAGGGCGTCGTTTGAGATTGCTTTTCGCAATTGCGGCTGTATCGATAACGCTAGCGATCATCGCTGCAACCGTAGCCCAGATGATTCCTGCTTTTAGATTGCGATTGCAAATAATCGCCGCTGCCCTCGGCGTTATTGGCGGGATACTTGTGCTGGGCATTGCTGCCTATCAAGCCGTGATAGAAGAAACGGCCCGCGAAACAGCGGTCGAAAAAGTCGCAGAGCGAGTACGAGAACATCCCGATGAGCCACAAGCCGCTTGGGAGTTGGCAATAATCAAGCTCGAGAGTTATTTTGAATCGCAATCTGCGACAGATTGGTTGGATATTTGTGCTGACTCTGACTGTTATGTTCGTTGGATTCGTCATCGTCGGCTTTGGGGTTGTTAAAGTCTATCAATCGCCAGACAATTTCAAACCCTCAATTGTGGTGACCCTCTCGGGTGTTATTGTAGAGTTCATCGCTGCGACCTTCTTGTTGATTTATCGTTCGACAATGGAGCAAGCCAAGGATTACGTCAATATTCTGGAAAGAATAAATGCGGTGGGTATGTCGGTCCAAATACTTGAAAGCATTGAATCGGACGCTGAGGGCTTGCGCGACAAAACCCGCGCTCAGGTAGCGAGGGACCTTCTTTCACTGTACGGCTCAGTGAAGCAGGATTAGAGAGACCTCCGAGCAGACGGAAAAAATGTCATGCAAGACATCTTCGGCCTCGACGGCCTAATCAGTAAAGCCCACCCCGAGTACGAGCATCGGCCCGGCCAGATCCAAATGGCTGAAGCGGTGGTGCGTGCCTTCGAACAGCGGCGTCACCTGATCGTCGAAGCCGGCACCGGCACCGGCAAGACGCTCGCGTATCTGGTGCCGGCGATCGCCGCAGCCTGCGGCAGCGGCGCCCGCGTCGTCATCTCGACCGGAACCAAGAACCTGCAAGAGCAGTTGATGGACAAAGACATTCCGTTTCTTCAGGAGATTTTGCCGGCGAAGTTTCGCGCCGCGGTCATGAAAGGCCGCAACAACTATGCGTGTTTGCATCGCATCAGGCGCGCCGATAGCATGCCCGTGCTCGAAGGCCTCGACGAGATCGATCACTTTGATGAAGTCTTTCGCTGGGTTACGCAAACCAGCACCGGCGATCGCGCGGAGTTGTCGAATCTTCCCGAGAATCTTCCGTTCTGGCGGCACATCGATGCGCGTTCGGATACGTGTCTGGGTCAGCAGTGTGCCGATTTCGATCCTTGCTTCATCACACGCATGCGCCAGCGGGCCATCGATGCCGACATCATCGTCGTGAATCATCATTTGTTTTTCGCCGATCTGGCGTTGCGAAATGGGGCTTATGGTTCCGTGCTGCCTGATTATGCGGCGGTGATTCTGGACGAGGCGCACCAGATTGAGGATGTGGCGTCGGAATACTTCGGCTCGCAGGTCTCCACTTATCAGATGGACGATCTCCTGCGGGATGTAGGCATGTTGAAGCTCGAAGATCGCGAGACAGAGAGGGAACTGACCCGTATCAGCGCGCGCATTCAGAGATTCGCCGACGCGTTTTGGATTTCGTTTCGCGAGGGGCGAGGGTTGGAAGGAAGGTTCGCGTTGGCACCGCAGGTAGCGCAAGTTGCTAACCTGCGTCCGATGGAGATCAATGATGACGCGCAAGTTAACAACTTGCGCCACACTGATGTCTATCACGCGCTCGATGCCGCGCTGAATCGCCTCGAGACGACGCTGGATGTTTTGAAAGATGGGCCGGCGGATGCGGAAAGCATCGTGCGACGGACTCGGCAACTTCGTTTCGATCTCAACTTTATTATCAAAGCTGAGGACAAGAAATTCGTCTATTGGCTCGAGCGGCGCGGTCGCGGAGTTTTTCTCCGTGCTTCCCCAATCGACGTTTCGGGGCTGCTTCAGGACAAGCTCTTCGAGAAAGTGCCGACTGTGATCCTCACTTCTGCGACGCTTTCGAGCGCCGGCAATTTCAATTTTATTCGTGAGCGGCTGGGACTTGATCAAGCTGAAGAGATGATTGCCGAATCGATCTTCGATTTCGAGCACCAGGCCGTCCTGTATCTGCCACCGCAAATGCCCGATCCGCGTTCACCGCAATGGGCCAGCGCCGCGGCCGATGAGGTCATCAAGATAGTTAACGCGACTGAAGGCCGTGCGTTCGTGCTTTCCACCAGTCTCTCAGGAATGAATGAGCTGTTCGAACGGGTCACGCTACAAATCGATTATCCATGCTTTGTGCAGGGCAGCGCCTCGAAGGGCGCCTTGCTCAAGAAGTTTCGCAGCACGCCGAACGCCGTCTTGTTTGCCACCGCGAGCTTCTGGCAGGGCGTCGACGTACGCGGCGAACAGTTGTCATGCGTGATCATCGACAAGCTTCCGTTTGCTGTTCCCAGCGATCCGGTGGTGGCTGCGCGTCAGCGTTACATTGAAGAGCAGGGCGGCTCGAGCTTCTATGAATACAGCGTGCCCCAAGCGATTATTAGTCTGAAGCAGGGTCTGGGAAGATTGATTCGCAGCACGACTGATCGCGGTGTGCTGGCCGTGCTCGATCCGCGCCTGCGGACAAAGATGTACGGACAGACTTTCTTGCAGAGCTTGCCGCCGTGTCGGATTACTTCTGAGATTGACGAACTGGCGCGGGTGTTTGACGACTCGTCGAATGTCCAACGTCCAATGTCCAAAGTCACGATGGCGTCATGACGGTCGCTTGCGACTTTGGACATTGGACTTTAGACTTTAGACTTAGTTATGCCCGGACAATTTGAAGTCATGATCGAACGCAACTTCTCCAGCGCGCATCAACTGCGCGGCTATAAGGGGAAGTGTGAAAACCTGCACGGCCACAATTACAAGATTGAGATCTACGCGCGCGGTAGCGAGCTGAACAATATCGGATTGTTGGTGGACTTCGTGGAGCTAAAAGAAGCGGCGGATGATCTGGTCACTTATCTCGATCACAAGAATTTGAATGAATTGGAACCCTTTGTTGAAGAGCAGAATCCTTCCGCCGAGAACGTAGCGCGGTTTGTCCTGGAAAGACTTGCAGCCAGGATTGACGACGAGCGCGTAAAGATCTACAAGGTGCGATGCTTTGAGACGCCGACGAGCGTGGCGACTTATCAGGTCGACTGAGACTCCGTGTCGAAACATTAGCCACAGATGGACGCGGATCGCACAGATGAGAACTAAAACCGAAACTCCCACTCTTTATCCGTGGATATCTGTGTCAATCTGTGGCTGCTTTTAGTCGCCTATTTCGCGCAGGTACTCTTCGAACAACCCCCGATTTCGCTCGCTCATTTCGCTGATACGCGCGCCGATCAAATAGCCTTCTTCCTGCTTCTGGTAGCGCACGGGCGTCGCAGAAATCTCGATCGACAAGCCGTTCGGCAAGTCCAGCTCAATGGCCATAGAACCTTCCGCGCCCAACAGATATTGCTCGTCGATATTCTGAGCGTGGAGTACGACGGCAAGACCATGCGCACTGATGTTAACCGTGTGGCCGGCACACGCCCGCAGATGCTGCACGCCGCCCGCGCTCGGTTCGGCATCACGCAAGAGGACGCTGAACTCCAGACGCGCGTCCAGGGTTGCATTGAGTCTGGGAGACTGTCGGCGGTCTTGCGGGTTAGCAGGCACTATCGGGAACCCCTTTGTCTAATGGCTTAGTTGTGACTCATAGTCTCGCTGCTGATTTTGTATTTCTTGATCTTACTATAAAGCCGCGGACGATAAATGCCGAGCAGATTGGCGGCCTTTTGTTTATTCCCGCCGGTACGCTGCAAGGTACGCTCGATTACAAACTTCTCGATATCCTCGAGCGTCATGTTCGGCGGCACGTCCCAGGACAGCGTCGCGGACGCGTGGCTGGGCGCGCCCCCGTTGTCAAAAGGCAGATCGACCGGTTCGATGCGCTCGCCTTTCGCCAGCAACACGGCGCGCTCGATTACGTTTTGCAGCTCGCGCACGTTGCCGGGCCACGGATGACCAAACAGTCTTTGATAAGCCGACTGTGAGACGCCGGCGATGGATCGCTCGTATTTTTCCGCATACAACTTGAGGAAGTGATCGGTGAGCAGTTGAATGTCCTCCATCCGCTCGCGCAGGGGGGGCACATGAATGGTGATCGTGGAAATGCGATAGAAGAGATCGTCACGCAGCGCACCATCGCGGATGGCGTCCGCCGGCAGGCGATTGGTTGATGTTATCAGGCGAAAGTCGACCGGATAACTCTTTTGCGAGCCGATCTTCCGGCAGGTTCTTTCCTGCAGCACGCGCAGTAGTTTTGGCTGCAACTCGACGGGCAGTTCCGCGATTTCGTCCAGCATCAACGAGCCGCCTGCGGCATGTTGCACCAACCCTTCCTTGTCGGCGTGCGCGCCGGTGAAGGCGCCCTTCGCGTGCCCGAACAATTCCGACTCAATGAGTTCTTTTGGCAGGGCGGCGCAATTCACCTTGATGAAAGGTTTCTTGGCGCGCAAGGAATTGTAATGAATCGCGTTGGCGATGAGTTCCTTGCCGGTTCCCGATTCGCCGACGATCAGAACGTTGGCATCGGATTTGGCCACTGACTCGATTGTCTCGTAGATTTCCTGCATCGGCTTGGCCGAACCAATGATGTTGAAATATTCGGACCGGGTAGAAAGCTGGCGGCGCATGCTTTCCGTCTCCGCCATCAACTCGCGCCGCTCGAGCGCCTTTTCGATCAGCGGCAGCAGCTCTTCAAAATCAAAAGGCTTTTCGACGAAATAGAAAGCGCCTGCTTTCGTTGCTTCGACCGCCGTCTGGACTGAGCCGTAACCCGTGACCACGATGACTTCTGTGGTGGGCCTGGCGTCTTTGATGTGACGGAGCAACGTCAGACCATCCATGTCAGGTAGCTGTAGATCGCAAATCGCCAGGTGATGCGCGGCGCCATCAAACAGGTCGATGGCTTCTGCGCCGCTGGCTGCAGTGTCGACTGCGTAACCTTCTTCGGTTAGATGCTGCCGCAACGAGTCGCTCATCATCGGCTCGTCATCGACCACCAGCACGCGAATGTCTTTAGTTTTCGTCCTGGTCATTCCGATTAACAAATGAACCGGTTTCTAGGATTAATCAATTCATTCAGACAAGGGTAGCCACGCGCGAATCGAATTGACGTCACATTGGAATCGACCTCCGTGAGCTTCAATGATCCTGGCAGCCTGCGCCGTATGCACCGTGCCGTAACTTTCGGACGGACGAAATGGATGATTGCGGAGGTTCAACTTAACTCCGCGCCATTCAATCAGAGCTTCTGATGATTCTGCATTTCCTTGTCGAGTCACGCGCAGCGAAACTTTACCGGCATCGCCGGACGAAACACTATTAACAGCTTCATCAGTTAATGTTTTCAGGGCTTCCGACAGCGGCACGGGATCGAACTCGCCGAAAAGTGGCCCACACTCAATGTCGCAGGCCAGCGAGAAATCTGTGCCTAGCCGGGCTGCCACCTGTCTGATCGCGCCCGAGATAACGTTTCGCAGATCAGCATGCGGCCGGCGGCGCAACTGCAATGGTTGGGAGTAGCGAACCAGGGCCGTCATGTCCCTGTTTGCCCGGTCCAGGCCGGCAATTAGTTTTACGAGCGTTTCGCGCTCTTCAGCCGTACGCTCCTCCCGTTCCAATCGTTTGCGCAGGAATGTGGCGTACAATTTGAGTCCATTTAGCTGGTTTTTCAGATCGTGAACGATTTGCAGGGTCGCCCGGCCCAGCTCTTCAAGGGCATTTGTCTCCGTGGCCTTGGCTAATGCAGGTTTCATCGCGAATATGAGTGGGGGGATTCCAGGGTGAGAAGTGTACGAATTAGACTCAATTACCCCACTTTCTTGTGTCGCGTTTCCGTGCGACATGATAACAAAAAGGCCGGGGCGTATGCTAGTGATGCGCCCTCAAGTCTATTTTTGCCTGGGAGGAAGCCGATCCTGAGAGACGATTTCCAAACACGGGGTCATTGATGAGCCGAAAGAAAGAGTTGCTTCTGGTGGTTGAGGATTTTGAGGACAGTCGTTTCATGATGCGCCGACTGTTCGAAATGGCCGGATACCGTGTCCTCGAGGCAAGCGATGGCGAACAAGCCGTCGAACTGGCCTTACAGAAACGGCCGGCCCTGATTCTCATGGATTTGAGCTTGCCGAAACTTGACGGGCTGGCGGCCACGCGAAAGATTCGCCAGCACAAGGGTGTGGGCAAAGTACCCATCGTGGCGGTTTCTGCGCACGATTCCTCCGAGTCTCGAACTGAGGCGCTGGAGGCGGGGTGCAACGAATACGTAACCAAACCCATCGATTTCGATCACCTCAACGCATTGCTGAAGTGCCTGCTCCATGATAGCCGGGTATCCTCGCCGGCGCATGAATCCTGAGGTCGACCAGGAACGGATGGTCCCTTTATGTACTGGAATCGCCTGCGCCAGAGCCCGATTGTGTAGCAGTCAGAAGTTCCATGAAACATTGCCGGCGAATTCGCGAGGCAAAGTCGCAACAAGTCCGAGTGTTCCTCAACAGGCACGAGAATTGATCAGTCTGCGCCTGGAGAAGGGAGAAGGCTCGCGTAGGTGCGACCCTGAAGAGTCGCGCGCGCGGGAATCAATGAAAGGTGAAGTCCGCCATTAACATCCCACCGAAGCCGGCGCATATTGATGAAGGCGTGCTCAGCGGGGATCGTGCTGCCTCCGACTTTGTGAAAGGAATGAGTCACGAGTTGCATACGCCGCTAAACGTAATGATCGGACTGTGCCAACTGCTCGAGCGTGACCGTCGGACAAGCCTATCAGCGACGCAACGCGATGCCGTTGAACGGATCGAGCGAAACGCGCGGGCACTGCTGCAAACTGTGAATCATCTCTTAGGGTGCCTGCGTAGCGGGCATTTCGAGTGACGACTACCAGTGATCTCGACATTTGCTGTCTCAGAACTTAGTCATTCTTCCCTTATTGAAGAAAAACAGGTCGGCATCAACGGAGCAGGGTTTGGCGCGCAACTCCAGCGAAGTGTTGGATAGGCCCTCGGTTTCGAAACACTCAGATCGGTCTATGCGCGCGAACCCTTCACTATTACTCAACAGGCGGATAGTCAGAGTCTCAGGACCACGAGTTACTTCAACTTCATCCGCGATCAACTGAAGATTCTGAAATGCGACTATCTCCACGAGGTTGATACGCCTTCGATCTTGAAAGTATTCAAGCGCCTCGGGCAGGCCGTTGTGGAAAACGGGCACACCGCGCAGGTTGTCGGGAGCGTTGAGGATCACAACGTGATCGCGCGTAGCAGAGTCAGCCAGTTCGTCCTTGATGCTGCGTGAGAGTTCCGCGGCTTGGCGCCATAAACGATTCGTCTGATGCAGCCTCACAGAGTAAAAGCCCAGGATGCAAATCATAGCCAGGAGCCATAGCCTGTTGTTACTAAGAAGAATCGCCGAAAGATAAGCTATCAACAGACAGGAAAAGACTGACGGCAAGTACAGAAATCTCTCACCCAGGGTTTGATACAAGCTCAGCCGCAAGTTGATCGCCGGCAATAGCGAAAACAGAAACAGAGTTATGAGCACGAGCAAAAACCGGTTCTGCTCCTTCCGGTCAGAGAGGCCATACCTTCTGCGTCTGAAAACAATTACCGCGGTGACGAAACCAGCACACGCCAACGAAAATATCATGAATACGAGAGACTGAAGCGGCTTAAACAGAAAGCGAGACCATGCGATCGGCAGCGTTGGCAAAACGGATCTCACCGAGGCTTCGAGCAAACGATCTCTTAGCCATTGAGGAGAGAAATTCAGATGTTGACCGACACCGTATCCTCCAATCAGCGAGCCTATGAAGCTCGACCGAACTGCGACAAAGATCAGAAGGATGCAAACATAAAGCGCGATGACCTTGAGGAATTGCCCGCGGGTCTTCCAGTCCTTTCCTGCCTGACGCATGAACAGTCCCGTAACCACGACGAGGAAGGGCAGACAAATGGCAGATTCCTTTGCCAGCAGCGCCAGGGCGAAACATGACACTGAGACAGCTATTTGTGAAGCACGCCTGCTGCGCGCGTAAGCGACATACCACAAAAGAGAAGCCAGGCAAAAGAATGTTGCTATTAGATCAGCGCGTCCTGAAATCCATGACACTGCTTCAGTATGAGAAGGATGTAAGAGAAAAAGAGCGCCAGCCCCTATTGCGATTGCTTTCTTTGTACTGGTTGCAAGCGTTAGGTCCTCAGTCAACGCACGCGTGAGCCTGAAGGTGAGGAACGCATTCAGTGAATGAAAGATAATGTTCGTCAGATGAAAGCCGAGTGGACGAGCCCCCCAGATCTTAGTGTCAATTAGATAACTGAGTATGAAGAGCGGTCGGAAGAAGCCGCCGTGCGCCTTGCCCCATACCACTGAGAGATCTCCGGCCAGGACTTTGCCGACTTGAGCAAAATCATCCGAGAGGAAATAACAGTTAAGAATGGTTGCGAACGCGAGGAACCCGGCGAGAAGAAAAAGGCCGAGGATGACGAGTTGCCGCAAGGACCTCATCTTATGCCTGTCCGGTTCTTATTACTCGCACGATTATGGAGTCGGTTTGGCAAGTGCTCCATAGAATGCATAACGGGCTTTCTTACCCGATCTCCAGGCGCCAATGAGTAAAGTCTTCGGCGTTGTCGCAGTTGTTGTCCCGTCCCTGGAATACCAGAAAGTATTTGGCGGAAGCCGTCAGCCCAGCACGGAAAATGCCACACCCGCTGACGACTCCCTCGAAGCGCCATTCTTTATAGAGCAGAGGCCCACCGCCGCCACTCATCCGCCCGTGGATGTCCGCGCCGTAACTCAGATACCTTACGGGCAACAGCAGATTAAGCGCGCCCAGATTGTTTTCATCACGGAAAGCCAGCTTCCAGGCCTTTGCTACCAGCGAGCCGGTTAGTGAATACGTTTCCGCGGGATTGGTTAGTCCCTTCACGACATCTGCTACATCAGCCTCGCCAGTGAACACGTTCGCCGTGTCACCAAAGCGCATTCGCTTCATTAGCTCGATCTCGTAATTGCGAGGCTTATTCATGCCAATCCGATACTGCCAGTCTTCGGCACAACAAGCACACGCCCAAACTTGTTGAGGCGTCAGGATCAGGGCCGCCAATAACATCAACAATAACTTAGCCGATTTTGAAAACTTCATTGGTTCTTATCTCCTTTTCGCCTCAGAAGATGGTCGATTGAGAATCGGTCGTCGCGACGCGGCAGCAGCAGAATAAAAAGCAACAGAGCCAGGCGCGGAATTACGTGAGTATGGAACTCGTATAGCGGCTCTTTCAGCAAATGGCCGAATGTCACGATCGCCAAAACGAAACCGAGAGAGACGAGAGCCTCCCTTGTGCGCAAACCCAGAATCACCAGCGCGCCCCCAATCAACTCGATGAAAGGAACAGTGACGCCTACAAACCACAGAGACCAAACCGGCAGAAAGGTGTCGGCGAACGGCAGAAAATATTTGCGAGCATGCTCCAGCGGGCCCAGATGAAAAACTTTCCATGCACCGGCCATAAAGAAGATCAGTCCAAGAACGAGTCGCGCAAAGAGCAAAGCCCAGCTTCGATCATAATCTTGGTTTTCGTCCGTCTTCACGTTTTGTTTCGTCTCCCCCCTGGAGACTCTTTCTCCCTCTCCCTTTGGTCGGCCTGGGCGAGCACCGCGCCCGGTGCGAAGCTGCCGGTGGTAACAAATGTTGACAGTTGTTCCCCAGCGAACGCCATGTCAGATTTTACATCTTCGGCGAGTTCGCTCAGGGGGATCTGTCCATCGCTGTCGATATCGGCAAATGGTTTGCCTGAGAGGCCGGCGACCAGCATCTCTTTAACCGTCCAGTTCGCGGTAGAGAGTGTCCTTGAGATAAACCATCTGCTGTTGCGGTAAGCCCTGGTGTCGAAAGAACTCAACCAGTTGCGCGTCGCGCCGGTTCTTTTGGGGAAAAGACTCGAACATCTCGCGGTGTTTCCACTCAAGAGTTCCGACGACGAACACCCAGGTCCTCTGCGGTTCCCAGTAGCGTTGCTGGCGATTGCATTCGAGCCGGCAACCAGGCCGACGCCGAAAAAAATAAGGAGAGCGAAACCAAGTCTAGCGAAGGGTCGTCCGGCCCATCGTCGTCTGAAGAGTCGAAACAGGATGTCAGGCGCGCTCATATGGTTCGGTTCGAGTCGGTTTACGCACTGAGTCGCTCATAGAATTGCGGGCATTGCATCGGGACCATCTGCGGCTGATTGTACCAGAGTTCGTCGCGGCACCTGGTCTGCGCGCCGTGCCAACGAAGCGCTTTGTTACAGAACCGGGAGCGGTAGCGACCGGATGCTTACATTCACTGTGCGAGAGACGATTTCGTCGGCAGAAGGACTCTTTGGGCGCGGACTTGAGTGCCGGCATCCGGTCGCTACCGCTCTCGGTTCTGTAACGACTCGCACACGGTGATCACAGCGACAGGGATGAAACTGCACCACGTCGATTCACGCAACAGCCAATCATAGCGAAGGCGAATACGTGCGCGGCTTTGTTCACACGAACACTTTGGAAAATGTCTGGTCGCTGTTCAAGCGATCCATCGTTGGCTCTTATCATCAAATCTCTGTGAAGCATCTTGATCGTTACCTTGACGAATTGGAATTTAGATTCAACAACCGAAACAACCCTTACCTGTTCCGCGATACGTTGCTAAGACTTCTCGCGTCGTCGAATCTTGAGTACAAAGAACTTACCAAAGAAAAGGCAGCCTAGTCATCTGGTAATAACTTTGTGAGTTGCTCTATTTCATCCGCCAGAGTTCTCGAAAACGCAAAGTCGAACTTTATTCCCATGACCCCCATCGAACTAACTGGAGCACCATTCGGCCCATCCACAGGCGCTTGGTGCTCTACGTCAGGACGACCATCTGGAGTTAAGACGATGTCGGGTATTCCTTTTAACCCAATAATATGTTTTCGGGTTTCGGCGGGAACACGCTTTCGCAGTTCCCACAAAACTATCAATGCATCGGTCTTCAAGTCCCGCTCAAACTCCTCACCGGCGCGCTGCAATTCTTCTTCCCATAGCCTGCCAAACTCTTCATTATTGATCTCTTTTCGGTCAGATCGATCTCTTATGACTGTCATCCTGGTATCAAAGACAATGTTCATTGCTCTAATTTTGCTGACAATAATATTCGCTTGCTCTTTTAGCTTTCGATCAGCTAGTTTTCGATCAGCATTTGCGCTTGCTGCCCTCGCCGCCGCGACATCAAAGCGCCACTTCCAAGCCGTCCAGCCACTCAATCCCAACAACACCACAGACGAGAACGTGATAACAATGATCGCAATCTCTTTTTTTAGTTCATGTGCCCGCCAGTCATAGATAGCCTTTAGCGCAACAACACCAACAGCCACAAAGTAAAAAGCTAGGGCCAGTATGTACTTTCCTTCGCTCATAGCTCCCAGCCCAAAAGCCAAGAGCGTAGGGGAAATGACAAGAAGTGACACCCACGCCCACACGCTATGGAAAACAACTTTAGAAGCTGCCCGGAATCGCGCAACCTTCGCAAAGAATTTGCGCATAGTCGCGTCAGGGCGTCGCCCTTCCGACTTGGATAATCTATGAGAAGCTTTAGCCATCTACACAAGCCCACCCTTCTCCAAACCCAGCCGGATAAATAGGTAAGCTTCGCGTAACAGATCAGATAACCAGAACGAGGGAGGTGAAGAAAACTTCTCCATGTGGAGTAAAAATACCACAGGCACAGTCCCGGCCTGAAGTACATATTCACCGGTTTTTGCTGCGCGCGGGCCGAGAAACTCACTCACGATTCACACTCTTTCCACGCTTTCTTTCCCGGCACTTGATTTGCGGCTTGCCGCATTGAGATTTCATGCAGCGAGATTATTACTTCAGTGACAGGAGAGCATGATGAGCAGAAAACTAATGTTCATGGGTGTGCTATTAACAATCACGCTGGTCTACTCGCCGCTGGCCATGGCGCAACAGCCGGCAGGCTCCAGCGACTGGGGCTCAGTACAGGCCTTAGCGCCTGGCGATGCACTTATCGTTAAGCTTAAGGACGGAAGAAGCGTGGACGGGAAACTAAACAGCGTCACCGATGCTGAACTGAGCCTAACCCGGAATAACAAAAGCGAGACCTTCGGCCGGGACCGAATTTTTCAGATCTATTCACGAAAGAGGAAAGCTGAAAAGGGAAAGTACGCGGCGATCGGAGCGGGCATCGGGGCCGGCGCCGGCCTGGGTATCGGCCTGGCAAAGAATTCACCGCCGGTTGACGACGGCGAGATCTATCCGATCGGAGGAGCGATAGTCGGAGCGGGTATCGGTGCGGTCGGCGGCTTTCTGTTTGGGCAGGCGAAAAGAAAACGGGTACTCATCTATCAGGCGAACTAGGATCTGACGAAGGCGACGCGAGCTGTAAAAGCGCCGCCATGCGACTGCCCATCGGCTCCGCGACAGCACACAAACTAACAGTTCGCGTTGAAGTGGCGCGACTATTGCCGTGGTCGCTTGAAGTAGATTGCGTTGATTCCGCCGGCCCTCATCTCGAGCGGCCCCTCGCCAACCATCTCCCAACCTTCCGCGCCCAACTGCGCGATGGCCTTCGATGGTCCATACCGTTCGGTGGCCAGCTCCTCCGTTTCGACGACCTGCGCGCCGCCGCTGCGAAAGTACGTGATCCAATATAGGCCGCCCCGGCTCTGGCCGACCATGGCCTTGCTGAGCGAACAGTACTCCCAACGGTCGGGACCTCTCGGTCTGGCGGCCGACGGGTCCGTTCGTTGGGCTTGAGTCGGAACGGCGAAATTCATTCGGCCAATGATAGCGCCGCCGATTAATCCGGCTGCCAATACCATGGCCAGCGTTAGTACTGGTCTTGTCTTGTTCATAGTCGTCTCCATTCTTCTTTGGCACTCTCGGAAACGGTCCTTTTGACCCAGAAAGCGACACTGACGACTCAATGAGTGTTCCCGGTAAGGAGTTACACGATCTGCACCGGGCTGTGTTCCACCAAAGTTAGGTGACGTGGGTGCGCTCACCGTACCCGGCTAATCAAATCTCGGAATGCGTCCAAATGTCCGCTACCCTGAGAGTCACATTATCAAACGAGAGTTTCTCTCTGGCCTTTTCGATCATGCCTGCGGAAAAATCGAGGGCAAAAACGCGCTCTCCTATCTGGGCGAGCAGCGCCGTGTTTTTTCCAGTGCCACAGCCGAGCTCAAGGATCGATTTACAGCGAAGATGTGAGAGCGTTTCCCGAGTGACCAACTGATCCAGATCGCGAGTCAGATTTCGATCAAGATCGTACGTCGCCGACCAATCAGTGTAAGCTTCATGAATGTCCATGATGAAGTTCGGAGTTCCGCCTTCAGGCGGCGTGGTTGGCAGATCGGCCGCCTGAAGGCGGAACTCCTAACCGCCTGGCTGATCGCGGACGACGCGCACTCGCTTATCAAGCAGTCTCTGGTAGGCGTCGGCATCCATGGGCTTGACGCAATCACGCCCGATCCTTTCCCAGTCAGGATCATGATCAGAAGAGGGTGGTACTGGGTCAGTTTCGATCACGGGCAGTATGCGCGTGTCACGACAAGACTGAACCAATGGCCGACATATCGTCACTGGTTACGCGTCGAATGGCTCCTTATCGATCAAAAAAGCCAGCAACTCCTCGCGGTTCGTCTTGGTATCAAGCCACCAGCGTATCCGCTTGATCTCCGCATAATCGTCCGCGCCAAATCTGCTGATGTAAATCTCTTCCATCCGTTTCTTTCTGAGTTCTCTCTGTGCCTCGTTTTGCCAGAATGCAGTGAACATCAAGTTCAGGTCGTCATGCAGATTGCGCTTCTTGAGTGCCTCCCATTCATTCCGATCGAGCCAGATCCCCTTACAGCCTTCGCAATGATCCAAGGTAAAGCTCAGACCGCGGCCCACCAGGAACTTGACCATGCGGAAACGACATTCCGGACAGTCTATAGGCAGGCCAGGTTCTGCCAGGCTCAGGCCCTCGTTGTTATGCAGTCGCTCTGCCAGATCAGAGCCGTGGTTCTCGACCCACTTCCAATACTCGGCGCCGCGGATCCAGTTGCCACCACAATCCGAGCAATTCAGCGAAGTGAGGTTCTCGTCTAATTCTGCAGATACCAGTTCGGTTGACTTGCAAACAGGACAGTTCATAGGCTGATTCTAACTCACAACATATTTCGAGCGTTTGTCGACTGCGGATAAGCTAACCCGCGGTGCGTTTAGTCATCATCATCTTCATGATAATCGGTATTAGCCCGCGGCCGTAAGCCCTCAAATGCGTTGATAAGGAAGATAGCAGGCTAACGCGGCGCGCGCGAGACGCTCAAGCTGAGAGGCGCGTGGCGATTCATAAGAAGTCAACTTCGGGCGCTCGCGTGCATCGCCTCACTAGGCAGCCTCTGCTGCCAGCACACGTGACGTACAACCAAAGGCCGGTTGATCATCGCCCGCCGTTTCTCTGCACATGCCACAAGAGCGTTCCGAGACCCGACCCTAGAAACAGGCCGTAGATGCTGGCGTAGAGCATTGCACCCCTGAAAGGATCATCCGCGAGACCTCGCGCGTGGTAACCCAGATAGTCACCTATCAACGTCCAACACGCGAGCAGTCCGCCGTTGATAATGAAACGCGCGTTGGAGTTCAGGTAGCGATTAAGAGCGGAGCCGAGGAACCAGATAGCCCCGAAACCGCCGGCGTACGCGCCGAGCAGTCCGCCGACAGCTCTGAGCACGACGGCAAGCAGGGTGATTGCGCCAAAAAATGCGATGAGGAAAGCGACAATAAAGCCCTTCGTCGGTCTGCGTGAGACCAGTTGTGACAGGGGCACAGCCGCAATGAGGGGATACGCTAGACCAACCAGTAGCAGGGCGAGCGAGATGCCCAGGGTGCGATAGAGTAACCTGTCGTGGAATTCCAGCAGGTAGAAGCAGACGAGACTCGCTGTCCAGATCGACAGTATGCTGACCGCCAGCGCTTTGCGCAGCGTCGGCACGTTGGTAATTACCATTCGTTTGGCTCCGTGCTCAGTCGGCCGCCACGGTCGATTGGAGCAAGCCTGCCAAGAGTTCACCGATTTGTTAGGCGGCATTTGTAGCACTGCGTGCGTCTCGAATTCTACGGCGACGCCGAATAAGCACAAACGAATAGATCAATACGTTCAGGCCGATGAGCACTAGTCCGAGCAACACCTGAAACTCTTGGCTGACGTTCGCATACAGTATTGCCGATAGGTAATGCTCGATAAAACCGTGGTGGACACTCACGGCTCACGATCAAGTGATTCGATACGTTCTCGGTGCTGTCGTACGAACCACTCCGCCAGCAGTGGACGATACTCTTGTTGCCACTGCTTTGGCAGAAGAAAAAAGTCGCCAGCCACGTCACCTCGGCACCGAGTTGCTCCGCATCGGCAGGGCCAGGCCGTGCCATTGGCGATGTTGATATTGTAGTCGCAGGTGATCTCGTCGCCACCGGCGATGTTCCGCCGCGCCACAAAGAAGCACTCGTCCGCCTCGTAGACTACGTACGCATTCGGGTCGCAGCTATGGTTCACGTGCCGATCAGGAAAGCCCAGAAGAACAACCTTGCCGTCCGGGTAGTCACAGTGATCTTGCCGTTCCCCAAGCTCTACGCGCAGTGGGTGTTCCGGAGTGATTTCCCGAACGACATTAATTCTGCGGATACGCTCGCCAGCGGGAAACGATCTGGTTGCGAAGATCCCTAGACCTTCGATAGCGGATGGCCTGACCTCGACATCCCTCATAATCCCGTTTTCGGACTAGCGACAGAATACAGTCTGCGGCCCAACGAATTCGTTATGCGGCGCGTAAGTCACCACTCAACTTCGCATTACCCGATTCCAAACCTCTCCAATTGAATGCGCATCAGGAACAGCTTTTTGTAGCGCGTATCCTGCAATTGTAAAGAATATGGCGGCTAACATAGCCGGTAGCAATGTTCGACGTACCGCAGCACGCAACCAATGTCTTGTCTCGATGTGTTTCACCCGCTTATACAAGCCAGCCACCAAAGCCCCATCAACTAAGATTTCTGCAAGCAGCGAAGGAGCGATATAGATTACGTAAAAGGAAGCGATAAGACCTCCAACCAGCGCGACAATGGCGATAATAATTAGCCAGCCTTCCTTCAAGTCCAGATCAAAACCGATACCATTTGACGCAGAGCTGCCACTTGATGCTGGCGATGAAGACGAAACGCTTTCTCCCCAACTTCCGCCTGCGCCGCCTCCGCCGAAATCGCCACCTCCTCCAAAATGCAAGCTTTCTCTGTCACTGGTTGCCCCAGAGGGAATGAAGTCTAAGACTGAGGAATCTACATTCAGGCTACGCCGCTGCAACCACAGCCACAGACTTAACAGCAGCAAGAACACGCAATACGCAACCAATATGGCTATCGGATAACGAAGCCACATCCAGGGAACGCCCAAATGTAAAAGGGAGAATGATGTGAGAAAGCCCACCAGCCCCGTCAATGAGAGAATCAGGGATACTTGAAATCTGGGCATACTCTTCCGAAGAAGTCGCCGAGTTATGATTTCAACCCTACGTTCTCTTGCTTGATCCATATCACTTCTGTTCAGCAGAGAGAGCCACATAACGTCAGAGTTGACCGAGCGCGGCGATCAGCAATGACCCGAATCCATCAATCAAGTTAAAGAACGCGCTCTCCGCGCTCCGGTGCAATGAATACGTTCGACAGCGCGCTGATTAGCACTAAGCGACGCCGTTAAGTTCGAGATGCGAAAACTTTCCGGTTACGATGTCGTACACCACCCCCCAGAAACAGCCACCACCGTCACAGGCAATGACGGGGCGTTCCCGCCAGAACGACGGCGGTTCGTCGACACACAATGCATTTATGTAAATCATTTTGCGTTTGCCCACGATGATACCAACATACTGACGGTAATAGCGGTCGGGATGCTCTATGCGGGCACCCACGATACCGCTCTTGCTGCGCAGGCGAGAGATGCGCGTCAAACGAGATTCCATCGCCTGGACATCAGCGTCCGTCGGCTTCCAGGTACCATCGAACTTAGGCGGACCGGGCCGGGAACAGGGCTGTGTGATTTGTTGAGCGGCGCTCTCGGGTAGAACGACTGCGGGCTTCTTGTTCTGCGCTTGCACGACCACCGTAAGAGCAAGAACCAGGAATCCGCCTAAGATTGAGTTACGACACCACATATTCTCCTCAGACCAGAGTTGTTATACAGCGTGTGATTTTGATCTCTCAATTCAACATTGCTTCCTGTTTACTCTTCAATGTTGGAAACATGAGGCGCGGCGGTGCGGAATCGCGGCGGGCGAACTCCGCTACTCTCATAAATCCTACGCCCTTTCCATGTCACGCCTTTCCCGGTTGTAATTCTGATACTCGAATCAAACAACATCGCGTAGAGCAAGCTTAAACCGAGTGGCGCAGTCAACGCATAGGCGGGAGAAACTTCGGAACGTATGCTGACCATCGCCAGCACAAGAACTTGCAGCAACCATGACAAGGCGGCGGGAATGAACAATAGCCAAAGGTCTGCGCTCACGCCTGCCGCAATCCCAATCGCAGACACCAGAGCAATGAGCGGTGGCACGACAGACATCAAATACATCGAGCAGACGCACCCCAACGCAAAGGGCAGTGAGAACTTCATCCCCGAGAACCAATTCTTGGTACTGCACTCCCACATCTCGCCGAAATTTCGATACATGCGTGTACTGAGCAGGTTCGGCGCATACTCGGTAAGCAAACGTGCGCCCGAACGCTTGACCATCTCCGCAAGCCGCACGTCTTCCAGCACTTCATCCTTCAACGCTTCGTAACCGCCGACGCCCTCAAGCACAGTGCGGCGCACCAGAAAGAACCCGCCGATGCCAACAGCTCCCTGCGTCTTCGGGTTACTTATGCGGTAAAACACAGTGAACATCAGCAGTACCCACGCCCAGGTCGGTATCATCACGCGCTCCCAAAATGAACCGGCTTCAAAGTGCGGGATTAGCGTCATGGCATCACCATTCCCTGCAAGGGTACTATCCACTGCGGCGCGCAAGGCTGCCTTGTCAAAGATCATGTCTGCATCCGTCGCCAGTATCCACTCGCCGCGTGCGTGATTGAACGCTTGCTGCATGGCGTAGGGTTTGCCAAGCCATCCGGCCGGCGGTTCTTCGCCTTCAATGACCCGCAAGCGTTCATCGCTTTTGGCGAGTGTTTCCAATATCGCTCCCGTTTCGTCCGTCGAGCGGTCATTGACGGCAATGACCTCAAACCGTCCATAGTCTTGAGCAAGAATGGAGCGAATACAGTCTGCCAGGACACGATGTTGTTCATTTCGAGCAGGAACAAGAACCGATACCAGCGGCGCATCGCTCGCCGTCATACGCGAATGATTGGTTGGCAACAAGGGCTTTTGGCGAGAAAGACCATACAGCGTGAGAACAATACTCATGAGCCATGCAAAAACAATGAGCCAAACAAAGCCTGTCAGTATCGCTAGTACGTTTGATTCAAAGGCAATTGCTGGCATGGAATTCCCATCGGGAGGCGAAGCCGTCTAACGCCCTCGCATCAGCGGGGCCGCGTGGAGCACTCGATTTCATTCGAACCTCTGTTCGCGGCCTCCGCCGCATGCGCGTGTTAGGCTTCGGACATTGAAACACATAGTTCGATTGATTAAGCATCAGTTGTTTATCAGTTCGAAGCAGTCCAAATCCTCATACGCGACCATAGCTTTTTCCAAATTGCCCCACCACAGTTCCGCGCTTTTTCCCTGTAACCATTGGATTACCGGAATATTCAGATTTCTAATCGCTGACCATCTATAATCGTTCCAGCAATCAGCCCAGGTATAGTTTCTGACGCCGTGCGCTATTAAGCTATTATGATAGCGCCGTATTAGATTCTGCTCCATCGCCGCCCTCCGCTCCGAATACCCACCAAGAGCAACCATAAATGCCAGGTCTCGCGCTCCGACATCAACGTGCCAAAGATGCCAATCAAAGAGACGAACTCGATGTTTGTACGTATCACGCGGATAAAGAAGATTCCACCAATGAGCATCTCCGTGCGTTACCGTCAAGCCAGTCGCATCAGTAAGACGCCCCCAAATTTTGTACCTTGACCAGAGCAATCGGTCATAAATTTTACGTCGCTCGACTGAAAGTCTGTCTCCCAGGAAATCAATAAAACTGATGACATTTTTCTCAACTTCGCCGACAAAAACACTTAACTCGCTTTCATCAAAAAGTTTTCCAATCTCCTTTCCAAGTCCAGGATGTTCCCACCAATGGGCATGTAATTGTGCCATGCACTCCATGGCCAATTCACAATAAGACTCTGAAGGCGGTCGCGGCGAATCTGGTTGAAAGTGCGTTTCAGATAAATCATCCAGCAATAAATGAGACTTGCCAGATTCGGATGAGTAAGTAGCATCATAACAACAAATGAATGGCGGATCGTTCATTTCACGCGCCATGTTACGGTAAAACTCAACTTCTTTACTGTTGAGTTCGGAAGAAACTGCTTGTGACAAATCGGGTCTGGACATTTTTAGGAACAGCTTAGCAGGCGGAGACGGGGGAACATCCACCGAATAACCAACTTCAAGGCGAGAAACAACCGACAGAACCGTTGTTTTCGTTAGTATATTCTTTACGTTAATTACTTTGCCACGCTTAAGAAAACCGTTTTTACGAAGCACACTTGTCAGCCACTCTGGTGTTATCTGATCGGGTGTAGTTATCGCATTCTCCATTTATGTTTTTGTTATCTCACCGCACAAGAATAGAAGCCTAACGGTGGCAGTTGACCGGGCGCGGCGATTAGCAACAACCTCGAAATCCAGCGGTTAAGTTAGGTCAAAGACAGCCAGCTAACCGTCGCGAGTTGAGCGGCACCCGCGACGAATTGGCGAAAGCTGTAGTTTAGCTTTCGCACGAGTCGTGCGGCGCAGCCGCGCAGCGGTGCCCGAACAACGAATTGTTCGGCGCGTTCCGGTCAATCATAAGTGCGAATCTCGATTAGGTGATTATTAGGATCATTCATATAAAGAGTTGGTGCTGGACCTCTCGCACCGGACTCAACGCCGGGACCCGAGTTATTACCGACTGAGTGGTACGAGTCGCCGAAAGGGATTCCCTTTTCCTTCACGCGTGCGAATGCGTCGTCAAAGGCTTCGCGAGACAGAGCGAACGCAAGATGTTCATTTCCGCCAGTGCCCCATGGCGCCAACTGTAAAGTGAAGTCTTCGCTGACCCTGATCACCGTGAATGGTCCGTCCTCCCCTTCCAATTCAAAGCCCAAAACGTTGACGTAGAAATCTACGCTTGATGAGACCTCATTAACGTTAAGTATCAAATGATCAATTGCAGCCATATGTCACCTGGCCTCTCGGTTTGTCGAAACGATCAGGAGCGCCGAACGTCAGAGCGGTTGATCGGGCGCGCCGATTAGCAATAACTTCGAATCAAACCAGCATGTTAAAGAACGCGCTATCCGCCTCTCGGTCCAACGACCTTGGGTTGCGCCGTGGTCGGATGAGCTACTCCGCGTCTATGACAGCTGTCGCTTCAATCTCGATTAGGATCTCATCGAGCGCGAGCGAAGAAACACCGAGCCAGGTGCTGGTCGGCATCCGCTCGGCGACGAATATGTTGCGCAACGCCGTACTGATGACCGCAGCCTGATCCCGTTTGTAGTCTTTGACGTAGATGCCCAACCGGACGACGTCGGCCGGCGTTGCCCCGGCAGCGGCAAGCGCCTTCGAGAGATTCTCAAGGGTGAACTGGGCCTGTCGGCCCAGATCACCGTGCCCGACGACGTTGTTGCCCGCATCCACAGACACTTGACCCGACACGTAGATCGTCCGTGTCGTCCCCGTTCGCACCACGACGACTTGAGAGAAGGATTCACTCCAGTTCGGCAGGTCCGTGGGATTCAGATGTTCCTTTATCATCGGCAACGCAATCATACTGCCGGGACGGTAAGCAGCCCAACGTCTGAGTTGACGTGGCGGGAGGCAACGGCGTTACGCGCAAGTTGTCGACAAGAGACACGCCGATTCCGCTCGCGTCCAACGAATATGTTAGATGGCGTCGTGATTGAGAAAAGAATCTCTCATCCCTTGCGTCGCCTTGCAAATATCACGAAAACTACGCCACAAATCATAAGTAGAGGAGCCAGCCAAGGCATTCTTAAATCAGCCACCCTATGCAGATTAAGAATAGCTACCACTGCGGCGGCGATCAGAAGCACGATCCCAATCAAGCGGATAATAGAAGGATTCATGATTTACCTTCAGACTTGGAATTTAGAAAGCGCACGCTACCTGTAGAACAAATTACAGAGGACGTCAATCATATCCTGTCTAAAAAGTAGCCATCTTCTTTTTTAGCCCGCGGCCGTCGCTAGGCAGACGCGAAGTGTGTGGTTATCACGTTCTCGTACCCGAATTTTCTCCGCCTTCAATGCTCCACGTCACCCACGGCGTGCTAAAGAAGCACCATACGCATGCCGGCACACAGGCTCGCGAACGCATTGCGGCCTGTCCGATGTGATCTTCTCGGATGTCAGCTGCGTTTCAGCCCGTCGCGCCAGGCGATGGCTTCGAGTTCGACCCGGACTGCGTCTTCGACGGCAATCACAGGTCGCGCCTGGAATTCGAAAGCTGGGTACGTCGAGCAGAACTTGTGAACGGCCAACGGATCGTCGCAGTCCACTAACACGTGCCCACCCCACTCGCCCACTCGCACTACGAACAACTCGATCTTGAATCCGGCGGGCGCCTTCCATTGACCGAACACCTCAAGTATCCGCTTCTGGGCATTCTCGTACTCCGCAGGCGAACCTTGCGGGCGTTCGAACCAGCTGATCATGTACTTCATCGGCATCCTCCTCGATTGAAATTGAAATCCTCGGAACAACTGCTGTTTGGACGGGCTAACGTCAGAGTTCAGGTGATTTGTTCGATGCGGCGTCAGTTGTTTGTCTTTTCCCAATCGAAGCCCGCAGAACGGATTTGTCCGTTCGGCATGAGTTCGTATGACTTCACCGCGTAGCGCAACACCACTCGTTCGTTCGGTACGTAGTCGACAACCTTGAAAATGAATAAGCCCCGCTTGTCGCTCTCGTTTAGGAGCACTGCGTACGTGTGATTAGCGATCACCTTAATAGTGTCGACAAACTTGGAATACTCCGCGTAAGAATGCAGACGCTTGAGGTTAAAGGCGCGTGAGGCGGAAACTTCCTCGAGGGATACCTCAGAACCCAAGTCTGCAATCAGAGAAAAGTCGTCGCCAGCCGTCGAAGCCTGAAAATCATCGTCCGTCTTACAGGCACCGTTGAATAACAAGTCAGGGCTGTTGCGCTGTTTGGAATATGCCGACAAGAAAAGCGCCGTGTTAGCGTAGCCCTTCTGGGAATCTTCGGGTGAGCGACAACTATAAGAAGGAGCAAGCATAACAGTTTTTATTGTGTGCAATTCAGGAAGCCCAAAGTTCGGCGTTGCGTTTTGAGCAGACGCAGAAGCGGTTGCAATGAGGAGAAAGCAGACAGACAAGCCAAAGGTTTTCATGATCACATCCTCCAGTTTTCCAGATTAACTGCGAAGTATCGAACGTCCGGTCCCACCATTTGTTCGCGGGCGGTTCCACGTCCTCGGCGAATTATGAGTTACAGGATGTCGCGGAGTTGATTGGCAATGCGCGCATCCCAAACCAGGAACAGCCAGTCACCATGACGTAAATAATATTCGCGACCGTCCGACCTGTAAGCGTAACGTCGCGGCCGATGACCGGGAACTGTCCTCACAAAAGTATACCGGTAATAACCGTGTGACGCCGGAGTCTCAGATACCTTGATATCTTCACCGCGTGGCAAGAAGAAAACTGTAAACGTGCCTTGGTCCGCCTGAAATCCTGCGACGTCCCAGAGTTGCGCCGTGCTCTCCATGGTTGATGAAGTGATGCAGCGAACGAGATAACCGTGCCGCGCGAGGAATTCTTTGACCGCAGGTGCATCGTGATAGGCAGAATCGGATAGAACGCTGCCGGAAGGACAACGCTGCGAGACTTGTGCTTGCGCAGCGGCGCTGAATACCACTGCGAATGCAACGGCAGCCACAAGTATTACGTACCTTCTAGCTTTCATCGAAATCTCCTCCTCTCATTGTTAGTCGAAGCGCGCGAACGATTGAGTTGACAGGGTGCGGCGATTAGCGGCAACCTTCGCCCTACCCAACAAGTTAAAAAACACGCGACCCGCGCTCCGATCAACGATGTGTTATGCCGCGCCTATAATGCAACCGGGAGCGCGATGGCCGGGTTCGCTGCAGCCATGGTTGGGTGGCATGACGCTCGCCGTTAAGACCGAAATTGCAACACTTTGGTGAACCAGTACTCAGAGCCAACGCTTTACCGCTTCGGCTATATCGCTCGGTAGCTGATTGAAGCACAGTTTGGCTTGAGGTGCGTGTTCATGCACCACGTTGATTAACTTCTCAAACAGCATGAAGTTGCTTGGGTTCGTTCTTACACCTGCCCCGATAAGGACGCAATCGAACCGCTTCTGCTTGAGTTGGCTTTGAACAACTGCCTCAGCAGTTTCGCCAAAGTCAGTTAGACATGTTTGCACGCCGTACCCGAGACGAGTTAATTCGTCTTCAGAGGACTTGATACCAGCTAGTACCTTCGTTGTGTTCATGCCCGGCGGGTAGCCGGGTTGTGAGAAATCAATCAGTGTTGGGTCTAGACCAACCACGAGTACACTTTTCTTGTCTGTCATAGATGTCTCCATGTAGTTAATGAGTGACGGAACGCAGGCACGTCTTCGATTATGAACCCAAACCATGTCTGGGAGTGCCATTGCTGCCGCCCAACGTCTAGGTTCAGGTGGCCGCGCGGGTCGCGACAACTTGAGAGAATAAAGACATTTTGAAGGACATGCAATCGCGGCTCACCTGCAACGATAGGCCGCGTCATCCGGCGCAAGGCCCAAGACGAGGTGTCTGCAACCGACCTAATGGACGCCGCTGAGTCATCAAGGAGCTACCTGCGGATTCTAGTCGATCCGTTTTATTGATATGTCCTTACCGTCGACGTGGAGAACGATTGCGGTTGCGCGGCCCTGGTTGTCGACCTGGAAACTCAACTCGTCGTCAGTAAGCTTGGAAAAGAACTTGTTCTCGCTCTCGGCAAACAGCTCCTGTTTTGGTTCGTCGTTTTCCTGGATAGAAAGGTGATCGCCTTCTCTTCTGATCGTTAAGATAAGGTTCGGCGGCTCTCCGTAACGGCCTACATATCTGTCCAGCAGTTTGGAATCGACGACGACTTCCTTTCGCTCTTTCAAAGGCTTGCGCGGAGGTAGTTGGCTGTAGGGAGTATAGCCTTCCCACTCGATCGGCGTGAAGGTATTCCTGATCAGGGTCTCGAGCAGTTCCTTGAAGATACCTTCTCCGTTCGAACTGTTCGTCATGATCACAATTCCGAGCTTCGATTTGTCGAAGCAGACTGTGTAATTCCGCCAGCCTTCGTCATGACCTTCCTTGAAAAAAGCTCTTCCATAAGGTGTCCAATAAAGGCCCCAGCCAAGTCCATAACTGAGGCGGATCGGTTTGTTGTCATAACGGAATCTTCGGTGAGTGGCAGACTCTTTTCTTTGTCGGCGACGCCGTAGGACTTCAGATAGGTAATCTTCCCTTCATTTAGAATCGCGATGCTTACACCCGTAGCCTCAGCGGCGCGCATCAATCGCGTTACTGTCGCATCGATTTCCGCCGGTGCGATCGTGCTGCCGTCCAGCCGTTTGACAGTCGGTTCATTGCTTACGGTCGGTTCATTGCTTACGGTCCCTAAAGCAACAGTCGCGGTCATCATTGCGATGAGTAGCAGCGTTTTCCTCATGCTAGTGTCCCGTCCCATATAATTATTGACAACAGCGGCAGCCTGTGATCTAATCCCGGAATGTTCCAACAGGCGGCTGCTATCAAGCTTAGTAAATCGCAGATGCAGCAATTGCAATCACTGGCTCAGGCCGGCACTACG